>NZ_JBSHMV010000001.1:0-1197172 GCF_053645695.1 Brevundimonas sp. NPDC055311
AAGATCGAGAACACCCTGGCCTTCATGTTCGAGACGCGCATGCCCATCCGCACCACGCTATGGGCCGAGCAGACGCCGCTGATGCAGCTCGACTATGACGACTGCTGGACCGGCTTCCAGAAAGGCCGCACGGCGTGAGGGGGATCGACGAAACCCACGATCCGGCGCGCGTCAGCTGGGTCGATAGCGCGAACAGCCACGCCGACTTCCCGATCCAGAATCTGCCGCTAGGCGTGTTCAGCCGTCCGGGCGAGGCGCCTCGCGGCGGCATGGCTATCGGCGACCGGATTCTGGACCTGGCCTCGGCGGCGCGTTCGGGTTTGTTCGATGGCGAGGCGCACACCGCAGCCGAGGCGGCCTCCGGCCCCGCGCTGAATCCGCTTCTGGCTCTGGCGCCGGAGCCGCGCCGCGCCGTGCGCCGCGCGGCCTCCGCCCTGTTGTCGGATACGGCTCGCCGCAGCAAGGTAGAAGTTCATCTGGCCGAGGCCTTCGATGCGATCATGCATCTGCCCGCGGCAATCGGCGACTACACCGATTTCTACGCGGGTGTTCACCACGCCATGAACGTCGGACGTCTGTTCCGGCCGGACGACCCGTTGCTGCCGAACTACAAGCATGTGCCCATCGGCTATCACGGCCGGGCGTCTACCGTCGTGCCGTCGGGCCGGACCGTGCGCCGCCCGTCAGGTCAGACGCGGGCGCCGGATGCGTCGGCGCCGACCTTCGGACCGACGCGACGGCTGGATCTGGAGCTTGAACTCGGCGTCTGGATCGCTCAGCGCAATCGGCTGGGAGAGCCGTTGTCGATCGCCGACGCGGGATCCCGGATCGCCGGCCTGTCTCTGCTGAACGACTGGTCTGCGCGCGATCTTCAGGCGTGGGAGTATCAGCCGCTGGGGCCCTTCCTGGCCAAGAGCTTCCTGACCACGGTGTCGCCCTGGATCGTCACCGCCGAGGCGCTAGAGCCGTTCCGCATCGCACAGCCGGCTCGGCCCGAAGGCGATCCGGCGCCCTTGCCCTATCTGTGGGACGAGGCGGATCAGGCGCACGGGACCTTCGCGCTGGAGTTGGAGACGTTGATCCAGACCGAGGCCATGCGAAAGGCGGGCGTGGCTCCCCATCGCCTGGGCGTCGGTCCCGCGACCAATCTCTACTGGACCATGGCCCAACTGGTGACGCATCACGCCTCGAACGGCTGCGGCCTGAACCCCGGCGATCTTCTGGGCTCGGGCACCATCTCGACCCCTGACGATACGGGGATGGGCAGTCTTCTGGAGCTGACGCGCGGCGGCAAACAACCGATCGTCCTGCCTAACGGCGAAAGCCGCACCTTCCTGGAGGACGGCGACGCCCTTCATCTGCGCGGTCGGGCCGTGCGCGAAGGCTTTGTCTCCATCGGCTTCGGGGAATGCGTCGGCGTGATCGAGCCTGGCTGAGCCTGAAAAGGCCGCGCTTCAGCGCGCGTCTGCCGCGATCAGGGTGCGCACATCGTCCGAGAAGGCGGCGGCCGTATCGCCCAGATAGAGCATGTGCCCGGACTCATAGTCGCGAATGGTCGTCCTGTCGGCGGGCACGCCTGCCTGTCTTAGAGCGTCCTTGGCGGCGGCGGGGGTCGTGACCAGATCGAAATAGCCGCTGGCGACCAGGACGCGCAGGTCGCCGTTCCGGCGCATGGCCGTGGCCAGATCGGCGGCGAAGGACTGGCCCTCGGGCACGCCCGTCCGCTTCCAATTCCAGCCGAACAGCAGGTTGCGCCAGACGATGGCGCCGTAGGGGCGATCCATGCGCACTTTCAGGTCCTTCGCTAGCATCTGATGAAAGGCGGAGACAAATCCCGGCACATAGCGGCCCATGGCGGGGTCATCGGCCACGGGTTCGCCGCCGTCGCCCGCCAGCGGCAGGGTGTAGCGTCCGTCATAGAGCCCCACCGCCAGCCCTTGGTCCGCCAGCAGCAGTTGGGAGAAGGCGCGCGTCGACAGCACCAGAGTCTCGGGCCAGGCCTCGGCCGGCACGCCGGTATAGCGGATCAATCGAGCGACGACGGCGGCGCGTTCCGCTTGGCTCAGCGCGCCGGTGGCGGCCTTCTCGACGGCGTTCAGATAGTCGCCGGTGGCGAAGGCCGAGACCTCGGCGTCGAAATCGGCCAGGCTTCGCCCGCCGCGTTCGATCCGCCCGTGGCTCCAGGCCGTGGCCGCCATGGCCGGAAGGTTCAGCGCCGCCGCACGCGCGGGGCCGGGGCCTGCGCCCTGGCCGTTGAGGCTGGACCCCAGCAGGATGATCCCGTTGACCGTGATGCCGCGCATGACCCCGGAATAGGTGGTCGGCCCGCCCATCAGAGCGCGGGGCAAAAGGGCGGCGCGGGCGCTGCCGTAGCTTTCGCCCATCAGGTATTTGGGCGCGTTCCAACGGCCGTTAGCGCTGAGCCACAGCTCGATGAACTGAGCGACGCTCTCGGCGTCCTGGTCGACGCCGTAGAAATCCTCAGGCTCGCCGACGCCGACGATGCGGCTGAAGCCGGTGCCGATGGGGTCGATGAAGACCAGGTCCGCCACGTCCAGCAGGCTGTCCGGGTTGTCGACGACGCCGAAGGGCGGAACATTGCTGGGGTTGACCTCGCGATCCAGTTGCACCCGGCGCGGGCCGACCACGCCCATGTGCAACCATAGCGAGGACGAGCCGGGGCCGCCGTTGAAGACGAAGATGACGGGGCGATCGACGGGCGCGTCATCCTTCACATAGGCGAAGCTGAATAGGGCGGCGGTCGGCTGACCTCGACCATTGCGCAACAGGGTCTCGCCGGCGGTCGCCGTATAGGCGATATGCTGACCCCGGATTTGCGTCTGATGGCGGGTGACGAAGGGCGCGAGGGCGGTCATGCCGTCATGCGCCGCCGGCGCCTCCGGGATCGCCGTCGAGGCGGGCATGGCCGCCAGACAAAGGCTCGCGGCGAGGCCGCCGATCACCGCGCCTGCGGCGTTCCTGTATAGGCCCCTGAACATCCTAGCCCTCCCAGGCAGATCACCAGGTCATTGTGCCCGGGCGGGCGCCGGACGTTCTTTGCAAAAGCATCGAGGCTGGCGGGGAGATTGCAAATGACATGCGCGCCAGAGGCGGGCGAAGCAGCTTCTATGCATGGTACGCGCAGGTTGGTTCGAGTGATTGCGATCCTGTTCAACACACTGAGTGATCTATGCGCAGAACCATGCCTGCAAGAGAGAACGGAGCGAGGCGCGTCCACCGACGCAGCGTGTTCGCATAACCCTGCCGACGGCATGACGCTAAGATTTCATTCCACGACTGGGAGGTTGGCATGAGGCGGCGGACGGTGCGTCTGGGTCTGGCGGCGGGCATGGCGATGCTGGCAGCCATGGGGAGCGCCTACAGCGCCGCTCGTGCTGATGTCGCGAGCCTCTCCGAAACGCGAGCCGTCCCGGAGCATCCTGTCGAGACGCGCCACAGCGTGCAGGTCGGCGGGCGAAACCTGGACTATGTCGCAGAGGTGGGGCGCATCGCCATCCGTGATGTCGAAACCGCTCAGGCGCGCGGCTACATGGGCTACATCGCCTATCTGGTCGAGGGCGTCGCGCCTCGTCCGGTGATTTTCGTCTGGAACGGGGGTCCCGGGTCGAACTCGACCATCCTGCATTTCGAAGTCGCCGGGCCGAGGCGGGGGGAGGGCGATCGCCTGGTCGAGAACCCCGAGACCTGGCTGGAGGATGCGGACCTCGTCTTCGTCGATCCCATCGGCACGGGTTTCAGCCGACCGGTCAGCGCCGAGGCGGCCGGAGAATTCTACGGCACGGTGGGCGACGTCGCTTCGGTCACGGAGTTCGTCCGCGCGTGGCTTCTGCAGCACGCTGCGGAAGAGCGGCCGGTCATCCTGGCGGGGGAAAGCTGGGGCGCTGGGCGCGCCGCCAGCGTCGGCTACAGGCTGATCCGGCAAGGCGTCCCGGTGAAGGGACTGGTCCTGATCTCCGGCGGCGACGGCCTGACGACCGAATATCTGCCCAGGCCCATGGCGACTGCGCTGCGTCCCATCGATCTGGCCCCTGTCGCCCTGTATCACGGCCGCCTCGATCCCGCCTTGGGCGCCGACGTCGAGACCGTGAGGGCGCGCGCCCGCGCCTGGATCGAGCAAACCTATCTGCCCGCCTTGCAGAGCCAGGACATGATCGCCGCCGAACGGGCCGCCGTGGCGGCCGACCTAGCGCGTTTCACCGGCGTGCCGCTCGATTCCATCGACCTTGCGACGCTCAGCTTCACGCCGCGCCAGCATCTGCGCGGCCTGCTGGCGGATGCAGGTCGGACGCTGAACATCTTTGACATGCGCCTGATCGAAGAGCCGCGCTCCGACTTCCGCAAGGCTATCGACCGTTATCTGCGGCATGACCTGGGGTATCGGACGGATCTGCCCTACCTTGGCCTCCAGGCGGCGGAGGCCGGTTACGCGCCGTTTGATCGCTATCCTCAGAGCGTGGGCTCCCGTTGGAATTACGCTACCATCGACGCCACGCCGGAGCAGGTTGAGACAGCCATCCGCGAGGCGGTTCAGAAGGGCGGAGGCCCACCGCGTATCGGACCGCCTTTGCCGGGCACGGAAGAAGCCGTGGCGCAGGAACCCGACCTGAGAGTGCTGGTCGCTTCGGGTCGCTATGATTCCCTGACGAGTTGCGCCCGTGACGAGGCGCTGAAGCTTCGATTGCCGGAGCCCCTGGCGGCGGCGATGACGTATCGTTGTTACAACGGCGGTCATATGTTCTATCGGGATGAAGAGGCGCGGCGGCTTTTTCGTCAGGACGTCGCTGATATAGTCTCGTCCAGCCTGAACGACTGACGGGTTGAAAGCCGTTTGAAACCGCAACGCCAGCAAGCGCTGGAACTTTCCGCCTGGTCGCGCATCCAATGTCTGGGGATGACTGCCGACGACCAGGAGGACGGGCATGAGCGGGGCACGGACCGAGGAGGCTGCAGGGCCGGACTTCAGCCGAGGCGTAGCGATCGCGCAGGCGCCGCTGGACGGGTTTCTGGCGGGACATGTCGGCGGCGAGCCCGTTCTGCTGGCGCGGCGGACCGATGGTTTCTGGGCCGTAAGCGCGACCTGCACCCATTACGGCGGCCCCTTGAGCGAAGGCCTGGCGGTCGGCGATACGGTGCGCTGTCCCTGGCATCATGCCTGTTTCGACCTGCGTAGCGGCGAGGCGCTGGCCGCGCCCGCCATGAGTCCGCTGGACACCTGCGCGTCGAAATCGAAGGCGACCTGGTGTTCGTGCGCGCGCGAGAAAAGGCGTCGCTGCTGCCGACGACGCCCGCGCAGCCGGCGCATCCACGGCGCATCGTGATTATCGGCGGAGGCGCGGCGGGGTTTGCAGCGGCGGAGATGCTGCGGCGGCGCGGCTATCAGGGAAACCTCGCTCTTCTGAGCGCGGACGATGCGCCGCCATGCGACCGGCCCAATCTGTCGAAGGATTATCTGGCGGGAACAGCGCCCGAAGACTGGATTCCGCTGAAACCGCCGGAATTCTATGCCGAGCACGCCATCGACCTGCGCCTTGGTTTCGAAGTGGCTCGG
This sequence comes from Brevundimonas sp. NPDC055311, assembly GCF_053645695.1. Taxonomy (NCBI): domain Bacteria; kingdom Pseudomonadati; phylum Pseudomonadota; class Alphaproteobacteria; order Caulobacterales; family Caulobacteraceae; genus Brevundimonas; species Brevundimonas sp. NPDC055311. The sequence continues at coordinate 5,570 of NZ_JBSHMV010000001.1, forward strand.
TTGGACCTTCCGGCGCAGGAGGCGGTGGGGTCCAGCGGCGAACGCATCGGCTATGACGCCCTGCTGTTGGCGACGGGAGCGGAACCGATCCGACTGAAAGGGCCGGACTTCGAGCGGAACAATGTTTACGTCCTGCGCTCGCTGGCTGACGCTCGGGCCATCATCGCGGCGGCGCATCATGCTCATCGCGTCGTGATCGTCGGGGCAAGCTTCATCGGACTGGAGGCCGCCGCATCGTTGCGAGCGCGGGGGCTGGAGGTGCATGTCGTCGCTCCGGAAACGACGCCGCTGGAACGCGTCATGGGGCAGGCGCTCGGCGCCTTCGTGCGGAACCTGCATGAACAACAGGGCGTGCGTTTTCACCTGGACGCCACGGCCGTGGCCTTTGACGGCGACAGGGTGACCCTGGCCGACGGGACGCGTCTGGATGCGGATTTCGTGGTGCTGGGGGTCGGCGTGCGGCCTCGGCTGCAACTGGCGATCGACGCCGGGCTGGCGGTCGACGGCGGGGTGATCGTCGATCGGATGATGCGCGCCAGCCATCCCGGCGTTTACGCCGCCGGGGACATCGCGCGCTATCCCGGGCGAGTCGCCGGCGAGGCCTGGCGCATCGAACACTGGGTCGTGGCCGAGCGTCAGGGGCAGGTCGCCGCCCTGAACATGCTGGGCGAGCCGACGGAGTTCATCGACGCTCCCTTCTTCTGGAGCCAGCACTACGATCAGGCGATCCGCTACGTCGGCCACGCGCAAGCCTGGGACGCCATTCGCCTCGACGGCTCAATCGAGGACGCTGACGCCACCGTCCGTTTCGAAGCCGGCGACCGTCTGCTCGCCGCCGCGACGCTCGGCCGTGATCTGGAGAGTTTGCGGATCGGCGAGGAGTTGAGAGGCTGAAGATGGCGATCTTGGGGATGGGCCGTGTCGGCGCGGATTGAAGATTACGCGCTGATCGGAGACTGCGAGACCGGGGCCTTGGTCTCAAGAACCGGCTCTGTGGATTGGCTGTGCTGGCCGCGCTTCGATTCCGGGGCCTGTTTCGCCGCGCTGTTGGGCGAGCCCCGCCACGGTCGATGGAAGATCGCGCCGACCGACCCGACGGCGCGGGTCACGCGCCGCTACGAGCCCGACACCCTGATCCTGGAAACGACGTTCGAGACCGAGACGGGGACGATCGCTCTCGTCGATTTCATGTCGTTACGCGGACGCGATTCGAACCTGATCCGCACGGTCGTGGGCAAGACCGGGTTCGTCGAGATGGACATGGAGTTGATCGTTCGCTTCGGATACGGCAGCGACGCTGCCCTGGGTGACCCGAGGCGATGACGGAGCCCTGAAGGCGGTCGCCGGTCCGGACATGGTCATCCTGCGCACGCCGGCGCCGATCCGCGGCGAAGGCCTGTCGACAGTGGCGCGCTTCACCATCAGCGCGGGCGAAACCATGCCTTTCGTCCTGACCTACGGCCCGTCCCATCGGCCGGTCCCCAGGGCCGTTGATCCCGAGGCCGCCCTGCAGGCCACGCGAAGCTTCTGGTCGCGCTGGGCGGCGCGCGGCAAGGTCAAAGGCCCCTATGCACAGCCTATCCAACGCTCGCTGCTGACGCTCAAGGCCCTGACCTATGCTCCGACCGGCGGATTGGTCGCGGCCCCGACGACCTCCCTGCCGGAGGCCTTGGGCGGGACGCGAAACTGGGACTATCGCTATTGCTGGATTCGTGACGCCACCCTGACCTTGCTGGCGCTGATGAACGCCGAGCATTTCACGGAAGCCCGAGCCTGGGTCCGATGGCTTCAGCGCGCTGTGGCCGGCGCGCCCGACGAGATGCAGATCATGTACGGCCTCGCCGGAGAGAGGCGGTTGATGGAATGGGGCGCCGACTGGCTGCCGGGGTATGAGGCCGCCGCGCCGGTTCGGATCGGCAATGCGGCGCACCAGCAGTTCCAGCTCGACGTCTACGGCGAGCTGATGGACGCCTTTCATCAGGCGCGACGCTGGGGCCTGGTCGAGGACAGCAGTTGGGCGTTGGAGCGCGCAGTCGTCGCTCACGTCGTCAAGGTCTGGGATCAGCCGGACGAAGGCATATGGGAGGTGCGCTCCGGGCCTCATGACTTCACCTTCTCCAAGATCATGGCCTGGGTCGTGATGGATCGGGCCGTCAGGGCGGTGGAGGATCATGGGCTCGACGGGCCGGTCGACGAATGGCGCGCTCTGCGTCAGACCATCAAGACATCGGTGCTTCAGAACGGCTTAGACGCCGCGACCGGGGCGTTCAAACGCGCCTATGACGATCCCAGCCCTGACGCCAGCCTGTTGCTGATCGGCGATCTGGGCTTCGTAGCCCATGATGATCCGCGCTTCGCCGCCACGGTCGCCGCCGTCGAGCGAGAATTGCTGACGCCCGAGGGTTTCGTCAGGCGCTATGACAGCTTCCGCGTGCACGACGGCCTGCCGCCTGGCGAAGGGGCCTTTCTCCCTTGCAGCTTCTGGCTGGCCGACGCCTACGTCATGCTCGGCCGGATTGACGACGCGAGGCGTCTGTTCGAGCGCCTGCTCGGGCTGTGCAACGATGTCGGCCTGTTGTCCGAGGAGTATGATACGGGGGCCGGGCGGCTGGTCGGCAATTTCCCGCAGGCCTTCTCACACGTCGGCCTGTTGAATACAGCGCAGAACCTGACGCGAAGCGCCAAGCCCAGTCTTCAGCGTGCGGGGCGGCGCACGGCGTCATGATCGTGGGGGCGTGGGGGCGGCGGGCAGGACGAACCGCCTGACCGCATGGGCGAACCCGTCGTTCTCATTGCTGTCGGTCACCACGTCGGCCTTTGCCTTGACCGCCTCGCTGGCGTTGCCCATGGCGATGGACAGGCCGCTCTTGCTGAACATCATCACATCCGTGGGCATGTCGCCGATGGCGGCGACCTGCTCGGGCGCGATGTTCAGTCGTCGGGCCAGGGCGAGCACGACGGCGCCCTTGTTGGCCTGAGGATGAGTCACGTCGAGGAAGTGCGGTTCCGAACGGGCCGCGCTGACCCGATCGCCAAGCTTATGGCGAACCGCCGTCTCGCAGCGGGCGACCAGAGGCAGGTCGTCGGAGACGCCGACGATCTTCAGCGTCTGGCTCAGATCATCGTCGCTGAAGTCCCTCACGACCTTGGCGTCAAACTGCAGGATCCAGGCCTCGCGCACCACATGCGATCCATGAGGGTTGCGGACCAGCCAGTCTTTTTCCGTGTAGAGCCAGACGTCCAGCCCCTGATCACGCAGCAGGTTCACGGTCGCCCTGGCCGTCTCGGCGTCGATCGCATGACGCCGGATCACGGACAGATCAGGCTGCACGTAAAGCCCGCCATTGAAGCCGACCAGAACGCCCTGCAAGGCCAAGGGCCGGATCAGCATCCGCATACCGCGCGGCGGCCGGGCGCTGGTCAACGCCAGGGCGATCCCCGCAGCGGCCAAGTCTCGCGACGCCTGCATCGCAGCCTCGGTCAGAACTTTTTCGCGTGTGACCAGGGTGCCGTCCACATCCGCCAGCAACAGGCGTATGCCCGGGCGGTTCTTCATGGTCGAGGCGACGGCGGCATGGGGTCGATCGCCTCGGCGCCTTCGATGTGCCCTCCAAAGCCGAAGCGCATGGCGGACAGCATGCGCTCGGCAAAGGTATGATCCTTGCGTGAACGGAAGCGCGCATAGAGGGCGGTGGACAGCACGTCCACCGGGACGGCTTCCTCAATGGCCGCCTCCACGGTCCAGCGACCCTCGCCGGAATCCTGGACGTATCCCGAATAGTCGCTGAGCTGGCCGTCCTTGACCAGGGCCGCTGCCCCCAGGTCGAGCAACCAGGAGGCGATGACGCTGCCCCGCCGCCACACCTCGGCGATCTCCGCCAGGTTCAAGGTGTAGCGCTCGTCTTCGGGAAGGTCCTCGGAGTTCTTGTTGCGCAGGATGTTGAAGCCTTCGGCATAGGCCTGCATCAGGCCGTACTCGATGCCGTTGTGCACCATCTTGACGAAGTGTCCGGCGCCCGTCGGGCCCGCATGGATATAGCCGCGCTCGGCCGTCGAGGGCTGGCCGTCGCGCCCTGGCGTGCGGGGGATGTGGCAGAAACCCGGGGCCAGGGCGGCGAAGATCGGATCGAGACGGGCGACGGCTTCCGGCGGGCCGCCGATCATCATGCTGTAGCCGCGATCCAGGCCCCAGATCCCGCCCGAAGTGCCGCAATCGACATAGGCCACGCCCTTGTCGGCCAGTGCCTTGGCCCGGCGAATGTCGTCCTTGTAGAAGCTGTTGCCGCCGTCGATGATAGCGTCGCCGGGCGCGAGCAGGTCGCGCAATTGCTGAACGGTGTCCTCAGTGGCCTGACCGGCGGGCAGCATCAGCCAGACCGCGCGGGGCTTCTGCAGCTTCTCGACCAGATCCGCTAGAGAGACGGCGGCCGTGGCGCCCTCGCTCGCCAGGATGTCGCGCGCCTTGGCGTCCAGGGCGTAGACGACGCAATCGTGACCTGCGGCCATCAGGCGACGGGTCATGGCGCCGCCCATGCGGCCCAGTCCGACCATGGCGATCTGCATGACGGCCTTCCTTCTCTACGAGCGGCGCGGATTTGCGAGATGGGCGTCGCGCTGGCGGGCGAGGGCGGCGAACAGCTTGTCAAAGGCGTCGGTGAACTGGCGAACACCGTCGACCACCAGTGCGTCGGTGACGGCCTGCATCGACACGCCGTGCTGCTCCAGGGTGATGAGCAGGGCGCGGGCCTCGTCCACGCCGCGCTCGATGGCGTCGGGGACGACGACCCCGTGATCGCGGAAGGCGTCCAGGATCGCCGGGGGCAGGGTGTCGACGGTGTCGCGACCGATCACCGCCTCGGCATAAAGGGTGTCCTTGTAGGCCGGGTTCTTGGTGCTGGTGGACGCCCATAGCAGGCGCTGGGTCCGCGCGCCGGCGGCGGCCAGAGTCTGCCAGCGAGGACTGGAGAACAGGGCCTGGTAGCGATTGTAGGCCAGGGTGGCGCTGGCGATGGCCGCTCGGCCGCGCAGCCCGTCCGCCAGAGCCTTGTCCTCCAGCGCGTCCAGTCGCTTGTCGACCTCGGTGTCGATCCGGCTGAGGAAGAAGCTGGCCACGCTGGCGATGCGCGACAGGTCGCCGCCCGCCTGTCGCCATTGTTCGAGGCCGGAGAGGTAGGCTTCGACTACCTGTTCATAGACCGCCAGGGAGAACAGCAGGGTGATGTTGATGTTCAACCCGCGCCCGGTCAGTTCGCGGATCGCCGGGATGCCCGCCGGGGTCGCCGGCACCTTGATCATGACATTGGGTCGGTCGATCGCCTGATGCAGACGCATGGCTTCGACGATGGTGGCCTGGGTGTCATCCGCCAGATAGGGCGAGCATTCCAGGCTGATGTAGCCGTCTCGCCCCTCCGTCCTGTCGAAGACCGGACGCAGGACCGCCGCCGCCGCCTGAATGTCGGTGATGGCCAGGTGTTCGTAGATCTCCGAAACGCTGTGGTCGCCCTTGGCCAGGAAGGCGCTGATCGCCTCGGCGTACTCGTCGGTCCCCGCGATGGCTTTCTCGAAAATCGAGGGGTTGGAGGTGACGCCCTTCAGGCCGTCGTCGTCGATCAGGGCCTTCAAGCCGCCGTCCTGGATCAGACTGCGCTTCAGATAGTCGAGCCAGATCGCCTGACCGCAGGCTTCGAGCTGTCGGAGCGGTGTCATACGCCCTGTCCCTTTGCTGTGATCAACAGAGCCTTGGCGGCTTCAAACACGGCGTCCGCCGTAAAGCCGAACCGGGCCATCAGATCGTCGGCCGGCGCCGAGGCGCCGAAACTTCTCATGCCGATCCGGGCGCCGGCGGACCCGACATAGCGGTCCCAACCGATCACCGCGCCGGCCTCGACCGAAACGCGCGCCATGACGCCGGGCGGCAGGACGCTGTCGCGATAGGCCAGGTCCTGTTGCTCGAACAGTTCCCAGGACGGCATGCTGACGACCCGAGCGGCGACGCCCTGTTGCGTCAGCCTCTTGAACGCCGCCACGCAGACGGCGACCTCGCTGCCGGCACCGATCAGGATCACTTCCGGATCGTCGACCCGAGCGTCCGCCATGACATAGGCGCCGCGCGCCAGCCCCTGGGCGGAGGCGTAGAGGGTGCGATCGAACGTAGGCAGGGCCTGGCGGCTGAGCACCAGACAGACGGGCTGATCCTTGAGGTTCCCGATGACGCGCCAGGCTTCCACGACTTCATTGGCGTCGGCGGGACGAAGCACGATCAGGTTCGGGATGGCGCGCAGGCCGACCAGTTGCTCAATGGACTGGTGGGTCGGCCCGTCTTCGCCCAGGCCGATGGAGTCGTGGGTATAGATGTAGATCACCGGCAGCCGCATCAGGGCGGCCAGGCGGATCGACGGCTTCATGTAGTCGGAGAAGATCAGGAAGCTGGAGCCGTAGGCGCGAAGTCCGGACAGGGCCATGCCGCTGAGCACGGCTCCCATGGCGTGCTCGCGAATTCCGAAATGCAGGTTGCGGCCAGCATAGGCGCTGACCTCGAAGTCGCCCGCCGCCTCGAATGTCAGATTGGTCTTGGTCGAGGGCGACAGGTCCGCCGAGCCGCCTACGAGCCAGGGATAGCGCGCGGCGACAGCGTTGAGCGCCTTGGCCGACGACGCTCGACTGGCCAGGCCCTTGGCGTCGGCGGGGAAGATGGGGAGGTCGGCGTCCCAGCCTCTCGGAGCCTCGCCCCTGGCCATCTGGTCCAACTGCGCCGCCAGATCGGGATGCTGGACGCGATAGGCGTCATAACTTTCCCGCCATGCCGTTCGCGCCGCTCGTCCGCGCCGGCCGACGCCTGCGTCGAAATGGGCGCGCACGCCGTCGGGAATCAGAAAATGCGCGTCTTCGGGCCAACCGTAGCGACGCTTGGCCAGGCGGACTTCTTCCTCGCCCAGGGGCTCGCCGTGCGCCGCGCTGGTGTCCTGCTTATGCGGCGCGCCATAGCCGATATGACTGTTGACGATAATCAGGGTCGGCGTGCTGTCGTGCTCGCGAAAGGCTTGCAAGGCCTCGGCCATGCGCTCGACGTCATTGGCGTCGCCGACGTGGAGCACGTTCCAGCCATAGGCCAGGAAGCGCGCCGCCACGTCCTCCGTGAACGTCAGGTCCGTGTGACCCTCGATGGTGATGGTGTTGCAGTCATAGATCCAGCAGAGGTTGCCCAGCATCAGATGACCGGCGATCGAGGCCGCCTCGCTGCTGACGCCCTCCATCAGGTCGCCGTCGCTGCACAGCACATAGACGTCATGGTCGAAGATGGTGAAGCCGGGTCGGTTGAAATGCGTGGACAGCCAGCGTTCGGCGATGGCCATGCCCACGCTGGTTCCGCAGCCCTGACCCAGCGGTCCAGTGGTCGTCTCCACTCCAGTCGTATGGCCGTATTCGGGATGGCCGGGACATCGGCTGTCCAGTTGCCGAAAGGCCTTGATGTCGTCGAGCGAGACGGACGGGGTGTCGAGGCGTTCGTGATCCGGGCCGCACTGTCGGACTCCGGTCAGATGCAGGATCGAATAGAGAAGCATCGAGGCGTGACCGTTGGACAGCACGAAGCGGTCGCGGTTCAGCCAGAGCGGGTCCGTGGGATCGTAACGCAGGACGCGCTGCCACAAGGTGTAGATGACCGGCGCCAGGGCCATCGGCGTGCCGGGATGTCCGGATTCCGCCTTCTGCACGGCGTCCATCGACAAGGTGCGTATGGTGTCGATGCAGAGCTGATCGATTGAAGCCGTGTTCGGCTTCAGCATCTCTTCGGCGGCGGTCATGACATCCTGTCTCGCCTGATTGCGATGCGGACGCCCCCGATCGAAACTCGCGAGGGAAGGCGAGGTTGCACCGTTCCCGGCCGATCGGATGAGAGCCGTGGGAACCTTTGGATGCGGCCTGCCGTTGGCCGACAGGCCGAGGGGATCGCCATGAGGCAAGGGCAGGAGACCGAGGATGGGCGATAGGGGAGCCGAACAATTCCGGGTCGGGGACCGAGTGAGCTGGAACTCGGAAGCCGGTCGCGTCAGCGGCACGATCATTCGGGTCCACACTCAGGATGTCGACTACAAGGGCCACATCCACCACGCCCGTCCGTCCGAACCTCAGTATGAGATCAAGAGCAGCAAGACAGATCACATCGCCCTTCATCGCGGCGCGGTCCTGACGCGCCTGAGCGACTGACGCTGGGGATGGCCGAGGATTTCCGGCGACCGTTTTTCACGATCGGCCATTCCACGCGTTCCATCGAGGAAATGGCGGAGCTGCTTCGCGACGCCGAAGCTGAAATCGTCGTCGATGTCCGCAAGATGCCGCGCTCGCGCGCCAATCCGCAGTTCAATATCGACGTCCTGCCGCAGGCGTTGGAACCGTGGGGGATCGGCTATCGTCACCTCGCGGCGCTGGGCGGCCTGCGCGGGCGTGAACATCAATGGTCTGCGTCGCCGAACACCCTGTGGCGCAACCGGAGTTTTCGGAACTACGCCGACTACGCCTTGACGGCTGCGTTCCGGCTCGGCCTAGCCGAACTGCTCGAGCTGGGTCGACGACGAACCTGCGCCGTCATGTGTTCGGAAGCGCTCTGGTGGCGATGTCACCGTCGGATCATCGCTGACTATCTGCTCGCCGACGGGGCCGAGGTCTTCCACATCATGGGGCCCGGCCAAACGACCGCCGCCAGGCCGACGCCCGGCGTCAGGCGGGTCGCCGACGGGTTGATCTATCAAGAGCCCGGTGACGATCATCAAGGAATGACCGAGGAGATTCCGACCTAATCCAGCGTTGTGCGCGAGCGCCACAGCGCCAAGGTCGAGATGATCAGGACAAACAGTCCCAACGCCAACAGGTTCGGTCCCATGTCCGACAGGGTCTGCTGCTTGAGGAGGGCGCCGCGCACGATCCTCAGGAAATGCGTGATCGGCAGGACATTGCCGATGTACTGGGCCCAGACAGGCAGGCCGTAGAAGGGGAAGGCGAAACCCGACAGGAAGATCGACGGCATCATGTAGAAAAAGGACATCTGCATGGCCTGCAGCTGGCTCTTGGCCAGGGTCGAGATCAGATAGCCGAGCGCCAGATTGCCCAGGATGAACAGGCTGACCCCGAAGGTCAGGGCGATCCAGCCCGCCGCAGTCTGCGCCATAGGCACGCTGAACAGAACGCGAGCGACGACCAGGATGACGGCGGTCTGGACGATGCCGACCAGGACATAGGGCGTCAGCTTGCCGACCATGATCTCTATCGGCGTGGCCGGGGTGGAAAGCAGCGCCTCCATGGTGCCGCGCTCGCGTTCTCGGGTCACGGCCATGGCGGTCATCATCACCAGCGTCATGGACAGGATGACGCCCAGCAGGCCGGGCACGATGTTGTAGGCGGTGATGTTCTCAGGATTATAGAGACGGTGCGTCACCACCTCGAACGGTGGAGAGGTCGAGGGCCTGGCCGCAGCGCCGACCAACTGCCGATCAAGCGCATTGTCGGGCAGGGCGGCGACGGCGCCCAATGCGCCGGCGGCCGACACAGGATCGGAGGCGTCCACTTCGACCAGGACCTGGGCCTGGTCGCCTTTCAGCACCCGTTCGGTGAAGTCGGGGGGAATGGTCAGGCCCAGCATGACCTGGCCGCGTCGCAGCAGGGCGTCCATCTCATCGGTCGAGCGGGGCAGGTAGCGCACATCGACGTAGCTGGTGCGCTCCATCGCCGAGACCACGGCGTTGGCGGTCGCGCTGTGGTCGCTGGAGAAGACAGCCGCCGGCAGATGCCGAGGGTCCATGTTGATGGCGTAGCCGAACAGCAGCAACTGCACGAGCGGCATCAGCAGGATCATGGCGTAGGTGATCCGGTCCCGGCTGAGCTGGGTGAATTCCTTGGTCAGGACCGCATAGATTCGCAGCAAGGCGCCGGTCATGCGTCATGTCCTTCCTGGACGCTTTCCGTCTCGCGGCTCATCAGCTGGATGAAGACGTCCTCCAGGGACGGCTTGACCTCGGTCCAGCGATAAGGGGCCTGACGATAGGGAGCCAGGGCCTGCTCCAGCGCGGCGCGGTCTACGCCGCTGACATGAACCGCCGCGCCGAAGGCCGAGGCGCTGACCACGCCGGCCTGGGTCGCCAGACGGCGGGCCAGGTGGTCGATATCGGGACCTTCGCCGTTGAAGGTGATCAGGTTCGAGCGATCTATGATCTCTTCGCCCGTCCCGCGCGCGATCAGTTCGCCATGCAGGATGTAGCCGATGTCATGGCAACGCTCGGCCTCATCCATGTAGTGGGTCGACACGAGGACGGTCAGACCCTCTGCGGCGAGGGCGTGAATCTCATCCCAGAATTCGCGCCTGGCCTTGGGATCGACGCCGGCCGTCAGCTCGTCCAGCAACAGGAGCTTCGGATCGTGCAGGGTCGCGGCGGCGAGAGCCAGCCGCTGTTTCCAGCCGCCGGACAGGGCGCCCGCCAACTGGTCGCGACGCTCGGCCAGGCCCAGTCGCTTCAGCGCCCGATCCACGCGGTCGGCGCGATCATCAAGACCATAGACGCGGGCGACGAAGACCAGATTCTCGCTGATGGTCATGTCGTCGTACAGTGAGAACCGCTGGGTCATGTAGCCGGTCTGACGCTTGATCCGACTGCTCTCGGTTCGGAAGTTGAGCCCCAGGACCTCGCCTTCGCCGCTGTCAGGGGTCAGTAGGCCGCACAGCAGGCGCAGCGTGGTCGTCTTGCCTGAGCCGTTCGGGCCGAGAAAGCCCGTGATCCGCCCTTCGTCCACGGCGATGGAGACGTCGCGCACCACATGTTTGTCGCCGAACGACTTGTTCAGACCCCTGACGTCGATGACCCGGCTCATCGGCGAGCGGGGGGAGTTTTCAGGGGCGTGACGTCGATCGGCTGGCCTGGCGTCAGCGCGCGCGGGGCTGAGGGCGCAGCTTCCACCAGGAAGACCAGCTTGTCGCGCGCAGCCAGGCTGTAGATGATCGGGGGCGTGTATTCCGGGCGGCTGGCGACGTAGTTGACGCGCGCCGTCATGCCCGAAGCGCAGCCGTCGCAGGCGATGGCGACCGTTGCGCCCGGCGGATAGGCGCTCACCATGGCCTGGGGCACATAGAAGCGCACCTTGACCTGATCGTCGGGGACCAGGCTGATGATCGGCGCATTGGCGGCGGCCCATTCGCCGGCTTGATACATGACATCCTCGACCCGCGCGGCGATCGGGGCGACGGGCGAGAGCTGGCTGAGCTGGCGGCGGGCGTCGACCACCCCCGCCTGGCTGCCCTGAATGGCGGCGCGGCTGGCGGCGATGCGGGCGGCGGCGGCGTCCACGTCGGTTCGGGCGGCGTCTCTGCGCCGCTGGGCGCCGGCGGCAGCGGTTCGAGCCTGGTCGAGTTGCTGGCCCGCGACCGATCCCGTCTTTTCTTGCTCCGCTGCGAGAAAGCGGGCTAGGTCGGAGCCCGTACGGTCCACGTCCACGTCAGCCGCAGCCAGATCGGCGCGAGCCTTGTTCAGAGCGGCGACGTCGGCCTCCAGTTGCGCCTGCCCCTGATTGACCTGGGCGATCGCCTGATCGGCGCGCGCGCCCAGAGATGTAGGGTCGATGCGGAAAAGAGGGGCGCCGGCCTCGACGCGCTGACCGCGCACGACGTCCAGGGTGTCCACCACGCCCGCCACGGGGGCGGACATGTAGAGGTTCTGGCTCACGACATAGCCGGTAAACATCGGGGTGTCTGACGACCGCCGATCGGACAGGCTCCAGACCAGCAGGGTGCAGGCTGCGCCTCCAACAACCAGGCCGATGACAAGAGGGCGGCGTGCGATACGTCGACGGCGTTGTGCAGTGTCGGCCATCTAGAGCCCTCCCGCATCGGCGATGCGACGCTCGTCCCAACCGCCGCCGAGCGCCTTGAAAAGCGCCACCACGTCCAGATCGACCGCCCCCTGCGCCTGGATGTGTGCGTCGGAGGCGTCCAGGAAGGAGGCGCGCGCCGCCAGCAGGTCCAGCGCGGTCGCCAGTCCTGCGTTCTGTTGAGCCTGAAGGGTCGTCCATTGGTCGCGAGCGGCGGATTCGGCGGCTCTGATTTGCTCCTCTCGGACGCGGTCGGCCTCCAGCCGGCTCAAGGCGTCCTCGACGTCCTTCAGCGCGATCAGCACCGCGCCCTGATAGGCGAGAAGAGCTTCCTGCGCCTGGGTCTGACGCAGGTCCACCGTCGCGCGCCGCCGTCCGCCGTCGAACAGCGGGAGCATGAGTGCGGCGCCCGCCGTGGGTTGCAGGCTGTCGGACGAGATCAGCGTGCTGAGAGAGCCCGAGACCAGATGGATCGCGCCGGTCAGGCTGATCGAAGGATACAGGTCAGCCACGGCCACGCCGATCTCGGCGGTGGCGGCGGCGAGGTTTCGTTCGGCCGCCCGGACATCCGGCCGTCGCCGCAACAGATCCGACGGCAGGCCGACCGGAATGACGGCGGGCGCGGTCGGCGCGGCCTGGGTCTCAGCCAGATCGTTGATCAGCGCCATAGGCGGCCGGGCCAGAAGGACCGCCAGGGCGTGGGCCTGCGCGGTGCGCTGGGCGACGAGATCCTCACGCGCGGCGGCGATGGACGCTCTGTCGCGTTCGGCGGTGCGTTCATCCAGAGTCGACGTCAGGCCATGGCGTCGGCGGATTTGATGGAAAAGCAGGGCGTCGTCTCGCACTTCTTGAAGCGCGTCGGCCACGGCGATGCGCTGATCCAGGGCGCGATAGTCCAGATAGGCCCGCGCGACTTCAGCCGTCAGGATGATTTCGGCGTCACGCCGGGTCCAGACCGCCGATGCTGTGCGAGCATCAGCCGCCTCCAGCGCCCGTCGACCGGCCCCGAACAGGTCCAGCTCCCACGAGGCGTCGAAACCGGTCTGGTAGGTCTCGAACGCCGTCCCCGGCGCGCCGATCGGTTCGGAGCCCGGCGTCCCTGACTCGCCCAGAAGCGCGGCGATGGAGGTGGTCTTGCTAAGCCGGGTGTAGCCGCCCTGTGCATCGGCCGAGATGGTGGGCGCGGTGGCGGCTCCGACGATGCGCGCCCGGTGTCGGGCTTCCTCGACCCGCAGCGTCGCCTGACGCAAATCCAGGTTGGCGGCCCGCGCCTCGTCGACCAGGCGATCCAGCATGGGATCGCGGAACATTCGCCACCAGGCAGGGGTGGGCTGGCCGGGAGGCTCGCCGTGCGAGAAGGCCGCAGGCGTCGCCAGGCTGGTGGGGGTGCGGTAGTTCGGGCCAGCCATGCAGGCCGCCAACAACACGGAAAGCATGACCGGCGCAGCGAGACGAGCGGCGAGGGTCTCCGAACCCATGCGCAGCGCTGTCTTCGTCATCCTCGGCCCCTCAGCATCATGCCGACGCCTGATCCAAGCTGTACGGCTACGGAGCCATAACGTCGCTTCCGGCGCAATGGTCGCATCGCGCCCGCGAAAGGTTGTTATGCGGCTCATCTGGCAGGTCGACGTCCGGCGGGCGAGGGAGCTATGTCTACGCTTTACAACACAACAAGCCAGGAGAAGCTGGATTGTCGAATTCAACCGCACTTCGCTCGCTTTATCTTCGACTCCTGCAAGGCTGGAATGACCGCGATGCAAATGGCATGGCTGAATGCTTCTCGATTGATGGGATATTGATCGGCTTCGACGGCTCTCTTGCAGATAGCCGAGAGGCGATCCAGAAACATCTTTCACCTATCTTTGCTGATCATCCCACCGCCGCCTTCGTCGCCATCATTCGGACGACGCGACGAATTGGGAGCGCCGGCATTCTTCTCGCCGATGTCGGCATGGTTCCGCCCGGCGCCGAAGAGATCAACCCAACGGCCAATGCCCGTCAGACCATGGTAGCCAACAAGGATGGCGATGGGTGGCGGGTCAGCCTTTTTCAAAACACACCCGCTTCGCTGCACTGGGACGAAAAAGGCCGTGAGGCGCTGTCCGCTGAGTTGAATGCATCATTCAAACGGCGAGGCCTGCTTCCCGATTGAACGTTGCTCGCAGATTTTTCTTCTGCATAGATATTAAGTTCCCAAGGTATCTGACGAATAAATTTCGAGAATTTTCTCTTGGCAATCTTAAATGGGGACGCACGCAGCCTAAAGCGGAGAGGGAGGGCCGTTCTGTCAGCACCTCAGACGGCTGCGCCGAGCCGATGGAGTTCGGCCGTCAGCGCTGTTCCCTGTTCGTCAGCAAGGGCGGCCCTGCGAAGCGCGGCGATATCGTCAGCACTCGCTCCTCCCAAGCGCACGAAGGCCAGTATCTTGGCGTAACTCGACAGGCCGCGATCAAAGGTCTCGCCATAGCCCTTGATCAGGTTCTGGCATCGCGCGATTTCGAGTGCGACGTCTGGTTGCGACGGAGTCACGGCCTGAATTTGCGCGAGCCATTCCTCAATGCGCTGCTGTTCCTCCTGGTAGCGCAGGGAACTGCGGCGCCATGGACGCAGGGCGGCCAGCAGGCTCAGCATCAGGAACCAGCGCAACCGCGTCGTCTCCACATGGCGGCCTTTTGTGAAGAAGCGGCCCAGCAGGCTCTCGGCGGCGGCGCTGTGCAGGAGGCGCCGCCCGATAGGGGCGGGTAAGGTCTCGCAGATCTCGCGCAGGCGCGGGTGCATGAACTCGGTGACGCTGAGGAGCTGGTCGTTCGTGACGCGTACTTCACCCCTGACGCGGGCGGCGCGGGACGCGCGGGTCTTCAGGTCCGCCACCCGGATGGTGTCGTCGTAGGCCATCCAGAGCGCCAGGGCGGCGGCCGTCTCTGTGGTCAGGGCGTGCGGGGGCTGGTCCAGCGCCGCGATCCGCTCCAGTCGCTCGAGATAGAGCGCGGCGTAGGCCCGGTCCTGATAGTCCATCAGGCGCTGAACCCCGAGCAGAGCGTTCCTGTGCACGGCGGTGGGCAGCCGGGCGCGAATCCTAGCCGCCAGCGCCTGGCCGAAGGGCGTGGTCGGCGCGGGCGTCGGCGCTGTAGGTTCTTCGGGCGCCGCAACGGGCTGGCGGGCGGCGTCGAACCCCTCGGCAAAGCCCTTCAGGTTGCTGTCGACCGCGACGCCGCTGGCGCGGATCGCGTCTTCGAAGGCTTCGCGCGGGAAGGGCAGGGCGCCGCTGCCCGCCAGGGCGCCGAACATGATCGAACTGATGACGCTGCCGGATCGGGCGGAGGCGGCGTCCATGTCGAAGCCGACGAAGCGGCGCGCCCGCTTGGCGGCGGCCTCGAGAATCTTGCTGCTGTCGGCGCGTCCGTCGCCCATCGCCGACTTCTCGGAGATGGCGTAGATGCGATGGGTCGAGCCGATCAGCGTCGTGCGTTCGGCGCTGACGAAGCCGCGCACCATCGCGCGACCGACCTCCATCAACTCCGAGGCGATGACGACATCGACGTCGCCGGGCGTCGGCATCTGCGCCAGGACAGGCGCGCGACTGTCGGCCGGCAGGGGCGCCAGTTCGACATAGTAGACGGTCGACCCCGTGCGCTGGGCCACGCCGGGGACGGAGGTGCCCTGAGCCAGTTGGCCCTGGCTGCGGGCGACGCTCTGAATCCAGTCGGCCAGCACGCCGCCGCCCTGTCCTCCGAGCGCCAGAATGGCGATGCAGAGACGATCTCTTTGCTGTGTCATGGTTCTTAGAAAGCTCGTGCCGCCAGGCGGCGCTCGGCGCCGCGCTGGAGGGTCGTGATGATCCGTTGGCGCAGTCCGTTGACCAAGCGCTCCCAGCGTCCAGGGTTGGTCACCACCCGCGCCCGATAGAAGCTGGGGCACAAAATGGCGGCGTGGCTGACCTCGCCGCACAGTCCGCAGCCGACACAGGAGTTGTCGACATGCGCCACCGGATCGCGCCGCAACGGATCGGGATTGGGCTTGATCGACAGGGACGGACAGCCGGACAGGCGGATGCAGCTGTGGTCGCCGGTGCAAGTGTCGGGATCCACGCCGAAGCGGTCCTGAGAGACGCGCCGTCCCGCCTGGGCGGCCTTGCGCAGCAGGGGCTTCTCGCGGCGCTGCTTGTTCAGCATGCATTCGGACTGGGCGATGATGACCTTCGGGCCCTTCTCAGGGCTGGTCAGCGCCTCCTTCAGCGCGCCTTTCATGCGTTTCAGGTCGTAGGTGCGGTCGATGGAGCGCACCCATTCCACGCCGACGCCGCGCGCCGCCTTCTCGATCGGGTTGCGGGTGCTGCGCGCGCTGTTGTCGGCGCGCGAGGACAGCACGTCCTGGCCGCCGGTCGCGGCCGAATAGCCGTTGTCGACGACCAGGGTGACGGTGTCGTTCTTGTTGAACACGGCGTTGCCGACGCCTGAGGTCAGGCCGTTATGCCAGAAGCCTCCATCGCCCATGATGGCGATCGCACGCTTGTCCTTCGGCTTGAAGGCCGAAGCCCCGGCGGCGCCCAGGCCGTAGCCCATCGTCGTATTGCCGATGTTGAAGGGCGGCAGGATGGAGAACAGGTGGCAGCCGATGTCCGCCGACACGTGCGACGGGCCCAGTTCGCGCTCGACCATCTTCATGGCGGTGAAGATCGGGCGTTCCGGGCAGCCGGTGCAGAAGCCGGCGGGGCGTGCGGGAACCTCGGCGGCCAGGCTGGCCATGGCGGCGGGCGGCGCAGCCTTTGGGGCGGGCGCGGCCGTCGGCAGATGGGCGGGGCTCCACTCCTCCAGGAAGCTTTGCAGCCCCTTCTGGATGATGTGGGCGGCGTATTCGCCGGCGCGCGGCAGCGGTCCCTTGCCGACGATGCGGGTCTCAAGGCCTGCGCGCCGGATCAGGGTGTTCAACTCATGCTCGATGAACTCGGGCTGACCCTCCTCGATGATCAGGACCGTCTTCTTGCCGCGACAGAAGTCGGTCACCTCTTCGGGGATCAGCGGATAGGTGACGTTGAGGCAGTAGATCGGCAGGGCGCTGTCGCCGAAGGCGTCGGCCAGGCCCAGCAACTCCATCGCCCGGTTCAGGTTGTTGTAGAGGCCGCCCTGAACGATCAGGCCGATGTCGCCCTCGTTCGGGCCGAAGATCTCGTTCAGCCTGTTGTCGCGCACGAAGGCGATGCCTGCGGGCCAGCGCTTCTCGACCTTCTCGACCTCATGCAGGAAGTTGGCGGGCGGCAGGACGATCCGCTCTACATCGCGCACGGGCGCGGCGGCCGCCTGGGCCACGGTCAGGGGCGGGCGGCGATTGTCGCGGGCGACGAAGCTTCCCGTCATGTGGCAGGAGCGCACGCGCAGCTCCAGCATGACGGGCGTGTGCGAGGCTTCGGAAAGCTCGAAGCCCTTTTCGACCATGTCGACGATGCTGGTCAGGTTGGGACGCGGGTCGAGCAGCCACATCTGCGACTTCATGGCGAAGGCGTGGGTGCGCTCCTGCATGATGGAGGAGCCTTCGCCATAGTCCTCGCCGACGATGATCATGGCGCCGCCCGTCACCCCGCCAGAGGCGACATTGGACAGGGCGTCGGAGGCCACGTTCGTGCCCACGACCGACTTCCAGGCCACGGCGCCGCGCAGCGGATAGTTGACGGAGGCGGCCAGCATGGCCGCCGCCGTGGCTTCCGAGGCGCTGGCCTCGAAATGAACGTCCAGGCTTTCCAGCAGGTCGTTCGCATCGGCGAAGACGTCCATCAGGTGGCTGATGGGCGAGCCCTGATAACCGCCGACATAGGCGACCCCGGATTGCAGCAACGCCTTGGTCACGGCGAGGATGCCCTCGCCGTGAAAGACGTCGCCTTCCGCCGCGGTAAGCTTGCGGACTTCCGACTTGAACGAACGCTCGGCCATCCTGGATCAGCCCGCGACCAGAGCCAGAACGCGCAGCGGGCTGCCCGATCCGTCGCGGATCTTCAGCGGCGGCGCGATCACCACGGCGCCCGTGGGCGGCAGGGCGTCCAGGTTCTGCAGACATTGCAGACCATAGCGGCCAGCGCCGTGGAACAGGGCGTGGGCGGGGTAGGGCGGCTCCAGCAGGTGCGCCTGACCAGCGTCCGTGCCGATGGTTTCGACGCCGAAGCCCAGGGCGTCGCGCTCTTCGACCAGCAGGCGAACAGCCGCAACCGACGGTCCGGGGGTGTGGGCGCCATCTTCGCGGCGGTTCACATAGGCCTCCGGATCGCGCTTGGACCAGTCCGTGCGGAACAGGACCCAACTGCGCGGCGGGATGCGGCCGTGAACAGCCTCCCACGCCTCGATATGCGAAGGTTCAAGCAGGAAGTCGGGATCGGCGGCGGCCTCGGCTGAGCAGTCGATGACGACGGCAGGCGCGATCAGGTCCGATGCCGGCACCACGTCCACGGTGCCGGCTGGCCGGTCCTTGCCCGTGATCCAGTGGGCGGGCGCGTCGAAGTGGGTGCCCGTGTGCTCGCCGACGGTGAAATTGCTCCAGTACCAGGCGACGCCGCGCTCGTCGTAGCGGGATATTTCCTCGCGGCTGAACGGCGCGCACTGGCCGAACGGCGGCGGCAACACCAGCGTCGGCGTGTCTTCCGAAAGCGTTTGCGTCAGGTCGACGACCTTCACATCACCGCTGGCGATGCCTGTCGCGATTTGCGACAGAGCTTGTGCAGATACGGACATTCGTCCTCCCCTTCTCTTTTCCCTCAGGACTAAGCCTTGCCGAAGAAACTTGCATCTGCAACTAATTTCTTGAGCGCCGACGCTGATCTTGCGTCGGCTCTGCGCAAGGAGGATGGCGCCGTGGCTGGGCAATTGCGCCGGACGGGGGATCCCGGTTCAGAGGAGTTCCGTCTCGAGCGCTATCCCTTCTATCAGGTGAACAGGGTGCTGAGCCGGTACAACCTGATCATCGAGCGCGAGTTGCGGAAGATCGACATCGACATCCCGACATGGCGGGTGCTGATGATCCTTGGCGAACGCGCCCCACGGTCCATCGGCCAGATTTCGCGCGCCGGGGTGGTCAATCTCTCGACGATGATGCGGATCGTGGAGCGCATGACCAACGCCGGCCTGGTGACGCGCAGTCCCAGCGCGGTGGACGCTCGGGTGATCGACGTCGGCCTGACGGAGGCGGGGCGCGAGCGATTGGCCCGGGCTCGAGTCTTGATGGCGCCCGTCTATCGTCAAGCGCTGGCGGGATTCTCCGAGCGGGATTCCGAGCGATTGCTGGCGCTGCTGGGGCGATTGAACGCCAACCTGGAAGTCATGACGGACTAAACGCTTTCGCGATCTGATCGCCCTCTGAGCGTCGTTTCGGCAACGGCGATGAAGCGCTTGCGTGTCGTCCCTATTTATTTTAGACCTAAAGTAATAGGAGGCGTTCCATGCGTGTTGCTTGTCTCGGCGGCGGCCCCGCCGGCATCTATTTCGCCATCTCGATGAAGCTTCGGAATCCGGGGCACGACATCCATGTTTTCGAGCGCAACCGGAGCGGGGACACCTTTGGCTGGGGCGTTGTCTTTTCGGACCAGACGCTTACCAATCTGACGGCGAACGACCCGGTCAGCGCGGATCGGATCCGGGACAGCTTTGCGCACTGGGACGATATTGCAGTGACGCTCGATGGCCGGACGGAGGTGTCTTCCGGCCACGGCTTTATCGGCATCGGCCGCAAGCGGCTGTTGCAGATTCTGCAGGCTCGGGCGGCCGAGCTTGGCGTGGTCATGCATTTCGAGACCGAATTCGGCGACGATCTGGAGCCTTACGCCGAGTTCGATCTGATCGTCGCCGCCGACGGCGTCAACAGCCGCATCCGCACCCGCTACGCCGACCGCTTCGACATCGACATCCAGACGCGCCGGAACAGGTTCACCTGGCTGGGCACGCAGAAGCTGTTCGACGCCTTCGCCTTCATCTTCGAAAAGACGCCGGAGGGCTGGATCTGGGCTCACGCCTATCGATTCGACGAAACCCATTCGACCTTCATCGTCGAATGCTCGCCTGAGACCTGGGCAGGATTGGGCTTCGAGGGCATGAGCCAGGAAGAGACGCTGGCGGCGTGCGAACGGATCTTCGCGCGTCACCTGGACGGCAAGCCGCTGTTGAGCAATTCGGCGCACCTGCGCGGCTCGGCGTCCTGGATCAACTTCCGCCGGGTGCTGTGCGGCCAGTGGTCCTTCGACAATGTGGTGCTGCTCGGCGACGCTGCGCACACGGCGCACTTCTCGATCGGCTCGGGCACGAAGCTGGCGCTGGAGGATGCGATCAAGCTGGCCGAGGTGCTGGACCGGCCGGGCCTCGATAACCGACAGGCGCTGACGCAGGCGCTGAAGGACTATCGCGACGAGCGTCAGGTCGAGGTGCTGAAGATTCAGAACAGCGCGCGCAACTCCACCGAATGGTTCGAGAGCATCGACCGCTATGCGGATTTCGACGCGGAGCAATTCGCCTACGCCCTGCTGACCCGCAGCCAGAGGGTCAGCCACGAGAACCTGCGTCTGCGCGACGGCCCCTGGCTGGGGCGGGTCGAGGACTGGTTCGCCGGCAAGGCGGACGCGGGGGCTGGGACGCCGCCGATGTTCGCGCCCCTGCGCCTGCGCGACGCGAAATTGCCCAATCGGATCGTCGTGGCCCCGATGCAGACGTATCAGGCTGATGCTCAGGGGCGGGTGACGGACTTTCACCTGGCGCACTATGGCGCGCGTGGGCTGGGCGGCGCGGGTCTGCTCATGACCGAAATGCTGGCCGTGTCCCCCGAGGGCCGGGTGACGCCGGGCTGCGCCGGTCTCTATGACGACGATCAGATTGCGGGCTGGGCGCGCATCAACGCCCTGATCCATGCCGGGGGAGAAACCCTGGTCTGCGCCCAGATCGGCCACGCGGGTCCGCGCGGAGCGTGCGCCGCGCCGCAGGGCGGCCGCCCGGCGGCGACGCCTCTGGATCAGCCCTGGCCGCTCGTGGCGGCTTCGGATCGGCCCTGGGCCGAAGGCGGCCTTGCGCCCGCCGCTCTGGACGAAGCCGGGATGGACGCGGTTCGTGCCGCCTTCGTCGCCGCGACGCGCCGGGCGGAGGCGGCGGATTTCGACGTGCTTGAGATCCAGGCTGGGCACGGGACCCTGCTGTCCAGCTTCATCACGCCGCTGATGAACCATCGCCAGGACGCCTATGGCGGCGATCTGGATGGGCGTCTGCGGTTTCCGCTGTCGGTGGTGGAGGCGGTCCGCGCCGCCTGGCCAGGGGCCAAGCCGCTTCTGGTGCGGATATCGGCCGAGGATTGGATGGGGGAGGCCGGGCTGGCTTCGGATGAAGCGGTCGAGATCGCCAGGCGGCTGGCTGCGGCCGGGGCGGACCTGATCGACGTCTCTTCCGGAGAAACCCATCCGGATGCGCGCCCTGTCACCGGGCGGATGTTCCAGACGCCCCTGTCCGACCGCATCCGCAATGAGGCGGGCGTTCGCACCCTGGCGGTGGGCGCCATCACCGAGGCGGATCAGGCCAACGCCATCCTGGCGGCCGGACGGGCGGACCTTGTCGCCCTGGGGCGCCCGCACCTGCTGGATCCGGCCTGGACGCTCAAGGCGGCGGCCGCCGCGGGCCGCCGCGAGCATCCGACGCCCAGCGTCTATCGCGCCGGTTTCGACCAGCTTGCGCGACAGGCCCGAAGCGCCGCAGATGGCGTTAGAGCCTGACCGGGCCGGGCGGGCGGTTCGCAGAGGAGTGGCGCGCCATGCGCGAGAAGCATGACGGCGGCGCGGGGCCGATCGATGTTCGGGCGTGGCTCCGGATGCTGAGCTGCACCATGACGATCGAAAAGAGCCTGCGACGCGGCTTCGCCGAGCAATACGACACCACCCTGCCGCGTTTCGACGTCATGGCGGCCCTGGACCGTCATCCGCAGGGGCGGACGATGGGGCAGCTGTCGCGCGCGCTTCTGGTGTCCAACGGCAACGTCACGGCCATCGTGCGCCAGCTTCAGGACGCGGGCCAGGTCGTGGTCAGCCCCGACCCCGAAGATCGCCGATCATCCATCGTGCGGCTGAGCGCGGCCGGGCAGGCCAGCTTCAATGTGCTGGCCAAGGCGCACCATGCGTGGATCCATCAGGCGCTGTCCGACGTGGCTCCCGATGATCTGGAACAGCTTCACGCCCTGTTGGCCAAGGTCAAGGCGTCGATCGGAGAGAACCTTCACACATGAGCTTCACGACGCGGAGCAAGGTGCGTTTCGCACATGTCGATGCGGCGGGCATCGTCTTCTACCCCCGCTATTTCGAGATGCTGAACGGGGCGGTTGAGGACTGGTTCGCCGAAGGTCTGGGCGTTGATTTCGCCGAACTGCACCTGACGCGCGGCCTGGGCGTGCCCACGGTCAGCCTGGACAGCCGGTTTGCGGTGCCCAGTCGCCTCGGCGACGAACTGGACATCACCATCGAAGTGAAATCGGTTGGCCGCTCCAGCTGCGCCGTGGCCTATACGGTGGCCTGCGGCGACGAGGTGCGGATGACGGCCGAGGGCGTTCTGGTCTGCATGATTCTGGCTGAAGGGCGCTCGGCGCCCTGGCCGGATGACGTTCGCGACGGTCTGGCGAAGACCTGAGCCTCGCCCTGTTCCTGAAATGAAAAGCCCGCCCGGGCGCTGCGCCGGGGCGGGCTTTTGTCGTCAGGCGGCGACGACGGGATGGCGCAGCTTGCCGATGCCGACGACCTCGGCCTCGACCGTATCGCCGGGCCACATCCATTGCTGCGGGTCCATGCCGGCGCCGACGCCTGCGGGGGTGCCGGTGGCGATGATGTCGCCGGGCTCCAGGGTGATGCCCTTGCTGATGTCGGCGATCAGTTCATCGACCTTGAACAGCATATAGGCCGTGTTGCTGCTCTGCTTCTGGACGCCGTTCAGCGACAGGGTCAGGTCCAGCGTCTGCGGGTCGGGAATCTCGTCGGCGGTGACGATGCACGGCCCCATCGGGGCGAAGCTGTCCTGGCCCTTGGAGTAGATCCACTGGCCTGCGCGGCGGCAGTCGCGGGCGCTGACGTCGATCAGCACCGTATAGCCGAATACGTGCTTGAGCGCGTCCTCGCGGCTGACGCCCTTGGCGGTCGAGCCGATCACCGCGGCCAGTTCGACTTCCCAGTCCAGTTGCTGGGTGATGGCGGCGTTGTGGACGATGGGGTCGCCCGGCCCGACCACGGTCGTCGGCGGCTTGGAGAAGATCACCGGCTCGCGCGGCAACTCGGGCGAGGTGTCCAGCGATTTGGCGGACTCCGCCACATGTTCGGTATAGTTCAGCCCGATGCCGAAGATGTTCTTGCGCGGGCGGGGGATGGGAGCCAGCAGATTCGCGTTCGACAGCGGCGTGGCGACGCCGACCGGATACAGGCCCTTGGCCTCGGCCATCAACGCCGTGGCGGCGGAAACCGCCTGAGGCCCCAGGTCGATGAAGACCAGCATCGAGGAGGGCAGGGCGACGCCGCGCGCCTGGCCCAGTTTTTCAAGGTCGACGATCAGGTCGCCGTCGATGGCGCCCAGCCGGGCCTCGGCCTCGACGCTGGCGCGATAGGTAACAAGACGCATTCATTTAGTCCTATTCAGAGATGATGGGTTGATGGCCGCCGTTCTCGGCCAGGGCTTCTTCGCGATAGAGGCCCAGGGCGCGCATGACCGGCAGGTCGTGAAAGGCGAACAGACAGGCGTCCTCGCGGTCCGAGGCGTTGGCGTGCTCGTGATACATCCAGGCCGGGACGACGAAGATGTCCCGCTCGCGCCAGTCGAACCGGCGGCCGTTGATGATGGAATAGCCCTGCCCCTTGGCGCACTGATAGACGAAGCTGCCGGTCTGGCGGTGGGCCTTTGTCCGTTCGCCGGGACGCAGCATCTGCATCGAGGCGCCGATGGTCTGCATGACCGGTCCGCCGGTGTTCGGATTGACGTAGTCCATGTGGACGCCGTCGTAGGGGCTGCCGTCGGTGACGGCGGCGAAGCGTTGCAGGGCTTCGTAGGTCGGGCCCCACTCATACTTCAGCAGCGGCGAATAGGGCTTGTTCCAGGGCGTCGACGCCGGGCGCAGGGCCGCGCCAGCCCACGTCGCCGTGCTGTCGTCGACAGGGAAGGAGACCGCCTGGTTCAGGTCCGGATGGACCTCGTAGAAATTGGCTTCCAGCGCGTTCATCATCGGAATGTCGAGGCCGTCCTGCCAGATGCAGATCTCGCCGTCCTCGGCCACGCCGTGCTCGTGCCAGGTTCCGTTGGGGGTCAGCACGAAGTCGTTCGGCCCCAGCGTCATCTTGTGCCCGTCGACATTGGTGAAGGCGCCGCGCCCCTCCATGATGAAGCGCAGAGCCGAGGCGCTGTGGCGGTGGCTGGAAGCGCATTCGCCGGGCTTCATTACCTGCAGGCCTGAATAGAGCCAGCCGACGGCGGCGACCACGTCGGCCCGGCCCTTGTTCTCCAGATAGACGACGCGACGCCCCGCCTGTTCCGGGGTGACCAGATCCAGGGCTTTCAGCACATGGTCGCGCAGCTCGGCGTAGCGCCACAGCATGGGGACAGAGGTCGAGACCGGCTCCCAAGGCTCGATCTTGTTGGCCACCGTCCACAAGGCGCCGGTCCCTAGCTCCGAGAGGCGGCGATAATAATCCACCAGTTCGGGAGTGTCGGCGACGTTGGCGCGGCCGATGACGTCTTCGCGGTATTGGTCGAAACGGTTCGTCATGACCCCTCTCCTCCACTAATATTATAGACCTAAAATATCTTCCAATTGCTGTCAAACGCAACTAATCTGCGCTGAGGTTTCAGGGATGAGGGGGGCGTGATGTCTCAGTCCTATAAGGCTGCCGTGGTGCAGGCGGCGTCGATTCCGGATGATCCAGGGGCGTCGGCGGTCAAGGCGGCGGATCTGATCCGCCATGCCGCCGACGAAGGCGCGCGGCTGATCGTTTTTCCCGAGGCCTTCCTGGGCGGCTATCCGAAAGGCGCCTCGTTCGGCACGCCCGTGGGGATGCGTAAGCCGTCGGGACGCGAGGACTATCGCCGGTACTATGAGGGCGCCATCGATCTCGACGGACCCGAGGTGGCGACCCTGGCCCAGGCGACGGCCGAAACAGGCGCCTTCGTGGTGATGGGGGTCATCGAGCGCGGCGGGGCGACGCTCTATTGCACCGTCCTGTTCTTCGATGGCGAGCGCGGCCTGATCGCCAAACACCGCAAGCTGATGCCTACGGGCGCCGAACGGTTGATCTGGGGTTTCGGCGACGGCTCGACCATGCCGGTGATCGACACCTCCCTGGGCCGGATCGGGGCCGTCATCTGCTGGGAGAACTACATGCCCATGCTGCGGATGGCGATGTACGATCAGGGCATCGGCCTCTATTGCGCGCCGACGGCGGACGACCGCGACGGCTGGGCCGCCTCCATGCGCCATATCGCGCTGGAAGGCCGCT
Source organism: Brevundimonas sp. NPDC055311 (assembly GCF_053645695.1). Classification (NCBI taxonomy): domain Bacteria; kingdom Pseudomonadati; phylum Pseudomonadota; class Alphaproteobacteria; order Caulobacterales; family Caulobacteraceae; genus Brevundimonas; species Brevundimonas sp. NPDC055311. The sequence continues at coordinate 30,888 of NZ_JBSHMV010000001.1, forward strand.
GCTTCGTCCTGTCCGCCTGCCAGCACATCCGGCGCGACGCCTATCCGGCGGACTATGACTGCGCTCTTGGCGATGCATCCGACACCGTGCTGATGCGCGGCGGCAGCATGATCGTCGCCCCTCTGGGCGAGGTGCTGGCGGGACCCGACTATTCCGGGGAGACGATCCTCTACGCCGATATCGACCTGTCCGAGATCGCGCGCGCCAAATACGACTTCGACGTCGCGGGCCACTATGCGCGTCCCGATGTTTTCCAGTTGAGCGTCAACACGGCGCCGCAACGTCCGGTGCGACGCATCGGGGCGGAGGACGATCTTGCTGTTTGACCTGTCGCAGTTGCAGGCGGGCGATCGTTACAAGCTGATGGCGTCGTCCATCACGCCCAGGCCCATAGCCTGGGTGACGACCCTGTCGCGGGACGGGGCGCGCAACGCCGCACCCTACAGCTTCTTCAACATGATGGCGGCCGATCCCCCTTTGATCGCCCTGGGCCTGATGCGCAAGCCGGACGGCGACCGCAAGGACACCTGCGCCAACATCGTCACGACGAGGGAATTCGTCGTCAACCTGGTGTCCGAGGATGATCTGGACGCCATGAACTGGACCTGCGCCGAGGCGCCTGCGGGGTATGACGAACTGGCCGCCGCCGGGGTGGCGACGGCGCCGTCCGCCATGATAAGGCCGCCGCGCATCGCCTCGGCGCCCGTCAGTTTCGAATGTCGGGTCGTCGAGACGCTGGACTTTGCGCCGGCGGCCACGGTGGTGATCGGACAGGTCCTGGCCCTGCACGTCGATGACCGCTTCGTCGATCCCGAGCGCCTGCATGTCGATACGCCCGCCATGCAGTTGATGGCGCGTATGCACGGCGCCGGCTGGTACACGCGTTCGACCGACCGGATTCAGCGCAATCGTCCCAGTTTCGATGATCTCCGCCGCAAGGCGACGGGTTGCGACGTAACTACCTGATCTCTGATCTTCGTTGCTATTGGCGCAACAGACTGTATCAGCGAACCGCATTGTCAGGCTCATTGCATTTCCTGACAGTGCGAGGCTCCGGCGCGCCCGGGCTAGAGGGGATTTCACATGTACTCGCTTCGTCTTCCACGTTTCGCGCCGCTTATGGCGGCGGTCTCGGCTGCGGCCCTGACCGTTTTCGGCGCGCAGGCCGCCTCGGCCCAGGCGCAGCCGGATGGAGAGGTCACGGCTCTGGTGGGGGGCTCGGTGATTTCGGTCGAGGACGGGCGGATCATTCCCGACGCCGTGGTCGTGGTCGAGGGACAGCGCATCGTCCGCGTCGGTCCGCGCAGCGAGGTCCAGCTGCCGGCCGGCGCCCGCATCATCCCGACGGAGGGCCGTTGGCTGGCTCCGGGGCTGATGAACATGCATGTCCACTTCGGCCTGAAGCTGCCGGGGGCGGCGGGGGCTGAACTCCAGAATGAAACGGACGCCCAGCAGGTCCTGCGCATGGCGCACAACGCCGAGCGTTCGCTACGCGCCGGGGTCACCAGCGTGCGTCTGACGTCCGAACTACACGGCAATGACTTCGCCCTGAAGCGCGCTATCCAGCGCGGCGAGGCGGTCGGTCCGCGCATCGAGACGGCGGGCGAACTGATCGTGCCGACCGGCGGTCACGGTTTCCACGAAGTCGACGGCCCTTACGCCTTCGCCCGCGCCGCGCGCGAGCAGATCAAGCAGGGCGCATCCTGGATCAAGATCGCCATTTCGGGCGGCATTTCCGACACCCACGGCGACATCGCCGCCGCGCCGATGACCGATGAGGAACTCTCTGTCCTGATCGACGTGGCCCATCGCAACGGGGTGCGCGTCACCGCTCACAACGGTTCGCCCCAGGCGGCGATGCAGGCGCTGGAATACGGCATCGACGCCTTCGAGCACGGCTATCACCTGACGGAGCCGGTGCTGCGGCGCATGGCCAAGGACGAGGCCTGGCTGATTCCGACCATCGTCGTCAGCCAGCCCGGCGCGCGCGCCTTCTACCAACGGATCGGTTCGCCGGACTGGTACCTGGCCCGGGTCGAGAGCGTGGGCAAGGACCACTGGGCCGTGCTGCAGCAGGCGATCCGTCTGGGCGTGCCGATCGCGTTGGGCACCGATCAGTTTCCGTTCGAGGACAATGAGGGCACGACCGCCACGGTTCGCGAAGCCGAGCTCTATGTCGATGCGGGCATGACGCCGCTTCAGGCGCTTCAGGCCGCCACGATCCAGCCGGCGCGCATGATGCGTCGCGACGCCGATATCGGCAGCATCACGGTCGGCAAATACGCTGATATCGTCATTCTGGACGGCGACCCGACCAAGGACATCGGCGCCCTGCGCTCGCTGAGCTTCGTCATGAAGGGCGGGGCGGTCGTGCGCGATGACCACGGCCTGTCGGGCCAGGCGCGCTGAACCGACTGGGACCCTGTAGTCATGACGCATTACGCTTCGTTCCGGGCGATGCACCGGCGGTATGTTCACCGCTGGCTGCTCGTCATCCCCTTCATCTGGCAGATCGGCCTGACGCCGCTGGTCAATACGGCGTCGGTGCGGGTGTTTTCATTGCCTATGCCCATGGTGTGGCAGATGGCGGGCATCCTGGTCGCGACAGCCGTGATCGGCTTCGTCTTCTGGGGCGATGAGCGGATCGAGAAGGAACTGGGTCTGACCGACGATCAGGACGGGGAGGGTCTGTCGTGACCCTGGCTCTGACCCTCGGCATCGTGCTGGCGACCATGATCGGCGCCATGCTCTACGGACATCAGAAGTCCAAGGCCAAGACGGTGACCGAATGGGCGGTCGGCGGCCGTCGCTTCGGCACCCTGATCTTCTGGTTCCTGAACGCGGGCGAGATCTATACGACCTTCGCCGTTCTGGGCATTTCGGGCTACGCTTGGGCCTATGGTGCCCCGGCCTATCTGGCCTTCACCTCCGTCTCCCTGGCGGCGACGCTGGGCTACTGGCTGATGCCGCGTATCTGGCAGGCGGGCCGTCAGGGCGGCTTCATCACCCAGGCGGACTTCTTCGCCGCCCGCTACAAGGCGACCTGGCTGGGGTGCCTGGTCGGTCTGGCGGGTATCGCCGCCATCGTCGTCTATGTGCAGATCCAGATCACGGCCCTGAGCCTGATCCTGCGCCTGACGTTGGGGACCGAGGTGTCGGTGACGGCGGCGGCCATCATCGCCGCAGGCATCATGTTGGCCTTCGTCTATGTGGCGGGTCTGCGCTCGGCGGCCTTCGCCGCCGGGGTCAAGGACGTGTTGATGATCGTTCTTGTCGTCGGCCTGAGCGCCACCGTCGCGGGCAAGGTCGGCGCCTCGTCCATTCTGGACGTGTTCGCGCGGGTTCAGGACCAGAATCCCGGCATCGGCGTCTTTCCGGGCATGGTCCCCGAAGCCGGCCTGACGGTGACCTGGATGATGACGGCGGCGCTGAACGTCGCCCTGGGGACCTGGATCTTCCCGCACATGTTCCAGCTCTGCTACGCAGCCGGCAGCCGCAAGGCCATCCGCCGCAACGCCGTGCTGCAGCCGATCTATTCCCTGTCCTTCTTCTTCATCATTCTGTTGGGCTTCGGCGCCCTGCTGGCCGGGGCTTCTCCGCCGGGCGGGGACGTCAACGCCGCCCTGCTGCAGTTCGTGTCCGACGCCTATCCGGTGTGGATGATCGGCCTGCTGGCCGGGACGGCCTGTCTGCTGGCGCTGGTGCCGGGCTCGGTGCTGCTGCTGACGGCGGGGTCGATCTTCAGCCGCAACGTAGTCATGCCGCTCAAGCCGGACCTGAGCGATCGGGCCAGTCTGCTGGTTTCGCGGCTGTCGATGGTGGGCTTCGCAGCGGTGGCCGTGTGGCTGACGATCGGCGCGACCTCTTCCCTGGTCGAGATCGGCCTGGCCGCCTACGCCGCCATCGGCATGTTGGCGCCCGGCGTCTTCCTGGCCTTCCTGTGGCCGCGCGCCAATGCGATCGGCGTGGCTGCGGGCATCGGCGCGGGCTATGCGGCCCTGTTGCTGCCGTCCGCTCAGTCCCTGTGGGCGGCGCTGCTGCCGGGGTGGGACAAGGGACTGGTGGCGATGGGCGTCAACGCCCTTGTCGCGATCATCGTCGTACTGCTGACGACGTGGGGCCGCGCCGAGGAAGGCGGGCGTTAAGCCCGCCTCCTGTTCGCGTCAGTCGCGCCCTGCCTCGGTCTCGTTCCAGCTCTTGATGCGGGTTTCGAACGCGGCCAGCAGGCGCGCGGGCGCACCGTCCAGCTGACGCCCCAGTCGGTGGATCAGGCTGATGGTCGTGTCTTCGAGGTTGGCCTCGCTGAGCGGGCGGACCACCAGGGTTCCCTCTTCCAGTTCGCTCGTCACCGCGATGCGCGGCAGGACGGTGACCATCCGGCCCGCCCGCGCTGCCTCGCGCATCACATACAGGGAGGTCGTCGTCAGGGCGGGCTCCAGCCACACCTGTTCACGGCGCTCGGCCTCGCGCAGGATCTGGCGGATTCTCAGACCGATGTCCGGCAGGCACAGGTCGAAGGCGCTCAGTTCGGACAGCGAGACGCTCTTCAGCCGCGCCGCCGGGTGATCCGGGGCGCACACCACCATCAAGGGCTGGGCCGCGACCGCGCGCACGCGGATCTTGGGTTCGGCGCAGTCGTTGAAGATCAGGCCGAAGTGGGCGTTGTCATCGAGGACCGCCCTGACGATTTCCGTCGTCGACTGCACTGATACGGACGCGGCGATGCCGGGGTGCTGGCCCTGGAACTCCTCAAGGACCTTGGAGAAGAAGCCGCCCAGAAAGCCCTCGCCAACCGCGATGCTGACCTTGCCCGCCTTCATCTGCCGATGCTCGTGGAGCCTGTTCATGAAGGCTTCTTCGTTGGCGACGCAGCCCTGATAGTATTCGTAGGCCAGCCGGCCCGCCTCGGTCATGCGGATCGAGCGCCGTCCGCGTTCGATCAGGGCCACGCCCATGTCGCGTTCCAGTTGTGCGATCTGGCGGCTGATGGAAGAGACGGCGACGCCGATCTTGTCGCTGGCCAGGCGCATCGAGCCCAGACGCGCGGCCTCGTGGAAGTAATAAAGCGCGTTTCCCTGCATGGAGTCCTCCTAGGACGCAGAGGCTAGCGCGCGTTGCGTGAAACGCAATGATATTGATCATTTGTCCCGTATTGTGAGGCTAAACGAAATGATCGAGACAGGGGCGATCTGTCGCACAGTATTGATCTAGAGGTGTTTGTGACTGGCAAGAGAATGCGCGTCGGCTGGCGCGGCTACATCCCCGCAATCACGACGCCCTTCGACGTCGATGGACAGCTCGACCTGTCAGGCCTCGGGACGTTGCTGGAATGGCTGCACGCTGAGGGTATGCACGGTCTGGTGGTGGCCGGAACCACGGGGGAGTGGACCAGCCTGGCCCCTCAGGAGCGCAAGGCCCTGATCACCGCCGTCGGCGAACAGATGAAGGGCAAGATCTCTCTCATCGCCGGTTGCACCGCCTTTACCGCACAGGAGGTCGTCGACTTCGCCGAGACCGCCCATGCCTGCGGCTATGAAGGCGTGCTGGTGACGCCGCCGCCCTATATTCGTCCATCGCCGGACGAGATCGTCAGCTTCTATCAGACGGTGTCGGACGGGGCCGCCCTACCGATCTGCGTCTACAACTGGCCGCCGGGCACGGGCGTCGACATGGACTTCGACCTGTTGCGCCGTCTGGCCGGCATCGAGAACGTCGTCGCCATCAAGCAGTCGACGGGCGACCTGCGCCGCTTCGTGCAGACCTATTTCGGACTGTGCGAGCAGATCCGCGTTTTCGGCCACAGCATGGACGACGGCGGCCTGGCCTTGTTAAGGGGCGGGGGCGGCGACGGCACCATGGGGGCCGGCGGCGTATTGGGGCGGACCCAGCCGGATTTCTACAATCACGTCTGGGCAGGGGATTTCGAGGCGGCGCGCGCCTGCGGCCGTCAGGACCGGGTCATCATGGACGCTTGGTACACGTCGGAGCTTGTCGGCCGCTTCGGGTCGGGGCCTGCCATTCTGAAGGCGGCGCTGAATATCCAGGGCCTGCCGGGGGGCTATGTGCGCCGTCCGCTGCTGGACGTGCGCGAAGCCGATTTGGAGCGCATTCGCGAGACCCTGGCGTCGCTCGGGCGCGCCTGATCGATGAAACGTCTGGACGTCGTGGTGATCGGCGGCGGCCTGGTCGGCGCCGCCACGGCGTTCAGGCTCGCCCAGGCCGGGGCCTCGGTGGCCGTGGTGGAGGCGGGCTATCCCAATATTGGCGCGTCCGGCGCCAATGCGGGGTCTCTGCATTTTCAGCTGGAGCGCCGTTTCTTGGAGAACGGCGAGGCGCTGGCCGATCAGGCGGCGCAGGTGTTGAGCCTCAACCGCCTCGCGATCGAGGAATGGCGGAGGCTGGACGCCGAAATGGGTCCGGATCTCCACATCCACCTGCGCGGGGGCCTGATGGTCGCCGAGACGGCGGACCAGGTCCGTACGCTTGAGCGCAAGGTCGCCCGCGAGGTCGAGGGAGGTCTGGACACCCGGCTGATCGACGGCGCCGAAGCGCGAACGATCGCGCCGGGCCTTTCCGAAGCCGTGACGGCGGCGGCCTACCTCCCGTCGGAAGGCCATGCAGATCCGAAGGCTTTGACCCCGGCCTTCATGACGCGGGCCCAGACGGGGGGCGTCCAGCTGCTGCAGGGCGCGCGCCTGACGGCGGCCGGAGCGGATGCGCAGGGCTATCGTCTGACCGTGCGGCGGGGCGAGGCGGACATCGAACTTGCGACCCGCAAGGTGCTGATCGCGGCGGGCGCCTGGACCGGCCGTATCGGCGAGTTGTTCAACCTGCACCTTCCCATCTATCCGGTCGCCCTGCTGATGAATGTGACCGAGCGGGCGCCGCCGATACTGGAGCAGTTGATCCAGCACGTCGGTCAAAGGCTGTCGATGAAGCAGGCGCACGCCGGAAACATGCTGATCGGCGGGGGATGGCCGTCCCGCATGCGGCTGGACGCAGCGGGCCGGTTCGATCTGGACCGGCCGGCGGAACTGCTGACGCCGTCGCTCGCGGGCAATCTGGGGGTCGCGTCGCGTATCTTTCCGCCGGTCGCCGAGCTCAATCTGATCCGCAGCTGGACCGGGATCACCGCCATCACGGCCGATCAGACCCCGCTTGTGGGCGAAGTGCCCCAAGCGCCCGGCGTCTATGTGGCGGCGGGCGGTTCCGCCTTCACCTTGGGGCCGGTGTTCGCCCGTCTTCTCGCCAGACTGATTCTGGATGAGCGCGAGGATCGCCTGTCGATCTTCTCTCCGGCGCGCTTCGGCCACCTCAACAGCTTCATGGGAGGTCGGCTTGCGTAAGACCGACGGCGTGTCGCGCGGGGAGCCCTTCGCCTTCAGCGTCGACGGCGACGCGATCCAGGCCTATCCGGGCGAGACCATCGCGACGGCCATGCTGGCCGCCGACGCCACGGGATTTCGGCGCGATCGTTCGGGACGGCCGCGCGGCCTCTTCTGCAACATGGGCGTCTGCAGCGAATGCCTGGTCCATGTGCGGGATGGCGACGTTTCCCGACGCGTGCGCGCCTGTCTTGTCCTGGCTGAACCCGGAATGACGGTCGAGACGGGGATCGGCGAATGAGTTCGTCCCTCAGCGGCGCGAGCCCAGATTACGACCTGGCCGTGATCGGCGCAGGACCGGCGGGGCAGGCGGCGTGCCTGAGCCTCAATGGGGCCCTGCGGATCGCCGTCATCGACGAACAGGCGCGGCCGGGCGGCCAGATCCTGCGCCAGCCGCCGCGCACGTTTTCGGTCGCCGACTGGATGAAGGGCGGGGCCTATCGCGGGCTGAAGGCGCGGCTCGCCGCCTTTGAGGCCCTGACGAACGTCGACTTCTTGGGCGGGCGATCGGTGCTTGGGCTGCGTGAAGCGGGCGGCGTGTGGACGCTGACCCTGTCCGGCGCGTCGGGCGTCGAAGAGGTTTCGGCGCGCCGGGTGCTGATCGCCGGCGGCTGCTACGATCTTGCCGCGCCCATTCCCGGCTGGACCTTGCCGGGCGTCATGAGTGCGGGCGGGACTCAGGCCTTCATCAAGAGCCAGCAACTGGTCCCCGGAAAGCGCCTGGCCTTCGCGGGCAGCCACCCGCTGCAACTGCTTGTGGCCGAGCAGGCCCTGGAGGCAGGCGGCGAGGTGGCCGTAGTGGCCTTCATCCAGCCTTTCTCGACGCTCGCATGGCGCGCGATCACCCGACCCTGGGCCGCCCTGACGCATTGGCCCGTTCTGGTCTCGGCGCTAGGCAGCGCCTGGCGCCTGCTCAGGGCCGGCGTTCCCCTGCGTTTCGGTCGAGCGGCGCTGAGCGTGGAGGGGCAGGGCAGGGTTTCCGCCTTGCATCTAGGGGGCGCCGAGCGGTTCGACTGCGACGCGGCCGCCCTCTGTTTCGGTTTCATGCCCCAGGCGGACCTTCCGCGCGCGGCGGGCCTGCAGGTGACGCCTGCTCGGCCCGGCGGTTGGAAGGCGAGCCACGACGAATGGATGCGGGCCTCGCGTCGGGGCGTCTATGTCGCAGGCGAGACGACAGGCGTGAAGGGCGCCGCAGCGGCGTCGGCCGAAGGCGCTCTGGCCGGTCTGGCGGTCGCCCTGGACGAAGGCCTTATCGATCAGGACGAAGCGCGTCGTCGCGCACGGCCCTGGCGCAAGGAGCGGCGGGCGGCGATGCGGTTTGCGGCCTTGCTTGAGGCCATCGCGGACCCGGGGCCGTTCAGCGCGCGGTTGCCTGATGCGGACACGATCGTGTGTCGGTGCGAGGATGTCGCCTTGGGTGATCTGCAGGCCGCCGTGGCGCAGTGCGCGGAAGTCGGCTCGGTCAAGCTGGCGACCCGATGCGGCATGGGCGCCTGCCAGGGCCGAAACTGCGAGCATAGCCTGCTGAGCCTGGCCGGACAGCCGCATTCCGAACGCTCAGGGTTCACGGCGCGCTTCCCTGCAAGGCCCGTCAGAGTCGGTGATCTCGCCGTTCGTTGATTGCGTTTATCGCAACGAATTTTCCAAAAGCTGTCATTGTGTGCGGCGACAGAACGCCACAAAACTGTCTTCATCAAAAGTCGGAACACGTTGCAATGGAGGGGAGCGTGGCCGGAACTACTCGCGATGGGGGCAGGCCGTCGTTCACGGTGGATCACGTGTCCAGAACCGTCCCTGACCTCGATCAGGCGCTGGCGTTCTACTGTGGCGTCCTCGGGGCGGTGGAGCTCTACCGCATGGGGCCGATGGACGCGGCCGACATGCCGACGGGTCCCGATGGGCGCGACTGGATGGAGGCCCATGTGGGCGTCCAGGGGGCTTGTCTGACCCTGGCGATGATCGCCTTCGGCGATGGCGCTCGCGTCCAACTGGTGCAGTACGACCGGCCGGACGGGCGGTGGACGGAGCCGCCGCTCAACTGCGACATCGGCGGGCATCACATCGCGTTCCGGGTGGATGACGTTCTCGCAGCCGCCGCATGGCTGACGGAGCGAGGCTGTACGCCGCTGGACGCCATCGAGATCGACGCCGGACCGCTGGCCGGAAAGACCAACCTCTACATCCAGGATCCTTTCGGGCTGCAGCTCGAACTCGTCGACTAGCCGGGAGGGCGACATGGCGACCACGAAAATCAATCCATCAGGACTCTACGACAGCACGCCTTTCGGCTTCTCGCATGCCGCCGTTCAGGACGGCGGGAAGGTGCTTCACCTCGCCGGCCAAGTCGCATGGGACGCCGATTGCAACGTCGTGGGCGTCGGCGATTTCGCCGCCCAGGTCGACAAGGCGCTCGCCAACATCGCGGCGGTCCTCTCCCATTCCGGTCTGGGTCCGTCGGACGTCGTCCGGCTGCGGACCTACATCGTCGATAACGACATGGAGCGCCTCGGGGCCGTGGTCGGCGCCCTGAAACGCTTCTACGGCGACGAAACGCCGGCGCCCAACACGGTCATCGGGGTCCAGTCTCTGGCCTTGCCGGACTTCCTCGTCGAGATCGAAGCCACCGCCCAGTTCCGCGATTAAGGCCGCGGCCACGCGCGCCTGATCGCTCATCCATTCACGCTAAATTCCCTTGGAGTTCCTTCGTTGACCTCTCCCAATACGCGTCAGTGTCTGCTGACATCCACTGTTATCGGCGGTGTCGCCGCCCTGACGGCTTTCGCCGCCCAGCCCGCCGCCGCCATGGTTCAGGACGAACCCACCTCGGTCAGCGAGATCGTCGTCACGGGTTCGCGGATCGTCCGTAAGGACTATAATTCGACCAGCCCCATCGTGACCGTCGGCCAGGAAGACCTGCAAGCGACCGGGTCGGTGACGGTCGAAGGCCTGATGAACGACATGCCGCAGTTCATGCCCGGCAACAGCCACGGCTCGGTCAACCCGGGCAACGGCGGTCAGGCCAACCTGAACCTGCGCGGCCTGGGCAGCAACCGGACGCTTGTCCTGATGAATGGTCGCCGCATCGTGCCGTCGAACGCGGACGGCACGGTCGACGTCAACCTGATCCCGGCGGCCCTGATCAAGAACGTCGAAGTCATCTCGGGCGGCGCCTCGGCCACCTATGGTTCGGACGCCCTGGCCGGCGTGGCGAACTTCATTCTGAACGACAGCTTCTCCGGCGTTCAGATCGACGCCCAGTATGGTCAGACGGAACGCGGCGACGGCACGACCGAGAGCTTCACCGTGACGGTGGGCGGCAATCTGGACGACGGTCGCGGCAATGCGGTGCTGTCGATCGGCCGTTCGACCCGTTCGGCGATCATGAGCGATGCGCGCGGCTTCTCGCGCGTTTCCGGCCGCAACAGCGTCTCGCCGCTCGGGGTCACGACCTTTGACTCGACGAACCTGCCGAGCCAGGCCTTCATCAACAGCTATCTGAACTGCGCCAACTGCGTCACCCCGACCGGCGAGTTCGGCTACAACACCGACGGTTCGCTGTTCAGCCACGTCGGCGCCTACAACTTCAAGAGCCCCGGCGGCGCCGAATGGGACGCCTATCACGAGCCCGGCGTGGCCTGGGCCTACAACACCGGCGCGACCGGCATGCTCAGCATTCCGCTGGAGCGCTGGAACGCCTTCTCGGCGGTTCGCTACAACCTGACGGACTCGATGGAGCTGTACGGCAACGTCCTGTACACCCAGTACAGCTCGGACGTGATCCTGGCGCCGACGCCGATGCCGGGACCGTCGCCGACGTACGGCTTCCGCGTGCCGACGACCAATCCGTTCATCTCGGCCGACCTGCGCGCCTTCCTGGACGCGCGTCCGGATCCGACGGCTTCGTTCGGTCTGAACAAGCGCTTCAACGCCATCGGCGGCCGCCTGGCCGAAGACAGCACCACGGTCTATCAGGTGACGACCGGCGTGCGCGGCGATCTGCCCTTCGGCGACTGGCGCTACGACGTCAGCGCCCAGTACGGCCGCGTCGACAACCAGACGCAGCAATCGGGCAACGTCTCGCGCTCGGCCGTTCAGCGACTGCTGGATGATCCGACCGGCGGCGCCAGCCTGTGCGAAGGCGGCTTCAACCCCTTCGGCCTGACGCAGCTGTCGCAGAGCTGCATCAACTACATCAACCGCAACAGCAAGAACGCCACCCTCAGCGAGCAGAGCGTCGTCGAGGCGACCCTGCAGGGCGGCCTGTTCCAACTGCCGGCCGGTGAAGTCCGCGTCGCCGTGGGCGCCCAGTATCGCGAAGACACCTTCGCCTTCCGTCCCGACGCCGGCCTGTCGCAAAGCAATCCGGTCGTCGACCACCTGGGCGCTGACGGCCTGCCTGACGGCGGCAAGATCGGCGGCGTGGAAGTCGCCGGTTTCAATCCGGTTCAACCCCTGACCGGCTCGACCAACTCGACCGAAGTCTTCATCGAGGCCCTGATCCCGGTCCTGGCGGACAAGCCGTTCGTCCAGTCGCTGGATCTGAACCTCGGCTATCGCTACGCCGACTACAGCACTGTCGGCGGGGTTTCCGCCTATAAGGCGGACATCGACTGGGCCGTTGTCGACGGTCTGCGTGTTCGCGGCGGCGTCCAGCGCGCCGTGCGTGCGCCCTCCATCGGCGAACTGTTCGGCAACCGCGATATCAGCTCGCCGCAGATCGGCAGCCCGGTGAACGCCGCAGGTCAGGCCGTCTATGGCGGCGACCCCTGCGACATCCGCGGCGCCTACCGGAACGGGCCGGACGCGGCCAAGGTCCGCGATCTCTGCATCGCCCAGGGCCTGTCGGCGGCCGCTGTCGACAGCTATGTCTTCAACAGCACGCAGATTCAGGGCTTCGTCGGCGGCAACCGCAACCTGAAGGAAGAGACGGCGGACACCTGGACGCTGGGCTTCGTCTATCGTCCGCAGCTGGAGAACCCGCTGTTCTCGCGCCTGTCGACCTCGCTCGACTACTACAGCATCGAGATCACCGACGTGGTCGGCACCATCACGGCCGCGAACCAGCTTCAGGGCTGCTTCAACGCCACGGGCGTGACGAACACCAGCTATGACGTCAACAACGGCTATTGCCAGCTGTTCCGCCGCGATTCCATGACGGGCAATGTGGTGGACAGCCTGGGCCTGCAGCAGAACCTGGCCACGCTGAAGACCTCGGGCGTCGACCTCCAGGTCGACTGGGGCTTCGACCTGATGGACGCCGGCATGCCCGACTGGGGCGCGCTGAACCTGAATTTCGTGGTCGGCTGGATGGACGCATGGCAGCGTCAGGATGCTGCGGGCGGGCCGTTCAACGAGCGTGCGGGCACCATCGACTCCACCAACGGCTTCACCTTCCCGGAATGGAAGTTCCTGACTTCGGTCAACTATTCCAAGGGGCCGTATGGCGTGGGCCTGCGCTGGCGCCGGGTGGGCGAGATGGATATCTACCGCACCGACAACAAGCTGGATGCGATCAACTACTTTGATCTGCTGGGCACCTGGGAGGTTAACGAACGCGTCGTTCTGCGCGCGGGCGTCAACAACCTGACCGATCAGGACCCGCAGACCTGGTCGCCGGGCATCCAGGCCAATACCGATCCCTCGACCTATGACATCCTGGGACGGCGCTACTTCGTGGGTCTGACGGCTAAGTTCTGACCCCGATCAGGCGCGGCGGCGACGGTTCGGCCATCCTCCTGAGGCCGTCGTCGTCGCGCTTTGAATCTCGAGCGGGACGTATGAGTTGAGGGAACCGAGTATGAGAAGACGTGAACTCCTTCTGGGCGTGGCCGGTGCGGCGGCGCTCAGCATTGTAGCCGCATCGCCCGCTGCGGCTGCATGGCGCCAGACGGACGCGCGGGAGCGGTTCGCGGCCCTGGTCAAGGAGAGCCAGAAGGCGGATGACGCCCTGAATCCGCTGCGCCTGGCGCGACGGGGGCAACGGCCGACCGGCGACGTCTTCATCGACCCTCAGGGCGAGGCCTACGCCCGGCAATTCGGGGCCCAGAAGCGGGCGGAGCTGAACGCGCTGTCGGCTATCGACCGCGCCTCCCTGCCCGAGGGCGATCAGATCGCCTATGATGTCTTCCGCTATCAGGCGGAGAAGGCGGTCGACGAGATCGACAGCGGTCTGCATGCGATCCGCAACAAGGCGCCGCTGAACGCCTCGTTCGGCCTGCACGTCGAATTCCCCGACTATATGACCAGCGCCCAGTTCAAGTCGCTTCAGGACTATGAGCTGGGTCTGGCCCAGCTGGAAGGCTTCACGGCCTTCATGAACGACACGGTGAAGCGTCTGGAGCAGGGGATGGCCGAGGGCTATCATCAGCCGAAGATCGTGGTCACCAACGTCCTGGCGCAGGTCGAGGCCTTCCTGGCCCTGCCGGTCGAGGACAATCCCCTCTATGCGCCGGCGACGCGCTTCCCCGATGCGATCGGAGCGGCTGACCGCACGCGGTTGGAGGCGGCCTATCGCAAGGCGGTCCAGGACGGCGCCTATCCCGCCTATGACCAGTGGCGCGTGTTCCTGCGCGATCGTTACCTGCCGACCGCGACCGAGGGTGCGGGCCTGTGGGCGATGAAGGACGGCGCGCGCGTCTATGCGGCCGACCTGGTCCGCCACACCACGACCACCATGAGCGCCGAGGAGATCCACCGTCTGGGCGTGTCGGAAGTGGCCCGTATCCGGGCCGAGATGGAGGAGTCGCGCAAGGCGGCGGGCTTCACCGGCGATCTACCGGCCTTCTTCGAACATATCCGCACGGAGCCGAGCTTCTACTACACTGAGCCGAAAGACCTGATCGATCACTTCGAGCGGATCGAGGCCAAGGTCTGGCAGCGGATGCCCGAACTGTTCTCACGCCGCCCGCGCGCCGAGTTCGAGGTCCGTCCGCTGCCGGCGCTGGGGGACCAGCGCGGCACGGGCTATTACCGCTCGGGCCCGCCGGACGCTTCGGAGCCCGGCGTGCTCTATTTCAACATGGCGATGCTGAACACGCGCCCCATCCCGACGCTGGAGACCCTGGCGCTGCACGAAGGCGTGCCGGGCCACCACTATCAGTCGTCCCTGGTGCAGGAAGACGAAAGCCTGCCGGATCTGCTGCGTTTCCGCCTGGCGCCGGCGACCGCCTATACCGAGGGCTGGGGCCTGTATGCGGAGTCTTTGGGCAAGGACTTGGGTCTGTTCACCGACCCGTATCAGTGGTTCGGCCATCTCGACATGGAGATGCTGCGCGCGGTGCGTCTGGTGGTCGACACCGGACTTCACGCCCTGCGGTGGGAGCGTCAGCAGGCCATCGACTACATGCTGGCCAACACCTCGATGGCGCAGCGCGACGTGGTGGTCGAAATCGACCGCTACATCACCAACGCCGGTCAGGCCTGCGCCTACAAGGTGGGCGAGCTGAAGCTTCAGGAACTGCGCGGCCGGGCGACCCAGAAGCTAGGCGACCGGTTCGACATCCGCCATTTCCACGATCAGGTGCTGGACACCGGCGCTCTGCCGCTGGACGTGCTGGAAGCCAAGATCGACCGCTGGCTGGCCGCCGCCTAAGCGGGCGGGACTGAAGGGGAGCAGGGCATGAACAGACGGCAGATGCTGACGGCGGCGGCTGGGACCGCCGCCCTGGCCGCCGCGCCTGCGGCTGCGGCTTTCGACAGCGCCGATGGTCGGCTGGCGGCGCTGTTGGAACGGCACGCCCGCTCTCTTCAGGCGTTCGACGGAGGAAGCGAGGCGGATCCGCTGGGCGACCGCTCCGTTGCAGGACGCGCTGGTTTCCGAGCGGAGAACACGCAAAGGATCGCTGAACTTCAGAGCGTCGATCGCGCGGCCCTGTCGCCTGCCGCCCGCATCGACCGGGATACCGCGGCCTTCGTCTATGGCGTTCTGGATGATCATCTGGCGCGGCCGGGTACCGTGGATCTTGATCTTCGCCCCAGCCCCTATGTCGTCAGCCAGATGAACGGCGCCTACTACTGGTCGCCGCCGCGGATCGGGGCGCGGGCGATCAAGGGACGGGACGTATACCTAGATGGCGTCGCCGCCCTGGCGCGCGGCATCGAGCAGGAGAGCGAACGCATCGTCCACGACGCGGCGCAGGGCGTCATTCCGCCGGACTTCATTCTGGCGATGACAGCGGCGCAGGTCAGGGCCCTGCGCGACAGCGCGCCGGGGGCCAATCCCGTCCTGGCTCCGGCGTACCGCTCCGACGAAGCCCTGGGCGAGGAAGGGGCGGCCCTGTTCAGCCGGATCGTCGCCCCCGCGCTGGACCGTCAGGCGCAGGCGCTGGACGCCCTTGTCGGGCGCGCGTCGGACAAGGCCGGGGTCTGGGCGCAACCGGACGGCGAGGCGCTCTATGCCTCGTCGCTGTACGCCAACATCACCATCCGGCGGGCGCCGGGCGAGCTGCATCGTCAGGGTCTGGAGTGGGTGGCGGCCCTGTCGGCCGAGATCGACGCTGATCTGAAGCGACTGGGTATGAGCCAGGGCTCGGTCGGCGAGCGTATCGCCGCCCTGAACGTCGACCCGCGCTTCCTGCAGCCGAACACCGATGCCGGGCGGGTCGAGGTTCATCGTCAGGCCGAAGCCTATCTGGCGGCGTCGCGGGCGCGGGCGTCGCGGGCCTTCACCCATCTGGTGGACACGCCGGTCGAGGTTCGCCGCATGTCGACGGCCACCGAGGACAGCTCTCCCGTCGCCTTCTACAACGGGCCGTCGGGCGGAATGTCGGGCGCGGTTCTGCTGAACCTGAAGACGCCCAGCGATCTGCCGTCCTGGCGCCTGCCGACCTTGATCCATCACGAAGGCGTACCGGGCCATCACTCTCAGGCGGCGGTGCTGGACGAGGTCGGCGGCCTGTCGGCCTTCCGGCGCGCGGCGCGCTTCTCCGCGTGGACCGAGGGCTGGGCCCTTTACGCCGAAGCCATGTCTGACGAGATCGGCGCCTATGAGGCCGACCCCTACGGCCGTATCGGCTATCTGCAGGCGCAGCTCTGGCGCGCCGGCCGCGTGGTGGTCGACACCGGCCTGCACCACGAGCGCTGGGATCGCGAACAGGCCGTCGCCTATATGGTCGACACCGTCGGCGAACTGCGCGGACCGACCGAGCGGGAAGTGAACCGCTACTGCGTCTACCCTGGGCAGGCCTGCTGCTTCATGGTCGGCAAGCAACAGATCGTCGCCTCGCGCGAGGCGGCGAGACAGGCCATGGGCGGTCGTTTCCGTCTGGGCGACTATAACGATCTTGTACTGCGTTCCGGCCCCTTGCCGATGGAAGTCCTGGACGCCCTTGTTCAGCAATGGAGCGCCGCCTGATGCGTCGTCGTGATCTCCTGGTCGGCGCTGCGGCGCTCGGCATGGCTTCCCCTCTGGCGGCGTGCGCTACGGGCGCCGTTTCGCCCGGCGCGGCGAAGGGCGGCGGGGCCGACGACGCCCGCCTTGCCGCCATGCTCGAACGCCACGCCCAGGCCCTGCGCGCCGAGGAAGGGGGCGGCGACCGCCTGGCCGACTATTCGCTGGCGGCCCGCGCTCGCCACGGACAGGCGACGGCGCAGCGGCTGGCTGAACTGGGCGCGGTGAACCGCGCGGCGCTCTCGGCCGCCGCAGCGCTGGACTACGACACGGCCCGCTTCGTCTATGAGGCGATGGCCGACCAGTATGGCCGTTATGGCTTCTCGGACATCAATCTGCGGCCCAGCCCCTATGTCGTCAGCCAGATGAACGGCGCCTACTACTGGCTGCCGGACGGCATCGGCGGTCGCTCGCCGATGAAGAACGCGGCCGACGCCGACCGCTATCTCGACAAGCTGAACCAGTTCGCCGTCGCCCTGGATCAGGAGACCGAACAGATCCGCCACGACGCGGGGCTCGGCGTCATCCCGCCCGACTTCATTCTCGCCAAGACCCTGACCCAGATTGCGGCTCTTCGTGAGTCCTCGCCGACGGGCAATGCGCTGACGGCGCCCGCGCTGGAGCGAGCGCGCGAAGCCGGGATCGCCGGTCTGGACACGCGCGCGGCGGCGATCTTCGCCGAGCGGATCCGACCCGCCCTGCAGCGCCAGAGCGAAGCCCTGGCCGCCTTGCAGCCTCGCACCGACGCTCGCGCGGGCGTGTGGGCCAAGCCGGACGGAGAAGCCTATTACGCCTCCGCGCTTCATTCCAACACCACCGCCAGCTATGCGCCGGGCGAACTGCATCAGCTGGGCCTGTCATGGGTCGCCGAACTCTCGGCCGAAATCGACCGGCTGCTGAGAGCCGAGGGTCTGACGGAGGGGGAAGTCGGCGCCCGCATGGCCGCCCTGGATCGCGACCCGCGCTTCCTCAAGCCAGATACGGAAGCCGGGCGTCAGGAAATCATCGACTACGCCAACCAGCGCCTGAACCACGTCAAGGGGCTGCTGTCGCGCGGGTTCACTGTGACCCCGGATCGGCCGGTGGAGGTGCGTCGCGTCTCGCCCGCCATCCAGAACGGCGCGCCCGGCGGTTTCTACAGCGCCAGCAGCGATCCCGCTCAGCCGTCGATTATCTACATCAACCTGCGCTCGGTCGAGGAAAACGCCCTGTGGCGCATTCCCACGCTCCTCCACCACGAAGGCGTGCCGGGGCACCATTTCCAGGATAGCGTCCTGCAGGCAGCCGGCGAGCTGTCGCTGTTCCGGCGGACGGTCCGTTTCTCGGCCTGGACCGAAGGCTGGGCGCTCTACGCCGAGCAGCTCGCCGATGAGATCGGCGCCTTCGAAGGCGATCCGGTCGGTCGGATCGGCTATCTGCAGGGGCAGCTTTTCAGGGCCTGCCGCGTGGTCGTCGACACGGGGATTCACCATGCCCGCTGGACGCGTGAACACGCGATCGACTGGATGGTGACCCATGCCGGCGAGCATCGCGACGCCGCCGAGCGCGAGATCGACCGTTACTGCGTCTATCCCGGTCAGGCCTGCAGCTTCATGGTCGGCAAGCAGCAGATCGCAGCCTCGCGCGAAGAGGCAAGGCGCCGGCTTGGGGCGCGGTTCGACTTGCGCCAATATAATGATTTCGTCCTGGCTTCCGGGCCGCTTCCCATGGATGTCCTGGCTGAAGCGGTGCGCCTGACATAGGCTGATCTGCCGTGCACACGCGGGCGGGATCAACCCGACAATCAGGCTAAAGTTCAGGAGGGGCTGAAGCCGTTTGATCCATGGCGTAGAGTCGACATTTCCAATGTCGGGATCTTCCTCGGAATGAGCGCAGGCATGAGGCGTGTGGGGCAGGGCAACGCTAGGAATCTCGCCCCCACATCGTCGCACGCATGGTCGAGCACGATGGCCTGAAGACGCCCCTTCGCCCGGACGATCTCTGAACCCAGGGTCCCAAACACCTTCCGGACGGCGGCGATGTCCGGCTATGGCCTGGAGCGAGCAGCCTAGTTACCGAAGCTATGAAGCTCACTATGGGGCCGCGCTTAGCGTCCTCATGACCATCCTCGATGGTTGCTTCCAGCTCAGGACGGTGGCGGACAGGGTGGGATTCGAACCCACGGTAGGCTTCCACCTACGGCGGTTTTCAAGACCGCTGCCTTAAACCACTCGGCCACCTGTCCCACGCGAGTCGGCTCGCGCTCGCCCGTGCATAGCGGCAAGCCGAGCGCGACCCAAGCGGAAAGCGTCAGGCGATCTTGCCGTTCGGCGGCGCATTCGGGCGGGTGACGAGCCAGATGCCGGCGCAGACCAGAATGAGGGCGATCAGGTAGCTCCAGCGCAGCATGGATTCTCCCAGAAAAACCGCCGACAGCGAGACGCCGAAGACCGGGATCAGGAAATTGAAGGCGGCGATCATCCCCACCGGGTTGTGCTTCAGGAGCAGGCTCCACACCGCGAAGGCCACCGACGAGAGCAGGGCCAGATACAGGAGCAAAGTCCCCGATGTCAGGTCCAGTCCCTGAATCCGTCCGCCCATCGCCATGCCTGCAACCGTCAGAATCAAGCCGCCGATGGCCAGTTGCCAGCCGGTCATGACCATGGGGTCCAGATTGCGCGACAGCCGTTTGCCATAGATGGAGGCGGCGGCCAGGACAAAGGCCGCGATCACGATGAAACCTTCGCCCAGCAAGGTGAAGTCGAAGCCGAATTCACCCCCGCCGCCGAGGTTGACCACGACGACGCCCAGGAAGCCGATCAGGCAGCCCAGCGCCTTGCGGCCGCTCAGCCGATCATCCGCATAGATGAAGTGGGCCAGAACGACGCTGAAGAAGACGCTGGTCGCGTTCATGATGGAGGACTTCACGCCCGTGGCGTGCGCCAGGCCGATGTAGAAGAAAACGTACTGAATGGCCGTCTGGGTCAGCCCGAGCAGGGCGACTTGCCCGGCCTGACGGCCGCTCATGGCCAGAACCGGCTTCTTCATGCCCACGGCCACGATCAGCAGGATCACGCCAGCCAGGGCGAAACGCCAGCCCGCGAACAACAGTTGGCTCGCGATGTCGGTCGGGGCGACCTGCAACAGGGCGTAGCCGCTCTTGATGGCGGGAAATGCGCTGCCCCACAGGGCGCAACAGAGGATCGCGAGAAGGAAGACCCCGGTTCGGGTCCTGTAGAGGGAAGTGTTCAAGGCGCTCGGTTCTGACGTCCAGCCGGGGAGGGGCTTTGACGCAAGGCCATACGCGCAAACGGAGCGTTAACCAAACCGGAAACCTCTGCCTCTAGTCTCGCTCCGATTTCCTGTCGGCTGGAGTGCAGAACGTTATGTGGGCGAGATTGTTGAAAGGGGCGATTATTCTCGCCGCCTTCTCAACCCTGGCGGCCTGCGCCAGCCTGGGCGGCAAGGGCGACGCGCCCATCAGCGTGCCCGTGGTGACCGATCCCGCCCCGATCGTCTCGGGCACCATGCGTCCGTATCAGGTCCGCGGCCGCTGGTATCACCCCAAGGAACAGCCGAACTACGACGAGGTGGGCCAGGCGTCCTGGTACGGCAGCTATCATCACGGACGATCCACCTCCACCGGCGAGCGCTTCGACATGAACGCCCTGACCGCCGCTCACAAGACCCTGCCGTTGCCCAGCCTGGTCGAGGTGACCAACCGCGCCAACGGCCGTCGGGTCATCCTTCGCGTCAATGATCGCGGCCCATTTGTCGACGGCCGCATCATCGACCTGTCGCGCGGGGCGGCTGAAGAACTGGGTCTCCTGCAGCAAGGCGTCGGGGACGTGCGGGTCCGCTATGTCGGGCGGGCGCCGCGTCAGGGCGGAGGAACCTCTCTTCGCCGAGCCGACGTCGATAACGCGCCTCAGCCTCGAGCCCAGGTTCAGGCGCAAGCGACGCCTCAGTCGTCGGGACCGCGCCCCTATTATGAAAGCGTGACGGCATCGAGCCCGCCCGCGCCAGCATATGCGGCGGCGCAGCCAGCGGCCTTGAACGCCTATTGGGTGCAGGCGGGGGCCTATTCGGATCGTCGCGGCGCCGATCGAGTGGCGCGACGTCTCGGCGACAAGGCTGTGGTCCAGAACATCGACCGGGACGGCCGCGCGCTGTTCCGCGTCGTGGTCGGTCCCTGGCCCGATGCGGGGGCCGCTGAGCGGGCGCGTCAGGCTGTCGTCGCACGCGGGTTTGGCGACGCCCTGTTGATAGGCGGCTGAACGGGCTTGCTTCCCGCGCCTCGCTCGCCATTGTGCGCAGGTGCAGCGAGGCAGATTCATCACTTTCGAAGGCGGCGAGGGCGCCGGCAAGACGACCCAGGCGCGCCTGTTGGTCGAACGCTTGCGCGCGCGCGGGCTCGACGTGCTTCAGACGCGCGAGCCTGGCGGGTCGCCGGGCGCCGAGGAAATCCGCGGTATCGCCGTTTCGGGCGAGGCGGATCGATGGTCCGCGCGGACAGAGACCCTGCTGATGTATGCGGCGCGCTCGGACCATCTGGAACGGACCATTGTCCCCGCCCTGGCGGCCGGACGCTGGGTGGTCTGCGACCGCTTCGCCGATTCCAGTCGCGTCTATCAGGGCGCCGGCGGGGGAACGCCCGAAAGCCTGATCGAGGCCTTGGACGACGCCGTGGTCAATGGCGATCAACCCGACCTGACGCTGGTGTTCGACCTTCCGGTCGAGGTCGGACTGGATCGAGCCTTCGGGCGCGGCCTGTTCGAGACCCGTTTCGAATCCAAGGGATTGGCCT
Organism: Brevundimonas sp. NPDC055311; assembly: GCF_053645695.1. Classification (NCBI taxonomy): domain Bacteria; kingdom Pseudomonadati; phylum Pseudomonadota; class Alphaproteobacteria; order Caulobacterales; family Caulobacteraceae; genus Brevundimonas; species Brevundimonas sp. NPDC055311. The sequence goes on from NZ_JBSHMV010000001.1 coordinate 52,447, forward strand.
TCCACCAGAAATTGCGTGACGGCTTCCTCCAGGTGGCTGAACGTCACCCCGAACGGTGCGTCATCCTCGATGCGACCGGAGAGGTGGAAGCGGTCTCTGCCCGCCTCTGGGCCGTGGTGGAGGAGCGGCTGCTTTGAGCGAGCATCCGCGCGACCGTTTCGATCTGATCGCCGACACCCAGGCTGAGGAAGCCTTCCTGGACGCCCTGAACCGCGGCCGGTTGCACCACGCCTGGCTGCTGTGCGGGGTCGAGGGATCGGGCAAGGCCAGCTTCGCCTATCGCGCCGCACGCCGCCTGCTGGGAGCCGCGCCGGACCCGTCGCGCGGGCCGCTGGGCGCCGCGCCGCATGACCCCGTCAGCCGCCTGGTGTCCGCCCAGGCCCATCCGGATCTTCTGGTGCTGGAACGCGCGGTCGAGGGCGGCAAGCTGAAGCGCGCCATTTCGGTCGATCAGGCCCGCGACCTACCCGAATTCTTCGCCAAGAGCCCCTCGCAAGCCCGAAGCCGCGTCGCCATCATCGACGCCGCGGACGACCTGAATGTGAACGCCGCCAACGCCTTGCTCAAGATTCTTGAGGAACCGCCTGAAAACGGCGTGCTCTTCCTGGTCACCCATGCGCCGGGTCGGTTGCTGGCCACCATCCGATCGCGCTGTCGGCGGCTGACCTTTCCCATCTGGCCGGAAGCGCGCCTGGCGGAACTGGTCGAGCGACGCACCGGCGTATCCCGCGATGAAGCGGTCGCGGCGGCGAGCATGGCGGGCGGTTCGCCCGGCGCAGCCCTGGATCTGGCCTCCGGAGCCATGACCGAAGTCGACCGTCTGGCTCGCGCCTGGGTCGAGGGGCCGGACGTGGACCGCGCAGAGCAATTGGCGATCGCCGACGGTTTCCGGGGCGCCGAAGGACAGGCGCGTTTCGAAGCCCTGATGGACCGCGTAATCGCCGCTGTGAAGCGTCGGGCCGTCGAATCCGAGGGACGAGAAGGCGCGCGCTGGGCCGAGCTGTGGGGACGTCTGTCCGAGATGCCCGATCGCGCCGCCGGGTTGAATCTTGATAAGGGAGACGTCCTGGCCGGAGCCCTGGCCGATATCGCCCGCACGAAAGCCGCCGCCTGATATGCTCATCGACAGTCACGTCAACCTTCACGCGCCTCAGTTCGATGAGGATCGCGAGGCGGTGATCGACCGTGCGCGCCAGGCGGGCGTGCGGCTGATGGTCGAGATTTCGGACAAGCTGTCGACCTTTGAAGCGACCCACGCCCTGGCGATGAACAACGCCGACATCTGGTGCACGGTCGGCGTCCATCCGCACGAGGCCAAGGACTATGGCGATCTGACCGCCGATCGCCTGATCGAACTGGCGGATCGCCCGCGCGTCATCGGCATCGGCGAATGCGGCCTGGACTTCCACTATGATCTCAGCCCGCGCGATGTTCAGGCCAAGGTCTTCCGCCAGCATATCGAAGCGGCGCGGCGCACCGAGCTTCCGTTGGTCATCCACACGCGCGAGGCCGATGAAGTCATGGCTGACATTCTGCGCGAGGAGCACGCCCGCGCGCCCTTCAAGCTCTTGATGCATTGCTACACAAGCGGCCTGGAACTGGCTGAAACAGCTATGGAACTCGGCGCCTGGTTCTCCGTTTCCGGCATCGCCACCTTCAAGGCGGCCGAAGAGGTGAGGGAGGTCATCCGCCGGATGCCTGAGGATCGCATCATCGTCGAAACCGACTGTCCCTATCTTGCGCCGATCCCACATCGCGGCCGCCGAAACGAGCCGGCCTACGTCGGCCTGGTGCTCGAAAAATTGGCTGAGGTCCGGGGCTGGACGCTCGAGCAGGCGGATCAACGGACAACCGATGCCTTCTTCAACCTGTTCGATCGCATTCCGAGGCCTGCGGAATGAGCGGGCGGGACGAGCTGGAGGTCGTCATTCTCGGCTGCGGCTCGTCCGGCGGCGTGCCGCGCGGCGATGGCGACTGGGGCGACTGCGATCCTGCCGAGCCGCGTAACCGGCGCACCCGCTGCTCCATGCTGGCGCGACGCCATGGTCCGGGCGGCGTGACCAGCGTGGTGATCGACACGTCTCCGGACTTTCGCCAGCAGATGCTGGCCGCCGAAACACGTCACATCGATGCGGTTCTCTACACCCACGATCACGCGGACCAGACCCACGGCATCGACGATCTGCGCGTCTTCGCCGTTCATGCCCGGCGACGAATTCCCGCCTGGATGGATGCGGCCACCCATCAGGCCTTGACGCGGCGTTTCGACTACATCTTCGAAAGCCATCACGGCTATCCGGCCATTGTCGAGGCCCAGCGGATCCCGCCGCACGGGCAACACTGGCGGATCGAGGGGCTTGGCGGCCCGATCTCCGTCAGGACCTTCGACCAGGCCCACGGACCGATCCGCTCGGTGGGTTATCGTCTTGGGCCGATCGCTTATTCAAGCGATGTTTCCGGCCTGGACGACGCCGCGCTCGAGGCCGTTCGCGGCGCTGAACTCTGGATCATCGACGCGCTACGCTACACGCCGCATCCGACCCATGCCCACGTCGACCAGGCGCTGGAATGGATCGCGCGCGCCGAGGTGTCGAAAGCCGTGCTGACCAACCTGCATATCGATCTGGACTACAACGTCCTGTCGCGGTCTGTGCCTGCGAACGTCGAAGTTGCGTTCGACGGCTGGCGGGGAAGCTTCGGCGTCTGACGGCACGGGTCAGATCAGCAACCTATATTTCGCAGATTGCACAGGCTCGGAAACTGTTGCAGCTATAAATAGCTGAATTAACACCAAAAATTATGCAACTTGAGAGGTCTGGCTGTTGCGCTCGGCGACAGCGCTTCTGTTGCAAGCCCGAAAGCGCTAGAGCGGCTGCGGGGGCGCGTTGGGTACGAAAACACTAGGCGTAGATAGGTTGTGGATAAACGCCAGAAGCGAAGACGGATGTCCGTTTCTGACTCAACGCGGCGGTCGGCGACGCCCGCTTTCGGACAAGGTTGCCGATAAGCTGCCGAATGAGCGGGGCTGACTCAACACGACAGATCGGAATGTCAGGTGTGATCAGGGGCATGAAAGCTCTGGCCAATCCGCCGCGACATCGATAGGCCGGATAATGAGGGTATTCGGGGGCATGATCATGCGTGGTGAGGTTCTGACATTCGATCAGGCAACCGGGATGGGGGCGATCCTGGGCGACGATAAGGCGCGCTATCTGTTCAACGCCACGCAAGTCCGGACACCCTTGCCGCTAACGCGTGGGCAGAAGGTGGATTTCGTGCCCGGCGCGGATCTGCAGGCGACCGAAATCTTCGTACTGCAGGCGGTCGCCCCACCGACCTGGACGGGGCAGGCCGTCAGCCGGGGCGGCCAGTTCGACCTCGGTCGGGTGATCCAGCGCACCTTCACGACCATTCGCGAAAACGCAGCGATCTTTTTCGGCGCGGCGACGGTCATGGTCGGGGCGCCCAGCGCCGTCATGGGCCTGGGCCAGAGCACGGTCGTCACCGACGGCGGCGCTGCCGGATTCCTGACGATGGCGGCGGGCTGGGTCTTCTATCTGGCGGGCCTTTACATGGTTCAGGGCATGGTCATGAAGGCGGCTATCAACGGGTTCAACGGCAAAACCACGTCCTTCAGCCAGGCGTTCGACATCGGCGTGAAGATGTTTCTGCCGCTGCTGGGGCTGGCCATAATCGCCGGCCTGGGCACGGGATTGGCCTCTCTGGCCCTGATCGTGCCGGGCGTAATCGTCGCGGTGATGTGGTCGGTCGCCTCGCCCGCCGTGGTGGTTGAGCAGCGGGGCATATTCGAGAGCCTGCAACGCAGTCGCGACCTGACCCGCGGTTATCGCTGGAACGTGTTCGGCCTGATGGTCATCTATGTGATTCTGTCGTGGATCATCGGAGCCGCGGTCGGCGCGCTGGGATTGGCGACCGGCGGCGGCTTCTTCGACGGAAGCCCGAACCTGTGGGTCAATGTGGCGTCCGGCGTGGTGGTCAACATCCTGTCGGCAGTGGTCGCTTCGGCCGGGGTGGCGGCGCTCTATTACGAACTGCGGACCGTCAAGGAAGGGGCCGGGCCTGAGGCTCTGGCCGCCGTGTTCGACTGATGGGACGCGGCGTCAGACGTCGTGCTTGTCGCGACGCCGCACGCCCATCAGCAGCTTCTGCTCCAGCCGCCCGCGCACGGCGGCGTAATAGGCGCTGAGGAAGTCGCGGTCCGTCTGGTGCGGATCGCGAGACCATCCGATCTTGCCCATGATGCGGTCGGCGACCGCGCGCATGGTCTTGCGTTCACCGGTGCGCAGGATGGATTCCAGGACGTGCAGCTCCTTGGTCCCATAGGCGTCCAGCTGCGCCAGGGTGAAGTCATACCTCGCCAGCTGTTCCGACCCGTCGTCGGCCATGTCGCGGGTCAGCTTGCGGCGTGGGGTGCGCACCACCCAGGTGCCGCCGACCAGGTCGCCCAGGCGTAGCCGGTCCCGGTTGAACAGGGGGAAGAAGACGAAGATCGCCGCCCAGACGAAGGCCAGCAGATACATCCAGCTGTCGACCCCGCCCTGACCCGCCTGCGTCACCAGAAGCGACAGCGGCAGGAAGACCTCCAGCTCACGCATGGCGTTGCGCGCAAACACCGATTCCGCCCGGAGCCGTCCGCCGTCGCGCGAGGCGACGCGCAGGCCCATCGCCCGTTTGCCGGGCGTGGCCGCCGCCGCCGACAGCTCGAAGGCGGTGAAGTAGAAGTTCCTCAGCAGGAAGAAGACCACCAGCCACAGCACGGCGACCAGTTCCGCCCCCGCCTGTCCGGCCGCGCCTATGGCGCCGACGCCGGTGAAGATCAGGGCTAGGGTGAAGGCGATCAGCACGCCCATGATGATTGCGGCGTCCAGCAGGAAGGCCGCCGCCCTTTGCCCCGCGTCGCCGATGTTCAGTCGCAGGTCCACGCCCTCGGGCGTGACGAAGGGGCGCTCGGTCTTGTCGATCCTTGCGGCGTCAGCGGACACGAGACGCCTCCCGTCTCGGACCATAGAAGTAGAGCCCCCAGATCAGGGCCGTCACGCCCGCTACGGCGTAGCGCAGGCCGGTGTCGGCGATCAGCTGCCGTCCGAAGCCCTCCAGCAGACCAGCGAGCAGCAGCATGACGATGACCCCGCCCATGACCACGCCGGCGGTTCGCCCCGCTTGGACGGCGGCGTCCAGTCGGTGCGCCCGGCCGGGGAAGGCGACGGCCCAGCCGATCTTCAGACCGGCGGCGCCGGCCAGGATGACGGCGAACAGCTCGGTTACGCCGTGAATCAGCAGCCAGCCGCCCAGCTCGACCCCCAGGCCGCGGCTGGCGAACAGGGCGAAGAAGGCGCCCAGCGTCGCGCCGTTGTAGAGGACCAGCAAGCCGGTCGGTAGGCACAGGGCGAAGCCCAGCGCAAAGGCGAACAGGGCGACCTTGGCGTTGTGGGTGAACAGGAAGGCCGCGAACACCGACAGGCCGTCGGCGTTCTCGGTCCCGTCCAGGGTGGCGCGCAGAGTGGCGGTCGAGGCGCCCGGATCGCGTCCGCCCGCCAGATCGCCTGGCACGAAGGCGTAGAACCATTCGGGATCGTGCATGACCAGCCAGCCGCCGACCACGGCGCCCAGCAGCATCAGGGCGGCGGACACCAGGGTCTCGCGCCACAGGCCTTTGACCGAGGCGGGCCAGTCATGACGAAAGAAGGCGGTCAGCCGGTCGCGCAGCGTCGCCCGCGAGCCGTAGACGAAGAAGTAGGCCCGCGCCGACAGCGTCTCCAGATAGTCGATCAGCCCCTGATCCAGCGAGGTCTCGCGCGCCACCGACAGGGCCGACAGGGTCGAACGGTACAGCACCGGCACGGCCAGGATCTCTTCGTCGGTCAGCTTGGACGCCGAGCCCTTTTCCGCCTTGTCCATCAACCGCTCCAGGCGGCGCCAGTCGTCTTCGCGCGCCTGGCGGAAGCGTTGGCTTTTCAGCAGGGGGGCGTCGGTCACAGCAGATCCCTCCGCTTCAGGTCCAGATAGGCGTTGACCGCCTCGGGCCCGACCTGATCGGCGGGGGCGTCGACGATGTGGGCGCCCATGCGGCGCAGACGGCTGATGACCGTTTCGCGTTCGCGCAGCAGGCTGGCGGCGACGACGGCGCGCGACACGTCCTCGGCCGTTTCCGGCGCGGCGGCGGCCAGACCCTCCAACTCCTCGTCGCGCAGGACGACGAACAGCACCAGGTGGCGTTTCAGCAACCGGCCCAGAGACTCGATCATCAACTCGGCGGCGGTGGAATCGGTGAAGTCGGTGAAGACCACGATCAGCGAGCGGCGCTGAAGCTGTCCCGACAGGGTGGCCAGGGCCAGGGTGTAGTTGGTCTCGTGCGTCGAATAGTCGACCCGGCCGACGACGGTCTGCAGGGTGCGGAAGGCGTTCATGCCGCCGACGGCGCCGGTCGACAGGCGCGGCCGGGAATCGAAGGCGAACAGGCCCGCCCGGTCGCCTGAGCGCAGGCAGGCGTAGGACAGCAGAAGGGCCGCGTGGATGAAGCGGTCCACGCGCGGCATTCCGCCGACCGGTTCGCAGGCGGCGCGTCCGCAGTCCAGGGCCATGATGACGTTGTGGTTGCGCTCGGTGCGGAATTCCTTGGCCAGCAGGGCGGCGTGGCGGGCCGATTGCTTCCAGTCGATGGCGCGCCGGTCCATGCCGGGCTGATAGTCGCGTAGGGCCTGGAACTCCGCGCCTTCGCCGATGTCCAACTGGGCCTTGGATCCGAACAGGGCGTCGCGGGCGAACAGGCGCACCGCCTGATCGCGCACCCACTGCAGATCGGTCAGCACCGGCGCCGACAGATCCAGGCGGAACGTCTTCTGCTTCCAGGCCAGACCCATCGGTCCGCGCCAGCGCACCCAAAGCTCATGCAGGGCCGCGTCGCCGCGTCTCTCGGGCGTGAAGGGGAAGGCGAGGGCGGCGACGTGGTCGCGCACCCCGGCCTGGCGCGGGGTGTCGTCCACGCTCAGCTTGGCCTCGCCCGACAGGGCGGCTTCGACCTGATGCGGCGCGCGGCCTTGGGCGGCGAAGCGCGCCGTCAGTCCGACCAGGCCCGGTCGCCCGACGGCGGCGCGCACCGGCTCGGGCGCGTCCAGCGTCAGGCCGGAGCGCGAGCCGGTCAGCAGGGCGTCCGCCGCGAACAGCAGCACGACGCCTGCGATCCAGACCGGACCGGCCAGCCAGCCGACAGGCGTCAGCACGCCCGCCAGCAGGGCGACGGGCGCTCCCGCCGCCAGGACCGTCACTGCGCGTCGGCTGGGGTAGATCACCGGGGCGCCGCCACCTGATCCACCAGGCCAGCCAGCACCTGCTCAACGCGGCGGCCCTCGATCTCGGCCGCGGGCGACAGCACCAGGCGGTGGCGCAGAGCCGGGATCGCCAACGCCTTCACGTCGTCGGGAATGACGTAGTCGCGCCCGTCCAGAGCGGCGCGAGCGCGGGCGGCGACGGCCAGCATGGCTCCCGCGCGCGGCGAGGCGCCCGTCTCCACATCGGCGGAATCGCGCGTGGCCCGCACCAGGGCGGCGATATAGTCGACGACCTCGTCCGTCAGCCGCACCTGGGCCACGGCGTCCACGGCGGCGGCGATGGCGGCGGCCTCGGCCACGGTCTCGACGCCCAGGGCGACCGGGTCCATCTGGCCGGTGCGCGACCCGTGGGCGGCGATGATGGCGCGCTCCTGCTCCAGATCGGGATAGTCGAGGACGTGCTTGAACAGGAAGCGGTCCAACTGCGCCTCGGGCAGGGGATAGGTGCCCTGCTGCTCGATCGGGTTCTGGGTGGCGACGACGGTGAAGCGCGGGCTCAGCGCATGGGCCTGGCCGTCGATGGTGATGTTGCGCTCCTGCATGGCTTCCAGCAGGGCGGCCTGGGTCTTGGGCGGCGTGCGGTTGATCTCGTCCGCCAGCAGCAGTTCGCAGAAGATCGGCCCGCGCGTCAGGGTGAAGCTGGAGGTCTGGAAGTTGAACAGGTTGGACCCCAGGATGTCGCCCGGCATCAGGTCCGGCGTGAACTGGATGCGGCCGTAGTCCAGCCCGACCGCGCGGGCGAAGCTGTGGGCCAGCAGGGTCTTGGCCGTGCCGGGCGGGCCTTCCAGCAGGACGTGCCCGCCTGCGAACAGGGCCGTCAGCAACAGGTCGACGGCGCCGTCCTGGCCCACGACGGCCCTGGCGATCTCGGCGCGGATGCGCTCGGCGATCGTCTTCACCTCATTGACGTCCACGGGTCAGCTCCTGGTTCCAGCGATGGAGGGCGGCGGCGACCTGCATCAGATCGCCGGGCGTTTTGGCGGCCCGGGCCTGATCGGCCAGGGCGGAATAGGTCGCGTGCGCGCCGGTGGTCCGGCTGACGCGATCGAGAAAGGCGTCGAGTTCGTCCTCGCTCAGACGGCGCGGGGCGCCGATGGCGCGGGTCACGGCGGCGCGGGTCAGCAGGGCGTAGGGCGCAGCCATGTGATGTTCGCGCCGAGCCAGCCGCACCAGCCCCGCCGTATTGTCAGCCAGCCCGCGCTTGCCCAGCGCGATGACACGGCCGCTCTCGCGGGCGGGACCGAAACGCACGACGGCCTGATAGCCGGCGAAGACCGCCAGCGCCGCCAGCACCAGCGTCATGCCCAGCAGCGGCGGGTCCAGCATCAGCCGCAACAGGCTGCGCGTGCGCTGCATCCCGTGCAGCGTCAGGTCGAAGATGACCGGCGCGTCTTTCGCCCGCACGACGTCCAGCAGGGCGATGGCCGTGCGGGCCCCGTTCAGCGTCTTGAGCCCGTGGGTGTTGAGCAGGTCGGCGTCGGCCAGCACATAAACGCGCGTGGTCGCGTGCATGGCCAGAACCGGGCTGCCCAGATCATCCGTCACGACAGGAACCCAGTCGGGGCCGGACAGGGTCATCAGCGCATCAACATCGACCGGCGCGCCGAAGGGCCTGCCGTCTGGGCGTTTCAAGGCGACGGTTGCGCGGCCGTCGCGCGATTGCAGGCGGGCGCCCTGCCGCAGGTGCTCGCTCAGCGGAGCCATTGAGGACTGGGCGGGCAGCAGGCCCATTGTGCGAACCCAGCCAGGGTGCTCGGGGTCGGGCGCCGCGCTCCACTTGGGCAGGACGATCAGGGTCGCACCGGCATGGTTGATGTCGTCGATCTGCTCGGGCTGGGTGCTCGGCGTCGGCGTCAGGACCAGCAGGCTTTCGTCGGAGGACGGCGTCAGGCGGCCTCGGCTCATCGTCACTGGCACGCCGAGGTTTCGCAGCAGGACCGGCGCCCCGCCAAATCCGGTCGAGCTACGCGACAGGGCGTGGCCGCCGCCGTCGTCGCCGGACTTCAGTTCGGGGGCATAGGCCGACAGAAGGCCCAGCCCGGCCAGCGCCACGACACTGACCAGCAGCAGGCTGATGAGGACGACGGGGGAAAAGGCGTTCCCGGTCGCCTTGGCGGAACGGCTCATGCGCGCCAGCCCTCGGGCAGGGCGAAGGCCTCATACGCCTGGCGACAGTCGGCGAAATCCTGGGCGCCCACGGCGGCGCCGCCGAACAGGCTGCGTTCGACCACCCGGCCGATCCGTTCAAAGGCGGGGCGGGCCGCCTCGGGCAAGGCTTTCAGGCGGGCTATCTCGCGCGCCGTCAGCGACACCCGCAGCGCGCGCGGCTGGCGCTTCTCGATGTCCTGTACGCTCCGCAGCAACAACAGGTGGGCGGCGTCGGCGTATTGTCCGCGTGCAGCCAGTGCGTCCGCCTCGACCAGCAGATCGCGGGCCGCCTGAACGTCCGGCCGCCAGTCGGCTTCGACCGGCGTCGCAGGCTTATCAGGCTTGGCGTCCGGCTTCTGCAGTCGCAGAATCTCGCGCACGATAGCGTAGAGGATCAGTCCCGCCAGTAGGGCCAGCCCGATCCAGAACACCCATTTCAGCACCGGCGCGAGGAACTGCAACGCTTCGCCGATCCAGCGCAGCCAACCGGGTGTCTGTGGCGGGTCGAAATTGGCGCGATCGAACTGAAACGACGGATCGTTCAGCAGAATAGCGTGGGCCTCAGCGGCTTTTTCGTAGGAAGCCGAAGCCTCGCCCTGCATTCCAGCGCCCCTTCGCTGCGTTATTCCAAGCCATAGAGAGGGGACTGCTCAAGTCAATCGCGAGAAACGTTTTGGCTGTCCGTTTATTTCTTTGGAAATCAGGTGCGCTGCTGGCTGATGGCAGGCTTGGTTGGATGAGTTTCGTCATAGCGGCGTCTATTCTGACGGACGGCTGCAGCCGGCGTCGGCCGTGCGCCAGACTGCCGCTGAGCATGAGGCTCCGGTCGTGCAGAGGCCCAAATCGCGACAAAGGCGCCGTCCTGTCGTCGGCCAATCTGGGGCGTTTGCTACCACCCTCCCGTTCAGGGCTGTGGCCCGAAAAAAAGCCAGCGGGGTATGAAGGTGTGGTGGTGGGGTAGCGGTCGCGGCTTATTAAATGTCAGCTATTGGGACACCGACCAACGTCCACTCATGGCGCATTGCTGATCTCGAGTCTGTGGTTCGCCGCGTGCTCTGAGGGCGCGGACGCCCCCAGACGTCCGCCTGTTTGAACAGTCAGTCAGCGTCGCTGGCCGTCACTGAGCCATCAGTTCGTCACCTAAAGTGTCAGTCGCGCTCCATCAGCCGGGATCAGCAGACGATCGGCGAAGCCCTGTATGGTGTCGCCGGCCAGATCATCGCATGTCACGTGCTGTGAAGCTTAATCAAGAACGAAAGTTGTGGCTGTGGCCCGCCCGAAGCCCCGCTGCTGCGCTGTTTGAATGGCTGCGCAGCGGGGCGTCGAGCTATGTTGCTAGGAATGGTGCAACGCTATCGAACTGGCGCTCCCTTCGCATAATATTTCTTAGGCGATAACACTGCATCTGCCTTCACAGGTCGTCGATGTTGGCCTCTGCTGCGCTTTGGGCCTCATGCTTGAGCCAGGCGGCGAACGCCCTTGCCGGCGCTGATGCGCCGCTGCGCTTGGTCAGGACGTGGTAAGCCAGTTCCGTAGTCAGAGCGCCGTCAGCGAAAGGCGCCACCAGCCGGCCGGACGCAAGGTCTTCAGCGACAAAGGCGTACGGCGCCAGGGCCACGCCCTGACCATGAGCCGCCGCTTCAATGGCCAAGGCCGTCTGATCGAAACGCGGCCCGGCCTGGGCGTCGATGTCCGTCAGTCCCCGGGCCTTGAGCCAAGCCGCCCAGTCCGGGCGCGGTTCTTCCAATTCGCTGGGCCGCAGATGGATCAGGACGTGGCGCGCCAAGTCCGACGGCCGACGCAAGGCGTTGTCGCCCATGGTTAACGAGGGCGCGCAGACCGGCGTCACATCGGCGTTCAGCAACCTTTCCGAGCGCACGCCGGGATAGTCGCCCCGCCCGTAACGGACCGCAACGTCGACCCGGCCGCCGCTGACGTCAGCCAGCCGCATGTCGGCCGACATCCAAACCTCGATTTCAGGATGCGCCGCCGCGAAACGGGCGATGCGCGGCGCCAGCCATTTGGAGGCGAAGGACGGCGGCACGCTGACCGCCAGGGCGTGGCGGCGGTCGGGCCGATAGAGCAGGTCCCCTGCCCGTTTCAGATAGTCGAACCCGTCGCGCAACAGCGGATAGAGTTCGGCGCCCAGCTCCGTCAGCGCAATCTGACGACCTTCGCGATGGAACAGCGGGGCTCCTGCGTGCTCTTCCAGAATGCGGATTTGCTGGCTGATGGCGCCGGGCGTGACGGATAGCTCCTCGGCGGCGCGGGTGATGTTGAGCCGACGGGCGGCGGCCTCGAAAGCCTTCAGGGCGTTGAGCGGCGGAAGCCGGCTGTCGACGGCGGAATCCTTGCGGCGGGTCATCAGCGCATCCAGTTCGGCGTAGGCAGGCCGCGAGCGTTCAGGAACGCCGGGTCATAGATCTTGCTGGCGTAGCGCTGACCGGCGTCGCACAAGACGGTCACGAGGGTATGGCCGGGCCCCATATCCCGCGCCATGCGGATGGCGCCGGCGATGTTGACGCCGCTCGAGGGACCGAGCGACAGCCCTTCCTCGCGAACCAGGTCGAAGAGGATCGGCAGGAACTCCGCATCCTCGATGCGATAGGCATGATCGACCGAGAGCCCGTTCAGATTTCCGGTGATGCGATTGACGCCGATCCCTTCGGCGATTGAACCGCCCTCGCCTTTCAGCACGCCCTCGGTAAACCAGCTGTAGAGGGCGGCGCCCGGCACGTCGGCCAGGCCGACCTGCAGGGCCGGATTGCGCTCACGAAGATAGGCTGAGGTTCCCGCCAGAGTGCCGCCCGAGCCGACGGCGCAGATGAAACCATCGACGCGGCCGTCCGTCTGCTTCCAGATTTCCGGCCCAGTGGCTTCATAGTGAGCCTGACGATTGGCCGGATTGTCGAACTGGTCAGCGTAGAAGGCGCCGTTCGGCTCGCTGTCGTTCAGTTCCTCGGCCAGACGACGCGAAAAGTGGACGAAATGGTTGGGGCTGGCGAAGGGCGCCGGATCGACCTCGATAAGACGGGCGCCGTGCAGGCGTACGGCCCGCTTCTTTTCTTCCGTCTGAGTGCGCGGCATGACGATGACGACCGGATGGCCCAGCGCCGCCCCGACCAGGGTCAGGCCCACGCCGGTGTTGCCCGCCGTGCCTTCGACGATCGTTCCGCCGGGCTTCAGCGCGCCCGAGGCGCGCGCCGCGCGGATGATGCTGAGCGCCGCGCGATCCTTGATCGAGCCGCCGACGTTCAGAAACTCGGCCTTGCCCAGAATTTCGCAGCCGGTCGCCTCAGAGGCGCGCTTGAGGCGCACCAGGGGCGTGTTGCCGATCAGGCCGAGGACGTCAGGCGCGACAATCATAGGAAATCCGAACCGTGGGGAGGAGCGATCCTCTTAGCCACAGTTCAGATTTTCTAACAACCGCCCTAGATGTGGATCACGCGGCCATAGGCATCCAGAGCGGCCTCGTGCATGGCCTCGGACATGGTCGGGTGCGGATAGACGATGCCGTGGATGTCTTCCTCGGTCGCTTCCATGGTGATGGCGGTGACGTAGCCCTGGATCATTTCGGTGACGTCTGCGCCGATCATGTGGGCGCCGATCAGGGCGCCGGTCTTGGCGTCGAAGATGACCTTGACGAAGCCTTCGGTCTCGCCCGCAGCGATGGCCTTGCCGTTCACCTTGAACGGGAAGCGGCCGATCTTGACCTCGCGTTTCTCGGCCTTGGCCCCCTGCTCCGTCACCCCGACCGAGGCGACCTGCGGCTGGGCGTAGGTGCAGCCGGCGATCGGCGAATGGACGTTCGGCGTCTTGTAACCGGCGATGTGTTCGGCGGCGTGAATGCCTTCGTGCGAGGCCTTGTGCGCCAGCCAGGGCGCGCCGGCGCAGTCGCCGATGGCGTACAGGCCCTTCACATTGGTCTGGCAGTGGCTGTCGGTCTTGATGTGGCCGCGGTCCAGTTCGACGCCCAGCGCCTCCAGACCGATGCCGTCGGTGTTGGCGGTGATGCCGACGGCCGAGATGCAGACCTCGGCCTCCAGGCTTTCAACCTTGCCGTTGACTTCAAGATCGACCTTCACGCCCTTGGAATCCTTAGAGACCTTGGTCACCTTGGCGCCGAGCTTGAACTTGATGCCGCGCTTTTCAAAGCCCTTCTGGGCGGCCTTGGAGACCTCTTCGTCCTCGACAGGCATGATGCGGTCAACGGCTTCGACGACCGTCACCTCGGCGCCCAGGGCGCGGTAGAAGCTGGCGAACTCGATGCCGATGGCGCCCGAGCCGATGACCACAAAGGTCTTGGGCAATTTCTTCGGCGCCAGGGCGTCGCGATAGGCCCAGATCTTGTCGCCGTCGGCCTCGAGCCCGATCTGCGGCAGGGCGCGGGCGCGGGCGCCGACGGCCAGCATGACGGTCTTGGCTTCGATCGTGCGCGAGCCGCCGGCCTTCAGAGCCACGACGACCTTCGGCGCAGCGGCGCCTTTCTCGAGTTTGGCCGAGCCCTCGATGACCTCGATCTTGTTCTTCTTCATCAGGAAGCCGACGCCCTGATTCAGTTGCTTGGCCACGCCGCGCGAGCGCTGGATGATGGCGTCGAAGTCGAACGAGGCGCCCGAGGCGGACAGGCCGTAGTCCTTCAGGTGCGACAGGCTCTCGAACTTCTCGCCGGACTTCAGCAGGGCCTTGGTCGGGATGCAGCCCCAGTTCAGGCAGATGCCGCCCAGGTTCTCGCGCTCGATGATGGCGACCTTCTGGCCCAGTTGGCTGGCGCGGATGGCCGCGACGTAACCGCCGGGGCCCGAGCCGATGACGACGAGATCGAATTCAGCAGCCATGATCAGATCAACTTCTCGATGTCGGCCTTGATGGCCTCGGGTTCAGTCTGGGGCGAATAGCGCGCGACGACGCGGCCTTCGCGGTCGGTCAGGAACTTGGTGAAGTTCCACTTGATGGCCTGGGAGCCCAGGAAGCCGCGCTTCTGTCGGGTGAGCCAGGCGTAGAGAGGGTGGCGGTTCGGTCCGTTGACCTCGACCTTGTCGAACAGGGGAAAGGTCACGTCGAAGCTGCTGGCGCAGAAGGCGGCGATTTCCGCCGCCCTGCCCGGCTCCTGCTGGCCGAACTGGTTGCAGGGAAAGCCCAGGACCTCGAACGGCGCGTCGACGAAGTCGCGGTGCAGCTTCTCCAACCCGGCATACTGGCCGGTGAAGCCGCACTTTGACGCCGTATTGACGATCAGCAACGCCTGACCGCGAAAGCGGTCCAGCGCCACGTCCGCGCCATCGATGGCCCGGGCGGAGAAGTCATAGACCGAGGTCATGACTTCACCCTCCCCTTACGCCAGCATCGCCACGGGATCTTCGATCAGCGGCTTGAACGCCTGCAGGAAGCGGGCGCCCGTCGCACCGTCGACCACGCGGTGATCGCAGGTCAGGGTCACGGTCATGACGGTAGCCGGCACGATCTGGCCGTCCTTGACGACTGGACGTTGTTCGCCGGCGCCCACGCTCATGATGCAGCCCTGCGGCTCATTGATGATCGAGGTGAACTGCTTGATGCCGAACATGCCCAGGTTGGACACCGAGAAGGTGCCGCCCAGGAACTCTTCGGGCTTCAGCTTGCGCTCACGGGCCCGCTTGGCCAGGTCCTTGGACTCGGTCGCGATCTGGGCCAGGCCCTTGGCCTCGGCCTTGCGGATGATCGGAGTGATCAGGCCGCCGTCGATCGCCACCGCCATGGAAACGTCGGCGTTGTGATGCATGGCGATGCCCTCGGGGGTGTAGGAGGCGTTCGCCTCCGGCACCATCTTCAGGGCCAGGGCGGCGGCCTTGATGACGAAGTCGTTCACCGAGACCTTGACGCCCTGCGGCTCCAGCATCTTGTTCACCTTGGCGCGGACGGCCATCAGCTGGTCGATCTCGACGTCGATGAACAGCGGGAAGTGCGGCACGTTCTGCACGCTCTCGACCATGCGGCGGGCGACGGCCTTCTTCATGCCGTCCAGCGGGATCAGGTCATAGCTGCCGTCCGGAATGCCCATCTGAACCAGCGACAGGGCCTTACGCGGCTCGGCTGCGGTCGCAGCCGTCGCGGCGGCCGGTTGAGCGCCGCCCTTGCCGGCGGCCTCCACGTCGCGCTTGACGATGCGGCCGTGCGGGCCGGTGCCCTTGACGGCCTTCAGGTCCAGACCGGCCTGAGCGGCCAGACGGCGCGCCAGCGGCGAGGCGAAGATGCGGCCGCCGTCGTCAGACTTCGGTGCGGCCGGAGCGGGCGCGGCTTCGGCCTTCGGAGCCTCCGCCTTGGGCGCTTCAGCCTTCGGCGTCTCGGCCGGAGCATCAACTTTCTTGGGCGCGGGCGCTACGTCGTCGCCGGACAGGCGGGCGATAGGCGTATTGACCTTCACGCCCTCGGAGCCTTCCGGCACCAGGATTTCCAGCACTTCGCCTTCGTCCACGGCTTCGACTTCCATCGTCGCCTTGTCGGTCTCGATCTCGGCGATCACGTCGCCGGCCGAGACGGTGTCGCCGACCTTGACGTGCCACTTGGCCAGCACGCCCTCCTCCATCGTCGGAGACAGGGCGGGCATCAGGATATCGGTCATCAGGCGTTCCCCGCTTGCGGTGAAACCGGCTCGGCGACGGTGCGGACGTTATCGGCCTTGATCACGTCGCTGAGCCCTTGAAGGATGCGGTCATAGGCGGCCTTTTCATTGTGGCCGTGACGCACGGCGTAGCCATGCGCCATGTGGCGCGCGGCATAGGCCAGGAGTTCTCCGAACTTGATGGGGTCGGCGAAGGCAGGCTTCACCGACATCACCGGTTCGTCTTTCGACCACCACATGCGCAGCAGTTCGACCGCGTCGGCGTCAGCGGCGACGCTGTCCGGCACGGTCAGTTCGAACTCTGCGGGCTGGGTCACGCCATCACCTTCTTCACGGCGGCGACGATCTTGTCGACGCCCGGCAGGGACAGGGCTTCCAGGTTGGCGGCGTAGGGCAGCGGCACGTCTTCCTGGTGCACGCGCAGCGGCGGCGCATCCAGATAGTCGAAGGCGTGCTCGATCACGCGGGCGACCACTTCGGCGCCGACGCCCATGGGACCCCAGCCCTCCTCGGCCGAAACCAGGCGGTTGGTCTTCTTGACGCTCTCGACGATCGTCTCGTGATCCAGCGGACGCAGGGTGCGCAGGTCGACGACTTCGGCCGAGATGCCTTCTTCAGCAAGCTTTTCAGCGGCCTGCAGGGCGAAGCCGACCATGCGGCTGTGCGCCGTGATGGTGACGTCCGTGCCTTCGCGGCGGACCTTGGCCTTGCCGATCGGCACGACATAGTCCTCGACGTCCGGCACGTCGAACTCGTGGCCGTACATCATCTCGTGTTCGAGGAAGACGATGGGGTTCGGATCGCGGATGGCGGCCTTCAGCAGCCCCTTGGCGTCGGCGGCGTCATAGGGCGCCACGACCTTCAGGCCCGGAATCTGGGCGTACCAGGCGGAGTAGTCCTGGCTGTGCTGGGCGGCCACGCGGGCGGCGGCGCCGTTCGGACCGCGGAAGACGATCGGACAGCCCATCTGGCCGCCGGACATGTACAGGGTCTTGGCCGCCGAGTTGATGATGTGGTCGATCGCCTGCATGGCGAAGTTCCACGTCATGAACTCCACGATCGGCTTCAGGCCCGCAAACGCCGCGCCCACGCCCAGGCCGGCGAATCCGTGCTCGGTGATCGGAGTGTCGACCACGCGGCGATCACCGAATTCCTGCAGCAGATCCCGGCTGACCTTATAGGCTCCCTGATACTGGGCGACTTCCTCGCCCATCAGGAAGACGGCCTCGTCGCGGCGCATTTCCTCGGCCATGGCGTCGCGCAGGGCGTCGCGGATGGTGGTCTTCACCAGCTTGGCGTCGGCCGGAATCTCAGGATCACGCAATTCGACCTTGGGCTGGGCAGGCGCAGCGGCGGCCGTTGCGGCGACAGGCGCCTCGGCTTCAACGGCCGTCATCGGCTCAGCGGCTTTCGGCGCGGGCGCCGCAGCGCCGTCTTCGCCCGCCAGACGTGCGATCGGCGTATTGACCTTCACGCCCTCGGTGCCTTCTGCCACCAGGATTTCGAGGACTTCGCCCTCATCCACGGCTTCGACTTCCATCGTCGCCTTGTCGGTTTCGATCTCGGCGATCACCTGGCCGGCCGACACGACGTCGCCAGCCTTGATGTGCCACTTGGTCAGCGTGCCCTCTTCCATCGTGGGGGACAGCGCCGGCATCAGAATGTCCGTCACGTATCAGGCCTCCACGTAGACGTCGGTGTAGAGCTCGGACGGATCCGGCTCAGGGCTCTCTTGAGCGAACTGTACAGCTTCGGCCACGACGGCCTTCACTTCATTGTCGATCGCCTTCAGTTCGTCCTCGGTCGCCTTGGCGGCGGCGAGAAGCATCTTGATGTGGTCGATCGGGTCGCGGGTCTTCTTGACCTCGTCCACCTCTTCCTTGGTGCGGTACTTGGCCGGGTCGGACATGGAGTGGCCGCGATAGCGGTAGGTCTTCACTTCCAGGATGTAGGGACCTTCGCCGGCGCGGGCGCGCGCCACGGCGCGGGCGGCGGCGTCACGCACGGCCAGGACATCCATGCCGTCGACCTGCTCGCCGGGAATGCCGAAGCTGGCGCCGCGCTGATACAGTTCGGTCGTGGACGACGAGCGCTCGATGCTCGTGCCCATGGCGTACTGGTTGTTCTCGATGATGTAGATGGCCGGCAGCTTCCACAGCTGGGCCATGTTGAAGCTCTCGTAGACCTGCCCCTGGTTCGACGCGCCGTCGCCGAAGTAGACGAAGCTGACCGAGTCGTCGCCGCGGTACTTGCCCGCGAAGGCCAGACCCGTGCCCAGCGCGACCTGCGCGCCGACGATGCCGTGACCGCCGTAGAAGCCGGTCGGCACGTCGAACATGTGCATGGACCCGCCCTTGCCCTTGGACGATCCGCCGATGCGGCCCGTCAGCTCGGCCATGACTTCCTTCGGGTCCATGCCCGCGGCCAGCATGTGGCCGTGGTCGCGGTAGCCCGTGATGATCTTGTCGTAGCCCTGCTTGACGCTCTCCTGAACGCCGACGGCCACGGCTTCCTGACCGATGTACAGGTGGCAGAAGCCCCCGATCAGGCCCATGCCGTAGAGTTGGCCCGCGCGCTCTTCAAAGCGACGGATGAGAACCATCTCGCGGTAGAAACGCAGCAGGTCTTCCTTGGAAGCCTGCGGCGTGTTCGGAATCTTTTCGCCCGTGCTGGGCGAGTTTTTCTGAGCGGCGGCTTTCGCCATCCGGCATCTCCCGGCTTACACCCCTGTTTCAGGGACTCTTATCGTTACAGAAAGGGGCTTTAGCAGCCTTCGTTCCCGAAACGCAAAGCAGCCAGCCAGGCTGTAACAATAGTTCAGGAGGCGCGGGTCGCGCCACGGTTGTGGCCGGCGGGGCCGTTCAGCCGAACCACATAGTCGCGCGGGTCGGCGAAGCCGATCACCGCCCTCGCCCGCTCCTCCAGAAGATCCTTCGAGAGGCTCTCGGTGCGCAGGTAGCGGACACGGACTTCCAGGTCCTGGCGCTGCTCGGTCAAGCGCGTCAGTTGCGACTGTCGCTGGGACAGCAAAGCGTCGCGTTCACCGCCACTTAGCAGGCCGCGTTCACCCGTCAGGGCTTGCACGCCCAGATAGGCGATCAGCAACAGCAGCAGGACGGACGGCAGGTAGGGCTTCATCTGCTCGGGCACAACGGACGCTCCTTCTGAGCGCGCACAAACACGGTGACCTATCAGTGAGCGAAAATGCCTAACGAACCGTAGCTTGGCCGTAATTGCGAACGCCGCCCCCGAGGTTCGGAGGCGACGCCCAGCACATCTTCGTGATGCAGCTTATTTCAGCAGCATGCCGTCGCCGAAATAGGCGGCCTGGTCGCCCAGCATCTCTTCGATACGCAGCAGTTGGTTGTACTTGGCCGTCCGGTCCGAACGGGCCAGCGAGCCGGTCTTGATCTGACCGCAGTTGGTGGCCACGGCCAGGTCGGCGATGGTCGAGTCCTCGGTTTCGCCCGAACGGTGCGACATCACGGCGGTGTAGCCCGCGCGGTGCGCCATATCGACGGCGTCCAGCGTCTCGGACAGGGTGCCGATCTGGTTGACCTTGATCAGGATGGAGTTGGCCAGGCCCTCGCCGATACCTGCGGCCAGACGGCGCGGGTTGGTCACGAACAGATCGTCGCCGACCAGCTGGACACGGTCGCCCAGGCGATCCGTCAGCAGCTTCCAGCCGTCGAAGTCATCCTCGGCGCAGCCGTCCTCGATCGAGACGATCGGGAAGCGTTCGACCAGATCGGCCAGATAGTTGACCATGCCCTCGGCGTCGAAGGACTTGCCCTCGCCGGCCAGCTCATACTTGCCGTCCTTGAAGAACTCGGTCGAAGCGACGTCCAGGGCCAGGTGGAAGTCTTCGCCTGCCAGATAGCCCGCCGCCTGGCCCGCCTTGGTGATGAAGGTCAGGGCTTCGTCGGCGGAGGCCAGGTTCGGAGCGAAGCCGCCCTCGTCGCCGACGTTGGTGTTGTGGCCGGCGTCCTTCAGCGCCTTCTTCAGCGCGTGGAAGATTTCGGCGCCCATGCGCAGGCCTTCCGAGAAGCTCTCGGCGCCCGTCGGCATGATCATGAATTCCTGAATGTCGATCGGGTTGTCGGCGTGGGCGCCGCCGTTGATGATGTTCATCATGGGCGTCGGCAGGATGCGGGCCGAGACGCCGCCGATATAGCGGTGCAGGGGCAGACCGGCCGAGATGGCGCTGGCCTTGGCCACGGCCAGCGACACGCCCAGCATGGCGTTGGCGCCCAGACGCGACTTGTTCTCGGTGCCGTCCAGTTCGATCAGGGCTTCGTCGATGCGGCGCTGGTCCTCGGCGTCCATGCCGGACAGGGCGTCGAAGATTTCGCCGTTGACGGCGTCGACCGCCTTCTCGACGCCCTTGCCGCCCCAGACGTCCTTGTCGCCGTCGCGCAGTTCGACGGCTTCGTGCGCGCCGGTCGAAGCGCCCGACGGCACGGCGGCGCGGCCGAAGCTGCCGTCTTCCAGGATCACGTCCACTTCAACCGTCGGATTGCCCCGGCTGTCGAGAATCTGGCGGGCGACGATGTCGACGATATCGGTCATGAATCTCTGCGCTCTGACTGAGTTGGGAAAGGTCGGGCCGGTTTAGACCAGACCCGCTTGAATCGCCACAGGCGAGACGACGGCGAACATATGCGAAAACGGCGCGCGAGAGGCTCGCGCGCCGCTGAATTTGCGCCCGGCTGGAGCCGGATCGCCAGAGGAGACCTTAGTCTTCCTGCTGGGTCAGAACCTGACGGCCCTTGTACATGCCGGTCTTCAGGTCGATGTGGTGCGGACGACGCAGCTCGCCGGTGTCCTTGTCTTCGACATAGGTGTTGGCGCCCAGGGCGTCGTGAGCACGACGCATGTTGCGACGCGAGGGGGAAGTTTTGCGCTTCGGAACGGCCATGTCCGTCTCAATCTCTAAGTCGGTGCGCCGGTGAAGACGCGAAAACAACAGCGGCGGCCCCCCGATAAGAGCCGCCACGCGAGGGCGGGCTTATGCATGAAGCCGCAAGGGATTTCAAGTCGCGGAATGATAATGGTTCGGCCTGCCGCCGCCTCGACGAGGGTGGCATCCGGCCCATCCCTACGGCAGAGTTCCGGCGCTGAATATCATGGGAGGACGACATGCGCGATTCTTGGCGCGATTTCTGGATGACGACGGCGGGGTCTGTCGCCTTCATCGGCCTCCTCGCCGGAGCGCCGGCTCAGGCTCGGGAACAGTCCACGTCGAGCATCGCGGTCCTGGCTCTACCCGAAGCGGCGGCCTACCCCGAGGGCGTGACGGTCGATCCAGCCACCGGCGCGATCTACACCACCAGCGCCAATACCGGCGTCGTCGTCAGCGTTGATCCCGAAAACAGGGCGACCATCGTGATCGGCGATCCGCTGGATATGGCCGACGCCCGCCCCGCGACGCCGGTTTCAGTGGCTCTGGGCCTCAAGGCCGATGGCGAAGGACGCCTGTGGGTCGCCGGGGCGCGGACAGGCTCGATGCATGTCGTCGACATCGCCACCGGTCGACGACTGGCGCGATTCACCACCCCCGAAGGCGCGGCGCTGATCAACGACGTGGCCCTGACGACCGATGCGGCCTACTTCACCGACACCGTGCGGCCGGTGCTATGGCGCGCGCCGCGCGATCCCATCGCCGATCAGGCGCTGCAGCCCTGGCTGTCGTTCGAGGGAACGGCCATTCGCTACGGCGAGGACGCCAATCTGAACGGAATCGCGACCACGCCGGACGGACGCTATCTGCTCGTCGTGCAGATGAAGGCCGGCAAGCTTTTTCGAATCGATACGAGCACCCGCGAGATCACGGCGATCGACACAGGTGATTCGGCGCTGGACGGCGGCGACGGCCTGGCGTTGCACGGTCAGAGGCTGTTCGTGGTGCGTCAGTGGTCCGAGGAGATCGTGGCCCTGGATCTGTCGTCCGATTTCACCACAGCGACGGAAGCGAAGCGGCTGGCGTTCGCCGAATTGGCCTGGCCCGCCACGGCCGCCGTGCGCGGCGACCGCCTCATCGTCGCCAACAGTCAGTTGAACCGTCGCGGTTCGGGAGACCCCGTCCTGCCGTTCAGCCTCGTCTCAATCCCGCTGTCGGCGTTCGACTGATCGTCAGGCTCAAGCCGAGCCCGCCAAGGTCTCGGCCGCCGCCTCGCCGATCGCCAGGGAACTGGTCAGGCCGGGGCTTTCGATGCCGAACAGGGCCATCAGGCCGTCGATGCCGTGATGCTCTCGGCCATGAAGCTGAAAATCCGGCTGCGGCTCGCCCGGCCCATGCAGCTTGGGCCGGATGCCCGCGTAGTCGGGGGTCAGCCGCTCGACCGTCACGCCGGGCCAGAAGCGGCGGATGTAGCGGGCGAACTCTTCCGCCTTGGCCGGATCGACGGAGTAATCCTCGGTCTCGACATAGGCCAGGTCGGGACCGAACACCCCCTGCCCGCCCAGATCCTTGCGGTAGTGGGTGCCCAGCGCGCCGGGGATCGGCGGCGGATAGATCAGGCGGTTGAACGGCGCCGCGCCCGTCAGACGGAAGTAGATCCCCTTGCCTAGATGACGCGCGGGAATATTAGCGGCGGGATAGCCGTCGATTCGAGCTGCGACGTCTTGAGCCGACAGGCCAGGCGCCGTGACCAGAAGGCGGCTGGTCACGGTCATCGCCCCCTCCCCGCCCACGCGAACAGAGAAGCCGCCGCCCGGCAAGCCTTCCGCCCCCTCGAAAGGCGCGGAGATCACGACCGCGCCGCCCGCGTCCTCAATCTCGCCCTGCAGAGCTAGCATATAGCGGTGACTGTCGAACACGCCGCTTTCGGGCGACAGGATGGCGGCGTGGGCGTTCAGTTCCGGCTCAAGCGTCCGCGCCTGGGCGCCGGTCAGGTGTTCCAGCCGCTCGACGCCGTTGGTGGCGGCCTGCTGGAAGATGGCCTCGATGCGCGGAACCTCGGCTTCCTCGGTCGCCACGACCAGCTTGCCGCACTTCCAGTGGTCGACCTTGCGGCTTTCCAGGAAATCATAAAGGGCGCGCCGCCCTTCGACGCAGAACTTCGCCTTCAACGAGCCGGTCGGATAATAGAGTCCGCCGTGAATCACCTCGGAATTGCGCGAGGAGACGCCCTGACCGATGTGCGGCTCCTTCTCCAGCACCAGCACCATCAGGCCGCGCCGTGACAGCGCTCGACCGCAGGCCAGCCCCACAGCTCCCGCGCCCACGACCGTCGCATCGAAGTCGAAAGGCGCGCCCATGGTCCTACCTCTTGCCGTAAAGAGCCTTGGCCCGGCTCTCGAAACACTGGATCAGCTTGTCGACCGCCCGGTCGAAGTTCGCCTGAAGCATCATGTCCAGCATGCGCGACTTGAAGGCGAAGTCGATGGAGAATTCCAGTCGCGTCCCCTGCGGGTGCGGATGGAACTCCCAGCGGTTCTTCAGGTACTTGAACGGGCCGCGGATCAGGCCGACCTCGACCTTGGGCGCGTGCACGTCATGACGCACCCAGGTTGAGAACTTCTCGGTCAGGAAGGCGAATCCGACCCCGGCCTCGGCGTCCAGCAGATGCACGCCCGGCGCCTCGTCCCGCACGTTCCAGACGCGCATGGCGGTGATCCACGGCACGAAGTCGGGATAGGCGCGCACGTCCGCCACCATGGCGGCGAGCTGTTCAGGCGCATAGGGCAGGATGCGCGTTACGCGATGGACGGCCAAAGGATCAGCGGCCGTTCCGGGACGACAACTGGGCCTCACGCGCGGCTCGCAGCCGGGCGAAGTCGTCGCCCGCATGGTGCGACGAGCGCGTCAGCGGCGAGGACGACACCATCAGGAAGCCCTTGGCCCGCGCGATCGCCTCATAGGCCTTGAACTCTTCGGGCGTGACGAAGCGGTCGATCGAGGCGTGCTTGCGCGTAGGCTGCAGGTACTGGCCGATCGTGATGAAGTCGACGCCGGCGGAGCGCATGTCGTCCATCACCTGCATGACCTCTTCCTTGGTCTCGCCCAGACCGACCATGATGCCGGACTTGGTGAACTGGTTCGGGTCGCGCTCCTTGACCATCTGCAGCAGGCGCAGGGAGTGGAAGTAGCGGGCGCCCGGCCGTATCTTCAGATACAGGCGCGGAACCGTCTCAAGGTTGTGGTTGAAGACGTCGGGCGTGGCGTCGATCATCACCTCGGCCGCGCCGTCCTTGCGCAGGAAGTCAGGCGTCAGGATCTCGACCGTGGTGTTCGGCGCCTGGATGCGGATCTGGCGCACCACTTCGGCGAAGTGAGCGGCGCCCCCGTCCGACACGTCGTCGCGGTCCACGGAGGTGATGACGACGTGGTTCAGGCCCATCTGGGCCACGGCCAGGCCGACCTTGGCCGGCTCTTCCGGGTCCAGCGGCTGCGGCAGGCCGGTCTTGACGTTGCAGAAGGCGCAGGCCCGCGTGCAGGTGTCGCCCATGATCATCAGGGTGGCGTGCTTCTGGCTCCAGCACTCGCCGATGTTCGGGCAGGCGGCCTCTTCACAGACGGTGTGCAGCCCCTTGGAGCGCACGATGTCCTTGGTGGCGTTGTACTGGCCCGAGCCGGGCGCCTTGACGCGCAGCCAGTCGGGCTTCTTCAGCACCGCCGATTCCGGGCGGTTCTGCTTTTCAGGGTGACGAAGCTCAGATGGCTTCTTCTGCAGGGTGTCGATCAGCGTGACCATCGCCGGCGGTCTGGCTCCTGTTTCTGAAGGCGGTATGTCGGCCTTCCGATGTGCAAAGGCAAGGCACAGTCGGTTTCAGTCCGACATCGGAACGGCCTCACGCGACGTTACGCATCTTTTCAAGGCGACCTTACGTCACTAGGTTCCGGCCTCTTGTAACCGAGAGGGCCGCGCCAGAGCTCTCCGAAGGAGGACGTGCTTGCTGCGGGCAGCCCTGGACCCCAAGGTCTATGAAGAGACCCTGTTCGACGCGCTGATCGATGCGCGCGCCCGCTACGGCGACAAGGAGATTCTGGAGGACCAGGATCGCCACCCCCTAACCTATACCGGCCTGATCCGCGCCGCCTTCGTGCTGGGCCGCAAGATCGCCAGACTGACCCAACCGGGCGAGCGCGTCGGCGTGCTGCTGCCGTCCAGCGCAGGCGTGGTGGTGACCTTCTTCGCCCTGCACGCCTTCGGCCGCGTGCCGGTCATGCTGAACTTCACCTCGGGCGAAGCCAATCTGAAGGCCGCGCTGAAGACGGCGGGCGTGAAGAAGATCCTGTCGGCCAAGCGTTTCGTCACCCAGGCCAAGCTGGACGACCTGATGGAAGCCCTGGGCGAGGTTTCCGAGATCGTCTGGCTGGATGATATCCGCAAGACCATCGGCCTGGCCGACAAGCTGTACGGCCTCAGCGCCGGCATGGCGCCCAAGCGGTTTCGCGTGAAGACCGCCCCGGATTCGGCGGGCGTGGTGCTGTTCACCTCGGGCAGCTTCGGCGCGCCCAAGGGCGTGGTGCTGAGCCAGAAGAACCTGGTCGCCAATGCGCGCCAGGTGGCGGCCCACATCGACCTGGACCCCGACTGGGTGATGTTCAATCCGCTGCCGACCTTCCACTGCTTCGGCCTGACAGGCGGGGTCATTCTGCCGCTGCTGCAGGGGTTGAAGGCGTTTGAATATCCCTCGCCGCTGCACGCCAAGCAGATCACCGATCTTCTGCCCCAGGTGAAGGCGTCGATCCTCTTCGCGACCGACACCTTCCTGAACCAGTACGCCCGCGTGGCCGAGCTCGGCGACTTCGCCACCCTGAAGTTCGCGGTCGCCGGAGCCGAGAAGGTGCGCGAAGAAACCCGCGCCGCCTTCGACGCCAAGTTCGGCGGCCTGACCCTGCTGGAAGGCTATGGCGCCACCGAGGCGGCGCCGGTCGTCGCCGTGAACCACCCCGACCGCAACCGGCCAGGCACGGTGGGCCAGATACTGCCGGGCATGGAATACCGCATCGAACCGGTTGAAGGCATCGAGGTCGGCGGCCGCCTGTATCTGCGCGGCCCGAACGTGATGGAAGGCTACATCTCGCCGAACGACCCGGACAATCTGGAGCCCCTGGCGGACGGCTGGCACGATACGGGCGACATCGTCGATATCGACGCCGAGGGCTACATCACCATCCTGGGCCGGGTGAAGCGCTTCGCCAAGATCGGCGGTGAGATGGTGTCCCTGACGGCGGTCGAAGGCATGGCCGGCGCCGTCTGGCCGACCGGCCACCACGCCGTCGTCGCCGTGCCTGACAGCAAGAAGGGCGAGCGCCTGGTGCTGGTCACCGACGTCGCGGAGGCCGAGAGCTCACGCCTGACCGAATGGGCGCGTGACAATGGAGCGCCCGAACTGGCGGTGCCGAAGAAGATCATCAAGGTCGAAAGCATTCCGGTCCTGGGCACCGGCAAGACCGACTATGTGACCATCCAGAAGAAGGTCGAGGATGAATTGAAGAGCGCCTGACAAGGCGCTTGCCGTTCGACGCCAGTGTCATAACCTCGGCCGTCCGGTCCCGCTCGCGGGGCGCAACGGCCGAGGAGATTTCATGGCCCGACGTTCGACATCCCTGGCCGGCTGGGAGCCGCATTTTCTCAGCCTTCTGAGAATTGTCTCCGGCCTGCTTTTGCTTCAGCACGGCGCGCAGAAGATCCTGGGTTTTCCGCCGGGCGGTCGCGGCGGCGGAGTCGATCTGTCGACTCTGGCGGGTTGGTCCGGTCCCATTGAACTGGTCGGCGGCGTTCTGTTGGCGCTGGGCCTGTTCAGCCGCCCGACGGCTTTCATCCTGTCAGGCTTCACCGCCGTGGCCTATTGGATGGTTCACGCGCCGCAGAGCCCCTACCCCATCAACAACGGCGGAGAGCTGGCGGCGCTCTACTGCTTCGTCTTCCTGTATCTGGTCTTCGCCGGGCCGGGGCCATGGTCGCTGGACAACGCCCTGCGCGGCGGCCGACGCTAAGAAACGAAACGCGGCGTCCGGTCAGCCGATCCGGACGCCCGTCATCGAGATCGATCCGCCTTCGATCACATCATTGAAGAAGCTGACGGATTCGCTCGGCGCCTGCTGCGCGGCGACATAAAGCAACGGCAGATAGTGTTCGTCCGTCGGAACGCTGAGCTGCGCCTGTTCGGCCAGGTGGACCCAGTCGATCAGGGCGTCATGGTCGCCCGCCATGAAGGCGCGCTTGACCGCCTCATTGAAATCGACGGCCCAGTCATAGGGCTCGCCGCCCGCCCGCTTCCACGTCCGCAGATTGTGCACGAAATCGCCCGAACCGGCGACGATGACGCCTTCGTCCCGCAAGGGGCGCAGGCGCTGGGCCAGTTCATAATGGCCGCGGGCGTCGAGGGTGCGGTCCAACGACAATTGCACCACGGGCACGTCCGCGTCCGGCCAGACATGGGCCAGGACGGACCAGGTCCCGTGATCCAGCCCCCACTGCGTCGTCTGCACTGCGTCTGTCAGTTGCGCCACCCGGTTCGCCAGCGAGGGCGAGCCGGGCGCGGGATACTGCATAGCGTGAAGTTCGGCCGGGAAGCCTCCGAAATCATGGATAGTTTCCGGCAACTCCTGTGCCGTCACGCCCAGCCCGCGCGTCTCCCAGTGAGCCGAGACCATGACGACGCCTTTCGGCTTGCCGATCTCCTGCCCCAACGCGTGCCAGGTGTCCGCGAAGGGACCGCCCAGCGCATTCATGGGGGAGCCGTGACCAAAGAAGAGTGCGGGCTGGCGCATGATCTTAACCGTGCAGCTTCCTGGCGATTTCCGCGACATGCTTGCCCTGGAAGCGGGCGCCGTCCAGTTCATTCTGGCTCGGCATGCGCGAGCCGTCGCCCTTGGTCAGGGTCGTGGCCCCGTATGGGGTGCCGCCGGTGATCTCGTCCATGTTCATCTGGCCGGCGAAGGCGTACGGCAGGCCGACGACAACCATTCCCTGGTGCATGAAATAATGATGCAGGCCGAGGAAGGTCGTCTCCTGGCCGCCGTGCTGGGTGGCCGAGGCGCTGAAGGCGCTGCCGACCTTGCCGACCAGCTTGCCCTGCGCCCACATACCGCCCGTCTGGTCCAGGAAGGCGCGCATCTGCGAGGCTGCGGTGCCAAAGCGGGTGCCGGCGCCCAGGATGATGGCGTCATAGTCGGCCAGTTCCGCCACCGTGGCGATCGGCGCGGCTTGATCCATCTTGTAGCCTGAACTGCGCGCCAGCTCTTCCGGCACGGTTTCGGGGACGCGCTTGATGTCCACGACGGCGCCTTCGACCTGCCGCGCGCCTTCGGCGACGGCTTCGGCCATCTGTTCGATGTGGCCGTAGGTCGAGTGGTAGAGGACGAGAATCTTGGGCATGGCCGCTCCGGCAAAACTGAAACGATGCATACAGCAACAGCATCAGTGCCTGATTTAACGTCATGTTGCGGCGCCGCAAGGCCTTCTTGTCAATTTCCTCAACGATCGCCGATCGGACAAACGCGGTCATAAAAGGCGCTTTCGCCCGGAACCCGCGCGCCCCGCGACAGCAGGAAGCGGTGTTCGACCACCATGGCCTGCTGCTCGATGTTCAGGCCGATCCATTCGCAGCGCTC
The DNA here is from genome assembly GCF_053645695.1 of Brevundimonas sp. NPDC055311. Classification (NCBI taxonomy): domain Bacteria; kingdom Pseudomonadati; phylum Pseudomonadota; class Alphaproteobacteria; order Caulobacterales; family Caulobacteraceae; genus Brevundimonas; species Brevundimonas sp. NPDC055311. The sequence goes on from NZ_JBSHMV010000001.1 coordinate 81,113, forward strand.
ATCGACAGGATAGGCGTAGGCGCCCGGCCCGTCGCCCGCCTTGAGCTTTCCGGTCAGCAGGTTGACGCCGTTCTGGGCCTGCCAGACATGGACCAGTTCGTGAATGAAGACCGCCTGAGTTCGCAGCGACGCCTGCGACAAATCCGGCGCCAAGGTCGCCCTGGGCCAGACGATCCAGTCGCGTCCGAACCAGCGCCCCGGCACGAAGGCGCGATCGAACGGCCATGGCGAGCCCAGAAAGCGGATGTCGTCCAGCCGCAAGTCACGCCCGAACACTTCGCGCGCCAGCGCCGCCTCGCCATGCGCCAGCGGTCGGATCATCGACCGACCCACTCCCAGTGCCAGGGCTCATAGACGTAGGGGACGAAGCCGAACCGCCCGGCGTTCTTGACCAGCCAACGATAGGTCGGCGTCTGGCTCATGTAGCGGCGACTGTGAACGTCGGTGGAATCGACGCCCATGCCCTGCAGGTGGCCGACATAAAGGTCGACGGCCGTGCCGGTCCGGTGCGGCGAGCAGACGGCGCGTCTCAAGCCGTCGCAGTTGCCGTCGCGCGCGCATCGCGCCGCGTCGGCTTCCGGATCGCGGAAAGAGGAAAAGATGCGCAGCAATTCCGGTTCGGCGGCGATCTCCGGAACTTCGGCGCGAGCCGCCGTCGCCATGGCGCGATAGGCGTCCAGCACGTCGCGACGCAGCAGACGCGTCAGGCGTTCGGCGTGTTCCTCTCCTGTCGTCAGATAGGCCAGGTCGGCGACGGGAGGCGGATCCGGGCATTCTCCCCTCACCCGCGCCATGACGAAGGGTCGCCGCTCCTGCCACAGACCTCGCAACACCTGAAAGGTCGCCTGGTCGAACCGGCCGCTGGCCGTGACCCCGTAGCGCGCCTGGAACGCGGCCAGGGCTTCGGCGAAGCCCGCCGATGTCGGATCGCAGGGCGAACCGACCTCCTGTTGGATCAACGGGACATAGGCTTCCCATCCCAACTCGGAGGGCCCGAACGGAACCCATTCCAGCGCATAAAGGGAGATGGCGTTCGCCTCGGCCGTATCGTCCCAGGCGTCGGACGCCCGGTCGCAGATCTGGGCGGTCGGCGCAGGTTCCGGGGCCTCGGCGTGAGCCTGTCCGGCGAAGGCGGCGATCAAGGCGGCGATAACGAAGGCGGACGCTTTCCACATGACCCCAGCAGGCCTCAGGTTGAGAGTCGCCGCAAGCCCTCCGCGGTCTTCGCGCCTGCGTCGAAAACCTGCATGGTGACCGTTGCGGCCGACTCGCGCCGCGAACAGGCCGTGACCGCATGACCGCAACCGCAGCGCCTTCGTCCGCCCTCGCCGCGCCCGACGCGCCGCGCCGTTCCAACGCCATCCTGGCCGCCTTCTCAGGCCCCTGCCTGCCGCTGGCGGCTTTCGGCGTGGCCCTGCCCGTCACCTTGCCGGAATTCTACGCCACCCACGTCGGCATAGAGATGGGCATGGTGGCCGCCGTCTTCATGGCGGTGCGGCTGATCGACATCCTGTTCGATCCCTTCATCGGCTGGGGCATGGACCGGACGCGCACGCGCCTGGGCCGCTATCGCCCGTGGATGGCCGTGGCCACGCCGATCCTGATGCTGGCGGCGCTGATGATGTTCGTGACGGTCCAGCCGGGCGCGGGGCCGATCTATCTGTTCGCCTGGCTGCTGGTGCTCTACCTCGGCTTCTCGATGGGCACGCTGGGGCAGTTGGGCTGGGCCGCTGTTCTGGCGCCGCAGTATGACCAGCGCAGCCGAGTCTACGGCTGGTGGCAGGTGTTCAACATCATCGGCGTGATCCTGATCCTGATCCTGCCGACCATCGTGGTGAAGACGGGCCTGGGGAACTACGTCGACGGGGTGCGCATCATGGGCTGGGCCATCATCATCGCCCTGCCCCTCACCATCGGCCTGGCCATGGTCGCCGTGCCCGAGCCCGTCAATGCGGGCGCCGCGCCGCACGGCGGACCGCGCGCCTATCTGGCCCTGTTCAGGATGAAGACAGTGCGCAAGCTGCTGATCGCGGACCTGCTGCTGGGCATCGCGCCGGGCATTACGGGGTCGCTGCTGTTCTTCTTCTTCGGCCAGATCAAGGGCTACGACCACACCCAGGCGTCGCTGTTCATGCTGATCTACTTCATGGCCGGCCTGGTCGGGGCGCCGGTCTGGGCCTGGCTGGCGACGAGGATTGGCAAGGATCGCGCCCTGGCGGTCGCCAGCCTGATCTTCGCCGTCTTCTACGTCGGCGCCACCCTGGTCCCCGGCGGGAACTTCGCCCTGACGGCGATCGCGATGTTCATCGCCGGCCTGCCCTATGCGGCGGGTCTGTTCCTGCTGCGCGCCATGATGGCGGATGCGGGCGACGAGGTGCGGCTGGAAACCGGCGTGGATCGCACCGGCCTGATGTTCTCCATCCTGTCGGCCACGACCAAGATGGGTCACGTCTTCGCCCTGCTGCCTTACGCCATCCTGCCGCTGGTGGGGTTCAAGGCGCTGCCGGGGCCGGAGGGGAATAGCGACTTCTCGCTGTTGATCCTGCAGATCCTGTTCATCGCCGTGCCGGGCCTGCTATTGGCGGCCACGGCCTGGGTGCTGAAGGGCTATCCCCTGACCGCACGCAGGCACGATGAAATCCGCGCCGCCCTGGCGCAAAGAGACGCCGGACACGCCTGAATGACCCACCCTGTCGACCGCCTGAAGGACATCATGGTTCGCCTGCGCGATCCGAACGGCGGCTGTCCCTGGGACGTGGAGCAGACCTTCCAGACGGTCGCACCCTATACGATCGAGGAGGCCTATGAGGTCGCCGACGCCATCGAGCGCGGCGACATGGACGAACTGAGGGTGGAACTGGGCGACCTGCTGTTCCAGGTCGTCTTCCACTCGCGCATGGCTGAGGAAGCAGGGCATTTCCAGCTGGAAGACGTGGCCGAGGCCATGGCCGACAAACTGGTTCGCCGCCATCCGCACGTCTTCGGCGACGAAGCCGCCAAGGCCACCGGCCCGGCCCAGAAGGACCGCTGGGAAGACATCAAGGCCGCCGAGCGCAAGGCCAAGGAACAGCACGGCGTGCTGGACGACGTGCCGGTCGGCCTGCCTGCCCTCACCCGCGCCGCCAAACTGACCAAGCGCGCGGGGCGTGTCGGATTCGACTGGCCCTCCACCGACGAAGTCTTCGACAAACTGGCCGAAGAGGTTCAGGAACTGCGCGTCGAGATCGCCGCCGGCGACAAGGAGAAGGCCCGCGAGGAATTGGGCGACCTGCTGTTTGTCGTCGCCAATCTGGCCCGCAAGCTAGAGGTCGAGCCGGAAGACGCCCTGCGCGCCGCCAACGCCAAATTCGTTCGTCGTTTCGAGTTCATCGAGGCCGAACTGAAGAAAGACGGCCGCACGCCGGAGCAGTCCGACCTGTCCGAGATGGACGCCCTGTGGGACGCCGCCAAGGCCGCCGAGCGGGCGTGAACCGAAGTCCGTTCGACCTCATCATCTTCGACTATGACGAGGTCATCGCCGACAGCGAACTGCTGAATAATGCGGTCATGGCCGAACTGCTCAGCGAAATCGGCCTGCCGACCACGCTGGACGACGCCTTGGCGACCTATCTGGGTGCCCCATCCTGACCTGTTCCTCTACGCCGCCGAGGCGATGAAGGCCGCGCCGGCGCACACCAGGTGTTCGACAGCTACGCCGACCTGGCAGGCTGGATCGCCGAGACGGCCTAGACGTAGCGCAATTCCTGCAGATCGATCTCGCGGATCAGCTTGCGCGCCGTCTCTTCGTCGATCAGTCGCTGGCGGCCGAGGCGCACCAGTTCCTCACGCTCCGCCGCAAGGCCGGTCAGGCGCAGGCGGCGCTCGATGTCATCGGCGCGGCGCGCCTGGACCACGGCGTCCTCCTCCATGCTGGCGCGCATGTCGATGCGGTGGCGATAGACCTCCATCACTCGCGTAGCGGTTTCGGCATAGAAGTCGGGATCGACCTTGCCCTCGGCCATGGCGTGCTGAGCGTCCTCGATGGCTCGGATCGCGGCCCAGGCGGCGGCGACGCGGGATCGGTTCTCCTCGGCCTGATGGTCATCCTCCGGCGGAAGCTGCACGCCCCTCAAAAGACGAGGCAAGGCGATCGTGGCCAGCACCAGGGAGACGATGATCACTCCCGCCGCCAGGAAGATGGCCAGGTTCCGCGCCGGCATGGGCGAACCGTCGCTCAGGTAGAAGGGCAGCGTCAGAATGCCCGCCAGGGTGATAGCCCCGCGCACCCCCGCCAGCGACATGACGGCCACCAACCGCAGCCCGACCTTGGGCGGCGCGCGGCGGCCCTTTCGACGGAACAGGGTCAGTTTCAGCGACGTCCACACCCAGATGAAGCGCAAGGCCGCCAGGGCCGCGACGATGGCGAAGACATAGACGGCCAGCCACCAGATCTCGTCATGATCGGTAGAGCGGATCACCTCGGCCGCACGCGCCATGATGGACGGCATCTGCTCGCCCAAGATGACGAAGATCAGGCCGTTGGCGACGAACTGCACCGTGTCCCACACCACGGCGCGCCGAATGCGGGTCGCGGCCAGGGCCGAGCCCTGACGCTCGGTGAAACTCATCGTCACGCCCGCCGCCACCGCCGCCAGAATGCCCGAGGCATGGATGGCTTCCGCCGCCAGATAGGCCGCGAAGGGCATCAGCAGACTGATCAGAATCTGCCCGCCGACGTCCTCGCCCCAGCGACGGCTGATGAAAGCCTTCACCAGGCCGATGACGAGGGTCACGACGATGCCGACGGCCACGCCGGCCAAGGCCAGCCAGGCGAAGGTTCCAAAAGCGCTGCTCAGGGAAAAGGCGCCGGTCGTCGCCGCCAGCACGGCGATCCGCATGCAGGTCAGGCCGCTGGCGTCGTTCAGCAGCGACTCACCCTCCAGGATGTGCATCAGCCGCTTCGGGATCGGCGCCCGCCCAGCAATGGCCTGGACTGCGATCGGGTCGGTCGGCGACAGGATGGCCGCCAGGGCGAAGGCCACGGCCAGCGGCATGGCCGGGATCAGCCAATGGATCAGGAAACCCAGCCCTAGGACGGTGAAGACCACCAGTCCCAGCGCCAGCTCCAGGATCACCACCCTGTCCCGGAACAGCGCCTCCTTGGGGATACGCCAGCCGTCCACGAACAGCAGGGGCGGCAGGAACAGCAGGAAGAAGATATCCGGCTTCAGATCGACCGACTCGCCGGTGATCAGCACCACCCCCGCCCCAAGCGCGATCTGCACCAGCGGCAGGGCGATGCGCGTGATCCGAGCCAACCACCCTGACAGCACCACGGCCAGCAACAGGAAGAGGATGGTCTCGATCAGGTGCATGACAGGATCAGTCGATCACGTCCGGATACAGCCGTTCAAGTCGCCCCAGCGCGGCGGGATGCAGTCGGACCGTCAGATGGACCCGGCCGTCATCGTCCGTCTCGCGCCCCGTCACACGGCCGTTGGCGTACAGCCACGCCAGCAGGTCGCCGCGATGCGGCTCGACCGTCAGATGAGTCTCCGGATCGTCGTCGATCAGACCGGCGATGGTCTCGCGCAGGGTCTCGATCCCCTCGCCCGTCCACGCGGACACGGCGACAGCCTGACCGTCGCGCGCCAGACGCTCGGCCTGACCGACGATGGATTCGCGGGTTTCCGGCTCCAGGAGGTCGATCTTGTTCCAGACTTCGAGGATGCGGCGGGTCTTGCCCTCGGGCGTTGGAATCTGCTCCAGCACCGCCTCGACGTCCTTGGCCTGGGCCGCGCTGTCGGGCGAGGCGATGTCGCGCACATGCAGGATCAGGTCCGCCTCGCCGACTTCCTCCAGGGTGGCGCGGAAGCTCTCCACCAGTTCGTGCGGCAGGTCGGAGACGAAGCCCACGGTGTCGGCGATGATGGCCGGCCGCCCCTGAGGCAGACGGATGGTGCGTTGTGTCGTGTCCAGCGTGGCGAACAGCAGATCCTTGGCCAGCACCTCCGACCCGGTCAGCCGATTGAACAGCGTCGACTTGCCCGCATTGGTGTAGCCGACCAGGGCGACCGACGGGAACGGGACCTGCCGACGAGCCTTGCGGTGCAGGCCGCGCGTGCGGCGCACCTCTTCCAGTTCAGCCTTCAGCCGCACGATGCGGTCGGCGATCATCCGTCGATCCAGCTCGATCTGGGTTTCGCCGGGCCCCCCCGTTCCGCCCGTACCGCCGCGCTGGCGCTCCAGGTGGGTCCAGGTGCGCACCAGGCGAGAGCGTTCGTATTCCAAGCGCGCCAGCTCGACCTGCAATCGCCCTTCGCGCGTGCGAGCGCGGCGGCCGAAGATTTCGAGGATCAGGCCGGTCCGGTCGATGACCTTGATGTCCCAGAAGCGTTCCAGGTTGCGTTGCTGCACCGGCGTCAGTTGGTCGTCGACGACGACCGCCTCGGCGTCGGCGGCCAGGATCAGGGCCGAAATCTCTTCTAGCTTACCCCGCCCGATCAGGGTGGCGGGCGTGACGGAGCGCAGGCGCACGATTTCCTGCGCCCGCACGTCGAGGTCCAGCGCCTGGGCCAGGCCCACGGCCTCTTCCAGGCGTTCGTTCGCGTGGCGCGCGTTATCGCCGCGGCGGTCGGGGTGGATGACGACGGCCCGGATCAGCGGGACGGCGTGGTCAATGAGTTTGGAGGTCAATCAGTCTTCTTCGGCGTCGGGCTCGTACAGTTGCACGGGCGCGGACGGCATGATGGTCGAGATGGCGTGCTTATAGACCAGCTGCGATTGGCCATCGCGACGCAGCAGCACACAAAAGTTGTCGAACCAGGTGACGATGCCCTGAAGCTTGACGCCGTTCACCAGGAAGATGGTCAGCGGCGTCTTTGTCTTGCGGACGCTGTTCAGGAAGGTGTCCTGGAGGTTCTGTCGTTTGTCTTGCGACATGGCAGGTTAATCCTGTTCTTGGTCTTTTTCATCAGCGGCGGAATGGCCGCGAGGCGGAACATCGCCCGCATCCGCGACCTTAGCCAAGCCCCCGCCGGTGCGGCAACGCCTTAAATGGCTTCGCGACGCGCCTGTTCCAGATAAATCTCGCGCAGACGGGTCGCAACCGGGCCCGGTTTGCCGTCGCCGATGCGGGTTCCGTCCAGCGAAACGATCGGCATGACGAAGGAACTGGCCGCCGTGACGAAGACTTCGCGCGCGCGCTTGGCCTCCTCGACGCTGAAGGCGCGCTCTTCCAGCTCGATACCTTCCGCCTCGACCAGCTTGAGGATCGCCGCGCGGGTGATGCCGCGAAGGATGTTGGCCTGGGTGTCGCGGGTCCGCAGCTTGCCGTTTTCGTCGATGATCCAGGCGTTGGTCGAGGAGCCTTCGGTCACCATGCCCATTTCATCGAACAGGATGGATTCGTAAGCGCCACGTTCACGCGCCGCCTGCTTGGCCAGGGCGTTGGGCAGAAGGCCGACCGTCTTGATGTCGCAACGGCCCCAGCGCATGTCGGGGTGGGTGACGCCGGCCGCGCCCCTGGCGGCCAGAGCTTCGCCCTTCTTCAGGTCGATCGACTTGGCGGTGATGATGACGCTGGGCGCCACGTCCGTCGGGAAGGCGTGATCGCGGGGCGCCGTGCCGCGCGTGATCTGGATATAGACGATGCCGTTGCGCACCCGGTTCCGGCGGATCGTCTCGCGCAGGACGATGCCCAGCGACTCGGCCGACATGGGAATGTCGATCCGCAGCTCGGTCAGGCTGCGGGCCAGCCGGCTCAGGTGCCCCTGATAATCGGCCAGCCTGCCGTCGAAGACCGACCAGACCTCATAGACGCCGTCAGCGAACTGGAACCCGCGATCCTCGATATGGACCACGGCCTGGCCGTGCGGCTGATAGACGCCGTTCACATAGGCGACCCTGGACATCAGGCGCCCTCTCCTTCCTCGTCTCCGCCGCGTGCAGGCGATACGCCCAGCGACTTAAGCTTGCGATGCAGCGCAGATCTCTCCATGCCGATGAAAGCGGCCGTACGCGAGATATTTCCGCCGAACCGCATGATCTGGGCCGACAGATATTCCCGTTCGAACACCTCGCGCGCCTCACGCAACGGCAGGGCGATGATGCGGTCCGCGCTGAGCGAGGCGGGGCTGGCGGATGAAGCCACCTCCTGCGGCAGCATATCGGCGGTGATGGGTTCGTCCGGCCCGCCGGTGGCCAGGATCAGCAAACGTTCGATGTTGTTGCGCAACTGGCGGACATTGCCCGGCCACGGATGAACCTGCAGCACGGCCAGGGCGTCGTCGGCGATGCGACGATGCGGCAGGCCCTGGGAGGCCGACAGATTGTCGACGAAATACTCGACCAGTTCGGCGATGTCCTCGCGTCGCTCCGACAGCGGCGGCACCCGGATCGGCACGACGTTCAGCCGGTGGAACAGGTCTTCGCGGAAACGCCCCTCGGCGATCTCGGTGCGCAGGTCGCGGGCGGTGGAGGTGACGACGCGGACGTCCACTTGCACGTCCTGCTCGCCGCCGACGCGGCGGAAGCTCTGTTCGACCAGGACGCGCAGGATGCGGCTCTGGCTTTCGCGGGGCATGTCGGCCACGTCATCCAGGTAGAGGGTGCCGTTATGGGCCCGCTCGAAGACGCCGATCTTGCGTGGGCGGCCGTCGCCGCCCTCCTCGCCGAACAATTCGACGTCCAGGCGCTCGGGCGTCATGCCGGCGGCCGAGATGGCGACAAACTCCGCCTTCGCCCGGGGGCTGGCTTCGTGAATCTGCCGGGCCACCAGTTCCTTGCCCGAACCAGGAGGGCCCGAGATCAGGACGCGGCTGTTGGCCGGCGCCACCTTGGCGATGGTGGTGCGCAGCACCTGGGCGGCGACCGACTTGCCGATCAGTCCGGTGGGCGTCAGCGTCTGGGCGCGCAGGCGCCGGTTCTCGCGTTTCAGCGCGGCCGATTCCAGGGCCCGCTCCACCACCACGACCAGGCGGTCAGACTTGAACGGCTTCTCGATGAAATCATAGGCGCCGCGCTTCAGTGCGCTGACCGCCGTTTCGATGTTGCCGTGGCCCGAGATCATGACGACCGGCAGGTCCTCATCCAGCTCGCGCACGACATCGAGCAGTTCCAGCCCGTCCAGCCCGCCGCCCTGCATCCAGATGTCGAGTACGGCCAGGGAAGGCTTGCGCGCGCGGATGGCGGCCAGCGCCTCGTCCGAATTGGCGGCTGTGCGGACCGAGTGGCCCTCGTCCTCCAGCAGGCCGGACACCAGTTCGCGGATGTCGGCCTCGTCGTCGACGACCAGAATATCAGCACCCGTATTACGCATGACGCCTCGCTTAACTCGCCGCAGCCGCCACGCCAGAGGCGCGATGGGCGGACTTGTGGTCCTGGGTCAGGGGGAAGATCAGGCATACGCGCGCGCCCGACAATGTCTCCGCGTCAGCCAGCCGCAGCTCGCCGCCGTGGTCCTCACAAATGCGCTTGACGATGGCCAGGCCCAGGCCCGTGCCCTTCTCGCGCGTGGTTACATAGGGTTCGGTCAGCCGGTCGCGATCCTTGGCCGGCAGGCCGACGCCGTCGTCCTCGATCACGAAGACGGCGCGTCCGTCTTCGACATCCAGCCGGGCGATAACGCCCAGCGTCCCTTCGGCGACCGGCTCGAGCGCACGTTTGGCGCCTACGGCCTCGCCCGCGTTCTTCAGAATGTTAGCCAAGGCCTGACCGACCATGCGGCCGTCGCACTGAAGCACGACTTCCGGTAGAGGTTCGATCAGATCCACGCCGATGTCGGGCATGGCCACACGCTGGGCGAAGACCGCCTCGCGCAGCATTTCCGCAGGATTCTCCATTGAAAAGCGCGGCGCCGGCATCCGGGCGAAGGACGAGAACTCGTCCACCATCCGGCCGATGTCGCCCACCTGACGGATGATGGTCTCGGTGCAGCGATCGAACACCTCGACATCATCGCCCACCCGCTCGCGATAGCGGCGGCGCAGCCGCTCGGCCGAGAGCTGGATCGGCGTCAGCGGGTTCTTGATCTCATGGGCGATGCGGCGCGCCACGTCGCGCCAGGCCGCATTACGCTGGGCCGTGACCAGGCGGGTGATGTCGTCGAAGGTGAGCACCATCTCGCCGCCCTGCCCGCCCTCGATGCGGACTCGCAGGCGCAGGGCCTCGCCGTCGCGGCTGACATCGATATCCTCCTCGATATGGGCTTCGCCCCGTTCCGACAGTTCGCCCAGTTCGGACGCCACCTCGGCTAGACGCCGGCCCTGGACCTGTTCCGGATCGAGGCCCAGCAGCTGGCTGGCGCTGTCGTTGATGGCGGAGATCCGTCGCTGGCGGTCCAGGCCGATCACGCCCGCGCTGACGCCCGACAGGACCGTTTCGATGAAGAGGCTGCGTCCCTGGGCCTCGTCCGAAGCGGTCTTGAGCGCCGCCTGCTGGGTCTTGATATCCTCGGTCATCCGGTTGAACGCTTCGGACAGGACGATGATCTCGGACGGCGCGCCGTCGTTATCGACGCGCGCATCGAGGTCGCCGCCCGCCACCTGATCCGCCGCCCGCACCAGCCGTCCGATCGGCGCCGAGATCGAACTGGCGGCCGACATGGCCAGCCAGACCGCCCCGACCAGCACCAGCAGCGCCGTTTCCAGATAGCTGAGCGCAAAGGCTCCCTGAATGCGAGCGCGGCTTTCCTCGGCGGCGCGATAGGCGGTGATGGACTCCTCGCCGTTGCGCATTCGCTGGATCAGGCCCGGCGCCAGCGGCCGCACGACATAGAGATAGGCGTGACCGTAATCCGGCAGCGGATAGAGCGCCCGCACCATGTCGGGGTTCTCGGTCACCGTCGTCGGAGCCACCTCGCCGCCCGCCACCGTCTCGAAGGCCTCGCGCGGCGGGGCGACATAGGGCGGCGCGCCCGGTTGCTCGCCGCTGGCCAGGACGCGTCCCTGCTCATCCAGAATATAGAGGGCCGGGTAGCCGAAGAAGTCGCCGATCTGCGACAGGGCGCGCGAGAACTGAATCCGATTGTCGAACAGATCCCGGACGCCGCCCAACTCGGTCGCCATCGTATCCAGGTCGACCTCAAGCCCGGCGCCCACGTCCGCGACATAGGCGCGGCCGATCTCGGCCCCGTTCTCGACAGCTGAACGGACGTTGGTGCTGAACCACTGATCCACCCCCCGGTTGACCAGCAGGCCGAAGACCAGGGCGATCAGCACCGCCGGCACGACCGAAACGAGAGAGAATAGGGTGACGAACCGCAGATGCAGACGTGCGCCCGGATCGTTCCGATTGCGCGTCAGGCGCAGCACCCGTCCGCCGATCACCGTCGCGAGTCCTGCAATCAGGACCAGATTGGCCAGAAGGACATAGAGAACCGCGCGACTGGCCGCCGTCCGGGCGTCCCCGCCTGCGGCGGCTCCCGGCGCAATGGCCACCAGCCAGATGGCCGCCGCCGTGACCAGGAAGGCGACGACATAGGCGGTTCCGAACAAGGCTCGCGCCCGACCGTCAGCGAGACGCCCCCAGAGCGAGCGCTCTGAGACTTGTTCTTCAACCGGGGCGACGGGCGTGTCCGACATTACGCCGCAACTTCGGACACCTGTGTCTCGTTTTCAACAGCGAAGTTGCCCAAATACGTCACATCTCGCCACAAGGTCGCCAGCGCCGTTTCGACCTCGCCCGGCGTCTCCAGCCGGCACAGCCTGGCCTTGGCGGCCCGACGCTGGGCTGGATCGGCCGGCCAGGGGGCCTGCTCGATGTACCAGCCCAGATGTTTGCGGAACATCTTGAGACCCAGCGGCAAGCCATAGAAGGCGACCGACGCTCGCAGATGCTCGATGACGATCGCCAGTCGTTCTTCGCGATCCGGCTCTCGAAGGCGCGTCCCGTCCGCAAGGGCGCGCTCCAGATGCGCCGCCAGCCACGGCCGCCCGTAAACCCCGCGCCCCAGCATCAGGGCGTCGGCGCCGGATCGGCTCAGCGCCTCGCGCGCCTGTTCGGCCGTGATGATGTCGCCGTTGACGATGACGGGTATGGCGACCGCCCGTTTGACCTCGGCCACCGCGTCCCAGTCGGCGACGCCGGTGTAGAACTGCTTGCGGGTGCGGCCATGCACGGTGACGGCGGCGACACCCAGGTCTTCGGCCCGGCGCGCCAGGTCAGGGGCGTTATGACTGCTCTCGTCCCAGCCCAGCCGCATCTTCACGCTGATCGGGCGGCTGACGGCCTGAACGACGGCCTCCATGATCTGCGCCGCCTGATCCGGCGTGCGCATCAGGGCCGAGCCGCAGGCGGCGCCGGTGACCTCCTTGGCCGGACAGCCGAAGTTCAGGTCGATGATGTCGGCGCCCGCCGCCTCGGCCATGCGCGCGCCCTCGGCCATGGCGGCCGGATCGCCTCCGACCAGCTGGATCACTGTCAGAGGCAGGCCACCGCCGACGGCGGCGCGGCGCACCACGTCGGGACGGGCGCGCGCCAGCTCGGCCGCAGCCACCATCTCGGTCGCCACATAGGCGGCGCCCAGCCTTGACGCCAGCACACGGAACGGCAAATCCGTGATCCCGGTCATGGGCGCCATCAGCACCCGCCCCGCGATCTTCACATCGCCAATCTGCAACCCGATGGTCATGAGGCTCCTTAGCACCGAAGAAGGCCCCTCTCGTCAAGCGGAACCGGGACGCCTAGAAGACCCGCATGGGATTCTCAGCGATCGTCGTGGCCGCCGGCTCGGGTTCTCGGGCGGGCGGCGCCAAACAGTGGCGCAGGGTGGCCGGCAAGCCGGTCGTGCGCTGGTCGGTCGAGGCGCTGCTGGACGCCGGCGCGCGCGATGTCGTCGTCGTGATCGCCGCTGACGCCCGCGAAGAGGCCGACGCGGCCCTGGCCGGTCTGGACGGATGGCGCGCGGTTCTCGGCGGCGCGACACGCGCCGCGTCGGTGTGCGCAGGCCTCGCGGCGCTGAGCGGAGCTGACGACGAGCCGGTGCTGATCCACGACGCCGCCCGTCCCTTCCTGAGCGCCGAGGTGATCGCGCGCCTGCTGGCGGGTCTCGTCGACGCTGATGGCGCCCTGCCCGCCCTGCCTGTCGCCGACAGCTTGCGCCGAGGGCGTGAGGGCATGGTCAGCGGCGCCGTCGATCGGGAGAACCTGTGGCGCGCCCAGACGCCGCAGGCCTTTCGACTCAAGACCATCCGCGACGCCTATGCCGCCTGGCCCGCCGATGAAGCCGCCACCGACGAGGCCGCCGTGGTCGAGCGCGCGGGCGGCCGCGTCCGACTGATCCCAGGCGACGCGCGCCTGACCAAACTGACCTATCCTGAGGATTTCGCCATGGCCGAGGCCCTGTCCCCTGCTCGCACCACCATCCGCATCGGCCAGGGTTTCGACGTTCATCGTTGGGGACCGGGCACGTCGGTCTGGCTGTGCGGGGTCGAGATTCCGCATGACCAGACTCTGATCGGTCATTCGGACGCCGATGCCGGTCTGCACGCCCTGACGGACGCCATCCTCGGCGCCATCGCCGACGGCGACATCGGCGACCACTTTCCGCCCAGCGATCCTCAGTGGAAGGGGGCGTCATCGGACCGCTTCCTGGTTCATGCCGCCGAACGGGTGGCGCTGCGCGGCGGGCGCATCGTCAATGTCGACGTGACCCTGATCTGCGAACAGCCCAAGGTGAAGCCCCATCGCCAGGCCATGCGTGAACGGCTGGCGGCCCTGTTGAAGCTGCCGCTGGACGCCGTCAGCGTGAAAGCCACGACCAGCGAAGGCCTGGGTTTCACCGGCCGTGGCGAAGGTCTGGCCGCCCAGGCCGCCGTTTCGATCGAACTGCCCGCCTGAATTCAGGACCGAGGCGGCCTCCGTCGCCAGGCTTCACTTTACGCTCGCCTCTGAATGTCAGGCTGGCATAGTCGCCTGATGCGAAGCCTGCTCTTCAACATCGCCTATTGGGCGCTTTCCATCACCTACGGCCTGGCCGCCGCCTTTGCGGCCCTAGCGCCCGGCCGCAAGGCTACAAGCTGGATCATCCGCCGCTATGTCCGGCGCATGGTGCAGGCCATGAGCCTGTTCGCGGGCATCCGCATCGAGACGCGCGGCAAGGAACGCCTGCCGCAGGGCGCCTTCATCATCGCTTCAAAGCACCAGAGCTGGGGCGACGGCTTCGCCACCTATGACCAGTTCGACGACGTGGCCTTCGTCACCGGCGACCATCTGGAGAAATTCCCCCTGTTGGGAACGGTGCTCAAGAAACTGGGCGCCATCGTCGTCAACAACTGCGGCGGCCACGCCGCCCGCGCCGCCCTGAAGGAACGCGCCGCCGACGCCCATCGCGAAGGGCGCAAGATCCTGATCTATCCGGAAGGTCATCTGGCCAAGGTGGGCGAGAAGTTCCGTTATCGCTCAGGCGTCTGGCACATGTATCGCGACTTCGACATGCCGGTCGTGCCGCTGGCGACGAACCTGGGCCTGTTCTGGCCATTGGAAGAGTTCCACAAGAACCCCGGCACGGCGACGCTGGAATTCCTCGAGCCCATTCCGACCGGGCTGCCCAAGGCCGAGTTTCTGGAACGCCTGGAAGCCGCCGTGGAGGGCAGGACAGCCGAACTGATCGCCGAGGCGACCGGACAGCCGGTCACGCCCGCCGTCCTCGTCGCCTCTGACGGTGAAGGCGCCAAGGCCGCCGCAGCGGCCAAGGCAGTCAGCGCCGCAGCTTAGGCCGCCGGGATCACCGCGCCTTCGTATTTTGAGGCGATGAAATCCTTGATCGCCTGGCCGCGCAGGGCCTTGGCCAGGGCCTGGACTCGCGGGTCGTCCTGATTGTCCGGTCGCGCGACCAGATAGTTCACATAGGGGCTGTCGGCGCCTTCAAGCTGAAGGGCGTCTGTCTTGGGTTTCAGCCCGGCGTCGAGAGCATAGTTGGTGTTGATCACCGCCCCATCGACCTGAGGCAGGATGCGCGGGATGGTCGCGGCCTCGACCTCCTGGAACTTCAGGCCCTTCGGATTGGCGGCGATATCGCGAACGGTCTGCAGCGGATTCTGCGGATCCTTCAGGGTGATCAGGCCCGCCGCCTGAAGCAGCAGCAGGGCGCGGCCGGTGTTGGAGGCGTCGTTGGGCAACACCACCTGGGCGCCGTTCGGCAACTCGGCCAAGGTCTTGTGCTTGCGCGAATAGAGGCCGAGCGGCTCGACGTGGATGCCGGCGACCGTGATCAGGGTCGTGCCGCGCGCCGCGTTGAACTCGTCGAGATAGGGCTTGGTCTGGAAGTAGTTCACATCCAACCGTTTTTCAGCCAGTTGCACGTTAGGTTGAACGTAGTCGTTGAAGACCTTGATCTCGATCGGCACGCCTTCGGCGGCCAGGATCGGCTTCACCTGCTCCAGGATTTCAGCGTGGGGCACGGCGGTGGCGCCGACCAGCAGAGGCGCGCCCTCGCCGCCCGCCTTCTTGCCCGCGCCCTGACCGCAGGCGGCGAGCGTCAAAACAGCGGCGGCGGACAGCAGCAGCGAACGGCGGATCATGGGGCGGGCTTTCGAAAAATCAGCGGTGCGAGACCTTAGCGACCAGACGGTCGCCGATCATCTGCAGAATTTGTACGAGGATCAGCAGCAGAACTACGGTCACGGCCATGACGTCGGTCTGGAAACGCTGATAGCCGAAGCGGATGGCCAGATCGCCCAGACCGCCCGCCCCCACCACGCCCGCCATGGCGGTGTAGCTGACCAGGGCGATGGCGGTGACGGTCGCGCCGGCGATGATGCCCGGCATGGCCTCGGGCAACAGAGCGCGCGTCACGATCTGGAAGGTCGAACCGCCCATGGCCTGGGTCGCGTCGACCACGCCCTTGTCCACTTCACGCAGCGCCGTCTCGACCAAGCGCGCATAGAAGGGCGCGGCCCCGACGACCAGCGGCGGAATGGCGCCCGCCACGCCCAGCGATGTGCCGACCAGCAGCACCGTCACCGGCAGCATGACGATCAGCAGGATGATGAAGGGCACCGAGCGCAGCACATTGACCACAAAGGACAGTACGGCGTTCAGCATCGGATTGGCCGCCAGCCGCCCCTTGCCCGACAGATACAGAAGCACGCCCAGCGGCACGCCCAGGATCACGGTCAGAACCATTGATCCGCCCAGCATCAGCAGCGTGTCGATCGTCGCCTTGCCGATATCGGCCCAATCCACATTGGCGAACATCAGACCGCCTCCACCACGACGCCGCGCGCGGCCAGTTGCGCCAGGGCCGCCTCGGCGTCTCCGCCGGTGAAGGCCACCGTCATCTGGCCATAGGGCTCGCCCCGGATGCGGCTGATGCGACCCGACAGGATGGAATAGTCCACGCCCGCCGTGCGCGCGACGCGGCTCAATTCCGGCTCATAGGTCGAAGGGCCGCGGAAGGTCAGGCGGGCCATGCGCGCCCCGGCGGGCGCGACCGAGGCGTCGACCGCCTCCTCGCCCTCGGCCAGCATGGCGCGGGTCACGGCGTGCTGCGGATGCAGGAAGACGTCGGCCGTCGCGCCCTGCTCCACGATCCTGCCGTCCTTCAGCACCGCCACCCGGTCGCAGACGCGGCGCACCACCTCCATCTGGTGGGTGATCAGGACGATGGTCAGGCCCAGGTCGCGGTTCAACCCGTCCAGCAGGGTCAGGATGTCCTCGGTCGTCTCAGGGTCGAGGGCGCTGGTCGCCTCGTCGCACAGCAGGACGCTGGGGCCGCAGGCCAAGGCGCGGGCGATGCCGACGCGCTGCTTCTGGCCGCCCGACAGTTGGGACGGATGCTTCTTCGCGTGATCGGCCAGCCCCAGTTGGGCCAGCAGTTCCGCCGTGCGCGCCTTCACCTCAGCCTCTGGCCGCCCTTCCAGCCGCAAGGGGAAGGCGACGTTGTCTTCAATCGTCTTGGCGTTCAGCAGGTTGAAATGCTGGAAGATCATGCCGATGCCGCGCCGCGCAGCGCGCAGTTCGGCGGGGTTCAGGGCGGTGATCTCCTGCCCATCGACGAAGACCTTGCCCGCGTCAGGCGTCTCCAGTCGGTTGATGGCGCGGATCAGGGTGGACTTGCCCGCCCCCGAACGGCCCACCACGCCAAACACCTCGCCGCGCGCGACGTGCAGGTCGACGGCGTCCAGCGCCGTGCGGTCGCCCGCCGCGCTGCGATAGCGCCGGGTCACCCCCTCCAGTCGGATCATGTCAGTCGGCGTCCAGAGCAGCGGCGGGAATGATGGTGACGCTCTCGCCGCAACCGCAGGCGTCCGTCTCGTTCG
Organism: Brevundimonas sp. NPDC055311; assembly: GCF_053645695.1. Classification (NCBI taxonomy): domain Bacteria; kingdom Pseudomonadati; phylum Pseudomonadota; class Alphaproteobacteria; order Caulobacterales; family Caulobacteraceae; genus Brevundimonas; species Brevundimonas sp. NPDC055311. The sequence goes on from NZ_JBSHMV010000001.1 coordinate 98,353, forward strand.
GATTGCGGAAGACGAACTTGGAGGCCAGCTTCGTCACCTCATAGTCGATCTCGGTTCCGATCAGGAACAGGACCGCCTTGGGCTCGATCAGAATGGTGACGCCCTTGTCCTCGACCACCTCGTCCAGCGGCAGGGCTTCTTCGGCATAGGCGAAGGTGTACTCCTGCCCGGCGCAGCCGCTGTTTTTCACGCCGACGCGTAGCCCGACGTAATCCTTTTCAGCGTTGTCCATGATCTCGCGCACGCGCGCGGCGGCGGCGTCCGTCAGGGTCACCGCCTTGGGCCGGGGGCGTCGGGGTCGGGTCGTGGTCTGAAGCTCGGTCATCATGGCCTCGTCAGAACATGTTCAGGGCCAACTTGGCCTCGTCGCTCATCTTGGAGGCGTCCCACGGCGGATCGAACACCAGATTGGCCCTGGCGCTGCGAACGCCCTCGACCTTGGACACCGCCGTTTCGACCCAGCCGGGCATTTCGCCGGCGACCGGGCAGCCCGGCGCCGTCAGCGTCATCTCGACCAGCACGTCGCGATCGTCGGACACGTCGACCTTGTAGATCAGGCCGAGCTCATAGATGTCGACCGGGATTTCCGGGTCGTACACCGTCTTCAGCGCCTCGATCAGGTCGTCCGTCAGCTTGTCCAGCTCGGCCTGAGACAGGGCGCTCTTCTGCGGCTCGTCCCAGCTGGCGGCGAAGGCGTCGCTGTCGCTGATCGCGTTGTCGGTCTTGGCGTCCATACTCGTCACACGAAGAAATTGCGCGCCTTGATCAGCGCGTCCACGAAGGCGTCTGCATCCTCCATGGTGTTATATAGGGCGAAGGAGGCGCGCGTGCTCGAGGTCACGCCCAGTCTTTTCGCCAGCGGTTCGGCGCAGTGCAGACCGGCCCGGACGGCGACGCCGTAACGGTCCATGATCTGGGCCACGTCATGGGCGTGGGCGCCCTCGACGGCGAAGGTCAGGATGGCGCCCTTCCCTTCTGCTTCGCCCAGAATCCGTAGCCAGTCGTACTCGCGCAGACGCTCGACGGCATGATGATATAGAGCCTTCTCATGCGCCTGGATCGCCGCCGGCTCATACTGCGCCAGCCACTCGATCGCCGCGCCAAGGCCGATCGCTTCCAGAATCGGCGGGGTGCCGGCCTCGAACCGGTGAGGCGGACGCGCATAGGTCACGCGCTCCTTCTCCACGGTCTCGATCATCTCGCCGCCGCCCTGATAAGGCGGCAGGGCCTCCAACGCCTCCGCCGTGCCGTACAGGACGCCGATGCCCGTGGGTGCGAACAGCTTGTGGCCGGTCAGGACATAGTAGTCGCAACCGATGGCCTGGACGTCCGGCGCCGCGTGGACCGCCCCCTGACAGCCGTCGATCAGCACCCGCGCCCCGGCCGCATGGGCCAGACGGGTGATCTCGGCGACCGGATTGATGGTCCCCAGCACGTTCGACATGTGGGTGACGGCGACCAGCTTCGTCTTCGGCCCCAGCAGAGCGGCGAAGGCCTCCATGTCCAGCGAGCCGTCATCCTTGATCGGCGCCCATTTCAGCACCGCCCCGCGCCGCTCGCGCAGGATGTGCCAAGGCACGATGTTGGAGTGGTGCTCCATCTCGGTGACGATGATCTCGTCGCCCGGCTGGATCGACAGGCCGACGCCGTTGGCTACCAGGTTGATCGCCTCGGTCCCGCCCTTGGTCCAGACGATGGTCTCCGGCGACGGAGCGTTCAGGAAGCGGGCGACGATCTCGCGCGCCCGCTCATAGGCCTCGGTCGCCTCGTTCGACAGGGTGTGCAGACCGCGGTGGACGTTGGCGTAGGAGCCTTCCATCGACGCGACCAGGGCGTCGATCACCGCGCGCGGCTTCTGGGCCGAGGCGGCGCTGTCCAGATAGACCAGCGGCTTGCCGTTCACCTGACGCGACAGGATCGGGAACTGTGCGCGCGCGGCATAGGGGTCAAACCCCGTCACGCCAACCTTGTTCACAGGTGCGTTGGTCACAGGCGAGCCGTCAGCCATTCCCGCACCACCTCTCTGGCGCCTTCATGCTCGATGCGGTCGACGACCTCGATCAGGAAGGCGTGGGTCAACAGGGCGCGGGCTTCATCAGCCGAAATGCCGCGCTGCTGCATGTAGAACAGGGCGCTTTCATCCAGCGTCCCGACGGTCGCGCCGTGGGCGCACTGCACCTCGTCGGCGTAGATGATCAGTTCGGGCTTCACGTCGATCTCGCCGCGATCCGAGGCGATCAGGCCATGGTGCCCCATGCGGGCGTCGGTCTCGTCCGCGCCCTTCTGGACCAGGATCTTGCCCTGGAAAACGCCGCGCGCCTCGTCGCGGACCACGCCCTTGATCAGCTGGCTGGTCGTGCCGTTCGGCGAGACGTGGTCGATCACCGAAGTCTGGTCCGAATGGCGCGCGCCGCTCAGCAGATAGAGCCCGTCCACGCGCGCGTCGGCGCCCTCAGCTCCGTGACGCAGACGGGTCTCGTGGCGTTGCAGTTTGGCGCCGGTAGCGACGATGGTCTGGCGATAACGGCCGCCCGCCTCCAGCCGCACCTCAGCCTCGGCCACGGAAATGGCGTCGGCGGGTTCGTCGGTCAGGACGATGCGGGTCACCTCGGCGTCGGCCGCGACGTCAATCTCGACCTTGTTGTGAGCGACATAGGCCGAGCCCTTGCCCTCGTGCGTCTCCAGCAGCAGCAGGCGCGCGCCGGGCCGGGCGACGATGCGCGCCGCCGCCGTATGACCGGTGCCCGTTGCATCCGAAATGAAGCGCAGGCGCAGCGTCTGATCGCCCGAGGCGATGTAGTCCTTCACCCCGACCGGGCGGCCGTTGGCGAAGACGACGGCGTCGCCGCCCAGATCATAGAACGGCCCCGGCGCGCCCACGACGGCGGTGCCGGACGGCTCAGGCGCTTCACGAAGAAAACGCTTCAGGTCGCTGTATTTCCACTCCTCGACCCGCCGCGAGGGAAAGGTCGCGGCGTCGGTCAGGTCCAGCCGGGCGAGCGCCTTCATGCCGCCTCCGGCAGGAACTTGTCGTAGCCTTCCGCTTCCAACTCATGCGCCAGCTCAGGTCCGCCCGAGGCGACGATGCGGCCGCCCGCCAGGACGTGGACGCGGTCCGGTTTGATGTAGTCCAGCAGGCGCTGATAGTGGGTGATCACCAGCATCGACCGTTCGGGGCTGCGCATGGCGTTCACCCCGTCGGCGACGATGCGCAGGGCGTCGATATCGAGGCCGGAGTCGGTCTCGTCCAGAATCAGCAGCGACGGCTCCAGCAGGGCCATCTGCAGGATTTCCATCCGCTTCTTCTCGCCGCCGGAGAAGCCGACGTTCAGCGGCCGCTTCAGCATGTCGAAATCCATCTTCAGCGACTGAGACGCCGCCTTGACCAGCTTCAGGAAGGCGGGGGCCGAAACCTCTTCCTCGCCGCGCGCGCGCTTCTGGGCGTTCAGGGCCGTGCGGATGAAGGTCATGGCCGGCACGCCGGGGATTTCGATCGGATACTGGAACGACAGGAACAGGCCCGCCGCCGCCCGCTCGGCCGGTTCGATATCCAGCAGGTCGATGCCGTTCCACGAGGCGGAACCGTCCGTCACCTCATAGCCGGGGCGGCCCGACAGGCTGTAACCCAGCGTCGACTTGCCCGCCCCGTTCGGCCCCATGACCGCGTGAACTTCGCCCGCAGGCACATCGAGCGTCAGACCTTTGAGGATCGGCTTATCGGCGACAGAGACGTGGAGGTTATTGATCTTAAGCATTGTTTTTCTTCTTCAACTCACTCAGCCGACCGAGCCTTCAAGGCTGATCGCCACCAGCTTCTGGGCCTCGACGGCGAACTCCATCGGCAACTCCTGCAGGACATCGCGGACGAAGCCGTTGACCAGCAGAGCCACGGCTTCTTCTTCCGACAGGCCGCGCTGCTGGGCGTAGAAGAGCTGAGCTTCGGACAGGCGGGTCGTGGTCGCTTCGTGCTCCAGCTGGGCCGAGCCGTTGCGGACCTCGATGTAGGGGATGGTGTGGGCGCCGCATTCCTTGCCGATCAGCAGGCTGTCACACTGGGTGAAGTTGCGCACGCCGGTCGCCTTGGGGTGGATCGACACCAGGCCGCGATAGGTCGAGTCCGACTTACCCGCCGAGACCGTCTTGGCGATAATGCGGCTGCGGCTGTTCTTGCCCAGGTGCAGCATCTTGGTGCCGGTGTCGGCCTGCTGATGGCCGTTGGTGATGGCGATGGAGTAGAATTCGCCCGAGCTTTCCTCACCCTTCAGGATGCAGGACGGGTACTTCCAGGTGACGGCTGAGCCCGTTTCAACCTGCGTCCAGCTGACCTTGGAGCGGTCGCCACGGCAGTCGGCGCGCTTGGTGACGAAGTTGTAGATGCCGCCCTTGCCCTCGGCGTCGCCGGGGTACCAGTTCTGGACGGTCGAGTACTTCACCTCGGCGTCGTCCAGGGCGATGATCTCCACGACCGCCGCGTGCAACTGGTTCTCGTCGCGCATGGGCGCGGTGCAGCCCTCCAGATAGGACACGTAGGAACCCTTGTCGGCGATGATCAGGGTCCGCTCGAACTGGCCGGTCTGGCTGGCGTTGATGCGGAAATAGGTCGACAGCTCCATCGGGCAGCGCACGCCCGGCGGAATGTAGACGAAGCTGCCGTCGGAAAAGACCGCGCTGTTCAGAGCCGCGAAATAGTTGTCGCTGACCGGGACGACCGTGCCCAGATACTGACGCACAAGATCGGGATATTCGCGCAAGGCCTCGGAAATAGGCATGAAAATCACGCCCGCCTTGGCCAACTCCTCCTTGAAGGTGGTGACGACGGAGACGCTGTCGAACACGGCGTCGACCGCCACCTTGGGCGCGCCCTGAACGCCGGCCAGAACTTCCTGTTCCTTCAGCGGGATGCCCAGCTTTTCGTAGACGGCCAGCAGTTCGGGATCGACCTCGTCCAGCGACTTCGGCCCTTCCTTCTTCACCGGCGCGGCGTAGTAGTAGAGGTCCTGATAGTCGACGGGATCGTACTTCACCGCCGCCCAGGTCGGCTCTTCCATGGCCAGCCAGCGCTCATAGGCGGCCAGGCGCCACTCCAGCATCCACTCCGGCTCCCCCTTCTTCTCTGAGATGAAGCGGATGATGTCCGGGTTCAGGCCCTTGGGGGCGAACTCCTGTTCGACGTCCGTGGTGAAGCCGTACTTGTACCGCTCCAGCTCCGCGACCGTATCGATTGTTTCCTGAACAATAGCCATAACTTACGCGACTTCCTTTACGCGCTCTTGCAAGCGCGCCTTGTGCTTGTTCCAGGCCGCGACCCAGGCGTCGGCGAACCGGGTCCAGTCGGCCTCGGTCGTGCCCCAGCCCCCGGAGACGCGCACGCCTCCGGTCGCCAGATGATGCAGGCCCATGGCGCTGATCGCCTTGGACGGCTTGACCTTGCCCGACGAGCAGGCCGAACCGGCCGAGACCATGACCCCGACCAGATCCAGGGTGATCAGTTGTTGCGGGCTGTCCCAGCCCTCGACCGCCATGAACAGGGTGTTGGGCAGCCGCTCGACTGCGCCGCCGATGATGGTCGCACCCGCGGCCTTGACCTTCGCCTCAGCCGCGTCGCGCCAGACGACATGAGCCCCGGCGGCGTCCAGATCACGGGCCGCGCAGTCGGCGGCGACGCCGAACCCGGTGATGCCCGGAACGTTCTCGGTCCCAGCGCGCAGGCCGCGCTCCTGACCGGCGCCGTGCAGAATGCGAACGGCGGACACGCCGTCCTTGAGCACCAGGGCGCCCACGCCTTGAGGCCCGCCCAGCTTGTGCGACGAGAGGGTCAGGCTGTCGGCGCCGAGCGCCCGCATCGTCACCGGAATCTTGCCTGCGGACTGGATGGCGTCGACGTGCAGCCAGCCGCCCGCCGCGCGGACGAGCGCCGCCGCCTCAGCGATCGGCTGGATCACGCCGCTTTCGTTATTGGCGTGATGAATGGCCACGACGGCCTGCCCCGGACGCGCCAGCGCCTCAGCCAGCCAGGCCAGATCGACTACGCCATTGGCGTCCACCGGCAGAACTTCGACCGGCCCGCCGCTCGCCGTAGCGGCTTCGGCCACGCACGGATGCTCAGTCGCGCCGACGATCAGCCGTTCGCAGCCGGCGGCCAGGGCGCTGTGGATCGCCTGGGCGTTGGATTCGGTTCCGCCCGAGGAGAAGATGATCGCCGTCGGATCGGCGCCGACCAGATCGGCCACCTGAGCACGGGCCGTCTCGACGCGCGCACGCGCACGGCGGCCGGCGGCATGAACGGCCGAAGGGTTTCCGTTGTCAGCCAAGGCCTTGGCCATGACTTCCTGAACTTCAGGACGAACCAGGCCGGAAGCGTTGTAATCCAGATAGACGCTCACGCCGCCGCCTCCATGGCCCCGACGTCCTTCTGTCCCATACGGGCGCGGCTGGTCCGCTTTTCGATCACGTCCTCCAGGCTGACCCCGGCCAGATAGCGATGGATCTCGGCACCGAGGTCTTCCCAAAGATCATGAGTGATGCAGCGCGCCCCGCCGTTCATGCAGCCTCGCGGCGTGCCATGGGCGGCGCAGCGGGTAGCGCGGATCGGCTCATCGACGGCCAGGACGATGTCGGCCACGACCGTCTCGTCCGGCCCCTTGGCCAGGCGATAACCGCCGCCAGGCCCGCGAATGCTCTTGACCAGGCCGCCCTTGCGCAGTCGCGCGAACAGCTGTTCCAGATAGCTGAGCGAAATCTCCTGACGCGCCGCGATTTCAGCCAGGGACACGGCCCGGCCCGAGCCGTTTTTCGCCAGATCGGCCATCGCCATCACGGCGTAACGTCCCTTTGTCGACAGGCGCATCCCTATAACCTCAAAATTCTAACGCTTTTCGGAGCGGTCATGCTAAGACCCCCGGCCTCGCTGGCGAGTGCGTCGCGCACCGGGGACTTAGAAAGTCCTACCTCCCTGGTCAAGTATTATCCGTCCGGCGAAACCTCTGTTGATTGTAGGGATCGCGATCCATGCCTGAAGTCATCCTGCCCGGCGCCGCTGGCCGCATCGAAGGCCGTTACTCGCCCGGCAAGCGCCCCGACGCGCCGATCGCCCTGATCCTGCACCCGCACCCGAAGGCGGGCGGGCACATGAACAATCCGGTCGCTCTGACGATGCACCAGCTGTTCGTTCAGCGCGGCTTCGCCACCCTGCGCTACAATTCGCGGGGCGTCGGCAAGTCGCAGGGCGAGTTCGACAGCGGCATCGGCGAACTGGCCGACGCCGCCACGGCGCTGGACTGGCTGCAGGCCAACAACCCGGCCGCCACTCAGACCTGGGTCGCAGGCTATCAGTTCGGCGCCTACATCGGCATGCAGTTGCTGATGCGCCGCCCCGAGACCGACGGCTTCATCTCGGTGTCGCCGCCGTCCAACATCTACGACTTCAGCTTCCTGGCCCCCTGCCCGGCCTCGGGCCTGTTCCTGCACGGCACGGCCGACACCGTGGTGCCCCCGGCCGAGGTGGAGCGCGTGGTCAACAAGCTGCGCACCCAGAAGGGCATCATCATCGACTATGAGCTGGAAGAAGGCGCGACCCACTTCTGGCAGGACCATATCGGCGCCGTCGAGCGCCGCGTCGGCGCCTATCTGGACAAGCGACTGGCTGAAAAGCCCGCCTGACGTTCTGACGATCAGCGCGGAGGCCCGGCCTCCGCGCGGGTCCGCCACAGAGACCAGACCACCCCTGTCGCCAAGATCGCCGCTGTCACTGACAATGAGATAACGGGCGGCGTCTTCTCGATCCCCAGCAGGGGCGCGGCGAACACCTTGCCCCCGATAAAGACCAGCAGGACCGCCAGCGCCTGCTTCAGATAGGCGAAGCGGTGGATCACCGCCGCCAGGGCGAAATAGAGCGCCCTCAGCCCCAGTATGGCGAAAATGTTGGACGTGTAGACGACATAGGCGTCCGTCGTGATGGCGAAGACCGCCGGCACGGAGTCCACAGCGAAGATCACGTCGGCGATCTCGATCGTCACCAGGGCCAGGAACAGCGGCGTGGCGTGCAACTTCATCTCGCCCGAACGGCCTGACACCCGGACGAAGAAGGCGTGGCCGTGCAGGTCGTTCGTCACCCGCATCCGCCGCCGGAACCACTTCAGCAGCGCATTATCGGCGATATCCGTTTCCTCGCTGCGGGCAAAGAACATCCGTACGCCGGTCAGGATCAGGAAGCCCGCGAAAAGGTACAGCACCCAGTGATAGCGGGCAACCAGCGCCGCACCGCCGCCGATCATGATCGCCCTCAGGACGATGACGCCGAGCACGCCCCAGAACAGCACGCGATGCTGATAAAGCCGGGGCACGGAAAAGGCGCTGAAGATCAAGGCGATGACGAAGACATTGTCCATCGCCAGGCTTTTCTCGACAGCATAGGCGGTCAGGTAGTCGATCGCGCTGTCGGCCCCCAGCCACGACCACAGCCACGCCCCGAAAGCCAGGGCCACGGCGATGTAGAAGGCGGAGAGCCCTAGGCTTTCCCGTACGCCGATTTCATGATCGCGCCGATTGAACAGCCCCAGATCCAGCGCCAGCAGGCCGACGACGATCGTCAGGAAGCCCGCCCACATCCAGACGGGCTTGCCCAACCACTCCAACAGCAACAGTTCCATCGACGCCTTCGCGAGCCGTTTCAAACGACGCGGCCGACATCGCGATGAAGGGTCGCCAGAGGGGCCCGGTCCGCCCTACCCCAACGCCTGAGGCCTGCGGGCGTTGCTCAATGATCACCTTCAGCGGCGGCCAGGGCGGCCGGTCGGTGGGCGCGGACGCACCAGACGACGCTGACGATCATCAGGATCATGGCGACGACCTCGATCACAGTCGGGCCGCGCTGTTCCCAGATGAAGCCATAGATGAAGGCGAATAGGGTCTCAGACACGATCATCTGACCCAGCATGGTCAACGGCAGCAGGCGGCTCGCCTGGTTCCAGAAGGCGTTGCCGATCACCGATGCGAAGATCGCCACACCCGCGCTGACCCCGATCAGGCGCATCCAGGCGTCGTCCGTCATTCCATCCAGCATGAACAGCGACGGAATGACCAGCACCAACGCCAGCGCGCCGGTGACGACACCGGTCAGCAATGACCACTCATGTGGGGTGACGTCTGGCAGACGCCCCATCCAGCGGCTGTTGCCGACAGCGAAGGCAGTCCACGACAACAAGGCCGCAACAGCGCATCCGAGCCCGATCAGGGTTGCGGCCCCGCTCTGTGCTGCGGCCCCGCCGCCGTGACTGAGCGATTCCCAGCCGATCAGACCGACAGCCAGGGCTGCCACAACGATGGGCGGGGCCACGCGCGACAGCGGCGGGGAATCCTTGTCCTTCAGGCCCCATAGCGCCACGACCACGGGCACCATGCCGACGATCAGGGCCGAGGCCGCGACGCCCGCATAATGCACGCCGACCACCAGGAAGGCGAAATAGACCAGATTGCCCGTCAGGCTCAGCCAGACCAGCGCGCCCCACGCCTTGCCCGTCAGGGCCGCCGTCGCTCTTCGCCAGCGCGGCGCGATCAACAGGGCTGCGATCAGGCCATAGGCGAGGTAACGCCCGGCCGTCAGCAACAGAGGCGAAGCCTCAGGCACCACCTTCGGCGCCAGGAAGACCAGCCCCCACAGGGCGCCCGCAGCCAGACCGCTGGCGACGCCCCAGAAACGCGATGAAGCCGCCACGCCTATTCTTCTCCCGGTTCTACAATCCGGCCGCCGGTCATCGGCGCTGCGACTCCCGTCGTGCCGGGGAAACTGATCGGCAGGCCCAGACGGCAGCGCGCCGCCAGGAAGGCGAAAGCCTCGGCCTCGATAGAGTCGCCGCGCCAGCCCTTGTCCTCGGCCGTCGAGACGGGAACGCCCACGCGATCGCGGATGGCGGCCAGTAGCACCGGATTGTGGCGACCGCCGCCGCAGACGACGATCTCTTTCGGCTGCTCAGAACAGCGAGCGACGCCCAAAGCCACGGCCTGCGCCGCGAAGGCTGTCAGGGTCGCCGCAGCATCCTCCAGCGACAGTTGCGCCACTGGGTCCAACGAGAAGTCGAAACGATCCAGCGACTTCGGACCGCTCGTCGCGAAATAGGGATGGGCCAGATAGGCGTTCAGCACGGCCTGATCGACCGTTCCCGCCGCCGCCAGACGGCCGCCCTCGTCCATCCGCTTCTTCATGCGCGACTGAACCAGCAGATCGACCATGCCGTTGGCCGGGCCAGTGTCGAAGGCCTCCAGTTCGCCGTCAGCGCGGATCAGGGTGATGTTGCCGACGCCGCCCAGGTTCAGCACGGCGACCGGCCCTGACAGGCCCGCCTTACGGACCAGCGCCGCGTGATAGACCGGCGCCAGCGGCGCGCCCTGCCCGCCCGCCGCCACGTCTGCACTACGGAAATCAAAGGCCACCGGCGCGCCCAGCCCCTCGGCCACGCTGACGGCGTCGATCAACTGCACCGTGCGGCCCGGCAGGTCGGGCGTAGGCGCTTCATGCAGCACCGTCTGGCCGTGGATACCGACCAGATCCAGCCCGCTGGACTTGACCCCGTTCACAGCCATGAAGCCGAGCGCGGCCGCCAGATGCGCGTCGGCCACCGCCATGCGCGCGTCTTCAAAGCTGTCCGGCTCTTCTTCGTCGCGTTCCCAGTCGAAGGCGTCCTCGATGGCGTCTTCGATGACGGCGCGGGTCTCGCCGTCCAGCTTCATCTCGCCGGCGGGACCGAAGGCCAGGATGTCGTGGCCGTCCGTCTCGATCACCGCCATGTCCACGGCGTCGAGCGAAGTGCCGGTCATGAAGCCGAGCACGCGCAGGGTCTTTTTCGGGGAGGTCGTCATGGCGGCTTGACTGCCACGTCGGGCGCGCCGTAGCTAGCGCCCATGATCGCCCAACCGGCCCTTTTCGCCGCCTATTACTACGGCCTCTACTAGAGAGCGGCCGCGATCCTTGCCGCCCTTCCTTCGGCGGCGTTATTCCTCGGAAGACGGCCGCCGGTTCTGATGCTACGGACCCGACCATGACCGAGCCCACGACCCAAACCGTTTCCGAAACCGCCTTCAAGTCGGACTTCCTGCGCCTGATGAAGGCGCGCGGCTATATCCACCAGATCACCCACCCGGTCGAATTGGACGAGGCGGCCGCATCCGGCGTGGTCACGGGCTATATCGGCTTTGACGCGACGGCGCCGTCACTGCACGTCGGCCACCTGATCCAGATCATGCTGCTGCGCCGTCTGCAGCAGGCCGGACACAAGCCGATCGTCCTGATGGGCGGCGGCACGACCAAGGTCGGCGACCCGTCGTTCAAGGACACCCAACGCCCCCTGCTGACCGAGGAAAAGATCGCCGAGAACATCGCCGGCATCAAAGGCGTGTTCGAGAAATTCCTGACCTTCGGCGACGGCCCGACCGACGCCATCATGCTGGATAACGACGAGTGGCTGTCGCAGTTGGGCTACCTGCAGTTCCTGCGCGATTACGGGACCCACTTCACCATCAACCGGATGCTGAGCTTCGACTCGGTCAAGCTGCGCCTGGATCGCGAGCAGCCGCTGACCTTCCTCGAGTTCAACTACATGCTGATGCAGGCGACCGACTTCCTGGAGCTGAACCGTCGCTATGGCTGTTCGCTGCAGATGGGCGGCTCGGACCAGTGGGGCAACATCATCAACGGCGTCGAACTGACCCGCAAGGTGGACCACAAGGCCGCGTTCGGCCTGACCACGCCGTTGCTGTCCACCGCCTCGGGCCAGAAGATGGGCAAGACGGTCGGCGGCGCCGTGTGGCTGAACGCCGACGCCCTGTCGCCGTTCGATTACTGGCAATACTGGCGCAACACCGAGGACGGCGACGTGGGCCGCTTCATGCGTCTGTTCACCGACCTGCCGCTGGATCAGATCGAGCGCTATGAGGCCCTTCAAGGCGCCGAAATCAACGACGCCAAGAAGGCGCTGGCCGACGCCACAACCTCCATGCTGCACGGCGCCGAGGCCGCACAGGCCGCACGCGCGGCTGCCGAGGCCGCCTTCGAGAAGGGCCAGCTGTCGGCCGACCTGCCGACCGTCGAACTGCCGCGTGACGAGGTGATCGGCGCCATGATCGCCGCCGTGACGACCAAGGCGGGCCTCAGCGGCTCCAACGGTGAGGCGCGTCGTCTGGCCCAGGGCGGCGGCCTTCGCCTGAACGACGAGGTCGTCAACGACGGCGCCCGCCTGATCGAAGAGGCCGATCTGAACGCAGACGACGTGCTGAAACTCGGCGCCGGCAAGAAGAAGATCGTGCTGGTGCGGCCCGTTTAACCCGCTCATCCCGGCGGACGCCGGGACCCAGTGCTTTGGCTTCAAGCGCGGCGAGAACGTCTTGCTGCTTTCCATCGGCGCGGCCGGGGCTCTTACTGGGTCCCGGCGTCCGCCGGGATGAACGGAGAGATTGATGGTCGACATCACCGAAAACACCCCCGCCCCCGCCTTCGACCTGGCGACAGACGGCGACGGGCGCGTGTCGCTGCACGGGCTGAAGGGCAAGAACATCGTCCTCTACTTCTATCCCAAGGCCGACACGCCCGGCTGCACGACCGAGGGACAGGACTTCTCGGCCCTGATCGACAGGTTCGCGGCGGCTAACGCCGTGGTGATCGGCGTGTCGCGCGACACGGTGAAGAAGCTGGACCGCTTCAAGGCCAAGCATGACCTCAAGGTCATGCTCGGCTCGGACGAAGACGGGGTGGTCACCGAGGCCTGGGGCGTGTGGGTGCTGAAGAAGCTCTATGGCCGCGAATATATGGGCATTGAGCGCGCCACCTTCCTGATCGACGGTCAGGGCGTGGTTCGTCGCGCCTGGCGGAACGTCAAGGTGAAGGGGCACGCCGAAGAGGTGCTGGCCGCCGTCGAAACGCTCTGATCGGCGAGCGGGGTTCGGAAGGCCCCGCTTGACCTCTCCGTCTCAGCCCCCCCTAAGTATTGTCAGGGATTGTATCCTCAGGGGCTGACATTGACCAAACGCCGGTCGTCCCGGCGTGACGCGGAGAGTAAAGATGTTCAACAAGAACAAACCCCTCGACAGCAACCCTTCGAGCGGGTTGGGCATTCCGAAGCCGCCGGAGCCCGCCGCTCCGACCCCGGCGCCCGCCGCCACCGCCACGCCTGCTCGAGCACCTGAACCGGCGCGACCGGCCGCCGCCCGCTCATCCAGCCTTTCGACTCTGTCGGCGGGCGTGAAGTATGAGGGCAATATCTCCGGCGCGGGCGAACTTCAGGTCGACGGCTCTCTGAAGGGCGACATCCGCGTGGTGCGCGTGGTGATCGGTGAAGGCGGCGCCGTTGAAGGCACGGTCCACGCCGACATCCTGGAGGTGCGCGGCCGCGTTTCTGGCGCCATCGTCGCCAAGCAGGTCAAGCTGTTCGCCACCTCTCGCGTCGAGGGCGACATCACCCAGGAGCAGCTGTCGATCGAACAGGGCGCCTGGTTCCAGGGCCGCTGCACCCAGGCCAAGCGGGACACGCCGGGCGCCAATATGCTGGAATCCCCTGCCCCCGCCGAAAAGCCTGCGCCCGCCAAGACGGACGCCAAGGTCGAGGCCAAGCCCGCCGCCTGATCGGCGCGGACACTGATAACGAGAAAGGGCGGCCCGCAAAGGCCGCCCTTTTTTAGTATCGATCGAGCGGAGTCGATCAGCCCTCGCGGGTCTCGCCCACGCGGGCCGCCAGGGCGGCGCCCATGAACGGATCCAGATCGCCGTCCAGAACCCCCTGGGTGTCGGAGGTTTCGACCTCTGTCCGAAGGTCCTTCACCATCTGATACGGCTGCAGGACGTAGGATCGGATCTGGTGCCCCCAGCCGATGTCGGTCTTGGCGTCGGCCAGGGCCTGAGCTGCGGCTTCACGCTTCTGAAGCTCCAGCTCATACAGACGCGCACGCAGCATCTTCCACGCCTGATCGCGGTTCTGGTGCTGCGAGCGGCCCGCCTGACAAGCCACCACGGTATTGGTCGGAATGTGGGTCAGGCGCACGGCCGAGTCCGTCTTGTTGACGTGCTGGCCGCCCGCGCCTGACGCGCGATAGGTGTCCGTGCGGACATCCGACGGGTTGATGTCGATCTCGATGCTGTCGTCGACGACCGGCGACACCCCGACCGAAGCGAAGGAGGTGTGCCGCTTGGCCGCTGCGTCATAGGGGCTGATGCGGACCAGACGGTGAACGCCCGATTCCGACTTCAGCCAGCCATAGGCGTTGGGGCCGGAAACCAGCAGGGTCGCCGACTTGATGCCCGCCTGTTCGCCGGATTCCTCTTCCTGGAGCTCGACCTCATAGCCGTGCGAGCGCGCCCAGCGGCTGTACATGCGCAGCAGCATTCCGGCCCAGTCGTTCGACTCCGTGCCGCCGGCGCCCGAGTTGACCTCCAGATAGGCGTCATTGCCGTCGGCCTCGCCGGACAGCAGGGCTTCCAGCTCGGCGCGCGCGGCGCGGTCCTTGATCGCCTTCAGCTGTTCACGGGCTTCGTTGAGAGTGGCTTCGTCGCCCTCTTCATCCGCCATGTCGGCCAGCATGATCCCGTCTTCGAGACCCTGCTCCATGTCCTTGACGGCGCTGACCTGGGCTTCAAGACGCGAGCGTTCGCGGCTGACGGCCTGGGCCTGTTCGGGATTGTCCCACAGCGTCGGATCCTCGACCCGCGCGTTCAACTCATCGAGCTTTCTTAGAGCGACATCCCAGTCAAAGTCGCCTCCTGAGCAGAGCGACGCTCTGCTCGATGTCGGCCTTCATGGCCTCGACATCCGGTCTCATCGCAATCTCCAGCGATACGGGGGTGAAAGGGCGCGCCAGGGCATCCGGCGCGCCGAAGAGGGGTGTAACTAGAGCGTCAGTAGAGGTCGCTCAAGTCCTCGGCCGGCTGCTTTTTGGGCGGCGGCGGAGCCACGGGCGGCGGCGCGACCGGCGCCGGAGCCTGGGACCTGGCTTCCTGCTCACGACGGATGACGTCGTAATAATTCTGCGGCCCCTCCGGCTGGACCGGGCGCGGCGCTTCTTCGCGCAACTGGCGTTCGGTGCCCGGACGGAAGGCTTCCTCAATGCCGTTCACGGTGCGGAAGATGGCGTTCTTCGGCTTCACGAACGGCCGCGCCGGGCGCTCCTTCAAGGCGTCTTCCATGAAGTCGATGAAGATCGGCACGGCGGTCGAAGCCCCCGCCTCGCCCCCGCCCAGCGAGCGGTTGTCGTCAAATCCGACAAAGACGCCCACGACGATGTCCGCCGAGAAGCCGACGAACCAGGCGGAACGGTATTCATTGGTCGTGCCGGTCTTGCCGCCGACCCAGGGGCCGAGGCTGCGCGCCCGGGCGCCGGTGCCGCGCTGAATCACGCCCTCCAGCATCGAGGTGATCTGATAGGCGGTGATCGGGTCGATCACCTGGGTTCCACGATCCTGCAGGCGCGGCGACTCCTGGCCGCTGAAGCCACGGCCGCAGTCGCGGCATTGGCGTCGATCGGCGCGATGGATGGTCTGGCCGTTCCGATCCTGAGCCAGTTCGATCAGATAGGGATCGATCCGCCGGCCGCCGTTGACGAAGGCGGCATAGGCCGCAGTGATGCGATAGGGGGTGGTCTCGCCCGCGCCCAGCGACATGGCCAGGTTCGGCGACATGTCATCGACCACGCCCATCTTCTTGGACAGGTCGACGACGTTCTTCATGCCGACCGCCTGGGCCAGGCGCACGGTCATGACGTTACGCGACAACTCCAACCCGCGCCGCAGAGTCTGAGGGCCGTAGAACTGGCGGCTGTAGTTCTGGGGCGTCCAGGCGCGGCCGCCGGGGCCGCCGGGGAAGCTGATGGGCGCATCCAGCACGATGGAGGCCGGAGTGAAGTCGCCTTCCAGCGCCGCCGCATAGACGAAGGGCTTGTAGGCCGAACCCGGCTGACGACGCGCCTGCGTCGCACGATTGAAGCTGGACAGGGCGTAGGAATAGCCGCCGACCATCGCCAGGACGCGACCCGACTGCGGCTCGATGGCGACCAGGGAGCCGTTGACCGCGGGGACCTGTTTCAGGGCGAACTGTCCGCCCTGGCGCTCCACGAAGATCAGATCGCCGCGTTTCAGGGGACGACGTCCCGCGTTGGACCAGGCCACGTCGGCGGCGCGCAGCGCGCCCGTCTGATCGTCCTTGGCCGTGCGGACCCGAACCGTGCTTCCGCTGACGTTCTCGACGGCGGCGGCCTGCCACGAACGGCGCTCGGGCGGGGTCGTGCGCTTCTGGGCCTCGGCCTGCCAGCCGTCGGCGAAATCGGTCGTGCCCCAGGCGCCGCGCCAGCCGTGGCGACGGTCGTAGTCTTCAAGGCCGCGCATCAGCGCGTCGCGCGCCGCCGACTGCAGCTGCGGGTCCAGGGTGGTGCGCAGGTAGTAGCCGCCGCGATTGACTTCTTCCTGACCGAACAGGGCGATGGCGCGACGACGCGCCTCCTCCACGAAGAAGTCCGCGTCGGCGTATTCCGCGCGGCGCGGCGCCGAACGGGTGTTCAAGGGGCGCGCCAGCGCGGTCTGCAACTGCGCGTCCGTCAGCCACTTGTTGTCGGCCATTTCGCCCAGCACCCAGTTCCGCCGCCCCAGCGCGGCCTCGGGGTAGCGTTTGGGGTGATAGTTGGTCGGCCCCTTGGGCAGGGCCGCCAGGAAGGCCGCCTCGTCCGGCGTCAGCTGATCCAGCGACTTGCCGAAATAGTTGTAGGCCGCCGAGGCCACGCCGTAGGAGCGATAGCCCAGGTAGATCTCGTTCAGATACAGCTCGAGGATCTGCTCCTTGCTCAGCGTCGCTTCCAGACGGCTGGAGAGGACGGCTTCCTTGAGCTTGCGGTTCAGACTGGTCTCGCTGGTCAGCAGGACGTTCTTTGCCACCTGCTGGGTGATGGTCGAGCCGCCTTCCAGGCGACGACCGGACAGCACGTTGAAGACGTTCTTGAACATGGCCCGGCCGATGCCCGACACGTCGATGCCGCCGTGGCTGAAGAAGTTCTGGTCTTCGGCCGCCAGGAAGGCGTGAACGACCGTCTGCGGCACCTGGTCATAGGTGACGTAAATCCGGCGCTGATCCGAGAACTCGCCGATCAGGGTGCCGTCGCCGGCGTAGACACGCGTCGCCGTCGCCGGGCGATAGTCCGCCAGCTCGGACGCGTCGGGCATGTCGTGCAGGACCCAGGCGGCGTAGATCGCCACCACCACCCCAGCCACGGCGATGGCGCCCAGCAGGGCCACGCCCGCCATGACGAACCAGCGTTCGGCTATCTTCACCGTGAACTCCGCAAGACGCACCCCATCATCGCTCGTTTATCGCGCGTCGCGCGGCGCGCAAAGCGGAACCGCACTTATCCCTTGTCGCGCAGCAGGCGCGCCTTGTCTCGCTGCCAGTCCCGTTCGGCCGAAACCTCGCGTTTGTCGTGCAGCTTCTTGCCCTTGGCCAGGGCGATTTCCAGCTTCGCCTTGCCCGCCTCGTTCAGATACAGGCGCACCGGAACGATGGTGCGGCCGTCCCGCTGGACGGCGCCGATCAGCTTGTCGATCTGCTTGCGGTGCAGCAGCAGCTTCCGGTGGCGGCGCGGCTCATGGTTGAAGCGGTTCGCCATCTTGTAGGGCGGGATATCGGCGTTGATCAGCACCATCTCACGCCCCTCCGGCGAGACATAGCTTTCGGCGATGTTCGCCCGCCCGTCGCGCAGGGCCTTGATCTCGGTGCCCAACAACTGGATTCCGGCCTCGATGTAGTCCTCGAGGAAGTAGTCAAAGCGTGCGCGCCGATTTTCGGCGATCGTCTTTTGCTTGGGCGCGTCAGCGGCCATCAGGCGACCCCGGCCTCGGTCAGCGCCTTGTCGATGGCGGGTTTCACGGCGTCGGCCGTCAGCGACAGCGGCAGCCGGACCTCTTCTTCGCATAGCCCCAGCCTGGCGAGGGCGTATTTGGCCGGCGACGGGGAGTTGTCGAGGAACAGCGCCTTGTGCAGGCCGATCAGGCGCTCCTGCCAGGATCGGGCGACGGCGAAGTCGCCGGCCTGAATCGCGTCATACAGGGCGACCATGGCCTCCGGCGCGACATTCGAGGTCACCGAGATGACGCCGACGCCCCCGTGGGCGGCATAGCCAAGATAGCTGGAGTCATCCCCCGAGATCAGGTCGAAGGCGCCGTGGATATTCGCTCGCATCCAACTGGCCCGCGCCACATCCGCGCTCGCATCCTTGATGCCGACGATGTTCGGGTGCGCCGCCAGGGCCGCAACGGTTTCGTTCGACAGGTCCACGCCGGTACGACCCGGCACGTTGTAGAGCAGAATTGGCAGTTGCACGGCATCGGCCACGGCCTCGAAATGGGCCTGCATCCCGGCCTGCGAGGGGCGGTTGTAGTAAGGCGTGACCACCAGGGCGCCGTCGGCGCCGACCGTCTTGGCGAAGCGGGTCAGCTCGATCGCCTTGTCCGTCGCGGAAGAACCGGCCCCGGCGATCACGCGGATGCGCCCGGCGGCGATCTCCACGCACTGTTCAACCACGCGCTTGTGCTCGTCCAGGTGCAAGGTCGCGCTTTCGCCCGTGGTGCCCATCGGCACGACGCCGTGAACCCCGGCGGCGATCTGGCGCTCCAACAGACGCCTGAAAGCGGCCTCGTCCACGTTTCCGTCACGAAGAGGTGTGATCAGGGCGGTGATCACGCCCTTGAACAAGGGGGCGGTCATGGGAACAACATACCTGCGCGGAGAATGGGCGGCGGTCCGCCCGTCACTAATCGGCAAAGGGTAGGTTGCCCGCCGCTTGGCCGCAACCAAAGATGAATGAGGATCAGATATCTGATGATCGCGACGACCGTGGCCGCCGCCCTGGCGATACTGACTCCACCGGCTCAGGATGTGCTGAACAGCGCGCCGGTCCCCTACTCCGCCAGTCAGGGCGGAATCATCAACAGCCAGGACGCCGCCCTGGTGCAGCAGGGCCTGACGGCCGCGCGGGCGCGCGACGTCGTCGGAACCCAGTCCATCATGGCCCGCATTTCCGATCCGACCGCACGCAAGCTGGTCGAATGGGCCCTGGTGGACACCTCGGACAAGCAGATGTCCTATAGCGACCTGGCGCTGGCTCAGACCGATCTGGCGAGCTGGCCCCGCGGCGATTCTCGTCGAGCGGCGGGCGAGCGCGCTCTGGACATGGCGGGCCAGTCGCCGGACGCCGTCCTGGCCTTCTTCAACGGAACCGCCCCCACCACGGCCCAGGGCGCCATCGCCCTGGCCGGCGCGCTGGAGCAGACGGGCCGCCGCCAGGAGGCCCAGGCCCTGATTCGCGACTGGTGGCGCACCCAGAGCTTTGAAGAAGCCCAGCAAAGCCGGATCTATTCGCGCTGGAGCGGCTGGTTGACCAGCGACGACCATGTGGCGCGGCTGGACATGCTGCTGCTGGGACCGCACGGCCCGGCGACGCGCGCCATGGTCGCCCTGGTTCCGGCCGACCGCCAGGCCGTCGCCAACGCTGTGATGTCGCTTCGAACGGCCTACGCCCCGGACGCCATCGTCGCCGGCCTGTCGCCCGCGCAGGCCAACGACCCGGCCGTGGTGCTGGAACGGGTGCGCCTGCTGCGCTCCGCCGGCCGTCAATCCGAGGCCTTCCCGCTCCTGTCCGCCTTGCCCGCCGCCCCCTCGCACGCGGACGGCCAGAACACCCTGTGGAGCGAACGCCGCAACTATTTCCTCGACGCCCTGCAACAGGGGAACGCTCGCGCCGCCTACGCCGCGATGAACGGCCACGGCTTCCCTTCGGGCGAACGCAAGGTCGACGCCGAATTCTTCGCCGGCTGGGTGGCTCTCACCAAGCTGAACGACCCGGCGACAGCCGCCCAACATTTCGAGGCGCTGCGCAACGCCTCCTCGACCCCGATCACCCAGGGGCGCGCCCTCTACTGGCTGGGTCGTGCGGCCGAGGCGCGCGGCGACCGACAGGGCGCCCAGAATTGGTATCAGGCGGGCGCCGCGCACTGGCAGACCTTCTACGGCCAGCTTGCCGCGGAAAAGGCCGGCGCGACCACCCTGACCCTGCCCGGCGAGCCCACGCCCTCGCCCGAGGACGTCAATCGCTTCGAGGGCAATGAGGTGGTGCGGGCGACCCGCATCCTGGGCCAGATCGGCGAGAAGAACCTGATGCGGGTCTTCGCCTACCACCTGGATGACACCCTGCCCTCGCCCTACGATCTGTCGCAGCTGTTCGACCTGATGCAGGGCTATGGTGATCAGTTCGGATCGATGATGGTCGGCCGCGCGGCCAGCCAGCGTGGCTTCGTCATGCCCGAGCGGATGTATCCGATCCGCCTTCCGCAGCAGGTTCCGGGCATGGCCCCCAATGAGTTCGCCTTGGCCATCACCCGTCAGGAATCCAGCTTCGACCCTCTGGTTCGTTCGGGCGCCGATGCGCGGGGGATGATGCAGCTTCTGCCAGCCACGGCGCAGGGGGTGGCGCGCCGCATGGGCCGCACATTCAGCGCCGAACAGCTGTGGGACCCCGAGATCAACATGACTCTGGGCAGCTATCATCTGGGCGAGCTGATGAACAATTTCGGCGGATCGCCCTTACTGGCCGCCGTCGGCTACAACGCCGGACCGGCCCGTCCGCCGCAATGGACCGCCCGCTGCGGCGATCCGCGTCAGGCCCAGGTCGATCCCATCGACTTCATCGAGTGCGCGCCCTTCACCGAGACGCGCAACTACATGATGCGGGTGATGGAGAACATGCAGGTTTATCGCGCTCGGCTGAACGGCGGCTCGGCTCCCCTGACCCCGTCGGCGGATCTGGCGCGCGGCACGCCGCCGAACGCAGGCCCGCGGCCCTATCAACCCTGACTACAGGCGACGGGTCGCCAGAATCGGCCCGACCAACGCCTCCAGCCAAACGGCGTCGAGGTTGAAAACGGTCTTCAGAATGCGCGGCGACAGGGCCTCGGTCGGCGCGCCTTCAGCCGCCGTGCGCCCCTGATCCAGCACCACCACCCGGTCGGCGAAACGGGCCGCCAGGGTCAGATCGTGCAGGCTGACCAATATCCCGCGTCCAGCATCAGCCCGGGCCCGCAGCCGCTCCAGCACCAGAAGCTGGGCGTCGGGGTCCAGCCCCGCGATCGGTTCGTCCGCCGCCAGCAAGGGCGCTGGAGCCGTCAGGGCGCGGGCCAGCAGGACGCGCGCCCGCTCACCGCCCGACATCTCGGCGACGCCGCGATCCGCCAGATGGCCGACGCCCACCTCGTCCAGCGCGGCGCGAGCCCGGTCCAGGGCGGCGGCGCCCGCCAGGAACGGCGCGCCCAGCGCCGCCAGCTCGACCGCCGGAAGATTCCAGGCGATGGAACGGTCCTGCGGCAGATAGGCCGCACGCTCGCCCCGCTGACGCTCGGACAGCCGTCGCGCCTCGTCGCCGCCCAGACGCGCGGCGCCCTGCGTCAGTCGGACCAGCCCCAATGCGGCGCGCACCGCCGTCGACTTGCCCGCACCGTTCGGCCCGCACAGGGCCACAACCTCGCCCGGCCGCACGGACAGGGAAGCGCCCTTCAGCACTTCCGCGCCGCCGACACGGGCGTGCGCGTTCGCAAGCTCCAGCAGCGCCGCCGTCACAGCCGCCACTCCCGCGCGGCGCGCCAGGCGATCAGGGCGAACAGGGGCGCGCCGACCAGGGCGGTGAAGACGCCGAGCTTCAACTCCTGATCCGTGGGCAGCATCCGCGCCGCCAGATCGGCGATCACCAGCATCAGGCCGCCCGCCAGCGCCGAGGGCGGGAGCAGCCTGCCCGGATCGCCGCGCACCGCCGCACGCACCAGATGCGGCGCCGCCAGGCCGACGAAGCCGATGACGCCCGCCACCGCCACCGCTGCGCCCGCCGCCAGGGCCGCCGCCGCCAGCGCCAGGACCCGCATCCGGCCCATCGACAGGCCAGACGCCCTCGCCGCCTCTTCGCCCAGCGTCAGCATCCGCAGGCCGGGCGACGCGCTTCGCGCCAGCAGGGCGGCGATCAGGACGGCCGGCGCGACCCAGGCGACGTCGATCCAGCTGCGGTTCTCGACCGACCCCAGCAGCCAGTTCATCACCTCGGCCGAGGCGATGGGCGACGGCGAAAGGTTGAAGATCAGAGCGGTCAGCGCGCCGGCGAAACTGGACAAGGCCACGCCGAACAGGATCAGCGCCTCGGGCGTCCGCACCCGCGCAGCCAGGGCGATCAGCAGCCCGCCGGCCACCGCGGCGCCGAACAGCGCCGAAACCTCGACCGCGCCGGGAACGGCCGCCAACCCCAGAACGATGGCCGTCGCCGCAGCCAGGGCCGAGGCGGCCGATACGCCCAGCACGCCAGGCTCGGCCAGGGGATTGCGCAACAAGCCCTGCATCACCGCACCGGCCAACCCCAAGGCGGCTCCTACGAAGAGAGCGGCGATGGCGCGCGGAGCCCGCACCAGCCACAGCACCTCGCCGGGCCCGGAAGCGGGATGGCTCAAGGCTTCGGCGTAGTCAGTGGCGCTGAACCGGGTCTCGCCCAGCGTCACAGCCAGCGCGACGGCCAGCACGATCGCGCCCGCCAGAACGAGGTTCAACACCCAGACCCTGCTCATGAGGCTTGTTCGGCCAGCTGGGCGGCGGCATCCGCTGCGAACCAGGCGGGACACGTCAGCACCGCGCCAGGCAGCTCCGCCGCCGTCCGTCCTTGCATGGCGCGACGCATCATCGGATGCCGCCCCGCCCCGCGCCAGTCGGAGCGCGCCAGATCGAAGAATCCCTTCACGAACAGGGCGGGCGGCGTCAGCAACACCCCCTCCAGCCTCAACGGCTGATAGCCGGGCCGCTCAACGCCGTTGCGAAACCCTGCGGCGCGCAGAACGGCGTCCATCAGGGAGCCTGGCCCGGTCGTGAACCCGCCTGCAGTGACATAGACGGCCTTCCGCCCCCGCCCCGTCCCTTCCGCCTTCGCCAGTCGAGAGTCCATACGCGCGATCAGGGCCTCGCCGCGTTCGACGGCGCTCACGGCCTCGGCCACGGCGCGGATGTTGGCGCGAACCCCATCCATGTCCGCAGCGTCGGTGATCGTCACCGTGCGAACCCCATCCCGCTTCAAGGTCGCGAGCAGGCGCGGATCTCCGCCCCAGTAGCGCACCGCCACGTCCGGTCGGAACCCGACAGCGGCCTCCAAGGTCGGGCGGACCCGCCGATGTCCTTCGGCCTGTGCGCGCAGCCAGGAGTCCGGGTCGTCAGCCCTGGGCGACAGGCCCAGTTCCGCATCCGGGGCCAAGGCAAGGACGAACTGATCGGCGCATTGGTCCAGAGCCATGACGCGCACGGGAGCGGCGATCGCCTCGTCACCGCCGAAGCCGGAAATCACCAAGGCCAGGACTACCGCCCCGATCATGGGCCTCACGAGGCGGTCAGTCCCGCGAACAGGGCGTCCATCTGCGTGCGAACCAGCGTCTCGCGGTCCGCCCAGTCGAAGTAAGGCTTGGTCGTCATGATAGAGACCAGGCCATGGGCGCTGGCCCAGATGACTTGCGCCAGAGTGCGCGGCTCGCCTCGCAACGCGCCCTGATCGACCGCCTCTTCCACCACGCTGACGAAAGCCCTGAACAGCTCCGCGCCGCTCTGTTGAGCCACGGTCTCGGCACCGTGGCGCGTCTGCACCGGCGGCGTCAGATAGGCGAGGCGATAGGCGTTGGGATTGGCGAAACCGAACGCCATGTAGTTCTCGATGATCCGACGCAACCGAGCAAGCGGCGGCGCGTCTTCCGCCAGGGTTCGACGGTGCTCCTCGGCCAGGGTGTCGAAGGCGTTGCGGCAGATCTCATTGAGAATCTCGCCCTTGTCCGCGAAGTGCATGTAGAGGGCGGTCGACGACAGCCCCACTTCATCCGCGATCTTGCGGATGGTGGCGCCCTCATAGCCCTGCTCGACGAAAATGCCCTCCGCCGCCGCCAGAATTTCCGCGCGGCGCTCGTGCCCTTCGCCCTTGGGCTTGCGGGTCGAACGCGACGATGCGGCAGGTGCGACCGACACTTGAGTGCTCCCCAACCTGGAACTCCTGTGATTGCGCCGTGATAGCCGCAAATGCCCGTTCAGGCCAAATATTTCACTTTACAGCCTTGTAAATATAACCTTGATATCTATCAGGGAGGGCGAGAATGCGAAGGGGGACGATCGTTCCAGCGGACGGCGATGCTCTAAGGTCCGCGCGCATCACGCTGACGCTTGGTCAGGCCGCGAGCTTGGCCTTGTTCCTCGCCAGCGGTCTGGTCGCCGCCGCCCTTGCGCCGGTATCCGGTTCGGCCGTGTTGCTGGGCCTGCAGATCGGCTTCATGAGCCTGGCCGCCTGGAGATTCTTCCTGCTCTGGACCAGCCGGGGTTGGAGGCAGCCTGAGGCGTCGCCCCAACCGCCGGATCAATGGCCGCGCTACACCGTTGTGGCCGCCCTGTATCAGGAGACCGCCATCCTGCCGCAGTTGATCGAGCGGCTTTCCGAGATCGACTATCCCAGCGACCGGCTTGAGGGCTATCTGGCGCTGGAGGCCGACGACGTCGAGACGATCAGGGCGGCGCAGGATCTGGCCCGTCCCGACTGGCTTCAGGTTCTGATCGTGCCGCCGGGCGCGCCGAAGACCAAGCCTCGCGCGCTGAACCACGCCCTGTCCCGCTGCACCGGCGACCTCATCACCATCTATGACGCCGAGGATGATCCGGATCCGTTCCAACTGCGTGAGGCGGCGGCGCGGTTCAGCCAAGAGGGAGAAGGCCTGGCTTGCCTTCAGGCGCCGCTTCGCATTCGACGCCGGGGCAAGGGCAGCGCCAGCCCCTTCCTTGACCGACAATTCGCGGCCGAATACGCCGCCCTGTTCGAAGTCACCCTGCCGGCCATGAGCCGCCTCGGCCTGCCCTTTCCACTAGGCGGCACCAGCAACCATTTCCGCGTCCCGGTGCTGCGAGCACTGGGAGGTTGGGACGCCTGGAACGTCACCGAGGACGCGGACCTGGGCTTTCGAATCTGGCGCGCCGGCTATCGGCTGGGAGTCATCGAGAGACCGACCTACGAGCCTCCGCCAGGCCCCCTGCGTCTCTGGCTTCCGCAACGCACGCGTTGGCTGAAGGGCTATCTGCAGACCCTGGCCGTTCATACGCGTTATGCGGAAGGGATGGGCTGGAGAGGCTGGACCGCGCTGGCCGCGACGGTTGGCGCCGGCGTTGCGTCCGCCGCCATCCACGCCGTCTGCGCCGCCTGGGTGTTCTGCGTGGCCCTGACCGCCCTCGTAGCCGGAGGCCTGCCTCATTTCTCGCCGCAAGGCAGCGTCGTGCTTGTGTCGGGCATCGCCGCCGCATGGCTTTTGAAGCATCGAGGAGCGCGACAGGCGGGCGGCGCCTATGGCCTGGGCGATATGGCAGCCTCGCTCGCCTATTGGTGCCTGCTCAGCCTGGCCTTCGCCCATGCCGTCATCCGGCTGATCTTGGAACCTCATCACTGGGACAAGACGCCCCATCATGCGGAGCCCGATCCAGAGATAAGCGCGATCGACGGCGCAGACGCTGGACGAGCGGCCGCCTGAGCGCCTAATCAGCGCCCATGGCTCCGGTTCTTTCCCCCACGCCCGAAACCCTCGTCACGCGGGGGTGGTCGGACTACGCCCTTCTGGACAGCGGCGACGGCCGCAAGTTGGAGCGCTACGGCCGCTACACCGTGGTGCGCCCCGAGCCGCAATGCTTCTGGAAGGCCCATGACGAAAGCGCCTTCGAGCGCGCCAACGCCATGTTCGACCCGCAGCAGGAGGAAGAGGACTCCGGCCGCTGGCGCTTCGACCAGCACGGTCCGATCGACGCCTTTCCCCTGCAATGGCGCGACGTGCGCTTCATGGGGCGTTTCACCCCGTTCCGGCACCTGGCCTTCTTCCCCGAACAGGCGGCCAACTGGGAATGGCTGGACGCTCGCGTCCGCACCTTGAAGCAGCCGAAGATCCTGAACCTGTTCGGCTATACCGGCGTCGCCAGCCTGGCCTGTTCGGCGGCAGGCGCGCACGTCACCCACGTCGACGCCTCGAAGAAGTCCGTGACCTACGCCCGCGAAAACGCCGAACTGTCAGGTCTGGCTGATCGTCCCATCCGCTGGATCGTCGAGGACGCCCGCAAATTCGTGGCTCGCGAAGTGCGGCGCGGCAGCCAGTATGACGGCATCATCCTCGACCCGCCGAAGTACGGGCGCGGCGCCAATGGCGAGGTCTGGCGCCTGTTCGAGGATATGCCGGACCTGCTCAAGGACTGCGCCGCCCTGCTGTCCGACGACGCCTCCTTCCTGCTGCTCAACGCCTATGCGGCGCGGATTTCCGGCCTGTCGCTGGCGCATATGATGGCCGAGGCGACGCAGGATCGCGGCGGCCGCATCGACTGGGGCGAATTGGCGTTGTCCGAAGACGGTAAGGACGCCCGCGCCATCGGCCTGTCCTTCTTCGCAAGGTGGAGCGCCTGATGACCGAACGCCTCATCACCTCCCTGACCAACGACACCATCAAGGCCGTCCGCGCCCTACACATGCGCAAGGAACGCGAAGCCACCGGCCGCTTCCTGGCTGAGGGACTGAAGTTCATCGGCGAGGCGCTGGATCAGGGTCGCGCGCCCGTCATGCTGTTGGTCGGTCAGGACGCCCGGCCTCATCCTCTGCTTGACCGCGCCAAGGCCGAGACGCTGAAAAGCGGCGGCCAGATCATCGTCGTCACCCACGCCATCCTCGAAAAGATCAGCCGCCGCGACAATCCGCAGACGGTGCTGGGGGTGTTCGAACAGGTCTATACGCCGCTAGACGCCATCCAGCCTGACGCCAAGCCCTGCTGGGTGGCGCTGGAGCAGGTGCGCGATCCGGGTAATCTGGGCACCATCATCCGCACGGCGGACTCGGCTGGTTGCGGCGGCGTCATCCTGATCGGCGATTGCGTCGATCCCTTCTCTGTCGAGGCCGTGCGCGCCACCATGGGCTCGGTCTTCGCCGTGACCATCAGCAAGGCGTCGCGCGAAGAGTTCCTGGCCTGGCGCGCCAAATGGCCGGGCAGCGTCATCGGCACCCGCCTGGACGCCACGCACGGCTATCGCGACAGCCCTGTGCGCCACCCCGCCATCATCATGATGGGCAACGAACAGGCGGGTCTGACCGATGAACTGGCCGCCGCCTGCGACCTGAACGTCAAGATCCCGATGCGCGGCCGCGCCGACAGCCTGAACCTGGCTGTCGCGACGGGGGTCATGGTCTATGCCGTGACCGATGCGGCCTACGGCTCCAGTCTCTAGGCCTCGCCCTCGGTCTTGATGCGGCCCATGCCGATCAGGGCCAGGACCGTCAGCAGGGCCGCGACCGTCAGATAGATTCCGACCGCCTGCAGGCCGTAATGACCCGCCAACCACGTCGCGGCGTAGGGCGCCAACGAGGCTCCCAGAATACCGGCCAGATTGAAGGTCATCGACGCGCCGGTGTAGCGCACCGTCGTCGGGAAGGGTCGCGCCAGCGCCGCGCCCAGCGGCCCATAGGCGCAGCCCATCAGGCTAAAGCCGATGATGAAGAAGGCGACCACGCCGACCATCCCGCCGCTGCCGAACAGGGGCGCGAGGATCAGGCCGAACAGGGCGATGGCGACGGTTGTCACGAGCAGCGTCCTGCCCTGCCCCCAACGATCCGCCGCCAAAGCCGCCAGCGGAATGAACAGGCCGAAGAAGCAGACGCCCAGCAACTGGATCGGCAGGAACTGCTCGCGCGTATAGCCCATGCTGGTCGTGCCCCAGCCCAGAGCGAAAACGGTCATCAGATAGAACAGGACGAAGGTCGCCAGCCCGGCCAGAGTCCCGGTCAGCAAGGCGAACTTGTGATGCGCGACGAGGGTCAGGGCGGGAGCCTGGACCCGTTCGGCGCGATCGATGGCGCGCTTGAACTCGGGCGTCTCGGTGATCTTCAGCCGCATCCACAGGCCGACGATGACCAGCAGGGCGCTGGCGATGAAGGGGGTGCGCCATCCCCAGGCCATGAACTGGCCCTCGCTCATCAGCTGACCCAGAACGATGAAGGACAGCGTCGACAGGATGAAGCCGATCGGCGCGCCCAGTTGCGGGAACATGCCGAACCAGGCCTTCTTGCCCGGCGGAGCGTTCTCGGTCGCCAGCAAGACCGCCCCGCCCCATTCGCCGCCCAAGCCCAAGCCCTGACCGAACCGACACAGGGCCAGCAGCAGGGGCGCCATAACCCCGACCGAATGCCAGGTCGGCAACAGGCCGATGGCGATGGTCGACAGGCCCATGGTCATCAGGGCCGCCACCAAGGTCGCCTTGCGTCCCACCCGGTCGCCGAAATGGCCGAAGACGACAGCGCCGACCGGCCGGGCGAAGAAGGCGATGGAGAAGGTGGCGAACGAGGCCAGCATGGCCGTCATCCGGTCGCCGCCGGGGAAGAACAGATCTGGAAAGACCAGCACCGCCGCCGTGGCGTAGATGTAGAAGTCGTAGAACTCGATCGTCGTGCCGATCAGGCTGGCAAACAGAACGCGTCGCTTGGAGGCGGACGGCGGTGAAACAGCGGCGTCGGTCACGCGAAATCCTTACGGTTGACGCACGATCATTGCGGCGCGCCGCCGTCAGACGTCAAGCGGACGATCAGGTTCCGCGCGGCTTGGCCCTGCTGGTGGCTGTCGCATTGGCCGGGTCTTCCGGCCATGGGTGGCGCGGATAGCGGCCGCGCATCTCGCTACGCACCGCCGACCACGATCCAGCCCAGAAACCCGGCAGGTCCTTGGTCACCTGAACCGGCCGTCGGGCTGGCGACAGCAGGCTGAGTGTCAGGGGCGCACGCCCGCCGCCGACGGTCGGATGGGCCTTCACTCCGAACAGCTCCTGCACGCGGATTTCGACGCGCGGCCCGCCCTCGGCGGCATAGTCGATGCTTGCGCTACCCAGCGGCGTGGTCAGGCGCGTGGGCGCCAGATCATCCAGCTTGCGCTGCAGGTCCCAGGGGATCAGGCCGCGCAGAGCCTCCGCCAGCCGACCGTCGCTGATGTCGGCCAACGACCGCGCCCCGTCCAGCAGCGGCCACAGCCAGTCCTCGCGCGACGCCAGCAGACTTTCGTCCGAAACATCAGGCCAAGCCTCATCCAGCCCCCGCAGGAAAGCCAGGCGCGCCCGCAGCGCCTTCGCCTGTTCGCCCCAGTTCAGGACGCCGAGGCCGTCCGTCTCGATCTCCGCCTTCAGCGCCGCCGTCATGGTCGCCCGGTCCGGCGCGCCGACGATCTTTTCATCCAGCACAAGGGCGCCGATGCGGCGAATGCGGCGGATCACCGGCTTGCCTGACGGCTCGCGCGTCAACCGATCCTCGACCTCGATCAGATGCGCCAGGTTACGCTCCAGCGTCGCCGCGTCCAGCGCCGCCGCCAGACGGACGCGATCACGCG
The DNA here is from genome assembly GCF_053645695.1 of Brevundimonas sp. NPDC055311. Classification (NCBI taxonomy): domain Bacteria; kingdom Pseudomonadati; phylum Pseudomonadota; class Alphaproteobacteria; order Caulobacterales; family Caulobacteraceae; genus Brevundimonas; species Brevundimonas sp. NPDC055311. The sequence goes on from NZ_JBSHMV010000001.1 coordinate 127,799, forward strand.
TGTCTCCGCCGCCCAGTTCCGCTACGGCCAGCCAGGCCTCGCGCGCCAGATGATCCGTGGGTTCGATGAAGGCGCCGCGCCCCGAGGCCAGCAACAGCTCGCCCGACTTGCCCCTGGCGCGGGCGATGCGTTCGGGAAAAGCCTCAGCCAGCAGCAGCCCTGCATCGACCTCCCCGTCCCGCCCTGCGCCTGCGGCCCTCGCCCAGCGCTCGGCCAGCTTCATCGCATCGCGTCCACGCGGCGAACGGTCCCGCTCCAGCCCCTTGAGCCGGTCGAGCAGATCGACCCCGTTTCCGCCCAGGTCCGGCTCGCTGAGCACCGCCGCGATCCTCGCTCCGCCAAGCGCATCGCCCTGATCCGAGGCGACGGCCGCCATATGCGCCAGGCGCGGCGCCAAGGGGATGCGAGTCAGGCGTCGACCATGCGCCGTCAGATCGCCCTTGACGTCCAGCGCCCCGAGACGGGCGAGCGCCTTGCGCGCCTCCGCCATCGCTCCGGCGGGTGGCGGATCCAGCAGGGCCAACCCTTCCACCGACTTCGCCCCCCAGCGCGCCAGATCGAGGGCGAACGCGGTCAGGTCCGCCTCCTGAATCTCAGGCCGCTGATGCGCCACCAGACCACGCGTCTGCTCCTCGTCCCACAGGCGGTAACAGACGCCGGGCTCGACACGCCCCGCCCGGCCGCGCCGCTGCTCCGCCGAGGATCTGCTGACCTTGACGGTGGCCAGGCGGGTCAGGCCGCTGGACGGCTCGAAACGCGGCACGCGCGACAGGCCGCCGTCGATGACGACGCGCACCCCCTCAATCGTCAGGCTGGTCTCGGCCACCGAGGTCGCCAACACCACCTTGCGGCGACCATGTGCGGCGGGCTCGATGGCCCGGTCCTGCTCGCCCTTGTCCAGCGCGCCATACAGGGCGACCACGTCGACCGACGGATCACGCAGCCGCTCTTTCAGGCGCTGGACCGTGCGGTGAATCTCCCCCTGCCCCGGCAGGAAGGCCAGGACCGAGCCGGTCTCGTCATGCAGGGCCTGAACCACGGCCTTGGCCATGGCGTCCTCGAATCGTTCAACCGGGTTGCGGCCCAGATAGCGGGTCTCGACCGGGAACATCCGCCCATCGGCCTCGATGACGGGGGCGCCGTCCAACAGCTTGGACACGCCCGCGATGTCGAGCGTCGCTGACATGACCAACAGGCGCAGATCCTCGCGCAGCACGGTCTGGCTGTCACGCGCCAGCGCCAACCCCAGATCAGCGTCCAGACTGCGTTCGTGGAATTCGTCGAACAGGACGGCGCCGACGCCTTCCAGCCCCGGATCGTCCAGGATCATCCGCGTGAAGACGCCCTCAGTCACCACCTCGATTCGGGTGTCCGGGCCGATCCGGCTTTGCAGGCGAGTGCGGTATCCGACGGTTCCTCCCGCTTTCTGGCCCAGGCTGGCTGCCATGCGGTCGGCGGCGGCGCGCGCGGCCAGTCGTCGCGGCTCCAGCACCAGAATCCTGCCGCCGCCCAGCCACGGCTGATCCAGCAACGCCAGAGGCACGACCGTCGTCTTGCCCGCGCCCGGCGGCGCGGCCAGCACGACCGCAGAGGTCTGAGCCAGGGCGGCCTTGAGGGCCTCCAGAACGGCGTGAATCGGCAACATGACACGGGCTGTAGCGCCTTCGGCCTAGGTCACGAAAGCGTCGTCGGCGCGTCATCCTTCGTAAACCGCGTTGCGCCGAGGCCCTCAGATGGCTAGCGTCCCCGCCCAAGAAGGCGACCCGGGAGGGGTCGTCGCATAAATGTTGGGGGCGCACCTGCATGTCTGCAGACGGCGTAAAGCCTGCCGGAAACCGGCTATTTCTTAAAAAATCCATCGCCCAGATTCAGAAGGAAGCCGCCAAGAGCGAGCTGAAACGGACCCTCGGTCCGCTCAATCTGATGAGCCTGGGCATCGGCGCCATCATCGGCGCGGGCATCTTCGTGCTGACGGGTCAGGTGGCTTCGGCCAACGCCGGTCCGGCCATCATGCTGTCGTTCGTCGTCGCCGGCATCGCCTGCGGCCTGGCGGGCCTCTGTTACGCCGAACTGGCGTCCACCATGCCGGTCTCCGGTTCGGCCTACACCTACGCCTATGGCACGCTCGGCGAAGTCTTCGCCTGGGTCATGGGTTGGCTGCTGGTGCTGGAGTATGGCGTGGCGGCGTCCACGGTCGCCGTGGGCTGGTCCGGCTATGTCGTGTCGATCATGAGCGACTTCGGCCTGAGCGCCAGCCTGTTCCCAGCGATAAGCTATCCAGGCGGCGAAGGTCCCCAATGGGCGACTCCGCTGGTCCAGTTGGTGCAGTCCGAAGCTGGCGCTTCCTTCCCGATGACGGGCACTTTCAACCTGGTCGCGGCCGTCGGCATCGCCGCGGTTTGCGGCCTGCTGGTCCTCGGGGTGTCGGAATCGGCGAACATCAACAACGCCATCGTCGTCATCAAGATCGTCGTCCTGCTGACCTTCATCGCGGTGGGCATCCAGTATATCAATCCAGACAACTGGGTCCCCTTCATTCCCGAGCCGACGGGCCAGGCCGGTCAGTTCGGCGTCGGCGGCATCTTCCGCGGCGCAGCGATCATCTTCTTCGCCTACGTCGGCTTCGAGGCGGTTTCGACCGCCGCCGCCGAAGCCAAGAACCCGTCCAAGGACGTGCCGATCGGCATCCTGGGCGCCCTGTTCGTCTGCACCCTGATCTACATGTGCGTCGCCGCCGTAATGACCGGCGTCGTGCCCTATCTTGAGCTGGCCTCGCCGGCTCCGATCGCCGTCGCCATCGACCGTATGGGTCTGGAATGGGCCAATGTGCCGCTGGCGGCCGCGCCGGGCGGGCAACTGAACTTGGTCGCCTTCCTGATCAAGATCGGCGCGATCACCGGCCTGTCCTCGGTCATGCTGGTGCTGTGCTACGGCCAGACCCGCGTCTTCTACACCATGGCCCGCGACGGCCTTCTGCCTAAAGCGTTCTCGCGCGTGCATCCGAAGTTCCGCACGCCCTGGATCGGCACCATCGTCCTGGGCATCCTGATCGCTATCGCGGCGGCCTTCCTGCCGATCTCGATCCTGGGCGACCTGGTGTCGCTGGGCACGGCCACGGCCTTCGCAATCGTCTGCCTGTCGGTGATCGTCCTGCGCATCAAGCATCCGGAGATGGAACGTCCCTTCCGCGTTCCGGGCGGCATGGTCACGGCCTTCCTGGGGATCTGCGCCTGCCTGTTCCTGGCCAGCCAGAACCTGATTCCGATGTTCCAGCACGCTGCAGAGGACAACCCCCTGCCGCTGATGCTGCTGGGCGGCTACGCGGCGATCGGCGCCGTCATCTACGCCGCCTACGGCTTCTGGCACTCCAAGCTGGCCAAGGGCATCGACATCACCGAGGACACCGCGCTGGAAGCAGCGTCGGAAGCCTTCGGCCACGGCGTCGACAACAAGAAGGACTGATCCCGGTCGGTCCTTCGGCCTCAGGCATCGCGGAGCGCGATAGGCCAAATAATGAGAAAGGCCCCGGAGCGATCCGGGGCCTTTTTTCATGCTCGCGCGGGATTGCCGAAACCGCCGCCCTCGCCTACAGCCTCCGGCGAACCTATGCGGATGTGGCGGAACTGGTAGACGCACCAGATTTAGGTTCTGGCGCCGAGAGGCGTGGAGGTTCGAGTCCTCTCATCCGCACCAGACTTTTCAGCCGTTCATAAGATCAGCCAGGACCGCCGGAAGCCCTTGCGGCAGATCCTCGGAGATCAGCCCCGGTCCAAAGCGTCGCGCGGCCTCCGAATGCATCCACACCGCCGCCCGCGCCGCGTCGAAGCTGTCCATGTGCTGGGCGATCAGCCCCCCGATCATCCCGGCCAGCACATCGCCGCTGCCCGCCGTCGCCAGCCAGGGGGAGCCGTCGCCATTGACCGCCAGGCGGCCGTCAGGCGCAGCGATGACCGTCGCGGCGCCCTTCAGCACGATGATCGCGCCTGCTAGCCGCGCCGCCTCGTGCGCCGCGCCTTCCCGTCCCTGTCTCTCCAGCAGGCCGGGAAACAGCCGCTCGAATTCGCCTTCATGAGGCGTCAGGACGTCGTCTCGGTCCAGCCAGGCGAACAACTGCTCAGGCCTGTCGCGAAACAGCGTCAGCGCGTCCGCATCGACCACCAGGGCCGCGCCCGTACGCGCCAGAGCCGCCAGGTTCAGCGCCGTGCTCTCGTGCAACCCGGCGGCCGGGCCGATCACGACGGCGTCCATCGGGTCGGCCATGATCTGAAGCTGGTCCGGTGTCGCGAAACTGGCCAGCATCACCGCCTCCAGCGTGGGCGCCAGAACCGCAGCCGCGTCCGGCGGGCAGAAGACCTTGACCAGACCCGCGCCGATCCTCAGCCCGGCCCTGGCCGATAGCCGAGCCGCGCCGGTGGACAAGGGGCCGCCCGAGACGACGCCCAGCCGCCCACGCGCGTGTTTATGGCTCTGCAGCCCCGGCTGAGGGAGCAGATGGCGCCATTCCGAAGGGGTGTTACCGAACTTCATGTGGATTTCCGTTCACGGATGGCCTCTGGGTACGAAAATCGCTTGCCAAATTGTGCGATGCAATGTCCCTTTACCGCCCGAGCGTCGGACCAAACAAGGAGCCGCCTCGGGATCCGCCATGAAGAAGATCGAAGCCGTCATCAAGCCATTCAAGCTGGATGAAGTAAAAGACGCTCTCCAGGATATCGGAGTGCAGGGCATGACCGTGCTGGAGGCCAAGGGATACGGCCGCCAGAAAGGCCATTCGGAACTCTATCGCGGCGCCGAGTACGTCATCGACTTCCTGCCCAAGATCAAGATCGAGGTCGTGGTGTCGGATGACCTGGCCCCCGCCGTGGTCGAGACGATTCAAAACGCCGCCCGCACCGGCAAGATCGGGGATGGCAAAATCTTCATCACCACCCTTGAAGACGTCATCCGCATTCGCACCGGTGAAACCGGCGCCCAGGCCATCTAGACCAACGGCCGCCTCTCGGGGCGGCCGATTTCAATTCTCCAGCCACAGGACCTCCTCCCCATGAGCGCCGCCCAAAAGATCCTGCAAGACATCAAGGACAAGGACGTCCAGTACGTCGATCTCCGTTTCACCGACACGCGTGGGCGGGTCCATCACGTGACCTTCGACATCGGCATGGTCGATGAGGATTTCCTCGAAGAAGGCACCATGTTCGACGGTTCCTCTATCTCCGGCTGGAAGACCATCAATGAGTCCGACATGCTGTTGAAGCCCGACCTGGCGACAGCCTTCATCGATCCCTTCTATCAGCAGACGACGCTGTTCCTGTTCTGCGACGTGCTGAGCCCCGACACGGCCGAGCCCTACAACCGGGACAGCCGCTCCATGGCCAAGAAGGCCCTGGCCTACGTCCAATCGTCGGGCGTGGGCGACACCGTCTACTTCGGCCCCGAAGCCGAGTTCTTCGTCTTCGACGACGTGCGCTGGAGCACGGCCGCGCACGACACTCGCTACAGCTTCGACTCGACCGAGTTGCCCGCCAACACCGGTGCCGAATACGCCGAGGGCAACCTGGGGCACCGCCCGGGCGCCAAGGGCGGCTATTTCCCGGTCAATCCGGTCGACTCGGGTCAGGACCTGCGCGGCGAGATGCTGGCGGTCATGAAGGACCTGGGCCTGGATCCGGAAAAGCACCACCACGAGGTCGCCCCCGCGCAGCACGAGCTGGGCCTGAAGTTCAGCGACCTGCTGACCATGGCCGACCGGATGCAGCTGTATAAGTACGTGATCCACAATGTGGCCCACGCCTATGGCAAGTCGGCGACCTTCATGGCCAAGCCGATGTTCGGCGACAACGGCTCGGGCATGCACGTCCACATGTCGATCTGGAAGGACGGCAAGCCTCAGTTCGCCGGCGACAAGTACGCCGGCCTGTCGCAGGAATGTCTGTGGTACATCGGCGGCATCATCAAGCACGCCAAGGCGATCAACGCCTTCGCCAACTCGACCACCAACTCCTACAAGCGTCTGGTGCCCGGCTATGAGGCGCCGGTGAAGCTGGCCTATTCCGCCAGCAACCGTTCGGCCTCGATCCGCATCCCGCATGTCTCGTCGCCCAAGGCCAAGCGTATCGAGGCCCGCTTCCCCGATCCGATGGGCAACCCCTATCTGACGTTCGTCGCGCTGCTGATGGCGGGCCTGGACGGCATCGAGAACCGCATCGATCCCGGCGCGGCCGCCGACAAGAACCTGTACGACCTGCCGCCGGAAGAGCGTCACTCGATCCCGGAGGTCGCCGGTTCGCTGCGGGAAGCCCTGGACGCCCTCGACGCCGACCGCGCCTTCCTCAAGAAGGGCGGCGTCATGGATGACGACTTCATCGACGCCTACATCGAGCTGAAGCAACAGGAAGTCGCCCGGCTGCAGTTGCACCCGCACCCGGTCGAGTTCGACATGTACTATAGCTGCTGATCCTCGGATCAGCCTGATGCAGAAGCCCCGGACGGTTCGCCGCCGGGGCTTTTTCTTACGCTTGGTCGTAGCGGGCAGACGCTTCGATCAGAGCCTCAATGTCGTCAGCACACAACAGGGGGCGCAAGGCCTCGAACTTCCTTTCGGACCAGCCATAGACGTCGAGCGCCAGCAGAGCCTCGATCACGGCGTCCGGGAACCGCTTGCGGATCGGAACCGCTGGATTGCCCGCCACGATGGCGTAAGGCGCCACGTCCTTGGTGACGATGGCTCCTGAGGCGACGACAGCGCCCTCGCCGATCGTCACGCCGGGCATGATCATGGCGCGCATCCCAATCCAGGCGCCGTCCTTGATGACGGTGTCGCCCTTGCCCTGATAGGCGTCGAGGATGACCTCTGCGAAGGGGTAGAGGCTGAACCAGTCTGTTCGGTGCGTATGGTTGCCGCCCAGCAGGATCACCGCCTCTGCGCCGATGCAGACGCAATCGCCGATGAACAGTTGGTCGATCGGCCACTGCGGCGTCCACGCCTTGAGGCTGTACGCATCGCCATAGAGATAGCGGACGACGCTTTCCTCGAAGGAGCCGCTCCAGGCGTTGCTGTAGTAGCTGCGCCGGCCCTTGATGTGGATGTTCGGGTTGGCGACCGTCTCGTGCAGCAGCTCAACCTTGGACCAGTGCCGGTCCGGGGCGGTATGGGACATGAAGCGACCTCAAGATGCTTGTCAGCGTCCGGATCGCCTCACCGCTCCATGGATCAGGCCGTCAGTCCCTCGGCCTGATCGGCCTTCTTGCGGCGCAGCTCGATGATGCGGACGCACCAGATGGAGACCTCGTAGAGCAGGACCATCGGCACCGCCAGCATCAGTTGGCTGATCGGATCGGGCGGCGTCACCACGGCGGCGACCACGACCACGGCGACGATGGCGTATCGACGGCCCTTGGCCATCATCTGGCTGTTGATCAGGCCCGCCAGACCCAGCAGAGTCATCACGACCGGCAACTGGAAGCACAGGCCGAAGGCCAGGATCAGCGCCGTCACCAGGTTCAGATAATCCGACACCTTGGGCAACAATTCAGCCGCCACGCCTTCGCCGATGATCTGCTGGCTCAGCGAGAACCACATCACGAAGGGCAGCATGACGTAATAGACCAGCGCCGCGCCCAGCAGGAACAGCACCGGCGCTGCGATCAGGAAAGGCAGGAAGGCGCCCTTCTCGTTGCGGTAAAGGCCCGGCGCGACGAAGCGGTACAGCTGCCAGGCCAGAACCGGGAAGGCCACGATGACGGCGCCCAGGCCCGCCAGCTTCATCTTGGTGAACAGGATCTCCAGCGGCGCGGTGTAGATCAGGCGCACGCTGTTGTGGTCCACGTCCGGCACCGGGATCAGACCGGCGGTGCCCAGGATCAGGTTGAACGGCGACACATGGCCGTGCGCGCCTACCGTCTGATGAAAGGCGGCCGAAACCACATAGGGCTTCACCAGGAACAGGTAGAGCGTCTCCGAAAAGGCGAAACAGCCGATGAAGGCGATGATGAAGGCGACCACGCAGATCATCAGCCGCGAACGCAGCTCGATCAGGTGATCCATCAGGGGCGCGCGCGAAGCCTCGATCTCGGCTTCATCGTGGTCGGCGCGGCTCATAGATCGACCTTCTTGGTACGCGCGACCTTGGGCCGTGAAGCCGGCGGTTTCAGCGAGGATGTCTTAGCGTCAGGCTTTGCGGCCGTCTTTCGCGTCCTGGCCTTGGCGCCGCCGTCCGCAGAAGCGGCGCTCGCCTTCTTGGCGCGCGGTTTTGGAACGGGCTTGGGCTCAGGATTCAGGACGGCAGGCGCCGCCGCCGTATCCGGCCACTCGTCGACGCCCGTGGCCACGGTTTGGGCCGCCTCGTCCGTCTTGGTTGCGGCGGACGTGGCGACGGCCAGCGTCTCGATCGGCGCCTCCAGCTCCTTGCGGATATCCTTGAAGGCTTCGTCCGCCTCGGCGCCGAGAGCGTACATCCCCTGCCCCGATCGCAGCGCCTCGACCTCCTTGCGCAGGTCGTCCAACTCGGACTGGCGCGCCATCTCGTCGAAGCTGGCGCGGAATTCATTGGCCATGCCGCGCGCCTTCGCGACGAACTGGCCGACCTTGCGCATCAGCACAGGCAAGTCCTTTGGCCCCACGACAAGCAGGGCCACCAGACCGATGACAAGGATTTCGAACCCGCCGATTCCGGGGCCAAGACCACCCATGATTCAGCGTCTTTCGGCGAGGATCAGCGGTTCAGTTCTTCTTTTTCGGCCTCGGTGCGCGGCAAGGCGCCCGGGGCTTCCTTGCCCTTGGCGTCCGTGTCGTCCTTCAGGCCGTCCTTGAAGGCGCGAATACCCTTGGCGGCGTCGCCCATAATGCCCGACAGCTTGCCGCGGCCGCCGAAAAGGACCAGCACGACGACGACGACGATGGCCCAGTGCCAGATGCTCATGGAGCCCATGGCGATACCTCCTCAAGGGGACTCACCGAGACGCGGCCCCACCAACTGATTGTTGTGCGTCATATAGGCTGAGTGATGGCGACGCGCCAAGGGACGCTGTACGCATCGCGGCCATGAGTCTCAACGATCACGTCATCATCCATACCGACGGCGCCTGCAAGGGCAATCCCGGCCCCGGCGGCTGGGGGGCGATCCTGCAAACCGCCGGCGGGCACGAAAAGGAACTCTGGGGCGGCGAGCCCCTGACAACCAACAACCGCATGGAGCTGATGGCGGCGATCATGGCCCTGGAGGCGCTGAAGCGCCCCTGCCGCGTCGACCTGCACACCGACAGCAAATACGTCATGCAGGGCGTGACCGAGTGGATTCGCGGCTGGAAGGCGCGCGGCTGGAAGACGGCCGACAAGAAACCGGTCAAGAACGAGGACCTGTGGCGGCGCCTGGACGAAGCCCGCAGCCGCCACGAGGTGAAATGGCACTGGGTCAAAGGCCACGCCGGTCATGCCCTGAACGAACGCGCCGACGGCCTGGCCAATCGCGGGGTGGCGGAGATGCGCGGGCGCTAGACCGCCCGCACCTTCAGCAGAGGACCGGATACTGATTCGATGATGACGCTCTCGCCCGCCAGGGGCGAGGCGCCCTCGATTTCAGCCGGCCATTCCGAGCCGGACACGAAGACCCGGCCGCGACCGCCGACGAAGGCTTCGACCACGCGGGCGCGTTCGCCGACCAGACGGATGTCGCGATCATTGATGTCGGGCTGATCCTTGGGGTTCACCCGCTTGATCAGACGACGCGACAGGACGGTGGACGCCACGGTCAACGCGGCGAAGACGCCGATCTCGACCGGCAGGCCCAGTTGCGGCGCCAGCGCCGACAGCAGGGCTGTCAGCCCCGCCGACACCGCCGGCCACAACAGCCACTCGGTCGAAGCCGTAGCCTCGATCCCCAGCAGGACCACGCCGACCGCCAGCCATAGCCAGAACGGCTGGGCGGCGTAGAGGGAGACGAACCAATCCATGGCCTACTCCGTCGTCGGCACGGCGCCGCCCGAACGACGCTGCGCGGCGCGCGGCGCAGCCTGACGCGCGTCCGTGCGGACCTGCTGCTGCTCCTTGGCCAGGCCGACCAATTCGCCGACGCCGGCGATGGTGCCGACCAGGGCGCCCATTTCCGACGGCACGATGACCGTCTTCTGTTGCGGGCTGCGCGCCAGTTCGGCGAAGGCCTCCACATACTTCTGGGCCACGAAGTAGTTGATGGCGTTGACGTCGCCACGGGCGATGGCCTCCGACACCATGGCGGTGGCCTTGGCCTCGGCCTCGGCTTCACGTTCGCGGGCCTCGGCGTCGCGGAACGCGGCTTCGCGCCGGCCCTCGGCTTCCAGGATCGCGGCCTGCTTGGCGCCCTCGGCGCGGGCGATGGCGGCCTGCTTCTCGCCGTCCGCCTCGGTGATGACGGCGCGACGCTCGCGCTCGGCCTTCATCTGACGGGCCATGGCGTTGGTGATGTCGACCGGCGGCGTCAGATCCTTGATCTCGATGCGGTTGGCCTTGATGCCCCACGGCTCGGTCGCGGCGTCGATGACGTGCAGCAGGCGGGTGTTGATGCTGTCGCGCTGGCTCAGCACCTCGTCCAGCTCCATCGAGCCGACCACGGTCCGCAGGTTGGTCATGCACAGTTGGGCGATGGCGTAGGTCAGGTCGTCGACGCGATAGGCCGCCTTGGCCGCGTCCATCACCTGGATGAAGACGATGCCGTCGACCTTCACCATGGCGTTGTCGCGGGTGATGACCTCCTGGGTCGGCACGTCCAGCACCTGCTCCATCATGTTCATGCGACGGCCGATACGCTCGACGAACGGAGTCAGGATGTGGATGCCCGGCGTCAGGGTCTTGGTGTATTTGCCGAACCGTTCCACCGTGAATTCACGGCCTTGCGGCACGATTTTGATCACGCTGAACAGGAAGATGAGCGCGAAGACCGCGAACATCACAAAGAATATCAGCGAAAAATTCATAAGGCCCTCCAGTTGGAAGGAGAGCTTAACCGCCCCGACGACGGCGCGCTACAGAATCCGGTTCCGTCAGCATGACATCCGCGTCAGCCATCGTGCGTGCGATCCCGATAATGCGGCGCGTCTCTTCCCAGTCCACCTTGGCCAGGGCGGTCTCGAACGGAAAGAAGGCCGCCTCGGCCGCATCGTCGCCCGCGACTGGCGCGCCAGACAGCCACCGGGCCGCATAGTCGATCAGAACGTAATGTCGCCCCGCCTCCGGAAAGAGCCCGTCCACCACATCGACCAAACCGATCAATTCCGCCTCGACGCCGGTTTCCTCCCGCAGTTCGCGCAGGGCTGCGTCAGCCAGACGTTCGCCCGGCTCCAGACGCCCGCCGGGCAGACTCCATTCCCCCACGCGCGGCGGCGTGCCGCGACGGATCAGCAGCACATCATCGCCTTTCAGGCACACCACGCCCACAGCCGGCGTCGGAATCATGTTTTGCCCTTGAATTGACCGCCAGAAGGCAAGGTTTTGCGCTTCCACCACGGCGCGCCTTTTGCCACAAGGCCGATATGACCCTCCCGACGCCAGAATCGCTCGCTGAACTCAAAGCCGCCCTGCCCGGCGCCTGGACCCAGGACGCCGCCGAAATGGCGCCGTGGCTGACCGAATGGCGCGGCCGCTGGACGGGCGAGACGCCGCTTCTGCTCCAGCCGCGCACGACCGAGGAGGTCGCCCGCGCCGTCGAAATCTGCGCCCGACACGGCGTCGCCGTGGTGACGCAGGGCGGCGGCACCGGCCTGGTTGGCGGCCAGATTCCCTATGGCGAGGTCCTGCTGTCCACGCGCAAGCTGCGGACCGTGCGCGACGTGACGCCCCTGGACGACGCCATGACCGTCGAGGCGGGCGTGACCCTGCTGGAGGCGCAGGAACTGGCCAAGGAGAAGGACCGCTTCTTCCCCCTCAGCCTCGCGGCCGAGGGCTCGGCCACCATCGGCGGCGTCATCTCGACCAACGCGGGCGGTACGGCGGTTCTGCGCTACGGCATGATGCGCGATCTGGTGCTGGGCATCGAGGCCGTCATGCCCGACGGTCAGGTGTTCAACGGCCTGAAGCGGCTGCGCAAGGACAACACCGGCTATGATCTGAAGCAGCTCTTCATCGGCGCCGAAGGCACCCTGGGCGTCGTCACGGCGGCGACGCTGAAGCTGTTTCCGATCATGCGCAGCCGCGCCACGGCCATCGTCGGCCTGGAGAGCCACCACGACGCTGTGGTTCTTCTGGCTCGCGCCAAGGCCGAGACCGGCGGCGGAGTCGAGGCGTTCGAGCTGATGAAGCGGCTGGGCATGAGCCTGGTGCTGAAAAACATCCCCGACACGCGCGAACCGCTGGAATCGACGCCGCCCTGGTATGTGCTGATCGAACTGGCTTCGGGCGAGCCGGACGGCGCCGAGGCTGCGATGGAGCGGCTGCTGACAACCGCTTTCGAGGAAGGGCTGATCGTGGACGCCGCCATCGCCCAGAACGACGCCCAGAAGGCCGAGTTCTGGCGTCTGCGCGAAGAACACTCTGCGGCCCTCAAACCCGAAGGCGGCGGCTGGAAGCACGACGTGTCAGTCCCCGTATCGCGAATCGCCGACTTCATCGACGAGGCGACGGCCGCGGTGGAACGCTTCCATCCAGGCTGCCGCGTGTCGGTGTTCGGCCACGTCGGCGACGGCAATCTTCACTATGATGTGATCCCCGCCGTGGGCGAGGATGTCTCGGCCTTCATCGCCCGCTGGATGGAGGGGTCAGAAGTCGTCCACGATGTGGTCGCCCGTTACGACGGGTCGATTTCCGCTGAACACGGCCTGGGACGGCTGAAAACCGATGAGGCGCGGCGATACAAATCCCCGCTCGAAATCGCGACCATGCAGGCGATCCGACAGGCCCTCGATCCCAAGCGCATCATGAATCCGGCGGTCCTCTTCTGATGACTTGCGACCGTCTGTGACGTTTCAGGCGGTTCAAAACGTCATGGAAGCGGCCTATGAGGCCCGCTCTTGAGACGCATAGGGAGTCGATCGTCTTGCTGATCGTCCTGTCCCCGGCCAAAAAGCTGGACTTCAACCCGCCCGCCATCGACGCCCCCGTGACGCAGCGGCGATGCGCAGACGAGACCGCCGAACTGGCCAAGGTGACGCAGAAGCTCAGCCGGGCCGATCTGCGTCGCCTGATGTCCATCTCCGACGCCCTGGCCGAACTGAACTACCAACGTTTCCAGGCCTTCGACAACGAAACGTCGGAAGGCGCGCTTCAGGCCGTCTTCGCCTTCGCCGGCGATGTCTATGAGGGATTGTCGGCGCGCACCCTTTCGACCGACGACCTGAACTGGGCCCAGGATCACCTGCGCATCCTGTCGGGTTTCTACGGCCTGCTGCGGCCGTTGGATGCGATCCAACCGTACCGCCTGGAGATGGGCGTCCGGCTGAAGACCAAGCGCGGCGCCACCCTCTATGATTTCTGGGGCGAGCGGATTTCCCTGCGCCTCAACGAAGACGCCGAGAAGCTGTCTGAACGCACCCTGGTGAACCTGGCTAGCCACGAGTATTTCGGCGCGGTGGACGCCAAGGCGCTGAAGCTGCCGGTCGTGACCCCGCACTTCAAGGAAAAGAAGGACGGCGAGGCCCGCATCATCTCCTTCTACGCCAAGAAGGCGCGCGGCGGCATGGCCCGCTTCGCCATCGAGAACCGCCTCGAAAAGGTCGATGACCTGAAGGCTTACGATCGCGACGGCTATCGGTTCGACAAGAGCCTGTCCACGGATACGGACTGGATATTCATCAGGGAAGGAAATTCCTGATCGCCAGATTGAACGACTGCGGTTAGGTTGCGTTGCAGCATCACTATCCAACGGGTTCTTTCTATCATGTTCGCGATGAACGATCTCAAGGGCCGCGTCGCGGTCGTTTCCGGCTCGACCTCCGGCATCGGGCTGGCGCTGGCGCGGGCCGTGGCCCTGTGCGGCGGCGATGTGGTGCTGAACGGTCTGGGCGACGCGGACGCCATCGAGAAGACGCGCGCCGATCTGGCCGATGAAACCGGCGTGCGCGTCCTCTATCACCCCGCCGACATGACCCGGCCGGATCAGATCGAGGACATGATCGCCACGGCGCATCGCGAACTGGGCCGCCTCGACATCCTGGTCAACAACGCCGGCATCCAGCACGTCGAGGCCGTCGAGAACTTCCCCGCCGATGCGTGGGAAAAGATCATCGCCATCAACCTGTCCTCGACCTTCTACGCCACCAAGGCGGCGATCCCGATCATGAAGGCGCAAGGGCGCGGCCGAATCATCAACATCGCCTCGGCTCACGGCCTGGTCGCCAGCCCGTTCAAGTCGGCCTATGTCGCCGCTAAGCACGGGGTGATCGGCTTCACCAAGACGGTGGCGCTGGAGCTGGCGAAGGACAACATCACCTGCAACGCCATCTGCCCCGGCTTCGTCGAGACGCCGATCGTCTCGAAGCAGATCCAGGACCAGGCGCGCACCCGCGGCATGAGCGAGGAAGACGTGATGAAGAACGTCATTCTCGGCTCGCAGCCGACCAAGCGTTTCGTCACGACCGACGAACTGGCGGGCATATTCCTCTATCTGGCGTCGGACCTCGGCGCCTCGGCCAACGGCGCCCACTTCTCCGTCGACGGCGGCTGGACGGCTCAATAGGCTTCACCGCAACCGCACGACTCGAAAGACGGAGAGGCTGATGGCGGCGAAACGCAAACCGGTCTGTCTGGCCCTGCAGGGCGGCGGAGCTCACGGCGCCTTTCAGTGGGGCGTGCTGGACCGGTTGCTGGAAGCTGATGTTCTGGACGTGCGCGCCGTCACCGCCGCCTCGGCGGGAGCGATGAACGCCGCCGCCCTGATCACCGGACTGGAACGCGGCGGAGCCGAGGGCGGGCGCGAGGCGCTGGACCACCTGTGGCGCGAGGTGAACCAGTCCGGCGGCCGCAACGTCTTCGGCGACAGCGCCGTCTGGTCCAAGGCCCTGACGCCCGAATGGCTGAAGGGGACGCCGATGTGGCAGGCGGGTCAGACCTTGGCCCTGTCAATGAGCCCCTATTCCTTCAACCCCTTCAACCTGAACCCGCTGCGCCGGGTGCTGGAGACGGCGGTGGATTTCGAGGCTCTGCGCGCCTCCGACATCCAGATGTTCGTGTCGACGACGGCGGTGCGCGCAGGTCGCTCCCGCATCTTCAAATCCGACGAAATGGCGCCCGAGGTGCTCTTGGCCTCGGCCTGCCTGCCCCAGTTGTTCCAGGCGGTGGAGATCGAGGGCGAACCCTATTGGGACGGCGGCTATCTGGCCAACCCCGCGTTGTGGCCGCTGTTCTATACGGACACGCCGGACGATATCCTGCTGCTGCCGCTCAATCCGTTCCAGCGTAATGAGGCGCCGCGCGAGGCGGGCGAGATCAACGACCGGCTGAATGAGATCGTCTTCAACGCCCCGCTCGTCGCCGAACTGCGGGCCGTCGCCTTCGTTCAGGACCTGATCGCCGAGGGCAAGCTGAAACCCGGTGAGGATCGCCGACGCGGCGTCCGCATCCACGTCATCGAAGCCGACGAATGGCTGGGCGGCCAGTCGCTACATTCCAAATTCGATACGGAGTGGAGCTATCTGAACGAGCTGAAGCAGCACGGCCGGACAGCCGCCGACACATGGCTTGAAAACTGCCTACCCAAGGTCGGCAAGGCGTCCAGCGTGGACGTGAAGGCGCGCTTCCTCTAGCCGACGAAGCCCGCCGCACGGCGCAGACGGTCGTTGATCGCCTCGCCCAGTCCTTTGGCTGGAATGGACGACACGGCGATCCCGGCGGGTTTGGCGCGATCCGCCTCGCGCAACAGGCGGAACAGATTGGCCGCCGCCTCCCGGATGTCGCCGCTTGGGCTGAGGCTCCAGCGTGGGTCGCCGACGCCAGCGCCGAAGCCCAGCAGGATTTCGCCCTCCCTGGCGCCTTCCGCCTCAATGCGCACCGGCGCGTCAGGCGCATAATGGAGAGCCAGGCGGCCCGGCGAGCGATGCCCTTGCCCGCCTTCGGCCAACGGCCCGGCGACCGCCTCGATCTCTTCGCGGGTGACGGAACCGGGACGCAGCAGAGCCACCTGCCCGTCCAGCACCGAAACGACGGTGCTCTCAACCCCCACAGCGCAGGGCCCGCCATCAACCGCCGCGCCCACGGCATGGCCCGTCTCTTCCATGGCGTCGTCGAAAGTCGTCGGGCTGGGCCGCCCTGAACGATTGGCCGATGGCGCGACGACCGGCCCGCCGAAGGCGCCGATGACCGCGCGCGCGCGCGGATGGCCCGGCACGCGCACGGCCACGCTGTCCAGCCCCGCCCGCGCCAAGTCGCATACCCGATCGCGATCCCGCACCGGCGCCACGATGGTCAACGGCCCCGGCCAGAAGGCTTCGGCCAAGGCCCGCGCGCGCGCGTCGAACACCGCGATCGCTTCGGCATCCAGCGCATTGGCGACATGGGCGATCAGGGGATTGAAGCGCGGTCTGCCCTTGGCCTCGAAGATACGCGCCACCGCCTGGGGGTTGGAGGCGTCGGCCGCCAGCCCATAGACCGTCTCGGTCGGCAGGATGACCAGGCGTCCCGTCTTCAACGCCTCGGCGGCGATTTCGGGGCTGTCGCCCCTGGCGGGTCGGTCGGCGGGCACGGTCGCTCTTTCCTTACGCGGCGTCAGCCGTTCAAACAGGCGCGT
Source organism: Brevundimonas sp. NPDC055311 (assembly GCF_053645695.1). Lineage (NCBI taxonomy): Bacteria > Pseudomonadati > Pseudomonadota > Alphaproteobacteria > Caulobacterales > Caulobacteraceae > Brevundimonas > Brevundimonas sp. NPDC055311. The sequence continues at coordinate 144,484 of NZ_JBSHMV010000001.1, forward strand.
AGAGTGCGCGGAAACTCGACCAAAGTCCAAGCGGGCTTGCGCCCCGAAGCGCGGCGGCCGACAGAAGCGCGACGTCTTTCTGAGGATAACCGATGAGCTACCGCGCCCCCGTCCGTGACATCGCCTTCGCCCTCGACGCCGTGGCCGGAATCGGTCAGGTGGCGGCGACCGGCGCCTTTCCCGATTACGACGCCGATGTCGCCTCGGCCGTGCTGGACGCTGCCGGTCAGTTTTCGGAAGAGGTTCTGGCTCCGCTGAACCGTCCCGGCGATCTGGCGGGCGCCAAATACGCCAACGGCGCCGTGACGGCCGCCCCCGGTTTCGCCGACGCCTATCAACAGTTCGCGGCGGGCGGCTGGACCAGCCTGACCGCCTCGGTCGAGGCCGGCGGGCAGGCCCTGCCCAAGGCGCTGGAGCTGGCGGCCTATGAAACCGTCCACGCCGCCAACATGGCCTTCGGCCTGTGTCCCATGCTGTCGCTGGCCTCCATCGAGGCGCTGGAGCAGGTGGGCAATGAGCATCAGAAGACGACCTATCTGCCCAAGCTGGTCAGCGGCGAATGGACCGGCGCCATGGTGCTGACCGAGCCGCACGCAGGTTCCGACCTGGGCGCCCTGACGGCCACGGCGGTTCCCAACGGCGACGGGACCTACGCCCTGACCGGCCAGAAGATCTTCATCACCTGGGGCGACCACGACGCGGCCGACAACATCGTCCATCTGGTGCTGGCTCGCCTGCACGACGCCCCTGCGGGGCCGAAGGGCATCAGCCTGTTCCTGACGCCCAAGTTCGCAGTCAACGCCGACGGTTCACTGGGCGAGCGCAACGCCTTCCGTCCGGTCGGCGTCGAGCACAAGCTCGGCATCCACGCCTCCCCCACCTGCGTCATGAGCTATGAGGGCGCCCGCGCCGAACTGATCGGACAGCCGAACCAGGGTCTGGCCCATATGTTCGTCATGATGAACGCCGCCCGTCTGGCCGTCGGCGTCGAAGGCGTGGGCGTCGCCGAGCGCGCCTATCAGCACGCCCTAGCCTATGCGCTGGAACGCCGTCAGGGCCGCAGCGTCTGGACCGGCGAGAAGGACGCGCCGATCTTCGATCACCCCGACGTGCGCCGGATGCTGGCGGTGATGAAGGCGAAGGTCGCCGCCGCCCGCGCCATTTGCCTGTCGACCGGCGTCGCCGCCGACCTGGCCCGTCATGCCGCGACCGAGGAAGATCGCAAGGTCTGGAAGGGCCGCGAAGACCTGTTCACCCCGATCGCCAAGGCCTGGTCCACGGATGTCGGCTGCGAGGTCGCTTCCATGGGCGTTCAGGTCCACGGCGGCATGGGCTTCATCGAGGAAACCGGCGCGGCCCAATACTATCGCGACGCCCGCATCACGCCGATCTATGAAGGCACCAACGGCATTCAAGCGATGGACCTGGTGGGCCGCAAGCTGTCGATGGACGGTGGCGAGTCGGCCAAGGCCCTGATCGCTGAGATGAAGACGACGCTGGCCCAGATCGACCGCCTCTATTCCGGCAAGCCGGTCGAGCGCTTCGCCACCGCCATCGAGGCGGTCGAGGACGCCACCCTGTGGCTGCTGGACGCCAAGTCGGACGCCGCCCGCGCGGCCGACGTGCTGGCGGGCGCCGACGCCTATCTGAGGCTGATGGGCGATGTAGTCGGCGGCTGGATGTTGGCCAAGGGCGCCCTGGCGGCCAAGGCGAAACTGGACGCCGGAGACGGCGACGCCGCCTGGCTGCAGGGCAAGCTGGACCTCTATGAAGTCTACGCGGCCAACGTCCTGGGCCACGTCTCCAGCCGTCTGGCCGCCGTCGGCCAGGGCGGCGACCTGCTGCAACGCATGAGTGTGGAGGCCTTGGCCGGCTGACCGCCGTTCTATGGCTTGAGCGTGAAGCGCCTCCCGTGCCACCTAGGCGTGGGAGGCGTTTTCGTATGAATCGAGCGGTCGGCGTTGCCAGTTTTATCCTGGCTGCTTTTTTCAGCGGAGCCTCTTTCGCGACAACGGAAGAGCCGGTCGCCTGGGTCACGCGCCCTGTTCCGACGCCAGAAGATTTCCCACCCTTCGCCGCCGCCATGCACATCGGCGGCTGGGTCGAGGTAAACTGCCTGGTGACGCCAGAAGGGCTGCCGAACGCCTGCACCGCCATGCGCGCGCGTCCGGACGGGCTGGGCTTCGCAGAAGCCGCGGTCCGCATCATCGAGCGCGCAAGGCTAACGCCCGCCGCACCCGACGCCTCGCCTGAAAAACGCGAGTTCACGGTGCGCGTGCCCTTCAACGTTCCGCCATTCAACACGGAGGCGCCGACGCCCTGGTCCGGTCCGACGCCCAACGCCGCACAAATGGAAGGCGGCCGCCGTTTCCCCCGACGCAGCGTCGAGCCTGTCGTTCGCCTTAGACGTCATTGGCGGCTGGACCGGATGCCGCTCGAGATGCGCCGGACGACCGAAGGCTGGATCGCCGAACTGTTCGGCAACCTGGAAACAGAGCGCCAAAGGCGGGGCTTGGTCATGGCCCGCGTCCTTGCTCTTCGCGAGTTGGACGCCTTGCCGCCCAAGCAGCCCGATGACTGGAGCGAAGCCTGGACTCCTCAACTGCGAGAGGCCGGACGCGATGTCTTTCCTCGTGAGCCGATGATCGAACTTCGTCGCCGCTACTGCGCCCGTTATGACTGTGGGCCGACGGCTGGCGTCGCGCCCTGAAAACCCACGGAAAACCTTTAGATGATCACGCTTTTGGCGAGCCTGGCCCTATTGGCGGAGCCTGTTCAGTCGGAGACACATCCCATCGTTGAACGCCACGATTATCCGCCCATGGCCAAGGATCTGCGAGTCAACGGAACCGTCACCCTCGAATGCGTCAACAACGACGACGGCGCCTTGACCCGTTGCGGCGCCGTGTTCGCCAGACCCGCCGACATGGGTTTCCAGCAAGCGGCGCTGGCGATCGTGTTCCGCGGGCGCGTCGCCCGGCCCGCCGGCGTTCCTTTCATGATCGAACTGCCCTTCGACATCCTGACCGAAGGCGACGAACCGCTGCGTCAACCGTGGGAGGGCCCTGAACCAGACCCAGAACATATCCAGGCCGCCCAAGCCTTTACCGACAGCTTCTATGGCGGCAGCCGGTCTGCGGCCGAACGCTCGATCCGTGACTGGAAGGTCAACGAAATGCCGCCTGAGAAGGCAGCGCTTCTACGCGCCTGGATGGCCGAGCTATACCCTGACCTTGAAGCCGAGAAGGCCTTGTACGCCGCGGGGGTCGCTCGCGTTCTGGCTCGACACGGCCTGGACTATCTGCCGACCCAGAAACCCATCGGATGGGATGTCTGGTACGCTCAAGTCACACAGGCCAGCCCGGAAGACCCGGCTCTGATCAGGAACGAGATGCGCCGGCGCTATTGTGAAGCGTTCGACTGCGCTTCTGGTGCGGCCGCCGACTGATCCAGCAAGGCTATGGTCTCGCGCACATAATCGGCGTGAGCCACAACGCCGAGGTCCAGGCCTTCGCCGCCGCCCTGCACCTCCTGCACCAGCACCCCCGCGATGAAGGGATGGTCAGGCACGGGCGCGCCAGGCACGCGACGCGCCGCCGGGGTCCAGAAAACCGGCCCGCCGGAATTGCCCTGGGCCACCACGAAATCGAGCAGGAAGATCGGAAAATGCCGGATCGGGGTCAGCGGCCAGGAACTGATCCGGCCCAGGCGCAGGATCGGAAAGCCCGCTCGATTCGCCGACAGGCCGTGCGGATACCCCAGCGCCAGAAGTTCGTCGCCCGGCCCCATCCGCCAGCGGTCGAAGGCGTCAGCTTCCGCCAGCCAGCCGACCGGGATCGCCGCCTGGGCGAAAGCGGGCGGCGCCGTGATCTCCATCACCGCCACGTCGCGCTCAGGGTGGGCGGTCCATAGCGGCGCGCCGTCCGCGTCGCGGATGGTCAGGGTTCCGGGCGTGAACTTCCAGGCGCCGTCGGCCTCGGCCGTGCGCCAGCCGATCCGCGCCTCATTACCCGGCATGACGTCCAGGACGTGCCGCGCCGTCACCAGCACGACGCGCGGCGCGCCGTCAGGTCTAGGCGCGGCGATCAGGAAGCCTGTGCCGACCTTCCTCTGACTGCCGCTGATCGGCTGGTCGAGTTGCACCGTGGCGTTGATGACGCCAACCGTCAGATCCCATTCGGGCGGCGGCGCGGCGACGACAGCCGGTTGTTCGGGCGGAAGATCCTGAATGACCATGACGCCATTTGACGCCGAGCGTCGCCGGGCACAAGGTCCAGCTCAAATCATACGCTTGGGGCACGCCATCATCATGAACCGTCGCGAACTGATCGCCTCGACCGCCGCCATCGGCGTGGTCGCCGCCTCCCCCGCCCTTGCCCGCCAGACTACCGGAGCCTCGATGTCCAAACCCACGCCGCCCGTCGCCAAGAAGGTCCCCGTTCGCATCGAACAATTGGGCCGGGTCCGCACTGACGACTATCAGTGGATGAAGGACGACAATTGGCAGGCGGTGCTGCGCGACCCATCGCTGATCAAGGCTGACGTCAAGGAACACCTGACCGCCGAGAACGCCTATCGCGAAGCCATGATGGCCTCGACCCTGCCGCTGCAAGCCGCGATGTTCGAAGAGATGAAGGGCCGCATCAAGGAAGACGACAGCTCCGTGCCCGCCGCTGACGGCCCGTGGGAATACTTCACCGAGTACCGCACCGGCGAGCAGCATCCCCGCTATATGCGGGTCGAGCGCCAGGGGACCTGGATAGTCGACGGTCAGCCCGTGACCAAGAACTTCGTCAAGGCCCCGACGCCTGAGCTGCTGCTGGACTGCAACGCCCTGGCCGAGGGCAAGGCCTATTCGGAGGTCTCGGCGACCGAGCACAGCCCCGACCACGCCCTGTTCGCCTATGCCGAGGACGCCCAGGGTTCGGAAGTCTACAAGATCTATGTGAAGGATCTGGCGACCGGCGAAGTGCTGCCCAACCCGATCGAATCGGCCAGCGCCAACTTCACCTTCTCGCCGGACAGCCGGTGGATCTTCTGGACCAACCGCGACGACAACGGTCGTCCGGACAAGATCTTCCGTCGCCCGGCGCGCGGCGGCGAAACCGCCCTGGTCAATGAAGAAACCGACGAGGGCATGTTCCAGGGCATCGGCCGCACCGCCGACGACGCCTTCATCGTCATCTCCATCGGCAACCAGGAAACCTCGGAAAGCCGCATCATCCCGGCCTCCAACCCTACGGCCGCGCCCGTGGTGGCCGAGCCGCGTCATGTCGGCCGCCTGTATGACCTGGACCACTGGGGCGATCGCTGGGTGATCCGCACCAACGCCGACGACGCCATCGACTTCAAGGTCGTCGAAGCGCCCACCGCGACCCCCGCCAAGGCGAACTGGAAAGACCTGATCGCCCACACGCCTGGTCGCTTCATCGAGGGCGTGGCCCTGGTGAAGGACTATCTGGGCCGTCAGGAGCGCGCCGACGCCAATACCAAGATCGTCATCCGCGATCGCGCCGGCGCCGAGCATGAGATCGCCGTGGACGAGCCCGCCTACGCCCTGTCGCTGAGCGGGGCGTCGGAGTTCGACACCACGGTCATGCGCTACGGCTACAACTCGCCGTCCACGCCGACCTCGACCTATGACTACGATCTGAAGACGCGCGAACGCACCCTGCGCAAGGTTCAGGAAATCCCCTCGGGCCACAATCCGGCGGACTATGTGGTCGAGCGGCTGAACGCCCCCGCCGCTGACGGCGAACTGGTGCCGGTGACGGTGCTGCGCCGCAAGGACACGCCGGTCGACGGCTCCGCGCCCTTGCTACTCTACGGCTACGGCTCCTACGGCATCCCGATGGCGGCCAGTTTCGCAACGAACCGACTGTCGCTGGTCAATCGCGGCTTCATCTACGCCATCGCCCACATCCGCGGCGGTTCGGACAAGGGCTGGAACTGGTTCCTGACCGCCCGGCGCTTCACCAAGAAGAACACCTTCACCGACTTCATCGCCGCCGCCGACCACCTGATCGCGCAGAATTACACCAAGGCCGGCAACATCGTCGCCGAGGGCCGCTCGGCGGGCGGCCTGCTGATGGGCGCCATCACCAATATGCGGCCGGACTTGTGGGCCGGCGTGATCGGCGGCGTGCCCTTCGTCGACGTCATCAACACCATGAGCGACACCAGCCTGCCCCTGACGCCGCCGGAATGGCCCGAATGGGGCAATCCGCTGGAGGACGCGGCCGCCTACGACTACATGCTGAGCTACAGCCCCTACGACCAGATCGAGGCCAAGCCTTACCCGGCCTTGCTGGCGACCGGCGGTCTGTCCGATCCGCGCGTCACCTATTGGGAGCCGGAGAAGTGGGTGGCCAAGCTGCGCCCGGCTTCGACCTCCGGCAAGCCGGTACTGCTGAAGATCAATATGGAGGCAGGCCACTTCGCCTCGTCCGGCCGGTTCGATTATCTGAAAGACATCGCCCACGACTACGCCTTCGCCGTCTGGGCGGTGGAGAAGGGATGGGAAAAGGCGTGATCGTCCGACCGTTTGCGGAAGCCGATCTGGCGGCCGTGACGGCCATCTACGCCGACAGCGTGCTGAACGGCACAGGGACGTTCGAACTGGACGTCCCCTCAGCCGACGAGATGCGGACGCGCCTGGCCGCGCCGGCCGCCTTAGGCCTGCCCGTCCTGGTCGCTGAAATCGACGGCCCCGACGGACTTAGACAGGTCGCCGGCTACGCCTATGCCGCTCCCTATCGCCTGCGCGCCGCCTATCGCTTCATGGTCGAGGACTCGATTTACGTCGCCCGAGCATGCCGGGGACGTGGCGTCGGAAAAGCCCTGCTGGACGCCCTGCTCGAGACCTGCACGACCTTGGGAATGCGTCAGGTTGTGGCGGTGATCGGCGACAGCGCCAACGCCGGCTCCATCGCCCTGCACGAGGCTTCAGGCTTCGTCCACGTCGGCGCCTTTCGCGACGCCGGCTGGAAATTCGACGGCTGGCGCGATGTCGTCTTCATGCAGAAGGCGCTGGGTCCCGGAGGGGCGACGCCGCCCGACGCCGCTGGCCTGGATTGCGGCCGCTAGAGTCTGAATTCGCAGATTTTTTGCAGAAGCGCCACAATGCGCTTGACCCCGGGCGCGACGAACCGTATTCGCCCCTCCTCTCCTCCGCGTGGGGAGAGAAACGCGGGTGTAGCTCAGTTGGTTAGAGTGCCGGCCTGTCACGCCGGAGGTCGCGGGTTCGAGCCCCGTCACTCGCGCCACTTCCTTCAGCAATGAACGAAGTGGCGCCCACCGCTTCCCGTATCCCAATCGTCTAAGTCGACAGCCTCGCCCACGCGGGGCTTTTCTGCATGGTGCACGAGCGACCGCCATCAGGGCGAATACGCGCCATCGGCCTTTTCGGGCATGAAAAAAGGCGGCGGACCTTTAGATCCGCCGCCCAGTCTTCACGTCATGCCTGCTCTATTAGAAACGAGCCGTCAGGCCAACATAGTAACGACGCCCCAGCACGTCATAGGTCGATGGGTCGGTGTTCGCCTGGATGTTCGGCGAGTACAGCGGCGGCTGCTCGTCGAACAGGTTATTCACGCCCAGACGCAGCGACACATTGTCGTTGACGTCATAGGTACCGCGCAGGTCGAAGTACCACATCGAATCCACGCCTGTGCCAGTGCCCCCCGTGACGGTGGCCGAGTGGACCATGGAGTCGATGTAACGGGCGGTTGCCGTCACTGAGAACGGATCCATCGCCCAGCCGCCGGTCAGGGTGTGACGCCATTCCGGAGTAGCCGAGCCGGTGCCCGAACCAATGGTGCCGACATAGTCGTTCACCGGGTCAGCCGAAGACACTTGGCTGGTGTACTTCTCAACCCAAGTCGACAAAGCGTTAAAGCTCAGGTCGCCATAGGCGCCCAACGGGAAGCCGACGCCAAAGGCGAAGTCCACACCGCTGGTTTCGGTCGACGCTTGATTGCGCGAGAACTGCTGGACCTCGATGACGCCGCCGTTGCCTTGATCACGCTTGAACAGCTGGCACCATTCATTGTTGGGATCATAGGTCGGATTGGCGTCGTCGCGGTTGAAGCAACGCTGCACGATCGTCGACATCGACGCTGAGGTGATCACGTCCTCCAGCTTGATCGACCAATAGTCGACCGACAGATAGAGGGAGTCGGCCCAACCACCCGTATTGAACGGCGAGTTCATTACGAATCCCGCGGTGAAGGATTCGCCCTTTTCCGGCTTCAGGTCCGGATTGCCGCCGCCCAGGGCGTTGCCTTGACCGCCCCAAGAGAAGCTGGGCAGACCCGCGACGCCCGACTGGATGGCGCACAACGCTTGAACCTTGGCGCCGTTCGGACCGCTGCGGTTGAAGTCGCTCGCCGGTGTCGTGGTGTCACAGGGGTCTTGGCCGCTGAATGACGGGAAATTGTTCGTCTGAGGCGCGAACAATTCCGAGATCGTCGGCGAACGAACGGCAGTTTGGGCGCCGCCACGGAAGCGCAGCCAGTCGTTGGCTTGCCATTCTAGGTTAGCCTTGGCGCTCTCGCTCGAACCCGAACGGCTGTTCTCCGAGACGCGCCAACCCAGAGTCACGTCCACGGCCTGGGCGAACGGCAGGTCCTTGACGACCGGGACCAGGACTTCGGCGAAGACATCCTTCCAGTTCAGGAAGCCGTTGACCGGCAGCTGCTGATTGAAGCCGGCGACCAACCCCGGCTGCAGACCGCTGTCGGGACGGAAATCGAAGTTCAGTTCGCGATAGCTGCCGCCAAACGCCGCCTGGACAGCGCCGGCTGGCAGTTGGAACAGGTCACCTGTCACGGTGCCTTCGACAACCGACTGTTCGACGACGGTCAGGTTCTTGGCTTCCAGGCTGACCCACGCCGCGCAAGAGGGGTCGATAGGCGCTGCGCCGAACAGGTTCAAACCGTTCGGACAGGCGCCGCCTGAGGCGGTGTCCATGGCCGCAATGGTGGGCGCGCGCAGCAGAGCATCGACGCGATCACGGCGAACGTTGCCGCCCTGGATCTCGTTCTGCACCGAACGTCCGTACGAAGCGTACAGATCATAGGTCCAGGTGTTGGTCCGAGCCAGCGAGCCCTTGGTTCCCAGAACAATCTGCCAAACATCGTGGGTGTTATAGCCGGTGCGGCCGCCCAGATCGTTGAAGCGCTTCGAGAAGCCGAAGTCAGCCGTCGGATTGGGACGCATCGCCAGCAGTTGCGCTAGTTCAGGCCCGATGAATGGGTTCGTGACAGGCACATTCCAGCCCGTCGTGCCGCCGGCCGGGGTAGGAGCCAGTTCCTGCAGGGCATTGTAATTAGTATACGACGCTTGGACATAAGGACGGAAGTGTTCGTTCACGTCATAGTTGATGCGCGTGAACAGGTTCCAGCGCTCCATCGGCAGGACCAGGATGTTGTCCGGCTCGAAGTTGTACGAGAAGATGTCCGGTGCGAAAGCCGTGGCGATCGCGGAGTCCGGTCCCTTGTAGTTGTACATGTCGTAGGGCGAGTTCGCCACGCCTGTACAGAAGATGCTGCCGTCGGGGTTAAACCCGAAACCCGCATGTCCGCCATTGTTGATACAACGGTTGGCGCCGCCGAAGTAGTTATCGATGGCGTTCTGGCTTGGAGTGTTAGTGCCAAGCGAAACGCTGCCACCAGGGAAGATGGTCGTCGTATTGCTAGCCTGGGCCGCGAACTCACGTGCGTCCTTATACATCGATTCGCGATTGAAGTAGCTGGCGTTGAATACGGCGTTGCCTTTGCCGTCCCCAAAGCGGCCGCCGAAGGTAATGTCGGTGCCCCACTCCTGACCGTCGCCCTGTTCCGTCAGACGGTACTGGGAGTCGATCTGCATCCCTTCGAAGTCATTCTTCAGGATGAAGTTGACCACGCCCGATACGGCGTCGGCGCCGTAGGTCGAGGCGGCGCCGCCGCTGATAATTTCAACGCGCTCGATCAAGGCTGCCGGAATGGTGTTGACGTCGACGGTGCCGCCTGCAGTCGACCCCATTGGGCGACGGCCATCAACCAGCACTAGGTTGCGGCCCGAACCCAGGCCGCGCAGATCGATGAAGGCGCGACCGTTCGAGCTGGGGTTGTTCGACTGCGAGCTGAGGCCTGCAGTCACTTGCGGCAAGGTGTTCAGGTAGTGCTCGACCGTAGTCGAGCCCGAGTGCGTCATGTCTTCCTGTTGAACCGTCAGGATCGGGCTCTCGGCGACGGCGTCCCGGCGCGCGATGCGCGAGCCCGTCACTACGATTTCATCGACGCGAGAAACCTCCTCGCCAGGCGCATTCTGTGCAAGGGCCGGCGCAGCGAAACCCATCGCCGCCACCCCAGCGATCATCGTGGTTGCAAGCCAACGCTTGCGATGTTCCATGGAAATCAATTCTTCCTCCATAAAATGAAGGAGCGCAGCAGGAATTGGACACCCAAGACGCTACCTCCCCAACCACAGCCACAATCCTTGAAACCGTGACTGCCTTGCGCAGGCTAACTTTATTCGCCGTGCGGATCATCCCACATGGACTGTGACGACACGACTTAGGCGCTAACATGTCTCAAAATCGCCACATAATTTCCAAAGTGACTAAAAAATAAAACCCGAAATTGAGAGAAAAACTCGAAGGAATTTGGAGTATAATGAAAATGACTGACACTTCATCCAAGTGCGGCTGGATTATGGCGGCATTATCCCTCGCGCTGCTCGCGAGTGGGGACGCCCGCGCTCAAAGCAGCCCAACAGCCTTTGACAAACTTTCGGAATGCCAGGAGATCCCCAGCAATGAAACGAGACTCGCATGCTACGATGAGCGTATGGCTGCGTTGCGCAGCGCCACGACTACCGGCGAAGTAGTCATTGTGGAACGCGCGCAGGTTGACGCCGCCAAGCGGGCTGTGTTCGGCTTTTCCACTCCTAGCCTGCCCTCAGTTTTTGGCGGCGACGAGGTGGTAAGTTTAGAGACGACACTTGAAAGAGCGACGGCAGCGGTGGATGGATCTTGGATTTTCCACCTGACTGACGGGTCTACCTGGCGCCAGATTGACAATACCCGCGTCTCCAATCCCAGGAACCGCCACGGCGAAGAAGTGCGTGTGCGAAAGGCTGCGCTGGGGAGCTACTTCCTGAACCTTGGCTCAAGCCGAGCCGTTCGGGTGCGTCGAGAATAGGACGCCATCTTCCGCTTCAGGAGGCATGCCAAAGGGGGCGACGGATATAAGAATCCGTCGCCCCCCTTATTGCCTTGAAACGATTAGAAGTTCGCCGTGACGCCGAAGAAGAAGTAGCGCCCCATGGCGTTGTAGAGTTGCGGGTAGGTGTTGTTGTTACCCGTCGTGCCGACCGAGTAGGACAGCGGCGGATCGGAGTCGAAGACGTTGTTCACGCCCGCGCGCACCGAAATATTGTCCCGCATCTGCCAGGTGCCGGCCAGATCGAAGTAGTTCTGTGCGTCCAGCTCACGGTCCAGACGATTTGCGGGAGCATTGCTCAGGCTGCCGTCCGCGCCCAGCACGGCGATCTCGGCAGGGCCGTAGTAGCGCCACGTGCCATTGATATTGAGGCCCTCGATCGGCGTACCCCAATCCACCCGCAGGCGGTGACGCCATTCCGGGTTCGGCACGCCGCACTGATTAGCGTAGAAGCCAGCGCAGTCATACTCCGAGTTGGCGAAGCCAAGACCCGTGTCAGTCTTCAACTCACTCAGCCAGGTGCCCACCATGGCGAAGCCCAGGGTGCCGGCGCGTTCCCAGCCGAAGTCGGCCAGATCGATGCTGTAGTTGGCCGCGACATCCACACCCGACGTCGACAGGCCGCCAATGTTGGTGTTGAGGTCGATGACGTTGCCGGTGCCGACCCACAGTTGGCCGTTGGCGTTGCGTTCAATGTTGGCGCACGCCGCCGCCAGACCAGCCGTATAACAAGCGTCCAGCGAGTTTTGCGCGCCGACGCTCGAGATCAGGTTGTCGATCTTGATGTCGAAATAGTCGACCGTCAGGTTGAAGCCCGGCAGGAACTCCGGCGTGAAGACCACGCCGAACGTCAGGGTGTCAGACTCTTCCGGAGTCAAGGCCGTATTGCCGCCTTGCAGGAAGTTATACTGGCCGGAGGGGCTGGAAATCCCCGGGCTAACCGCTTGGTTGGGCGAGACCTGCCAAGGGTTGGTGCCGATACAGGCCGCATCACCCACATAGGTAGCAGAGGCGTTCTTGTCGCAGGGGTCCGCGTCCATGTCGAACAGGTTGAAGCCCTGAGCGGTGAACAGTTCGATCACGTTCGGTGCACGAACGGCGCGCTGGGCGCTGGCACGGAAGCGAACAGAAGGAACCGGGGCCCAGTCGCCGCCGATCTTCCAGGAATCAGTGCCACCACCCAGTTCGTATTCCGAGTGACGGTAGGCCAGATCGACCGACAACTGGTCAGCAAAGGCCATCCCTTCAGCAATAGGAACCTGGGCTTCGACAAAGACATCGTAAACTTGGTTCGCGCCGCTCAAGCCCGGCGTCGGTCCCCCTTGACCGGCACCATCGCCGCTCGTGAACGACACGTCCGGCGAAAAGTCGAGCGCATCACGACGATACTCGGCGCCAAACGCCGCCTGCACCCCGCGCGTGGCCCACGGCAGCTTGACGCCATAGGCGCCCAGATCCGCTGTCAGCGAGCCGGTAACGACCTGCTGCGTAGTCCAACCGGTGGCGACCAGCGGCACCTGCAGATAGTCCAGCGCTTCCTGCGTCACGCCGCCTGAACGGAAGATGTTGTAAGGCACGCATTCCGCATCGATGCCCGCCAGGACCGACGAACAAACCGCTTCGCCCGAGACCGGATCGGTCACGACATCCAGAGCACGCGCCAGGCGCGTGTTGGAAAACTCATTGCGATAGATCTCGCGGGTCTGGGTCCGCGAATATTGCATCGCGACATCGTAGCTCCAGGCGTCGTTTAGATCACCACGAGCGCCGATGACGCCCCGATAGGACTGGAAGCGCATGTCGGACTGACGACCGCCGCCTTCAACGTTACGACGACCGATGAACATCGACTTGGCGGCACCCGACGTGATATCGCCGGCCGAGCACGCGATTGCTGCCCGCTGCTGTGCGGAAAGCAGCGGATTGTCACAGCGGATCGTCGCGCTGCCGTCCGTCGTGCGGAAGCCGTCCGAGAATTCGCCGAAGAAGTTACCCGACGGCGCGATCTGAGCGACCGTCGAATAATCGCTGAACATCAGCTGCGTGTAGACCTCGATCTTGTCAGTGACATCATAGTGACCGAAGGCGCCCAAGGTGTAACGTTCATCCGGGCGCTGGAAGTAGTTCAGCGGGCCAAAGTTGTACGCGTGCAGGTTGGAATCGTACGGGATGAAATTTCCGCTATCATCAACCGTATATTCGTACTGATCAAAGTCCGTAAACAGCCCGGGGAACGAGGTGCCGGAACCGCCGCAAGTGAAGGAATTCCCATCTTGCCCGCCCAGAGAACAAGCCGAGTAGTCGTAGTCGCGCCCCAGAACCTTGTTGTTCTTGCGATAACCCGCATACAGAGTGATATTCCCACGGTCGTCAGGCGCGTTGATCCCCATCAACACGTTCACTTCGCGGCTGAATCCCGTGTAGACGTTGTCGTCCGGCAGTTGGAACTGAGACGGATTGGTCGCGGCGCGTCCTGCGATGACATTACGCAGATTGCCAACGCCGTCATAGTCGTTGTTGTGCTGATTGAAGCCGTACTGGGCGTCGATTTCGATGCCCTCGAAGTTGCGGCGCATGATGAAGTTCACCACGCCGGCAACGGCGTCCGAACCATAGACGGCCGAGGCGCCGCCGGTCAGAACTTCCACGCGCTCGACCATCTGGCCGGGGATCTGGTTCAGGTCGGCCGCGTCATCCTGAGGCGAGCCGTAGCCCATCCGCTTGCCGTCGATCAGCACCAGGGTGCGCGACGAGCCGAGGTTGCGCAGGGACACGGTCGCCGTACCCGAGGCGCCGTTGGCGACGGTCGAGTTCTGCGCGGCGAAGGCCTGCGGCAGCTGCGATACCAGGTCCTCGACGCGGGTTACGCCCTGGACGTCGATGTCCTCGCCCGTCACCTGAGTCACGGGGCTGGTCGTGGTGAGGTTCGGCTGGCGCAGACGCGACCCCGTGACGACGATGTCGCTGACCTGGCTCGGCTGGTCAGCTTGAGTGGCCGGCGCGGTCTGGGCCAGCGCCGGCGTGGCGAAGCCGGCCAAGGCGAGACCCGCGATCATCGTCGACGTCAGCAGACGCTCGCGTTTGATCTGAAGATTCAAGATTCATCCTCCTGAGTGGTGACCGACTCTGGCGAAGTCCCCCTCCACCCGTCGATCACGGATAATCTCGGACACTGTCCCGATTGGACGTTCGGCCGATACCCAACCAGCAGGGTAGGCACGATGGTCAACTAGAGGCCATGCAAATTACATGACCGTTACGATTGCGCCCCCCCTATGTCGCAATTTCGCCACGCCACGACAGGCATGACTTAAGCCCACCTTGCATGTCATGATCATTCGACCATCAAACCTTCAATTCCAGAAGAGTTCAGAATGCGATCGATGTTGACCCTTTGCGCCGCAACAATCGGCGCGTTCAGCCTCAGCTGCGACGTAATGGCGCAAGTTCAAACCTCCGAACGTTCGGCCTTGTTGAACGCGCTGTCGGACTGTCGAGCCATGACGGATTCCGCCGCGCGGCTGGACTGTTTTGACAGGACCGCAGACGCCTTGGACACGGCCGAACGCCAAGGCGAACTGGTGGTGATGGAGCGCCAACAGATTCGCGAAGCGCGTCGCCAGTTGTTCGGCTTCAGCGCGCCCGCCCTACCCGCTCTCTTTAGCCGCGGCGGAGATGGAGCAGACCGCGAACCCGAGGTCGATTCCGTGGAAACGACCCTGCTGGGCGCCGGGCAGGACCACGAAGGAAAATGGACTTTCCGGTTGGCCGACGGCAGCGAATGGCGACAGATTGATTCGGCCCCGGTCCGTTTTCAGAACCGGAACGGAACAGACGTGCGCGTCCGTCGCGCATCCTTGGGGAGCTACCTGTTGACCGCCGGCAAAAGCCGCGCCGTACGCGTCAAAAGACAGTAGCTTGAACCGAAGGCTCACGGCGCGCAAAGGTCGGTCATGATCCCCTACCTCCGCCAGTTCGATTTCGCCTATGGACGTCGGGATCAGGTCTCGCCTCTGATCCAGCGCGTGATCGCAGACAATCCAGGGCCTTTCACCTTCACCGGCACGGGCGTCTACATCGTCGGACGCGACCGGCCGGGCGCCGAGGTCGCTGTGATCGATCCTGGGCCGATGGACGAAGCTCATCTTTCGGCCCTGCTTCGCGCGATTGAAGGCCGAACGGTCAGTCATATCCTGGTGACGCATACCCATCGAGACCATGCGCCCCTCGCCCGCCCCCTGGCCGAGGCGGTCGGCGGCGCGCCCATCCTTGCGGCTCGTCCGCCGGACCGGACCGTGCACGCCTCCGGCCCGCTGGATGAGGACGATGACGCCGACTTTCAACCAGACATGATCCTGGTCGGCGGCGAGCGGATCGAAGGGGACGGCTGGACGCTGGAGGCCTTGGCGACGCCGGGCCACGCCTCCAACCATATGGCCTTCGTCCTGCGTGAGGAAAACGCCCTGTTCAGCGGCGACCACGTCATGGGCTGGTCGACGACGGTGGTGGCGCCGCCGGACGGAGACATGGCGGACTATATGAAGAGCCTGGACGCCGTTCTCGCCCGTGGGTTCTCGACGATCTGGCCCACGCATGGCCCGGCGATCACCCAGGTCGCGCCCTTCCTGAAGGCCTATCGCGCCCACCGCCTGGAACGGGAGGCTCAGATCATGGCCCGACTGGCCTCGGGGGACCGGAGGGTCGCCGACATGGTTCCCGCACTCTACGCCGGAGTTGACCAGCGCCTCTGGCCCGCCGCCAGCCTTTCGGTGCTGGCGCACCTGATCAAGCTGGAGAAGGAAGGCCGGGTTCGCGCCTCGCCCGGGGCTGAACTGGCCGCGACCTGGCGGTTGGTCGACCCGGCGCGCTGAACCTTAAGGCGTCAGGCGTGCGACCACGGCCCTGGCTAGACGACAGGCCTCATCCCCGACCTCCAGGTCGTCGCGTCCCGCGACACGCACGTCCGTGCGCCCAGGGCGAATACGAACGCTGACATCATACGTCAGGCCGAACCAGGCGCCTTCCTTGCGTCCATCCACACGAAAGGGCGCGGTGCCCAGAACAGTGAACCCGGCCTTTTCGAGCGCCCAGGCCGCCGTCTCCGGCGCAACCTGGGTCGGCGCGTGGGTCAGGCCCTCGCAGCCCTGAGGCTGTCTTTCCGTCACGCCCGCCAGGCGCCTCTCCGCCGCCAGGATGCGGGCGAAGGCGGGCGGATCCGATGGGTCCGTCGCGACGTCGAGCGGAGCGGCGGTGAAACGCCGCTCCTGAACCAGATAGCCCCCTACCGTCACCCCGGCGATCGCCAAAGCCGCGCCGGCGATCCCGGCCAAGCGCCGCTCACGGAACGCCAGAAGGCAGGCGACCAGAGCGGCCGACAATCCCGCGAAGGCCAGGATCCGACCGATTTTCAGGGCCAGCACGCCCAGGCTGAATTCCGCGCTCCACACGCCCAGGCGCGCGCCGCAGACCGCGACCAGCAACAAGGCCGGCGCCAGCAGCGCAACCAGAAGCAACAGCACGGCCAGAGACTGGCCCTTAGGGCGGGTTGTCGACACGGCGTCCTCCGTCGAATCAACCGGCTGTGGGCAGCCGGTAGTCCGTCATTCGCTCACGCAGGGTCTTCTTGTCGATCTTGCCCGTGGCGCCCAGAGGGATGTCGTCGACGAAGACCACATCGTCCGGCATCCACCATTTGGCGATCTTGCCCTGCAGGAAGTCGAGATGTTCCTGCTTGTCCTCGACCTCGCCCTCCTTGAGCTTGACCAGCAGCACCGGCCGTTCGTCCCATTTGGGGTGCGCCGCGCCGATGACGGCCGCCAGGGCGACCTTGGGGTGGCCGACGGCGATGTTCTCGATATCGATGGAGCTGATCCACTCCCCGCCCGACTTGATGACGTCCTTGGCGCGATCGGTGATCTGCATGAAGCCTTCCGGGTCGACGCTGGCGATGTCGCCCGTGTCGAAGAAACCTTCGTGATCCAGGATGTCGCCGCCCTCGCCCTTGAAATAGGCGCCGGCGATGGTCGGCCCCTTGACCATCACCCGGCCGAAGGTCTTGCCGTCATGCGGCATCTCCTGACCGCCGTAGTTCTTGATCTTGAGCTCGACCCCCAGCGGCGGCGTGCCCTGTTTCATGCGCCAGGCCATCTGCTGATCATAAGGCAGAGCCTTCAGTTCGGGCGTCAGGTTGGCGATGGTGCCGATCGGAGAGGTTTCCGTCATGCCCCAGGCATGGACCACCTCGACGCCGAACTTCTCCTGGAAGCCGCGGATCAGGGCCTCCGGGCAGGCCGAGCCGCCGATCAGAACCTTTTTCAAGGTGGAGAACTTCAGTCCGTTCTCGATCATATGTCCGAACAGCCCCTGCCATACGGTGGGCACGGCGGCCGAGAAGGTGACCCCTTCAGTCTCGATCAGCTCATAGAGCGCAGCGCCGTCCATCCTGGCGCCCGGCATGACCAGTTTCGAGCCTGCCGCCGGCCCCCCGAATGCGATGCCCCAGGCGTTGGCGTGGAACATGGGAACGACCGGAAGGATCACCTCATTGGGCGTCGCTCCCATCACCGTGGACTGAAGGCCCAGCAAGGTGTGGATGAAGTTCGAGCGGTGCGAATACAGCACGCCCTTCGGATTGCCTGTGGTGCCCGAGGTATAACAGAGGCCGCAGGCCGTCTGTTCGTCGAACCCGCCCCAGACCACGTCGCTCGACGCCTGCTCCAGCACCGCCTCATAGGCTTCGCCCTTCGGCAGCTTGGCCGAAGGCATATGAGCGGCGTCCGTCATCACGATGACGCGTTCGACGGTCGGGCAATGCGGGAGGATGGCCTCCAGCAGCGGCACGAAAGTCAGATCGGTGAAGATGATCCGGTCTTCGGCGTGATTGATGATGTAGGCCAGTTGCTCTGGGAACAGCCGCGGATTGAGCGTGTGGCAGACGGCGCCGATGCCCATGATGCCGTACCAGGTCTCGATATGATTTCCGGTGTTCCAGGCCAGGGTGGCGACACGGTCGCCCGGCTTGATTCCCCAGGCCAGCAAGGCGTTCGACACGCGGCGCGCGCGCTCGTGAATGGCGGCGTAGGTGGTGCGGACGATCGGCCCTTCCACCGAACGCGTCACGACCTCGCGCCGTCCGTGCCAGTTCTTCGCGTGATCGAGGATCTTGTCGACCGTCAACGGCCAGTCCTGCATCATACCCAGCATTCGGCGTCTTCCCTCGTCCATGCGCCTTGGTTGAAAGCGGCGCTTGCATCCACGCTAAGACAGGTGAACCGCGACAGGCAACGTGACGCAAGGGAAGGCTGGCCGCGACAGATCGCCGTTCCTGCACGTCATCAAGGCTTGCATCGCGCGCCCTCCAGGTGAATGAGCCGCTCATGACCATTCTGATCGCCATCACCGGCGGCTCGGGCTCCGGCAAGAGCACCCTGGCCGAGGCCCTGATTTCCTCGCTGCCCGAGGGCGTCGCCACCCTTTTGCGAGAAGATTCCTATTATCTCGACGCGGCTTCCGTCCCCGGTTTTGATGCGGCGACGCACGATTTCGACGATGTCGCCGCGCGTGATCACGATCTGCTGATTTCCGATCTGAGCGACCTGAAGGCCGGACGCAGCGTGACCGCCCCGCTTTATTCCTTCATTCACCACGGACGCGAGCCGGGCGGCGAGCCGGTGCCGGCCGCTGAGGTGGTGGTGGTCGAAGGCACGCACCTGCTGTGCACCCCGGCCCTGGCGGCCCTGTTCGACATTCGGGTCTTCGTCGACACCCCCGCAGACATCCGCTTCATCCGCCGCCTTCTGCGCGACCAGACTGAGCGCGGCCGCACGGCCGAATCCGTTATCCAGCAATATCTCGCCACGGTCCGTCCCGGCCATGAGCGGCTGACGGAACCATCCCGGGTCCATGCCGATTTCATCGTCGCAGACGCCACCGCCGCGGTTCGCCTGGAAGATCCTCAAGCCGTGGTGCGCCTGGCGGCGCCGGTGTTGGCTCATCCGTTGCTTGAACCCTGGTTGAGCTAACCGGCGTCGCTGACGGCGTTAACCGTGATCGTTGCAATCATGGCAAATTAAAGGCAGGATCGTCGTCCAATGATTGGGTGACAATCCGATGACCGTCTCGGTCCACGCCCTCGAAGACCCCCGACGCGACGCCCTGGTGCGCCAGGCTCGGCTGCACTTCGTCGAAGAAGGTTACGCCGGCACCAAGATGGAGCCGATCGCAAGGGAGGCCGGCGTATCCACGGCGACCCTCTACGCCATGTTCGAGAACAAGGCGGCGCTGTTCGCCGTCGTCATCGACGAAGCCTCCGCCGACTTCGCCGAGCGGATGGCCAAGGTGAAGACCTGCGCCGGCGCGCCCCGGCCGCGATTGAACGGCTTTCTGACCGCCTATGCCGAATTCATCAGCGACCCGTTCGTCAGGGCCATTTTTCGCCTGGTCATGACCGAGCGTCGTCGTTTCGAGAGTCTGGCGACAGCCTTCTATGAACAGGCCAAGCAGGATTTCGGCGCGGTGCTCGTCTCAACTCTCACCGACATGAACGCAAAGGGCGAGCTGAAGCTTCACAAGCCGTCCTGGGCCGCCAGTCAGTTGATGGGCATGGTCGAACACCCGCTGTTCTTCGTGCCGACGGTGACCGGCGATCGCGTTCTTCCCGCCCGCTCGCCTGCAGCCATCGCCGAAGATGCGGTGGAGACCTTCCTGGCCCGTTACGCCGCCTGACCTGCTTGATCAGGGCCAGAGCCGGCCGCGACGCCACGCCTGATCTTCCGCCGTCCGGTCAAACCGTAGACGATCATGCAGGCGGAAGGGACGATCGCGCCAGAACTCGATCTGGACCGGCCTGACCCGCCAACCGGTCCAGCGATCCGGCCGCGGAACCTCATGGCCGTCGAAACGCGCGGTCTGTTCGGCCACCCTCGCCACGAGAGCCCCTCGATCCGCCAGGGGACGCGACTGGTCCGAAGCCCAGGCGCCGATGCGGCTTTCGCGCGCACGGCTGGCGAAATAGGCGTCTGCCTCCTCAACGCTGACCGGCTCCACCGGCCCCCGGATCCGCACCTGACGACGCAGACTCTTCCAGTGGAACAGCAGGGCGGCGCTTGGATTGGCCCACAACTGACCGCCCTTGGCGCTTTCCTGATTGGAGAAGAAGGTGAAGCCTCGCGCATCGACATCCTTCAGCAGGACCATACGCACATCGGGATGGCCCTCGGCGTCGACCGTCGCCAGCGCCATGGCGTTCGGGTCGTTGGGTTCCGATCCCCGCGCGACCTCCAGCCATTCCACGAACAGGGCGATGGGGTCGTCCCGCTCGAAGATGGTCTCATCCGCATTCGCCTCGAGTTGAGCGGCGTAGTCTTCCCGAGACGGGCTGGGCGGGATCACGGACTGGGTCATGCCGACCCTATAGTCCCGCTTCAGGCCCACGTCACATGCGCGCCGTTCAAACCTGCGTCAGCCCTTTGCAACAAGGTTAACCCTGTCTTGACCATGTGGTCTGCACAGTGGCCGCCATGCGCGCGGACAGCCCCTCATTCATGGACGCTCGACGCCTGCTCGGCCTCGACGGTCCGGCAGGCCCGCAGGCGTTGGCCGCCGCATTTCGTATAGCCGTAAAGGCCTCTCGTCCGGATCAGCCCGGCGGAGACGCAGATCGGTTTCGTCGCGTCATCGCCGCCTACCGTCTGCTGCAGACGGAGACGCGCGCACTGCCGGCGCCGCGCAAGCGGTCCGAAACCTCTCATGCTCAGGGCGCCCGTTCCGCCCCCCTTCCCCCTCCGCTCGTCGTGTTGACGCCGATGCAGGCTCTGACCGGGGGCAGCGTGATCGTCAAAGCCTGGGGACGCAGCCTTCTGGTTCACGTCCCGCCGGGCGTGCGGACCGCTGATCGCATCCGGCTGAAGGATGGCCCGTCCCTGTTGCGCGTCTTGATCCGGCCCGCCGACGGATTATCGGTTCTGGGCGCCGACCTGTTCATGGACTGGCCGATAGCGCCGCGCCTGATGCGGGACGGCGGACGTATAGAGATCGACACGCACGCCGGCCTCCAGAGCGCCTGGCTGGTGCCGGACATGGTCGAGCCGGTTCGGCTTCGCCTTCCCGGCCTCGGCCTGCCCGCCCGAGGCAAGCGCGCCGCAGGCGACCTGTTCGTCAAGCTGATCCCGTCGGACGACCTGCCGTCGGCGGCGGAAGACATGCTGCTTCGATTCACTCGGGTCTGGACGCCGGAGCGTATGGCGGCCTAAGCGAGAGGCCATGTCGCACAACACCTTCGGCCATCTGTTCCGCATCACCACCTGGGGCGAAAGCCACGGCCCGGCCATCGGCTGCGTCGTCGATGGGTGCCCGCCGCTGATCCCGCTGACCGAGGCCGACATCCAGCCCTGGCTGGACCAGCGCAAGCCCGGCGGCAGCCGCTTCGTCACCCAGCGGCAGGAGGCCGATCGGGTGCGCATCCTGTCCGGCGTCTTCGACGACGGAAACGGCCCGGTCACGACCGGCACGCCGATCAGCCTGATGATCGAGAACACCGACCAACGGTCCAAGGATTACGGCGAGATCGCCCGCGCCTACCGTCCCGGCCACGCCGACTACGTCTACCAGACCAAATACGGCGTGCGCGATCCTCGTGGCGGCGGCCGGTCCTCGGCGCGTGAGACGGCCAGCCGCGTGGCGGCGGGCGCCGTGGCCAGGAAGGTGCTGGGCGACGACGTTCGCATCCGCGCCGGAGTGGTCCAACTCGGTCCGCACCGTATTCCTGACGAAGCGATTGATTTCGACGCCGTGTATGACAACGCCCTGTTCGCCGCCTCGGCCGAGATCGTGCCCGCGTGGGAGCAGTATCTGGACGGCGTGCGAAAAGCCGGCTCCTCCATCGGCGCCGTGGTGGCGCTGGAGGTCACCGGCGTCCCGGCCGGATGGGGCGCGCCCCTCTACGCCAAGCTGGACGCCGAACTGGCGGCGGGCCTGATGTCCATCAACGCCGTCAAGGGCGTCGAGATCGGCGCGGGTTTCGGCGCGGCCGAGCTGTCGGGCGAAGACAACGCCGACCAGATGCGCCTGGGCGACGACGGCCTGCCTGTCTTCCTGTCGAACAAGGCGGGCGGCGTGCTGGGCGGCATCTCCACCGGACAGCCGCTGACGGCGCGCGTGGCGTTCAAGCCCACCTCCTCCATCCTGACCCTGCGACAGACGATCAACCGCGACGGCGAAGAGGTCGACCTTCGCACCAAGGGCCGCCATGACCCTTGCGTCGCATTGCGCGGCGTCCCGGTGGTCGAAGCCATGGCCGCCATCGTGCTGGCCGACGCCAAGCTGCGGCATCGGGCCCAAGTGGGTTAGTCACTCGATATGAAACAGGTACGGTTGCCAATTGATTTCGGCGATCCTATCTAGGTCTCAAGCATTCCTCAGATGGGAGACCACACCATGATCGACGTCAGACCTTTCAAGACGCTCGGCGGCGCCAACCACGGCTGGCTGAACGCCAAGCATCACTTCTCGTTCGCCAACTACTATGATCCGAAGCGCATGGGTTGGGGCCGGCTGCGCGTCTGGAACGACGATGAGATCGCCGCTCAGTCGGGATTCCCGCCTCATCCGCACGCGGACATGGAGATCATCACCTACGTCCGCACCGGAGCCATCACCCATCAGGACTCCATGGGCAATACGGGCCGAACTGCGGCCGGGGACGTTCAGGTGATGAGCGCAGGCACCGGCGTGCGCCACGCCGAGTACAACATGGAGAATGAGCTCACGACCCTGTTCCAGATCTGGATCGAGACGGATCGGCCCGGCGCTCAGCCCTCCTGGGGTCAGCGCGAGTTTCCGAAGAGCGACCGTTCTGGACGGTTCACCATCGTCGCCTCGGGCGATCCGGCGGACGAGGCTCTGACCATCAACGCCGATGCGCGCGTTCTGGCCGCCACGCTGAAGGCGGGCGAAAGCCTGTCCTATGACCTGGCGGCCGGTCGTCGCGCCTATCTGGTGCCCGCCGTCGGCGAGGTGGAGGTCAACGGCACGGCGCTGAACGCCCGCGACGGCGCCGGCATCGTCGACGAACCGACGATCACCATCACGGCCCAGCAGGACGCCGAACTGGTGATGGTCGACAGCCTGTAAGAGGCGACTGATCGAAAGATCACAGGGGGCGCTTGAAAAAGCGCTCCCTTTCTTTTGCGCGCTGACAGGACTGCAGAGCGCGGGCACACTGTCCCCATGATCCAGCGCCTCCCTGCTCTCGCCCTCTTCCTGGCAAGCGCCCTGTTGCTCCAGGGTTGCGTCGCGGGCGCCGTCGTCGGCGCCGGGGCCGCCGTGGTCGGCGGCGCGGCCAAGGTAACCGGCGCGGCTGTCGGCGCCGGATTCGACGCAGTCACCACCTCGGACGAGGAAACCAAGGCCAAACGCGAGCGCGAACAGCGTGAATACGAGCGCGAACAACGCCGCTGCGAACAGAGGCAGCGTCAGGGCAAGGCCTGCTGATCGCTATCTCACCCCGATGTATTTGTGCGTCTGAACGCTGAGCCGCCATTGCGGGTGGGTCAGGCAGTACTCAATGGCGGCGGCGGTATTGGCGGCCTGATCAGGGCCATCCATGGGCTGGAGCCAGAAACGCTCGAAATCGAGATTCTCGAAGCGATCCGGCATGGCCAGCGGTTGAGGGAAGACCAGCTTCAGCTCCTGGCCCGAGGTCTGGACCACAGGCGCGTCGGCCTTGGGGCTGATGCAGATCCAGTCAATGCCGTCCGGCGCTGCCAGGGTGCCGTTGCTTTCGATGGCGACTTCGAAGCCGCGCGTATGCAGGGCCTCGATCAGGGGCGCATCCAGCTGCATCAAGGGCTCGCCGCCCGTGCAGACCACCAGCTTCGGATCGCCCTCGCGTCCGCGCCACATCCCGGCGACATGGTCGGCCATGAGGTCGGCGGTCTTGAACTTGCCGCCTCCATCGCCGTTCACGCCGACGAAATCGGTGTCGCAGAAGGTGCAGACGGCCGTGGCGCGATCCCGCTCCAGCCCGCTCCACAGGTTGCAGCCGGCGAAGCGCAGGAAAATGGCCGGACGCCCCGTCTGCCCGCCCTCGCCCTGCACCGTCAGGAAGACTTCCTTGGCCGAATAGGTCATGCGCCGGCCGCCCATTCGGCATAGCCCGCCGCGCGCAGTTCGCAAGCCGGGCACGCGCCGCAGCCATAGCCCCAGGCGTGACGATGCGTCCGGTCGCCCAGGTAGCAGGTGTGGCTGAACTCGATGATCGCCTCCACCAGGGCGGAGCCGCCGACACGGTCCGCCAGCGCCCAGGTCTGGGCCTTGGTCAGGAACATCAGCGGCGTTTCGACCGGCACGGACTTGCCCAACCCCAGCGACAGGGCGCGCGCCGTCGCCTGAATGGTCTCGTTTCGACAGTCCGGATAGCCGGAGTAATCGGTCTCGCACATGCCGCCGATCAGGACCTCCAGCCCCCGACGGTCGGCCAGGGCCGCCGCGGCGACCAGGAAGATCAGGTTGCGCCCCGGTACGAAGGTGTTGGGCAAGCCCCGCGCGTCCGCCTCGATCGCGCGCTCGGTGGTCATCGCCGTCTCGCCGATGGCGCCGAAGCCGGTCAGATCGACGACATGGTCGTCGCCCAGCCGGTGCGCCCACTGCGACAGGACCTTACCCACTTCCTGGCGCACCGCTTGGCGCGCCCGCATCTCGACCGCATGACGTTGGCCGTAGTCGAAGCCGACCGTCTCCACCCGATCGAACCGCTCCAGCGCCCAGGCCAGGCAGGTGGCGCTGTCCTGCCCGCCGGAAAAGAGAACAAGAGCTGTTTTTTCAGAATGTTGCGCGATTGCGTTCATGACAAATCTGCGGTCGGCCGGCAGGCCGCGCGCATTCAAAAAAGAAACCGGGGTCGGATAGATGGGACGCCGCCTCCTATACGCCAGAGACGCAGGCTCGGCAAAGGCGGCGAGACTGAAGAATAATCGCGGCGGCTTAACCCTTCCGCAAAAGATTCTCTGAGATTGTAAAAGAACCTCAGTAGGAGCCGGCCGAATGCCGACGATCGAAGTGCTGACCGACCGCGTCGAGCCGGTGGCGAAAACCGCCATGACCGGCGAGATTCTTGCGCGGTTCCAGCGCGAACCAGACACCCTGGTGATACCGGTAGTCGACGGCGACCGTCCGATCGGTCTGATCGAGCGTGGGGATTTTCTGCTGAAGCTGGCGGGCCCGCTGGGCCAGAGCCTGTACGGGGGCCGCGAAGTCATTCACGTGATGGACCCGGAGCCGGCGGTGATCGAGGCCGGCGTTCGCGTGGACGCCTTCTCCTCCATCATCCTGAAAAGCGGACCAGGTGCCCTGATGCGGGGCTTCATCGTCACGCGCGGCGGAGCCTATCGGGGCGTCGGCACGGCGGTGGCCCTGCTTCGCGCCATCAACGAAGACCAGCGCCACGAGAACCAGCGCCTTGTCGAAGAACTCCGCGCGTCCGACGCCGCCGAGCGCGCCGTCCGAACGGCGGCGCGCGATAAAAGCCGCTTCATGGGGCTGCTCAACCGCGAACTCAGCACTTCCATGAACGGGGTGCTGGCCGTCGCCGAACTGCTGCATCGCCAGCCGCTGAACGAGGCGGCCAAGGCCCACGCCCGGACCATCATGGATTCGGCCGAGGACATGCTGGACAATCTGCGCGATGCGCTCGATCTGGCGCGCGCCGAGGCCGGAGAGCTGCAGATCGCCGCGACCGCCACTCCGTTGCGCACCCTGATGGATGAGTTGCAGAACCATTGGTCGCCGCGCGCGGCTCAGGACGGCGTCACCCTGATGGTCGGCTATGAAGGCGACACGGAACTGGCGGCGATGGTCGACGCCGATCGCCTGCGCCAGGTGTTCAACAATCTGATCGGCAATGCGCTGAGGTTCGCTCGTCACGGCATGGTTGAAGCCAGCCTGAGGGCTCAGGCTCAGGGCGATCGCGTCCTGATCGAGGCTCGCATTCGCGACGACGGCCCGGTCGACGACCGCCGCGCCGCCGATCTGCTTGATCCGGCCACAGACGACGCCGGGCTGGGTCTGGCCATCAGCCGCCGCCTCGTCGAGTGCATGGACGGCCGTATCTGGGCCGAGAACAACACCGGGCGCGGCGCCACCTTCGCCTTTGACCTGTTCGCTCCGATCGCCTTCATCGAACGCGAAGAGCCGACCAATGTCGCCGATCTGGACAGCCTCCATCTCCAGGCGCACCCCCATGTGCTGATCGCCGACGACAACGCCACCAACCGCGTGGTCGCCCAGGCCCTGTGCGAAATGTTCGGCTGCACCTCCGAAACCGTCGAGGACGGCCAGGAAGCCGTCGAAGCGGTCCAGTCGCGCCCGTTTGACCTGATCCTGATGGACATCAAGATGCCGCGCCTGGACGGCGTCGGCGCCACCCGGGCCATTCGCGCCCTGGAAGGGCCTCAACGCGACATTCCGGTCATCGCCCTGACAGCCAACGCCGACCCGGACGACGCCAAGGCCTATCTGGCCGCAGGCATGGCCGCCGTGGTGGAGAAACCCATCAAGCCGGAGCGACTGCGCCTAGCCATGAACACCGCGCTGGAACCTGCTGCGGCGGCCGCCTCCGCCCGCGCGCGTGACGTCGCCTGACGGACGTCAGTCGGCCAAATCAGACCACGACCTCGTCTCCGGACCGCTCTTCGTCTTCCTCGTCATAGCCGACAAGGCGCAGGGCTCTCGCCTTAACCCCCTTCAGCTCCGCCCAGCGCAGCAGGCCCTCCTCACGGCCGTGGGTGATCCAGATTTCTTCCGGCGCCAGTTCCTCGAAGGTCTGGATCAGTTCAGGCCAATCCGCATGGTCCGAAATGACCAGCGGCAGTTCCACACCGCGTTGGCGCGCTCGCGCCCTCACCCCCATCCAACCGGAAGCGAAGGCGGCCACAGGATCGGCGAACCGGCGCGCCCAGCGATCCTGAATGGCCGAAGGCGGCGCGATCACCACCTCTCCGCCCAAAGCGCCGGCCTTCAGCCCCGTGGCGGGCGCCAAGGATCCGAGATCGACCCCTTCGTGCTGATAGAGCCGGTTCAGACGCTCCAACGCGCCGTGCACATGAATGGTCCGATCCCACCCCGCCTCGCGCAGCAGCCGGATCACCCGCTGCGCCTTGCCCAGCGCATAGGCGCCGACCAGATGAGCGCGTTCGGGAAACTGAGTCAGCGACTGGATCAGGCGCGCGATCTCCTCTTCATCCGGCGGATGGACGAAGACCGGCAGGCCGAACGTGGCCTCCGAAATAAAGACATGACATGGGACGGGCTCGAACGGCAGGCAGGTCGGGTCTCGACGCCGCTTGTAGTCGCCTGACGCCACCATGGTCAGGCCGCCGCGCTCAACCACAGCCTGGGCCGAGCCCAGCACGTGCCCGGCAGGCGCGAACCGCACGCCCACGCCACCGATCTGCGTCGTCTCGCCATAGGCGGCGGCCTGAGTGCGTCCCGCAAAGTCAGGGCCGTAGCGCTCGGCCATGATGGCCAGAGTCTGGGCGGTCGCCAGCACCGCGCCGTGGCCCGACCGCGCATGGTCCGAATGGCCGTGGGTAATCACCGCCCGATCTACCGGCCGCACAGGGTCCACATAGAAGTCGCCGATCGGGCAATAGAGGCCCGCCGGCGCGGGTCGCAGAAGATCTTGAGGTCGGATCATCAAATCATCCGCCCGCTGGACAAGAGCGCCCCCGACGGGCGACCAAGGCGGGACAAGACACAGGACGCCTTGATGACGGATTCGTTCCTAGACACCCTATTGCCTCAGCTGGCCTCGGGCGCCGCCCATACCCATGCTCTCGGCTTCGCCTTCGCAGGACTGGACGGAGACCGCGTGCGGATACGCGTTCCCTATCGTGAGGACCTGGTCGGCGACCCTGAGACCGGCGTTCTGGCCGGCGGCCTTGTCACGACCCTGCTGGACCACGTCGGCGGTCTGGCCGTCTGGGTCGGGCTGGGCGCATTCCGCCCGGTGGCGACGCTCGACCTTCGCGTCGACTATATGCGCGCGGCGGCGCCGGGACGCGATCTCTTGGCCGAAGCCCGATGCTATCGCCTGACGCGCAATCTCGCCTTCGTCCGCGCCTGGGCTTTCGAGGACGACCCGACCGACCCCGTCGCCGCCGCCCAATCGGCCTATATGGTCAGCGCGGAAGGCGAACATCGGACCGGCGCCAATCTGAAACCGAAGACCGCCGCATGACCGCTTCCCTGCTCGACAGCCTGCCGTATGCGCGCTTCCTGAACCTCAGGACCCAGGCGAACGGCGACGAAGTGACCGTCGTCATGCCCTTCACCGACAAATTGATCGGCAATCCCATGCTGCCCGCCCTGCATGGCGGCTCGACCGCGGCCTTGCTGGAGATGACGGCCATGGCCCAGGTCTCCCTCACCTATCCGCGCCTTCGTCTGCCTCGCCCGATCAACGTCACGGTGGCCTATCTCCGTTCGGGCCGCCCGGTTGACGTCTACGCCCGCGCACGAATCAACAAGGCCGGGCGCCGCGTCGCCCATGTGGTCGCAGAAGCCTGGCAAGACGCACGGCATGAGCCCATCGCCTCGCTCACCGCCCACTTCCTGCTTGACCCGGAAACCGCCGGGACCTGACCACCAGGCGACAGCGCAACTGTAAACTTTGTAAAGAAATCCCTACCCAAAACAGTTAACATGCATTAACTCTTTCCCATCGTTCTTTTAGCGAGGGGTAAAGCCATGGATCGCAACGAAGTCATCGCCGGCGTCGCCGGTGAACTGCACGCCACTGAAAAAGCGCTGGATGACGCCATCACCCACGCCACGACCCTGGTTCAGGCCATGATCGGCGCTCGTACGGCCCTTTCCCTCTCCGCCGTCGCCGCGTCGGGATCCCAGACCAAGGCCATGGAGGCGATCGCCGCCCTCAGCACCGCTCGCGAGGCCGTCATCGCGTGCCACGCTGAACTGCAAAAGGATCACCGTCGTCTGGGCTACGGCGCCTACGCGCTTGGTCCGCTCAACAAGCCCGATGAATGGGACAGCCGCCCGATGGGCAGCCAGGAACGCCACCTGCGCGTGGCGTGAATTCGACGTAACAATCGGCGTCGGGCCTCCGATTTCCGATTAGCATGGTGTAGTTTAGCCCCCATTGTCGCGAGACAAATGGGGGCTTTTCTTTGCTGGAAACCATCGCCGCACTGGTCGGAGCCGGCTTTATCGTCCTGATCAGCCTTTTCGCCCTCACCAAGGGCGGCCGTCCTGAGCGCATCGGCGCCGCAACCATCCTCGGAGGATGGTTTCTTTCAATTCTGGCTCAAACGTACGTCGGTTACACATCGATGCAGTGGCCGGTCCTGATCATCGATGTGATCGCCCTGGTTATTTTTGTCGCGCTTGTATGGAAATCTCCGCGATCCTGGCCCGTATGGGCCAGCGCCTTTCAGCTTCTGGCGATCGCCAGCCATGTCATGGTGCTGATGAAGTTGCGGCCGGAGATTTCAGCCTTCTACACCGTGATCAACATGTCGGGTTACGGCATCATCATCGCGCTGGGCGTGGGCACCTTCTTCGCCTGGCAGGAACGCCGCGCGGTCGGAATCGCGGACGAATAGGTAGATATTCCTAATCAATTCGGATAGCCTCAGGCGCATATTTCCTCGGAATTTGCGCCCTTGCCCCTGTCCCACTCCCAGCTTTGGAAAGCGATCGACGCCTTGGCGCGACGTGAGGGCCTCTCGGCGTCGGGATTGGCGCGTCGAGCCGGGCTGGACGCGACCAGCTTCAATCCATCGAAACGACTGGGGCCTGGCGACCCGCCGCGCCCGCGCTGGCCTTCGACAGAAAGCCTGATGCAGGTGCTGGCGACGAGCGGCCTGAGTCTGGGGGAGTTCGCCGGCCTCGCCGATGATTCCTCATCCCCGCCGCGCCCCATTCCACTGCTGGGCCTCGCACGCGCAGGGGATGAAGGTTTCTTCGATGACGCCGGTCTGCCCATGGCCGACGGCTGGGACCAGACCGAACTGCCAGCTCACAAGGACAGCCTTTTCAGCCTGACCATCGACGGCGACTCGATGGAGCCCGTCTATCGTCCCGGCGACCGGGTGATCGTCGATCTGGACGCGACCGAGGTCCGGCGCGGCGACCGCGTGGTCGTCCGCACGATCGACGGCGAGACGCTGGCCAAGGAAATCTCCGCCCTGAACAGCCGCGAAGTGACCCTGAGTTCGGCCAATCCGCTTTATGACCCACGCACCCTGCCCCGCCATCAGCTTCTCTGGATGGCCCGCATCCTGTGGGTCAGCCAATAGCGAAGGGCCGCCCCTTTCGGGAACGGCCCTTGCCTTGATCAACGTGGGGGAGAAAGCCGTCGATCAGTTCGGCGCGACATAGCGGGCGTTGACCCAGCCGCCGCCGGCGATCTGCACCCACTCGCCCTGCGACCCCACGGCGGTGAAGGGCTGCCCGGCGGACAGGCTGCCGGCCTGACGATACTGGGTGCCGGGGCCCGACCGGATACGCAGGTTGGACGTGGCGCGATACATGTTGGCGTTCGCCTGGGCCGCAGCGCGCGTGCGCTGCTGGTTACAGCCGATGTAGGAGCCCGCCGCAGCACCGGCCCCCGCGCCGACCACGGCGCCCAGAGCGCGCTCGTTCTTGGACACCTGGCTGCCCGCCAGACCGCCCAGCACGGCGCCGATGGCGGCGCCCGCCTGCTGACGACCGCCGGGCGCATCACAGTTGGTGACGCCGTTGGCCTGGGGCATGGCGGCGGCGGTCATGGGCACGGCGGCGGAGCCCAGAGCGGCGAAAAGGGCGGTGGCGGCCAGACCCGCCTTGAAGGTCTTCGACATAAGTCTCTCCTGTCATCGAGTTGTCGATGAAATGAGAATGCCTCGGCCAAGCTGAAGGCTCCCCGAGCCTGATCGTTATATGCCGTTCATCTTTCTTGCCGAACGCAGCGGGTCCGATGATTCGTGCGCCCAAGTGCATATGAAAAAACAGATATTGTTCATTTCCTCCCCCATTCGGGGGATGGGCAAGACCTGCAATATCGGGCGCTATGACCCTCATGGGCGCACTTGGAAAAGCAGACGTAGCGCTGGATGTGCTGTGGCGCAGCCTTTACGGCCAGCCGCTGCCGCTCTCCGGCTCTCCCGAGCTCGCCTTGCAGATCATTATGGAATGCGAGAGAAAATCATGGTCCCCAGCACAAGAACCCGACGCCATCGAAGATCGATCTGGCTGCCGTCCCCGTTTGAGGGTCTGCTCCTGACCTTGGCTGTCGTTTCACTGGCCGGCGCTGTCCTCGCCGCCTGACAGCCCGGACGAAGACGGGCCGCCGAGAACGTCGACGGCCCGAATACCCTCAGCCCTCGGCCAAGCCGCCGACGGCGCCCTTTTCGATCAGTTCAATCGTCTGCGGCAGGCCATAGATGGCGGCGAACGATCCGAAACGGGGCCCCTGAGAGGCGCCCAGCAACACCTCATACAAGGCGCCGAACCAAGCCCGCAGCGGGTCGAACGCGTGCTCCTTGCCCACGGCATAAACTTCGGACTGAATAGCCTCGCCGTCGGTCGTGTCGGCCGGCAAGCCCTTCAGACGTTCCGCCAGATCCAGCAACGCCGCCTTCTCCTTGTCGTCCGGCAGGCGATAGGTCTTCGAGGGCTTCACGAAGTCTTCGTAGTAGTTCAGCGCATAGCCCATCAGCCGATCCAGCACGGGCTCGCTCTCAGGCGAGGCGTCCGGCAGATATTTGGCGAAATAGGCCCACAGCTGATCCTTGGTCGAGGCGTTGGCCACGCCCACCAGGTTCAGCAGCAGGGCGAACGACACCGGCGAGGCGCTCTCAGGCGGGTTCCCCGAGTGGATGTGCCACACGGCGTTGTCCATCCGCTTGGCCGGTTCCTGCGTCTTGTACTGCTCGATGAAGGACAGATAGTCGTCCGTCGCGCGCGGAATGACGTTGAAGTGCAGGCTCTTGGCCGACTTCGGCGACTGAAACATGTACCAGCTCAGGCTCTCGGGCGTGCCGTAGCGCAGCCAGTCCTCCATCGTCAGGCCGTTGCCCTTGGACTTGGAGATCTTCTTCCCTTCGATGTCGAGGAAGAGCTCGTAGTTGAAGCCCTCAGGCGGGACGCCGCCGATGGCGCGGCAGAGCTTGGACGACTCGCGCACGCTCTCGATCAGGTCCTTGCCCGACATCTCATAATCGACGTCCAGCGCGGTCCAGCGCATCGCCCAGTCGGGCTTCCACTGCAGCTTCACATGACCGCCGGTGACAGGGACCTCGGTGCGACCGCCAGCCGGGTCGTCGAAGACGATCGTGCCCTTTTCGACATTGCGCTCCAGCGTCGGCACCTGCAGCACGTGACCGGTGATCGGGCTGATCGGCAGGAAGGGCGAATAGGTGGCGCGGCGCTCCTCGCCCAGGGTCGGCAGCATGATGCCCATGACCTTGTCGAAGCGCTCCAGCATGGTCAGCAGGGCCGCGTCGAACCGCCCCGACCGATAGGTCTCGGTCGAGGACATGAACTCATACTCGAAGCCGAAGCTGTCGAGGAAGGCGCGCAGGCGGGCGTTGTTGTGCGCGCCGAAGCTGTCGTGGGTGCCGAAGGGATCGCGCACCTTGGTCAGCGGCAGATGCAGGTCTTCGCGCAGCATCTCCGGATTGGGGATTCCCTCGGGCACCTTGCGCAGGCCGTCCATGTCGTCGCTGAAGGCGATCAGGCGCGTGGCCCAGTGATCGCCGGTCAGGGCGCGAAACGCGTTGCGCACCATGGTCGTGCGCGCCACCTCGCCGAAGGTGCCCATGTGCGGCAGGCCCGACGGGCCGTAACCCGTCTCAAGGATCACCGGCTTGTTCAGCGCCTCGAAGGTCGCCAGAGCCTCGTCCGTCTTGCCGGCGTCGATCAGCAGTTTCGCAGCGTCGCGCTCCGCGTCCGACAGCCGTTTTTTGAGCACGTGGGCCAGCAGGTTGCGCGCTTGCTCAAACGGCCACGAACGGGCCTCACGGGACAGGGTTTCGAGGTTCTGTAGCATGCACCGGGCTTTGACGCCTTGAAGGCCCGTGGTCAACAGCGGCGGCGTTCTACAGCCGCGCTTCGGCGTTCCTCGGCAGTTGCATCTGGTTCTCGAAGCTCATGGCCAGGTCGCCGTCCTGGTTGGTGACGGTTGTCTTGGTGCGAACGACGCCGCGGTCGGGCTGGCTCTTCGACGGGCGGATTTCGATGATCTCGCGGCGCACAGTCAGGATGTCGCCCGGTCGCACGGGCCGCACCCACCACAGGGCGTCGACGTTCATGCCCAGTAAAGGCGTGTTGCCGAAATAGGCTTCGTCCACGAACTGGCGCATGACGCGCGAACAGACGTGCCAGCCGCTGGCGATCAGGCCGCCGAACCGTCCCGCCTCGGCCGCCGCCTTGTCGATATGCATGGGCTGGGGGTCGAACTCGCTCGCGAAGGCGATGATCTCATCCTCCGTGATCGTGAAGGGTTCGCTGTCCCAGCTTTCGCCGACGTTCAGGTCGTCCAGATAGCGGTCGGTCATGCACTCAACTCCCATTGGCTGCGCCTGACATAGCGGCTGGGCCGAATTTCGCCAGTCGACTTTCGGCTGCGCCTCGCTTGACCGCAAAGGCGGGGCGTGAGCATTGCCCGCCTCATGCGGACATCCGATTTCGACTTCGACCTGCCCGAGGCGTGCATCGCCCTGCGTCCCGCCGACCCGCGCGACTCGGCGCGCCTTCTGGTGGTGAAGGGCGGCGATCTTCAGGACAAGATCATCCGCGACCTGCCGGACTTCCTGCAGCCCGGCGACGCCCTGGTCTTCAACGACACTCGCGTGATCCCCGCCCGTCTGTCGGGCGTGCGCCACCGCACCGGGCCGGAGGGCGAACTGCTGTCGGTGCCGGTCGAGGCGACCCTGCACCACCGCGACGCGCCCGACGTCTGGAGCGCCTTCATGAAGCCCGGCAAGCGGCTGAAGGTCGGCG
Organism: Brevundimonas sp. NPDC055311; assembly: GCF_053645695.1. NCBI lineage: Bacteria > Pseudomonadati > Pseudomonadota > Alphaproteobacteria > Caulobacterales > Caulobacteraceae > Brevundimonas > Brevundimonas sp. NPDC055311. Next base: position 178,689 of record NZ_JBSHMV010000001.1, read on the forward strand.
ACCGAGTGCGTTTCGGGCGCGAGGAGGACAACGCCTGTTTCCTGGGCCAGGTCGACGCCGAGATCACCGCCAAGGGCGAGGACGGCCTCGTCACCCTGCGTTTCGATCTGGCCGGTCCTGTGCTGGACGACGCCATCCGCGAGGTCGGGGTCATGCCCCTGCCCCCCTATATCGCGGCCAAACGGGCCGAGGACGATCAGGACCTGAAGGATTATCAGACCGTCTTCGCCGAGCATGACGGCTCGGTCGCGGCACCGACAGCGGGTCTGCACTTCACCCCTGCCCTGCTGGATAGCATCCGGGCGCGCGGCGTGACGACCCATGCGGTGACCCTGCACGTCGGGGCGGGCACCTTCCTGCCGGTCAAGGCGGACGACACGGCCGATCACAAGATGCACTCCGAGTGGGGCGAGGTCTCGGCCGAGACCGCCGGCGCCCTGAACGCCGTGCGCGCGGCGGGCGGGCGCATCGTCTGCGTCGGCACCACGAGCCTGCGCCTACTGGAAAGCGCCACCGGCGAGGACGACGTGGTCCAGCCCTTCCACGGCGACACGGCCATCTTCATCACGCCGGGCTATCGCTTCCGCGCCTGCAACGTGCTGATGACCAACTTCCACCTGCCGAAATCGACGCTGTTCATGCTGGTCAGCGCCTTCGCCGGGCTGGAGACGATGCGGGCCGCCTACGCCCACGCCATCGACAGCGGCTATCGCTTCTATTCTTATGGCGACGGAAGCCTGCTGTTTCGGGAAGACGCCCAATGAGCCACATCGACGACCTGCCCGAAAACCTGGCCGCGACCTTCGACATCCTGGCCTCGGCGGCGACCGAGCTTCAGGATCCCTGGTGGGTGTTCGGGGGCGCGGGCATGGCGCTGTCGGGCCTGTCGGAATGGCACGTGCCCGATGTCGACGTGATGACCAGTCCTCGCGACGCCCGGCGCCTGATCGAGGCCCTCCACGGCGAAACCGTGGAAGACCCCGGCGAGGGCCTGTTCCGGTCGCAGGTCTTCGGCCAGATCCTGACCACGCCGGTCCCGGTCGAGGTCATGGCGATGATGGACGTTCGCGCGGGCGCCGACTGGACGCCGGTCATCTTCACCACCCGTCAGGCGATCGAACTGGACGGGGGAACGCTCTACATCCCCAGCGTCGCCGAGCAGATCGAGAAATGCCGCCTGTTCGGCCGTCCCAAGGACCTGCAACGCGCGGAGCGTCTCGAGACGCTCCTGCGCTGATCCCGGTTCAATACCGGAAGCGCAGCCCCACGGTATAAAGGCTCTCTTCGTAGCGCACGTCGCGCGGATAAACGCCCTCGCCATAGTCGAAGAACGATCGGAACGGCTGCCCCAGAATATTGGTGGCGTCGAAGGTCACGGTGATCCGCTCGGTCGGCGACCAGCCCGCCGAGAAGTCCAGTCGCGCCACGTCATCGACATGCTCGCCGATGACGCCGTTGCCGAACTTGGTCCGCAGATTATAGGCCAACCGCGCCGTCCACGGCCCGTTCTCATACATGCCGGTCAGGTTGTAGGAATATTTCGACACATAGGGCAGCGCCCCGTCGATATAGGTGGCGTTGGCCTGCACCCCGAACGACCGCGCCCATTTCGGCACGAACTCATAGTCGAAGAAGGTCGTGAAGGACGTCTCCACGCCCTGCAGCACGGCGTCATTCAGGTTGACGGGCCGCGTGACGCGCAGGACGCCATAGACAGGATCGTCCATGTCCATCGTCTGATCGGCGATGAAGCCTGAAATCTCGCGTCGGAACAGCGCCAGCGTCGCTGCGCCCGCATCACCGAAGTAGCGCTCCAGCGTCAGGTCATAGTTGGTCGATTCGATCGGCTTCAGGTCAGGGTTGCCGCCCGAAGCCGTCTGCCGTCCCGAGGTATCGGCCGAGGGGCTGATGAACAGGCTAGGGTTCAACTGGCCGAACGCCGGGCGCGTCCGCGTCTGGTTCGCCGCCATGCGCAGGATCAGGTCGTCATCCAGCATGAAGCGGACCCCCAGGCTGGGCAGCAGGTCCGTGTAGCGCCCACCCTGATCGACCGGCGTGAACACCTCTTCCTCGCCCTCAATCGAACGGCTGGTTCCGCGCACGCTGAAATCGGTTGCGACGATCCGCAGACCCAGTTCGCCTTCGATCGGAATGCGGGTGTTGATGGCGAAGTCCGCCTGACCATAGGCGGTGTAGGCCCTCTCCGACGCCTCATAGGTTTGAACCGGGTTGATGGGCGGACGACCCGGCTCGAACCCGGCCAGGGCGCGCAGGGCGTCCATGTTCTGACGCAGGCCGCCATAGGTCGGTGACACCCAGGCGCGCATGTCCTGAATGTCGCTGCCGTTGAAACCTGCCGGGATGAGGGCCAACTCCACCGGGATGGCGGTCAACGGCAAGCCGAGACTTTCCTGATCCTGATACCGCTCGCCGTTCTGATAGGAGCCGTTGCGGTCGACGTAGCGCACCCCGAATTTCAACTGCGGGATCAGGCTGTTGCCCGTGTCATAGGTCAGGTCAACCTTCGCCTGCCAATCGTCGCCCGCGCCGATGAAGTGGCGGTCGAACAGGCCGCGATAGACGTAGTTGTTCGGGTCCGTGACGTCGAAGTCCCGGAAGTCGAAGGTCGCTCCGCCATCCTTCCCCGGCGTATCGAAGTCGATCAGCGTCACCGGCGCATGGGTGAAGGCCGTGTCGAAGCTGTAGTTCGAGAACTCATAGGTGCTGTCAGTGCGCGCCAGATCAAAGGCGATCTGAAGCGACCCGGCGTTGTAGCTGCCGCCCACGGCCGCTTGCCAGGTGTTCGTCTTGCCGGTCGAGGCGCCCTGCCACTGCTCCGGACGACGGCCGGCGATCTGGGTCAGGCTCTGGATTTCATTGCGGCTGTCGCGCAGCGTCACGTCGTCAAAACGTGTCGTCTCATCGTTCAGCGGCACGATGAACTGACGGTCCGAAATCTTTGCCCGATAGCCCTGGTAAAGGGCGTCGACATAGAATTCCCACTGGTCGTTCGGCCGCCACTGCAGCGCCAGATTGGCCGACGGACGCCAGCGGTCGCCGGTTCCGTAGAAGATGCCGACGGCGTCAGGATAACGCGCCCCCTGAACCGCCGGATCGGCCGACTGCCCGTCCACGGCGACGATGCCGCCGCTGTCCCAGCGCACGGAGTCGAGATAGCGCAGGCTGGTGTATGACAGGTTCAGTAAGGCTCCGACCTCGCCCGCGCCTGTGTTCCAGCGGTTGCTGATCAGGATGTCGCCGTTCGGATCATAGCTTTCCGACTGGGTGGCGTAGGAGCCCTTCGCCGAAGCCGACAACTCGAAACCGTCGAAGTCGAACGGCCGCCGCGACCTTACATTGATCAGACCGGCGATGCCCGATTCCAGCCGCCAGGCGGAACTGGACTTGTAGACCTCCAGCGCGGCGATGGCCGCCGCCGGGAAGTCCTGCATGGCGACCGAACGCCCCTGGTCCGTGAAGATGTCGCGGCCGTTGTAGGTGGTGGCCACATCGGGCAGTCCGCGCACGATCACGCGCGACGCTTCCCCGCCGCCTCGCTCGACCTGGATGCCGGTGACCCGCGCCAAGGATTCCGAGGCGTTCACGTCCGGCAGCTTGCCGATGTCTTCGGCGACGACAGCGTCCATCACCTCGTCAGCGTTGCGTTTCAACGCCTGGGCCGAGCGCAGGCTTCCGCGTAGTCCGGTCACCACCACATCCTGCACCTGAACAGGACCGCCGGCAGCGGTCGAGGGCGGCGTGACTACAATGGAATCCTGGGACCAGGCAGGGTGAGCGACGGCGAGCGCAAGCAGGGAAACGGAACCCAGGGTTCCAGAACGGAGCAACATTAATCGGGCGACTTTCACGGTTTCGTGCGCTGCCCTAACAGCCGCGTGATCGTTCGGTTTCAAACTAACCGTCGCTATTCAAACAAAGGCGTGTGCGCCGGATTACGGCCACAGAACCGCCTTGAGACAGGAACCGGCCCAGGGCTGGCGGCCTTTCGCCGTTCGGCCTAAGACGCGCGTCCCTGCAAGGAACGCCCATGCCTTTCCCGTTTGAGATTTCCGCCGTCGAAGGCCGCGCCCGCACCGGCGTGCTGAAAACCACGCGCGGCGACATTCGCACCCCCGCCTTCATGCCCGTCGGCACCGCCGCCACGGTCAAGGCGATGACGGTGGATCAGGTCAAACAGACCGGCGCGGACATCATTCTGGGCAACACCTATCACCTGATGCTGCGGCCCGGTCCCGAGCGGATGGAGCGCCTGGGCGGCCTCCATAATTTCATGCGCTGGGACAAGCCGATCCTGACGGACTCCGGCGGCTTCCAGGTCATGAGCCTGTCGGGAATCTCCAAGCTCACCGAGGAGGCCGTCACCTTCTCCAGCCACATCGACGGGTCCAAGCACGTCCTGACGCCGGAGCGCTCGATCCAGATTCAGGCCGACCGCCTGGGCTCCGACATCGTCATGCAGTTGGACGAATGCGTCGCCTGGCCCGCCGAGGAAAAGCGCGCCCGCGAAGGCATGGAGCTGTCGGCGCGCTGGGCCCAGCGCTCGAAGAACGCCTTCGGCACGCGCGACACGCAGGCCCTGTTCGGCATCCAGCAGGGCTCGACCTATGAAAACCTGCGCCGCGAGTCCTCCGAACGCCTGCAGGAGATCGGATTCGACGGCTACGCCATCGGCGGCCTGGCCGTCGGCGAGGGCCATGAGGCCATGTGCGAGGTGCTGGACTATGCGCCCGAGTTCCTGCCGAAGGACCGCCCCCGCTATCTTATGGGCGTCGGCAAGCCGATCGATCTGGTCGAAGCGGTTTATCGCGGCGTCGACATGTTCGATTGCGTCCTGCCGACCCGCGCGGGACGCCACGGCCAAGCCTGGACCTGGGACGGCCCGCTGAATCTCAAGAACGCCCGCTTCGCCGAGGATCAGGACCCGCTGGATGTGGAAGTCCCCTGCCCGGCCTCGCAGGACTATTCAAAGGCTTACCTGCACCACCTGATCCGCGCCGATGAGATTCTCGGCAAGATCCTGCTCAGCTGGCACAACATCGCCTTCTTCCAGGCCCTGACCGCCGCCATGCGCGCGGCCATCGCCGAAGGTCGGTTCGAACAGTTCCGCCGCGACTTCCGCGCGCGGCATCTCAAGGCCTAGCCGCGGCGCGGCACGAAGCCGGCCGGCGCCGCCGGCGGCGCGCAGTTGCGCTGCATCCCCACGCCTTTCAGGAAGGACCGGCGGCGCAGCCCCGCCTGAATGGCCGACTGGACATGCTTGCTGTGCGCGTCGGCGCCGGTCAGGCGGCGCACCCAGCTGCGGGCGGGAATGAAATCCGTCACGGTGCCGCGCACGGCGTCCAGCGTCGCCCCAGCCGCAGCATCGGCAGCCCGCTCGCTCGCCAGCGTGCCGTCATCCGTAGGCGCGGCGTCCGTATCTGGCCCCAGCGCCTCATCCAGCCGAGCTATTTCAGCGGCGATGACGGAGCAACGGGTCATGTTCCGCACGTCATAGGGATTGGATTCCGCCTGTAACAGAACGGTCGGAATTTCCTGACGCTTGAGGTTGAGATCCTCGAGCGGCGCGGTCACGGCGTCGCCCAACCCCGTTCCCACCTGATCCACCCCGTCCCGAGCGGAGGCGCCGGCGTTGCAGCCGGCAAGCAACAGGGACACGGCGATGGCGGACAAGGAAATCTGGCGCATGAGCGCGTTTAATCATGCCCGGCCGCCCAAAGCCAAGCCTGCCTCCCTCGACACTAGGTTCGAAGCCCGCTTAGGCTGAACGTCATGCGCTCGCTGAACGCCCCGCTTTATAATCTGACGTGGCTGGATTTCGTGATCACCGCAATCGTACTGGCGGCGTTGCTCGCGGCCGCCTGGCGGCTCCACGGCCCCTTGCGGCGGCGTGGGATTGGAACCTCATATGTCAGTTGGCTGGACGAACGCCTGACAAAACTCGAACGCGCTGTCCGCAACAAGAACCAGCGGCGCTAGACGCGTTTTGGATTTTTAAGGGAGTGGTACGCCCCCTCGGGCTCGAACCGAGGACCCTCTGATTAAAAGTCAGATGCTCTAACCAACTGAGCTAGGGGCGCACATCGCGTCTGCGAAGAGGCGCGGAACATACGGATGAGCTTCGGGACGGGCAAGTGGAAATTTCAGGTAATTTTCCCACGCGCAAACAAGGCGCTGATGAAGCCCGGATCCCTTGAAAACGACCGCCGCCAGCGTCGATTCATTGCAGGTTCACGTGAACTCGCTAAGGCGCGGAGACGATCCGGCGAAGGAACCGGCTTCGCTTCTCCACGTTTTCAACCCCTAGAAGGGGGACCCACGATGAATCGATCCATGTTGAATCGCCTGTTGATCGGGGCGGCGCTGGCCGCCTCCGGCTTCCTTGCCGCCTGTGAACAACCTTACAGCGAACCGACGCCCGTCGAAGCGCCCGCTCCGGTCGAAGCGCCCGCCGCCGAAGACGCCGCCGCACCGACTGTCGCCGAAGCTCCCGCGCCCGCCGAAACGACTGCGCCGGTCGAGGCTCTGCCGCCGGACCAACGGTCCTCCGAAGAGACAGTCCAACCCGAGAGCGATACGCTGTTTTACTGATTCTCCTGACGAACAGGGCTAAGCGCCCTTGATCGTCTCGCAACCAGGGTTCGGATTTGACGTCGAGGCTCCCCCTCCTTCTTGCTGGCGCCGCCTTATGCGCCCTTGCAAGCCAGGCCGCCGCCGAACCCCGGGCTCAGATTCGCGGTGAGATCGACAGCGACCTCAAGAGCCAGCTCGAACGCGCTATCGGGCAGGTCGACGGAGCGCCTTCCAATCGCTTCGAGGCGCGTCGTCGCGCTCGCGCGGCCCTGACCTCGGCCCAGGCCCTGCTCCGGTCGGAGGGCTATTATCAAGCCACCGTGGAAGATCAGGTGGAGGGCGAGGAAAATCCGGTCGCCGTAGTGCAGGTCGTTCCGGGTCGCCGCTTCGTCCTGGGCGAGGCTTCGGTCAATTGGACGGTGCCCGAGCCCGATGCGGAAACCAGCGCGGCCGTCATTGAAGACATTCGGCTGAAACCCGGCGCACCCGGCCGGGCGGCTGATATTCTGGAGGCGGAGGGCCGCGTGGTCGCCGACCTGACCCGCCGAGGATATGCGGACGCCACCGCCCTGCCCCGCCGCGTGGTGGTGGATCACGCCACCTTCCTGGTCCAGCCGGGCTTCAACATCAAATCTGGTGAATTGGTGCGCCTGGACGGCGTCCAGCTTCGGACCCGTGGGCCGACCAAGGAGAGTTGGCTCAACAGTCTCATCCCGTGGTCCGAGGGCGACCGCTACGATCCGGAAGACGTCGCCGAACTGGAGCGCCGACTGCTGGACACCGGAGTCTATGACGGTGTGGGCGTGGCCCTGTCTCCCCTGGACGATGTCCGCCCGGACGGCCTTCGCCCCGTCGTGGTCACATTGGCGGATCGCCCGGTCAGCCTGCTAGAGGCCGGCGCCAGCTATTCGACCTATGAAGGCGTCGGCGTCGATATCTTCCGCACCCGATACAACCGCTTCGGTCGGGCCGACACCCTGCGCTACGGCGCGCGCATCGCCAGCATCGACAGCCGCATCGGCGGTGAATGGTCCCAGCCGCACTGGCGCAGGGCGGGGCGGACGCTGAAGCTGTCGTCCTTCATCGTCAACGAGCAGACCGACGCCTACGACCGCAGCGCCATCACTGCGGCCGCCGACCTGTCACAGCGCCTCGGCAAGACGTCTTGGTTCAGCTACGGCCTGGGCGTCGACGCAGGCCGTTACACCGAATACCGCTTCGACCCGGTGACGCAGGAGCCGATCACCTTCGACCGCGATCTCGCCATCGTCACCTTGCGCGGCAGCGCCTTCATGGATCGCTCGAACGATCCTCTGAACCCGACTTCGGGCTATCGCCTGTCGCTGTCGACACAACCGACCGCGGTGGCGGGCGAGGATACGGTGCTGTTCCTGCGCACCGAGGGCCAGGCGACCGCCTATCTGCCGCTTCAGGACGGGGCCAAGACCGTGCTGGCCGGGCGCGCGCGTATCGGCTCCATCATAGGCGGCGAGGAACTGACCGTGCCGTCGGATCGTCTGTTCTATTCAGGCGGCGGCGGCTCGGTGCGCGGCTATTCCTATCAGAGCATCAACCCGCGCCTGCCCAACAACCGACCGCGCGGCGGCCTGTCGCTGTTCGAAACCTCCGTCGAGGTGCGCCGCGATATTGGTGAGAAGTTGCAGGCTGTGGCCTTCGTCGACGGCGGCGCCGTCGGCTTCCAGGAAACGCCCAACCTCAGCAACATGCGATACGGCGCCGGCGTCGGCGTCCGCTACAAGCTGCCTTTCGGCCCCGTCCGCGCCGACATCGCCTTCCCGCTGAACAAGCGCGAGGGCGACTCCGGGTTCCAGCTCTATCTCAGCATCGGCCAGGCGTTTTGACCGACACTCCTCCGCCTCACGAAACGGGCGCAGACGTCGCCGACACGCCGGCCAAGAAGGCCAAGCGCAAGCGTACGCGCCTGCAACTGGCGGCCTTCATCGCGGGCGCGACCTTCGCCGGTCTGCTGGCCTTGATCGTGGTCGCCCTGGTGGGAGGGCGGATGTACCTCGTGTCCGACGCGGGGCGCGAACTGATCACCAGCTTCGTCGCGGGCAAGAAGATCAGCCGCTATGGCCGGATTAACGTCGAAGGGTTGCAGGGCGACCTGTTCAACGACTTCCGCCTGAAGCGCGTCACCGTGACCGACGAGAAGGGCGTCTGGCTGGAAGCGACCGACGTCCGTGTCGACTGGTCCTACTGGCCCCTGCTGGCTCGCCGCTTTCATGCGACTGAAATCAGCGCGGGCCAGATTCGCCTGCTACGCCGACCCGAGTTGGAGCCGCCCAGCGAGTCGGGCGGGCCGCAGGCCATCTCCATCGACATCGACCGCTTCAGCGCCAATGTCGAGCTGCTGGAAGGCTTCTCCAAGGAATACGGCCGCTGGACCCTCAGCGGCGACGCCGCCATTCCGCGCAAGGGCGTCAAGAGCGCCAACGTCAACGCCTACAGCCTGAACCGCAAGGGCGACTATCTCCGTCTGGCCGCCGCTTTCGGCGACAAACCCGAAGACCTGCGGGTCAACCTGCGCGCCAATGAAGCCCAGGGCGGCCCAATCGCCGGATCGCTGGGCTATTCGCCGGATCAACCCTTCTCGGCCGTCGCCGTGGTCAACGGCGAGGTCATCGACGTGGCCGTCCAGACCGGCCAGTTTCGCCCGCTTCTGGTGAAGGGGACCTATGGCGACACCGGCGCCAAGGTGTCGGGTTACGCCGACTTCTCCGGCTCGGACCTGTTGGAGCCCTTCGTGGAGCGTATCGGCCGCACCGCCCGCTTCGGCTTCGCCATGACGCCGGACGCCAAGCGCGACGGCTATAAGGGCGTGGCCTGGCGCCTGTACGCCGACAACATCGAATCCAGCGCCCGTGGTCTGATCCGCACCACGGACAACACCTCGCCCGAGGGAATCAGCCTGGAGTTGAACACGCCGTCGCTCAGCCGCCTGGTGGGCAGCCCTGTCGCCGGTCCCGCCGCCTATACCGGCGTGTTCAAGGGCGACGCCCAGGTCTGGACCCTGCAGGGCTCGGCCAGCCTGCTGAACGCCGACATCGCCTCCTATCGCGCCACGCGCATCTCAGGCCCGGTCAATATCGCCGCCAACAAGGGCCGTATCGACGTGACGACCGACGTGCGCGCCGTCGGCGGTTCTGCGGCGGGCATCATCGGCGGACTGCTGGGTTCTGCGCCGCGCATCCAGATGGAAGGCGCGCGCATGGCCGACGGCGCCATGCTGCTGAAGAAGATCGACGCACGCGGCCAGGGCCTGACCTTGGTCGGGTCGGGCGGGCGCGGCCTGAACGGCGGCCTGAACTTCACCGGCCGGGCCGACTTGACCGAACTATCGCGCATCCAGCCCGGCGCGCGCGGCGCGTTCGGCGGCCCGATCCGCGCCGCCTCAGCCAAGGCCGGCGCGCCCTGGACCCTCAGCTTCGACGGGCGCGGTTCGCGCATGGCCGTCGGCATGGAAGAGCTGGACCGTCTTCTGGGCGCGACGCCGCGCCTGCAACTGGCCGGTTCCCTGAATGACGGCGTCGTCTCCATCGATCGCGGCGAACTGACCGGCGCCGCCGGGCGTGCGGGGGCCAAGGGCCTGATCGAGGGGGCCAAGTTGCGGCTGGCGCTGGACTGGAACGCCCAGGGCCCGTTCGGCGTCGGCCCGGTCGCCATCGACGGCGCCATGTCGGGCGACGGCGCCCTGACCGGCACCCTGGCCCAGCCGCGCGCCGACCTGCGCGCCGCCTTCGACAAGGTGGCGGCGGGCGGACTGACCCTGACCAACGCCGATCTGGTGCTCAGCTTCCGCAAGGGCGCCGACGCCTCGGACGGGCGTGTCGTCCTGAACTCCGGCTCCAACTACGGGCCGGCGCACGCCTCGGGCAACTTCTACTTGGGCGGACCGCGCCTGCGGCTGTCGGACGTCGATGTGAATGCGGGCGGCGTGGCGGCCCAGGGCGACGTCGCCCTGTCGAATAACTTTCCCTCCAGCGCCGACCTGACCTTCACCGCGCGTCAAGGCGCCTTCCTGGCCTCCGGCGAGGCCAATGGCCGCGTACGTCTGACCGAAGGCGCCGGCGACCAGACCGCCGTGCTGGACGTCACGGGCCGCAACGTGCGCCTGATCGGCCAGGACTGGACCTTGCGCAACCTGTCGCTGAAGGGTCAGGGCACGCTGGACCGCCTGCCCTTCACCCTGGCGGCCGATGTGGGCGGCGCCAATCCCGTGCAGTTCAATGGTTCGGGCGAGTATTCCCGCCAGGACGCAGCCCAGAGCCTGACCCTGCGCGGCGGCGGCCGCGTGCGTGAGATCGCCTTCACCACCCGTGCGCCCGCCGTCTTCGCCATCAACGGCGACGGCCGCGTCGCACGCCTGGACCTGGGCGTCGGCGGCGGCGTCCTGACCGGCGAACTGAAGCAGGATAGCCAGGGCAGCGTCATCCAGGCCGACATGACTAATGTCGAAATGGGCTCTCTCGCGCCCGACCTGCGCGGGCAGGTGACGGGCCGCGTCTCGATGCAAGGCCAGGGCGACACGCTGCGCGGCTCCGCCAACATCGACCTGAAACAGCTTCGCAGCGTGGACGCACCTCGAGGACTGGCCATCGACGGCACGTTGAACGCCGACCTCGGCGACAACATCCTTAGGCTGCGCGCCCAGGCCAACGACGGCACGGCCGTTCAGGCGACCGCTGACGTCAGCCTGCCGGTCGAGGCTTCCGCCGCGCCTCTGCGCCTCGCCATCGCCCGCACCCGCGACATGTCGGGTCAGGTCGCCATTCGTGGTCAGATACAGCCGATCTGGGACCTGTTCCTGGGCGGCGCCCAGTCGCTGTCCGGCCAGGTGAACGGTCAGGCGACCCTGGCCGGCACGCTGAACGCCCCGCGCCTGAACGGTCGCCTGGATCTTGAACAGGGCGCATTCCGCGACAGCGCCACAGGGCTTCGCCTCGAAAGCGTGACCCTGGCCAGCCGCTTCAACGACAGCCAGGCCGTGATCGAACGTTTCCAGGCGACTGACGGACTGAAGGGCGAGGTGTCAGGCAGCGGCGATCTGGGCCTGCGCCAGGGATCGCCCTCGACCCTGCAGCTCGAGCTGACGCGCTTCCGCGTCATCGACAACGATATCGCCCAGGCCCGCGCAAACGGCCGCCTGACCGCAGTGCGCGGCGCCGACGGCAACATCCGCCTGACAGGCGCCGTGAATATCGACGAGGCCGAGATCTCGCCGGAGTTGCCTGGCTCCAACGGCATCGTCAAGATGGACGTGGTCGAGATCAATCGCCCCGGCGGCGATCCGGTCGAAACCGAGAAGAAGACGGCTGGCGGCCCCCAGATCGGCCTGGATCTGACCCTGACAGGGCGCGAAATTCATCTTCGCGGCCGCGGACTGAACGTCGAATTGGCCGCCAACGCCAGGGTGCGCGGCACCATCGCCCAACCTCAGTTGACCGGCACGGCCAATGTGGTGCGCGGCGACTATGAGTTCGCAGGCAAACGTTTCGTCTTCGATGATCGCGGCTCGGTCATCCTGTCCACCGATCCGGCGCGCATCCGGCTGAATCTTCAGGCCGTGCGCGAAGACCCGGCCCTGACCGCCGTGATCAAGGTCACCGGCAGCGCCGCCGAACCCAAGATCGAGCTGACCTCCACGCCCGCCCTGCCCCAGGACGAAATCCTGTCGCAGGTGCTGTTCGGCCGATCGGCGGCGCAGTTGTCGCCGTTCGAGGCGGCCCAACTGGCCTCGGCCGTGGCCTCCCTGGCGGGAGGCGGCGGGTTCGACGTGATCGGCAATCTGAGAGAACTGGCCGGTCTGGATCGCCTCTCCTTCAGCGGCGAAGCGTCCAGCCTGACCGTGGCTGGCGGCCGCTACATCACCGACGACGTCTACCTCGAAGTGATCGGCGGCGCCGAACGCGGAGCCGCAGTCAGCGTCGAGTGGCAGGTCCGGCGCAACCTCGCCATCACCTCGAAATTCGGCGGCGAAGGCGACACCTCCCTATCCGTCCGGTGGCGGCGCGAAGGCCCTCGTCCCGGCGGCGATCGTCGAGATCGCCGCCCCAACGCCTCCGCGCGACGCTAGAACAGACAACCCGGCCTGACCGCCGGGTTGTTCTTCGATCAACTTGTTCTTGATTTGTTCCACTCCGTTCCGCATCATGCGGCCATGAACAAGGCGATCAATGGACGCGGCGCACGTTCCAACGCCTCGGGTCGGTATGAAGCCGACCGACGCGAGGCTTGGGACGACGGCTGGACGGATCAGGACGAAGCGGCCTCGCCGCTCCGCACCACCCTGTCCCCGGAACACGCCCGGACCATCATCGCCCGTAATACGAGTCCCGACGTCGGCTTCGATCGCTCCATCAACCCCTACAAGGGCTGCGAACATGGCTGCATCTACTGCTACGCCCGTCCGTCCCATGCCTGGATGGGCCTATCCCCGGGCCTGGATTTCGAGAGCCGGATCTTCTTCAAACCGCACGCCGCGCGTCTACTGGAACAGGAACTCTCAAAGCCCCGATACGTCTGCCGGCGCATCCACATAGGCGGCAATACCGACCCCTATCAGCCGGTCGAGCGCGAAACGAAATCGACCCGTTCGATCCTGGAGGTCATGCAACGGTTCAAACAGCCGTTCAGCATCATCACCAAGTCGGTGTTGATCGCGCGTGACGCAGACATTCTGGGCGACATGGGAAGACAAGGCCTGGCCTCGGCCTTCGTCTCCATCACCACCCTGGACCGCAAGCTGGCGCGGGCGATGGAGCCGCGCGCCTCCACGCCCGCCAAACGACTGGAGGCGATCAGCCGCCTGGCCGAGGCTGGATGCCCGGTCGGCGTCGGCTTCGCCCCGGTCATTCCCGGCCTGAACGATCATGAACTCGAAGCGGTGCTGGAGGCGGCTCAGAAGGCCGGGGCGACCTCGGCCATGTACGTGACCCTGCGCCTGCCGCTCGAAATCAAGGACCTGTTCCGCGAATGGCTGGCCGACGCCCGCCCCGACCGCGCGGCGCGCGTCATGTCGCTGATCCGCCAGACGCGAGGCGGTAAGGACTACGACCCGGACTGGTCGCAGCGAATGAAGGGAACGGGTCCCGTCGCCGAACTGATCGCCGCGCGCTTCAAGGCGGCGGTCAAACGCTACGGTCTGGACGGCCCTCGTCATACGCTGGACGTGACCCAGTTTCGCATTCCCGCCGACGCTCGTCCCCAACTGGACCTGTTCGACCTGGCGTCCTGATCAGCGCCGGAAGACGCCGACCAGTTCGATATGCGTCGACCAGATGAACTGATCGATCGGCGTAACCTTCTCGAGCCGGAAACCGGCGTCGACCAGAACGCGCGCGTCACGAGCGAAGGTCTGGGGGTTGCAGGATACGCCGACGATGACCGAGGCCTTGGTCCCCGGAAGTTGCTGCGTCTGCTCCAGGGCGCCCGCGCGCGGCGGATCAAGGACGATGGCCTCGCACCCCTTCAGGTCGTAGGGTGATAGAGGACGACGGAACAGATCGCGCGACTGAGCCTCTATTCCCTTCAATCCCTGCGCCGTGCTGACCCCCGCTTTCAGTGCGGCGATGGAGGCGGCGGCGGAATCGGCCGCCGTGACGCTGGCGACCTCAGCCAGCGGGAAGGTGAAGGTTCCCGCGCCGCAGAACAGGTCGGCGACCTTCCTGGCCCCCCTCACCGCCTCGACGGCGCGTTCGACCATGGCGGCCTCGGCGGCCGGCGACGCTTGCAGGAAGGCGCCCGGCGGCAAGGGCACGGACGCCCGTCCGAACCGAACGCGAGGCTGACGCGCCATCACCAGCGTATTGCCGTCCAGGCTGAGGCGCGCCAGATCCGCTTCGGCCGCCGCCGCGATGGCGAGCGCCAGCTGGTCACCGTTCAGACCGCCGGAACGCTTCTCCACCCCCGTCACATCGACGTCCAGACCACTGTCGGTCAGGGTGACGTGCAGGGTCGGCGCCGACTTGGGATGGCCCAGGAAAGGCGCCGCGACCTTGGCGAGCGCCGGCAGAGCCGCCGTAAGGAGCGGGTCCGACAACGGGCAATCCGTAAGCTCCACCACCCGCCACGACTTGCGCGCCTTGAAACCCAGGATGACTCGCCCGTCCGGCCCCTGGCGCGCGTGCAACGCCAGGCGCCGACGACTGGCCAGCGGCGTGGCCACCGTCGCCTCCACCTCGGTCTCCAGCCCTTCGCGCGCCAGGGTCTGGAGCACCACCTCGCGCTTCCAGGCCAGGTAGGGCGCGTCGGCCCAGTGTTGCAACGGCGCGACGCCGCATTCGGCATAGGTTTGCGAGTGGATCGGACGCCGGTCGGGACTGGCCTCGATCAACTCGAATCGCTCGGCCCGCCCGCCCTTGACCTCGGCCGCGATCACCTCGTCCGGCAAGGCGCCCGGTACGAAGACCGGGCCGTCGGCGGTGTCGGCGATCCCGTCGCCCTGATGGCCCATGCGGGCGATGGTCAGCGTTTGCGTCATGCGGCGGCTTCTAACGGTTTCCGCGCGAAAATCGAAACATGAACGAAGATGAACGACGCGATCAAAAGCCGTTCAGCTTCGCGGCCCTATCAATGGCTGCAACAGACGGCGGCCTGACCCGTTCAGAGAACGTCCGTCGAAGGAACAGAAACGATGATCGCTCTCATCTCGAAAAAAGCCTCGGTCGCCGCCATCGCCGCCCTGGCCTGCGCCTCGGCCGTCGCCCTGCCCGGCGTCGCCTCGGCCCAGAGCTACGGCTATGACTATCCGCCCGCCTATGGCTATGGAAACAGCGGCTACGGCCAGGGGACCTATTACGATCCCTGCGTGCGTGATCAGCGCCAGCGCGCCACGACCGGCGGCCTGCTGGGCGCCGCCATCGGCGCCGTCGCCGGCTCCCAGATGGCGGCCCGCGGCCGCCGCACCGAAGGCAGCGCTCTGGGCGGTGTCCTGGGCGCCGCGATCGGCGCCGGCGTGGGAAACAGCTCGGCCGCCTGCGACAGCCGTTATCGCCGCGACGCCAACTATGGCTATCAGGGAACCTACGTCCCGCCTGCCTATGGTTACGACAACCGAGGCTATGACAATCGCGGCTATGACTACGATCGTCGCTACGACGACCGTCGCGATGCTTACGACTATTACCGGGACTATCCCGATACCTACGCCTCCACGCCCCGCGACGCCGATCAGTGTCGCCTG
The DNA here is from genome assembly GCF_053645695.1 of Brevundimonas sp. NPDC055311. Classification (NCBI taxonomy): domain Bacteria; kingdom Pseudomonadati; phylum Pseudomonadota; class Alphaproteobacteria; order Caulobacterales; family Caulobacteraceae; genus Brevundimonas; species Brevundimonas sp. NPDC055311. The sequence continues at coordinate 194,485 of NZ_JBSHMV010000001.1, forward strand.
GCCGAGAGCAACATCCGTCTTCCCGACGGTCGCATGGAGACGCGCTATGTGCGCACCTGCATGGACCAATCGGGCCGCTATCGCGTCGTCGATTAAGTTTCAGCCCCCCTGTCAATCGACGATGTGAAGAGGGCCGCCGGATCACCGGCGGCCCTCAAATCGTTTGGGCTCAGGCTTTCTGAGCCCAGAGCAGGAACTCGACGTTGCCGTCGCCGCCGGTGATGGGGCTGTCAGCGACCTCGCGCACGGTCCAGCCGCTCTCCTCCAGCCAGTCGCGCACCCCGGCCACGGCGGCGGCGTGCGCCTCCGGGTCCTTGACCACGCCCTTCTTGCCGACCGCCTTGGGACCATCCGCCTCGAACTGAGGCTTCACAAGCGTGATCAGATCCGCCTCCGGCTCCGCCAGAGCCAGCGCAGCGGGCAGAACCTTCGACAGGCTGATGAAGCTGGCGTCGCAGACGATCAGCGACGGCGTCTCGGTGATCAGAGCCGTGGTCAGGTGGCGGGCGTCGGTCTTCTCCAGATTCACGACACGCGGATCGGCGGCGACCGAGGGATGCAACTGCCCTGTGCCGACATCCACGGCGAAAACCTGCGCCGCGCCGCGACCCAGACAGACTTCGGTGAAGCCGCCGGTCGAAGCGCCGACATCCAGCACCACGCGCCCCTCAATCGCGATCGGCCACAGCTCCAGCGCGTGCGCCAGCTTCAAGGCGCCGCGACCGACCCAGGGATGGGCGGCCTCGGCCTCGATCTCGGCGTCTTCCGCGACCTTTTCGGAAGGCTTGGCGACGACGCGGCCGTCCGCCCTCACCCGCCCCGCCTCGATGGCGGCGCGGGCGCGGGCGCGACTGTCGAAGACGCCGCGCGCGACGAGAAGCTGGTCGATTCTCACGCCCTTACAGGGTTTCCAGCCGCTTCAGCGCGGCCTGCAGCCGGGCCTTGCCCTCTTCGGCTTCAGCCAGTTTGGCGCGCTGTTCCTCGACCACTTCGGCGGCGGCGCGGGCGACGAAGTTGGGGTTGCCCAGCTTCTTGTTCACATGGCCGATGTCAGCGTCGAAGGCGGCGATCTCCTTTTCCAGACGCACACGTTCGGCGTCCAGATCGATGATCCCGGCCAGCGACAGGGCGACCGTCGCCCCGCCCGAGACGAAGGTCACGGCCCCGGTGGGGGCGGCCTCGGCCACGGCGACCTCGGACACGCGGCCCAGGGTCAGGATCAGGTCGCGGTGACGCGCGATGCGTTCAGCCGTGGCCGCGTCCGGGGCGACAAAGGCGAGCGGCGGCTTGGCCGACGGCGGCACATTCATCTCGGCCCGCAGCGCGCGGATTTCGCCGATCAGATCGACCAGCCAGCCGATCTCCGCCTCGGCGTCCGTATCCACGAAGGCGTCCGGCAGCACCGGCCAGGTCTCGCCCATCAGCAGACCGTCGCGAGTCGGGCCTTCCCTGCCCAGTTCGGCCCACAGTTCTTCGGTGATGTAGGGCATGACCGGGTGCAGCAGCTTCAGCGTCTGATCGATGGTCCAGGCGGTCATGGCGCGCGTCTCAGCCTTGGCGGCTTCGTCCGAACCGTTGAACACCGGCTTGGCCAGTTCCAGATACCAGTCGCAGAAAACGTTCCAGATGAAGCGGTAAAGCGCGCCCGCCGCATCGTCGAAACGGCCGCCTTCGATGGCGTCCGACACCTGGCGCTCGGCCTTGGTCAGTTCGCCGCGGATCCAGCGGTTGATCGTCTGCTGCACGTCTGCGGGGTCGAAGCCCTTCACCCGACGCGCCTCGTTCATCTGGCTGAAGCGGGCGGCGTTCCACAGCTTGGTGCCGAAATTGCGATAACCTTCAATGCGCTGCTTCGAAAGTTTGATGTCGCGCGTGCCCGACAGGATTGCCATGGTGAAGCGCAAGGGGTCGGCGCCCAGCTCGTCGATGATGTTCAGCGGGTCGATGACGTTGCCCTTGGACTTCGACATCTTCTGGCCCTTCTCGTCGCGGACCAGACCGTTGATGATGACGCGCTTGAACGGAACTTCGCCGTCCATGAAGTGCAGGCCCATCATCATCATCCGGGCGACCCAGAAGAAGATGATGTCCGCCGCCGTAACCAGATCGCTGGTCGGATAGAAGCGCTCCAGATCCTCAGTCTTTTCCGGCCAGCCCATGGTCGAGAACGGCCACAGGGCGGACGAGAACCAGGTGTCCAGAACGTCCTCGTCCTGGGTCAGCACGACCTCGGAATCATAGTCCGACAATGCCTGTTCGCGGGCGTCATCTTCCGTCTCGGCGACGTAGATCTCGCCGTTGGGGCCATACCAGGCCGGGATACGGTGGCCCCACCACAGCTGGCGCGAGATGCACCACGGCTCGATGTTGCGCAGCCATTCGAAGTAGATCTTCTCGTAGGACTTCGGCTCGAAAACGGTCGCGCCCTCCTCGACCGCCTTCAGGGCCGGCTGGGCCATGACCTTGGCGTCGACGTACCACTGGTCCGTCATCCACGGCTCGATGACCACGCCCGAGCGGTCGCCGTGCGGGACCATGTGCCTGGTCTTCTCGATCTCGCGCAGCCAGCCTTCTTCCTCGGCGCGGGCGACGATGGCCTTGCGCGCGGCGAAGCGGTCCATGCCTTCGTATTCGGCAGGCACGTCGGGCGTGTCGGCGGCGGTGATCCGGCCGAAGGCGTCCATGACGTTCAGGGCTTCAAGTCCCGCACGCTTTCCGACGCCGAAGTCGTTGAAATCATGGGCAGGCGTGATCTTCACCGCGCCCGACCCCTTGGTCGGGTCGGCGTAGTCATCGGCGACGATCGGAATGCGGCGCCCCGTGATCGGCAGGGTCACGAACTTGCCGACCAGACCCTTGTAGCGTTCGTCCTCGGGGTGCACGGCCACGCCGGTGTCGCCCAGCATGGTCTCCGGCCGGGTCGTCGCCACGACGATGAAGTCGCGCGTCTCGAACTCGGTCGCCTTGCCGTCTTCGTCGAAGGCGACCGGGTGCTCATAGGTCACGCCGTCCGACAGGCGATAGGCGAAGTGCCAATAGGCGCCGTCGACCTCCTTCTGCTCGACCTCAAGGTCCGAGATGGCGGTCTGGAAATGCGGGTCCCAGTTCACCAGCCGCTTGTCGCGATAGATCAGGCCGTCCTTGTGCAACTGGACGAAGACCTTGCGGACGGCGGCGTTCAAGCCTTCGTCCAGCGTGAAGCGTTCGCGCGACCAGTCGCAGGACGAGCCCAGACGGCGCAGTTGGCGCACGATGGTCCCGCCGGATTCGGCCTTCCACTCCCACACCTTCTCGATGAAGGCGTCCCGGCCCATGTCGCGGCGGCCGATGTTGCCCTCAGCCGCCAGCTTGCGCTCGACCACCATCTGGGTGGCGATGCCTGCGTGGTCGGTGCCGGGCAACCACAGGACGGCCTTGCCCTTCATGCGGTGATAGCGGGCCAGAATGTCCTGAAGCGTGTTGTTCAGGGCGTGGCCGATGTGCAGGCTGCCCGTTACGTTCGGCGGCGGAATGACGATCGAATAGGCGTCTGCGGCGCCGTCGGTCGGCTTGGCCGCGCGCGGGGCGAACAGGCCGCTGTCCTCCCACTGGGCGTAGATGCGCGGCTCGGCGGCCTTGGGTTCGAACGTCTTCTCAAGCATGGTCATCTCGTTTCCCCGAGGCGTAGCGTGAATGCGCCGCCGATCGGGGCTGGAATTCTTCGGTAAAGCAAAGGGCGGTCCCGCCGGAACCGCCCTTATGTGACTTAATGATCGCCGCAGCCCACGGCTAGGTCAAATCAGTGACGCCGCGGCGAGAACCAGCCGTCGTCCGTCCGCTGAACCGATCCCGCCACAGCCAGGACGGCCAGGGTCTGCTCGATCCGGTCCGTCTTGCGACGGCCGATCCGCCCATCGAAGCGGCGCGCCAGTTCAAGAGGCTGTAGCGGCCGGCCTTCGCGGCGCAGTTCTTCCAGCAGCACGCCGGCCAGGACTGCGGGCGCCTCGGGCAAGGGCTTGCGCGCGTTCACCTTGTCGAGCGACGCCTCGGTCTGCACGGCGCGCGCGAACGCCTTGATCCGGCCGGCTTGATAAGTCGGGCGCAAAAATTGGATTTCGCCCCTCTCCTCTTGCACCCGCCGCGCACGATTCAACTCCAGCAGGGCGCCGAGCGCCGCCTGATCCGTCATTGAGTCGCGCCACCCGTAGGCCGACGCCACCTGCTGATCCAGCCGTTGGTGCAGATGATGCAGCAAGCCGACCTGGCCGCGATCATAGATATTGCGCTCGGCGGTCGTCAGTTCTCCGCCCTCCTGAAGGCGGTGTCGGACATTGTAGAGCCCGGTCATGGTCAGGTCTTCGTGCCTACCCAGAACCTGGCGACGACGTTCGTCGATCTCCTCAGCCAAGGCGCCGACCTCCAAGCCTGCGGTGCTGTTGAGATCGGGAAAGGGAAAGGCGTCAAAACAGGCCTTCTTGTTATAGACGGGCCGATCCTCCAGCCGCCCGCCCCGCGCCAGGGCCCACAGACCATGCAGTCGCGACGACAGCACGCCCAGGATGCGAGGGTCATCAGAGGCGACCGCGATCAGAGCATTGTCCGGCAGGATGTCAGCGTTCAGAAAGCGGAACCACCGATGCTTGGCCGTCTCTACCGTGGCGATATAGCGGGACAATCCTTCCAGCGCCGGGCGGAACTCGCTGCGCGGTTCGCCGAACACCCACCAGTTGTCGCGATAGGTCGCACGATTGTTGCGGTCGCGCTCGGGCTTCACGCTCTCCAGCAGATGCTGGAAGATCGCAGGGTGGCGGCGGCGCGCCTCCTCCTCGGTCCAGCCGAACAGATCGATCACCTTCACACCGCGCGATCGTGACGCCAGGTCGCGTCCATTGCGATAGGCGCGGATCGGACTGTCCGCCTCATCGCCAGAAGTCGCCAGCAGTTGCTCGGCCTTTTCCGGCGACACCATGAAGCCCGGACCGTGCAGCTTCACTCCCGGCGAGCACAGCAGCGCATTGGCCTTCAGCGATTGCGCCTCGCTGATCGACAGGCCGATGGTCAGGTCCGGCGCGATGTCGCCCCTCTGCTCATGAAACACGATCTCCGGCGTCTCGCCGTCGCTGACGGTCTCGACAACCGTCAGCAGCCGCCCCTGCCCGTTCGGTTCGCCGCGCTCGGCCACCGTCATGGCGATGCGCACATCAGCGCGGTCGACCCCCTTGATCCACGGATGGTCAGGGATGGCGAAGGTCAGCCGCATGGGCGGCCCGCCCTTCAGATGATGCTCGAGCACGCGCCGGGAAAAGGTCTGGGTGATGGAGTTGGTGGTGATGAAGCCGAACCGTCTCAACGTGCTGTCCTTCGTCGTCAGGATCTCGGCCGCCCGATCCCACCACGCCGTGACCAGATCGGCCGATCGGAACCGCCCCTGCCGCACCCGCCAAAGGGCGTCGACATAGCCGTCGCCCAGCTCCCCGCGCACATCCTTGCCGCCGATGAAGGGCGGATTGCCGATGATGAAATGCGCCGCCGGCCATACCGTCGGACGCGGATCAATGTAACGGGCGACCTCCCGCTCTTCACGAACCACCGCCGCTGAAAGGCCGCCCCGGCTCAGCTTCCGAGTGTGAGTGACCGGTCGCCCATATCCATCGCGCACGAGCTCTTCGCCAGTCCAGGTGAGCAGCGCATCGGTATGCAGAATGCGGTTGAAGTTGCGCAGGATCGGTTCGGTCGGCTTGGCGTCGCCGGCGTTCCTGAAATGCCATTGCAGATAGCCGATCCACATCACCATCTCGGCGATCCAGGCGGCGTGCACGTTCTTCTCCAACCCCCAGAACTGCTCGGGGCTGATGGTATGCCCCTCCAGACCGAGCGCCGTCTGGGCGTCCCCCAGGTCGGTCAGGGCGGTCAGGACCTCGCTCTCGAGATCCTTCATCATATCCATGGCCACATAGAGGAAGTTGCCGGTTCCGCAGGCCGGATCCAGCACCCGCGTCCCACACAGCTCGCGATGGAATTCGCGCATGGCGCGACGGGCCCGAATGATGTCGCCACGAACATAGTGTCCGACCGCCACCCCTGCGACAGCCTCCCACTCGGCGCGCAGCGGCTCCATGATCGTGGCCTCGACCAGCCGCCGCACATAGGCCTTGGGCGTATAGTGGGCGCCCAACTCGCCGCGTTCGGTCGGGTCCAAAGCCTGTTCCAGCAAGGCGCCGAAGATCGCCGGCTCGACCGAGGCCCAGTCGCGCTGGGCGGCGGCGATAAGGGCCTCAAGTTCGACCTCCGTCACCGGCACGGCGGCCTCTTCCTTGAACAGGCCGCCGTTGAAGCGGCGCAGGTCCTGGCGAACGGCCGAGCAATGGCCGCCGCTGTTCATACGCCGAAAGAAGTCCGCCGCGCTGACATGAAAGCGATCCGCCATCCCGCGATAGCTTTCCAGCAGGTGCAGAAAGCCCCTGTCGTCGATCAATCCGACGCTGTCGGCGAACATGGCGAAGATGCATTGCATGACGAACAGGGAGGTGCGCTTGTCCCACGCCGCCCGCGCTACGGCATCGACGCGCCCCCCGGCGTCGGTCGGCGCCCGCTTGCGGATCGAACGGACCAGCCAGGCCAGTCGCGCCGCGATGTCGCTGGTCACGGCCGCCACATGGTTCGCCGGGTCCAGGCTCATCGGCTCATCCCAGACCCGGCGCAGACGATCGCGAACCTCGGGATCACGCAGATCGTCCATGGCGATGCGACAGCGGGCCAGGTCGGGAAAGGGCACATAGCCCTTCCCCTGCCGATCGAAGTCGGCCCACAGATGAATGGAGCGGCCCACGTCCACGACGACGATAAAGGGCGGCCATTCGTCCAGCGCCTTGGCGTAGCTCTCGGCCTGACGCTTGGCGTCCAGCATCAGCCGCTCGATGGCGTCTGGATGCCCCTGCGGCGGCTTGCGTCCTCGACCGTTGAACAGGGCCAGATGCCGTTGCGGGTCCAGTTCGCCGCCCGGCGCCCGCTTCTGCGACTGCTTGGCCTCGAGCACAAAGGCGCCGCGCCGGTAGCAATCGATGAACCCTCGATGGGCCCCGCCGTCGTGAAATGAAAACTCCACACGCCGCTCGAAGCAGTAGCCGCGATCTCCGACCGTCTCCTGATCCGGCGCCGCCACTCCGATCAGGGCGCACAGCTGGCCGATGAAGGTCTGATGGTGCGCACGCTCGCTGATTGTCGCACCGCCCCAGCGCGTGATGAACGCTTCGACATCCATAGATTGTTCTCCCACCCCTGAGAGAACAATATTAGGTTGAATTAACCTACAAACACAACCTGTACGAGATCACTTCAGCGGCGGCCGAAATCCTTCAGCACCGCCTGCGCCGCATTGTGTCCCGGCGCCCCCGTCACCCCGCCGCCCGGATGAGCGCCCGATCCGCACAGATAGAGCCCAGGCACCGGCATCCGATGATCGGCGTGGCCCAGCACCGGCCGGGCGCTGAACAACTGATCCAGCGTCAGCCGCCCGTGGAAAATGTCGCCGCCGATCAGGCCGAAGCGCCGCTCCAGATCGCGCGGCCCCAGCGCCAGCCGCCCGACCACGGAAGCTTTGAAGCCCGGCGCATGGGCCTCGACGGTCTCAATCATCAGGTCGGCCACCGTGTCGCGATGTTCGTCCTCAAGATCCGGCGCAACATGCTGGCAGAACAGGCTGGCGACGTGCTGCCCCGCCAGGGCCAGGCTGTCGTCCAGGGTCGAGGGGACCAGCATCTCGACGATCGGCTTTGACGACCAGCCGTTCAGCCTCGCCTCGGCGTGGGCGCGGTCCATATAGGCCAGGGTCTGGGCGATGATGATGCCCGCCGTCAGATGATCGCCCGCGCCCGGCAAGGCGGTGAAGCGCGGCAGCTCAGACAGGGCGACGTTCATGCGGAACGTGCCTGAGCCCGAGGCGTAGCGGCTCATCCGCTCGGTGAAATCCGCCGAGACCACGGCCGGATCGACCAGGCGGTCGAACAACAGGCGCGGGTGCAGGTTGGAGACCATGGCCCGGGCGCGGACTGCGTCGCCCGCCTCGGTCACGGCGCCGACGGCCCTGCCCTTTTCCGTCAGAACCTCGGCGACCGGCGCATCCAGCCGGATGTCGACCCCCTGTTCGGCGCAGGCGGCGGCCATGGCCTGGGTGATCGCCCCCATGCCGCCGATGGCGTGGCCCCAAGCCCCCTTCTTACCGTTCACCTCACCGAAGACGTGGTGCAGCAGGACATAGGCCGAGCCCGGCGTATAGGGGCTGGCGTAGTTGCCGACGACGCTGTCGAACCCGAACAGGGCCTTGATCGGATCGCTCTCGAACCAGCCGTCCAGCCAGTCGCCCGCCGACTTGGCGAACAGGTCCAACAGGTCGCGCTGGGCCGCCAGGCCCAAACCCGAGACGCGCCGCCCCAGCGAGGCCGCCTTCAACATCTCCGGCAGGGCCGCCAGCCAGCCGCCTTCCACCACGTTCGGCGGGGTGGTCAGGACCAGATCGCGCAGGATGGCGGCGACCGTCTCCAGCCGCGCCTCATAGTCAGGCAGGCGCTCGGCGTCGCGGGTCGAGAATTTGGCGACCTCGGCCTGGGTTCGCCCCTCGCCGGTCAGCAGGTAGCGCCCGTCGTCAAAGGGCAGGAAGTTCGCCGCCCGTCGCTCCACCACCTGCAACCCGTGGCGCGGCAACTCCATGTCGGCGATGACGCGCGGGTTCAGCAGACTGACGGTGTAGCTGGCGGTCGAGTTGCGGAAGCCGGGATGGAATTCCTCGGTCACCGCCGCCCCGCCGACGACGCCGCGCCGCTCCAGCACCGTGACCTTCAGCCCGGCCCGCGCCAGATAGAAGGCGCAGGCCAGTCCGTTGTGCCCGCCGCCCAGGATGACGACGTCCGTTTCCGTCTGCGCCATGCGCGCTCCCTCCCGCTTGAGGGAACGACGCTAGTCCTAGGCCGCGCGTCCCGCCAGATAGCGGCGATGCAGCAGCGGCTTGCCTAGCCAATAGGCCAGCTCCGCCGGACGACTGATGTCCCAGACGGCCAGGTCGGCGGCCTTGCCCGCCTCAAGCGTGCCGATCTCGTCCTGCAGGCCCAGCGCGCGGGCCGCGTTGCGCGTGGCGCCCGCCAGCGCCTCTTCCGGCGTCAGGCGGAACTGGACGCAGGCCAGGTTGATCGCCGCCGTCATCGAGGCGACCGGCGAGGTGCCGGGATTGCAGTCCGTCGCCACCGCCATCCGCACGCCGTGCCGGCGCAACCGGTCGATCGGCGGCGCCTGCGTCTCTCGCAGCATCAGGAAGGCGCCGGGCAGCAGCACCGCCACCACGCCCGCCTCTGCCATCGCCTTCACGCCCGCCTCGGTCGTGTGCTCGATATGGTCGGCCGACAGCGCCTGATAGCGCGCGGCCAGCGCCGCCCCGCCGCCGTCCGACAACTGGTCGGCGTGCAGCTTGACCGGCAGGCCCAGTTCCTCTGCCTTGTCGAACAGGCGGCTGACCTCCTCGACCGAGAAGGCGATAGGCTCGCAATAGGCGTCCACCGCGTCGACCAGACCCTCGGCGTAGGCGGCAGGCAGGATTTCATCCACAGCCTTGTCCACATAGACGGCGCGGTCGACCTTATGTTCCGGCGGAACGGCGTGCAGACCCAGATAGGAGGTGCGGACCCGCACCCCGGCCTCGCGTCCAATACGGCGGGCGACGCGCAGCATCTTCAGTTCGCTGTCGTGATCCAGACCATAACCGGACTTGATCTCGACCGTGGTGACGCCGGTGGCCTTCAGCCCCTCCAGCCTCGCCAGGGCCGAGGCGTAGAGCTGATCCTCGCTCTCCTCGCGCGTGGCGCGCACGGACGAGACGATGCCGCCCCCGGCGCGCGCGATCTCTTCATAGGTCGCGCCTTCCAGCCGCTGCTCGAACTCACCCGAGCGGTCGCCGCCGAAGACCAGATGGGTGTGGCAGTCGACCAGCCCCGGCGTGACCCAGCGCCCGCCCAGACTGTCGGCTTCCACAGCCTTGTGCACAGGCAGGTCGGCGCGCGGCCCGACCCAGGCGATGCGCCCGTCCTTGATCAGGATGGCGGCGTCCTCGATCGCGCCGTAGGGGGCGCCGCCCTCGGTCATGGCGGCGACGTGGCAGTCGATCAATAGTCGTGTTTCCAGGCTCATTGACGCAACTCGGCTCTCAAACGATCAGCGGTTGTGCGCAGGCGGGCCGCTATCTCCGGATCGACGATCTCGGACGGGTAGAATGCTGTAAGAACCCAGCCGCCCCAGAACCAGTAATCGGACAGCTTATAGGTGGGTCGAACTCGCTGGGCGAAAACCACGGTTAGCCCCTCATCGGCTTCGCCACAGTCTATAGGCCAATCTCTTAACCTGCGAGGCGGCGTCTCACCGTCGATCACAACGATACGGCTGTAAGTGCTCATATAGGTTCGGCCAGGGACTGGAACAGCCCGCGCGAGGTAAATGCTATCAGCGTTTGAGGCTAGGTTGCGCTGGAACTCAAGAATCTGTTGGCTCGCGCGATCGATGCCTTCACAGGCTTGTGCGGGGGATGCTGAGACAACCAGGCCGACAATCGCAGCCGCTAGCCACGCTCTCATCGCGACGAAACTCCAGCCAGAATTTCACAGAACCAGCGACCCGCCGTCAGGGAGCCGAGGTCGCCGACTTCCAGCGACGGGTCGTATTCGGTCAGGTCGACGGCGCGAACCTTGGCATGGGCGCCGATGGCGCGGGCGGCGTCGAAGAAGTCGTGCACCGACACCCCGCCCGGCCGCGCGCCGGGGCTGGCGGGCCACTGGCTGCGGTCGATCACGTCGATGTCGAAGTCGACGTAGATGACCTCGCACAGGGACGACAGGCGCTCCAGTTCCTCGACCACGATGTTGGCCAGACCGCGCTGGCGGCACTCGCGGGCGGTGCGGACGCTGATGCCCGCCGCCTCGGCTTTTTCGTGGGCGCGGCGAGTGTTGGCGAAGGGCGCGAGGCCCACCTGGCTGATGCGATGGCCGTCCATGCCGTCGTCCAACAGGGCCTGGATCGGGTTGCCGTTGGTCAGGCCCTGATCCGTGTCACGCAGGTCGAAATGGGCGTCCAGCGTCAGCACGCCGACGCGGTCCAGCCCCAGCGCATGAACGCCCGGCCGAGTGATGGCGTTGTTGCCGCCGACCAGAAGGGTCAGGTCGCGGTGGGCCTGCGCCGCCGCCGCATCACGCACCGGCTCAAAGGCGTCGAACGGCGAGACGGCCTTCAGCGCCACATCGCCCGCGTCGTGGACCTTGATCTCCAGTTCCAGCCCCGTCTCAACGTCATAGGTCGACAAGCGCGGCAGCACGGCGCGCAATGTCTTCGGGCCCAGATCACAGCGGCCCGGCGTCAATGACCGCTCGTTCAGCGGCGCGCCGATCAGGGCGACGCGCGCCTCTGGATGCTGGCCGACCAGATCGCCGACAGAACGCCAGCCCAGAGCTTCAGACGGTTCGCCCATCAGGGTCATCCTTTGGCCAATCAACCTTTAGTGGGAGAGAAGCGCGCGACCAGATCATAGGCCGCACCGGGGAAAATCTGTGAGGCCCAGGTCACGCCCTGACCGTCGCGCCAGGTCCGGCGTTCCAGCCGCAGACACGGCGCGCCGTCGGCCAGGCCCAGACCCGCCGCCGTCTCATGATCGGCGCCGACGGCAGAAATGCGGTGCTCGGCCTCGGTCCAGGGCATGTGGGCCAGCAGCCAGCCGCCCGGCGGCTGCGTGGTGAAGTCGGCAGCCTCCGCCTCGGGCGCTGCGGACAGGGAAATCAGGCGCCGCTCGAACACGAACGGCAGATCGTCCGCCAGGTGCAGGGTCTGCAGTTCGATCAGCCGCTCGCCCAGCCCCTCTTCGTCCTCACCGGCCGGGCGCACGATCCGGCCCAGCAGACGGTGGGAATAGGCCAGTCCGCGCCCCTCGACCTCGGACTGAATGTCGGGAATGGCGACCAGGGCCGAGGAATGCACGGGCGGATGGGCCACCACGGTTCCCGCACGACGGCGACGCACCACCAACCCGCGCGCCGCCAGATCGGACATGGCGCGCGACACCGTCATCCGCGCACAGCCGTATTCCGCGGTCAGTTCAGCCTCGGTCGGGATGCGGAAACCCGGCCGCCACTCGCCCGAGGCGATGCGGCGCTCGATGTCGCCCGCGATGCGACGATGAAGCGGCTCCTGATCCATCATGCGAAACTGCCCCTTGCGCGCATTAATGTCTAGACATAACACTGACCCCAACATTCGACGGCCGAAGCCGCATGGAGGATTCGATGTCCACGCCCAACACTCGCATTATCCGTAGCCCGCGCGGGCCGGAAAAGACTGCCAAAACATGGGCCGCCGAGGCCGCCATGCGGATGCTGATGAACAACCTCGACCCCGAGGTGGCCGAGCGTCCCGAGGATCTGGTCGTCTATGGCGGCATCGGCAAGGCGGCCCGCAACTGGCAGGCTTTCGACATCATCATCGACCAACTCAAGAATCTGGAAGCCGACGAGACGCTGATGGTCCAGTCGGGCAAGCCGGTCGGCGTGTTCCGCACCCATGTCGACGCGCCGCGCGTGTTGATCGCCAACTCCAACCTAGTGCCCAAATGGGCGACCTGGGAGCACTTCAACGAGCTCGATAAGAAGGGCCTGGCCATGTACGGCCAGATGACCGCTGGGTCGTGGATCTACATCGGCACCCAGGGCATCGTTCAGGGCACCTATGAGACCTTCATGGAGGCGGGTCGCCAGCATTATGGCGGCGACTGGTCGGGCAAGTGGATCCTGACGGCGGGCTTGGGCGGCATGGGCGGCGCCCAGCCTCTGGCCGCGACCATGGCCGGCGCCTCGTGCATCACCATCGAGTGCCAGCGCAGCCGCATCGAGTTCCGCCTGCGCACCCGCTATGTCGACGTCATGGCCGATACGCTGGACGAGGCCCTGGCCCTGCTCGAGCAGTCCTTCAAGGACAAGAAACCCTTGTCGATCGGCTTGTTGGGCAATGCGGCTGATCTTCTGCCTGAAATGGTCAAGCGCGGCGTTCGCCCCGATCTGGTGACGGATCAGACCAGCGCCCACGACCCGGTCAACGGCTACCTGCCCTCAGGCTGGACCGTCGCCGAGTGGGAGGAAAAGCGCGTCAGCGACCCGGCCGCCGTCGAAACCGCTGCGCGCGCGTCGATGGCCACACACGTCAGGGCCATGCTGGACTTCCAGAAGATGGGCGTCCCCACGACCGACTACGGCAACAACATCCGTCAGGTCGCCTTCGACGAGGGCGTCGAGAACGCCTTCGACTTCCCCGGCTTCGTGCCCGCCTATATCCGCCCGCTGTTCTGCCGCGGCATCGGGCCGTTCCGCTGGGCCGCCCTGTCGGGCGATCCCGAGGACATCCGCAAGACGGATGAGGCGATGAAGAAACTGTTCCCCGACAACGCGGGCCTGCACCGCTGGCTGGACATGGCGGGCGAGCGCATCGCCTTCCAGGGCCTGCCGGCGCGCATCTGCTGGATCGGTCTGGGCGACCGTCACCGTGCGGGCCTGATGTTCAACGAGATGGTGAAGTCGGGCGAACTGAGCGCCCCCATCGTCATCGGCCGCGACCATCTGGACAGCGGCTCCGTCGCCAGCCCGAACCGCGAGACCGAGGCCATGATGGACGGTTCGGACGCCGTGTCTGACTGGCCCCTGCTGAACGCCCTGCTGAACACGGCGTCGGGCGCGTCCTGGGTGTCGCTGCACCACGGCGGAGGCGTCGGCATGGGTTATAGTCAGCACTCGGGCGTCGTCATCGTAGCCGACGGCACGGAAGAAGCCGCCAGACGTCTGAAGCGCGTTCTGTGGAACGACCCGGCCACCGGCGTCATGCGCCACGCCGACGCCGGATACGACATCGCCAGGGACGCCGCGCGCGAACATGGCCTGAACCTGCCCTCGCTGGACCTGTAAGCTTATGACCACCTCCATTGAAATCGGCGCCGCGCCGCTCACCCTCGCCCAGCTTCGCGCCGTCCTGAACGGTCCGGTCACGGTCAGCCTGACCGACGCCGCCTGGGCCAATGTCGAAAAGGGCGCGGCCACCGTCGCCGCCATCCTGGACGAAGGCCGCACGGTCTATGGCATCAACACCGGCTTCGGCCTGCTGGCTAACACCAGCATCGCGGCGGAAGACCTTGAAACCCTTCAGAAGAACCTGGTGCTCAGCCACGCCTGCGGCGTCGGCGAGCCGCTGAGCGAAGACACCACCCGCCTGCTGATGGTGCTGAAGATCGCCAGCCTGTCGAAGGGCGCCTCGGGCGTACGTCGCCACACGCTGGAGACGCTGATCGGCATGGTCAACGCCGGGATCCTGCCGCTGATCCCCTCCAAGGGTTCGGTCGGCGCCTCGGGCGATCTGGCGCCGCTGGCCCATATGTCGTGCGTCCTGATCGGCGTCAGCGAAGCCCGCTATCAGGGTCAGGTGCTGGACGCTGTTTCTGCTCTGGCCAAGGCAGGGTTGAAGCCGGTCGTTCTGGGCCCCAAGGAAGGTCTGGCCTTGCTGAACGGCACCCAGTGTTCGACGGCCCTGGCCCTGACCGGCCTGTTCGCGACCGAGGACGTCTTCGCCGCCGCCATCGCCGCCGGCGGCCTGTCGGTCGACGCCCTGTTGGGCTCTGACGCGCCGTTCGATCACCGCATCCACGCCCTGCGCGGCCAGCCCGGTCAGATCGACGTGGCCCGTCGTCTGCGTGAACTGCTGAACGGCAGCGCCATCCGCGACAGCCATCGTCACGACTGCGCCAAGGTGCAGGACCCCTACTCCCTGCGCTGCCAGCCGCAGGTCATGGGGGCCACGCTGGACGTGCTGCGCAACGCCGCCGCCATGCTGGAGCGTGAAGCCAACGCCGTGACCGACAATCCGCTGGTCTTCATCGAAGACGGCGATGTCATCTCGGGCGGCAACTTCCACGCCGAACCTGTTGCTTATGCAGCCGATCAGATCGCCATGGTCCTGTGCGAGATTGGCAATATCAGCGAGCGCCGCACCTCCATCCTGGTCGATCCCAAGATGACCGACCTGCCCGCCTTCCTGGTCAAGGACAGCGGCGTGAACTCGGGCTTCATGATCGCCCAGGTGACGGCGGCGGCCCTGGTGGCCGAGAACCGCATGGTGGCCCACCCCTGCGTTATCGACACCGTGCCGACCAGCGCCAACCAGGAAGACCATGTCTCAATGGCCACCCACGGCGCCCGCCGCCTGCTGGACATGGCCGCCAATACGGCGACCGTGGTCGGTATCGAACTGCTTGCCGCCGCGCAGGGCATCGAGTTCCGTCGTCCGCTGACCTCATCGCCGGAACTGGAGCAGACCTACGCCATCGTGCGCGAGGCTTGCGGCCCCTACACCGAAGACCGCTATTTCGCGCCGGACATCGCTCGTGCGACGGAAGGCGTCCGCGCGGGCCGTTATCGCGCCTTCGCCGGCGATCTCCTGCCCTCGGCTTGAACCGGACGGCGGTTGAGCGCTTTCATAGGCAACGTGAACGCGGACCGCCCCCGAGCATGAACAGGAATGCCGTCATTCTGGCCTCCGCCGCCCTGGTTCTTATGGGACTGGGGGCGGCTGGCTGGGCTGCGTGGAACTCGACTTCCGTAGCGCATGGCGGACGAGGATCAGGCCCGGCTGTCGCTATCGAAGTCGTTCCGCCCGTTGAACCCGACCTTCCGGTCGGCTCCATCATGGCTGTTGGAGAATTGCGGGATGGATACGAACATGATCCCGACCGGCTCGCCGACGTCCCGGGGGATGACGAACCTTATGTCGAAAGCGCCTGGCTGGAGTTGACGCCCGACCCGCCGCCGCCGCCCGAACAGGAAACGCCGCCGCCCCTTATCCGCCTCTCGCCGCCGCAGCCTGCGCCACAGCTGAAGGGGTATGACTACGGCTTCGGCTTTGACGCCCCCCAGCCCGACTACGCCGCCGAACGCGAGGCGCGCCAGTCCGCGCTCAGGGAACCGTTAGAAACGCGGCGCGCATCGGACAGCGTCTTCTATTGAAAAAGGCCCCGGCGAAACCGGGGCCTTTTCGTTGTCAGCGCATCGTCGTGACGGAGACGGTGTAGTCGCCTTCCTGCGCCGAGCTGAGGCTGTTGGCGCGGAAGGAATAGGAGCCGGGACGCAGGTTCTGGGTGACCATGGCGCTGGTGCCGCCGCCGCTATCGTCGTCGGAGGCCAGGCTGTCGCCGTCACACTGCGGCCCTTCGTGCAGCGAGAGGTAGGCGTCGAACTGCGCCGAATCCATGCGAACCGAGACATTCCCACCTCGACTGACACCCAGCGCGTAGCAGTCGTAGAAGGAGCCGTCATCCGCCTGGCGGTCGCTGAACTCGAGGCGGCCCTGGCGGCTTTCGCCGACCGAAATCGGCACGACCTGAGTGGTCGGGCGCAGGCGCTGGCCTTCAGAGACGCTGAGACGGAAGGAACCGGTCTCGCCTTCGCTGAGCGTATTGGCGCGGATGATCCAGTTTCCGCCATTGGAAACAAAGCGCAACTGCGAGTCGGTGCCCATGTCCGGACCGTCGTCGTTCGTCACCGACGTTTCATCGCAATCTGCACCGGCGCCCGCCATCAGATAGGTATCGAAGTCCTCGGACTGCATCGTCACCGTGTAGGCCTGACCTGCCTGCGTCTGGACGACGTAGCAACGGTAATGGGACCCGTCGTCCATGCGCGCGTCCTTGCTGCTGAAATTGCCGGTCACGGTCTGGCCGGGGCGGATGGTGCTCTGGGCGGCGGCGGCGCCGGCCAGAAGCAGGGACGACGTCAGGATCGACGACATCAGCAGGGCGCGCATGGGAATCTCCTTGGGTGCGACGCAAAAACGTGCGGGCGGAAATGCCCGACTTATTTGACAGGAAGCAATGGAACTCGTTTCAACGCCGCTAAATTTGAAGCGTTTACGCAGAAACACACGGTGCGCAGTTGCCGGATGGTCAACTGGAAGCGCTCGATGACGGCCTCGGTCGAGACGGTGGCGGCCTGAATGACGCCCGAGGCCATGCCGACCACGTCCGCGCCCAACCGGATCGCCTTGGCCGCGTCGACCCCGTCGCGCACGCCTCCAGATCCGATCAGCAAGGCGTCCGGCAGGGCGTTGCGCGTCTCAGCCAGAGCGCGCGCGGTTGGTATGCCCCAATCGGCGAAGGCTAGGGCGTGCGCCTTGTCGGCCGCATCGGTCGCGCGCTCGCCTTCGATCAGGCCCCAGTTGGCGCCGCCGGCTCCGGCCACATCGACGCCCGCCGCGCCCATGGCGATCAGACGCTGGGCCGTGACGGCGGAAATCCCGGCGCCCGTCTCCTTGACGATGACAGGCGCGTCCAGACCGCGGATCAGGGCCTGAAGCGCCGCGCCCACGCCCCACCAGTCGCGGTCCCCTTCCGGCTGGCAGGCCTCCTGCAGCGGATTCAGGTGAACGACCAGGGCGTCAGCGCCGATCATGTCCATCGCGCGACGCGCCTCATCACGGCCGAATCCGCGCGTCAGCTGGGCCGCGCCGATATTGGCCAGGATCGGCGTGTCCGGCGCCTTCAGCCTCAGTGAGAAGTCCAGGCCGCCTGCGGCCCCGCCTTCCAGCGCCGCCCTCTGCGACCCGACCGCCAGGGCGATGCCCAGATGCTGGGCCGCCTCGGCCAGACGGGCGTTGATCGCCTCGGCCCGCGCAGGGCCGCCAGTCATGGCGCTGATCAGGAAAGGCGCCTTCAGCCGCCGCCCCAGGAAGTCGACGCCCAGGTCGATTCGAGCATGATCCAGGTCCGGCAAGGCCTCGTGCACGAAGCGCCAATCGTCGAACCCGGCCGACAGCGCATGACGACCGCCGCCGGCCAGCACCACGTCAAGGTGTTGGTCCTTCCGGCCCAGGATCAGGGCCGAAGCAGCGTCGTCGCCGGTTTCGCTCAGGGCTGCCGCTCCGTGATCAGGACATAGTCGCCGGTCGAGTTGGCGCCGAAGCTGCGGGCCCGCAGGACATAGGTCCCGTCGCGCGGCGCGGTCCAGTTCAGGCGGGCGTGGGTGTCGGACAGGCTGTCGTCGTCCTCCTCCAGCTTGAAGTAGTCGCCGTCCTTCTCTTCGCCGACCTCGATCACCGCGTCGAAGCTGCTGGCGATCAGGGTGAAGCGCAGCTTCTCATCCGCCTTGGCCTTGAAATGATAGGCGTCGTAGTAGATTCCGTCGTCAGTGATGCTGGCCCGCTCGGTCAGCCGGCCTCGCACGGTGGAGCCGATCAGCAGGCTGCCCGGCGAAGGCTCGCCGCCCAGATCTTGAAGCTCCAGCGCATAGAGCCCCTTGGCGTCGCGCGACCACGAACGCGCCCGCAGAACATAGTCGCCGGTCTCTGGCAGGGTGAAGATCAGGCGCGCGTCCGTTCCCTGGCCCAGACCGTCGTCATCGCTGGCGATCTCGCTGAAGTCCTCTTCGCCCTGCCCGAGCTGCAGATAGGCGTCGAAATCGCCGGACCGCATGACGGCCTGGACGCGCTGCCCCTCGGTCCCGCTGAAGATGAAGGCGTCATACAGGCGGCCGTCGTCGTCGGTGGCGTCGCTGCTGGTCAGTTCGCCCTCGACCGTCTGGCCGAAAGCAATGGCCGACGGCGGCGGCGGCGGCGCGATTTCTTCTATGTTCAGCGTATAGGGACCCTCGCCGCTGGAGAAGGCGCGCGCCTCGATCAGATAATCGCCATCCTCGGTCAGGGTATGCGTCAGGCGGGAGTTCAGGTCGCCCGCACTGTCGTCATCGGTCGCCAGACTGTTGTGGTTGGCGTCGAACAGCTCGAGGTAGGTATCGAAACCATCGGCCTTCATGGTGATGGCCACCCGCTGGCCGGCGCGCCCGCTGAAGCGATAGAGGTCCGCCGGCGCCCCGGAATCGCTGGTTGCGCTGTCTGGCGTCAGGCGTCCGCGCGTCTCCTCGCCAACCGTCACCGACGTGGCGGTCGGCGCAGGCGGTCCCTGCTCCAGCGCCAGCCGATAATCGCCCTGGGCCGAGCTGTTATAGGACGTGGCGCGGATCAGATATTCCCCGGCCTGCGGCGCGGTGAACACCAGACGGGCGTTGAGGCTGGAGCCGCCGTCGTCGTTCTCGGCCATCTGGACAAAGGCGCCGTTGACGATGCGTCCGACGCGCAGGAAGGCGTCGAAATCGTCGGATTCCAGGTCGATCTTGACCCGTTCGCCCGCCGACGCGCGGAAGGCGTAGGCGTCATAACGGGCGCCGTCGTCATCCTCGGCGCTGTTCGATCCCAGGCTGCCCGTCGCGTCACGGCCGACAGCGATCCGTCCTGGACGCGGCAGACGCGGCGCGGCTCGCTCCTTCAGCGACAACTGATAGTCGCCGGTCTCGATGCCCGAGAAGGTTCGCGCACGGACGATATACGCCCCCGCCTCCGGTGCGGTGAACCGCAGACGCGCGTTCAGCGCCCCTGCGCTGTCGTCGTCGCTGGCCAGGGAGTCCTGCAAGGAGCCCTCGGCGTAAATTTCCAGATAGGCGTCGAAATCGTCCGCCGTCATCTCGGCCTCGAGCCGCTGTCCGGCGCGCAGGTTCACGCGATAGTCGTCGTAGCGATAGCCGTCGCTTCCACGGGTGCGGGCGTCTCCCTCTTCCAGCCGCCCCCGGATGTCGTCGCCCAGCCGGGCGTCAGACGCCGTCTGGGCCCAGGCTGCGCCGGTGGACAGGATGGCGACGGCGCTGGCCGCCGCGAACAGGGAATAACGCATAAAAACCTCTTTGCTGGCGTCATCATAGACGCCGAACCGCAGCGCCTGTAAATCGCGGCCACGCTTTCCAGTTCCCGGCAGATGGAGCCAAATATGGCTGTCGAACCCGCCCGCGCCTCGATGATCGACGGCAAGGCCTTCTCACAGACCCTGGTGGAGCGCGTCGCGGCCGCCGCCGCCCGGCTGGAATCCGCTCATGGCGTCAAGCCCGGCCTGGCTGTCGTCATCGTCGGCGAGGACCCCGCCAGCCAGCTCTATGTCCGCAACAAGGGCGAGACGACGCTGAAGGCCGGCATGCGGTCCGACACCCACCGCCTGCCCGCCGAAACGACCCAGGACGAATTGCTGGCCCTGATCGCCCAGTTGAACGCCGACGCGGGCATCCACGGCGTGCTGGTGCAGTTGCCCCTGCCCAAGCACATCGATTCGGCTGCTGTTCTGGACGCCATTTCGCCGGACAAGGACGTGGACGGCTTCCATGTCGTCAACGCCGGACGCCTGGCCGTCGGCCTGCCGGGCATGATCCCCTGCACTCCCCTGGGCAGCCTGATGCTGCTGAAGGATCAACTCGGCGACCTGTCAGGCCTGAACGCCGTCATCGTCGGCCGCTCCAACATCGTCGGCAAGCCGATGGCGCAACTGCTGCTGGGCGAAAGCTGCACAGTCACCATCGCCCACTCGCGCACCCGCGACCTGCCGGCCCTGTGCCGCACCGCCGATATTCTGGTCGCCGCCGTCGGCCGCCCGGAAATGATCAAGGGCGACTGGATCAAGCCCGGCGCCACCGTCATCGACGTGGGCATCAACCGCGTCCCTGCGCGCGATCCGGTCAAGGCCGCCGAAGGCAAGACCCGCGTGGTCGGCGACGTCGACTTCAACCAGGCGGTTGAGGTCGCCGGCCGCATCACCCCCGTTCCCGGCGGCGTCGGCCCCATGACCATCGCCTGCCTGCTGGCCAACACCTACACCGCCGCCTGCCGCACGGCGGGCGTGGAGCCGGAAGACCTGAACGGCTGAAGACCGCTCCCTCTTCCGCTCACCCCGGCGGACGCCGGGGTCCAGTAAGAGCCTCGCACGCCTGGCGACGCCCAACGACTTGACGGTGCGATTGACGGCCAAAGAACTGGATCCCGGCGTCCGCCGGGATGAGCGGATCAAGTTGCAAAAATCCAGCCTTGAAGCGGAGCCTTTCGGCCCCGATAGTCTTTAGCGATCAGCGGTCCCGACGACCGCCCGCAGGAGCTTCTTCATGGCTGGATTCTCGCCTCGCATCGCGGCCGTCGCCGCTGTCGTCGTCCTGGCCCCCGCCGTGGGCGCCTGCGGCTACAACACCATTCCGACCAAGCAGGAACGCGCCGAGGCCGCCTGGGCCGACGTTCAGAGCCAGTATCAGCGCCGCGCCGACCTGGTGCCGAACCTGGTCGCCACCGTGCAGGGCGCGGCCATTCAGGAGCGCACCACCCTGACCCAGGTGATCGAGGCGCGCGCTAAGGCCACCAGCGTCAACATCGACGCCTCGACCCTCGATGACGCCGCCGCCTTCCAGCAATACCAGCAGGCGCAAGGCGAGCTTTCCAGCGCCCTGTCGCGGCTGCTGGTGACGGTCGAGGCCTATCCTCAGCTCCAGGCCAACCAGAACTTCCTGACCCTGCAGTCGCAGTTGGAAGGGACCGAGAACCGCATCGCCGTGGCGCGCCGCGACTACAATGAAGCCGTGCGCGACTACAACACCACCCTGCGCACCTTCCCGAGCGTGATCTGGGCCAAGACGCTGCACGGCGGCTCCAAGCCCATGCAGTTGTTCACCGCCACGGCTGAGGCCCAGTCGGCGCCGACCGTGAACTTCGACCTGGGCGTCCAGCCCGGCGGCGGCGCGCCTGCGACGGCGCCCGGCGCCGCGCCTGGTTCGACGCCGCCTGCGGCTGCGCCCGCCCCGGCGGCGCAGTAAGCCTGAAATGAACCCTTCCGCCCTCGCCCTGAGGGAAGGCGCGGCGCGGGCCCTCCTCCCCGCGCTGATGCTGGGCCTCATCCTGTGGCTGGCCGCCCTGCCCGGCGTCGGCGTGGCCGCCGAAATCAGTTTTCCGGCGCTGACCGGCCGCGTGGTCGATGACGCCCAACTGCTGACGCCCGAACAGGAGCAGGCCCTGACCGGCAAGCTGGCGGCGCTGGAGCAGCAGACCGGCGATCAGTTGGTCGTCGTCACTCTGCCCTCGCTTCAGGATCAGGAGATCGAGGACTTCGGCTATCAGCTGGGACGTCACTGGGGCATCGGTCAGAAGGAAAACGACGGCGGCGCCCTGCTGATCGTCGCGCCGAACGAGCGAAAGGTGCGGATCGAGGTCGGCTATGGGTTGGAGGGCGTGCTGACCGACGCCTATTCGTCCCTGATCATCCGCAACGACATCCTGCCGCCCTTCCGCCAGGGCGACTACGCGGCCGGGATCATCGCCGGGACGGACGCCATCATCACCCAACTGACCGCCGATCCGGCGGAGGCCCAGGCGCGGGCGGAAGAGGCCAAAAGCGCGGCGTCCCGGACGACCAAGCCGGTCCTGCCCGCCATCGTCATCCTGGCGGTCTTCGCCTTCATCTTCTTCGGCATGATCGGCGCCGCCGCAGGCGGTCGGAAACGACGCGGTCGCGGCGACGGCCTGTCGCCCATCCTGATCTGGGCCGCCAGCGAAGCCCTGCGCCACCGCGACGACGATGATCGCGGCGGCTGGGGCGGCGGCGGAGGCTGGGGCGGTGGCGGCGGTTTCGGCGGCGGCGGTTTCGGCGGAGGCGGCGGCGGCTTCGGCGGCGGCGGCGCCTCGGGGGGATGGTGATGCAATTCACGAACGACGACCATGCCCGCGTGGCCCAGGCCATCGCTCAGGCCGAGGCGAACACCTCCGGCGAGATCTTCTGCGTCGTAGCGCGCCAGGTGTCCTCCTATCGCGACGTCAGCCTGGGCTGGGCGGCGGCTGCGGCCTTGCTGCTGCCGCTGGGGCTGATCCCGTTCGGCTTCAACGGCGACTGGCTGACCTTCGGCGGCGGCTGGGAGATCGCCCACGCGCCCGCCGCCTCGGCCGAGATCGGGCGCGCGCTGGCGGCTTATGGGCTGGTGCAGGCCGGGGTTTTCCTGGCCGTGTTCCTGCTGTCTCTGATCCCGATCGTGCGACGGCTGCTGACGCCGGCCGCCTTGCGTCGCACGCGGGTCCGCCGCGCCGCCATGCAGCAGTTCCTGGCCCACGGTCTGCACGTCACCGAAGCGCGCACCGGCGTCCTCATCTTCGCCGCCCTGGCCGATCATCAGGTCGAGGTGGTGGCCGACGAGGGCATCCATTCCTGCGTCAGTCCAGAGGTCTGGGCCGACGCGGTCGCCGCTCTCACCGGGGCCCTGCGTCGCGACCGACCGGTCGAAGGCTTCGAGAAGGCCGTCGCCCTGTGCGGTCAGGTGCTGGCGGAACGCTTTCCGCCCAAGCCCGCTGATGAAAATGAGATCCCCGACAAGCTGGTTGTCATCTAGTCCGGTTATCAGGGCCTCGCGACCGCCGCATTGAGGCGCGACAGTCGCTGCGATCGCGGGCAAGGAATTCATGCCGAGACTTCTGACCTACAACGTTCATCGCTGCGTCGGCGTCGATCGCAGACTGGATGTGCAGCGGATCGCCGACGTCATCGCCGAGCATGAACCCGACGTGGTCTGCCTGCAGGAGCTGGACGTCGGCCGCGCGCGCACCGGCTGGGTCGACCAGGCCGACGCCATCGCCCAACGGCTGGCGATGAGCGTGCAATTCCACCCCGCCATGAAGGTCGAGGCCGAGCTTTACGGCGACGCCATACTGACCCACCGTCCCGAACGACTGGTGCGCGCGGCCTCGCTGCCGACCCTGCCCGGCATCAAGGGGTTGGAGCCGCGCGGCGCCCTGTGGTCAGCCGTCGATTTCGACGGGGTGATCGTCAACATCATGAACACCCACCTGGGGCTGGTCCCGCGCGAGCAGCGGCTTCAGGCCGCCGCATTGATCGGCGATGAATGGCTGGGCGATCCCATGTGTCAGGGACCGACCATCCTGACCGGCGACTTCAACGCCACCTCGATCACCCGCCCCTATCAGGCTCTGACCCGGCGGCTGGACGACGCTCAGCGACGTCTGGGCCTGAAGCCCTCGATCAAGACCTTCCCGTCCAGCTTCCCGGCGATCCGCATCGACCACTGCTTCGTCAGCCGCGAGATTCGCGTGATCAGCGCCAGCGCGGCGTCATCGCCCCTGGCGCGAGCAGCGTCTGATCACCTGCCGCTCATCATCGATTTCGAAATCGATCAGCCCAAAAATCAGCCCGGCGCCTGACCGCCCTCGGACCTGGGCCGGGTGCGGTGCGAACGGTTGAGGCGCTTCCACGGCCGCCAGGCGTCGGTGGAGGAAACCGGATCGCCGAACTGCCACTCGGCGAACATCCGCTCCACCCGCGTAGGCTCGGCGGCGCCCAGCGGCTTCATCCGGCCCTGTCCAAAGGTCTGGATCGCCTGACCGACCGACCCCATCAACGTCTCGGCCTCGGCGAAGGCCTCGCCCGACACCCCGATGAAGTGACCCAGGGATCGGCGACGAAAACGCCGGATCACGTCGCGCTGTTCATCCGTCTCCGCCTCGACCGAGACGTCGCATTCCGTATCCAGCCCCATGGAGCGGTTGTTCAGATTGCTGGACCCGATCCGCAACAGTTTGTCGTCGATGATCGTCATCTTGGCGTGGACGATGATCCGCTCGCCCTCGTCCGTCACCGGATAGAAGGCGGTGAAGCGGTCGTGGCGGTCCGCCTGTTCCAGCCGATACAGGACCTCGGCCCGCGCCGTATCCATGGTCAGGCCGTCGAACCAGCTGGGGCTGCGCCCGGTCGACACCAACACCACCTCCGGCCCATCCGGCTCGGCCAGCCGTTCAGCCAGCGCCGCCGCCAGCAGGGGCGAGGTGAAATACTGGTTCTCCATATAGATCAGCGAACGCGCCCGCCGGATCGCCTCCAGATGCAGGGCCTCGTTCTCACGCACCTCGGGACGACCGCGCACCTTGGGCTCGGTGCGCGATATGCCGATCTGCACCTGCGTCATGGAGGGCGACACGCCGTCTGGCCAGGAATCCCCGCATCTGGCCGTAACTGGGGAGAGGACCTCGCCCGTCCCTCTTCTCCACCGCTCGCGCGCCAGATCGCCAAGAGCCTGGGCGGCCGGCCCGTCCATCACGCACATGACCTCATGCCGCGGCGCGGGAATGACGCCGGTCGGCTCGCACCGGCGCGGATCGCCCGAGAAATGCTCGTCGGTGTCCCAGCGGTCGGTTGAGATATCGCCGCCGCCGCAAAAGGCGATCTGATTGTCGATCACCACCACCTTCTGATGGTGGCAAGCGCCCAGGATGCCGGGGCCGTCCAGTCGGAACTCGACGATGCGACGCCGGAACCAGCGCTGCGCCTTGTGCGGATAGAAGCCCTGCGAGGCTGCGATCAGCAACGGCGAACGCCAGATCAGCAGCCGAACGTCCAGCTCCGGCTTGTGGCGGACCAGGGCCTTCAGCTGATGGCCGATCTCGGCTCGACGATCGGTCAGCGGCCCTTCGGGATCCAGGCGCGTGCGCGGGTCGAACTGCCAGCCCAGAATAAGAATGGAGCGTTCGGCCTTGTGCAACGCCGACGCCAGGGCGTCGAAGTAGGCCTTGTTCTCCATCAGGGGGGCGAACCGATGCGCCGTCGCGGACCGCCACACTCCGGTGGCCGTCTCCAGCAGGCTGCCCTCATAGAACTGGTCTGCTCCCATACCCCCTGCAATGGCTGATTCGCGTGACGACCCAATGGGCGTCCTGATCTCATCAGACGCCGGCGCGGCCGGATCGTTCCATTTTCGCATCAGTCGGATCAATGGCGACGCTTCATCTGTTCGCCGCATTGTCGCCCGAAGATGTTTCTGGCATAGTCCAATTATGCAAGCTCTGATTGAGATGCTGGCCGGTTTGATCGCCCTGCTCGCCGCAGCGGCGTTGTCGCAATTCGGCGTCGACATGAATGCTCCGCGCAAGTCGGATCGTGAAATCCAACGGGTGCAGGATTGCGGCGACGCCAAGCCTGCGGCCGTGGTCCACGTGACCGCTCCGCCGTCCTGCTGATCCACAGATCACGTTGATCCCTGTCGGCTAAGGGCGATCTAATCCGCGCTCGAGCCTTTTCGCCTTACGATCCAGCCGTTAGGGTCCGTGCCCTGCGCCCCTTCGCCGCCTTCCTGGCGATCAGTGATCGAGACCGACGCCCATGAAATCCCGCCATCGGCCGCCGCTCAACCTGACCGAATCCGAACCTGTCTCGGAGACCGAGCCCCTGCCCGCGTCGGACACGGCTGAAGCCGCCGAGGCGGCGCCGGCAAAGCCCGATCCGACCCTTGAGCCCCTGCCCGAGGCGCCTCCGCGCCCCATGTCGGAACGCCAGCGCCGGCGTCTGGCCGAGCAACAGGCCCTGGCCGAGCAACGCGCCGCCGAGGCCGAGAAGGCTGCGCGCGCCCTGTCGCCCCTGGCCGAATCCGCCGACGCGCCGCCCGCCACGATAGCGCCCGCAGCCCCTCCCGCCCGAACGTCCGCCAAGCGAGGCAAGGGCAAGGCCTCGAACGGCGCGGCCAACGCCTATCTGATCGCCGGCCTGGCTTCAGCCCTGTGGGTCGGCGGTCTGGCGTCGTGGTTCGCCTATGAGCTGGGCTCGGGGATGATGGAGCTCGATCCCCTGCGCCTGGCGGTCTACGCCCTGATCCTGCTGGCGCCGGTCGGCTTGTCCATCCTGCTGGCCCACGCCGTTCGCCAGGGCGCGGGGCTGGCGCAGGAGACCAAACGCGCGCGGGAGATGGCCGACGCCTTGGTGGGGCCGACCGCCCTGGCCGCCAATCAGGCGGGTCAGGTGCTGAACAACCTGCGTGAGGATATCGACCGCGCCGCACAGTCGGCCGAGCGGGCTCGCGACGACCTGGCCTCCCTGCGCGAGGCCCTGGTCAAGGAATCCAACCTCCTGAACGAGGCGGCGGAGCTGGCGGGCGGCACGGCCCGTCGATTGGCCGAACAGCTGTCGCATGAACGCGAGCAGATGGGGGTTCTGGGCGGCAAGCTGGAAGGCCAAGCGTCGGCCGTGGTCGAGACGGTCGAGCGCCAGTCGCGCATGGTGGCCGACGCTTCCGACCTGGCCCAGACCCAGTTGCGCGAGGCCGAGGCCGCCCTGGCCGCCCGCGCCGCCGATCTGGCCGCTGCGGCCAACGAGGCCCAGGAAGCCGCCCGTTCCGCCTCCGACGATCTGGCGCGCCAGACCCTTCGTCTGGAAACGGCCGGCTCCGGAGTCGCAGAACAGATTCAGTCGGTCGAAGAAGGCCTGGGCCAGCAGCGCGCCGCCTTGGTCACAGCCGCCTACGCCCTGCGTACGGACCAGGAGGACTTCTCCGCCCAGATCGAGAGCCAGCGCGCCCAGCTTCTGGACCACCTGTCCCAGACCCGCACCGCCGCCGACGATCTGAACCAGCGGGGCGACGACGCCGCCGCCGCCATCAAGGCGCAGGTCGAGGCCGTGATCGACCAGTTCAAGGCCCTGGTGGAGATGTCGCAGCGCGAGGCCGACGGCTTCGACCACGCCACCAAACTGTCGCTGGACCGCTTCGAGAGTCTGGCCGCCGAATCCCGCGACCTGCTGGTCGAGGAGACGCGGCGTTCGCTGGAGGCGCTTCAGGCCACGGCCGAAGAGCAGCGCGCCGCGGCGCAGGCCGCGATCGAACAGGCTCAGATCCGCGCCGACCGCCTGGGCGAATCCCTGTTCGACGCCGCCCAGAAGGCCGACGAGGCGGCCGAGGCCCGCATCGACGGCGCCCGCCGCATCGTCGCCCAGACCGCCGACATGGTCGATCTGACCGGACAGAAGCTGGTCGACAGCCTCCAGGCGACCCTGGCTCAGGTCACCGACGCCCTGACGTCCGTCGAACAGGCGGTCGCCGAGATGGATCAGCGCGCCGCCCGACTGCCCGACGAAGCGCGCGCCCGTGTCGAATCCGTGCGCCTCAGCGTCGAGGAAGGCCTGAGCGCCCTGACCGCCGCCTCGCGCAAGGCGGCCCAGGACACCGAGGCCCTGGACGCCGGCTTCCAGGACCGCGTGCGTCGCAATTATGAGATGCTGACCGAGGCCGTGCGTCTGATGGGCGCCGTGTCCGGCGAAGGCGGCGCCCGTCGCCGCCCGACGACGCCCGCAGCGCGCGAGGCCGGCCCGCCCCCCGCCTCCAGCCTGCGCGGCCGCCTGCGCCCCGAGCATCCGGCCGAATCGGAAATCGAACCGATTCCTGCGGCCCCTGCCGTGCCGCCCGAAACGGCTCCAGCCGACCCCGCGCGCATCGGCGACGCCCTCAGCTGGCGCGATCTGGTCCAGCCGGAACAGGCGCCCGCCGCCTCGCCCGAGCCCAGCCCGCCGCTGGGGCTGAACGCCGCCATCGGCACGCCCGAAGAGATCGACGCCTTGGCGGCGCGCGTGACCTCGGCCATCCGTCGCATGGGGGTCGATCCCAACGCCCTGCTGCCGCGCCCCCGCGTGGAGGAAGCCGCCCAGGCCTTCTCCAGCCACGATCCGGCGCGCGCCCGTCAGATCGTCCGCCGCGTCGCGCCGGCCGCCGTCCGCAGCGTCTCGCGCCGTATTCTGGGCGACGACGCCCTGCGCGCCGACGCCGAGGCCTACGTCCGCGCCTTCGTCCAGGGGCTGAAGATTCAGGCGGAGCGCGGCAGCGCCGACGACGTCCAGATGCGGCTGGCCACCGACGAGGGCCGCGCCTTCATGCTTCTGGACGCCGCCGTAGGCGATCTGAGCTGACCGTTTCGCCTTTTCATCTCGCCATCGCGGCGCCGGTCAGGCTTGACCTGACGCCGCATTTCAAAGCACCGTTCCGGCTGCGGCGCGCCATCGTGGCGCTAGAGGGGGTCTATTTCCTTTGACGGGTCTGGATTCCAACGGTCGTCCTGATCGGCGCCCCGCCATTTCCATCTGCGCCTGGTCGCCGTCGTATCGGGCCTGGGATCCTGTCGAGGATCTGTCCGGCGAGCCTTGGAACCCGCCTGGCGCCCGCACCTTGGCCACCCCCGGCGACGCCTCGGCCGAGACCTTGGCGGACACTCTGACGAACCTGCTGTCTGGGGGCGAATGCTCGGCCCTGCTCCTGGTCGGCCGCACGGTCCACGCCGGGCCGGTGCGGATTCAGATGCGCGCGGAAAACCGCCGTCCGGGCGAACCGGGTCGCCTGGACAGCACCAGCCCCAGCATTGCCCGTGTGACGGCGCCGGTCGCCGACATGCTTCGCGACCTTACGGCGGCGGGCGTTCCGGCCATCGCCGCCTCCGACGCCGAGGATGATGCGGGAAGCTACATCCTCTATCGCGTCCTGGCGAATCTTCCGGACAATCTGGAATCGCCGTCCATCGGCCTGCTGCGGATTCCCGACGGGACCAGCGAAACCATCGTCCGCACCGCAGTGAAGACAGCGGCCTCAGCCATGGCGCGGCGCCTGGCGCCCCTGCCCCGCTCAGTCGTGGCCTGACGCGGCTTCCTGCGCGCGAACCCACAGCCCGACCAGGGCGCCGATCAGCGCCAATCCGGCCATGGCCAGATAGGCCTTCAGCCCAACGATGTCGTACAGCGGCCCGCTGGCCAAGGTGGCCAGACCGATCAGCACCCCGGCCGACAACGCCGAACTCAGCGTCTGGGCGGCGGTATGGCTGTCCGGCGGACACAGGCGTTCGACGATCTGCACCCCGGCCAGATAGGTCGCGGCGAAGGTCAGGGCGTGCAGCATCTGCAACGGGACGAGCATCCACAGCGGCGGGGCGAACGCCATCAGGCCCCAGCGCAGGATCGCCGCGCCCGCGCCGATGAACAACATGGTCCACGGACCGATCCCGATGCGGCGACGCCACGGCTCGATCCACCACATGAAACCGATCTCGACCACGACCGAGAAGCCCCACAACAGGCCCGTCACGCTCTCGGCCAGCCCCTGCGCGCGCCAGGCGATGGCCGAGAAGCCGTAATAGAAGGCGTGCGTCGCCTGCACCGCGCCGACGGAGAAGATGGCCGCCATGAACACCGGACGGCGCAACAACCGTCCCAGCCCCTGAAAGCGCTCCAACCGCGAAGCTGGACCGCCCTCGGCCACCGGCTCTGCCGGAAGCACGCGCCAGGCGGTGACCGCGATCAGCACCGCGGCGGTCACCGCCCAGAGAATGACGGCGTCGGATGAGACCTGCGTCAGCAGGGCGCCCATGGTCAGATTGGCGACGACGAAGGCCGCCGAACCGCAGCCGCGCGGCAGGGAGAAGGCGAACCCCTCGCGCCCCGCAACGCGCAGGGTCATCACATCGCTGAGCGGGATCAGGGCCGCCGCCGCCGTCGCCCCGATCAGCCAGAACAGGGCCCATGGAATGAAGCCCTCGACCAGTCCCGCCCCGCCATAGCCGACGGCCATGACCAGGCCCAGCAAGGCGATCGGGGTCCGGCGCAGGGCGAAACCATCAGCCCAGACCGCCAGCAGCGGACCGGTCAGGGCTCGCGCCAGCATGGGAATCGCCAGCAGGGCCCCTATCTGGGCGCCGCTCAGCCCCTGATCGCGGAACCACAGGCCGGCGAACGGCAGGGTCACGCCGCTGGCGCCGAACAGCAGGACATATTGCAGCGCCATGCGCGATGCGGCTTTCATCGGCGCGCGATAGCAGACTTCGCCGATTTTGTGGTCTAGACATTAGGCATGAGCCCTGACCGCAAACTGCTCGCCTTCGCCGGTTTCAACGGCGCCATGGCCGTAGCCCTGGGCGCCTTCGCGGCCCACGGCGCCGCTCCCGCCGTCAAGACCCTGCTGACCACGGGCGGCCATTATCAGATGGTGCACGCCGCCCTCGCCGTCGCCCTGGCCTTGTTCGGATCAAGCCGCCGCCTGCGTCTGGCGGGCTGGCTGGCGAGCGCCGGCGGACTGGTTTTCTGTGTGGCCCTGGCCATGATCGGCCTGTTGAGCCTGCCCGTCATGGGCGCCGTGGCCCCCGTCGGCGGCGCCATGATGATCGCCGGCTGGCTCCTGATCTTCTTCGCCGCCTTCCAGTCCAATCTCGCCAAGACCTGAGACCATCCTTTCAAAGAGGCATCCCACGTGATCAACACCGAGCGCCGCGACCTCTATCCGGAAATCGAAGCCTACGCCTCGGGCTGGATGTCCACCGACAGCGTCCATGAGATCTATTACGAGGAAAGCGGCAATCCCCACGGCGTGCCGGTCATCGTCCTGCACGGCGGCCCCGGCGGGGCGGTCAACCCGGGCATGCGCCGCTACTTCGACCCAGCCAGATACCGCATCGTCATGTTCGACCAGCGCGGCTGCGGCCTGTCGCGACCCAACGCCTCGCTGGAAGACAACACGACCTGGGACCTCGTCGCCGATATAGAGCGCCTGCGCAAGTTGCTGGGCATCGACAAATGGGTGGTCTTCGGCGGTTCCTGGGGTTCGACCCTGTCGATGGCCTACGCAATCAAGCACCCCGATCGCTGTCTGGCCCTGGTCCTGCGCGGCATCTTCCTGCTGACGAAGAAGGAGTTGCACTGGTTCTATCAGGACGGCGCCTCGATGATCTTCCCCGACGCCTGGGAACGCTTCCTGGCCCCGATCCCCGAAGCCGAGCGCGGCGACCTGATGGCCGCCTACTACAAGCGCCTGACCGGCGACGACGTGGAGGAACGCAACCGCTGCGCCGTGGCCTGGGCGACCTGGGAAGGCGAGACCGTCAGCATCCAGGGCCCGTCAGGCAAGCCGGACAAGTTCGCCGATCCCGAGTTCGCCGTCGCCTTCGCCCGGATCGAGAACTGGTACTTCACCAACGGCGGCTTCTTCGACAGCGAACACTGGATTCTCGAGAACATCGAGACCATCCGCGACATCCCCTGCTGGATCGCCCAAGGCCGCTTTGACGTGGTGACGCCGATCTCGGGCGCCTGGTCCCTGCACCGCGCCTGGCCCGAAGCCAAGCTTGAGATCATCGGCGACGCCGGCCACGCCTCTTCCGAGCCCGGCATCATCGACAGCCTGGTCCGCGCCACCGACTGGGCTGCGACGCTTTAAGTCGTGGCGGCTATTTCGGATTGGTCTTCTGAACCATCTCGCTGAGTTGGAAGCCGATGCGGCGCGCCTCGCGTTCCTCCGGCTTCTTTACAGCGCTGAGCACCACATTGATCTGGCTGTAGTGCTGGATCAGTCGGACAGGCTTGCCGTCGGCGTTGCGGCCGAAGAACATGATCAGGTCCGGCCCCCAGAAGCCGACGTCCATGATCTGCATCGTGCCGTCGCCCGGCAGGCCGACCACGCGCGCGCCGATCTCCTCATCCTTGTCGAGGTTGGCTTCGAACTCCTCGATCAGCTTGGACAGGCGGACGAAGGCCCATTCCGCCGGGTTGTCGCGCATCCGCACGCCCTCGGCCTGCACCGCCGCCTCATTCCTGGGGTCGGCCATGACGGGCTGAGGACAGGGCGTGTCCCCGCAGTCCGAGAACATGGACGGATCGGCCGTGGGGATGTCGGCGGCTTCGGCGGCGGGCGTCTGAACGGTCATGGCGACAGCCTAACGCCCGCGCGGGTGATTAGAACAGCCCCTGCCCCTTCGGCAGTTCGACATAGCGATGCACCCGCGTCGACAGGACCAGGCCGAAGCCGACCATCACCGTCATCATCGACGAGCCGCCGTAGGACAGCATCGGCATGGGCACGCCGACGACCGGCGCCAGCCCCATCACCATGGCGCCGTTGATCAGGACGAACAGGGCGACGAAGGCCGTCATTCCCGCCGCGCTCAGACGGCCGAAGTGGCTGTGCGACAGCGCCGCGATCCGCAGCGAGATCAGGATCAGCGCGACATAGCAGGCCAGAACGGTGAAGGAGCCGAGAAAGCCGAACTCCTCCGACACGGTCGAGAAGATGAAGTCGGTGTGGCGCTCGGGCAGGAATTCCAGCTGGCTCTGACTGCCCAGGCCGTAACCCTTGCCCATCAGGCCGCCTGAGCCCAGGGCGATCTTGGACTGAATGATATTGTAGCCCGTGCCCGACGGGTCGGCTTCCGGGTTCAGGAAGGTCAGCACGCGATTGCGCTGATAGTCGTGCATCCCGAACATGACGAAGGGCGGGATGACCGCCACGGCGGCCGCCACGCCCGCGGCGATGACGCGCCAGCTCAACCCCGCCATGAACATCATCACCGCTCCGGTCAGACCGATGATCATGGCCGAGCCCAGATCCGGCTGCTTGGCGACAAGGATGAAGGGGACGCCGACAAGCCCTGCTGGGATCAGCAGCTTCCACGACCAGCGGGCGTCCTGGGCCGAATGGCTGTGATACCAACGCGCCAGGGCCAGCACGAGGCCGATCTTCACGAACTCGGCGGGCTGAATGCGGATGAAGCCGAGGTGCAGCCAGTTCTTTGCCCCGCCGGCCGTGTAGCCCAACGGCGTGAACTCAACCAGCATGACCATGAACAGCAGCACGCCGTACAACGGATAGGCCGCATGGAACCACCACTTCGGATGGATCATGGCCATGCCGATCATGGCCGCCAGCAGGACGCCGAAGCGGATCAGATGCTTGACCGCCCACGGCTGCCAGTGACCGCCCGCGATGGAATACAGCATGGCCGTGCCGATCCCGGCCAGGATGCACAACAGGCCGATGATGCGCCAATCCAGCTCGGCGAACTTGCTGGACAGGCGGTCGCGCTCGCCGGGACGGGTCAGGGCGGATGCGGTCATTGTCCGGGCTCCGTCAGGGGCGGCGGGACGGCGGCGCCGACATCCGCGCTGTCGATCGGCTCGCCCCGGGCCTCGGCCTCACGGACGCCGGCGTCCTCCTGGGCCTCGAAGCCAGCCGATTCAATGCGGGCGCGGATTTCGGGGTCCTTCAGCAGAGCGACCTTCATCACCTCGCGCGCGCGCGGCGCCCCGGCCGTACCGCCGCCCAGGCCGCCGTGCTGGACGATGACCGAGACCGCGTAGCGCGGATTGTCGGTCGGCGCATAGGCGACGAACAGGTTGTGGTCCTTCTGGTCCCAGGGGCGCCCGGCCCCCTTGCGCGACCCGGAGCCGTAGTTCCGCGCTTGAGCGGTGCCGGTCTTGCCCGCCATCTTGACCGTGCCCAGCCCCAACTGGCTGTTTCGGAAGCCCGTCCCCCCGGCGGCGGTCACCGCCTCCATCCCGTCGCGCAGGACCTGCAGCATCTGGGGATCGTAAGGCAGGTCGGCGAAGGCGCTGCCGCCCTGCTCTACTCCGCCGACAGACTTGATGAGACGCGGCGACACCGCCTTGGCGCCGTTGGCGATCCGCGCCGTGTAGACCGCCAACTGCAAGGCGTTCACGGTCAGGGCTCCCTGTCCGATGCCATAGCTGGGGTTTTCGCCCGGATACCATTTGCCGTCGCCGCGCACCGGATTCTTCCGGCGCCATTCCCGGTCGGGGACCAACCCCGCTTTCTGTCCGGGAATGCCGATATCGAAGGTCTGGCCGAAGCCCATGTCGCGCGCGGTCTCGGCGATGGCGTCCGGCCCCATCTCGCTCGCCAGGGTCATGAAGTAGACGTTGCAGGACGCCTTGATGGCGCCGCGCAGATCCAGCGCCCCATGCCGTCCTAGGCAGGCGAACCGTCGACCCAGATAGAAGCTGCCGTTGCAGACGATGCGGCGGCTGGGGTCCAGCCCCCGCTTCATCGCCGCCAGGCCGACGATCGGCTTGAAGGTCGAGCCCGGCGCGAAGGTGCCGCTCAGAGCCTTGTCCAACAGAGGGCGACGCTCATAATCGGCCAGGGCGCGATAGATCTTGGACGGCACGCCCGAGACGAACAGGTTGGGGTCGAACGACGGCGACGACACCATGGCCAGGATGTCGCCGTTGCGGACGTCCATGACGACGATGCTGCCCGCCTCTTCGCCGAAGACCTCCAGCGCGCGTTGCTGGACGTCGTTGTCCAGCGTCAGGACGACCTCAGAGCCCTGCACCGCCGGGCGCGATCCGGCGATGTCCTCGGCCACGACGCGACCGCGCGCATTGACCTCGACCCGCTTGCCGCCCTCCACGCCGCGCAGATCAAGATCTAGAGATCTTTCAATGCCCTGACGGCCGATGCGGAAGCCCGGGTTAAACAGGATGGCGGGCGGTTGCTCGCCCTTGTCGCGGATGGCCTGCACGTCGCGGTCCGACACCTTGGCCACATAGCCGACCACATGGGCGTAGGCGCCGCCGTGCGGATAGTAGCGGGCCTCGTTCATGTCGGCCATGACGCCCGGCAGCTCCGCCGCGTGCAGGTTGACCTTGGAGAACTCTTCCCACGTCAGGTCGCTCTTGACCGGAACAGGCGAGAAACGCGGCGCGGCGTTCACCTCGCGAATGATGGTGCGGCGACGGTCCAGCGTGTCGGGCAGAAGCTGACCCAGAAGGTCCAGCGTCTGGTCCAGATCCTTGGTTTCGTCGCGCACGACCAGAACGCGGAAGCTGGGGCGGTTGCCGGCGATGACGACGCCGTTGCGGTCCTTGATCAGACCGCGCGGCGGCGGGACCTGGCGAAAGTTGAACTGGTTGCGGGTCGCCAGGGTGGCGAACTCTTCCGACTTGAAGAGCTGCAGGTGCGCCAGGCGTCCGACCAGGGCCAGCCCGCCCACGACCGTCGCCCCGCCCAGCAGCATGGTGCGCCGCAGGAAGGAGCCCTGCCGCTCGTTCACATCGGAAAAGAAGATATGCGGTTCGCTGCTCATCGGAATCGCACGTCCGCGTCGTCAAAACGCTCGATCAGCCAGTCAGCCAGGGGGAAGAGCAGCAGCGTCGGGATCATCTGCCCCATAACAGCCAGTAGATTGGGAGCATTCCCAAGGCTGCCGCGCGTCACGAAATAGGCGACCGCGAACGCCAGGCCCGTCGACGCGACATAGAGGGCGAACAGGACGATGGTCGCCTGACCGGCCAGATATTTGGACGCCAGCAGCATCGCGCCGTAGATCAGCAGCAGGCTGAGCGCCCACATCCCGACCTGACCGCCCCAGAAGAAATCCAGGAAGACGCCCAGGCCGAACAACACCGCCGGCGCCAGCATGGACGGACGGATCAACGGCCAGGCGAAAGCCAGAACCATAGGCCAGACCGGCTCGGGCAGGGTCAGACCGAACAGGCGCAGCGGAATAGCGAACAGGATGGTGGCGGCGACGGCGATCAGCGCCGGGTAGCCGATCCACTGCATCGGACCGACCATCCGCACCGTGATCGTCCGTCTCACTCGCGGCCTCCGTCGGGCGCGGTCGGCGCCGGCGTCGTGGGTTGGGGCGGCGACGCGACCGGCGCAGGCGGCGGAGCGGCGTTGGCGGCGCGGACGCGTTCAGCCGCGGCGCGGGCGGCGGCGGCGCGGCGAACAGCCACGTCCTGGATCGCAGCCGCCTGCGCTGCATTCGGCGGCGGCGCCGTGTTCAGGCTGGCCAGGGGCGCGGCGTTGAGGGCGTTCTGGTCGGCCAGTTGGCCAAAGTCCTGGAACAGCAGCACCCGCACATAGTCGATGGCCGTGCGGTCGCTGTAGAGCTTAACCCGCCAGGAGCCGTCGACCCCCTTCGCCACCACGCCGACCGGCAGGCCGCGCGGGAAGCCGCCGCCGTCGCCTGAAGTCAGGATGCGATCGCCGTCCTGCACCGCCCCCTGGCCCCGCACATAGTCCAGGCGCGGGCTGCGGCTGCCGTCGCCGGTCAGCATGGCGCGGGCGTCCGTGCGTTCGACCATGACCGGAATGCGCGAGGCCACGTCGGTCAGCAACACCATGCGGCTGTGCACGCCGGAAACGCCCGAGATGCGGCCGACGACGCCGTGCTCGCTCAGCACCGGATTGCCTACACGCACGCCTTTGCCGGCGCCGACGTTCAGCAGGCGCGACCGGGCGAACGGACCGCGCACGTCGGTGATGGCGCGGCCGGCCGTCATGGCGATGGGCGGCTCGGTCTGAAGGCCTAGAAGTTGTTCGTAGCGTGCGTTGAGATTCTTCAGCGCCATGGCGTCGTCCCGCCAGGCGCTCATCTCCGCCAGTTCGCGACGCAGGCGACGGTTCTCCGACACGGCGAAGAAATAGCCTTTGACGTAATCGACGGCGTCGCCGGTCCAGCGCACCGGAGCGGCGAGGACGCCGCCCGTGGTTCCTGCGGCGGTGTCGAACGCGGCCTGCGCCGGCTGAAGGTCATCCGCGCCCGGCTGTGGTCGATCGGCGAGCAGAAGCATGATCGCAGCGACGATGCCGCCGACGACCATGACCGCGGCCGTCCAGGCCAGCGGCACCTTCAGATTCTCGAACGGTCCGTCGCGAAACGCCACGGCCAGCCTTCCTGCTAGAGCTTAGAAATCGGCGGACCGAGGCCCGCCGACGGTGCGGGCCTGTCGCTGAAACCGCCCCCTCTTCAGGATTGCGGCGCCGACGACAGGCCGATCAGCCTCAGAGCGACGACTCGAGCACGCCCTTCATCCACGACGGGTGCTCCAGCACCTTGCCGCAGCCGATGGCGACGCAAGACAGCGGGTCGTCCGCCACCTGCACCGGCAGGCCCGTGTGGTCGCGGATCTCGGCGTCCAGGCCGCGCAGCAGGGCGCCGCCGCCCGTCAGCATGATGCCCTTGTCGGCGATGTCGGCGGCCAGTTCCGGCGGCGTGGCCTCCAGGGCGACCTTCACGGCCTCCACGATCTGCGAGACCGGCTCGGCCAGGGCTTCCGCCGCCTGACGTTCGCTCATCTTCACTTCGCGCGGCACGCCCTGCATCAGGTCGCGGCCCTTGACCTCGATCGACAGGCCTTCGCCGTCGGCCGGGACGCGGGCGGTGCCGATGTCCTTCTTGATGCGCTCGGCGGTCGTCTCGCCGATCAGCAGGTTATGGTTGCGGCGCATATAAGCGATCAGGGCGTCGTCCATCATGTCGCCGCCGACGCGGACCGAACGCGAATAGACGATGCCGGACAGCGACAGCACGGCGACTTCGGTCGTGCCGCCGCCGATGTCGACGACCATCGAACCGGTCGGCTCGTGGATCGGCAGGCCGGCGCCGATCGCGGCGGCCATCGGCTCGTCGATCAGGCCGACGCGGCGGGCCGAGGCGTTCAGGCAGGAATCGTTGATGGCGCGGCGTTCGACGGCCGTGGCGCCCGACGGAACGCAGACGATCATCTTCGGGTTCACGAAGCCCTTGCGGTTATGAACCTTGCGGATGAAGTGCTTGATCATCTCTTCGGCGACTTCGAAGTCGGCGATGACCCCGTCGCGCATCGGGCGGATGGCTTCCATGTGGCCGGGGGTGCGGCCCAGCATCTGCTTGGCTTCCAGGCCGACGGCGTGGACGATCTTGCGGCCGCCGACGTTGCGCAGGGCGACGACCGACGGCTCGTTCAGGACGATCCCCTTGCCGCGCATGTAGATCAGGGTGTTGGCCGTCCCCAGATCCATTGCGATGTCATTGGAAATCATGCCGAAGAGGGGTGAAAGCATGGGCGTCGGTTACCGCTTTAGTTCGGGCCTGCAAGGGCGTGAATTTCATTCGTCCGCTGTGGCGACGCCCTACCCCCGCTTCACGCTGACCGCAAAGCTGTCCTGACCGTCTTCGCCGAGCCGACTACAGGCCCGTTTGCCCTCATGCCGCAGGGATTGCAAGCGCCTATGGCTTCTCGATCACAGGCTTGTCACGGCAAGGCTTGAAAGCCTTGCCGGTCAAGCTTTCCAGCCCCGCTTGCGGGGCGTTCCGATCAGACAGCCGGAATACCCTCGGCATGGAGCACGCGCTGCACGGCCGGGCGCGACTGAACAAGGTCCAGATGAGCGTTGAGCTTCGGGAAAC
The DNA here is from genome assembly GCF_053645695.1 of Brevundimonas sp. NPDC055311. Taxonomy (NCBI): domain Bacteria; kingdom Pseudomonadati; phylum Pseudomonadota; class Alphaproteobacteria; order Caulobacterales; family Caulobacteraceae; genus Brevundimonas; species Brevundimonas sp. NPDC055311. Next base: position 233,128 of record NZ_JBSHMV010000001.1, read on the forward strand.
GGGTCTTGTCCAACAGGCCCGCCTGGCGCGCCCAGCGGGTGAAAACCATCAGATAACCGTCCGCCATCGAATGATCTTCGCCCATGACCCAGGGACCGGCCAGCAGATGATTCTCGGCCAGGTCGTACTTCTCCAGCGCGACCTTGACGGCCTCGTCCCTGGCCTCGCCTTCCAGCGGCGGCTTGGAGAACAGCGCCCTGCCGATGGCCGGGTGCAGCGAGGACGCCAGCCAGCCGTTGAAAGCCTGCAGTCGCGCGAATTCGAACGGATTATCCAGGTCGGCCAGTTGAGCGTGCGGATGCGTCTGGGCGACATAGGCCAGGATGGCGGCGTTCTGGGTGATCACGCCCTCGGAGGTCTGGAGCGCCGGGGTCACGCCCGCCGGGTTGATCCCCAGATACTCCGGCGTCCGCTGCTGGCCGGCGCGCAGGTCGATCTTCTCGATCGCATAGTCCGCGCCCGCCTCTTCCAGGCCGATATGCGAGGCGACAGCACAGGCGCCGGGGGAATAGTAGAGCTTCAGCATGGTCGTTCTCCGATCAATCGACTGACAGATTGCGTGCGGCCTCGCGGCGCTTCACCCACTCGCGCACCGCCAGCATCAATACAAGCCAAACGCCTGCGACGGCCGCCAGGATCACCGAGGTCCACACCCCGTCGCCGCTGACCGCCGCCATGAATGAGCCTCCGAAGAAGGCCACCAGCGCCGTCTTGGGCAGCACCCCCAGGGCGCATCCCGCCAGATAGGCCGGGAATGAAGCGCGCACCGCCCCAAACGCCATGTTCACGACGATGAAGGGCGCCGAGGGCACGTTGCGGATGATGAAGCTGGCCGAAAAGGCGTTGCGGCCGACAAACCGGCGGATGCGCTCCACCGTCCCGCCACCGTAGCGTTCAAGCGTGCGCGCGGTCGGTCCGCGACCAAGCCAATAGGTCACGGCCGCCGAGGCGATAGTGGCGATCCAGCTATAGAGGAAGCCGAACCACGGGCCGAAAGCCACCACGCAGGCGGCGATCAGCAGGAACTGCGGCACGCCGATGAAAGCGGACAGGGTGAAGACCACGACCGCCGCGACCAGGCCCCACGGGCCGATGCGATAGCCCGCCAGCCAGTCTTCCAGCCGATCCTCTGCGCCCAGCGCCAACTGGGTCTTGCCCAGGGCGAACAGAGCGATGATTCCCCCCAGCAACAGCAGGGTGACGGCCAGGGTTCGCCACCGTCTGGCCTCCATGTTCAGCAGGAAATCGACGACGCGCCGCATAAATTTCGCCCAAATCGCCTTTTGATCGTCCGCGACGCGCACAAACGTTGTGCGGCCCCGCGGGGTTGCGTATCAAGCCTTCGCCTCCCCGGCACTCTCCACATCCTCCAGACAGGATAGCCATGTCCAGCCTTCAGTCCGCCTCCCTCGCCCGCGTCAAGCCTTCGGCCACCCTGGCCGTGACCGCCCAGGCGCGCGAGCTGAAACGTCAGGGCCGCGACGTCATCGGCCTGGGCGCCGGCGAGCCGGACTTCGACACCCCGGACAACGTCAAGGCGGCGGCTATCGAGGCCATCAACCGCGGCGAGACGAAGTACACCGACGCGGACGGCATGCCCGAGCTGAAGGCCGCCATCGTCGCCAAGTTCGCCCGTGAAAACGATCTGACCTACGAAACGAACCAGATCCACGTCGCCTCGGGCGGCAAGCCGGTGATCTACAACGCCCTGGTGGCGACGCTGAACCCCGGCGACGAGGTGATCGTCCCCGCGCCCTACTGGGTCTCCTACCCGGACATGGTGCTGTTGGCCGGCGGCGAGCCCGTTACCGTGATCGGTCAGGAAGCCGACGGCTTCAAGCTGCGTCCCGAGGTTCTGGACGCCGCCATCACGCCCAGGACCAAGTGGATCATCCTCAACTCGCCGTCGAACCCGACCGGCGCCGCCTATACCCGCGCCGAACTCGAAGCCCTGGCCGAGGTGCTGCGCAAGCATCCGCAGGTCTGGATCCTGACCGACGACATGTACGAGCACCTCGTCTATGGCGGCTTCGACTACGTCACCATCGCCCAGGTCGCGCCCGACCTCTACGACCGCACCCTGACAGTCAACGGCGTGTCCAAGGCCTATGCCATGACCGGCTGGCGCATCGGTTATGCGGGCGGCCCCAAGCCCCTGATCGATCTGATGCGCAAGGTGGCCAGCCAGACGACCTCCAACCCCTCGTCCATCAGTCAGTGGGCGGCGGTCGAGGCCCTGAACGGCCCGCAGGACTTCCTGCCCGTCCGCGCCGCGGCCTTTGAAAAGCGCCGCGACCTGGTCGTCTCCATGCTGAATCAGGCGGCGGGCATCCGTTGTCCGAAGCCGGAAGGCGCCTTCTACGTCTATCCGTCGATCGAGGGCCTGATCGGCAAGACGGCGCCGTCGGGCGTGGTCATCGCAGACGATGAGATCTTCACCGCCGAATTGCTGAACGCCGAGGGCGTGGCCGTGGTCCAGGGCGCGGCCTTCGGCCTGAGCCCCTATTTCCGCATCAGCTACGCGACCTCGGACGCGGTGCTGGAAGAGGCCTGCACCCGCATCCAGCGCTTCTGCGCCAGCCTGAAGTAAGAGGTCCTGAAAGCCCTCCCCCTCGATGGGGAGGGTTATGGGCCCTGGCCCCTAATGAATCGGCGCCGGCGGCAACACCAGGGTCGGCGCCAGCTTCAGAACGAACCCGAGGCACCATTCCGTCGCCTCGGCGGAGTTGTCTATCTCGGCGTCCAGGCGGCGGGTCAGGCGGCAGGCGGCGTCGGGAGCGTGATCCGCATCGGGGCCCGCATAGAGGACCACCGGCCCAACCGGCAACGAACCCTGGCGATAGGCCATGTTCAGCAAACCGGAAGACTGGATCATGATCTCGTCGAGGGGTGGACGCGGCTGGTCCGGGTCGGCTTCATCCGCCTCCCCATCCGCGGCGGAACCCAACAAGGCCTTCACCTGCGCCTCGACTGCGTCCGGGTTCAGGCGAAACACCTCGGCGGTCAGGGCGTCGCCGGGCGAGGCGGGCATGGTGAAACGCGGCGCATCCTGCATGGCGAGGATCGCTCCGGCCAGCAGGACGCCCGCCAGCATCAGGTCGCCCGGCTGACGGCGAAGTCGGCCAGGGCCTCGAGCGCCGCGCGCCACGGCCCGGCGGGCAGGACCTGCAAGGCCGCCTTGGCTCGGTCGGCGTAGTCGCCGGCCGTGTCCAGCGTGGCGGCGACAGCGCCGCTGCCGATGATCAGTTCGCGGGCGCGGTCGAAATCCTCAGGCTTGCGGTCGCCCTTGGTGATGACGCGATCCCAGAACAGATCTTCTGTCCCCTTGGTGCGCTGAACTGCCAGCAGCAGCGGCAGGGTGGCCTTGCCCTCGTTGAAGTCGTCTCCGGCGTTCTTGCCCAGGGTCTCGGTCGCGCCGCCATAGTCCAGCGCGTCGTCCGCCAGCTGGAAGGCGATGCCCAGGGCCATGCCGTAGTCCCGCAGGGCCGCAACCTGTTCGTCCGTCGCACCCGCGCCGACCGCGCCCGATTCGGCGGCCGCGGCGAACAGCTCGGCCGTCTTGGCGCGGATGATCTGCAGATAGGTGTCCAGGTCCAGGTTCAGGTCGTGGGCGCGCGTCAGCTGCAGCACCTCGCCCTCGGCGATCACGGCCGACGCTGTGGCCAGAATGCCCAGCGCGCGCAGGGAATCCGTCTCGACCATCAGTTCGAAGGCGCGCGCGAACAGGAAGTCGCCAACCAGCACCGACGAGGCCGCGCCCCAGATCAGGTGCGCCGCGACCTTGCCCCGGCGCATTTCCGAGCCGTCGACGATGTCGTCGTGCAGCAGGGTGGCGGTGTGGATGAACTCGACCGAGGCGGCCAGCTTCTTGGGGCCTTCGATGGCGCCCGTCTGGCCCACCGCGCGCGCGGCGGCGACGGTCATCAAGGGGCGCAGACGCTTGCCGCCCGCCGACACCAGATGCTCCGCCAGCAAGGGGATCACCGGCACGTCGGACTGCATCCGCGCGATGATCAGGGCGTCGACCGCCGCCATGTCGTCCTTGGCCAGACGAACCAGGGCGTCCACATCGCCCTTGGGACGGGAGGCGACGGCGAGAGCTGCGTCCACGAAAATCTCTTTCAGCACAGGGGCGAAGGGGGAGATTCGCCCGAAATTCACACGCATCCGCTTGCCCGGACGCGATGCGGCGCACAATGGTGGCGGCGCCATGACGGGTCAAGCCGAGTCATCCCTTACTGTCGCCGCAGAGGTGACCGAATCCGCTCTTCTGGGCGGCCGCGTCCGCTTGCGCCAACCCGCCAAGGGATATCGCGCGGGCATGGACGCCGCCTTGCTGGCCGCAGCGATCGAAGCCCGGCCCGGCGAACGGATGATCGAGGCCGGCTGCGGCGCGGGCGCCGTGCTGATGCAGGTCGCCGCCCGGCGTCCCGATGTCCAACTGACCGGGCTGGAGCGCGACGCGGCCGCGGCTGCGCTGGCGCAGGAGAACGCCGGGCTGAACGGCGCCGAGGCGCGCACGACAATCGTGAACGGCGACGTGGCGCGCGGCTTTCGCGCCCTGGGCCTGCCGCCGTTCGACTGGGCGATCAGCAACCCGCCCTTTTTCGACGATCCCGCCGCCCTGCGCGCGCCCGCCGAAGGCAAACTCGGCGCCTGGATGGCCGACGACGGCCTGACCGCCTGGGCCGGCTTCCTGCTGAAGGCTGTTCGCGAGGGAGGCCGCATCGTCATCATCCACCGCGCCGACCGCCTGGCCGACATATTGAGCCTGCTGTCGCCCAAGGCGGGATCGTTCGCCATCCGCCCGATCCAGCCCTACGCCGATCAGCCGGCCAAGCGCGTGCTGGTCCAGGCGATCAAGACCGGCAAGGCGCCGCTGCGCCTGCTGCCGCCCCTGATCCTGCATGACCGCGCCGGGGCCAAGCATAGTCAGCAGGCGGAGGCGATCCTGCGCGGCGAGGCTGATCTCGGCTTCTAGAACCGGCTTTCTCACCCTTCTCCCCTTGTGGGAGAAGGGCTATTGCACCCGCCATGTCCTTGCGATCCCTTTTCGCCACCCAGGTCTATGACGCCTCCCTCGCCTCTTCGCGCGGCTGGGCGGAACTGCATGAGGAATTGCTCGACCTCTGCCTGGTCATGGCCGAGGAGGACGAGGCCGGGATCGAATGGTGCCGGGCCAATCACTATCCGGGCTATACGTCCTACGGGTCGATCAACGACCTGCCGCAGCGGTTTCCGGAGTTCGCGGCGCTGAAGCGCCTGCTGGACAAGCAGGCGGCGGCCTTCGCCAAGGCCCTGAATTTCGACCTAGTCAAGAAGCTTCAGCTCGACAATCTGTGGGTCAACGTCCTGATGCCCGGCGGCGGCCACACCGGCCACATCCACCCGCACGCGGTCCTGTCCGGCACGATCTATATTCACGTGCCCGACGGCGCCTCTTCCCTGAAGATCGAAGACCCGCGCCTCGCCATGATGATGGCCCGTCCCGGCCTCACCGCCGACGCCGGCGAGGCCGAACAGCCCTTCGTCTATCTGAAACCCGCGCCCGGCACGGTGCTGATGTGGGAAAGCTGGCTGCGCCACGAGGTGCCCGCCAATCGCGCCGAGGAACAGCGCATCTCCATCAGTTTCAACTACGCCTGACGTCCTCGCCCTTCCCTCGCCGCATTTGCCCCGAAACCTGCGCCAACGGCACAGCTTGGAGGGAATGGATGCGGGTTTTCAGCGCGGCGGCGGCGATCGCCATGTTCACGACAGGCGCCCTTCTTCTCGGCGCCTGCAGCGAGAAGGCCGACGCCGGAACATCGCTCTCCGAGCCAGGCGCCGCCGAAGGCGCCCCCTATGTGCTGACCGGAACCCAGGTCTGGAGCGTGCCCGACCCCGTGTCCGGCCGGAACTATCAGGTCTTCGTCAGCCTGCCCGCCGGTTATGAAGCCAACCCCGGCCGCCGCTACCCGACCCTCTACGTCACCGACGCGGACTACGCCTTCCCCATCATCCGCCAGATCGCCCGTCGTGTGAATCTGGATGGACCGGTCGTGCAGGAGTTCATCCTGGTCGGCCTGTCCTACGCCGAGAGCGACAAGGGCGCCGACAGCCGCCGCCGCGACTACACCCCGACTCCCAACGGCCCGCGCAGTTCAGGCGCCGCCGTGCATGGCGGCGGCGCGGCCTATCAGACCTATCTGAAGACCCAGGCCCTGCCTTTCATCGAGAAGACGTTCCGCGCCGATCCGTCGCGCCGCGTGCTGCTGGGCCATTCCTACGGCGGGTTGCTGGGCGCGCAGATCCTGTTCAGCGACCCGGCGATGTTCCAGTCCTACGTCCTGGGCAGTCCGTCGCTCTGGTACGACAAGGGCTACATGATGGGGGTCGAGGCCGACTACGCCCGCAACCATCGCGATCTTCAGGCCCAGGTCTTCATGTATGTGGGCGGTCACGAGAAGCCCGGCCCCACCCGCCGCAACAGCGAAGCCGACATGGTCGGCGACATGCAGACGTTGCAGCGGAATCTGGAATCGCGCGGCTATCCCGGCCTGACGATCAGTTTCGTCGTCCTTGAGGACGAGGACCACCTGACCGTCGCCCCGGTCGGCTTCACCCGCGCCCTGGAAGCCGTTCTTCCCGCTCGCTGAAGACCGCCATCGAAAAGCCGCGTCGGCGTCCGAAGATTTGCCCAAAGCCCTCGGGATCGCTACATCCCCCGGCAACTTCCCCATCCGCACTGAATCAAGGGCGCGACGCGACGCATGGCGCAGCAATATATCTTCCAGATGCAGGGCCTGACCAAGGCCTATCCCGGCGGCAAGAAGGTCTTCGAGAACATCTGGCTCAGCTTCTACAACGACGCCAAGATCGGCGTCGTCGGGGTCAACGGCTCGGGTAAGTCGACCCTGCTGAAGATCATGGCCGGCCTGGACCACGAGTTTCAGGGCGAGGCCCGCGCCGCCGACGGCGTCAAGCGCGGCTATCTGGAGCAGGAGCCGCAGCTCGATCCGAACCTGAACGTTCGCCAGAACGTCGAGGCCTGGTGCGAAGAGAAGCAGTGGGTCAACCGCTTCAACGAAGTCGCCAATGAGCTGGGTGAAAACTACACCGACGAGCTGATGGAGGAGATGACCGCCCTCCAGGAGAAGATCGACGCCGGCGACGTCTGGGACATCGACAGCCGCATCGATCAGGCCATGGGCGCCCTGCGCTGCCCGCCTGACGACTGGGAAGTCACCAATCTGTCGGGCGGTGAAAAGCGCCGCGTGGCGCTGGCCCGCCTGCTGCTGTCGAAACCCGACATGCTGCTGATGGACGAACCGACCAACCACCTGGACGCCGAGTCGGTGGCCTGGCTGCAGCACCACCTCGAGAACTTCCCCGGCTGCGTCATCCTGGTGACCCACGACCGCTACTTCCTGGATCAGGTGACCAAGTGGACGCTGGAGCTGGACCGCGGCAAGGGCCACCCGCACGAGGGCAATTACTCCTCGTGGCTGGAAGCCAAGACCAAGCGCGTCGTGCAGGAACAGTCGGAATCCGAAGCCCGCCAGCGCGCCCTTACCCGCGAACTGGAATGGGTCCGCTCGGGCGCCAAGGCCCGTCAGGCCAAGTCCAAGGCCCGTCTGGCCGCCTATGAGAAGATGGTCGCCGAGCAGGAGAACTCCGCCAAGGCCCAGACCTTCGCCGCCATCCAGATCCCGCCCGGCCCCCGCCTGGGCAATGTCGTGCTGGAAGTGAGCGGCCTGAAGAAGTCCTATGGCGACAAGGTTCTGTTCGACGACCTGAACTTCAAGCTGCCGCCCAACGGCATCGTCGGCGTCATCGGCCCCAACGGCGCCGGCAAGTCGACCATGTTCAAGCTGATCACCGGCCAGGAACAGCCCGATGGCGGCACGATCAAGGTCGGCGAGACGGTCAAGCTGGCCTATGTCGACCAGTCGCGCGACGATCTGAAGCCGGACGACACCATCTGGCAGGCCATCTCGGGCGGCACCGACATCATGATGGTCGGCAAGCGCGAGATCAACACGCGTGCTTACGTCGGCTCGTTCAACTTCAAGGGCGGCGACCAGCAGAAGAAGGTCGGCCAACTGTCGGGCGGTGAGCGCAACCGCGTCCACCTGGCCAAGACCCTGGCCACCGGCGGCAACCTGATCCTGCTCGACGAACCGACCAACGACCTGGACATCGAAACCCTGCAGAACCTCGAAGAGGCTCTGGAAGAGTTCGCCGGCTGCGCCGTGGTCATCAGCCACGACCGCTGGTTCCTGGACCGTCTGGCCACCCACATCCTGGCCTTCGAAGGCGACGGCCATGTGGAATGGTTCGAGGGCAACTTCGAAGCCTACGAACAGGACAAGATGCGCCGCCTGGGCGCGGACAGCATCATTCCCAAGCGCATCCAGCACCAGAAGTTCGGTCGCTGATCCAGCTGACAGATTGACAAGCGGCCCTCCGAGCAATCGGGGGGCCGTTTTTCTATGCCCCCTCTCCCGCTCATCCCGGCGGACGCCGGGATCCAGTAAGAGCCCAAGACACCAGAGGGTCGAACGTCGCTCCTGTCGTCAAAACACTGGATCCCGGCGTCCCCGGGATGAGCGGTGAATGAGAAGGCTGGCGCTCCGGCGAAAGCGGGATAGTCTGCGTTCATGACCCAGCGTCCCGCCGTCCTGATCATGCAGCGGCATCTGGCCCCGCTGAGCGCTTTCCTGGAAAGCGCCTACGATGTCTATCGCTTCTGGGAAGGCCCGCCGGTCGAGGCGGCTGGAGACATCCGCGCCCTGATCGTCGCGGGCGAGTTCGAACTGGACAAGGCGCTGATCGAGCGCCTGCCCCATCTGTCGCTGATCGCCTGCTTCACGGCGGGATACGACGGCATCGACGTCGAGTGGTGCCGCGCGCGCGGCCTGCCCGTCACCCATGCGCCCGGCGTGAACCACGAAGACGTGGCCGACCACGCCATCGGCCTGATCCTGGCCGCGCGCCGCCAGATCGCCGAGGGCGACCGCACCATCCGCGCGGGCGAATGGAAGCTGTCGACGCGCAGCATCACCACCTCGCTGGGCGGTCAGCGACTGGGGATCGTCGGCCTGGGCCACATCGGCGAAGCCGTGGCGCGTCGCGCCGAGGTCATGCGCATGGATATCCGCTGGTGGGCGCCGCGAGAGAAGGAGACGGCCTGGTCTCGCGCCGACAGCCTAATCGATCTGGCGCGCGGCTCCGACGTCCTCGTCGTGGCCTGCCGGGCGGACGAGAGCAACCGGGGACTGATCTCGGCCGAAGTGATCGAGGCGCTCGGGCCGTCCGGCCTGTTGGTCAACGTCGCGCGCGGACAACTGGTGGACGAGGACGCCGTCATCGCGGCCCTGAAGGACGGCCGTCTGGGCGGCGCGGCCTTGGATGTCTTCGCCCAGGAACCGACCGAGGCCGCACGCTGGTCGGGGGTGCCCAACACCGTCCTGACGCCCCACACCGGCGGCGCCACGACCGAGGCGGTGCAGGGAATGCTGATACTGCTTCTGCAGAATCTCTCCGCCCACTTCGCGAACGAGCCGCTGAAGACGCCTGTTGAGGCATAGGCTCTTCCCTCTCCCGGCGGGAGAGGGCTTGAGCGCACGAGAGCGCTAGCGATCGTTCTTGCGCGAAAGGGTGAGGGGCTGAGGTTTCAGTCGGCGTGAGCCGCAGCATACAGGGCAGCCCCCGGCCTTCGGCCGATTTCCGCCGGGAACCCTCACCCTTTCGCCTGTTCCAATCGCCTTCAGCTCTTGGAGGCTCAAGCCCTCTCCCATCGGGAGAGGGCGCGTTGTTTTTCGTGTTTGAAGAACAATCCGTGCCGTCGTTGGGCACAAGGTCGCCAACTCCGACCAGATTTTGCTTGCATAAGCGTATAAGGATATCTTTATACGACCCATGACGCTGACCGCCGACCAGACTGTTGAAGCCCTGCGCGCCGCCGGCGAGCCGACCCGCCTGCGGGTGCTGTCGCTGCTGGCCGCCGAAGAGCTGTCGGTGATGGAGCTGTCGCGGGTTCTGGACCAGAGCCAGCCACGAGTCTCGCGCCATCTGAAGCTGATGGCCGACGCCGGGCTGATCGAGCGATTCCCCGACGGCGCGCGCGTCTTCTACCGCCTGTCGCACGACGCCCTGTCGCGGCGTCTGATCGACACCGTGCTGGACTTGCTGGACGACGGCGAGGGCGAGGCCGACCATCGCCGTCTGGACGAGGTGCGCAAGGAGCGCGCCATCGACGCCGCCCGCTACTTCGAACAGATCGCGCCTCAGTGGGACCAGATGCGCAGCCTCTATGTCTGCGAAAGCGCCGTCGAGGCGGCGGTTGAGCGCGCCGCCGGCTCCGGTCCGTTCGAGCGCGTGGTCGATCTGGGCACCGGCTCGGGCCGGATGCTGACCCTGTTCGGCAGGAAGGCGAAGATGTCGGTCGGCCTCGACCTGTCGCAGAACATGCTGAACATCGCCCGCGCCAATGTCTCCAAGGCGGGGCTGGACAAGGTCGAACTGCGCCACGGCGACATCTTCTCGACCCGCCTGCCGCACGAAAGCGCCGACCTGGTGATCGTGCATCAGGTTCTGCACTACCTGGCCGATCCCGCCGCCGCCGTGGCCGAGGCCGCGCGTCTGGTCATGCCCGGCGGCAAGCTGCTGATCGTCGACTTCGCGCCTCATAATTTCGAGCACCTGCGCGAGGCGCACCAGCACCGCCGTCTGGGCTTCCCCGACGCTGAAATCCGCGAATGGCTGACCGAGGCGGGCCTGACGCCCTCGGCGCCCATCGCCCTGCCCCCCGACACCGAGGGCCTGACCGTTCACATCTGGACCGGCGAGCGCGCCGCCCAGACCGCCCGAAAGACCGCCTGATGGCCCCCTCCTCCGCATCCTCGCTGAATTTGGCCGAAGCTCGCGCCCTGCTGCTGTCGCCGCTGGGTCCGGTCGCTCGCGCCGGTTCCAACCGCAACGCCGTCAACGTCTCCTTCGAGTTCTTCCCGCCCAAGACAGACGCCGCCGAGGCCAATCTGTGGTCGGCGATCCGGCGGCTGGAGCCGCTGAACCCGGCTTTCGTCTCCGTCACCTACGGCGCGGGCGGCTCGACGCGCGAGCGGACCCACCGCACCGTCCAGCGCATCATCAGCGAGACCACCCTGCGTCCCGCCGCCCACCTGACCTGCGTTGAGGCCAGCCGCGACGAGGTCGATGAAGTCATTGAGGGCTATAAGGCCATCGGCGTCGACCACATCGTCGCCCTGCGCGGCGACCCGCCGGGCTCCGCAGGCATCGGCGGCGCCTATACGCCGCGCGCCGACGGCTACGCCAACGCCACCGAACTGACCGCCGCTATCGGCAGCATCGGCGGGTTCGAGGTCACGGTCGGCGCCTATCCGGAAAAGCACCCGGAAAGCCCGTCCATCGACCACGACATCGAGGTGCTGAAGGCCAAGGTGGACGCAGGCGCCACGCGCGCCGTGACGCAGTTCTTCTTCGACATCGAGGCCTTCCTGCGCTTCCGCGACCGGGTGCGGGCGGCGGGCGTGACCATTCCCCTGATCCCCGGCGTCATGCCGGTATCCAACTTTGCGGGTCTGAAGCGGATGACGGCGGCATGCGGCGCGGCCCTGCCCGACTGGCTGGCTAGCCACTTCGACGGGCTGGACGACGACCCCGAGACGCGCAAGCTGCTGGCCGCCTCCATCGCCGCCGAGACCTGCGCCCGCCTTCAGGAAGAGGGCTTTTCGGACTTCCACTTCTACACCCTGAACCGCGCCGAGCTGGTCTATGCGATCTGTCGGGTTCTGGGCGTACGTGAAACCAAGACTGTTGCGTAGATGACTTCCCCCCTGAGCCGCGCCCAACGCATCGCCGCCCTGCACGCGGCGGCGAAAGAGCGCATCCTGGTGCTGGACGGCAGCTGGGGCGTGATGATCCAGCGCCGCGAGCTGACGGAAGAAGATTTTCGCGGCGAGCGTTTCCGCCAGCACAACCACCCGCAAAAGGGCAACAACGACCTGTTGATCCTCACTCGGCCCGACATCATCGCCGACCTGCACGATGTCTATTACGCCGCCGGGGCCGACATTTCGGAGACGAACACCTTCTCCTCGACCACAATCGCCCAGGCCGATTACGGTCTGGAGGATGCGGTTTACGACCTGAACTATGAAGGCGCCCGCATCGCGCGCGAGGTCGCCGACCGCTGGACGGAAAAGGAGCCGCACAAGCCCCGCTTCGTCGCCGGCGCCATCGGTCCGACCAACCGCACCCTGTCGCTGAGCCCCGACGTCAACGACCCAGGCTATCGCGCCGTCACCTATGACGAGGTCTATGAGGCCTATAAGCAGCAGGCCCGCGCCCTGCACCACGGCGGCGTCGACATCTTCCTGATCGAGACGGTGTTCGACACCCTGAACTGCAAGGCCGCGATCAAGGCGATCAAGGATCTGGAGGACGAGGGGCTGGAGCCCCTGCCCCTGTGGATCTCGGGCACCATCACCGACCGTTCGGGCCGCACGCTGAGCGGCCAGACGGCGGAAGCCTTCTGGAACTCGATCCGCCACGCCAGGCCGTTCGCCGTCGGCTTCAACTGCGCCCTGGGCGCCGAGCTGATGCGGCCGCACATCGCTGAACTGAGCCGCGTCGCCGACACCCTGGTCAGCGCCTATCCCAACGCGGGCCTGCCCAACGCCATGGGCCAGTATGACGAGCAGCCGCACGAAACGGCCCACTTCCTCGAGGAATGGGCGCAATCAGGCCTGGTCAACATCGTCGGCGGCTGCTGCGGCACCACCCCCGACCACATCCGCCACGTCGCCGAAGAGGTCGCGGGCGTGACGCCACGCGCCGTGCCGGAGCGCCCCACAGCCCTGCGCCTGTCGGGCCTGGAACCGTTTGAGTTGGTGTCGTGATGCGTCCTGTCTTCATCAACGTCGGCGAGCGGACCAACGTCACCGGCTCGGCCAAGTTCAAGAAACTGATCATCGCGGGCGACTATCCTGCCGCCCTGTCGGTCGCGCGCCAGCAGGTCGAGGCGGGCGCCCAGATCATCGACGTCAACATGGACGAAGGGCTGCTGGACGGCCCCGTCGCCATGCGGACCTTCCTGAACCTGATCGCGGCCGAGCCCGACATCGCCCGCGTGCCGATCATGATCGACTCCTCCAAATGGGAGGTGATCGAGGCGGGCCTGAAGTGCGTTCAGGGCAAGCCGATCGTCAACTCGATCAGCATGAAGGAGGGCGAAGACGCCTTCCGCCACCATGCCGTCCAGTGCCTACGTTACGGCGCCGCCGTGGTGGTCATGGCCTTCGACGAGGTGGGCCAGGCCGACACCGCCGCACGCAAGATCGAGATCTGCACCCGCGCCTATGACATCCTGGTCAACGAGGTCGGCTTCCCGCCCGAGGACATCATCTTCGACCCCAATATCTTCGCCATCGCGACGGGGATCGAGGAACACGACAACTACGCCGTCGACTTCATCGAGGCGGTCAAGGTCATCAAGGCCACCCTGCCCCACGCCCGCGTCTCGGGCGGGGTGTCGAACGTCTCGTTCAGCTTCCGCGGCAATGAGCCGGTGCGTCGGGCGATCCACAGCGTCTTCCTGTACCACGCCATCAACGCCGGTCTGGACATGGGCATCGTCAACGCCGGCGACCTGCCCGTCTATGACGACATCGACGCCGAACTGCGCGAAGCGGTCGAGGACGTGATCCTGAACCGGCCCCAGCGGACCAACGTGTCCAACACCGAACGGCTGGTCGACATGGCGCCCCGCTACAAGGGTGAAAAGGGCGCGGTCAAGGAAGTCGATCTGAGATGGCGCGACGCCCCGGTCGCCAAGCGCATTGAACACGCCCTAGTCCACGGCATCACTGACTACATCGTCGAGGACACCGAAGAGGCCCGTCAGGCGTCCGAACGCCCGCTGCACGTCATCGAAGGCCCCCTGATGGACGGGATGAACGTGGTCGGCGACCTGTTCGGCTCGGGGCGGATGTTCCTGCCTCAGGTGGTGAAGTCGGCGCGCGTGATGAAGCAGGCCGTGGCGCACCTGGAACCCTTCATGGAGGCCGAAAAGGCAGGCCAGGCGCGGCAGGCGGCGGGCAAGATCCTGATGGCCACGGTCAAGGGCGACGTCCACGACATCGGCAAGAACATCGTCGGCGTCGTGCTGCAGTGCAATAACTATGAGGTGGTCGATCTGGGCGTCATGGTCCCGGCCGACCGCATCCTGGACGCCGCCATAGAGCACAAGGTCGACATCGTCGGCCTGTCGGGGCTGATCACGCCTTCGCTGGACGAAATGACCTTCGTCGCCGCCGAGATGGAGCGGCGCGGCTTCGACATTCCGCTGCTGATCGGGGGCGCCACGACCAGCCGCACCCATACGGCGGTGAAGATCGAACCGGCCTATCGGCGGGGTTCGACCACCTATGTCATCGACGCCAGCCGCGCCGTCGGCGTGGTGTCCGGCCTGCTGTCCCCGACCGACAAGACGAAGAACGAGGCGGCCACCCGCGACGAATACGTCCGCATCCGCGAGCAATACGCCCGGGGGCAGGAAGTGAAGGCCCGCGCTTCGCTGCAACAGGCGCGCGACAACCGCTGGCGCCCCGATGAAGCGCAAAGACCCGCCCCGGCGCCGTCCTTCCTCGGCGTGCGCGCCTATGACGCCTGGGACCTGCAGGACCTGGCCGACCACATCGACTGGACACCCTTCTTCGCCAGCTGGGAGCTGATCGGCCGCTATCCCCTGATCCTTGAGGATGAGATTGTCGGCGAGGCGGCGCAGGATCTGTTCCGCGACGCGCAAGCCATGCTGAAGCGCATCGTCGAAGAGAAGTGGTTCACGGCCAAGGGCGTCGTCGGCTTCTGGCCCGCCAATGCGCGTGGCGACGACGTCGTCGTCTGGACCGACGAGAACCGCATCGAGGAAGCCGCCCGCTTCCACGGTCTGCGTCAGCAGATCAAGAAGTCCAACGGCAAGCCGAACCTGTGCCTGTCCGATTTCGTGGCCGAGGACGGGGCCGACTACCTGGGCGCCTTCGCCGTCACTGCTGGTCATGGCGAGTTGGAAAAGGCGGCCGAGTTCAAGGCGGCGGGCGACGACTACTCCGCCATCATGGCCACCGCCCTCGCCGACCGTCTGGCCGAAGCCTTCGCCGAGCGTCTGCACAAGGAAGTCCGCACCCAGCTGTGGGGCTACGTCCCCGACGAGCAGACCTCGGTGCAGGATCTGATCGAGGAGAAGTATCAGGGCATCCGCCCTGCCCCCGGCTATCCGGCCCAGCCCGACCATACGGAAAAGGCTGCGCTGTTCCGCCTTCTGGACGCCGGCGCTAATGCGGGGATGGAACTGACCGAAAGCTTCGCCATGTCGCCCCCGGCCTCGGTCAGCGGCCTCTATTTCGGCCATCCGGGCAGCCACTATTTCGGCGTCGGCAAGATCGACCGCGATCAGGTCGAGGATTACGCGACCCGCAAGGGCTGGGACGTGCAGATGGCCGAGCGCTGGCTGGCGCCCATCCTCAACTACGATCCTCAGGCGGCGGCGCGCGACGCGGCCTGATCGACGGGAACCAGTCGCAGCCCTGGGCTTTGGCGCAGGCATGGCTTCCGGCATCTATTTCGGCCGCATCCCGGCCAACGCGGTCCATCTGTGCGTGGACATGCAAAGGCTGTTCGCCGAGGACACGGCGTGGCGCACGCCGTGGATGCCCCGCGTCCTGCCGGTGGTCGTGCGCCTGTGCGAGCACAAGGCCGAGCGCACCTGTTTCACCCGCTTCATCCCCGCGCGCTCGCCCGGCGACGGACGGGGGACCTGGCGGCGCTATTGGGAGCGATGGGCGTCGATCACGCTTGAGAACCTCGGCAAGGAGCGCGTCGAGCTGCTGCCCGAGCTTCAGGCCTTCACCCCGCCCGCCAGGGTGCTGGACAAGGCGCATTATTCGCCCTGGCTCGACACCGGCTTGGCGACGGCCCTCATGACGGGCCAGGTCGACACTCTGGTGGTGACGGGAGCGGAGACCGACATGTGCGTGCTGGCGACCGTCTTGGGAGCCGTGGACCTTGGGTTCAGGGTGGTGGTGGTCTCCGACGCCCTGTGCAGCTCCTCGGATCAGTCGCACGACGCCCTGCTCGACCTCTACCACGACCGTTTCGGCCAGCAGATCGAAACGGCGGAGTGCGACGAGGTTCTGGAGGCCTGGGCCTAGGCGGCCTCATCCAGCAGTTTCGCCAATCGGGCGTCGAACCGCCAGGCGTCCGGCCCCGGCAGCAGGTTCGCAATGGTCCCGGCTTCATACAGTTCGATCACGCGCGGATGGACATAGGAGGCCCGGCAGACCGTAGGCGTATTGCCCAGCAGACCCGCCACCGCCTTCATGCAGGTCGAGACGTTGCGTCGGCCCTCAGCCTGGGAGGCAGGCGGCGCCATCTCGCAAAAGGCTCGCGCAGCCGAGACAGTGGCGGCCCAGGTGCGAAAATCCTTGGCGGAGAACTGCTCGCCCATGGCTTCGTGGATATAGGCGTTCACGTCGTCCGAACTGATCGCACACAGCGTCCCCTCGGCGTCGCGGTATTTGAACAGATGCTGGCCCGGAAGGCCCTCCAGGCTGCGCAACACCCGCGCCAGGCGCCGATCGCTGACCTTCACCCGATGTTCCTTGCCGCTCTTGCCGCGAAACTCGAACGTCAGGACCGAGCCGTCGACCTCCAGGTGCCGCTTGCACAGGGTCGTCAGACCGAAACTGCGGTTCTGGCGGGCATAGGCGGCGTTGCCTATCCGGATCAGGGTGAGCTCCAGCAGACGCACTGCGGTAGCCAGCACCTTGTCCTTGCGCGGCCCCCGCAGCGACAGATCCTGTTCAACCCGATCATGCAGGCGCGGCAAGCGACTCGCGAAAGCCGGAAGGCGCGCGAACTTGTGCGAGGCGGCATGGGCCGTCCAATCGGGGTGATATCGGTATTGCTTGCGGCCTCGCGCATCGCGGCCGGTCGCCTGAATATGGCCTCTGGCGTCGGCGCAGATCCAGACTTCTTCCCAGGCGGGCGGGATGGCCAGGGCGCGGATGCGCTCCAGAACCTCTCTCGTGCGGATCAGGCGGCCGTGCGGATCACGATAACAGAAACCGCGACCGCTCCGTCGCCGCGTCAGACCCGGTTGGTCGTCGCTGGACCAGGTCAGTCCCTCGGAACACGGCGCCTCGGTCGTCTTCATCAACATCATCGCGGCCTTGCCCGGTCTAGCGTCTAGGCAACGCCAGGGCTGGACTTCGGCTCCCTGAAGACGTCGTCAGCCGTCGGTCTGAGCCGCGCGCCTCGCCGCTTCGCCATGCGCTTGCTGTTCCGCACAGCCCTCGGCCAGGAAATCGAGCAGCATCCGCACCGACGGCAGGGGGCCTCGTCGTGAGGGGAAGACGGCGTGGACGATCCACTTCTTCGGCCGCCAATCCGGCAGCAGGTCGACCAGACGCCCGTCAGCCAGATCGCGCACCACCGCCACGGTCGGCAACAGGGCGACGCCCAGCCCCTGCACCGCAGCCTCATGCAGCATGTGCAGATCGTCGGTCACCAGACGCGGAGAATGGCGAACCGAGGCGGTCATGCCGTCCTTATGGTGCAGGGACCAGACGTGGTCGCGGTGCGCCGGACCGAAATCCAGGCTGGGCCAGCCCGCCAGGTCGGCCGGGCCGGAAGGCGGCGCAAACCGCGTGATCAGATCGGGCGCAGCCACAAGGCGGTGCACGCTCTCGTCCAGCTTGCGCATAACCAGGTCCGTCATCTCCAGCGGCGGCTCGCGCACGCGGATGGCCAGGTCGAAACCCTCGCCGATGACGTCCACCCGGCGGCTGGTGCTGTGCAGATGCACCTCGACCTCGGGATAGACGGCCATGAAGCGCGCGATCAGCCCGCCCATCTGATAGGTCAGCAGCCCCGGCACGCAGGCGACGCGAATGACGCCGCGCGGCTGGGCCGCGACATTGTCGATCACGGCCTGGGCCGCCTCGGCCTCGACCAGCATGGCCAGACAGTGGCGGTAATATTCCTGACCGACCTCCGTAACCGAGAATTTGCGGGACGATCGCTGGATCAGGCGCGTGCCCAGTTGGTCCTCCAGAAAGGCGATACGTCGACTGAGCTTGGACTTTTGCATGCCCAGCGCTCGCGCGGCGGGCGCGAAGCCGCCGTGATCCACCACCTGGACGAAGTAATAGAGGTCGTTGAGGTCTCTCATCGTCCTACTGATAGGACGCAGCGAGGCGATTTCGCAATCTGCACAGGCCGGCGTTCCAGGGCCATAAAGTCTTCAACGCGATCGGCCCTGCTTCCAGCGGCCGATCCAACGAATGGAGACTAGACCATGAAGAAGGTTCTGGGCCGTTACGGCAACGACCGCGGCCACTGGGTCGGCGACGGCTTCCCCGTCCGTTCGCTGTTTTCCTACAACGCCGTGGGCAAGCAGGTCAGCCCCTTCCTGCTGCTCGACTACGCCGGTCCGTACAACTTCGAGCCGACGACCGAGCGGCGCGGCGTGGGCCAGCATCCGCACCGCGGCTTCGAGACCGTGACCATCGTCTATGACGGCGAGGTCGAGCATCGCGACTCGACCGGCCAGGGCGGCGTCATCGGCCCCGGCGACGTCCAGTGGATGACGGCGGGCGGCGGCATCCTGCACGAGGAGTTCCACTCCCCGGCCTTCTCACGCACCGGCGGCCCGTTCCGCATGGTTCAGCTGTGGGTCAACCTGCCCGCCAAGGATAAGATGACCCGTCCCGGCTACCAGTCGATCCTGAACGCCGACATTCCGACCGTTTCCCTGCCGGATGACGCAGGCACGGCCCGGATCATCGCCGGCGCGATGGACGGCTCGAAAGGCCCGGCCAGCACCTTCACGCCCATCAATGTGTGGGACGTGCGGTTGAACCGGGACGCCGAGACGACGCTGGACCTGCCCGAAGGCCATACGGCCATGGTGGTGGTTCTGTCAGGCCATGTCACCGTCAACGGCGACCAGCCGGCCGGCGCCGCCGAAGCCCTGCTGCTGGACCGTCAGGGCGACAGCGTGACCCTGAACGCCGATGCGGACACGACCCTGCTGATCCTGACCGGAGAGCCCATCGACGAGCCCATCGTCGGCTACGGCCCGTTCGTGATGAACAGCGAGGACGAGATTCGCACCGCCATCACGGACTTCAACAGCGGCCGCTTCGGCGACATTCCGGCCGCCTGATCCCTCTCACAGAAACGTAAGGCCCGGTCTTCGGACCGGGCCGCAACCCCCGCCCCGAACGGACATTTGTCCGAGCGCGGCCCCCTGCCTGAAAGGAAAGACTCATGTCCGCTTTCGCCCTGCCCGCCAATTTCAACGGTCAACGCCCGGTCATCGACCCGAACGACGCCGTCATGCTGCTGATCGACCATCAGAGCGGCCTGTTCCAGACCGTGGCCGACATGCCGATGACCACCCTGCGCCGTCACGCCGCCGCCCTGGCCTCGATGGCCACCCTGGCCAAGCTGCCGGTCATCACCACCGCTTCGGTGCCGCAGGGCCCGAACGGTCCGCTGATCCCGGAAATCCACGCCAACGCCCCCCACGCCCAGTATGTGGCGCGCAAGGGCGAGATCAACGCCTGGGACAACCCCGACTTCGTCGCCGCCGTGAAGGCCACGGGCCGCAAGACCCTGATCATCGCCGGCACCATCACCAGCGTCTGCATGGCCTTCCCCGCCATCAGCGCCGCCTATGAAGGCTACAAGGTCTTCGTGGTGCTCGACGCCTCGGGCACCTATTCCAAGATGGCCCAGGAAATCACCCTGGCCCGCGTGGTCCAGGCCGGCGTCGTGCCGATGGACATGGCGGCCGTCGCCTCGGAACTGCAGAAGACCTGGCGCCGTGAAGACGCCGCCCAATGGGCCGAGGTCTATACCCAGATCTTCCCACCCTATCAGCTGCTGATCGAAAGCTACGGCAAGGCTCAGCAGGTCGCCACCGATCACGAGATGCTCGACTCGCAACGCGACTGACCCATGCGCGTCGGCTTCGCCTCGCCCCCTCCGACGGGGCGGAGCCGACGTCATGCGCGCGCCTCGCCCCAGGCGCATCCCCCGGAAAGGAACCACCCAATGGCCAGCGAACCGATCCGCGATCCGAAGTCGGATCACCTTCTGACCCCCGAAAACTCGGCCTTCGTCATCATCGACTATCAGCCGGTCCAGGTGAACTCCATCGCCTCGATGGACCGCCAACTGCTGGTGAACAACATCGTCGGCACAGCCAAGGCCGCCGTCGCCTACGGCCTGCCGATCGTCCACTCGACCGTCAACGTCGAGACAGGGTTGAACAAGCCGCCGATCGGTCAACTGCGTAAGGTCCTGAAAGACTACCCGACCTATGACCGCACCACGATCAACTCCTGGGAAGACGTGGAATTCCGCAAGGCGGTCGAGGCGACCGGCCGCAAGAAGCTGATCATGACGGCCCTGTGGACCGAGGCCTGCCTGACCTTCCCCGCTTTGGACGCCCTGCGTGAGGGATATGAGGTCTATGTCGTGGCCGACGCCGTCGGCGGCACCTCGGTCGCCGCCCACGAAATGGGTCTGCGCCGCATCGAACAGGCCGGCGGAAAGATGATTTCCGTGCCTCAGCTCTTCTGCGAGCTGCAGCGTGACTGGAAACGATCGGAAACTGTCCCCGCCTTCATGAACCTGTTCATCGAAACCGGCGGCACGGCCGGAATCCAATTCTCCTACGACAAGGAGGACTGACCTTTGGGGCGATCCGGGCCATAGTGCGCGGATCGCCCCCGTGCGTCGTTGCAGCGTTTCTTACTCCAGGAAAATCAATATGATCGAACTCGTCATCGACCAGCGCCGCAAGGATCTCGGCGGCTTTGAGGTCGGCCGCGTCCTGCCTTTCGCCAAGCGCCGCATGGTCGGCCCCTTCGCCTTCTTCGACCACATGGGGCCCGTGGACATGCCGGCGGGCCTGCCCAAGACAGTCGACGTGCGTCCCCACCCGCACATCGGCATCTCGACCCTGACCTATCTGTTCGAGGGCGAGATCACGCACCGCGACAGCCTGGGCGTGCAGCAGGACATCCGGCCGGCCGAGGTCAACTGGATGACCGCGGGCAGCGGCGTGACCCACTCGGAGCGTTTCGAACGCGCTCGCCGCGAAGGCGCGCGTCTGGAAGGCATCCAGGCGTGGGTCGCCCTGCCCAATGGTCAGGAAGAGATCGACCCGTCCTTCCAGCATGTCGTCCCCGGCGATCTGCCGACCTGGGTCGAGGGCGGGGTGAAGGGACGCCTGGTCGCGGGCGAAACCATGGGCATGAAGGCCGGTGTCAGCACCTTCTCGCCCCTGCACTACCTGCACCTGGAGCTTGAGCCCGGCGCCCGCTTCCAGACTCCGACCGATCATTCGGAAAGCGCCGTCTATGTCGTCCAGGGCCTGGTCGAGATCGACGACGGCAAGCCCCTAGGTCACGGCCAGATGGCGGTCCTCTCCTCGGGCGCGCCGTCCGTGATCCACGCCCTGCAGCCGACCACCGTCATGGTGCTGGGCGGCGAGCCGGTGGGCGAGCGCTTCATCGAGTGGAACTTCGTCTCGTCCTCCAGGGAGCGCATCGAGCAGGCCAAGGCCGACTGGCGCGCGGGCCGCATCAAGCTGCCCGACATGGATGATCAAGAATTCATCCCCCTGCCTCCCGATCCGACGCCGCCCGCGCCGCCCATGTCCTGACCGGGGACCGGGCGCCAGGGACAAGGCCGACGCAGGCGATCCTGCGTCGGCCTTTTTCCTAGGCGGCGGCCGGCGCTGCAGGCGGCTCGTCGGCATCCTCTTCCCCGCGCGACACCACCGCCGCGACGACCAGGTCGCCGGTGACGTTCAGCGACGTCCGGCACATGTCCAGGAAGCGATCCACGCCCAGGATCAGGCCGATCCCCTCCGGCGGCACCCCCACCATGGCCAGGATCATGGCGATGACCGGCAGGGAGCCTGCGGGCACGCCCGCCGTGCCCACTCCGCCCAGAATGCACACCAGCATGACGATCACCTGCTGGCCCAGGGTCAGGTCGACGCCGAAGAACTGGGCCAGGAACAGCACCGTCACCCCCTCGAACAGGGCCGTGCCGTTCTGGTTGGCGGTGGCGCCGACGGTCAGGACGAAACGAGCGATCTTGCGCGGCAGACCCAGTTCCTGTTCGGCCACGCGCAGCGACACCGGCAGGCTGGCGTTCGAGGAGGCGGTGGAGAAGGACACCACCATGGCCTCGCGGATGTCGCGGAAGAACTTCAGCGGCGACATGCCGCCGAACAGCCAGATCACCAGCGGATAGACCACGAACATATGGATCGCCATGGCGCCCACGGCCACGGCCACGAAGGCGCCCAGACGGATCAGCAGCTCCCAGCCGAACAGGGCCGCCAGGTTGAACATCAGGCAGGCGATGGCGATGGGCGCGATGCGGATGACGAGGTTGATGAGCTTCATCATCACCTCGAACAGACCCTCGATGGTCTGTTGCAGTCGGTCAGTGGCCGGGCTCTTGGTCATGACCAGGCCGACGCCGAAGAACAGGGCGAAGACCATTACCGGCAGGATCTGGTTCTCGGCCGCCGCCGTGAAGACGTTCGACGGAATCAGGTCCAAGAAGAAGTCGCCCGCCTGCACCGAGGTCGGCGCGCTGCCGACGATGGATGCGGCGCCCGCACGCCCCTGATCCAGCAGCTGTTGCGCCAGGGCCGGATCAACGCCGTCGCCCGGACGGAAGACATTGACCATCACCATGCCGATCAGCACGGCCACGGCCGAAATGAAGACGGTGAAGCCCAGGCTCTTGGACCCCGCACGACCGAGGGCCTTCAGGTCGCCCATCTCGGCCACCCCGATGACGAGGGCCGAGAACAGCAGGGGCAGGACCAGCATGAACAGCAGGCGCAGAAAGATCTGTCCCGCCGGACCCGTGATGTTGGAGGTTAGCCACTGCACCCAACCGACGTCGCCCCCGACGGTCAGATTGACGATGAGGCCGCCTGTGAGACCGACCAGAAATCCGATCAGCATCAACACATGAAGCGGCAGTCCGCGCTTGGCCGTGGTCTCCATCCGGTCCCTTCCCTATTCCCTCATCCCCTTGGACTAACGGACAGGAAGGCCATAGATCAACCCGCCAGGTCGTGATGACCATTGAGCATTCAGCCCGCGCTCCAGATCAAGCGACGACTGAGAGCCCAGATTCCGACTGAATATCTCACCGTAGTTTCCACCTGCGGAAACCGCGTCTTTCGCCCATGTTCTCGATAGATCAAGGCTGGGTCCGAAGTCACCTTCGTCGCCCAGAAGGCGACGCACTCTGGGGTCAGCGGAAGTCTTGCCCAGGTCTGCGACATTTGCGCGCGTCACGCCCAATTCCTCAGCCAGAATCAGAGCGTTGAGCGTCCAGCGGATCACCGCTGTCCAGCGATCGTCGCCGCTGCGCACCACAGGGCCCAGAGGCTCCTTGGAGATGACGTCGGGCAGGATGACGTGCTGCTGCGGGTTCGGCAGGGTCGTGCGGGCCGCCGCCAGGGCCGAGATGTCGGCGGTGAAGGCGTCGCATTCCTCTCGCGCATAGGCCTGCCGCGCCTCGCCCTCGGTCGCCACCACGACGGGTCGATATTCGATGCCCCGGCGACGGAAATAGTCCTCGACGTTCAGTTCGGTGGTCGAGCCCGACTGCACGCAGATGCGCGCGCCGTTCAATTCGGCCGCGCTGCTCAGATTGAGCGAGCGCCGCACCATGAAGCCCTGGCCGTCATAATAGTTGATCCCGGCGAAGCTGAGTTGCGCCCCCGTATCCCGGCTCATGGTCCAGGAGGTGTTGCGCCACAGCACGTCCACCCGCCCGTCCCGCAGGGCGTCGAAGCGCTGCTCGGTCGTCAGCGGCACGAAGCGCACGGCGTCCGCATCGCCGAAGATAGCCGCCGCCGTCGCTCGGCAGAAGTCGACGTCGAAACCCCGCCAGGCGCCTCTGTTGTCCGTATAGGCGAAGCCGACCAGTCCCTCGTGCACGCCGCAGTTCAAACGCCCGCGCTGACGCACGGCCGCGAGAGTGGGGCTGGGCTCCGCCTCGCCGGCGGCGACCGGCGCCTGGCGGGACGGTTCGCGCGGCTCGGGCGCCTGTGGTTCAGCCGTCCTCTGACAGGCTCCTGTCGCCAGGAGCGCCGCCACGCCCGCCGCCGCCGCTCCGCCTCGCCATTTCCGCATCCGTTCCGCCGCTCCGTCTTGCACCCCTGAACAGTTTAGAGCCCTCTAGGCGCCGAACCGCAACCCGCCGGAGCCGCCATGCCGCCCATTTCCGACCGAACTCGGCTGATCGCCAGCGCCACCCGGCGCGGCCAGGGCCGCCGCCCGGTCAATCCACCGCTCGAACGCGCCTCGACCATGCTGAGCGACGACCCGGCCCGGATGCAGGATGGTTCGGACGGCCCCGTCTATGGTCTCGACGGCACGAGCGCCGCGCGCGAACTGCGCATCCTGCTGGCCCAGATGGAGGGCGGCGCCGACGCCTTCCTGGTCCCTTCGGGCCTGGCCGCCGTGACCGTGCCCCTGGTCGCCCTGCTCCGGCCTGGCGACGAGGTGCTGACCACCGACGCCGTCTACGGCCCGACGCGCCGGTTCCTGACGCGCCATCTCGCCGCGCGCGGCATCAGCGCGCGCTTCCATCCCGCCGACGCCTCGATCGAGACCGTCCTGGCGGCCCTGACGCCCCGTACGCGGCTTGTGTTGATCGAGGCGCCCGCCTCCCTGACCTTCGAGATGACGGACATTCCCGCGCTGGCCGCCGCCTGTCGCGAGCGCGGCGTCCTGACCGTCATGGACAACACCTGGGCGGCCGGGCTGGCCTTCCGCCCTCTGGCGCACGGCGTCGACGTCAGCGTCCAGGCCCTGACCAAATACGTCGGCGGCCATTCCGACCTGCTGATGGGCGGCGTCGCCGCACGCGCGCCCGAGATCGTTCGCGCCATCGCCCACGCCATCGAAGACATGGGCTGGCACGTGTCGCCGGATGACGCCTGGCTGGCGCTGCGGGGCGTCCGCACCCTGCCCTTGCGCTATGAAGCCCAGGCCCGCTCGGCTCTGGAGATCGCCCGATGGCTGAAGGCGCGGCCAGAGGTCGCCGACGTCCTTTATCCGCCCCTGGCCGGCTCGATCGGCCATGACCTGTGGCGGCGCGATTTCGACGGCGCCGCCTCCTTGATGGGCATGATCATGAAGGGCGGCGACACGGCGGCGGCCCACGCCTTCATGCGCGCGCTCAGCCTGTTCGGCATGGGCTATTCCTGGGGTGGCTTCGAAAGCCTGATCACCTTTGAGACCCCGCAACTGGTCTATCGCGAACACGCGCCCGACCTGCCCGGCCAGTTGCTGCGCCTGCATATCGGGTTGGAAGACCCCGCCGACCTGGTCGCCGATCTCGAGAAGGGTCTGGAGGCGTGGCGCGCCCTGCAGGACTCGAACCTGCAACCGTCCGCTTAGAAGGCGGGTGCTCTATCCGGTTGAGCTAAGGGCGCCGGGGGGCCGCAGTCGGACTCAGTGGGTCCAGGACTGCTTGCGGTTGGTGGCGAAATTGTCGGCGTAGGCCTTGATGATGACCGGCGCCTCGTTCGGCTCATGCAGGCGGAAGGGGATGCCGTGGCGTTCGGCGTACTCGATCGCCTCTTCCCTGGTGTCGAAGGACAGGCGGACCTGGCCGTTCATGTCGGTCGAGCTGGTCCAGCCCATCAGCGGATCGATCGTGCGGGCCGAAGCCGGCTCGAACTCCAGACGCCAGTCGCGCGTCTTGGCCTTGCCGGACTGCATCGCGGTCTTGGCCGGGCGGTAGATGCGAGCGAGCATGGACGGAATCCTTCGGACAGGGAACTCGCCGGGTGCATACCCCGCCGCCGCCGCCCGGTCCAGACGCCGAAAGGCTTCTCAGGCCGCCAAAGGTCAGGCCGCCAGAGACGATGAGCCCGCGTCGATCCAGCGCCGCGCGGCGCGCTGGGCTTCCGCGATCTCGTCGTGCTCCATCTCCTGACTGAGGTCGCGGCGGTATCCCCTCGCCTCGAGCGACCCCTTCATGGCCGCCAGGTTGAAGATCATGTGAGCCGACACCCGGTCGATGGGGCATCCGTCCAGGCCGGCCGAATAGGCCAGGCCCAACCGGAACAGGGCATCGCCGTCCATGTCCGGCGTCGGCAACGGCAAGGCCGTGCGGTCCGTCGGTTCGTGCGCCGTTTCGTGGGCGTTCATCGCTTGGTCCCTCCTGAGCAGCACCTTCTGCGCCGCCCTCGGAAACGCATTCAAATACCGGCGGTTTGAAATTAGCGTTAACGCGCCTTCCTCCCGCGCGCGGCGCGATGCGCAAGCTGAAAGCGCGGTTCAGGCGCCATTCATTCGCGGACGCCGAAGTTGGGCTTCAGACAGGGTTTCGCCGCTTCGAATGGAGTTGAATATGAACCGCCTCACCAAGGCCGCCGTCATCGCCCTGGCGCTGGCGACCACGGCCGCTCCCATGATGGCGCAGGCCCAGGATCGACACGATCGCCGTGAGTGGCGTCAGGATCGCCGTGACGATCGCCGCGAATGGCGCCAGGACCGTCGGGATGACCGGCGTGAATTGCGTCAGGACCGACGCGAATGGCGTCAGGACCGCCGCCACGACCGTCGCGACTGGCGCCAGGACCAACGCCGCCATGACCGCTGGAGTCGCGACAATCGCGACTGGTGGCGCGGGCGGCCGGAATTCCGCGACTATCGCGGCGCCCGGAACGGCTACTGGTACGCCCCCGGCCATGGCTATTATCGGGTCGAGCCGCGCTACTACGGCTATCGCTGGCGCACGGGCGGCTACCTGCCGTCGGCCTATCGCAACTACTACGTCAGCGACCCCTACTTCTATGGCCTGCGCCCGGCGCCGCGCGGTTATCGCTATGTCCACGCCGGCAACGACATCCTGATGATCGCGGTCGCGACCGGCCTGATCGCCAGTGTGATGAACAACGTCTATTAAGGCAGCGACTGCTATCTTTTTCGCCCCGCAAGATCCTATCTTGCGGGGCTTTTTTTCATGACAATGCTCTGTGATCGACGTTCAGCCGCAGTTCATGGGCTCTCGTGCATTTTCCTCCCAAGCCGCCCAATCTGGGCGTGCGAGGACTTTGACCATGAAACGTTCCCTTCTCATGTTCGCGGCGGTCTCCGCCTTCCTCGTGCCCGCCGCAGCACCTCTGTCCGTCCTGGCCCAGGACCGGCCCGAGCACCGTGCTCAAACGCGCGGAGACAGCCCGCGCCGCGCCGAACGTCGCGCCGCGCCGCAACGTGAACGCGGCGACATGGCCGTGCGCCCGCGCGAACGCCAGGAAGCGCCCCGCCAGAATTCGCCTCGCCCGCAATCACGCCCCGATCAAACGCGGCCTCAAGCACGGCCGGACGGACAACGGCCTCAACGCCCGACGGGTCAGCGTCCCGACTCATCAAGGCCGGATCGTCCGTCTCGTCCGGAAGCGCAACGTCCCAACCGCCCCGACTGGAATCGACCCAACCAGCCGGATCGGCCGGGACGACCCGACCGCCCGAACCGGCCCAACCGTCCCGACCAGTCGAGACCGGATCGTCCTGATCGTCCCGGCGCCAACCGACCGGACCGCCCCGACTGGAACCGTCCGAACCGACCAGACGCCAATCGACCGAACCGGCCGGATTGGAACCGCCCCGGCCGTCCCGACGCCAATCGGCCGAATCGGCCGAACCGCCCCGGCTGGAACGGAAATCGGGATCGCGACTATCGCGAATTCCACAACCGCTGGAACCGCGACCAGTGGCGCCGGGACTGGGATCGCCGCCATCGCAGCGACTGGTGGCGCCATGACCAACGCTTCCGGGGCTGGAGCGGCGTGCGCATCGGCTTCTATTTCGCCCCCGGCTACGGCTACTACAGCGTGCCGCGCAGCTATTGGAACCGGCAGTATTACGTCGGCCAGTACCTGCCGGACGTCTTCTGGCGCTATCAGGTGAACGACTGGCGCACCTACGGCCTGGGCTATCCGCCTCCGGGCACGCGATGGGTCTATGTCGACAATGCGATCTATCTGATCGACGACTACGACGGCTACATCATCGAAGTCGTCCGCGACGCCTGGCGCTGGTGACGCAACAAGAAAGCCCCGGAGAGCGATCTCCGGGGCTTTTTTTAACGGACTGCGATCAGAAAGACTTCGCCTACCCGACCCGACGCAGTCCCCTGTCGCTCAAGCAGCGAGCGACCGCGTCGCGAGCGTTAGCGACCAGCCGGGGGTTTGGGGGCCGCAGCCCCCAAGCATTAAAGCCCCAGCTTTGATTTAAGGATGTCGTTCACCGCAGCCGGGTTGGCCTTGCCGCCTGTGGCCTTCATGACCTGGCCGACGAACCAGCCAATGGCCTGGGGCTTCTCGGCGACGGCGGCGGCCTTGTCGGGATTGGCGGCGATGATCTCGTCCACCGCCTTCTCGATGGCGCCGGTGTCCGTGACCTGCTTCAGGCCGTGCTTCTCGACCACCTCGGCGGGCGAGCCTTCGCCGTTCCAGACGTAGTCGAAGACTTCCTTGGCGATCTTGGACGAGATGACGTTCGTCTCGATCAGTTCGACCAGCTGGGCCACATGGGCGGCGGGCAGCGGGTTGTCGCTGAAGTCCTTGCTGTCCGCAGCCAGCCGGGCGGAGACCTCGTTCGTCACCCAGTTGGACACCAGCTTGGCGTCGCGACCTTTCGCGGCGGCCTCGAAATAGTCGGCCTTGGCCTGTTCCGAGATCAGCACGCCCGCGTCGTATTGCGACAGGCCGTACTCGCTCATGAAGCGGCGACGCTTGTCGTCCGGCAGTTCCGGCAGGCCGGCCTTGATCTCGTCGATCCAGGCCTGTTCCAGCACCAGCGGCAGCAGGTCGGGGTCGGGGAAGTAGCGATAGTCCTGCGCCTCTTCCTTGGAGCGCATGGAACGGGTCTCGCCCTTCACCGCGTCGAACAGACGGGTCTCCTGCGTGATCGAACCGCCGTCCTCGAGGATCTCGATCTGGCGGCGCGCCTCATACTGAATCGCCTGAGAAATGAAGCGGAAGCTGTTGACGTTCTTGATCTCGCAGCGCGTCCCCAGGAAGCTGAAGTCGCCCGTTTCCTTGAACTTGTCGTAGTTCCCGGCGCGGCAGACCGACACGTTCACGTCGGCGCGCAGGTTGCCCTTCTCCATGTCGCCGTCGCAGGTGCCGAGGTAGATCAGGATGGTCCGGATCTTCTTGACGTAGGCGACCGCCTCTTCCGGCGTGCGGATGTCGGGACGCGAGACGATCTCCATCAGCGCCGTGCCCGCCCGGTTCAGATCGACGTAGCTCTCGGTCGGCGACAGGTCGTGGATCAGCTTGCCCGCGTCCTGTTCCAGGTGCAGGCGCTCGATGCCGACGTTGAAGAAGCTGCCGTCCTCGGCCTCCACCTCGACCACGCCCTCGCCCACGATGGGGTGATACAGCTGGCTGATCTGATAGCCGGTCGGCAGGTCGGGATAGAAGTAGTTCTTGCGGTCGAACTGGCTCTTCAGATTGATCTGGGCGCGCAGGCCCAGGCCCGACTTCACCGCCTGCTCGACGCAGTATTTGTTCAGGGTCGGCAGCATACCGGGGAAGCCTGCGTCGACCAGCGACACCTGCTCGTTCGGCCCGGCGCCGAAGCCGACCGCCGCGCCCGAGAACAGCTTGGCGTTCGAGGCGACCTGGGCGTGGATCTCCAGACCCATGACGATTTCCCAAGCGCCGGTGCGGCCCTGGATCAGTTTGGAGTTCTCAGTCATGCTCACCACCAACGGTCCGGCTTGGCGACGAAGCCCGCCGCGTCTTCGAGGGCGCCCGCGACCTGGAAGACGGTCGCTTCATCCAGGGCCTTGCCGATGACCTGCAGGCCCAGCGGCAGGCCTTCGGCGCTGAGGCCGGCGGGGACCGAGATGCCCGGCAGACCGGCCAGGTTGGTCGTCACCGTGAAGACGTCGTTCAGATACATGGTCAGGGGGTCGATCTGCTTGTCGCCGATGGCGAAGGCGGCCGACGGGGTGGACGGCGTCAGGATGGCGTCCACCTGACCCCAGACATTGTCGAAGTCCTGGGCGATGCGGCGACGCACCTTCAGCGCCTTGACGTAGTAGGCGTCGTAGAAGCCCGCTGACAGCACATAGGCGCCGATGGTCAGGCGACGCTGAACCTCCTTGCCGAAGCCCTCGGCGCGCGAGGTCGCATAGAGGTCGTCCAGCGAGGTGAACTGCTCGGCGCGGTGGCCGAAGCGCATGCCGTCATAGCGCGCCAGGTTCGACGACGCCTCGGCCGGGGCCACGATGTAGTAGGTCGGCAGGGCGTATTTGGTGTGCGGCAGGCTGATCTCGACGATCTCGCAACCGGCGGCCTTCAGCCACGCGACGCCCTGCTCCCACAGCTTCTGGATCTCGGCGGGCATGCCGTCAAGGACGTATTCCTTGGGCACGCCGATGCGCAGACCCTTGACCGACTGGCCGACCGACTGGGTCCAGTCGGGGGTCGGGATATCGAGGCTGGTCGAATCCTTGGCGTCGAACGAGCACATGGAGTTCAGCAACAGGGCCGAATCCTTGACCGTCTTGGCGATCGGCCCGGCCTGGTCCAGCGAGCTGGCGAAGGCGACCATGCCGTAGCGGCTGGCGCGACCATAGGTCGGCTTGATGCCCACGGTGCCGGTGAAGGCGGCGGGCTGGCGGATCGAGCCGCCGGTGTCGGACGCGGTGGCGGCCAGGCACAGGTCCGCCGCCACGGCCGAGGCCGAACCGCCGGAAGAGCCGCCCGGCGTCAAGTCGGCGTTCGAACCCTTGGACTTCCACGGGTTCTTCACCGGACCGAAGGCCGAGGTCTCGTTGGACGAGCCCATGGCGAACTCGTCCATGTTCAGCTTGCCCAGCATGACCGCCCCGTCGCGCCACAGATTGGCGGTGACGGTCGATTCATGCGGCGGGACGAAGCCGCGCAGCATGTTGGAGCCGGCTGTCGTCTGCACGCCCTCGGTGCAGAACAGATCCTTGACGCCCAGCGGCGCGCCTTCCAGCGCCCCGCCCTCGCCCTTGGCCAGACGGGCGTCGGACGCGCGCGCCTGCTCCAGCGCCTTGTCCGCCGTCACCTCGACATAGGCGTTCAGCGTCGGGTTGGAGGCCTCGATGCTGGTCAGGAAGGCCTTGGTCAGTTCTTCGGACGAGAAGGTCTTGGCCTTCAGGCCGTCGACGGCGTCGGCCAGCGTCAGCTTGGTCAGATCGGTCATGACTTACTCCACGACCTTGGGCACGACGAAGAAGCCGTCGGCGGACTTGGGCGCGTTGGACAGGACGTCGGCGACCTTGTCGCCGTCCGTGACCACGTCATCGCGCAGGCGCAGCGGCTGGGACACGTTGGAGGTCATCGGTTCAACGCCCTGCACGTCCACCTCGTCCAGCTGTTCGATCCACTTCAGGATGCCGTTCAGCTCCTGGGCCAGCGGCTCCAGGCGGTCATCGGGGGTCTTGATGCGGGCGAGATGCGCAACCTTGCGCACCGTCGCGGCGTCGATGGCCATGCGGCCCTCCAAAGCATGAGAGTCTAAGGGGTCGGGATTAGCCTCTCGACGCCGCTTCGACAAGGATTTGGGTGCAGGCGCGAAATGAGCCTGGCCGTTGCGGCCAAACGCCCCCTATCGAAGGCCGTGGCGGTGCCTAAGTATGGAGCGCAGATCACAGGAGATGCGACCATGAAGATCACCGGCCCTCAAGTCCGCGCCGCCCGCGCCCTGGTGCAATGGCCGCGCGATCATGTGGCCCGCCTGTCCGGCCTGACGGTCGATGTCCTCGCAGACTTCGAGCGCGAGAACGTCGATCCCGGCGACGAGGCCCGCAGCCGCCTTCAAGCCGCGCTGGAGGAAGGCGGCGCCGTCTTCTTGCACGAGACCGACGGCGGTCTGGGCGTGCGGCTGAAGTTCACGCGCAAGGAAGTGCGCTCGATCCGCAGCATGGAGAACGAAGGCGGGCCGGTCGGGGACGACGACGTGTGAGTCACTCCCCCGCTCCCGCTCATCCCGGCGGACGCCGGGATCCAGTGCTTTGGCTACAAACGAATAGCGCATTGAGCGATAGCCGCAGACCCGCCGCGCGCGAGGCTCTTACTGGATCCCGGCGTCCGCCGGGATGAGCGGTGGAAAGGTCCCGCACTTTGACACGCACGCCCACAGGGCCTAACGCCCGCCCGTGCCTGTATTCGATCTCTCCGAACTGTCCGCCGCCTGCCCGCCCAACACCCCGTGGCTGGGTCTGGATCTGGGCGAGAACACCATCGGCGTCGCCGCCTCCGACGCCGGGCGCATCATCGCCAGCCCGCTGGAGCTGATCCGCAAGACCAAATTCACCCAGGACGCCGAACGCCTGTTCAAGATCATGGACGGCCGCAACGTCTCGGCCCTGATCATCGGCCTGCCGCTGAACATGGACGGGACCGAGGGGCCGCGCGCCCAGTCGTGCCGCGCCTTCGCCCGCAATCTGGAGCGGTTCCGGCCCGTCAACGTCGCCTTTCAGGACGAGCGGCTGTCGACCACCGCCGTCGAGCGGTTCCTGATCGACGAGCTGGACCTGACCCGCAAGCGCCGCGCCGATGTGGTGGACCGCACCGCCGCCGCCTGGATCCTGCAAGGCGCGCTGGATCGGCTGCGCGACTGAGATGACAGCCCTCCTCTCGGGCGTCCTGCCGGTCTTCCTGCTTCTGGCGCTCGGCTATGGGCTGAAGAAATCGGACTATCTGCCTGACGCCGCCTGGCGGCCGATCGAGAAGCTGGCCATCAATATCCTTTATCCCGGCTTCCTGATCCCGGCGATCTGGAACGCCGACCTGTCGGGATCGGCCGCGGGCGCGGCGGGCGCCGCCGCCGTCACCGTCGATCATCATCTCGACCCTGACCCTCCTGTCCAAGCCTCTGTTGCCCCTCAGCGGCCCGGCCTACACCAGCGTCTTCCAGGGCATGATCCGCTGGAACAGCTTCGTCTTCCTGCCGGTCGTGCAGGCGGTGTTCGGAGCGGAGGGCGTGGGCCTGGCCGCCGTGGTGATCGCCGCCATGATCCCGGTCAGCAACATCCTCAGCGTCATCGTCCTGGCCAAGTGGGGCGCGGACCAGCGCGGCGCCTCGCCCAAGGCCCTGTTCCGGGCGATGATGTCCAATCCCATCCTGCTGGCCTGTCTGGCGGGTCTGGCGTTGAACTTTTCGGGCGCGCCCAGGCCGCCGGGCG
The DNA here is from genome assembly GCF_053645695.1 of Brevundimonas sp. NPDC055311. Lineage (NCBI taxonomy): Bacteria > Pseudomonadati > Pseudomonadota > Alphaproteobacteria > Caulobacterales > Caulobacteraceae > Brevundimonas > Brevundimonas sp. NPDC055311. The sequence continues at coordinate 266,434 of NZ_JBSHMV010000001.1, forward strand.
TGGCCGAGACGCTGCAACTGCTGGGATCGGCCGCACTGCCGCTGGGTCTGATCGTGGCGGGCGCAGGTCTCAGCTTCCGCGAACTGGCGCGCACCCGCGTCACGGTGAGCGTCGTGGTCGCGGTCAAGATGATCGTGACGCCGCTGGCCATGTGGCAGCTGGCGCGCCTGTACGGCGGCGATGAACTGGCGCAGGGAATCGCCCTGCTGTGCGGGGCCGCGCCCGGCGCCGCTTCGGCCTATGTGCTGGCGCGTCAGATGGGCGGCGACGCGCCGCTGATGGCCGGGATCATCGCGGCGACGACGGTATTCTCGGTCGTCGGCATCCCTGCGGCGCTGCTGCTATTCCATCTGGCCTGAGTCCCGCCTATTACGGCGTCTCAATGACCCACGCTGCGCCTGTCACCGATCTCATCAAGGAACGGCTGACGCCGTTTCCTCGCGACCACTTCCTCGCCGCCGGAGACCTCCATCCGCCGGCCGCCTTGGCCTTGCTGGACCTGGCCGACGCCTTCGTCGACTTCAACCGGCAGTCAGCCAAGGGCGTGGACCTGATGCGCGGCCAGACGGTCGTGAACCTGTTCTTCGAGAACTCGACGCGGACCAGCTCCTCCTTCGAGATCGCGGCCAAGCGTCTGGGCGCCGACGTGGTGACCATGCCGGTCGCCTCTTCCTCGGTGAAGAAGGGCGAGACGCTGATCGACACCGCCGTGACGCTGAACGCCATGAAGCCGGAGATTCTGGTGGTGCGCCACGCTTCTTCCGGCGCGGTGGACCTGCTGTCGCAGAAGGTGGGCTGCGCCGTCGTCAACGCCGGCGACGGGCGGCATGAACACCCGACGCAGGCTTTGCTGGACCTGCTGTCTCTGCGCCGCGCCTTCGGCGACGTGGGCGGACTGACCGTGGCCATCTGCGGCGACATCGCCCACAGCCGCGTGGCGCGCTCGAACGTCGCCCTGCTGCAGATGATGGGCGCACGGGTGCGGCTGATCGGACCGCCGACGCTGGTGCCCGGCGACGCCGACCGCTGGGGCTGCGAGGTCTTCCACGACATGAAGGAGGGTCTGGCCGGTTGCGACGTGGTGATGATGCTGCGCCTTCAGCTTGAGCGGATGGCGGGCGCCCTGATCCCCTCGACGCGCGAGTATTTCCGCTTCTGGGGTCTGGACCGCGAAAAGCTGGCCTGGGCCGCGCCCAACGCCAAAGTCATGCACCCCGGCCCGATGAACCGGGGCGTGGAGATCGATTCCGACGTGGCCGACGATCTGAGCGTCTCCCTGATCCAGGATCAGGTCGAGATGGGCGTCGCCGCCCGCATGGCCGTTCTGGCCGCCCTCGCCCACCGCCGCGCGGGAGGCGCCGCATGACCGCCTCTCAACAGCCCATCGCTATCATCAACGCCCGCCTGCTGGACCCGGCCAGCGACTATGACGGCCCCGGCGCGGTCCTGATCGAGGACGGCCGCATCGTCGAGGTCATCCACGGACAGGCGACGCAACGCCCGGAGGGCGTGCAGATCATCGACGCCGAGGGCCGCTGTTTGGCGCCCGGCCTGATCGACATTCGGGTCAAGACCGGCGAGCCGGGCAATGAACCCAAGGAAACGCTGAAGTCGGCCAGCCTGTCAGCAGCGGCGGGCGGCGTCACCACCATCGTCGTCCAGCCCGACACCGACCCGGCCATCGACGACCCGGCCCTCATCGACCACATCCAGCGGCGCGGCGCGGCGCTCGATCTGGTTCACGTCCGCGCGGCCGGCGCGGCGACCCAAGCCCGCGACGGCGAGCGCATGGCCGAGATCGGCCTGATGCACGAGGCAGGCGCCCTGTACTTCACCGACGGCGACCGGGTGATCCGCAACACCCGCACCCTGCAACGGGTGATGAGCTACGCCGCCTCGTTCAACGCCCTGATCGCCTGCCGTCCGACCGAGCCGTGGCTGTCGGAGGGCGCGGTCGCGACCTCAGGCGAACTGGCGACGCGACTGGGCCTGTCGGGCGCCCCCGCCATCGCCGAGCGCATCCAGCTGGAGCGCGATCTGGCCCTGGTCGAACAGACCGGGGCGCGCTTCCTGATCGACCAGATCTCGACCGAAGGGGCGCTGGAGACGCTGGCGCGCGCTCGTGCGCGGGGGCTGGAGGTCGCGGCCTCGGCCTCGATCAACCACCTGTGCTTCAACGAAATCGACATCGGCGACTACCGCACCTTCTACCGGCTGGACCCGCCCCTGCGCGCCGAGAGCGACCGGCAGGCCCTGGTCGAGGCGGTGCGCGACGGCCTGATCGACGTCATCACCTCGGCCCACTGTCCCGAACCGGCCGAGAACAAGCGCCGCCCCTTCGCCGAGGCCGAGCCGGGCGCCGTGGGTCTGGAGACCCTGCTGCCCGCCGCCCTGACGCTGCACCACGAATACGGCGTCGACCTGCTGGACGTGCTGCGGCCGATGACACAGGGCCCGGCCGCCCTGCTGGGGCTGGAGGCGGGCGAACTGTCGCAAGGCGCGCCCGCCGATCTGGTGCTGTTCGACGCCGGGGCGCCGGTGGTGATCGACGCCGCCGCGCTGCGCTCCAAGTCGAAGAATTCGCCCTTTGACGGGCGGCGACTGCAAGGGAAGGTCTTGCTCACCGTCGTTTCGGGCCGCATCGTCCACGACGCACGTTAAGGGGAGCGAATCACTTGCACGATCTGACGGGGCCGGCGCTCCTTACGCTCGGGCTTGTGGCTGTCGGCGGATACCTGCTGGGCTCCATTCCGTTCGGCGTGGTCCTGACCCGCGCGGCGGGTGCGGGCGACGTGCGCAACATCGGCTCGGGCAATATCGGCGCGACCAACGTCCTGCGCACCGGGCGCAAGGATCTGGCCATCGCCACCCTGATCCTAGACGCGGGCAAGGGCGCGGTCGCCCTGCTGATCGCGCGGCATCTGCTGGGAACCGACGTCGCGGGCGCCATCGCCGGCGGCGCGGCCTTCCTGGGCCACCTGTTCCCCGTCTGGCTGGGCTTCAAGGGCGGCAAGGGGGTGGCGACCTTCTTCGGCCTGATCTTGGCCGCGTGCTGGCCGCTGGGCCTGCTGGCGGCGGCGACCTGGCTGATCATGGCCTTCGCCCTGCGCTATTCCTCCCTGTCGGCCCTGGTGGCGGCGGCGCTGACGCCGTTCTACGCCCTGCTGCCCCTGCCTGCGCTGGGCCTGCCGGCGCCGCAGCCCATCTTCATCATGGCGGTCTTCACCGCCGTGCTGATCTTCATCCGCCACCATGAAAACATCGGCCGCCTGCTGAAAGGCGCCGAGCCCAAGATCGGGGCGAAGAAGGCGTGACGGCGCTGTCGGAGGCCGAGCGTTTCGCCCGCCTCCGGCTCGCCCGGACCGACCGCGTCGGCCCCGTGGCCTTTTCCCAGCTGTTGCAGCGGTTCGGTTCGGCCGAGCGCGCGCTGGACGCCCTGCCCGACCTGATCCGCAGCCGGGGGCGCAGCGGCTATTCCATCCCGACGCCCGAAACCGTCGAGGCCGAACTGGAGGCCGGCGCCCGCATCGGCGCGCGGCTGATCCTGTGGGGCGAGGCCGCCTATCCCGAAGCCCTGGCTGCAGTCGATCCGCCACCGCCCCTGCTTTGGACCTTGGGAGATCCGTCGCTGATGCAGCGGCCCTGCATGGCCATCGTCGGCGCGCGCATCGCCTCGGCGGGCGGCCAGAGAATCGCGCGCGGCCTGGCCCAGCAACTGGGCGAAAGCGGCCACATCGTCGTCTCCGGCCTGGCGCGCGGGGTCGATGCGGCGGCGCATCTGGGCGCGCTGGAAACCGGCACGGTCGCGGTGCTGGGCGGCGGGGTGGACGACATCTATCCGTCCGACAACGCCGACCTGTATCGCCAGATCGTCGAGCGCGGCTGCATCGTTTCGGAAAGCCCCGTCGGCGCGCGAGCGCAGGCGCGCGACTTCCCGCGCCGCAACCGCATCATCTCGGGCCTGTCGCGCGGCGTGGTGGTGGTCGAGGCCGAAATCCGTTCCGGCTCCCTGATCACCGCCCGGCTGGCGGGCGAGCAGGGCCGCGATGTCTTCGCCGTGCCCGGATCGCCGCTGGACCCTCGCTCCAAAGGCCCCAACGAACTGCTGCGGCAAGGCGCCATCCTGTGCGAAGGGATCGAGGACATCGAGCGGGCCTTCGCGTCCTTGCGGACCCTGCGCGAACCGCTCGCTGATTCGCCGTTCGGCGCGGGATCGCCGGATCAGGTCGACGATGCGGTGCTGGACCGCGTCGAGGCCCTGCTGTCGCCAACGCCCATCGGCCGCGACGAACTGGCGCGCGCCGCCAGGCTATCAATTGCAGAAACGGCCGCCGCCCTGCTGGAGCTTCACCTCGCAGGGCGGGCGACCCTGTTGCCCGGCGGTCTGGCCTCGACCTAGGCGGGGGCCGTCCGGCGGGCCAGATCCGCCGCGCTTTCAAGAAGTCCGGCCAATCGCTCGTCCCCGTCCCAGCGGGCCATTCCGGCCAGTTCCGTAGCCATGGCGGCCACGTATTCGCGAACCGGATAGTCCGTCAGATCAGGGCTCGCCGCCTTGCGGCGTCGCTGCGCTGTCTTGTTCATCGTCAACCCTCCCGAGAACGTCTGAGAGGAACACAACTTAAGGTATCTTGTAAACTCACGTTACCCGGAATGGTTGCCCATCTTCAACGCGCCGATTGACTTCCGCGCCCGCCGCAACCACGTTCGCGCCCCGTTTTCCCCGATAGAGCGCCATGAATCTCGTCATCGTCGAGAGCCCCGCCAAGGCCAAGACCATCAATAAGTACCTGGGCTCGGACTATAAGGTTCTGGCTTCCTACGGCCACGTCCGCGACTTGCCGTCCAAGGACGGTTCCGTCCTGCCTGACGATGACTTCGCGATGCACTGGGAGGTCGACGCCAAGGCCTCCAAGCGCCTGTCCGAGATCGCCGAGGCCGCCAAGGCCTCCGACCGCGTCATCCTGGCCACCGACCCCGACCGTGAGGGCGAGGCGATCAGCTGGCACGTTCTGGAAATCCTGAACAAGAAGAAGGCGCTGAAGGACAAAGACGTCCAGCGCGTCACCTTCAACGCCATCACCAAATCGGCGGTGCTGGAGGCCATGGCCAACCCGCGCCAGCTGGATATGGAGCTGGTGGACGCCTATCTGGCGCGCCGGGCGCTGGACTATCTGGTGGGCTTCAACCTGTCGCCGGTGCTGTGGCGCAAGCTGCCGGGCGCACGCTCGGCCGGGCGTGTCCAGTCGGTCGCCCTGCGCATTGTCGTCGATCGCGAGATGGAGATCGAGCGGTTCAAGGCTCAGGAATACTGGTCGATCGAGGCCGATCTGATCGCCGACAGCCCGCCCTTCACCGCCCGCCTGGTCAAGCACGAAGGCAAGCGCGTCCAGCGTCTGGACATCGTGTCCGAAGCCATGGCCATGGCGGCGCGCGAAGCCGTCCACAGCGGCGACTTCACCATCAAATCGGTCGAGAAGAAGCCGGCCAAGCGGTCCCCCGCCCCGCCCTTCACCACCTCGACCCTGCAACAGGAAGCCGCGCGCAAACTAGGTTTCACCGCCCAGCGCACCATGCAGGCGGCGCAGAAGCTGTATGAGGGCGTCGACGATACCGGCGGCCTGATCACCTACATGCGTACCGACGGCGTCTATGTGACGCCCGAGGGCATCGCTCAGGCGCGCGAGGCCATCGGCCAGCGTTTCGGCCCCGCCTATGTCCCGGCCGAGCCGCGCTACTACAAGACCAAGGCCAAGAACGCGCAGGAAGCGCACGAGGCCATTCGTCCGACCAACATCCTGCGCAGCCCCGACACCCTGCGGCTCGATAGCGATCTGCAGCGTCTGTACGAACTGATCTGGAAGCGGATGATCGCCTCGCAGATGGAATCGGCGCGTCTGGACCGCACCACGGTCGAGATCGAGACGCCCGACGGCCAGACGGGCCTTCGCGCCACCGGCCAGGTCGTGGTCTTCGACGGCTTCATCGCCGCCTATGAAGAAGGCCGCGACGACAAGCAAAAGGGCGCCGAGGACGAGGACGACGAGGGCGGCCGCCTGCCTTCGCTGAAGGAAGGCGCCAAGGCCAAGGTCGAGGCCATCCGCACCGATCAGCACTTCACCGAGCCGCCGCCGCGCTTCTCTGAAGCCACCCTGGTCAAGAAGCTGGAAGAACTGGGCATCGGCCGCCCGTCGACCTACGCCTCCATCCTGACGACCCTGCGCGACCGCGAATACGTCCGCATGGACAAGAACCGCTTCTTCCCCGAGGACAAGGGACGGCTGGTCACGGCCTTCCTCGAGCAGTTCTTCGCCAAATGGGTCGAGTACGACTTCACCGCCGCGCTGGAGACCCAGTTGGACGAGGTGTCGGCGGGCGATCTGGACTGGAAGACCCTGCTGCGCCGCTTCTGGCAGGACTTCCACGCCGCGACCCAGGCCGCAGGCGAACTGCGCACCACGGCCATCCTGGACCACCTGAACGAGGCGCTGGGCCCGCACATCTTCCCCGACAAGGGCGATGGCTCCGACCCGCGCGAATGCCCCCTGTGCCATCAGGGGCAGTTGAGCCTGAAGACCAGCCGCTTCGGCGCCTTCATCGGCTGCTCGCGCTATCCGGAGTGCAAATACACCCGCCCGGTGGCCTCGCCTGACGCGGCCGACGGCGGCGCGGAGAGCGGCGATCGCGAACTGGGCGTCGATCCGGCGACCGGCCAGCCCGTGCACCTGAAGATCGGCCGCTTCGGCCCCTATGTCGAAACCACGCCGCCGGATGCGGACAAGCCCAAGCGCTCGTCCCTGCCCAAGGGCTGGTCCCCGGCCTCGATCGACCTGGAGAAGGCGCTGCGCCTGCTCAGCCTGCCGCGCGACGTGGGTCCGCACCCCGAAGACGGCAAGATGATCACCGCCAGCCTGGGCCGCTACGGTCCGTTCGTGGCGCACGCGGGCACCTATGCCAACGTCGCGGACATCGAGGAGGTGTTCGACGTCGGCCTGAACCGCGCGGTCGCCCTGCTGGCCGAAAAGCGTGCGGGTCGTGCAGGCCGCGCCTCGGCCGCCGCGCCGCTGAAGGAGCTGGGCGCCCACCCGGAAACGGGCGAGGCCGTTCAGGTCATGGCCGGGCGCTACGGCCCCTACGTCAAGTCGGGCAAGATCAACGCCACCCTGCCGAAGGGCACGGCGCCCGAAGACATGACGATGGAGGCCGCCCTGCCCTTGCTGGCCGCCAAGGCCGGCGCCGCGCCGAAGAAGAAGGCGCCCGCCAAGAAGGCCGCTGCGAAAAAGCCCGCGGCGAAGAAGGAGCCTGCGGCCAAGAAACCAGCTGCAAAGAAGGCTCCCGCCAAGAAGGCTGCGGAAGCCGAATAAGACGAAGCGCCCTCGTTCTCACGAACGGGGGCGTTTTTTCTTACCGCCCTGCAATCAGCTCGTTGCGGACGCGGCGTCCCAGAGGGTCGCGTCCGGGCCAGCTCTCGCCCACCGAAGCGTCGACCAGGGGCGTGCAGAAGCGTGACAGAATCATGCGCGGACGAATCCCGTTCAGACACACCTTGTCGCCCTCGCGCGCCCAGCGGGCGGTCAGGCGGCGCCCATCTGAAAACAGGGCGCTATAGGCGCCGTCGCGGTCGAACCAGTGTTTCACCCAGTTCCCGTCGGCATAGTAGGAAACGACGGTATTGCCGAACGCCGCGCTCATGGCGTCCGCCTCGCGCCCGCCGGACGCCCAGGCGCTTGTCGGCGCAGCCAGCATCACCGCGATCCATACGGCTACGCGCATTCGGCGTCCCTCTCCCAGTCCCGACGCGGGACCATACAGGCCGAAACGCTGGCGCCAAGCGGGCTGTTCCGAACAGAAATACTTGACTGAGGCGTAGGGCCTTCCATATACGGCCGCAGGCTCGGAACAGGACTGGCGATGCGCGCCGCCCGCTCGCCCACGAGGGGCGGTTCCGTCAGCTGAAGGCGTTTGCGAACGCTATCCTCCGTCCCTTCAGGACTGCATGACTGAATTCTCCAAGCTGGGCCTTTCGCCCACGACCCTTCAGGCGGTCGCCGATACCGGCTACACGACCGCCACGCCGATCCAGGAACAAGCCATTCCGGTGGCCCTGGCCGGACGCGACGTCCTCGGCATCGCCCAGACCGGCACCGGCAAGACGGCCGCCTTCACCCTGCCCATGGTCGATCGCCTGGCCTCGGGCCGCGCCCGCGCCCGGATGCCGCGCGCCGTGGTGCTGGCGCCGACCCGCGAACTGGCCGACCAGGTGGCGGAAAGCTTCGCCAAGTACGCCAAGGGCACCCGCCTGAACTGGGTGCTGCTGATCGGCGGCGTCTCCATGGGCGATCAGGTCGCCGCCCTGAACAAGGGCGTGGACGTTCTGATCGCCACGCCGGGCCGTCTGCTGGACCTGTTCGATCGCGGCAAGATGCTGCTGACCGGCGTCGAGATGATGGTGGTCGACGAAGCCGACCGGATGCTGGACATGGGCTTCATCCCGGACATCGAGCGCATCTTCAAGCTGACGCCGCCGCGCCGCCAGACCCTGTTCTTCTCGGCCACCATGCCGCCGGAGATCACGCGCCTGACGCAGCAGTTCCTCAAGGATCCGACCCGGATCGAGGTGGCGCGCCCGGCCACGACCGCCGACACCATCACCCAGCATATCACCCGCCTGCCGACCTCGGACCCCAAGGCCAAGCGCACCGCCCTGCGCGCCCTGGTCGAGCGCGGCGAGGTCCAGAACGGCATCGTCTTCTGCAACCGCAAGTCGGAAGTCGACATCGTCGCCAAGTCGCTGCAGGTCCACGGCTTCAACGCCGCGCCGATCCACGGCGACCTGGACCAGTCGTTGCGGATGAAGACCCTGTCCGACTTCCGCAGCGGCGAGCTGAAGCTGCTGGTCGCGTCCGACGTCGCCGCGCGCGGCCTGGACATCCCGGCCGTCAGCCACGTCTTCAACTATGACGTTCCGCACCACGCCGACGACTATGTCCACCGCATCGGCCGCACCGGGCGCGCCGGACGCCTGGGCGAGGCCTTCATGATCGTGACGCCCGCTGACGACAAGTCGTTGGACAAGGTGCTGAAGCTGATCAAGAAGGAGCCGGTCGAACTGCCGCTGGACGACATCGACTTCGCCTCGATCAAGGACCGCCCGCGCGACGACAGCCGCTCCAGCCGCGGCCGTGGGCGCGGCGAGCGCAGCGAACGCAGCCGCTCGCGCAAATCGCTCGAGGCCGCGCCGGTCGAGACCGTCGAGGTCAGCGAGATCCCCGCTGCGCCCGAGACGTCGACGCCGCAAGCCGACGAAGCGCCGCGCCGTTCGCGCAGCCGCAAGAAATCCGAAGATCGCGCGCCCGCCGCCCAGACTGTCTCCAAACCCGCCGAGACTGTTCGCGGCAGCGCCTTTGGTGACGACGTGCCGGCCTTCCTGCGACGACCGGTCGTTTTTGCTGACTGACGGCCAGTTCCTAGTTTAACCCTGCGTTACGGAAGGCCGGGCTAACGTTCCGGCCTGAACTTCCCAGGGGCGCTCAAGGCATGGCCACTCAGGTCGACACCACGGTCCGCAGTCCGGAAGCCTATGCCCTGGCGCGCCGGGCGGTGGACGCCATGCAGGCGGCTGCGGTCTGGCCGACGCCGTTGAATTTCGAACTCTGGCTGCACTACCTCAGCGCGCCTGACAGCCCGCTGAGCCAGGAAATGGCGCGCCTGCTGTCCAGCGGCGCGCCGTTCACCGACACCACGGCCGAGATGCTGGCGGCCGAGTTCCTGCCGCGTAGCCGCCTCTCGGAAGAGATTCGTGACGCCGGCGTCGTCCTGAACCGCGAACTGGCGGCGGTGGCCGCAGCCATCGACAAGGCGCGCGAGAGCCAGGCCGACTATGGCGACACCCTGGCCCAGGCGGCCGACCGCATGGCCTCGGCGCCCGACACCGACAGCCTGGGCGTCATCGTCTCCTCGCTCAGCGACGCCACGCGGCGAATCCGTCGTCATACTTCGGCGCTGGAACGTCGTCTGGAATCTTCCAATCGCGAGGTCGTCAAGCTGCGCGACCACCTGGAGCAGGTCCGTCGCGACGCCATGACCGACGCTCTGACCAACCTGGCCAACCGCAAGGCGTTCGACGAACAACTGCAGCGCATGTGCGACGAGGCCGAGAGCGACGCGACCCCGATCGGACTGGCCCTGATCGACATCGACCACTTCAAACGGTTCAACGACACCTGGGGCCATCAGACCGGCGATCAGGTGCTGCGCTATGTGGCCAGCGTCCTGGGCCGCATCGCGCGGGCGCCGCGCATCGCCGCCCGCTATGGCGGTGAAGAATTCGCCGTCATCTTCCCGCGCGAGACGGCGGGTGCGGTCGAGGCCGCGCTGAACGCCGCCCGCGAAGAAATCGCTTCACGCAGCCTACGCCGCCGTTCGACCAACGACGACCTGGGCGCCGTGACCATTTCCGTCGGCTTCGCGCTGCGCCGCTCCGGCGAGGCGGCGTCCCAGTTCCTGGAGCGCGCCGACGAGGCCCTCTACGCCTCCAAGCGGACGGGTCGCAACCGGGTCACCAACGCTGAGGCGGTCGCTTCCGCCGCCGCCTGAGCGGTTTCAGTAAACCCGTTTCCGCGCGAGCGCTCCTGCAGACGACCTCTGTGTCGCCCATCACAGCCGAATCGATCTTGACCGCGCCGATGCGGCCGCCAGGATCGCATCCACGCTCTTCCGGTCCGGTAGAGCGAACAGAATGGCCACCGGTGTCATAGGAGTTCCGAAATGCGCGCGCCCCTCTTGCCGACCCGTCGTCTGACGCTGATGGGCGGTCTGGCCCTGACCACGGGGGCGTGCGCCTCCTCTCCGGGTCGCGCGACGCTCCGCTCGCCTGCTGATCTTTGGACCTTCGACCGGCTGGACGAGATCGGCGGACACGCCGTCAAGGCGGAGGGCGGCCCCCGCCTGACAGATTCGCCCTGGGGTCAGGCGGCGTCCTTCGACGGCGTCGACGACGCTCTTTTCATCGAGAACCATCCCCTGGCCGGAGCGTCGCGCTTCACCTTCGAAGCCCTGTTTCGCCCCGACGGCGGGGCGCATGAACAGCGCTGGTTCCACCTTCAGGAAACCCCGCCTCCTGACGCCGGCCCCGAATGGCCCGGCACCCGCTTTCTGTTTGAAATCAGGGTCTTCGGCGAGCAATGGTGCCTGGACGCCTTCACTAAGGGGCCCGGCTACAATCACACCTTGATCTTCCCGGACAAATTGCACCCCGTCGGCGCCTGGGCTCACGTCGCCCAAACCTTCGACGGCGCGACCTACCGCAGCTACGTCAACGGCCGACTGGAAGGCGAGGCGCCGCTGGCCTTCAAGCCACAGGGCCCCGGAGCGTCCTCGATCGGATGTCGGTTCAATCGGGTCAACTACTTCAACGGCGCGGTGCGGGCGGCCGCCTTCTCTCGCTCCGGCTTGACGCCCAGTCAGTTCGTCCTGCCGCTCCCCTGAAGGTCTAAGCGCTGAACAGCAGGCGCAGAAGGCTGCGAAAGATCAGGCCAAGCGTCATCACGCCGACCGTCGCGCCGACCAGAAACACCAAGCGGAAATGCCGGTGCAGAAAGTAGAGAATCTCGCCTGCCATCTGCGTTGCCCAAAGGTTAACAACATGATGACACACGGTTAGGCGAACGCCCCAACAAGGATTCGTGATCAGACCAGCCGGCTCTGCACCAGGGCCGCCGCGATGAAGCTGGCGAACAGCGGATGCGGGGCGAAGGGGCGGCTGCGGTATTCCGGGTGGTACTGGACGCCGATGAACCAGGGGTGGTCCCGGCGCTCGACCGTTTCCGGCAGGACGCCGTCCGGCGACATGCCGGCGAAGAACAGCCCGCCCTTCTGCTCCACCGCCTCGCGGTAGTTGATGTTCACCTCATAGCGGTGTCGGTGGCGTTCGTTGATGTCGGTCTGACCGTAGATCTCGGCGATCCTGGAGCCCGGAGCCAGGGTCGAGGCGTAGGCGCCCAGACGCATGGTGCCGCCCAGGTCGCCGCCATGCTCGCGCTTGACGCGCTCATTGCCCTGGACCCATTCGGTCATCAGGCCGACAACGGGTTCATCTGCCGGGCCGAACTCGGTCGAGGTCGCCTTGGGGAAGCCCGCCAGGTTTCGCGCCGCCTCGATCACCGCCATCTGCATGCCGAAGCAGATGCCGAAATAGGGAATCTTGCGCTCGCGGGCGTAGCGCGCCGCCTCGATCTTGCCCTCGGCCCCACGCTCGCCGAAGCCGCCGGGCACGAGGATGGCGTGGGCGCCTTCCAGACGTTCGGCGCAGGCCTGCGGGTCGCCTTCGAAGGTGTCGGCCTCGACCCAGTCGATGTTGACCTTGGCGTTGTTGGCGACGCCGCCGTGCTGCAGCGCCTCGATCAACGACTTATAGGCGTCCTTCAGAACCGTGTATTTGCCGACCACGGCGATGGTGACCTCGCCGTCCGGATGCAGGCGGCGGCGCACGATCTCGTTCCAGCCGGACAGCTCCGGCGCCGGCGCATCATCCAGGCCGAAGTGGGCCAGCACCTGGGTGTCCAGACCCTCGCGGTGATAATCCAGCGGCACGGCGTAGATGTCGGCCGAGTCCATCGCCTGAATGACGCTGTCGGGGCGGACGTTGCAGAACTGGGCGATCTTGCGCTTCTCGTCGGCCGGGATCGGCGCCTCGCACCGGCACAGCAGGATATCGGGCTGGATGCCGATGGAGCGCAGCTCCTTGACCGAGTGCTGCGTCGGCTTGGTCTTCATCTCGCCGGCGGTCTTGATGAAGGGCAGCAGGGTCAGATGAACGAAGCACGACTGCCCCCGCGGCAGGTCCTGCTCCAGCTGGCGGATCGCCTCGAAGAAGGGCAGGCCCTCGATGTCGCCGACGGTGCCGCCGATTTCGACCAGGACGAAGTCCACGTCCTCGCCCGCATCGGTCTTGGCCGGGTTGAGGCAGAATTGCTTGATCTGGTCGGTGACGTGCGGGATCACCTGGACGGTCGCGCCCAGATAGTCGCCGCGGCGCTCCTTCTCGATGATCGTCTGATAGATGCGGCCGGTCGTGATGTTGTCCGACTTGGCCGCCGAGACGCCGGTGAAACGCTCGTAGTGGCCCAGGTCAAGGTCCGTCTCGGCGCCGTCGTCGGTCACGAAGACCTCGCCGTGCTGATAGGGGCTCATCGTGCCCGGATCGACGTTGAGATAAGGGTCCAGCTTGCGCAGGCGGACCTTGTAGCCGCGCGCCTGCAGAAGAGCGCCGAGAGCGGCGGAAGCGAGGCCTTTTCCAAGAGAGGAAACCACGCCGCCGGTGATGAACACATAGCGAGCCATGGGCGGACACCTTACTCCATGATTCGTCCGGAGCGGAGAGGCCCTGAACGAATCCAACTGTTGATCAAAAGAAGAAAGCGCGCCTCGCGGCGCGCTTCCCCAAACTCGATGGCGACGACGCCCTTACTGGGCGGGCGCGCCCTGACCGGCCGGCAGGCTGGCTTCCAGATCGTCCAGCGACGGCGCGGCCGGAGCGGCCGGGGTCGCCGGTGCGGCTTCCGGAGCGGCCGGAGCCGTTTCTTGCGGCTGGTCCAGCGCGATCGAGCCGACGGCGTCGGCGTCGATCACCGACCGCGACCCGCGCGCATAGTTACCCGCGATCGTCAGACCGATGGCGCAGACGAAGAAGGCCACCGCCAGGAATGACGTGGTGCGGGTCAGCAGATTGCCCGCGCCGCGCGCCGTCATGAATCCCGAAGGACCGCCGCCCATGCCCAGGGCGCCGCCCTCGGAACGTTGCAGCAGGATCACGGCCGACAAGGCGACCGAGATGATGATCATCGCGACGAGCAGAATGGTCTGGAGCATGGCGTCATTCATGTGGGCGCAGAAACGCGCCGATCAAGCGGCGGCCTCTAACACCGTTGCGGGTTTCGAGCAAACTGTCAGGCGGTCAAACCGCGCGGATGATGCCCAGGAAGTCTTCGGCCTTCAGCGAGGCGCCGCCGACCAGGGCGCCGCCGACCTCGGCCACGGCCAGGATCTCGGCCGCGTTCGACGGCTTGACCGAGCCGCCGTACAGGATCGGCGCGGCGCGGCCGCCCTCCCCCAGCCTGGCGATCATGGCCGCGCGCACGGCGGCGTGGACCTCTTCGATCTGCTCCAGCGTCGGCGTCAGGCCGGTGCCGATGGCCCAGACGGGTTCATAGGCCACGGCGAAAGCCTTGCCCGCCAGCGAGGCCGGCAGCGAACCGGCGACCTGACGGCTGACGACCTCGACCGCCTGTCCGGCTTCGCGTTCCTGAAGCGTCTCGCCGATGCAGATGATCGGCTCCAGCCCGGCAGCCAGGGCGGCCTCGACCTTGGCGGCGACGTCGGCGTCGGTCTCCCCGAATCCGGCGCGACGCTCGGAGTGGCCGAGAATCACCAGGCCGGCGCCCGCATCGCGGACCATCCCGGCCGAGACCGACCCGGTATAGGCGCCCGACGCCTCGGCGTGGCAGTCCTGCCCGCCGATTTCGACGACGCCGCCCTTCAGCGTCTGGGCCATCCGATCGATCAGGGTGGCGGGCGGGCACAGGGCCACGCGGCAGGCCGCAGCCTGTTCCTTCAGCGCCTTTTCGAGGGTTTCAGCCTCGGCCAGGCTCGCGCCCAGGCCGTTCATTTTCCAGTTGCCGGCGACCAGCTTCACAGATTGTTTCATGCGGCCTGTCTAGTGGCGACGGTCGCGGAAGCCAAGATGTCGTCAAGCCTCACTTGCGGCGGCGGCCCCGCACCCCCTATACGCGACCCTTGGCGCCCTTTCGACGCCGGCCCTCGTCAGGTTCTTCTTAGATGATCACGCTCTTCCGCAACTTCGCCAAGTCGAAATGGGCCGCCGGCCTGTTCGCCCTGATCATCCTCAGCTTCCTGATCGTTGGCGCGCAATCCGACATCTTCGCCAACCTGGGGCCGCGCCATATCATCAGCGCAGGCGACCGCAGCGTCGATTCCAACCAGTTCCGCGCCGACTTCGAGCGCGTGCGCGCAAATCTGCAGGAGCAGGCCGGCCGCCCCGTCAGCTATGACGACATGGTCAAGGAGAACCTGCATCAGCAGTATCTCGACAGCCAGACCCAGCGTCTTGGCTTCCTGGACTGGGCCTATAAGGCGGGCATCCGTCCAGGCAAGGAGCTGGTGCTGGCCGAGATCCGCAAGATTCCGGCCTTCTTCAACCAGATCACGGGCCAATTCGACCAGGACCTCTACGTTCAGGCCCTGGCCCAGCAGAACCTGACCTCGGAAATGCTCGAGCAGGATCTGCGCGACCAGTATATCACCTCGCACGTCGGCTCGGCCGTCTTCGCCGGCCTGCAGGCCCCGCGCGTCTACGCCGCCCTGCTGGCGGGTCAGGCGCTGGAAACCCGCGACGGCCGCTGGTTCTCGGTGACACAGGACATGGCCGGCCGCGCGGGTGCGCCGACCGACGCCCAGCTGACCGCCTTCATGAAGGAGAATGAGGCGCGCCTGCGCAGCCCCGAGTTCCGCATGATCTCCCTGGTCCTGTTCACGCCTGGCCCGAACGATCCGCGCCCGACCGTCACCGAAGAGCAGATCAACGAGCGTTATGAGTTCCGCAAGGCCGCCCTGGCCGACCCGGAAAAGCGCACCTTCGTCACCCTGACGGTTCCGACCAAGGAAGCCGCCGACAAGATCGCCGCCGACCTGCGCGCCGGCAAGAACCCGGCCGAGGTCGCCAAGGCCAACAACATCCAGCTGGGCGACTACAAGGCCACGCCGCAGGCCGCCGTTGGCGACCCCGCGGTCGGCGCCGCCGTGTTCGGCCTGGCTGTCGACCAGGTCTCGGCACCGATCCAGGGCCGCCTGGGCTTCACCGTCGCCAAGCTGGCCGCCATCCAGGCCGGTCAGGCCGTGACGCTGGAAAGCGCCCGCCCCGCCCTGACCCAGGAGCTGCAAGCCGAAGCCGTCAAGGCTGCGACCTACGCCAAGGTCGAGCAATTCGAAAAGGCGCGTCAGGAAGGCAAGAACCTGGCCGACGCCGCCGCGGCCGCCAAGGCCCGCGTCATCCAGCTGCCGCCCTTCACCCAGCAGGGCCAACTGCCCGACGGCCAGCCGATGAACGCCCCGCGTCAGGTTCTGGAAAGCGCCTACGCCCTGTCCAAGGGCGGCGAGAGCGACGTCATCGACGCCGGAGACGGTCAGTATTTCGCCGTCCGCCTCGACGACATCCGCCCCTCGGCTCTGCCCACGCTGGAAGAAGTGCGCGGCCCGCTGGGTCAGCAGTGGACCCTGCGTGAAAACGCCCGCCTGCTGTCGGCCAAGGCCGAACAACTGGCCGGCCGCGTCCGCGCCGGCGAGGACATCGCCAAGGTGGCCGCCGAGGCCGGCGCCCAACTGACCGTCCGCACCGGCGTGCAGCAGAGCCGCGAGTCGCAAGCCCAGGTCGGCGACGGCGTGCTGCGCGGCCTGTTCGGCCAGAGCAAGGGTCAGGTCTTCTCCGACGCCCAGTCGCAGACCGCCTTCGTGGTCGGCCGCGTCGACGCCATCCACGCCGCCGATCCGGCCCTGGCCGCGCCGCTGGCCGAGCAAGCTCGCCCGCGTCTGACCGAAGAGCTGGCCAACACCCTGGCCGACCGCACCATCGCCGCCGCCGCTGCACGCACCAAGTCGCGCAACGACCCGGCCGCCGCCCTGCAAGCTCTGGGCGTCGAGGCTCCGGTCGCGGCGGCTCCGGCTACGGCGCCTGCTCCCGCCAAGAAGTGATGCTTCAAGAACGCGACGCCTTCATCGCCGGTCTGTCGGCGGGCCGCCCTCAGGTTCTGGTCCGCCGCCTGGTCGATGATCTGGAGACCCCCGTCTCGGCCTTCCTGAAGGTCGGGCACGGGCGGCGCTACGCCAGCCTGTTCGAGTCGGTCGAAGGCGGGGCCGTCAACGGCCGCTATTCCTTCGTCACCCTGTCGCCGGACGTGGTCTGGCGCTGTCGCGACGGCAAGGCCGAGATTGCGCGCGGCGCCGACGTCCTGGCCGACGTCTTCACCCCGGAAGACCGGCCCGCGCTGGAGTCCCTGCGCGCCCTGATCGCGGCGACGAAGTTCGAGTTGCCCGCCGACCTGCCCCCGATGGCCGCCGGTCTGTTCGGCGTCTTCGGCTATGACATGGTGCGTCTGCTGGAGCCGCTGGGTCCGGCCAACCCCGACCCTCTGGACCTGTCCGACGCCGTCATGGCGCGTCCGGCCCTGGTCGCCATCTTCGATTCGGTGAAGCACGAGATCGTCCTGATCTCCGCCGCCTATCCCGACACGGCGGCCGATCCGAGCCAAGCCCATGCCGCCGCCGAGGCCCGACTGGAGGACTTCGAGGACCGCCTGCGCGGCCCCCTGCCGATCCAGCGCGAGGTCGAGCCGGTTCCCGCGCCCGACTTCCACTCCCCCGTCGATGAGGCCGCCTTCGGCCGCATGGTGGCGCGGGCCAAGGACTACATCGCCGCGGGCGACATCTTCCAGGTCGTGCTGGCGCACCGCTTCTCGGCGCCGTGGGGCCAGGATCCGTTCGCCTTCTATCGGTCGCTGCGTCGCGGCAATCCGTCGCCCTATCTGTTCTTCCTCGACTATGTGGATTTCCAACTGGCGGGCTCCAGCCCGGAAATCCTGGTCCGGCTGAAGGACGGGCGCGTCACCATCCGCCCTCTGGCGGGCACCCGTCCGCGCGGCGCCACGCCCGACCAGGACAAGGCGCTGGAGGTCGAACTTCTGGCCGACCCCAAGGAACGGGCCGAGCATCTGATGCTGCTGGACCTGGGCCGCAACGACGTGGGCCGCGTCTCGACGCCCGGATCGGTCGAGGTCACGGAAAGCTTTGTGGTCGAGCGCTACAGCCAGGTCATGCACATCGTCTCCAACGTCAACGGCTCGGCCGATCCCAAGCTGGACGCGGTGGACACGCTTCTGGCCGCCCTGCCCGCCGGCACCCTGTCGGGCGCGCCCAAGGTGCGTGCGATGGAGGTCATCGACGAGCTTGAGACCGAAAAGCGAGGCGTCGGCTACGGCGGCGGCGTCGGCTACATCTCGGCCAATGGCGAGGCGGACATCTGCATCGTCCTGCGCACCGCCATGTTCGCGAAAGGCCAGATCTTCGTTCAGGCGGGCGCCGGCGTCGTCGCCGACAGCGACCCTGCGGCCGAATACGCTGAAACCCTGGCCAAGGCCCGCGCGCCGATGAAGGCGGCCGGCGAAGCCTGGCGATTCACCGCGACCACGCGCGGCCAGGGTTCCGACGGCTAGGGATTGGAAAACATGGCAGCCTGGTCAAATGATATGCCTGGGCCCACGACCATGGTCCCGGCCAAAAGAACCGCCGTCGTCGCGGCGAAGGCGGCCGCCGCCAGCAGGCGCAGCGGCTTGGGTTGTTCGCTCGGCGCCTCGTTCAACAGGGCGCGGGCGTCACGGATGCATTCTACAGGGGTCAAGACGGATTTCTTCCGATGGCGATGCCCCTCTATCGCCCGGACAGCTTAACGTCCGCTTTCAATCGGCCCGCTTGCCTTCCATGCTTGGGCCGCCCTGCCTCCCCGTCTTCAAGAAGCCCTCGCCATGATCCTCGTCGTCGATAACTACGACAGCTTCACCTACAACCTCGTCCACTACCTCGCAGAGCTGGGCGCGCAGACGCACGTCGTCCGCAACGACGACCTGACGGTCGAGGAAGCCTGGGCCTTGCAGCCCGAGGCCGTTCTGCTGTCCCCCGGCCCCTGCGCCCCTGATCAGGCGGGCATCTGCCTGTCGCTGATCGAGACCGCCGCCGAGACCATGCCTATCCTCGGCGTCTGCCTCGGCCACCAGTCGATCGGCCAGGCCTTCGGCGGCGAGGTGGTGCGCGCCAAGACCCTGATGCACGGCAAGACCTCGCCCATCCTGCATGAAGGGCGCGGCGTGTTCGGCGGCCTGCCCTCGCCCTTCACGGCGACGCGCTATCATTCGCTGGCCGTGCGTCGCGAGACCCTGCCCGACGCGCTGGAGGTCACCGCCTGGACCGAGGACGGCGAGATCATGGGCCTGTCGCACCGCACGCGCCCGATCCACGGCGTCCAGTTCCACCCGGAATCCATCGCCACCCAGCACGGCCACGAGATGATCGCCAACTTCCTCGATCTGGCGGGCGTCAAGAGATTGGCGAACGTCTGATGGACAGCATCAAGCCCCTGCTGGCCAAGCTGGTCGACGGACAGGTGCTGAACCTGGATGAGGCCAAGAGCTTCTTCGCCGCCTGCCTGCGCGGCGAGCCGACCCCGTCACAGGTCGCCGCCGCCGTCACCGCCCTGCGCATCCGGGGCGAGACGGTGGACGAGATCGTCGCCTTCGCCAGCGCCATGCGCGAGGCCGCCCTGTCGCTGAACCACCCGTTCGATCAGGTGATCGACACCTGCGGCACCGGCGGCGACGGCCAGCACACCTACAACGTCTCGACGGCCGCCGCCTTCGTCCTGGCGGGCGCGGGGCTGAAGGTCGCCAAGCACGGCAATCGCGCCATCAGCTCCAAGTCCGGCTCGTCCGACGTTCTGGCTGCGCTGGGCGTCAATCTGGACGCCACGCCTGCCCAGCAGGCGCGCGCGCTGGACCAGGCGGGCATCGCCTTCCTGTTCGCGCCGACCTATCACGGCGCCATGCGCCACGTCGGGCCGGTGCGCGGCGAAATCGGCTTCCGCACCGTGTTCAACCTCTTGGGACCGCTGTGCAATCCGGCGGGCGCGACGCATCAGGTCATGGGCGTCTATGACCCTGCCCTGCTGGAGCCGCTGGCCGAGGTTCTGGGCCGACTGGGCGCCCGGCGCGCCTGGACCGTCAACGGTCAGGGTCTGGACGAACTGACCACCACAGGTCCGACCGATGTAGCCGAATGGAAGGACGGCGCCGTGCGCCGCTTCACCGTCACGCCCGCCGACGCCGGACTGCCGCTGGCGACGCTGGACGATCTGCGCGGCGGCGACGCCGAGCATAATGCGGCGGCCCTGACCGCCCTGCTGGCGGGCGAGCGCGGCCCTTACCGCGACATCGTTCTGCTGAACGCCGCCGCCGCCCTGGTGGTGGCCGGGCGGGCCGAAGACCTGAAATCGGGCGCCGAGATCGCCGCCGCCGTCATCGACGACGGTCGCGCCGCCGCCGCCTTGGCTGAACTGGTGCGCGTCTCCCACGCGCCGATCGAAGACGAGGACGCCTGATGAGCGACGTTCTGGACCGCATCGCCGCCTACAAGCGCGAGGATGTCGCCGCCCGCAAGGTCGCTGTCTCGCAGGACGCGATCGAGGCGCGCGCGAAGGAGGCCACGGCCCCGCGCGGCTTCCGCGCCGCCCTGGCCAGCCGTTTCGTCGAAACCGGCCGCCCGGCCCTGATCGCCGAGATCAAGAAGGCCAGCCCGTCCAAGGGCCTGATCCGCGCCGACTTCGACCCGCCTGTTCTGGCCCAGGCCTATGAGCGCGGCGGCGCGTCCTGCCTGTCGGTGCTGACCGACGGCCCCAGCTTTCAGGGCGATGACGCCTACCTGAGCGCCGCGCGTGCGTCCGTCGCCCTGCCCTGCCTGCGCAAGGACTTCCTGGTCGATGCGTGGCAGGTGGCCGAGAGCCGGGCGCTGGGCGCTGACTGCATTCTGATCATCATGGACATGGTGGACGACGCCCTGGCCGCAGACCTGCTGGCCGAGGCGACCCGCTGGGGCATGGACGCCCTGATCGAGACGCACGACGCGGACGAGATGGCCCGCGCCGCCAAGCTGGTTCAAGGCCGCGACGACGCCCTGATCGGCGTCAACAACCGCTCGCTGCGGACCTTCGAGGTCGATCTGGCGACGACGGAGCAACTGGCGGCGCTGAGCCCCGACGGCGCGCTGCTGGTCGCCGAAAGCGGCCTGTTCACACCCCAGGACGTAGCGCGCGTATCCGACGCCGGCGCCCGCGCCCTGCTGGTCGGCGAAAGCCTGATGCGCCAGGCGGACGTGGAAGCCGCGACGCGGGCCTTGCTGGCCTAAGTCCTTCTAACCCGCTCATCCCGGCGGACGCCGGGATCCAGTAAGAACCACGCGCGCAGTTTTTAGTGAACCGAGCTTGGGACGGCCACTGTTGCGCACTTAGCCAAAGCACTGGGTCCCGGCCTCCGCCGGGATGAACGGAAGTAGGGGTGCCTACCCCGCCTTCGCCGCAATCACCCGCAGCACGGCGTCCGCCGCCAGTTCCGACGGGTCCGGCCCGCCGCGTCCCATCAGGTCCAGCGCCCCGGTCTGACGACGCGCCTGATCGGCCGCCGCCTCGGGATCGGTCAGCAGCCGCCCCACCGCCTTGGCCAGGGCCTGCGGCGTCGCTTCGTGCTGGATGAACTCCGGCGCGATGGCCTCGTCGGCGGCGATGTTGAACAGGGTGATGTGCTTGGCCGTCACCAGTCGCTTCATCAGGACGTAGCTCAGCCCGTCGATCTTATAGGCGATGACCATCGGCGCCCCCGCCAGCGCCAGTTCGGTCGAAACCGTGCCGCTGGTGGCCAGGGCGGCGTTTGCGGCCTTCATCGCGTCGTACTTGTCGGCCTCCTGCACCACATGGGCGCGGAACGGCCAGGCGGCGACCCGGCCCGCCACATCGGCGGCGACAGTGCCTGCCGCGACGACCGCGACCTCCAGCCCCGGAATCTGCGCCTTCAACTGCTTCACCGCCTGCTCATAGACAGGCGTCATGCGCGTGATCTCGCTAGGGCGGCTGCCCGGCAGGACCAGCAGCAGCGGCGCATCCGCCGCAATGCCTCGCGCCGCGCGGAAGCGGGCGCCGTCGGCCCCCGCCATATCGACGTGCAGCGCCTGCGAACCCACAACCGTCGTCGGCAGGCCCGCCTTCTCGAACCACGGCGCATCCAGCGCATAGAGGGCCAGCAGATGATCCACCGCCCCCGCCAGCGTCTTGGCGCGGCCCGGCCGCGAGGCCCAGACCTGCGGTCCGACGTATTTGATCAGCGGCGTCTTCGGCGAGGCCGCGCGGATCGCCTGGGCCACGCGGATGGTGAAGCCCCAGCTGTCGATCAACACCACGGCGTCCGGCTTCTCCGCCGCCGCCAGGGCCGCCGTCTCGGCCACCCGCTTCTTGACCCGGCCATAGGCCTTCAGCCCCTCGATCCAGCCCAGGATCGACAGTTCGGCGATGTCGAAAGGGCTGGCGACTCCCTCGGCCGCCATCTTGGGGCCGCCGACGCCCACGAAGACCACGTCCTTGCCCAGCCGCGCCTTAAGCGACCGGGCCAGCCCGGCGCCCAGCGCATCGCCCGACGCCTCGGCCGCCACCAGCATGACCTTCAACGGACGGCTCATCTCTCGACTCCCCAGACGAACAGGCCCAGACGGTCGGCCGCCTCGACCAGACCTTCGTGGTCGATGACGATCAGCCGTCCCTCGAACCCGCCGATCCCGGCCAGGCCCGCAGCGGCGGCCAGTTCGACCGTTGTCGGTCCGATAACGGGCATGTCGACGCGCAGATCCTGAATCGGCTTGGGGGCCTTGCCCAGAGCGCCGCGCGCAAAGCCGGGCGAGCCGCGCAGGTCGGCAGGCAGGCCAGCCACGCGCCGCAGCATCTCGTCCGTGCCTTCCTGCGCCTCGACCGCCAGCACCAGTCCGTCGCAGACGACCGCGCCCTGACCAATGTCCAGTTCACCTGATTTTTCAGCGACGTGCAGCGCCTTCTTAAGGTCCGCCAGTTGCTCCGCCGTCGGCGCCACGCGGCCCAGCGCGCCCGCAGTCAGCATCTCGCCGCCCAGAATGTCGTCCGCACCTTCGACGGCGAAGCCTTCGTCCTCGAACACCGAAAGGATCTTGCGCAACAGGGCGTCGTCGCCCTTCGACGCCGCCGCGATGATGCCGGGCAGCAGGGATGCGCCCTTCAGATCGGGCTTCAGCGTCTTGAAGTCCGGCCGATTGACGTAGCCCGCCAGACAGACCGCGCGGCAGCCCTCGGCGCGCATGGCCTTCACGATCTTACCGATCTCGGCCATGCCGAAGTCCTGTCCCGGCCAGCGATGCAGGTGGGCGTCGGCGAAGCCCTTCAGACGGATGATGAATACCTCGCGCCCCTCGGCCTCGCAGCGCTGGGCGACGCGGATGGGCAGATCGCCCGACCCCGCAATCAGGGCCAGCTTGGGCGCGGTCGTCATTCAGCGCCCGGCAGGCACAGCGGGCGCTTGCCGCCTTCATGGATGAAGCCGGTGATCTCCATGATCTCCGGCAGGTCGGCATAGGCCTGTTCGACCCGGTCCAGACGCTCGGCGAAGACGCCGTCGCCCTCGAACAGGTCGCGATAGGCGGCCAGCAGGCGGCGAACCGCATCCTTGCCGTAGCCCTTGCGCTTCAAGCCGATCAGATTGAGGCCGTGCAGGCTGGCGTGATTGCCCCAGACCGAGCCGTAGGGAATCACGTCGCGCGTCACGGCGGCCAGCCCGCCGACGATGGCGCCCTGCCCCACCCGGCCGTTCTGGTGCACGGCGCACAGGCCGCCCAGAAACACCCTGTCGCCGACATGGACATGTCCGCCCAGCGTGGCGTTGTTGGCCATGGTGACGCTGTCGCCGACCACGCAGTCGTGGCCGACGTGGGCGCCGGTCATGAACAGGTTGTTCGAGCCGACGCGGGTGACGCCCGATCCCTGCGGCGTGCCCCGGTTGAAGGTGCAGTGCTCGCGGATCAGGTTGTTCTCGCCGATCTCCAGCCGCACCAGCTCGCCCCTGTAGCCGCCGTGTTGCGGATCGCCGCCGATGACGGCGAAGGGATGGATCGTGGTGTTCGCGCCGACGCTCACATCCTGTTGGATCACCACATGGCTGACCAGACGCACGCCGGAGGCCAGCGCAACGCCCGGCCCCACGGTGCAGAACGGGCCGATCTCGACCCCGTCCGCCACGGTCGCCGAGGCGTCGACGACGGCGGTCGGGTGGATGGTCACTGGGCGGGCTCCGCCACGGTCACGACCATGGCCATGAATTCGGCCTCGGCCGCCAGCTTGCCGTCGATGAAGGTCTCGCCGCGGAACTTGTAGGCGTCGCCGCGCGCCTTGATGACCTTGACCTCCATGCGCAGTTGGTCGCCCGGGCGCGCGGGCTTGCGGAAGCGCACGCCGTCGATCGACATGAACATGATGACCTTGTCGGCCACAGCGACGTCCAGCGACTTGGACATCAGCAGGGCGCCCGTCTGGGCCATGGCCTCGACGATCAGCACGCCTGGCATGACCGGGTCGATCGGGAAGTGGCCGGGGAAGAAGGGCTCGTTGTGGGTGACGTTCTTGATGCCGACGATCGAGGTCGCCGCCACGAAGTCCTGCGCCTTATCGACCAGCAGGAAGGGATAGCGGTGCGGCAGGCGACGCATCACCTCGGCGTAGTCGATGTTGTTGTCTTCGCTCATTCTTTCGATTCCTTCGCGCCCTTCTTCTGGGACGCCTGTTTGGACAGCCAGACCGTCTCGCGCAAGAACTGGCGGATGGGCTTGGCGGGATAGCCGGACCAGGTCTCGCCCGGCGGAATGTCGGCCAGAACGCCGCCTCCGGCCGCGACGCGCGCGCCCTCGCCGATGGTGATGTGGTCGCCCACGCCCGCCCGGCCGCCGAAGATGCAGTTGTCGCCGCTGGTCACCGAACCCGAGATGCCGGTGTGCGCCGCCATCAGGTTGTTGCGGCCGATAACGCAGTTGTGGCCGATCATGACCAGATTATCGATCTTGGTGTTCTCGCCGATGACGGTGTCGTCATAGGCGCCTCGGTCGATGCAGGAGTTGGCCCCGACCGTCACCCCGTCCTGCAGGATGACGCGGCCGAGCTGGGGGATGTCCACCGGTCCGGCCTTCGATCCGGCGGCGCCGAACCCCGCCTCGCCGATCCGCGCGCCAGCCAACAGCTTCACCCGGTCGCCCAGCAGGGCGAAGCCCACGGTGACGCCGGAGCTGATCAGGCAGTCGCGGCCGATCTGGACGCCGGGCCCGATGACGGTGTTGGCGCCGATGCGGCTGCCGCGTCCGATGCGGACGCCCTCGCCCAGGATGACGCCAGGCTCGACCACCACGGTGTCGTCCTCAGCGGCCTCGGCGGCGGTGATGGCGCGATCAAGACGGATCGGCCGGTGCAGCAGGGCCGACGCCCGCGCCCAGGCGGCCTGAGCCTCGTTTGATACGATGACGGCGGCGTCAGCCGGCGCCGCATCGAGCGCCGACGGCGGCACGATCACGCATCCCGCTTTCGTCTGCGCCAGGGCGGCGGCGAACTTGCGGTCGCCCAGAAACGCAATCGCGCCCCGGTCCGCACTGGACAGGGGCGCGACGGCCGAGATGACGACCTCGCCGCCCCGAACCGCCTCCCCGCCGATGTGCTCGGCGAGGGCGGCGACCGTCAGGGACGACAGGGTCTGGAAGAACCTCGGATCGGGCATGGCCCGCCTTAGGATTGCGGCTGGGCCGGAACCGGCATGCGGTTGAAGCTCAGGGTCGGCAGTTGGGCGTTCAGGCGCTGGATGACGGTGTCGGTCACATCCATGGCGGGGTTCATGATGAAGACGCTCTCGCGGTCGATCATGATGCCGCAGCCCTTCTCCTGATAGATGGCGACCAGCAGGGGCTCGATGGCCTCCGAGATCTTGCGGCGCTGTTCCGCCAGGGTGTAGCGCAACTCGTTGTCGCGCGTGCCTTCCAGTTGCTGGGCTTCCTGGATGCGGGTCTGCAGGGCCTGACGGCGCTGGTTCATCTGGTCGGCCGGGATTGTGGCCTGGCCCTGCTGCAGGGCTTGGGCCTCGGTCTGGATGGCGGTGGCGTAGGGCTGGAGTTCGCCCTGAACTTCCTGCGCCAGTTGCTCCATGCGGGTCTGGACGGCCTGACCGGCGGTCGATTGAGCCAGAACGCGCTGGTTGAAATAGACGCAGACGCCGGGGATGGCCGGGCCGGGGTTGGCCGGGCCTTGCGATTGGGCCAGGGCGGCCGAAGCGGTCAGCGAAGCGAGGGCGAAGACGCCGATAGCGATGAGTTTCATAATCTAGGCCTTGGTGGCGGCGGTCAGACCGCGGTTAGAATTGGGTGGAAGTCGAGAAGCGGAAGGTCTCGGTCTTGTCGTAGTCTTCGCGATTCAGAACCTTGGACAGGTCGAAACGGATCGGCCCCATCGGCGAACGCCAGTGGATGCTCACGCCCGCCGCAGCCCGCAACGCCAGATCATCGACGATGTTGGGGTTACGCAGCCCCGTCGCCGGGTCGACCAGATAGCGATCGTCCAGCTTGCCGATGGTGCCGAAGTCCGCGAACAGCGAGGTCTTGATGCCGTACTCGTCGGGCAGATAGTTCGGCACCGTCAGTTCAACCGTGCCGATGGCGTAGAAGTTGCCGCCCAGGGCGTCGGTCGTGGTCAGGTCGCGCGCGCCCATGCCCGCCGTCTCAAAGCCGCGGAAGGTGTTGCCGCCCTTGAAGAAGCGGTCGTTGATGCGGATCGGGTCGCCGTTCCAGCCGCTGACATAGCCGGTCTGGCCCTGAACGCTGACCACCCAGTTAGGGCGGATGCCATAGTACCAGGAGGCGTCGGCCTCGGTCTTGATGTAGTTCACGTCGCCGCCGATGCCGGCGAAGTCCTGACGCAGCGACGCGGTCCAGCCGCGCGTCGGCCGCACCGGGTCGTTCAGGCGGTTCACCAGCAGGGTGTAGCCCGCCGAGGAGTTGATGTAGGAGCCCGCCTGGTCGCACAGCGCCGACGAGCCGGCGCCCACGCCGCCGCAATAGCCGAACGGAATGACGACTTCGTCGCTCTTCAGGAAGTAGCGGGTGCTGAAGGAGGCGTAGCCGTTCAGCGGATAGGTGATGCGCACCCCGCCCCCGGTCGAACGATAGTCATACGACGAGTATTTGCTCAGGTCGTAGCGCATGTGGAACAGGTCGAAGCCCGCCCGCACATCGCGTCCCAGGAACTTCGGCTCGGTGAAGCGGAAGTCGATCTGCTGACGCAGCGAGCCCCACTCGGCGCGCGCCACGACGTTCTGGCCGCGACCGCGGAAGTTGCGCTCGGTGATGCCCAGGTTCAGCACGAAGGAGTCGACCGAGCTGAAGCCCGCCCCGACCGACAGTTCGCCGGTGGGCTGTTCTTCCACGGTGACGTTGACGACCGAACGGTCCGGCGCGCTGCCGCGCGTCTCCTCGATCTTGACGTCCTTGAAGAAACCCAGAGCGCGCAGGTTGTTGCGCGAACGCTCGACCAGGGAGCGGTTGAAGGCGTCGCCCTCGCCCACCATCAGCTCGCGGCGGATGACCGTGTCCAGGGTGCGGGTGTTGCCGACCACATTGATGCGGTCGATGTAGACGCGCTGACCTTCGCGAACGTTGAAGGTGACGTTGACGGTGTCGGTCTCGGGATCGGCGCGATAGGTCGGGTTGATCTCGACGAAGGCGTAGCCGGCCGAACCGGCGGCGAAGGTCAGGGTGTCGACCGCCGCCTGGATACGGTCGCTCTCGTAGAGGTCGCCCGAGCGGATCGGCAGCAGCATCTGCAGGAAGTCGGCGTTCAGACGATCGTTCTCGGTGACGACCTTGATCTCGCCGAAGTTGTAGCGATCGCCCTCATCCACCGTGACGGTCAGGCCGAAGGCGCTGTTGTCCGGCTTCAGCTCGGCCACGGAAGACAGGATGCGGAAGTCGTAATAACCGCGGTTGGTGTAGAATTTCCGCAGCTGCTCGCGATCGTAGTCGATTCGGTTCGGATCGTAGTTGTCGTTCGAGCTGAACAGACGCCACCAGGCCGACTGCTTGGTGACCATGACCTGACGCAGGTCGCTGTCCGAAAACGCGGTGTTGCCCAGGAAGGTGACGGCGGCGATGCCGGTTTCAGGCCCTTCATCGATCTCGAACACCACGTCGACGCGGTTCTGCTCCAGCTGGACCAGCTTGGGCGTCACCGTCGCCGAGATGCGGCCGGACAGACGATAAAGCTCGACGATCTTGCCGACGTCTTCCTGAACTCGCGCGCGAGTGTAGATGCCGCGCGGGCGGATGGTCACTTCATCGCGCAGCTTCTTCTCGGCCAGGGCCTTGTTACCCTCGAAGGTCACCTGATTGATGATCGGGTTCTCGGCGATCTCAACGATCAGGTCGCCATTGGCCTGAAGGCCGATCTGCACATCCGCGAACAGGCCCGTGCGCGACAGGGTGCGAACCGCCACATCGATGGTCACGGCGTCGATGGTGTCGCCAGGCTGGATCGGCAGATAGGACAGCACCGTCGTCTGATCGATGCGCTGATTGCCCCGCACCAGAATGCGGTTGACCAAGGCGCGCTCGGCTTCCGGCTGCGCCATCTGCACCTGCGGCGTCTGGGCGGCGGCGGCCGTCGGCGCAGGAGCCGTCTCGGCCTGGGCCAGGGCCGGTTGCGCCAGTCCGGCGGCGAAGGTCAGGGCCAGGGCGCTGACCCCGAGAATGCGGCCAGGAGTCTGGGTCATGAGGCGACTGTCGTTTTGATTCATGCGGGATACCATCGGGGGCTGGCGTCGGCTCACGAGACGAGCCCGCCGAGGAATTTGAAGAGATTGAGCTTCTGCAGATCGTTCCAGGTCGCGAACAACATCAAACCCGCCAGCAAAGCAAGACCGACCCGATATCCCGCTTCCTGAACACGGGCAGCCATCGGGCGGCGCGCCACGGCTTCATAAGCGTAGAACAGCAGGTGCCCCCCATCCAGAACGGGAATAGGCATCAGATTTAAAAAGCCGATTCCGACCGAAAGTATGGCCGCGAAGCTGGTCAGCGTCAGCAACAGATTGCGAACAATGGCCCAGGGCTCGGGATTGGCCGCCACGGCGGCGTTGGTCAGAGCGCCCGAAGCCTTGGCGATGCCCAGCGGGCCGCTGAACTGGTCGCCCGACTCACGCCCCGTGAAGATGCGGCCGATATAGGTCAGGGTCGTGTTCAGGATGGCGCCTGTCTCGCGCACCCCCTGCCCCACGGCTGCGACGGGACCGTAGCGGACGTGGCGGATTTCATCGCGGTTCGAGCCCAGGGCCAGACCGATGCGGCCGACGCTGACCCGACCGGCGATGCGATCCGTCTCGACCCGGCGTTCCGGCGTGGCCGTCAGTTGCACAGCCCGGTCCCCGCGCTCCACGGTGAAGCGCACCGGATCGCCGCTGCTCAGGGCCACGACGCGCGTCACCTCGCCGCCGTCGGAGATCAGCTTGCCGTTCACATGGGTGATCAGATCGCCCGGCAGGAAGCCCGCCTGCGCCGCCGGCGACTGAGGCTGGACCTCCATCACCCGCGCAGGCCTGAGTTCGACGCCCACCAGGCTGAACAGCAGGGTGAAGATGAAGATGGCCAGGACGAAGTTGGCGAACGGCCCGCCCGCCACGACCAGGGCGCGCTGCCACAAAGGCTTGAAATAGAGGTAGTCACGCTCCGCGCCCGATCCATGCTCGGCCGTCACGGCCTTTCGCAACGCTTCCAGTCCCGCGCGATCCGGAACGCCGGTCGCATCCAGATCGCCGGAAAACTTCACATAGCCGCCCAGCGGCAGCCAGCCGAGCCGCCACTCGACGCCATGTTTGTCGGTCCGGCGGAAGATCGCGCGCCCGAAACCGATGGAGAAGCGGTCCATCTTCACCCCGAAGGCGCGCGCCGTCAGGAAGTGGCCCAGCTCATGCACCGTCACGACAAGCGTCAGCACGAGCAGGAACGGCACGACATAGGTCAGAACCTGGCTGATCACGCCTATCATGCCGTTCGTATCTCCTCAGGCCGCGATGTTCAGCGATGCGATGACGTCGCCCGCGATCCGTCGCGCCTCCGCATCGACCGCCAGGGCCGCGTCGCAGGCATCGTCGGAACCGCAAGACACGCCCGCGCCCGTCGCCTTCTCAAGGGTGTCGGCGACGACTGCGGCAATATTGAGAAAGCCCAGCCGCCGGTCAAGGAAAGCCAAAGCCGCCACCTCATTGGCCGCGTTGAACACGATGGGGGCCGAACCGCCCGCCGCCAGGGCCTCGCGCGCCAGGCGCAGGGCCGGAAACCGCGTCTCGTCCGGGGCCTCGAAGGTCAGCCGCCCCAGGGCCGCCAGGTCCAGCCTGGGCGCCGGCCAGGCCAGACGGTCCGGCCAGGACAGGGCGCAGGCGATCGGCGTCCGCATGTCCGGCGCGCCCATCTGGGCCAGGGTCGAACCATCCACATATTCCACAAGGCTGTGGATGATCGATTCCGGGTGGACGACCACATCGACCCGGTCTTCCGGCATGTCGAACAGATAGGCGGCCTCGATCAGCTCCAACCCCTTGTTGGCCATGGTGGCGCTGTCGACCGAGATCTTGGCGCCCATGCTCCAGTTCGGATGGGCCACAGCCTGTTCCGGCGTGATCCGCGTCATGGCCGCGCGCGGCAGGGTGCGGAACGGCCCCCCAGAAGCGGTCAGAACCAGCTTGGACACCCGCTCCGGCGCCTCGGCCGGAAACACCTGGAAAATGGCCGAATGCTCGGAATCCACTGGAATCAGCCGCCCGCCGCTGCGCCTGACCCGCTCGATCAGCGCCGGACCGCAGCAGACCAGGCTTTCCTTGTTCGCCAGAGCCAGGGTCGCGCCCGTCCCCGCCGCCGCCCAGGCCGAGCGCAGGCCCGCCGCGCCGACGATGGAGGCCATGATCCAGTCGGCAGGCCGCACGGCCGCCTCGACGATGGCGTCCGGCCCAGCCGCCGCCTCGACCCCGGTTCCCGCCAGGGCGTCGCGCAGTTCGTTCAAGCGCGCCGGATCGGCCGTCACGGCGATGCGCGGCCGCCACCGGCCCGCCTGTTCGGCCAGACGGGCGATGTTGGCGCCGCCGGTCAGGGCCTCGACCTCGAACGCGGCCGAGCCCGCGCCTTGCGCCTGCTCCATCAGGTCCAGGGTCGACGAGCCGACCGATCCGGTAGACCCCAGAACAGTGACGCGCCGCGCGATCATGCCGCCCGCTCCAGCATCAGGACGATCAGACGCCCCGCCGCCACCACGACCACGGCGAACATCAGGCCATCAACGCGGTCCAGCAGACCGCCGTGGCCCGGAATCAGATTGCCCGCGTCCTTGACCCCGAAACGCCGCTTGAGCGCCGATTCCCACAGGTCGCCGCCCATGGTGGCCAGGGCCGCCGCCAGACCCAGCACCCCGCCCCAGAAGGCGTTGAGCAGGCCCATGTCCAGCCAGCCCGCCATGGCGGCGCCGGCGATCATCCCGGCGGTCAGCCCGCCGATGAAGCCCGACCAGGTTTTGTTCGGCGAAAAGCGCGGCCACAGCTTGGGCCCGCCGACGAAGCTGCCGACCAGATAGGCCAGGATGTCGGCCGACCAGGCCACGGCGAAGACCAGCACCGTCCAGTACAGCCCCTGCACCTCGTGCAGGTCGCGCAGCCAGATCAGCAGGATGCAGGGCCAGCCGAGGTAGAGCACCCCATAGGCCGTATCCAGCAGGGACTCGCCGCGCGTGCGGGCGAACAGGCCGGCCGCTAGGGCGCCGAACACCATCAGCACCAGGGCCAGGGAAATCTGCCCGACATGGGCCGCGATCACCGCCACGACCAGGGCCAGGGCTACGCTGACCCCGATCGGGCGCCAGAGGTCCGGCGCGCACATCCGCGCCCACTCGAAGGCCAGCAGCACCGCCCCCGCGACCACCAGGGCGCAGAACCAGTCGCCGCCCGCCCAGGTCGCCAGGACCGCCGCCGGCGCCAGCACGACCGCCGAGGCGGCGCGCAGAGCAATATCCCGAGGCTTCAACGCCATATCAGCCCGCCGCCTCGCCATAGGCCGCGTCCATGACCTCGCGTCCGCCGTAGCGACGCTCGCGGCAGCCGAACTGGGCGACGGCCTCGGCCAGGGCTTCGGCTCCATAGTCGGGCCACAGGATCTCCTGGAACACCATCTCGGCGTAGGCGGCTTCCCACAGCAGGAAGTTGGACAGACGCTGCTCGCCCGACGTCCGCACGATCAGATCGACCGGCGGCGCGCCAGCGGTCGACAGGCCGGCGCCCAGCGCCTCTTCGTCCACGACCACCTCCTCGCCCGCACGGGCGCGATCGACCAGCCGCTGAGCGGCGTCGACCAGATCCGCCCGCCCGCCGTAGTTGAAGGCCACCTGCAGCAGGAATTTCTCATTGTGCGCCGTCTGGGCCTCGGCTCGCGCGACGATGGCGGCGATATCGTCCGGCAGGCCCTTGCGACGGCCCAGCACCTTCACCCGCACGCCTGCGGCGTCCAGCCGGTTCAGGTCGCTGCCGACAAAGGCGCGGACCAGGCCCATCAGGTCGGACACCTCGTCGGCCGGGCGGCTCCAGTTCTCGGTCGAGAAGCCGAACACCGTCAGGCATCGCACGCCCAGCTCCGGTGCCGCCTTGATCGTGCGGCGCAGGGCCTGGACCCCCTCGCGGTGGCCCACGGCGCGCGGAAGGCCCCGCCGCTGCGCCCAGCGGCCGTTGCCGTCCATGATCAGGGCGACGTGACGAGGCCCCTTTGCAGGCGCCGTGGCGACGGGCTCGGCCGACATATGGGACCTTCCTTGGACAGGTCTGACGACGTCGTCAGACCTGCATGATCTCGACTTCCTTGGTCTTCAAGGTCTCGTCGATGCGCTTGATGGCGGCGTCGGTGTCCTTCTGGACCTCGGCTTCCATCTTCTTCTGTTCATCCTGGCTGATCTCGCCGGCCTTTTCAGCCTTCTTCAGCTCGTCGTTGGCGTCGCGGCGCACGTTGCGCACGGCGATCTTCTTGTCCTCGGCGTATTTGCCGGCCAGCTTGACCAGATCCTTGCGGCGCTCCTCGGTCAGCGGCGGGATCGGAATGCGCAGGGTCTGGCCGTCCACGACGGGATTCAAGCCCAGGCCGGCGGCGCGGATCGCCTTCTCGA
Source organism: Brevundimonas sp. NPDC055311 (assembly GCF_053645695.1). NCBI lineage: Bacteria > Pseudomonadati > Pseudomonadota > Alphaproteobacteria > Caulobacterales > Caulobacteraceae > Brevundimonas > Brevundimonas sp. NPDC055311. Next base: position 299,321 of record NZ_JBSHMV010000001.1, read on the forward strand.
CCGAGACCACCATTCCCTTGTCCCAGACGCTGACCGAGATCATGCGCGGCTCGGGCACGCTGATGGCCGCCACGGCCGTCAGAGGCGAGGTCGCGCCATAGGCTTCGACCACGACCGGCTCCAGCAGTCCGGCGTTGGCGCGCCCCGTGCGCAGGCCGGCGTAGTCATCCTTCAGCGCGGCGACCGACTTGTCCATTCGGTCGCGGAACGTCTTGAGATCGGGTTTGGCCATGGCGAATATCCTTGGTCCTGTCGTTGAATGGCGAAGCCGCTCAGGCGGGCTTGTTGGTGATGACGGTGAAAGTGCCCTGCCCCGTCAAGGTCTTGTGCAGCGAGCCTTCCTCACGAATCGAGAAGACCACGATCGGAATGCCGCTGTCTCGCATCAGGGCGATGGCCGAGGCGTCCATGACGCGCAGGTCCTTGGCCAGAACATCCTGATAGGTCAGCGTGTCATAGCGGGTGGCCGTCGGGTCCTTCTTCGGATCGGCGGTATAGACGCCGTCGACGCTCGTGCCCTTCAGCAGGGCGTCGCAGCCCATTTCAGCGGCGCGCAGAGCGGCGCCGGAGTCCGTGGTGAAGAAGGGGGCGCCCACGCCCGCAGCGAAGATCACCACACGGCCCTTTTCCAGGTGACGCAGGGCGCGGCGGCGGATGTAGGGTTCGGCGATCGCGGCCATCGGAATGGCGCTCTGGACCCGCGTGTCGACGCCGATCTTCTCCAGCGCGCCCTGCATGGCCAGCGCGTTCATAATGGTGGCCAGCATGCCCATGTAGTCGGCGTTGGCGCGGTCCATGCCCTCGGCGGCCTTGGACAGGCCCCGGAAGATGTTGCCCCCGCCGATGACCAGGCAGATCTCGACGCCCTGGCGCGCCACGGCGGCGACCGCGGCGGCGACCACGTCCACGGTCTTCATGTCGATGCCGTAGGGCTGATCGCCCATCAGCACCTCGCCCGAGACCTTCAGCAGGACGCGCTTGTAACGAAACTCGGAGGGGGCGTCGGGCATGGTCAGGGGTCCGTGGATACAGGGAGTTGGCATCCGCGCGAGGTGAATCGGCGGCTCATCATAGACGAAGGGCGCGTCAGCCTTCAAAGCCGAACGCGCCCTTTTGAAATTTCTTCCCTTTCGGGAAGAGGTTTCGAGTTAGTTGCCGCCCGTCATCGAGGCGACTTCCGACGCGAAGTCGGGGGATTCGACCTTCTCGACGCCTTCACCCAGCGCCATGCGGACGAAGCCCGCCAGCTTCAGCTCAGAGCCCAGCTCCTTGCCGGTGTTGGCGACCAGCTGTTCGATGGTCACGTCCGGGTCCATGACGAACGGCTGCTTGGTCAGCACCACGTCCTTCTGGAACTTGGCGATCTGGCCCGAGACGATCTTCTCGATCATGTTTTCCGGGCGGCCTTCTTCCTTGGCCTTCTCGATCAGGACAGCGCGTTCCTTCTCGATCGCGGCCGGATCCAGATCCGAGGTGTCCAGCGCCAGCGGAGCCGTGGCCGCCACGTGCATGGCGATCTTGCGGCCCACTTCGCGCAGAGCCTCCTTGTCGCCCGCGCCTTCCAGGGCGACCAGCACGCCGATGCGGCCGACGCCCGGCGACACGGCATTGTGGACGTAGGTCGAAACCACGCCTTCACCGACCGACAGGCGAGCCGCGCGACGCAGCTGCATGTTCTCGCCGATGGTGGCGATCAGGTTGGTGACTTCGTCCTGAACCGTCTTGCCGTTTTCCAGGGTCGCGCCGTGAATGGCGTCGACGCCCTCGTGGTGCAGGCCCAGTTGAGCGAATTCCTTCGCCGCCGACTGGAACAGGTCGTTGCGGGCGACGAAGTCGGTTTCGGCGTTGAACTCGATGGCCGAGGCAACTTCGCCCTTGCCGTCTTCGCGCACGGCGACGGCCACCAGGCCCTCGGCGGCGACGCGGTCGGCCTTCTTGGCGGCCTTGGACAGGCCCTTGGCGCGCAGCCAGTCGATGGCCGCTTCGATGTCGCCGTTGTTCTCAACCAGCGCCTTCTTGCAGTCCATCATGCCGACGCCCGAACGCTCGCGAAGCTCCTTCACGAGGGCGGCAGTGATCTCGGCCATGTCTTTCTCCTGAAATTCAAAATGGGCGGCCGGACTGTTTAGCCCGGCCGCATGTCAAGTTGACGTCGGTCCGGCGCGCGGCGGCGCCGGAACGCTTCGTCCTTAGCCTTCGACCTTCTCGGCCTCGGCGGCGACCAGCTCTTCAGCCGCGCCTTCGGCGCCGGCCGGAGCGGCTTCAGCCTCGGCTTCAACCACGACGGCTTCGCGCAGGGCCGGCTCGACCGGAGCTTCCGAAGCGCCCAGGTCGATGCCCTGAGCGGCGGCGCCGGCGGCCAGGCCGTCCAGGACGGCGTCGGCGATCAGGTCGCAGTAGGTCTGGATGGCGCGGGCGGCGTCATCGTTGCCCGGCACCGGATAGGTGATGCCGTCCGGATCCGAGTTGGTGTCCAGGATGGCGATGATCGGGATGTTCAGCTTGCGAGCTTCCTGGATCGCGATCGCTTCCTTGTTGGTGTCGATCACGAACATGATGTCCGGCACCGAACCCATGTCCTTGATGCCGCCCAGCGACAGTTCCAGACGGTCCTTCTCGCGCTGCAGGGTCAGCAGCTCTTTCTTGTTGCGGCCTTCGCCGCCGCCTTCAACGATGCCTTCCAGTTCGCGCAGGCGCTGGATCGAATTGGAGACGGTGCGCCAGTTGGTCAGGGTGCCGCCCAGCCAGCGGTTGTTCATGTAGTACTGGGCGCAGCGCGTGGCGGCTTGCGCGACCGGATCGGCGGCCTGACGCTTGGTGCCGACGAACAGCACGCGGCCGCCCTTGGCGGCCACGTCGCGCACGGCGACCAGGGCCTGGTGCAGCAGCGGCATCGTCTGCGACAGGTCGATGATGTGGATGTTCGAGCGCGAGCCGAAGATGTAGCGGTCCATCTTCGGGTTCCAGCGGTGCGTCTGGTGGCCGAAATGAGCGCCGGCTTCCAGCAGCGTACGCATCGAGAATTCAGGCAGAGCCATGATCGTGTTTTCCTTTTTCCGATCAAACCTAGCGCGGGCGGTTAAAAGGATCGGCTGATCCCTCGGAACGGTGCAGGCCGGGATGTCTCCCCGGACCGCGCCACGCCCACGTGCGAAGTGCGCCGCGCATATAGGCGAAAGGCCTGAAAAACACAAGCGGCCGAACAACATGGCCGCATCAGACGCCGCGAGCCCGATGTCATCCCGCGAGCTGACGTTCCGGCCGGATCAGAAGCTGCGGCCATCCACGCGCTGGGCGGCCCAATCCCACGGCTCGACGTCGGTCAGGGTGCGGATGTTGATCGCCGCCACCTCGCCGCCATCCGGCGCCACGCCGTAGCCGAAGGGCTGCACGCCGCAGGTCTTGCAGAAGCGGTGATCGATCTTGTGCTGATTAAAGAAGTAGGACGTCGTCTCGCCCTCCCCCTTCGTCAGGCGAAAGGCCGAACGCGGCGCGAACGCCAGAACGAACCCCTTCCGGTAGCAATGGGAGCAGTTGCACTCGACCAGTCCATCCAGCCCGACATCGACCTCATAGGCCACCGCGCCGCAGTGGCACGACCCGGCATGGGTCTTCACGCTCGTCTCGCTCATCATGCATCCTCCAGCATCACCACCCCCGGCGCCGACTTCAACGCGCCGCGCAGCGCCGCGTCCAGCCGGTATCGTCCAGGCAGCTTGATCTCGACCTCGGTGCGGCCGCCCAGCGTCGCCTGCAGCCACACCTCGCCGCCCTTGCCCTGCGCCCGCGCCCGATCCAGCCGCGCCTTCAGCGCCTCGGCGTCCGCCGACTGGGCCGACAGGACCACTCGCAATCCGATCTGGGCGTCGTCCAGCAGCACGTCCATGCGGCTGGCGTCGTCGCCGAAGAAGCGCACCTCGCCGTCAGCCGCCTTGGCCCGCACCTTGACCAGGACAGAGGTTCCGACCTCCAGAACCTCGCGGCACCGCCGCAACTGTTCCGGCGGGAACAGGCATTCGAACTCGCCCGTCGGGTCCGAGAAGGTGACGAAGGCGAATTTCTCGCCGGTGCGGGCGCTGGCCCGCTCCTGACGGCGGCGCACCACCCCGGCCATCTGGAAGGCTTCGTGCCCCGCCTCAGCCAGGCCTTGCGCCTCGGCCACGAAGGTCACGCGCTTGCGCTTCAATGCAGGCGTCAGTTCCTCCAGCGGATGGCCCGATAGATAGAAGCCGACGGCGTAAAGCTCCTGATCCAGCTTGTCCGGCCCGGCCCACGGCTCCATGCTCTTCAGACGCGGCCGCGCGGCGGCGGCCTGATCGGCGCCGAACAGGCTGACCTGGGACGAAGCGCGCTCGGCCGCCACGCTCTGGCAATAGGCCATCAGCACATCGGCCTGTTCGAACAGCTGACGGCGGTTCGGGTGGATGCTGTCGAAGGCTCCGGCCCGCGCCAGACCTTCCAGCGCCCGCTTGTTCACCGCCTTGGGGTCGACCCGTTCCAGGAAGTCGAAGATGTCCGCGAACGGCCCGCCCGTCTCGCGCACCTCGATGACGTGTTTCATCGCCTCAAGGCCCACGTTGCGGATGGCGCCCAGCGCATAGAGCACGCTGCCCTGCCCGTCCCTCCACGACACGTCGAAGTCAGCAGACGAACGGTTGATGTCCGGCGCCAGCACCGGAACCTCGAATCGGCGGCAGTCCTGATAGAAGACCGCCAGCTTGTCCGTATTCGACAGATCGAGGCTCATCGAGGCGGCGAAGAACTCGACCGGATGATTGGCCTTCAGCCAACCCGTCTGGAAGGAGATCAACGCATAGGCCGCCGCGTGCGACTTGTTGAAGCCGTAGCCCGCGAACTTGGCCACCAGGTCGAAGATGGAGCCGGACTGGCTCTCCGGCACGGACTTCTCGGATGCGCCCTTGACGAAGCGAGCCCGCTGGAAGTCCATCTCCTCCTTCTTCTTCTTGCCCATGGCGCGACGCAGCAGGTCGGCCTCGCCCAGGCTGTAGCCCGCCAGGATCTGGGCGATCTTCATCACCTGTTCCTGGTAGATGATGACGCCGTAGGTCTCCGTCAGCACCTCCTTCAGGCTGGGGTGCAGGTAATCGACCTCGGCCCGGCCGAACTTCCGGTCGATGTAGGTGTCGATCATCTCCATCGGCCCCGGCCGGTAGAGGGAGATCAGGGCGGTGATCTCCTCGATCGAGCCGCAGCGCATCTTGCGCAGTGTGTCGCGCATCCCCTGCGATTCCAGCTGGAACACCCCGACCGTCTGCCCCGAGGCCATCAGTTCATAGGTCTTGGGATCGTCCAGCGGCAACAGGTTCCATTCCGGGGCCGCTCCGCGCCGTTCCAGATAGCCCTTGGCCCGGTCCAGCACCGTCAGCGTCTTCAGGCCCAGGAAGTCGAACTTCACCAGGCCCGCCGGCTCGACCCACTTCATGTTGAACTGGCTGGCCGGGATGGTGGAGCGCGGGTCCTGATACAGGGGCACCAGCTCCGTCAGCGGCCGATCGCCGATGACGATGCCCGCCGCGTGGGTCGAGGCGTTGCGGTAGAGGCCCTCAAGCTCCAACGCCGTCTCCAGCAGCGCCTTGACGGAGGCCTCGGCGTCGCGCGCCTCGCGCAGGCGCGGCTCCAGGTCGATGGCCTGGGCCAGGGTCACCGGGTTGGCGGGGTTGGCGGGCACCATCTTGGCCAGACGATCCACCTGGCCCAACGGCATCTGCAGCACCCGACCGACGTCGCGCAGCACGGCGCGCGCCTGCAAGGTGCCGAAGGTGATGATCTGGGCCACCCGGTCCTTGCCGTAGTGGTCCTGAACGTAGTCGATGACCTCTTCGCGCCGCTCCTGACAGAAGTCGATATCGAAGTCGGGCATCGATACGCGTTCCGGGTTCAGGAAGCGCTCGAACAGCAGGCCGAACCGCAAGGGGTCCAGATCGGTGATGGTCAGCGACCAGGCGACCAGGGAGCCCGCGCCCGAGCCCCGTCCCGGTCCCACCGGGATGTCATGCAGCTTGGCCCATTTGATGAAGTCCGACACGATCAGGAAGTAGCCGGGGAACCCCATCTGCTGGATGATCCCGACCTCCCACTCGAGGCGGTTCCAGTAGTCCTCCTCGGGCGCATAGGCCTTGTTCTTCTCAAGACGCGCCTTCAGCCCCTCGCGCGCCTGATGCGCCAGTTCATCAGCCTCGGAACGGCCCGCGCCGGTATCGAAACGCGGCAGGATCGGCTTGTGCGTCTTGACCAGGAAGGCGCAGCGGCGGGCGATCTGAATGGTATTGTCGCAGGCCTCCGGCAGGTCGGCGAACAGTTCGCGCATCGCCTCGGCCGACTTGAACCAGTGCTCGCCGGTGACGCGGCGGCGGTCCTCCTGGCCGGTGAAGGCGCCGTCGGAGATGCACAGCAAGGCGTCATGCGACTTCGCCTGGGCGGCCTTGGCGTAATAGACGTCGTTGGTCGCAACCAGAGGCGCGTCGTTGGCGTAGGCCCATTCGACCAGCCCGCCCTCGGCCACGGTCTCGCCAGACAGGCCATGGCGTTGCAGTTCGACATAGAAACGGTCGCCGAAGACCCGCTTCATTTCCGCCAGGGCGATGGCGGCTTCGGCCGGCTTCTTCTGTACGAACAGGGGATCGATAGGACCGTCCGGTCCGCCGGACAGCAGGATCAGTCCCTCGGACTTATCCACAACCTGCCCCCAGGGCACGCCCGGTTCGGCCATCTCGCCCGCGTCGAGGTAGGCCGACGACGACAGGGCGCACAGATTCAGCCAGCCCTGTTCATTCTGGGCGATCAGCACGACCGTCGGCGTCTTGGCCCAGCGCTGGGCGACCTGGCCGCCGATGTCGAGCACCGGAAGGGCGCAGGCGACAATGGGTTGGACGCCCGCATCCTTGGTCGCCTGGCTGAACTCCAGAGCTCCGAACAGGTTGGCGCGGTCGGCCACGCCCACCGCCGGCATCCCAGCATCGGCGGCCATCTTGCCGATCTTGCCGGCCTTGATCGCCCCTTCCAGAAGCGAATAGGCGCTGCGGACCCGCAGATGGACAAAGCCCTGACTGTTCACCGCATCCGCCAATCGAAAACTCCGCATCGCAGCGCCAGATCATACGGGCGCGTGATCATCATGCAGGGAGTCGCCCGCTGGGGCGCGGTCACGTCACCAGGAACGCCGCCTGCCAGACCATCCAGACGAAGCCGCCGCAGGACGCAAGCGACAGCAGATCCCTCACCCAACGCGTCATTGATTTTATCCCCAGATCAAATGTTGCTCATTTGTTCTATGTTGCCTCTTTGTTCTCGTCAACCTCAATTCGCGAGGAAGCCGAGGCGCGTCAGGGCCGAGGCCAGGGCGGCCGAGTTGGGGGACTGGGTCTTGCGCAGCAGGCTGGCCCGGAAGAACTCCACCGTGCGCGGGCTCAGCGCCAGGTTCTGGGCGATCTGCTTTGTGGTCAGGCCTTCGACCAGCATTTCGGCGACCTGACGCTCGCGGCGGGTGAAGGTCAGTTCCTCGCGCGCCGGCGCAGTCTTCAAGGCCTCGGCCCCGCGACGCAGGGCGCGGACCAGGTCATCGACCGTCGCCGGCTTGGGCAGGACATCGTCCACGCCCAGACGCATGGCGTCGACCGTCGTCCGCACATCCATGAAGGCGCTGACGATGATCACCGCATGACGGTTCAGCGCACAGAAGGCGGCGACCAGATCCAACCCTTCGACGCCCGGCATCTTCAGATCGGCGACGATGCAGGTCGGATCGGCGTCTGAAGCCCACATGAGGGCGTCAAGCGGTTCATGGAAGCCGACCGCGGAGAAGCCCGCCTCGCGCACGGCGAGCAGGGTCACCTCCAATAGAGCGCGATCGTCGTCAATGATGGCGATGTCAGAAATAGCGCCCCCAACCCTTTCTGAAGTCTGTTCATTTCGACCGCCGTCCACGCCATCACGCATCATGCCGTCGAAAGTACGCAAGGCTCAGCCGCAGCAAAACCTCGTAGTCCCACGCAATTGATCGCCCAAGACTCATGGGCGATCCATACCCCCGATACGCCGATATCAACCAGCAAGGCCCGCCATGCTGCAAAGCGCCGTTTTCCTGACTCGCGCCCCATCAGGATTCATTGGCAGCACGCGATGGCCGGCGTTGATCGACATGAGACGCGACCAGGCGCGTTCGCTGAGTCTGGCGGGTGCTGCGGCCGCTGTCGATGACGTGATCATCTACGCCGTGGAGGGCTCGGCCGACTCCGTGGACGGCTTCCTGCAACTGCTGGGCGTCAGCCCGTGCGAGACGGAGCCGATCCAGGCGTGGCGCCAGGAGGTCCGCTTTCGCTTCCATCGCGTCCTGGCGCTCTCGCACCCGCCCCTGACGTGCGAGGAAGCCGCAGCCCTGCGTCGGGCGCTTGACGCCGACAATCCGACCTATGGCGAGATACCGGCCTTGCTGGCGGCCGCCGCTCTGCGCTGGTCGATGCTGGCCTATCGCACGCCGCTGCAGGCGACGACGCGGCTCATCGCTTCCTAGTAGGCGTGGCTTTCGGCCGCGCGCTGCTCCAGGTGGCCGTCCTTCAGGGCGAAGACGCGGTCCATGTGGCCCGCCAGCTCCATGTTGTGCGTGGCGATCAGGGCGGCGACGCCCGTGGTCTTGGCCAGTTCGCGCAAGGCCTCGAACACCGCCTGACTGGTGGCGGGGTCCAGATTGCCGGTCGGCTCATCGGCCAGCAGCAGGCGGGGGCTGTTGGCCAGGGCGCGGGCGATGGCGACGCGCTGCTGCTCGCCGCCCGACAATTGCGCGGGCTGGTGCGTGACGCGCTGCCCCAGGCCGAGCGCCGTCAGTTGCGCGGTGGCGCGACGACGCGCCTCCCCTTCCCGCACGCCTGCGATCCGCATCGGCAGAGCCACATTATCCAGAGCATCAAACTCCGGCAGCAAGTGATGGAATTGATAGACGAAGCCGATGCGATGCAGACGCAGACGCGTCCGCGCCCGCTCATCGAGCCCGCCGACATCCTCGCCGTCGATCAGCACCTGGCCGCTGGTCGGGCGCTCCAACAGGCCCGCCGCGTGCAGCAGACTGGACTTGCCCGAGCCGGACGGTCCGATCAGGCCGACGACCTCGCCGGGCATGACGTCCAGATCGACGCCCTTCAACACCGTCAGCCCGCCCTGGGCCGTCGGATAGGTCCGCGTCACCCCGCGCAGCGACAGGATGGCGCCGTTCGTCTCGGCGGCGACGGCGGGCTTCTTCTTCAGCAGCCTATTCAAAACGCAGGGCCTCCACCGGATCGATGCGCGACGCGTTCCACGACGGCGGCAGGCTGGCCAGGCAACTCATGAAGAAGGAGAAGACGGCGACCCAGGTCACGTCCCACGGATCGACCTTGGCCGGGACGGAATCCAGCATATAGACGTCGGCGTTGAACAGCTGGACGCCCAGCAGGCCTTCGAGGAAATGCTGGATCGCGCCGATGTTCCAGCAGAACAACAGGCCCAGCACCAGGCCCGCGATCGTGCCGCCGATGCCGATGGCCGCGCCCGACATGAAGAAGATGCGCAGGATGGACGACTGGCTGGCGCCCACGGTGCGCAGGATGGCGATGTCGCGCGTCTTGTTCTTCACCAGCATGACGATGCCGCTGATGATGTTCATGGCGGCGATGGCGACCACCATGCCGAGGATGATGCTCATGGCCACGCGCTCGACCTTGAGCGCGCCCCAGATGGCGGCCTGACGGTTGCGCCAGTCGGTGACCACGCTGCCCGGCCCGGCCGCGCGCTGAACCGGCGTCAGCAGGTTCTCGACCAGATCGGGCTCCGCCACCTTCATCTCGATGACGTCCCAGACGCCGTCCTTGCCGAAGAACAGTTGCGCCTGCTCCAGGGGCATGAAGATGAAGACTCGATCATAGTCGGCCGCCCCCGACGTATAGATTCCGCCGACGATATAGGTCTTTTCCAGCCCGCCCAGATTGCCGAAGGCGCTGTCGGCGCCGGTCGGCGTATAGAGGGAGATCGGGTCGCCTTCACGCAGGCCCATCTGCTCGGCCAGGCTCTTGCCGATCAGCACCTGATCGCCGCCGTACTGGCCTTTGCCGAACCGCTCGCGCGCCTCAGGCGTCAGGCTGTCATAGACGAACTTCGTCGAGGTCAGATCCTGCGGTCGCACGCCGCGAACCATGCCGCCGGTGGCAGCCCCGCCCGCGCGGAACATGGCCGGGCTTTCGATCAGGGGCGTCACCGCCACCACGCCCGGCACGTCGGCGATCCGCTTCAGCGCTGCGTCGCGATCAGGCGCATAGAGCACCGGTCCCTGAACATACATATGGCCGTTGAACGACAGGATCCGGTCCATCAGCGTGCCGCGAAACCCCGCCATGATGCTCATCACGCTGATCAGCACGGCGACGGCCAGCATGATGCCGATGAAGCTGATCATCGCGATCAGCGCCACCCCGCCCTGCTTGCGCTTGGCGCGCAGATAGCGGAGCGCCAGCCCGATCTCCCAGCTGGAGAACGGGCCGGAGGCCTTCGAGGCAGGCGGCGGAGCGGAAGCCGTCGCGGCGTCGGTCATTTCGTGAGCAGCTCCAGGGCGGCGTCCAGCGACAGGCTCTGCTTCTCGCCGGTGGCGCGGCGCTTCAGTTCGACCACGCCGTCGGCCAGGCCCTTGGGTCCGATAGTCAGTTGCCACGGCACGCCGATCAGGTCGGCGGTGGCGAACTTGCCGCCCGGACGTTCCTCGGTGTCGTCGTAGAGGACGTCCTTGCCCAGGGATTCCAGCCGGGCCACGGCGTCTTCACAGGCGGCCGAGACGGCCTCGTCGCTGGCGCGCAGATTGATCACCACCACGTCGAACGGGGCGACCGAGTCCGGCCAGATGATGCCGCCGTCGTCGTGGCTGGCCTCGATGATGGCGCCCAGCAGGCGCGACACGCCGACGCCGTAGCTGCCCATGTGGACCTCGGTGTCCTGGCCGTCCGGCCCGGCGACCTTGGCCTTCATCGGAACCGAGTATTTGGTGCCGAAGTAGAAGATGTGGCCGACCTCGATGCCGCGCGCCGACAGACGGTCGCCTTCGGCCGTCTGGGCCTCGAACTGGGCCGCATCGTGCATTTCCTCGGTCGCGGCGTAGAGGGCCGTGCGTTCGTTGAACACGCCCTCCAGTTGCTCGACGCTGAGGTTGTGGCCCGGCGCGGCCATCTCGACCAGCTTGCGGTCGCAGAAGACCTCGCTCTCGCCGGTCTCGGCCAGGACGATGAACTCGTGGCTCAGGTCGCCGCCGATGGGGCCGGTGTCGGCGCGCATCGGCACCGCCTTCAGGCCCAGCCGGGCGAAGGTGTTCAGATAGGCGGCGAACATCCGCTTGTAGGCGATGCGGGCCGAGGCCTCGTCCAGATCGAAGGAATAGGCGTCCTTCATCAGGAACTCGCGGCCGCGCATGACGCCGAAGCGCGGACGGCGCTCGTCGCGGAACTTCCACTGGATATGGAAGAGGTTCAGCGGCAGGGATTTGTACGACTTCACGAAGCCGCGGAAGATGTCGGTGATCATCTCCTCATTGGTCGGTCCGTAAAGCAGTTCGCGTTCGTGGCGGTCGGTGATGCGCAGCATCTCCGGGCCATAGGCATCGTAGCGCCCGGACTCCCGCCACAGGTCCGCCAGCTGCAACGTCGGCATCAGCAGCTCGACGGCGCCGGCCTTCGTCTGCTCCTCGCGGACGATGTTCTCGATCTTGCGCAGCACCCGCAGGCCCAGCGGCAGCCAGGCGTAGATGCCGGCGGCCTCCTGTTTGATCATGCCCGCGCGCAGCATCAACTGATGCGACACGATCTGGGCGTCGGAGGGGGCTTCTTTCAGGATCGGCAGGAAGTAGCGCGACAGGCGCATGGGAGGATTCTCGGCAAATTCAGTCAGGCCCGAGGTTTAACCGGGCGAAGGGGGCGAAAGCTAGAGCGCGTTGGCGTGGGTGATGTCGGGCACGGGGGTCCAGCCGATCCAGACGACGGCGACGATGACGAGCCAGACGATGATCGACACCCAGGTCGTGGTGATGAATTTCTTCTTGAGGTTCGGATTCTTCGGCGCGCCCCACTGGGTCCCGTCCGTCGGCGGATCCTTGATCTGATCAGACATCCCCAGCGGCAGAATCGCGAACAACACGATCCACCACACCGTCAGAAAGGTGGCGACCAGGGTGAAGGGGCCAAGGGGCATCGTCTCTAAAGTCCGTTCATCGCAATCATCGTCACGGCGCGATAAGAGAGGCTCCGCAACAAGGACGCCCTGAATGCCACAGATTACGCTGGAACACTCCACCCATTTCGACGCGACCGACTGGCGCGCCCTGGCGCTGGAGATTCATCGCCTCTGTGTCGACACGGTCGGCGCGACGACCCAGGCCTGCAAGACGCGCATCGTGCGCTGCGAAAACCTGATCATCGCCGACGGCGATCCGGTCCAGGCCATGGTCCACTGCGATCTGCGCATCCTCAGCGGCCGCACCCAGGAACAGAAGACCGCCTTGGGCGAAGCCGTCCAGGCCGCGTTGCTGGCCGGGGTCGCGCCTTATGAAGGTCCACGCCAGATCTCGGTCGAGATCGGAAACCTGGACCGCGACAACTATCGCAAGGTGACGCTCTAACACCCTCTCCCGATGGGAGAGGGCTTGAGCCTCCAAGAGCGGAGCGATTGGAACAGGCGAAAGGGTGAGGGTTCCGCAATCAGACGTTCAGGCGACGGCTTTCGCCGACATCGGCCGGGAACCCTCATCCGGTCCTTCGGACCACCTTCTCCCATCGGGAGAAGGATTCATTGCTTACGGATGCGGCCGCCCGATGCCGTAGCGCGCGGCCCAGTAGGGCAGAATGTCGTCATCCTGCAGGAAGCGCGCGCCCGTTTCCTCGCTGACCTGGGCGTCGGGCCAGTCGAACTCGCCGTCCAGGACCAGAAGGGGGCAGCTCTGGTTCGCCTCCCCCACCTCGGCGATCACGGCCGGGCGCGGACGCGGGTGATCCAGATAGGTCACGGTCAGGTGCTCGCGCAGGCGCGGATACAGGCCCAGCACGCCTTCGATCCGCGCGCCCGGCGGACAGAACCACGGCCCGCCCTGATCGTCGAACCAGTCTGGGTTCAATAGATACAGACGATCCGCCATCAGAGCCTCAGCACCACGGTTTCGACGATCGGACGACGGTCCCAGATCTGCTGGCTGGCCTTCTTCAGGGTCCGGCTGACGGCCTGTTCGATGACCATCTCGTCTTCCAGCGCCTCGCCCTTCAGGCCGCGCACCGTGTTCTCGACGCGCTCGGCCATGTCGTCCAGCACATCGCCCAGCGGACGGTCCACATCGCCGGGCAGGCCGATGCCCCGCACGTCGATGTCGCTGGCGATCCGCCCGCGCTTGTCCAGGGCGAAGCTGACGATCAGGATGCCGTTGCTGGCGGCGTGCTTGCGCTCACGCAGAGCCTCCCCGCCTTCCTCGACCAACATGCCGCCGTCGACGAACAGACGGCCCGAGGGCACTTCGTCGATGATGGCGGCGGGTCCAGGGGCCAGGCGCACCATGTCGCCGTTGCGCGGCGTCACCGTCTCCGGCACCTGCATGTCCTTGGCCAGATTGCCGTGCTCGATCAGGTGACGGCGCATGCCATGGGTCGGCACGGCGATCTGCGGCCGGGCCCACTGATACATCTGACGCAGTTCGTCACGGCACGGGTGGCCCGAGACGTGGATGCCGGGGTGATCCTTCTCAGTGTAGATACGGATTCCGCGCTCAGCCATCTTGTCCTGCAGGCGGCCGATGGACAGTTCGTTGCCCGGGATGACGCGCGACGAGAAGATGCAGTGGTCCCCCTGCCCCAGCTTGACGAAGGGATGCGTGCCTTCGGCCACGCGCGACAGAGCGGCGCGGGCCTCGCCCTGACTGCCGGTGCACAGATACAGGATCTCGTCCGCCGGCCAGATCTTGGCCTCCTGTTCGGACAGGAAGGGCTTGATGTCGTTCAACATGCCGACCGACTTGGCGGCGGCGGTGATGCGGTGCATCGAGCGACCGGCCAGCGCTACGCGGCGACCGGCGGCCTCGGCGGCGCGGATCACGCTGTCCATGCGCGCGACGTTGGAGGCGAAGCAGCCGACGGCGACCCGGCCCTTGAGGGCCTGGATCAGCTCGGCCAGCTTGACCTTCACCTCGCCTTCGGACCCGGCGACGCCGTCGACGAAGACGTTGGTGGAGTCGCACACCATCGCCAGGACGCCCTCGTCGCCCAGCTTCTGGATGAACTCGACGTCGGTGCGTTCGCCCACGACCGGATCGTTGTCGATCTTCCAGTCGCCGGTGTGCAGCACCGTGCCGAGCGGGGTCTTGATGGCCAGGCCGTTCGGCTCGGCGATGGAGTGGGTGATGGTGACGTAGGTCACCTCGAACGGCCCAAGATCCACCGTCGAACCCAGCGGCGCCTCGATCAGTTCGACATCTTCATAGATGCCGGCGTCACGCAGCTTCTCGCGGATCAGGAAGGCGGTGAAAGGCGTGGCGTACAGCGGCGCCTGAATGCGCGGCCACAGCCAGCCCAGGGCGCCGATGTGGTCCTCGTGCGCGTGCGTCAGCACGATGCCCAGGATGTTCTCGCCTTCCAGGAAGGTCGGATCAGGCACGATGACGTCCACGCCCGGCGTGGACTGGTCGCCAAAGGTCACGCCCACGTCGACGATGATCCATTTGCGATCATGCGCCGGGCCGAAGCCATAGGCATTCAGGTTCATACCGACCTCGTTCGAGCCGCCCAGCGGCAGGAAGACGAGTTCGTCGTTTTGATTTTTCTTAGTCATACGGCCTTACAGATGGGAGTTCCGCCGCCAGATTTCGAGTAGGCCGCGGATGGTCAGGTCCGGATCAAACCGGTCGATAGAGTCGGTAGCGCCCTCGAAAAGCGAGGCGACGCCGCCGGTGCCGATGACCGTCATGGGCTTGCCCCACTCGGCCTTGATACGGTCCACCAGCCCTTCGATCAGGGCGATATAGCCCCAAAAGACGCCCGATTGCATGGAGGTGACGGTGTCGCGCCCGATGACGGTCTCGGGCCGCTGAATGGCGATGCGCGGCAGCTTGGCCGCAGCCTCGTGCAGGGCCTGCAGCGACAGATTGATGCCCGGCGCGATCAGTCCGCCTTCAAAAGCGCCCTCGCCCTTGCCGTTGGCGCCCGAGACGACGTCAAAAGTGGTCGCCGTACCGCTGTCGATCAGTAGCAGGTCGCCTTCATAGGCCTGAAGCGCCCCGATGGCGTTGACCAGACGGTCGGCCCCGGCCTCGCTGGGTTTGTGGATGCGCACCTCAATGCCCAGCTCGACATTCTCGCCGATAACCAGGGGTTCGACGGTCAGATAGCGCCGCGCCAGGTTGCGCAGGTTGAAGATCGACTGCGGCACCACGCTGGAGATGATGCAGCCGTCCATGTCGGCCATGGTCAGGCCATGACCGCGCATCTCGAACAGCTGGTGCAGCCAGACGGCGTATTCATCGGCCGTGCGCATGGGATCGGTGGCGGTGCGCCACTGGAAGATCCACTCCTGGCCGTCGTGGACGGCGAAAAGCGTGTTCGTATTGCCTTGCTCGATCGCCAGCAGCATCAGGCGGTCTCTCCGAAGAAGACGTCGCCGGCGGAGATGACCCGCAGGCCTCCGTCCGGCAGTTTCAGACGCAGGGCGCCGTCGGCCTCGACGCCGTCGGCGATCCCGCTCAGGGTTTCATGGCTCAGCCGCGCTGTGCATGGGCCGAACAGTCCCGGCGTCCGCGCGACCCAGGCGTCCAGCACCGGCTGAAAGCCCAGACGCGTCCAGCGTTCCAGCCAGGCGTCAAAGGTTTCCGCCAGCGCCTTCGCCCCCTCCTCCATCGACGGAGCGGCGGGCACGTCGTGACGCAGATGCTCGGCGATGCAGGTGGTGGGACGCTCTGTCCCTTCGGGCGCGTGGGACAGGTTCACGCCGACGCCGACCGCCAGCCACAGACCGCCGGACGGCGCAGGACCTGATTCGATCAGAATGCCGCACGACTTGCGCCCGTCCAGCAGGACGTCATTGGGCCATTTGATGCTGACCAGCGCGGGCGGAACATAGCGATCCAACAGATCGGCCACGGCCAGGGCGGCGGCGAAGGTCAGTTGCGCCGCCTCGGCCGGAGCGCGGTTCAGCGTCACCAGCAGGGTCGTGGCCAGATTGCCGTCCCGGCTGTCCCAGGCGCGACCGCGACGGCCCCGCCCGGCGGTCTGACGCCGAGCCGCGATCCACAGCGGCCCGGCCTCGCCCGCCTCGGCGCGACGGCGCGCCTCGGCGTTGGTGGAGTCGGTCTCTTCGAGGATCAGGACCGGAGCCGCCAAGGCCCCTTATCCGATCCCGACGCCTGCCGCCGCCGCGCGCGTCAGCGGCTCCAGCCAGACGAGAGCCAGAAGCACCACGGGGAAGCTGAAGGCCGCAGCCGCCCAGCCGATCCACTGGGCGCCGGCCGGCGCCTTGTCGGTCGTCACGTCAAATTCCGGCGTGTCGAACCACATCACCTTGATGATGCGCAGGTAGTAGAAGCCCGCCACGACCGAGGCCACCAGCCCCGCCGCGCCCGCCATCCAGTATCCGGCGTCGGCGGCCGCGCCGAAGACATAGACCTTGCCCCAGAAGCCCGACATCGGCGGAATGCCGATGGCCGACAGCGACAGGATCGTCAGGGCGACGGCCGTCACCGGGCGGTCCTTCTTCAGACCGGCCAGATCGGCGATCTTGCGGATCGGACGACCATTGCGGCTCAGCGACAGCAGGATGGCGAAGAAGCCGATCTGGTCCACGACATACAGGGTCATGAACATCAGGGTCGCCTGAACGCCGACCTGCGTGCCCGCCGCCACGCCCAGCAGGGCATAGCCGATGTTGATGATGGACGAATAGGCCAGCAGGCGCTGGATGTCCTTCTGCATCAGACCGCCGAAGGCGCCGACGGCGAAGCTGATCAACGAGATCAGGATCAGCACCTGCGCCCACTGGTCATGGGCCAGGCCGAAGCCTTCGACCAGCACGCGGATGATCAGGACCATGGCCGCCACCTTGGGCGCGGTCGAGAACAGGGCCACGACCGGCGTCGGCGCGCCTTCATAAACGTCGGGCGTCCACATGTGGAACGGCGCGGCCGAAACCTTGAACGCCAGTCCGCAGATCAGGAAGACCAGGCCGAAGATCAGGCCCGGACCGGGGTTGGCGGTGGCGAAGGCGGCGATGTCCTCGAACCGCATCGAACCGGCGAAACCATAGATCAGGCTGGCGCCGTACAGCAGCAGACCCGACGACAGGGCGCCCAGAACGAAATACTTCAGACCGGCTTCCGAGGCCTTCAGATCGTCGCGGCGATAGGCGGCCAGGACGTAGAGGGCCAGTGAGTGCATCTCGATGCCGATGTAGAGCGAAATCAGGTCGCCCGACGACGCCATCATGCCCATGCCGACCGAGGCCAGCACGATCAGGATCGGATATTCGAACTTGGCGACGTTGTTGCGATGCATCCAACCGTCGCCCAGCACCACGGCCACAGCGGCGGACAGGAAGATCACCGCCTTGCCGTAAACGGCCAGCGGATCGGCCACATAGGCCCCGTTGAAGGCCGCGCCCAGCGGGCCGACGGCGGCCAGAGCCGTCGCCGCCAGCAGCAGCAGCACCGACAGGCCCGAAACCAGGCGCGTCGACTTCTCCCCGGCGAAGGCGCCGAGCATGAGCAGCACCAGGCCGCCGACCGCAAGGGTCAGTTCCGGGGCCGAGAGATGAAGGGCGGAAGACAGATCAGTCATTATGCTCTCACCCGCCGATGGCTGCGCGATAGGCGGTCGTCAGGGCCTCAACGCTTGGCCCGGTGTAATCCAGAACGGCGTTGGGATAGAGGCCCAGCCAGATGGTGCCGACGATCAGGGGCACGAAGATCAGCAGCTCGCGCTTGTCGATGTCGGTGATGCTTTCCAGCGCCGGATTGGTGATCGGGCCGTACATGACGTTGCGGAACAGCGTCAGCGCATAGACCGCCGAGAAGATCACGCCCGAGGCGGCGATCAGGGCCGTCCAGGTCGAGACCTGATAGGCGCCCGTCATCGTCAGCACTTCGCCGATGAAGCCCGAGGTGCCGGGCAGGCCGACGTTGGCCATGGTGAACATCAGGAAGATGGCCGCATACCAGGGCATCCGCGCCGTCAGGCCGCCATAGAGGGCGATCTCACGGGTGTGCATCCGGTCGTAGACCACGCCGACGCACAGGAAGAGCGCGCCCGAGATCAGGCCGTGGCTCAGCATCTGGAAGACGGCGCCCTGAACCCCGGTGTCGTTGCCGGCGAAGATGCCCATGGTCACGAAGCCCATGTGAGCGACCGACGAATAGGCGATCAGCTTCTTCATGTCCGTCTGACGGAAGGCGACCAGCGAGGTGTAGACCACGGCGATCACCGACAGGGCGAACACCAGCGGCGTGAACATCTGCGACGCCAGCGGGAACATCGGAATGTTGAACAGGATGAAGCCGTAGCCGCCGAGCTTCAGCAGGATGCCGGCCAGAATGACCGAACCCGCCGTCGGCGCCTGAACGTGGGCGTCGGGCAGCCAGGTGTGCACCGGCCACATCGGCATCTTCACCGCGAAGGAGGCGAAGAAGGCCAGCCACAGGATCGGCTGCACCGAGGCGTCGAAGGCGTACTGCTTCAGCTCCGGAATGCTGGTGGTGCCCGTCGTGTGCGCCATCCACAGCATGGCCAGCAGCATCAGGACGGAGCCCAGCAGGGTGTAGAGGAAGAACTTGTAGGCCGCGTAGATGCGGTTGGCGCCGCCCCAGATGCCGATGATCAGATACATCGGAACCAGGGTGCCTTCGAAGAAGATGTAGAAGAGGAACAGGTCCAGCGAGGTGAACACCCCGATGACCAGCGTCTCCAGGATCAGGAAGGCGATCATGTATTCGACGACGCGCGTCTCGATCGCCTTCCAGCTGGCCACCACGCAGATCGGCAGCAGGAAGGCCGTCAGCAGGACGAACAGGATGGAGATCCCGTCCACGCCCAGATGATAGCTGGCCCCCGCAAACCAGGCGTAGTTCTCGACGAACTGATAGGCCGGGTTCGACGGATCGAACTGCGCGACCAGCAGGACGGACACCGCCAGCACCACCAGGGTGGTGACCAGGGCGATCCAGCGGGCGGCCGGGGCCGCGGCGTCCTGACCGCCCTTGTTCAGCAGGCGCGCGACCAGGATCGCGGCCGCGCCGAGAAGCGGCAGGAAGGTGACGATGCTCAGAATGTGAGGCACGAGGCTCAGGCTCCCCACGTGAAGATGGCGAAGGCAAGGAACGCAGCCACGCCGATCAGCATCACGAATGCATAGAAGTAGACGAAACCGGACTGGAACCGGGACAGCCAGCCGCCCGACTTCAGCGAAGCCCAGGCCGCGCCGTTCGGGCCAAGGCCGTCGATGATCTTCACGTCGCCGATCTTCCAGAAGAAGTCGCCGATCGCCTTGGCGCCCTTCACGAAGACGGCGTCATACAGCTCATCGAAGAACCACTTGTTGTAGAGGAAGGTCCACAGCGGGCCCTTGCGGTCGGCCATCTCCTTGGCCGCGCCTTCCTTCACGACATACAGCCACCAGGCGATGAACGTGCCCAACAGCGTCACGATCAGCGGCGCCCACTTCACCCAGGTCGGGACGTTGTGGCTCTCGTGCAGGACGTGGTTCTCAGCCCCGACGAAGATGGCGCCGCGCCAGAACTCGGCCTCATGATGGCCGATGAAGTGCGGGGCGAAGATCATGCCCGCGGCCACCGCGCCGACCGACAGCAGCAGCAGCGGCAGCACCATGACCCACGGGCTTTCATGCGGCTTCAGCGGACCGTGGTGGTGGTCGTCGTGAGCGTGATCGTCGCCGTCCAGCGGCTCTGAATGGGTTTCGATCTGCGCGTGCGAAGCGTGATCGTCCGCGTGATGGGCGTGCGCGCCCTCCTCTTCCTTCCAAACCGGCTTGTTGTGGAAGGTCATGAACACCAGACGCCAGGAATAATAGGCCGTCAGCAGAGCCGCAGAGATGCCGATGAAGAAGGCGAACATGCCTGCAGCCGAATGGCCGGTCGTCGCCGCCGCATAGGCGCTCTCGAGGATAGAGTCCTTGGAGTAGAAGCCGGCGAAGCCGCCGACGCCGGGCATCCCCAGGCCGGTGATGGCGATGGTGCCGATCATCATGGTCGCATAGGTGACGGGCAGCAGCTTCCACAGGCCGCCCATCTTCCGCATGTCCTGCTCGTGATGCATGCCGTGGATCACCGAACCGGCGCCCAGGAACAGCAGGGCCTTGAAGAAGGCGTGCGTGAACAGGTGGAACATGGCGGGCTGATAGGCGCCGACGCCCGCCGCGAAGAACATGTAGCCCAGCTGCGAACAGGTCGAATAGGCGATCACCCGCTTGATGTCGTTCTGCATCATGCCGACGGTCGCGGCGAAGATGGCCGTGATCCCGCCGATGATGGCGATGAACTGGGACGCGACGGGCGCGTGCTCATACAGCGGCGACAGCAGGCAGACCATGAAGACGCCGGCCGTGACCATGGTGGCCGCGTGGATCAGGGCCGACACCGGGGTCGGGCCTTCCATCGCGTCCGGCAGCCAGGTGTGCAGGAAGAACTGCGCCGACTTGCCCATGGCGCCGACGAACAGCAGCAGACCGGCCAGGTCCAGCGCCGACCAGGTGTAGCCCAGGAATTCCCAGCCCGCGCCGACCTTGCCGGCGATCATCGGGAACAGCTTGGCGAACTCGATCGTGCCGAACATCCAGAAGACGGTCATCATACCGAGCAGGAAGCCGAAGTCGCCGACGCGGTTGACCACAAAGGCCTTGATCGCCGCCGAAGAGGCCGAGGCCTTCTTGTACCAGAAGCCGATCAGCAGATAGGACGCCAAGCCCACGCCTTCCCAGCCGAAGAACATCTGCACGAAGTCGGCGGCCGTCACCAGCGCCAGCATCATGAAGGTGAACAGCGACAGATAGGCGAAGAAGCGGGGACGGCTGTCGTCCTCCTTCATGTAGCCCCAGGAATAGAGGTGGACCAGCGACGAGACGCTGGTCACCACGATCAGCATGACCGCCGACATGGCGTCGACGCGGATCGACCAGTTCGACTGGAAGTCGCCCACATGGATGAACGGCGCGATGTGGACGGTGAAGGCTTCCAGCCCGCCCCAGGTCCACTGGCTGAACACGATCCACGAGACCGCGCACGAGAAGAACAACAGGCCGGTTGTGACGGCCTGGGACGGAATGTCGCCGATCCGGCGACCGAAGAAGCCGGCGATCATGGCCCCCAGCAGGGGGGCGAAGACGCCGAGAGTGACGAGAGTCTGGATAGTCACGGTTCCGATCAGCCCTTCATCACGGAGGCGTCGTCGACCGCGATGTCGCCGCGGTTACGGAAGAAGGTCACGAGAATGGCCAGGCCGACAGCGGCCTCGGCCGCGGCGACCGTCAGGACAAACATGGCCATCAGCTGACCCGACACGTCGTTCAGGTGCGTGGAGAAGGCCACGAAGTTGATGTTCACCGCGAGCAGGATCATCTCGACCGACATCAGGATGATGATGACGTTCTTGCGGTTCACGAAGATGCCGAAGACGCCGATGGTGAACAGCATGGCGGCGACCGCCAGATAGTGGTGGAGCGAGATATCCATCACAGAAGCTCCTCGGGGGTGACGCCCTGGCCCGTGGTCACGGACTTGATCTCGACAGCCTTGGCGCGTTCGCGGTTGGCTTGCGCCGCCAGATCCTGGCGATGCACGCCCGGACGGTGACGCAGGGTCAGGACGATGGCGCCGATCATGGCGATCAGCAGAACCACGCCCGCCGCCTGGAAGAAGTAGACGTAGTCCGTGTAGAGCACGCGGCCGATCGTCTCGATGTTGGTGACGTCAGGCCCGGCCGGCACCGGCGAGGCGGCGTCGCGGGCGGCTCCGCCCTGCACCACGCTGATCGACACCATGATCATCTCGGCCAGCAGCACGCCCGCCACGACGCCCGCCAGCGGCAGGTAGCGCGCGTAACCCTCGCGCAGCTTCACGAAGTCGACGTCCAGCATCATGACCACGAACAGGAACAGCACCGCCACGGCGCCGACGTAGACGACGACCAGCAGCATCGCCAGGAACTCGGCGCTCAGCAGAACGAACAGACCGGCCGCCGAGAAGAAGGTCAGGATCAGCCAGAGAACGGAGTGCACGGGATTGCGCGCGGTCACGACCAGAAGGGCGGAAACCACGGCGACCGTCGCCAGAAGATAGAAGGCCAGGCCTTGCAACATGTGCGGGACGACGCCCCTCTTCAAAACCAATGGCCCGGACGGAAATCCCGGACCCTTCCAGAAATCAGCCCCGGCCCGAAGGTCAGGGTCAGCGCGGCGGAATCGCCGCTCCGTTTAGCGATACGGAGCGTCGAGTTCCAGATTCTTCGCGATCAGACGCTCCCAGCGGTCGCCGTTGTCCAGCAGGCGCGCCTTGTCATAGAGCAGTTCTTCGCGGGTCTCGGTGGCGAACTCGCTGTTCGGTCCCTCGACGATGGCGTCCACCGGGCAGGCCTCCTGGCACAGGCCGCAGTAGATGCATTTGACCATGTCGATGTCGTAGCGCGTCGTGCGGCGGCTGCCGTCGGCGCGCGGTTCGGCCTCGATGGTGATGGCCTGGGCGGGGCAGATGGCCTCGCACAGCTTGCAGGCGATGCAGCGTTCTTCACCGTTCGGATAGCGGCGCAGCGCGTGTTCGCCACGGAAGCGCGGCGACTGCGGGTTGCGCTCGAACGGATAGTTCACCGTCGCCTTCGGCTTCATCATGTACTTCATCGACAGGCCGACGGCGCCGAACACGTCGGTCAGCATCGCGCCCTTGGCCGCCTGAACGATACGGGTCAGCATTACGATTTCACTCCGGCGCACTCGCGTTCATAGCGGGCGCTTTCCTTGTCGAGGGTCTGGCAAAGGCGCTGGCGTTCCGCCTCGCGCCGTTCAACTTCCTGCACCTTGCGCTCCCACTGATAGACCGAGACGGGCTCGGCCTCATAGGGCGCGCAGGCCGACGCCAGCATGGGCGCGGCCAGGGCGATCATCAGGGCTGCGGCTTTCATCTTCATCCGCCGATCCGGCGTTCGCAGCCGTCCCTGTCGAAACGCGGGTCGTCCCGCGATAGACGTTGGCAATAGGCGCGCTTGTCCGCCTCCTCTCCCCGCTCCCGGTCCAGGCGTTCGAGACGCGCGGACGCGGTCTCGGGCGCAGCCGGATCCATCGGCTTGAAGGTGCAGGCCGACAGGCCGGCGGCGAGCGCCAGCGCGATCAGGACTGTGGCGCGGACGCCCATCACGCCCCCACCGCAAACACGCGCCACGCCGACACGAAGACCACGGCGATCAGCGAAGCCGGCAGGAAGATCTTCCAGCCCAGGCGCATCAGCTGGTCATAGCGGTAGCGAGGCACGAAGGCCTTCACCAGGGCGATCATGAAGAACCAGAAGACCACCTTCACGACGAAGACCGCCAAGTAGAACAGGTTGGCCACGAAGGCCGGGACGCTGTTCAGGAAGTCGGTCGGGAAGCCCGGATTCCACCCGCCGCAGAACAGCAGGGTGATCATGGCGCACATGAAGACGATGTTGGCGTACTCGCCGATCATGAACAGCAGGTAGGGGGTTGAGGAATATTCGACCTGATAACCGGCCACCAGCTCCGACTCCGCTTCGGGCAGGTCGAACGGCGGGCGGTTCGTCTCGGCCAGGGCCGAGATGAAGAAGACGATCGTCATCGGCAGCATGACGATAATGGTCGGCAGGGTCTCGAGCCCGCCGCCGAAGGCGTTCCAGTTCCAGATCCAACCCTGTTGCTGGGTCACGATCTCGGTCAGGTTCATCGTCCCCGCCAGCAGAATGACGTTGATGATGATGAGGCCCATCGAGACCTCATAGGACACCATCTGCGCCGCCGAACGCAGCGAGCCCAGGAACGGATACTTCGAGTTCGAAGCCCAGCCGCCCATGATGATACCGTACACGCCCAGCGAGCTGATCGCGAGGATGTACAGGATGCCGACGTTCAGGTCCGACACCACCCAGCCCGGCGCGAAGGGGATCACCGCCCAGGCGATGAAGGCCAGCACGAAGCTGATCAGCGGGGCCAGGATGAAGACCACCTTGTCCGACCCGGCCGGGATGACGATCTCCTTCAGCACGAACTTGAAGAAGTCGGCGAAGGACTGCAGCAGGCCGAAGGGACCGACCACGTTCGGACCCTTGCGCAGCTGAACGCCCGCCCAGATCTTGCGGTCGGCCAGCAGCAGGAAGGCCAGGGAGATCAGGATGCCGACCACGACCAGCAGGATCCCGCCCAGAGTGGCGAGGGTCCAGCCGACGGGAGTGGCCCAGAAGGAAGTCGCAGCGTCCATGATTTACTCCGCCGCCAGGGCGACCGGCGCCGTCCGCTCAGCGGACAGTTGGGCCATGGTTTCACTGGCGCGCGCGATCGGGTTGGTCAGGTAGGGATCGGCGATGACGGAGACGAAGGCGACGTCGCCCAGGTCCCCCTTGGCGCCCAGCTTGGCGACATCGAACATCGCGGCGGGGGCCAGATAGTCGATGCGGCCGAAGGTCGGATGGTCGCCCATCAGCTTCGTACGCAGCTGGTCGAGGGTATCGAACGGCAGCTTGCAGCCGACGCGTTCCGACAGGGCGCGGATGATGGCCCAGTCGTCCTTGGCCTCGCCCTTCGGGAAGACCACGCGTTCGGCCAGCTGCACCCGGCCCTCGGTGTTGACGTAGAGGCCCGACTTCTCGGTGTAGGCCGCGCCCGGCAGGATCACGTCGGCGCCATGAGCGCCGCGGTCGCCATGCGAGCCCAGATAGACGCGGAAAGCGCCCGATGCGTCAGCGTTCACCTCATCGGCGCCCAGCAGGAACAGAACGTCCAGCGCGCCCGGCTTCAGCATGGCGGCCACGTCCAGACCGCCCTCGCCCGGCAGGAAGCCCATGTCCAGGCCGCCGACACGCGCGGCGGCGGTGTGCAGGACGTTGAAGCCGTTCCAGCCGTCCTTGACCACGCCGACCTTCTTGGCCAGCGCGCCCAAGGCGTTCAGCACCGCCGGGCCGGTCTCGCCGGTCAGGGCGCCCGCGCCGACGATGATGGCGGGGCGTTCGGCCTTGGTCAGGAAGTCGACAGCGGCCTTGGGCAGCTTGCCGACGGTCTTCGAACCAGCGCCGAGATAGTTGTAGTCATAGGTCAGATCAGCCTGCGGGCCGATGACGCCGACTTCGACGCCGCCCTTCAGCCAGGTCTTGCGGATGCGCGCGTTCAGCAGCGGCGCTTCCGTGCGCGGATTGGCGCCGACGATCAGAATGGCGTCAGCGTTTTCAATGCCTTGCAGGCCGGAGTTGAACAGCCAGCCCTCACGCGCTTCGCCGCCCAGCGCGGCACCGTCCTGACGGCAGTCGGTGTTGGCCGAACCCAGCGCGCGGAACAGGTCCAGCGTCGCTTTCATCGACTCGGCATCCTGAAGGTCGCCTGCGATGGCGCCGATGCGCTCAGCCGAGGCGGCCTTGATCTTGTCGGCCACGACCGACAGAGCCTCGTCCCACGAAGCCGGACGCAGCTTGCCGTTCTCACGCACCCACGGGCGGTCCAGACGACGCGCCTGCAGGCCGTCGACGGCGTAACGGCTCTTGTCCGACAGCCACTCCTCGTTGATGCCCTCGTTCACGCGCGGCAGCACGCGCATGACCTCGGCGCCGCGCGAGTCGGCGCGGATGTTCGAACCGAGCGCATCCATCACGTCGATGGTCTCGGTCTTCTTCAGCTCCCATGGGCGGTAGTGATACTGCCACGGACGGTGCGTCAGGGCGCCCACCGGGCACAGGTCGTTGACGTTGCCCGACAGTTCGCTGTCGATGTTCTTTTCCAGATAGGTCGTGATCTCGGCGCTTTCGCCGCGCGAGATCATGCCGATGTCCGGCACGCCCGCCACTTCGGTGATGAAGCGAACGCAACGCGTGCACTGGATGCAGCGCGTCATGAACGTCTTGACCGTCGGGCCCATGTTCTTTTCTTCGACCGCGCGCTTGTTCTCGCCGTAGCGAGACCCATCGCGGCCGTAGCCCACGGCCTGATCCTGCAGGTCGCACTCGCCGCCCTGATCGCAGATCGGGCAATCCAACGGATGGTTGATGAGCAGGAACTCCATCACCCCTTCGCGGGCCTTCTTCACCATCGGCGTGTCAGTAAAGATCTCCTGACCGTCGGCGGCCGGAAGCGCGCACGAAGCCTGAGGCTTCGGTGGTCCGGGCTTCACCTCGACCAGGCACATGCGGCAGTTGCCGGCGATGGACAGGCGCTCGTGGTAGCAGAACCGCGGGATTTCCTGCCCGGCGCGCTCCGCGACCTGCAGCACGGTCATGCCCGGTTCGAACTCGACTTCAACGCCGTTGACCTTGGCGATAGGCATTACGATTACTCCGCCGCGATCGCGTGGCCGGCGAAGTTCGCGCGGCGGCTGCGGTAGGTGTGGATGCGCTCTTCGATCTCGTGACGGAAGTGCCGGATCAGGCCCTGAACGGGCCAGGCGGCGGCGTCGCCGAGGGCGCAGATGGTGTGGCCTTCGACCTGGCTGGCCACGTCGAGCAGAAGGTCGATCTCGGACGGGTCGGCGTCGCCGATCGCCATGCGTTCCAGCACGCGCCACATCCAGCCGGTGCCTTCGCGGCACGGCGTGCACTGGCCGCAGCTCTCGTGCTTGAAGAAGTAGCTGATGCGGGCGATCGCCTTCACGATGTCGGTGGACTGGTCCATGACCGTCACGCCGGCGGTGCCCAGCGACGAGCGATGCTCGCGCATGGAGTCGAAGTCCATCAGGGCGACTTCGGCCTGTTCGCGCGTGATGACCGGGCAGGACGCGCCGCCCGGAATGATGGCCTTCAGGTTTTCCCAGCCGCCGCGCACACCGCCGCCGTGATCCTCGATCAACTGGCGCAGCGGGATCGACATGGCCTCTTCGACCACGCAGGGCGTGTTCACGTGGCCCGACAGCGACATCAGCTTGGTGCCGGTGTTGTTCGGACGACCGAAGCTGGCGAACCAGTCCGCGCCGCGACGCAGGATGGTGCCGACGACGGCGATCGATTCCACGTTGTTCACAGTCGTGGGGCAGCCATAGAGGCCGGCGCCCGCCGGGAACGGCGGCTTCAGGCGCGGCTGGCCCTTCTTGCCTTCCAGCGACTCCAGCAGAGCCGTCTCTTCGCCGCAGATGTAGGCCCCGGCGCCGTGGTGGATATAGACATGGAAGTCCCAGCCGTGGACGTTGTCGTCACCGATCAGCCTGGCCTCATAGGCCTGCTTGACGGCGGCTTCCATGCGCTCGCGCTCGAGGATGTATTCGCCGCGCAGGTAGATGTAGCAGGCGTGTGCCTTCATCGCGAAGGAGGCGATCAACGCGCCTTCGATCAGCAGGTGCGGATCATGACGCATGATCTCGCGGTCCTTGCAGGTGGCGGGCTCGGATTCATCGGCGTTGATGACCAGGTAGTGAGGACGATCCTTCACTTCCTTGGGCATGAAGGACCACTTCAGGCCGGTCGAGAAACCGGCGCCGCCGCGTCCGCGCAGGCCCGAGTTCTTGACGTTGGTGATGATCCAGTCGCCGCCAAGGTCCAGCATGTCCTTGGTGGCGTTCCACGCGCCGCGCGTCTTCGCACCCTCAAGGCCCCAATCGTGGAAGCCGTAGAGGTTGGTGAAGATCCGATCCTTGTCTTGGAGGATGCCGACCATGATCCCTTAAAGTCCTTCCGCCATGCGGCGCTTGTGGTGGCGGGTGCGCTGGAAGACGGCGTAGATCACCAGCACCCATCCGATGGCCAACAGGCCATAGGCCGCCACCGCGGCGTTTTCAGTCAGGCCGAAACGGCCCTCGCGCGCGAACAAAACCAGGGCGGCCGCGACCACGATACAGGCCAGGCCCGCCCAACGCGGGCGCCAGCCGACGCGACGCAGCTCGGCCCGATAGGCCGCCCTGCCCGCTTCCGTTTCGAGGTCCGGCCGCCCCATCAGGCCGGCGCCTTTTCAGCGACAGGCTCCGAGTTCGGCAGCTTCTTGATCTTCTTGGCGGCCGAGCCGTCATACAGCGCCGGGTCCGTCAGAACGCGCGCGCCGCCCTGGGGCTCTGAGGTGTGACGACCGACGTAGCTGCCCGCCTTCGGCGTCTTGCCCGCCGCGAAATCGTCGATGATCTGGGCCATGTTCTCGGGCGTCAGGTCTTCGTAGTAAAGATCGTTGATCTGGGCCACCGGCGCGTTCGAGCAGGCGCCGATGCATTCGACTTCCTGCCAGGTGAAGCGGCCGTCGGCCGACAGCTCGTCCTTGGGACCGATCTTCTCGCGGCACACGCGCATCAGTTCGTTGGAGCCGCGCAGCATGCACTGCGTGGTGCCGCACACCTGGATCAACGCAGCTGTACCGACCGGCGTCAGCTGGAACATGGTGTAGAAGGTCGCGACCTCCAGCACCCGGATATAGGCCATGCCCAGCAGGTCGCCGATGGCGCGCAGCGACGGCTCGGACACCCAGCCTTCCTGCTTCTGGACCAGCCACAGGACCGGGATCACCGCCGATTGGCGACGCGATTCCGGGTATTTCTTGATCCACCACTGAGCCTTTTCCATCGTCTCCTTCGAAAATTCGAAAGAGGCCGGTTGCTCCTTGGCCAGACGACGAACGCTCATCGGTCCACTTCTCCGAACACCATGTCGAGCGAGCCGAGGATGGCGGACACGTCCGCCAGCATGTGGCCGCGGTTCATCCAGTCCATCGCCTGCAGGTGACGGAAGCCGGGCGCCGACAGCTTGACGCGGTAGGGTTTGTTGGTGCCGTCCGACACCAGGTAGACGCCGAACTCGCCCTTCGGCGCCTCGACGGCCGCATAGACCTCGCCTTCCGGGGTGCGGAAGCCTTCGGTGTAGAGCTTGAAGTGGTGGATCAGCGCCTCCATCGAGCGCTTCATCTCACCGCGACGCGGCGGGGCGATCTTGTTGTCTTCGGTCAGGACCGGCTCGCCGGGGCAGTTGCGCAGCTTGTGGATGCACTGCTCCATGATGCGGATCGACTGGCGCATCTCCTCGACGCGGCACAGATAGCGATCCCAGCAGTCGCCGTTCTTGCCGACGGCGATGTCGAACTCGAGGTCCGCGTAGCAGTCGTACGGCTGAGCCTTGCGCAGGTCCCAGGCGATGTCCGAGCCGCGCAGCATGACGCCCGAGAAGCCCCACGCGAGCGCGTTCTCCTTGGACACCACGCCGATGTCGACGTTGCGCTGCTTGAAGATGCGGTTCTCGGTGACCAGGCTTTCGATGTCGTCCAGCTTGGCCGGGAACTCGGCGCACCAGCGGCCGATGTCGTCGATCAGCTCGGGCGTCAGGTCCTGGTGGACGCCGCCCGGACGGAAGTAGTTGGCGTGCAGACGCGCGCCGCAGGCCCGCTCGTAGAAGACCATCAGCTTCTCGCGCTCTTCATGGCCCCACAGCGGCGGGGTCAGGGCGCCCACGTCCATGGCCTGCATGGTCGTGTTCAGAAGGTGGTTCAGGATGCGGCCGATTTCCGAATAGAGCACCCGGATCAGTTGGCCGCGATACGGTACGTCGATCTCCAGCAGGCGCTCGATCGCCAGGCAGAAGGCGTGCTCCTGGTTCATCGGCGAGACGTAGTCCAACCGGTCCAGGTAGGGGATGTTCTGGAGGTAGGTGCGCGCCTCCATCAGCTTCTCGGTGCCGCGGTGCAGCAGGCCGATGTGCGGATCCACGCGCGTGACCAGTTCGCCGTCCAGCTCCAGCACCAGACGCAGCACGCCGTGCGCGGCCGGGTGCTGCGGGCCGAAGTTGATGGTGAACTTGCGGTCGTCCATCGCCCGCGCGTGCGGGGTCAGGCCGTCTTCATAGTCCTCGAACGGGTCGATCGCCGAACCGGTCGGAGCCGGAGTGTTGTTACCGTCGGCCATTACTGCGCTCCCGCCTTCTCGTCGCCCGGCAGGACGGTCGGATAATCGGCGCCTTCCCACGGAGACAGGAAGTCGAAGTTGCGGAATTCCTGAGTCAGTTTCACCGGCTCATAGACCACGCGCTTCTGCTCTTCGTCGTAGCGGACCTCGACATAGCCCGTCATCGGGAAGTCCTTGCGCAGCGGATGCCCCTGGAAGCCGTAGTCGGTCAGGATGCGGCGCATGTCCGGGTGATCCGAGAAGATCATGCCGTACATGTCGAAGGCTTCACGCTCGAACCAGCCGGCCGACGGATAGACCGACGACACGCTGGGGACCGGCTTCACTTCGTCGGTCAAGACCTTGACGCGAACGCGCGCGGCGCGGGTCAGCGACAGCAGGTGGTAGACGACCTCGAACCGCTCGGCGCGGTCGGGATAATCGGCGCCGCAGACGTCCATGCACTGCTGGAAGCCGAACTGATCGCGCAGGGCCGTCATGACCTCGACGATCTTCTCGCGCGGGGCGATCAGGGTCAGTTCGCCATAGGCCACCACCGCCTCGACGCCGAGCGCCGCGACCATTTCCGTGCCCAGGGGCGTCAGGGCGGATTCGCGCTCCGCAACGCGCACCAGTTCGCTCATCGCTCGATGGTCCCCGTGCGGCGGATCTTCTTCTGCAGTTGCAGGATGCCGTACAGCAGGGCCTCGGCGGTCGGCGGGCAGCCCGGAACATAAACGTCCACCGGCACCACGCGATCACAGCCGCGCACGACGCTGTAGCTGTAGTGGTAATAGCCGCCGCCGTTGGCGCACGACCCCATCGAGATGACGTAGCGCGGGTCCGGCATCTGGTCGTAGACCTTGCGCAGAGCCGGAGCCATCTTGTTGGTCAGGGTGCCGGCGACGATCATCAGATCCGACTGGCGCGGCGAACCGCGCGGCGCGGTGCCGAAGCGCTCCAGGTCGAAGCGCGGCATCGACAGGTGGATCATCTCGACGGCGCAGCAGGCCAGGCCGAACGACATCCACATCAGCGAACCGGTGCGGGCCCAGGTGATGACGTCGTCCAGCGAGGTCGTCAGGAAGCCGCGCTCGCCCAGCTCCGTATTGACGGACTCGAAGAACTTGTCGTGGATCTTGGGGTCATAACCCTCGACGGTCGAGCGCGCGGCGGAACCGGCGGGGACCAGGGGGCTAGAGGGGGCGATCACTGCCATTCCAGGGCTCCCTTCTTCCATTCGTAGATGAAGCCGACCGTCAGGACGCCCAGGAAAACCATCATCGACCAGAAGGCGAAGACCATGCCGCCGTGCGACAGGTCGAACATCGACACCGCCCACGGGAACAGGAAGGCGATTTCCAAGTCGAAGATGATGAAGAGGATCGACACCAGATAGAAGCGCACGTCGAACTTCATGCGCGCGTCGTCAAAGGCGTTGAAGCCGCACTCATAAGCCGAGAGCTTCTCGGTGTCGGGGTTCTTTGGGGCCAGCACCCAGGCCGCCAGCATGAAGCCGGCGCCGAGCACGATGGCGATGCCCAGGAAAACGACGATCGGAAGATATTCTAGAAGAAATTCGTTCATTCGAGCTGCCTCGCCCGCCGGGAGGTAGGGGGCGGATTCGGGGCTTCTTAGACCCAACCTCGCCAGGGTTCAAACCCATGTCGGCAAAGGTTTTTTGTTGCGAATGGTTCGCAGTTTTTTGCGCGATTTGCCGCAGGCCGCGCGATTGCCTCCTATGCCGCTGATCCGCGAAATGCGCCGTCGCCTTCGACACAGCCGAGAGCTTGCGCATGAACCTGGCCGCCCGCCTGCTGAACTCCATCGAACGCATCGGCAATCGGCTGCCAGATCCTGTCTTCCTATTCCTTTGGCTGATCCTGGGCCTGGTTGTTCTGAGCCTGGTCGGCGCAGGTATGGGCTGGTCCGCGATCAATCCAGTGACCGGCGAGGTGCTGCAGGCGCAAAGCCTTCTGTCGCCCGCCAATCTGGAGCGGCTGTTCATCGGCATGCCGCGCACCCTGGCCGATTTCCCGCCGCTGGGGATCGTCATCACCATCATCTACGGCGCCTCGGTGGCCGAACGGACGGGCCTGTTCTCCACCGCCATTCGCGGCGCTCTGCTGAATGCGCCACGATTCATCCTGACGCCGATCGTGGTGATCACCGGCATGGTGTCTCACCACGCCTCCGACGCCTCCTATGTCGTGGTGATTCCGCTGGCGGCCGTCATCTTCGCCGCAGCGGGCCGTCATCCGCTGGCCGGCCTGGCCGCCGGATTCGCCGCCGTGTCGGGCGGCTATGCCGGCAATCTGTTCCCCGGCGCCAGCGACGCCCTGATCCTGGGCATCACCGAGCCCGCCGCCCATCTGATCGACCCGTCCTACGCCGTCAGCATCGCCGGCAACTGGTTCTTCATCGTCGGGGTGGTGATCGTCTTCACGCCCATCGTCTGGTTCCTGACCGACCGGGTGATCGAGCCGCGTCTCGGCGCCTGGGCGCCGCACGACGCCGCACCGGTCGCCGCCGAAGAGAAGACGCCCCTCACCGCGGCCGAAAAGCGCGGCCTGGCCTGGGCGGGCCTGACCATCCTGGCCATGATCGCCGTCTGGACAATCGTGACATTCCTGCCTGGCTCGCCCTTCGTCGACGCCGACGCTGAGCCGGAACAGCGCTTCAATCCCCTGTATCGCTCTCTGGTGGCCTTCTTCGCTCTGGCCTTCTTCATGGCGGGCGCGGCCTTCGGCGCGGGGTCCGGCTCGATCAAAACCCACCACGACCTGGTGCGGATGATGCGCGAGGGGATCAGCCAACTGGCCCCCTACATCGTCCTGGCCTTCTTCGCCGCCCACTTCGTCGCCATGTTCAACTGGTCGGGCCTGGGGCCGATCCTGGCGGTCAACGCCGCCGCCTCCCTACGCGAACTGGCCCTGCCGACGCCGCTGCTGCTGATCATGGTGGTGCTGGTGTCCTGCGTCTTCGACCTGTTCATCGGCTCGGCCTCGGCCAAGTGGTCGGCGCTCGCCCCCATCGTCGTGCCCATGTTCATGCTGCTGGGCATCAGCCCCGAGATGACGACCGCCGCCTATCGCATGGGCGATTCCGTCACCAACATCGCCACGCCGCTGATGAGCTACTTCCCGCTGATCCTGACCTTCGCCCAGCGCTGGGATCCGAAGTTCGGCCTGGGCTCGCTGATGGCGACCATGCTGCCCTACGCCGGGGCCTTCCTGATCGCGGGGCTGATCATGGTGGCGTCCTGGGTGGCGCTGGACCTGCCGCTGGGACCGGGCGTGGGCGTCCACTACGAACCGCCGCCGCCCGCCACGGCGTCGCAACTGCCTGCGGACGGCGGAATCGCCGGTCCCGCAGCCCCGCCACAGGCCGCCGCAGCGCCCTCGGCCAGATGATTTGATTTATCCACAGCCGCGTCGCTTGACGTGCGACGCGGCCCCGCCTAAACGACGCCCCTCGCCGGGGCGCACAGTCGCTTCGGATGGGAACGCGGGTGTAGCTCAGTTGGTTAGAGTGCCGGCCTGTCACGCCGGAGGTCGCGGGTTCGAGCCCCGTCACTCGCGCCACTCCTCTCAGGGATCTGAGGGAGTGGCGCACCGCCCTTCCCTTTTCTTCTGACAATCGAGATCGACCCAGACGCAGCTTTCGCGTGTCTGTTCCGCCACGTCCGGCCTTAAGCCCTCGGGACGAGCCCGAGGGCGACAGCGGCGGGCGCCTAGTTGATCGGCAACATCTCTCGCGGCGTGACGAACTCAGCCTTCCCGGTCAGTTCGCCATAAAGCATGGTCAGATCCTCGAACACGCGGTTCCAGGCGAACTGCTCGACCGCCTTGACCCGCGCCGCCGCCCCCAGGATCTCCACGTCGCGCGCGAACAGGGCCTCAATGGCCGCCGCGTAGTCGACCGGGTCGGCGGAAACGGCCAACTGACCGACGCTCTCGTCCACCGTCTCGGCCACGCCGCCCGAGTTGACGCCCACCACGGCCCGGCCGCAGGCCATGGCCTCCAGCACGATCAGGCCGAACGGCTCCTTGTCGTTGGCGTGCACGAAGGCGTCGCAGCTGGCGATGATGCGGGCCACCGCGCGCGGATCCTTCTCGTAAGGCAGGGAGATGACCCGGTCCTCAGGCGGCATCCCCGCCCCCGCGCCGACCAGCACCAGATGATAAGGCGCGCCCAGACGCTGCACCGCGTCGATCAGGACGCCGACGTTCTTCTCCTTGGCCGGCCGCCCGGCGAAACACAGCAAACGGGCGTCGGCGCCCAGGCCCAGCTTCTTCAACAGCCAGTCGCGATCGCGGCGGTCGGGATGGAAGGTGTCCACCTCGACGCCCAGCGGACGAATCACAATGCCGCCCACGCCCGCCTCTTCCAGGCGCTGCGCGATAAAACGGCTGGGCGAGACCACGCGGTCGAATTGGGAGAACAGCCTGGCCCACCGCTTTTCGACCGGCTTCTTGGCCCATTCCCCGAAATGCAGGGCCGCCAGGGCCGCCGGGTCCGAGTGGCAGAAGCCGACGACCGGGCAGCCGACCCTCTGGCCGGCCTCCAGCGCGCCCTGGCCGGGCGTATAGGGATCGCCCGCCTCGATCAGCGAGGGATTGAGCGACGACACCCAGGCGCCCCAGCGCCGCACCGAACTGGGCCAGCGATAGCCGTCGCCGAACGGCAGCTTGGGCGCATGAAGACGGACCACGCCGTCAGGCTCCATCCTGTATCCCGCCCCCGGCACGACCAGGTTGTGCGCCACCTCGGGCCGATACCCCTCCAGCCAGGCCTTCTTCGACAGGAGATAGCGTTTCACCCCGCCGGAGCGCGGCGCGAACAACATGGTGGTGTCGACCAGGCGCGGCCGGGAATCAGCGGCGGCGGTCTTCGTGGCTCGCAAGGTGTCGGCCACCTCTTCGTCCAGGCCGGGAAACAGCCTCAGTTCGCTTTCCTGGACGTCGATATGGTTCGCGCTCATGCGATGGATCCTGTGCCTGTCGTTCTTCACGCTAACGCTAAAGCTCCGGCTTTGGATGCGACGGACACGGCTGATCTTCACCGCCACTTTCGGCCCCTAGCGCCTGGAACCGCTACGCTCAAGAGGGCGTCGCAATCCGGTCGCACGCCGCCGCTTTTCATCCGCCGTTCAGCTTCATCTGCATAGGCCGGGCCTTGCATTCGCCTCAAATTCGAGAAACTTGGGGCGTGCGGGCGTGGACCCTGTTAGGAGGGGCGCCTTCAATCCTTGCGCGTGCGACCACGAGGGGTTTCTTACGAATGCGTATTCTGCTCGCGAGCGCCGTTGCGATCGCCCCCCTGCTGGTCGCGTCCGGCGCTCAGGCCGAACAGGTCATTTCGAACGCGCGGACGACGCCCGTCAGCACCTCGACCGCCAACAACGGCGCGCGCGACGATGTGCGGCTGGCCAGCGGCGGTTCGATCGCCGTGACGTCAGGCGCCGCCGTGACGCTGGATTCCAGCAATGACGTGAAACTGGATTCCGGGTCCAAGATCGACATGCTCAAGGCCGCCGACGGCGCCACGGGCATCCTGGTCAACGGCGGCAACACCGGCGACGTCACCATCGGCGGCGCGATCAACATCACCGACTCGATCGAGGAATATAAGGACGAGGACAAGGACGGTGACCTGGACGGTCCGTTCGCCGACGGGACGAACCGTCACGGCGTCCGCGTCACGGGCTCAGCTCCGCTGGTCGGCGACATCCGCATCGAATCGTCCGGTTCGATCAAGGTCGAGGGCAATAATTCCTCGGGCCTGACGGTCGAGGCCCCGTTGACCGGCGACCTCTTCAGCCAGGGTCAGGTCAGCGTCGTCGGCAACGACACCTACGGCATCCACACGACCGGCGACATCACCGGCGACGTCACTGTCCTGGGCAGCGTCAGCGCCGTCGGCGAGAACGCGACCGGGGTCGCTATCGACGGCGCGGTCGACGGCGCGGTCAAGATTCAGGGCGCGGTCAATACGACCGGCTATCGCTACACCACCGCGCCGCCCAGCAAGCCGACGACGGGCGAGCCGCGCGAGGGCGCGACCTATCTCGAAAATCTCGACGACGACGATCTGCTGCAGGGCGGCCCGGCCGTCCGGATCGCGGGCGACGTCACCGGCGGCGTGGTCTTCGACGGCCCTCCCCCGCCCCTGCCTGACGACGCGACCGAGGAAGAGAAGAAGGACACCGACCGCGACAAGGACGGTATTCCCGACGCCCAGGAGACGACCGCCGCCATCCGTTCGTTCGGCGGCGCGCCGGCGGTGCTGGTCGGCTCAGCCGACAAGGCCATCAGCCTGGGCCCGGTGGGAACCGGAGACGACGCCTATGGCCTGATCAACCGGGGCACTATCGAGGCGGCCGGCGTCTACAAGGAGGTCGACGCCACCGCTGTCCAGATCGGCGGCACGGGCCAGTCGGTCACCCTGGCCGGCGGGCTGCGCAACCAGGGCACGATCACCTCTTCGGCGAACACGGGCGACAGCACGGGGGTCCTGATCGGCGCGGGCGCCACGGCGCCGAGCATCGTCAACTCGGGGGCGATTCAAAGCGTCTCCGCCGGCTCGGAAGCCAATGTCGCCGCCGGCGTGCTGATCAACCAGGGCGCCAACGTCGCCTCCTTCGTCAACTCCGGCTCGGTGACGGCGGGGGTCAACGGCTCCAAGGGCGACGCGGTCGCCCTGCGCGATGAATCCGGCACGCTGACCACGATCAACAACACCGGCAAGATCGTGGCCGCCATCAGCCCCGAAAAGGATGTGGCCCAGACCGGCTCGGCCATCGCCGTGGACGTCAGCGCCAACAGCACAGGCGTCACACTGGTCCAGGACGGCGTCGTCATTCCCGATCACAAGCTGCCGGACGCCGACGGCGACGGGGTGCCTGACGCCAATGAGCCTGCCATCGTGGGCGCGATCCGCCTGGGCTCGGGCGCCGATGTGCTGGACATCCGCAACGGCACGGTGAACGGCGACATCTCCTTCGGAACCGGCGCCGACCGCCTGGCCATCAGCGGCGGCGCCGTGGTGACCGGCAAGCTGTCCAATGGCGACGGCCAGTTGGACATCGACATCTCCAAGGGCACGCTGGATGCGCGCCATACGGGCCAGCTTCAGGTCAGCGACCTGAACGTCGGCGCCGACGGCAACCTGATCGTGACCCTGGACCCCGCCAACGACGCCAACGGCGGCTTCAAGGTCAGCGGCAGCGCCGACCTGGCCGACGGGGCGGGCCTGGGCGTGCGCTTCAACTCCCTGATTCAGGACCCGACGTCCTTCACCATCATCGAGGCGGGAGACCTGAACGTCGGCGCCATCGACCAGGACGTGCTGCAGTCCAACTCGCCCTACGCCTTCGTGGTCAGCACCAACGTCGACGAAGCCGCCGGCAAGCTGACGGTCGACGCCCGTCGCCGCACGGCGGAAGAGGCCGGCATGATCAAGGCCGAGGCCGCCGCCTATGACGTGCTCTACGCCGGCCTGGCCGACAATGAGCTGATCCGCGCGGCCATGCTGAACCAGACGGACCGCGACGGCTTCTTCCACATCTATCAGCAGCTGTTGCCCGACCACTCGGGCGGCCCGCTGCTGTCGCTGGCCAGCGGCGTCGACGCCGTGACCCGCGCCCTGACCGGCCGCAACGCCGCCGCGGCGCCGGGCGAAACCAGCGCCTGGGTGCAGGAGATCAACTTCTACGCCGACAAGGACAAGACCGACACCTACGGCTTCCGTTCCGAGGGCTTCGGCCTGGCCGGCGGCGTCGAGCGCGGCACCAACATGGGCGCCTTCGGCCTGACGGCCGCCTTCACCTCGTCGGATCTGGAAGACCCGGAATCGGCGGCCGAGGAAGTGCTGTCGGCCAGCCTGCTGGAGCTGGGCCTCTACTGGCGGGCCCAAGGCCAATACTGGACGACCTGGGCGCGCGCCGCAGGCGGCTACGCCTCCTTCAACGCCACGCGCAAGCTGGTCGCCGAGGGCGTCAACCTGAAGAACGAATCCAGCTGGCACGGCTTCACCCTGGCCGCCGCCGGCGGCGCTTCGTACGAACGCCACTTCGGGCGCCTGAACATCCGCCCCGAGGCCTATGTCGAATATTTCTCGCTGAGCGAGGACGCCCGCACCGAACAGGGCGGCGGCGACGGCTTCGACCTCGATATCGATGAGCGCGACGGCCACATCTTCTCGGGCGTGGCGGCCGTGAACATCGGCTACGGCTTCGGCAAGGACGGCTGGATTCGCCCCGAGGTTCGCCTGGGCTGGCGTCAGAACTTCTCGGTCGACGCCGGCACCACCATCGCCCGCCTGGCTTCGGGCGGCGACGCCTTCACCCTGGACCCCGCCAGCATCGAGGGCGGCGGTCCGATCCTGGGCTTCCGCCTGAACGTCGGCAACGACCTGGGGCTGCTGTCGATCACCGGCGACGCCGAACTGCTGGAAGACTACGTCCGCTACACCCTGCTGCTGCGGGCCAGCTTCAAGTTCTGATTTTTCTTCGGAACACGAACACAAAAGGGCCGCCGGATTCGTTCCGGCGGCCCTTTCCCTATCTTGCCGAGGCCTCTCGCCTTTCTATGATCCCTCCCGAACCAGAGGGGGTTTCATATGAACAAGTTCGCCTGGGCGGCCTGCGCCCTGATCCTGAGCGCCCATGCGCCGGCGATGGCCCAGACCGCCGAGCCATCGGTCGCCGCGCCCGCCCTGCCCGCCGTCGACCGCGGTCTCTTCTCCGCCCAGGACCTGTTCGGCATGGAGGTCGCCTCCGACGCCCAGATCAGTCCGGACGGCGCGCAGATCGCCTATGTTCGCCAGACGGCTGACATCATGACCGACCGGATGCGCCCGACCATCTGGCTGATCGACGTGAAGACCGGCCGCCACGCGCCGCTGATCGCCTCGGCCGGCTCGCACCGTCAGCCGCGCTGGTCGCCGGACGGCACGCGCCTGTCCTACATCTCCAGCGCCGAAGGCGGCGCGCCGCAGTTGTTCGTGCGCTGGATGGCGTCGGGAGAATCGGTCCGCGTCACCAACCTGCCGAACACCCCGTCCAGCGTCAGCTGGTCGCCCAACGGCGAGCAATTGGCCTATTCCGTCCTGGTTCCCGGCGAAAAGCCCAAGATCGGCTCGGCGCTGGTCAAGCCGGAAGGCGCCCAGTGGGCTCCGCCGCTGGAGATCATCGACACCGTCACCTATCGCGCCGACGGCCAGGGCTATCTGAAGCCCGGCTTCCGCCACGTTTTCGTCGTCGGCTCCCAGGGCGGCGGCGGGCGCCAGCTGACCCATGGCGACTTCAATCACGGCGGCGGCCTGTCCTGGTCGGCCGATTCCCGCACCATCTACCTCAGCGCCAACCGCCGTGCCGACTGGCAACGCGAGTCCGCCGACAGTGAAGTCTACGCCCTGGACGTGCAGACGGGAGGTCTGACGGCCCTTACCGACCGCGCGGGGCCGGACAATTCGCCCGTCGCATCGCCCGACGGTCGTCGCATCGCCTACCTCGGCTATGACGACAAGCGGATGGGCTATCACAACACTCGCCTTCATGTGATGGACGCCGACGGCTCTAACCGCCGCGTCCTGACCGGGGATCTCGACCGTTCGGTCCAGTCGCCGGTGTGGAGCCGCGACGGCCGCTCGGTCTATGTCGCCTATGACGACCAGGGCCGCACCAAGGTCGCCCGCGTGTCGCTGGACGGCGCGATCACCACCCTGATCGAAGATCTGACCGGCGACGACTTCGGCCGTCCCTACACCGGCGGCGGCTTCACCGTGGCCGACGACGGCGCCATCGCCTATACGCGCGGCGATTCCAGCCGCCCGGCCGACGTCCACGTCCTGAAGAGCGGCCGCAGCACCCAGCTGACCCGGCTGAACGCCGATTTCCTGGGCGCTCGCCGCCTGGGCGAGGTGCGTCGCGTCCAGGTCGCCTCCTCCCATGATCAACGCACGGTCGAAAGCTGGCTGACGCTGCCGGCCGACTATGTCGAGGGCCAGCGCTATCCCCTGGTGCTGGAAATCCACGGCGGCCCGTTCGCCGCCTATGGCCCTCACTTCGCCACCGACAACCAGCTGTTCGCCGCAGCGGGCTATGCCGTCCTGTCGGTCAATCCCCGCGGCTCGACCTCCTATGGAGACGAGTTCGCCAACCTGATCCACCACAACTATCCGTCGAACGACTATGACGACCTGATCAGCAGCGTCGACGCCGTCATCGCGCAGGGCGTCGCCGATCCGAACCGCCTATTCGTCACCGGCGGCTCGGGCGGCGGCGTGCTGACCAGCTGGATCGTCGGCAAGACCGACCGCTTCAAGGCCGCCGTGGTCCAGAAGCCCGTCATCGACTGGGCCAGCTTCGTGCTTACGGGCGACAACCCCGCCTTCTTCGCCCGCTACTGGTTCGGCGAGTTTCCGTGGGAGAACCCGGAGGCCTATTGGCGCCGGTCGCCGCTGTCGCTGGTCGGCAACGTCAAGACCCCGACCATGGTCGTCGTCGGCGACGAGGACTATCGCACCCCGGTCAGCGAGTCGGAGCAGTACTACACCGCCCTGCAGCTGCGCGGCGTGCCCACGGCCCTGGTGAAGATCCCCGGCGTCGGCCACAGCCTGGCCGTCCGCCCGTCCCAGAACGCGGCCCGCATGAACGCCATCATCGAGTGGTTCGAGCGGTACAAGGACGGCGCCCCGACCACGACGGCGCAGTAAGAGCCTGTCCCCGCGTCCGTCCGGCGACGGGCGCGGGGGCCAGCGTGGCGTTAGTTGACTTTTAACCAGAACACTTACAGAACATCACGAACGGTTCACGCCTTGTTCTGGATTCGCCGCCATGCTCACAAAGAAACAGCACGAACTCCTGATGTTCATTCATGAGCGCATCCGGGAGACGGGCGTTTCACCGTCCTTCGACGAGATGAAGGAGGCGCTGGACCTGGCGTCCAAGTCCGGCATCCACCGCCTGATCACGGCGCTGGAGGAACGCGGCTTCATCCGTCGTCTGGCCCACCGCGCCCGCGCGCTGGAGGTGGTGAAGCTGCCGGAACAGGCGACGACCGCCGCCCCGGCCAAGGGCCGCGCGCCCTTCAAGCCCGACGTGATCCAGGGCGGCGGCCTGAACCCTCGCCCGGCCGTCGCCGAGGCCGCCAACGACGTGCGCGACCTGCCCCTGCTGGGCAAGATCGCCGCCGGCACCCCCATCGCCGCCATCCAGCACGAACGCGAGCGCCTGCCCGTCCCCGAGGCGATGCTGGGCGCGGGCGAGCACTACCTGCTTGAGATCGAGGGCGACTCCATGATCGAGGCCGGCATCCTCGACGGCGACACGGTCATCATCAAGCGGGTCGAGAACGCCTCCTCGGGCGAGATCGTCGTGGCCCTGGTCGAGGGCGAGGAAGCCACGCTGAAGCGCCTGCGCAAGAAGGGCCAGTCCATCGCGCTTGAACCCGCCAACAG
Source organism: Brevundimonas sp. NPDC055311 (assembly GCF_053645695.1). Taxonomy (NCBI): domain Bacteria; kingdom Pseudomonadati; phylum Pseudomonadota; class Alphaproteobacteria; order Caulobacterales; family Caulobacteraceae; genus Brevundimonas; species Brevundimonas sp. NPDC055311. The sequence continues at coordinate 340,823 of NZ_JBSHMV010000001.1, forward strand.
CGCCTATGAGACGCGCATCTTCGGCCCCGACCAGGTCGAGGTCCAGGGCAAGCTGGTCGGCCTTCTGCGCCGGTATCACTGATCCCCACTTCCGCTCATCCCGGCGGACGCCGGGATGAGCGGGGTTGAGGGTCAACGCCTCGTCCCGCCTCCGCTCCACGGCCGCCGTCCCCGCACCTCCGCCGCCCATAGGGCGCGCCAGGCGCCCGCCTCGTCCCGCCACAGCTCCACCGAGCCGCCGCGCGCATGATCGGCGCCGTCCAGCACCAGCCGTCCCTCGCATGATGGTGGCAGGATCCCTACCGCGGCCCGCACGCTGACCACCCCGGCGCTGCGGCACATCTGATCCATCTGCTCCGCGCCCGGCGCCGCCTTGCCCCACCACAGGGCCAGCGCGCCCTCCCGGCCTTCCGGCGCGCAGAAGGACCGTTTGCAGGTCCAGCCTTCGCTCGATCGTCCCACCGCTTCCAGCCCCCGCCGTCGCGACCACAGGTCGCTGGCGAACTGACGCACAGCAGGCCGCATCACGACCGCCTGCTCCCCCTGCCGATACGCCGCGTTCGCCCCGCCGTCGCCGATCCACACGTCCGGCGGCGCCGGGCGCGGCCAGATCAGCACCGCCGCCGCGAACGGCAGGCCCACCCATCGCCATCGTCCGCGCCACAGGCACATGAACAGTATGCCCAGGAAGGCGACCGGCAGGGCCGCCGCCGGAGCGCTGGGGATCGCCTGAACCGCGCCGGGCAGACTCGCCGCCCAGTGGCCGATGGCCAGCATGGCGTCCACAGACTTCCCTGCCAGCCACAGGAAGGGCGCGCCAAGTCCCAAAGGCTCCAGCGCCGCCCCCAGCGCCAAGGCGGGCATCATGATGAAGTCCGCCAGCGGCGCCGTCGCCAGGTTGGCGATCAGCCCATAGACGGCCGTCCGATTGAAATGCTGCATGGCGAACGGCCCGGTCGCCATGCCCGCCACCAGACTGGCGGCGCAGGCGGCCAGCAGCCAGCTGCCGAACCTCTGCACCATGACGATAGGCCAGGGCGCGGCGAACTCGCGGATACGACGCGGCCAGACCTCGACCAGGGCGACCAGAGCCGCCGTCGCCGCGAACGACATCTGGAACCCCGGCGTCACCACGGCTTCCGGCCGCAGCAACAGGACCACGAAGGCCGCCGCCGCCAGCGCCCGCATCGTCACGGCCTGCCGGTCCGCCAACACGGCCAGGAAGGCGATGGAGGCCGTGACCGCCGCCCGCTCGGCCGGCGGCGGCGCGCCGGAGATGATCAGATAGGTCCCGACCGCAACCAGACCGGCGATCGCCGCGACCTTCTTGCCCGACACGCGCAGCGCCAGCCACGGCCAGGTCGCCACCAGCAGGCGCACCGTGAAGAAGACGAAGCCCCCGACGACCGCCATATGCAGGCCCGAGATCGACAGGATGTGCGCCAGTCCCGAATCCCGCATGGCGTCCAGGTCGGGGCTCTGGATCCAGGTCTCGTGCCCCGTGGTCATGGCCGCCGCCACCCCGCCCGTCCGCTCGCCCAGACGCGCGACGATCCGCTCGGCCAGGGCGAAGCGCACGGCGTTGACCTTCATCTCCATCCGCACCCGCCAGGGCGGCGGTGCCAGATCGGCGGCGCGCGTCGGTCCCAGGGCGAACAGCGTCCCGCCCATGCCCTGGAAATAGGCGTTGCGGCCAAAGTCATAGGCGCCGGGACTGGCGGGCGGCGGCGGCGGGTTCAGGATGCCGAAGACGCGGATAGCCGCGCCGGGCGGCGGCGGCGCGCCCTTCACCGTCACGCGCAACCGCTCGGGCGTCGCCTCGGGCGTCAGACCGCGCACCCGCACCGGCGCCACGACGATGCGAGCGCCGTTCTGGCCCGGCGAATCCACGTCCATCACCCACACTTCGATCTGGGTCGGCGCCAGGTCCGCTGGTGCGATGGGCGCCGCCACCGCCTCGGCCCTCAGCTTGGCCACCGCCAGGCCGCCGCTGAAACAGGCCAGCATCAGCAAAACCAGCGTCGCAGCACGCGGCAGCCCCCGCGCCCGACCGACAAGCCAGAGGCCCAACAGCGCCAGGCCCGCCGCAGCCAGCGGCCACGCCGCTGGTTCCTCTTTCAGGATGAAGTAGCAACCGCATCCCGCCCCGAAGCAGACGGATGACCACAGCGGCCAGCGATCCGCCTGGGACCGCGCATCGTCGCCCAGGCTGTCAATTAACCGGGCCATAAGGGTTCGCTTCCCCACGGGCGGGCGTATAAGACCCTGCCCTATGGACCCTGCCTCTATGACCTCCCCTTCCTCGACCGTCGTCACCCGCTTCGCCCCCTCGCCCACAGGCTACCTGCATATCGGCGGAGCGAGAACCGCGTTATTCAATTGGCTGTACGCCAAGGGACGCGGCGGCAAATTCCTGATCCGCATCGAGGACACCGATCGCGAGCGTTCGACGGACGAGGCGGTGAAGGCGATCTTCGACGGCCTGTCCTGGCTGGAGCTGTTCGGCGACGAGGAGCCCGTCTTCCAGTTCGCGCGCGCCGACCGTCACCGCGAGGTGATCAATGAACTGCTGGCGACCGGCCACGCCTATCGTGACTTCCTGACGGCCGATGAGACCACAGCCCTGCGGGACCAGGCCAAGGCCGAGGGTCGCGACTTCATCTCGCCCTGGCGCGACCGCGAGCCCGGCGTCGACGATCTGGCGAAGCCGCACACGGTGCGCTTCCGCCGACCGCTGGATCAGGCTGTCGTGGTCGACGATGCGGTGCAGGGAACCGTGCGTTGGGAGTCCGCATCGCTGGACGATCTGGTCATCCTCCGCTCGGACGGAGCGCCGACCTACAATCTGGCCGTGGTGGTGGACGACCACGACATGGGCGTGACCCATGTCATCCGCGGCGACGATCATCTGAACAACGCCGCCCGCCAGAGCCTGATCTACGACGCCCTGGGCTGGACGCGGCCCACCTTCGCCCACATCCCCCTGATCCACGGGCCGGACGGCGCCAAGCTGTCGAAGCGCCACGGCGCCCAGGCGGTGCATGAGTACGCCGACATGGGCTATCTGCCCGAGGCCATGCGCAACTATCTGGCCCGACTGGGCTGGGCCCACGGCGACGACGAGCTGTTCAGCGACGCGCAGGCCCTGGCCTGGTTCGACCTGTCCGGAGTCAACAAGGCGCCCGCCCGCCTGGACTTCGACAAACTGGCCCACGTCAACGCCCACTGGCTGCGCCTGGCCGACGACGACCGTCTGGCCAAGCTGACGCTGGACGCCCATCTGGCGCGCGGCCGCGCGCTGCAGCCGGATGACGAGGAACGGCTGCTGCGGGCCATGCCCTTCATCAAGGATCGCGCCAAGACCATACCGGAACTCGCCGACCAAACGGCATTCGTGTTGCAGGTGCGTCCACTCCCGTTGAGCGAGAAATCAGCGGCTTTGCTGCAGGGTGAAAGCGGGCTGCGAATCTCACGACTGCGTGAACGACTGGGTCTTTTCCAGAGCTGGGACGCCTTCGCCTTGGAGGCGGAACTTAAGGTTTTCGCCCAGGAGGAAGGCGTAGGCTTCGGAAAAATCGGCCCTTCCATGCGCGCTGCCTTGACGGCTGGCTCGGCGTCGCCCGATATCGCCCGCACGCTTTGCGCGCTCGGACGCGACGAAAGCCTCGGGCGCTTGGATGATGCGCTGCAACAGACTAAGTGATCACCCATAACCAACTCAGGCCGCCCGCCTCCCCGCGCGCCGGTCCAAGGAAGAACAAGGGGCCTAGATGACTGAACAAGCGAAACCTGCCGGCTCGGCGACCCTGTCCTACCAGGACAAGACTGTTGAGCTCCCCGTCCTTTCCGGCTCGACCGGCCCGGACGTCATCGACATTCGCAAGCTGTACGGCGGAACCGGCGCCTTCACCTTCGATCCCGGCTTCACCTCCACGGCGGCCTGCGAATCGGGTCTGACCTACATCGACGGCGATGAAGGCGTGCTGCTGCACCGCGGCTACCCCATCGACCAACTGGCCTCCAAGTCCAACTTCCTGGAAGTCTGCCACCTGCTGCTGCACGGCGAACTGCCGAACGCCGCCGAATTCGAAGAGTTCGAGCAGTGCGTCACGCGCCACACCATGCTGCACGCCCAGTTCGACCGCTTCTTCGAAGGCTTCCGTCGCGACGCTCATCCGATGGCGATCATGGTCGGCACCGTCGGCGCCCTGTCGGCCTTCTATCACGACAGCCTGGACATCCATGACCCGGTCCAGCGCAACATCTCGGCCATCCGTCTGATCGCCAAGATGCCGACGATCGCGGCCCGCGCCTATAAATATCACATCGGCCAGCCCTTCATCTCGCCGCGCAACGACCTGTCGTACGCCGAGAACTTCCTGCGCATGTGCTTCGCCGTCCCGGCCGAGGACTATCAGGTCGACCCGGCCCTGGTGCGCGCCATGGACCGCATCTTCATCCTGCACGCCGATCACGAACAGAACGCCTCGACCTCGACCGTCCGCCTGGCCGGTTCGTCGGGCGCCAATCCGTTCGCCTGTATCGCCGCCGGCATCGCCTGCCTGTGGGGCCCGTCGCACGGCGGCGCCAACGAAGAGGCGCTGAACATGCTGAAGGAAATCGGCACCCCGGACCGCATCCCCGAGTTTATCGAGGGCGTGAAGGCCCGCAAGTACAAGCTGATGGGCTTCGGCCACCGCGTGTACAAGAACTACGACCCGCGCGCCAAGGTCATGCAGCAGTCGGCCTATGAGGTTCTGGCCGCCACGGGCCGCGAGAACGACCCGCTGTTCCAGGTCGCCAAGGAACTTGAGGCCGTCGCCCTGCAGGACGAGTATTTCACCTCGCGCAAGCTGTTCCCGAACGTCGACTTCTATTCAGGCATCACCCTGTCGGCCATGGGCTTCCCGACCACCATGTTCACCGTGCTGTTCGCCCTGGCCCGCACCGTGGGCTGGATCGCCCAATGGCAGGAAATGATGGCCGATCCGTCGCAGAAGATCGGCCGTCCGCGCCAGCTGTACACGGGCCCGACCGAGCGCGACTACGTGCCGCTGGCCCAGCGCGGCTAAGCCGTCGCACAACGCGAAATGCAGAAACGCCGGGGCGAAAGTTCCGGCGTTTTTTCGTGCTCGGCGAGTAACCAAGCCTCGCGCAATGGACTGCAAGGCGAAGATCAGGCGATCACGGCGCTGTCCGCTGAGGACAGATCCTACGGCTAACGCCTTTGTGATCACGGCGTGTTACGACCAAAGCCGTATTGGAATCAGGGTGATGCGGCGCCTATGTCCGCGTCGTTCCTTGAGCCCTCCCCGGCTCCAGTCGTCAGGTTTGCGATGTCCCGCGTCCGTAACGCCGCCCTCAAGTCGAAGATCATGTCCGCCCAGGACGCCGCCGCCCTGATTCCGGCCAACTCGACCGTGGGCATGAGCGGTTTCACCGGCTCGGGCTATCCCAAGGTCGTGCCCATGGCCCTGGCCGAGCGGATCGAGGCCGAGCACGCAGCCGGCAACCCGTTCCGGCTGAAGGTCTGGACCGGCGCCTCGACCGGGCCTGAACTGGACGGCGCCCTGGCCAAGGCCGACGGCATCGAGTTCCGCCTGCCCTACAACTCCGACCCCATCGCCCGCGAGAAGATCAACAAGGGCGAGACGGAATACCTGGACATGCACCTGTCGCAGGTGGCGCCGGTCGCCTGGCAAGGCTTCCTCGGCCCGCTGGAGACGGCGGTGGTCGAGGTGTCGGGCATCCGCGAGGACGGGGCGCTGATCCCCTCCTCCTCCATCGGCAACAACAAGACCTGGCTGGACCGCGCCGACCGCATCATCCTGGAGGTCAACAGCTGGCAGAATGCGGCGCTGGAGGGGATGCACGACATCTATTACGGCACGGCCCTGCCGCCCGCACGCGTGCCGATCCCCCTGACCAAACCGACCGACCTGATCGGCGAGACAGTGTTCCGCGTCGACCCGTCAAAGATCGCCGCCATCGTCGAGACCGACAGCCCCGACCGCAACCTGCCCTTCGCCGCGCCCGACGCCAGCGCCACGGCCATCGCCGGCCACCTGATCGAGTTCCTGCAGCACGAGGTGAAGCTGGGCCGCCTGCCCGCCCATCTGCTGCCGCTGCAATCGGGCGTGGGCAATGTCGCCAACGCCGTGCTGGCCGGCCTTCAGGACAGTCCTTTCGAGAACCTGACCGCCTATACGGAGGTGCTGCAGGATGGGATGCTGGACCTGCTGGACTCGGGCAAGCTGACCGTCGCCTCGGCCACCGCCTTCTCGCTCAGCCCCGAGGCCGCCGCCGATCTGAACAGCCGGATGGAGCAGTTCCGCGGCAAGATCATCCTGCGCCCGCAGGAAATCTCGAACCACCCGGAGATCATCCGCCGTCTGGGCTGTATCGCCATGAACGGCCTGATCGAGGCGGACATCTACGGCAACGTCAACTCGACCCACGTCATGGGCTCGCGCATCCAGAACGGCATCGGCGGCTCGGGCGACTTTGCGCGCAACGCCTATATTTCCTGCTTCGTCACGCCGTCGACAGCCAAGGGCGGCAAGATCTCGGCCATCGTCCCCATGGCCAGCCACGTCGACCACATCACCCAGGACGTGCAGGTCATCGTCACGGAACAGGGTCTGGCCGACCTGCGCGGCCTGTCGCCCAAGCAGCGCGCGCGGGTCATCATCGCCAACTGCGCCCACCCCGACTATCGCGACGCGCTGAAGGACTATTACGACCGCGCGCTGGAAGGGTCATACGGCCTGCAGTCGCCGCACCTGCTGACCGAGGCGCTGTCGTGGCACCAGCGCTACATCGAAACGGGGTCGATGAAGGCCTGACCCGCCCGTCTCAGGCATAGCGGCGGGCCACAGCGACGCTGGCCACCGTCAGGGCGGCCGCCGCGACCATGGTCCACGGCACGGCCTCGCGCAGCACCAGCCCCGCCAGCGCCAGGGCGAAGAAGGGCTGGAGCAGTTGAAGCTGCCCGACGCTGGCGATGCCGCCCATCGCCAGGCCGCGATACCAGAAGATGAAGCCGATCAGCATCGAGAAGACCGAGACATAGGCCAGCCCCACCCACGCAGGCGTCCCTATGGCGCTCCAGTCGGCGGGCAGGTCCAGCGCCGCCACTACCAGCATGATCGGCGCCGACAGCACCAGCGCCCAGCAGATGACCTGCCAGCCGCCCAGACGCCGCGCCAGTATGCCGCCCTCGGCATAGCCCAGACCGCAGATGACGATGGAGGCCAGCATCAGCAGGTCGCTGGTCCATGATCCGTCGCCGTGGCTGCTGAAGGCGAAACCGATCACCGTGGCGCTGCCCAGACCGGAGAACAGCCAGAACAGCGGGCGCGGCCTCTCCCCGCCTCTCATGACGCCGAAGATGGCCGTGGACAGCGGCAGCAGGCCGATGAAGACGATCGACCGGGCCGAGGTCATATGCTGCAGCGCCAGGGCCGACAGCAGGGGGAAACCGACCACCACCCCGACCGCGATCACCGCCAGCGACATCAGATCGCGCCGGTCCGGCCGCGCCTGCCGCGTGGCTAACAGCACCAGCCCCGCCAGCGCCGCCGCGATGACCGCCCGCGCGCCCGTCAGGAACAGCGGCGACAGGTCCGCCACCGCCACCCGCGTCGCGGGCAGCGAACCGCTGAAGATCAGCACCCCCAGAAGCCCGCAGATCAGGCCGTCGATGCGTTTCTGTTTCGCCGTGTCCATTCCGTCTTCCTCTTCGCCGCCTGATTGGACTCCCGGCGCTGGCGAAGGCAGCCACAGATCGATACGCTTCTGCCGAACTGTATGGGTTATGGAGCCGGCACGGTTGTCCCGCAGCACACGCACCACCGAGGTCATGGAAGCCATTCGCACCCGTATCGCCGGGCGCAGCCTGGCCCCCGGCGACCGCCTGCCGTCGATCCGGCGTTTCGCCGAGACCATGGCGGTTTCGCCTTCAACCGTCGTCGAGGCCTATGACCGGCTGGCGGCCGAGGGGCTGATCCGCGCCCGGCCGGGATCAGGCTTCTACGTTTCGGGCGCCGCCCTGCCTCCGCTCAGTTTTGCGGTCGATCCCGGCCTGCACGATCGCGCCGTCGATCCCTTCTGGGTGTCGCGCCAGTCGCTGGAGGCGCCGCCGGAGGCCCTCAAGCCCGGCTGCGGCTGGCTGCCCGCCGACTGGATGCCGACCGAGGCGCTGCGCAAGGCCCTGCGCGCCGTCGCGCGGGCGGACGACGCCCTTCTGACCGACTATGGCGGCGTGCTCGGCTCGAGGGCGCTGCGCCGCATCCTTCTGGGTCGTCTGGCGACCGAGGGGCTGCAACTCGGCCAGGATCAGGTGCTGCTGACCGGCTCCGGCACCCATGCCGTCGATCTGACGTGCCGTTATCTGCTGCGGCCCGGCGATACGGTGGTGGTGGACGATCCCTGCTACTTCAACTTCCGCGCCCTGCTGCGCGCGCATCAGGTCCAGGTCGTCGGCGTCCCCTACACGCCCACAGGCCCTGACGTCGAACGGTTCGAGACCGTACTGAAGCAGGCATCGCCCCGGCTCTATCTGACCAACGCCGGGCTTCAGAACCCGACCGGCGCCGGCATCGCGCCCCAGACGGCGCACCGCCTGCTGAATCTGGCCGCCGCGCATGACCTCACCATCATCGAGGACGATCTTTTCGCCGATCTGGAGCCCGAGCCCACCACCCGACTGGCGGCGCTGGACGGGCTGAACCGGGTCATCCGCATCGGCAGCTTCTCCAAGACGCTGTCGGCCTCCCTGCGCTGCGGCTACATCGCGGCGCGCGTCGACCGGATTTCGGACCTGGCCGATCTTCAGGTGGCGACGGGCTTTGTCGGCGCCAGTCCGGTGGCGGCCGAGGCCATCGCCCACGTCCTGGCCGGGGGCGGCTATCGCAAGCATCTGGACGAGGTTCATCGACGCCTGGCGCGAAAGCGCCGCGAGGTGATCGCCCGCCTGAGATCCATCGGCGTCGAACCCTGGATCGAGCCGCGCGGCGGCTTCAATCTTTGGTGCCGACTGCCCGGCGAAATCGATTCCGCCGACTTGGCGCGCGCCGCGCTGAAGGAGGACATCGTCCTGGCGCCCGGCGACGTATTCAGCCCCTCACAGACGGCCAGCCGCTTCATGCGGGTCAATGTGACCCACTGCGACGACCCGCGCCTGATGAGCTTCCTGCGCCTAGGCCTCAGCGGCTGAGCGCAGCGGGGAACGGGCGGCCGAGGGCCTCGGCCATGGCCTGCTGATTGATCAACAGCACCAGGTCGCGCAGGTGGTAGTTGTTGGACAGCACCACCACCGTCACCTCCTGATCCGGCTGATAGGACACCAGGTTACGGAAGCCCGCCCAGCTGCCGGTGTGGTAAATCTGGCGGTCGCTGAACGGCGAAGAAGTCCGCTCGCCCAAGGCGCTGACATAGAGGCCGTAGCCATAGGCCCGGTGCGGGCCGCGCCGCTCCGGCATGTCGTCCGGGGCGTGGTCGGCGATCAGATCGGCATAGGCCTTGTCGCTCAGGATATGGCCCTGATGCAGGGCGCGGTTCCAGGCCAGCATGTCGTCCAGCGTCGAATACAGGGCCCCGGCGCCGGCCACCACGCTGACGTTGGCGATGGGCTGCGGCGTCAGACCCGCCGGGAACAGGCCGTAGCCCATGGCCAGGCCCTGGGCGTCGTCGTTTACGTCGGAGCCGGTGTCCTTCAGGCCCTGGGGCTTGAGAATGGCCTGCTCCAGATAGGTCTCGAACGGCTGGCCGCTGGCCTTCGACACGATCTCGGCCGCCAGATTGAAGGCGGCGTTGTTGTAGCGAACCTTTGTTCCCGGTTCGAACTGCAGGCCATAGCGGGCCGAGGTCTCGGTCAGCTCCTGCGGCGTACGATGGGTGACCCGAATACGGCCCCACTCGGCCTGGGCCATCAGGTCCGGGATACCCGAAGTGTGCGACAGCAGGTGATGGATGCGCAGCGGCCGCCAGGCGTCCGGGCACGGCTCGATCCATTTGCAGACGGGATCGTCGACCGACAGCTTGCCCTCGTCCTGAAGCTTCAGGACAGCGACGGCGGTGAACTGCTTGGACACCGACGCCAGGCGGAAACGGGTGTCCAGGGCGAAGGGGGTGTCCTGCTCATAGTTCGCCTTGCCGTAGACCTGACGGAACAGGACCTGACCGCCCTTCGACACCAGGACCGCGCCGGTGAACTGCTTGGTCGCGGCCAGATGATCCAACCGTTCCTTCAACTGCGGCAGAGCCTCAACCACCTCGACGGGCGGTCGCTTGGGCAGGTCCGACTGATAGACGACAGCCGCCTGGGTCTCCGGCGCGACGGCGTTCAGGAACCAGGCCCCCGCCCCGGCCGAAATCAGGCCGGCGGCGACGAGAGAGCCGAGGAACCAGGGCCTGCCGCCCGCAGTCTTGGGAACGATGAACACGGTACTAGACGTCAAACTCCAGGCCGAACTGGGCGTACAATGCCTTCGAGTCTTGCCACTTCGGATCGACTTTGACGGTCAAAAACAGGTGAACGGGGCGATCCAGTATCTCGATCAGCTCCTCTCGCGCCTTTTGGCCGATCCATTTCAGGGTCTGGCCGCCCTTGCCCAGCACGATCGGGCGCTGGCTTTCACGCTCGACATAGATGGTCTGTTCGATGCGCGCCGAGCCGTCGGCGCGGTCCTCGAAGCTGGTCGTCTCGACCGCCGCCGAATAGGGCAGTTCCTCGTGGACGCGCAGATACACCTTCTCTCGCGTGATCTCGGCGGCCAGAACGCGCAGCGGCACGTCCGCCGACTGGTCTTCGGGATAGAGCCACGGCCCCTCGGGCATAGCCTTGGCCAGACGGGCCTTCAGATCGTCCACGCCGTCGCCGCTGAGCGCCGAGATCATGAAGACCTCGGAATAGACGCCCGTTTCGAACAGGCGCTGCGACAGGGCCAGCAGGGTGTCCCGGCGCATCCCGTCGATCTTGTTCAGCGCCAGGATGACCTTGGTGTCGGTCGCCTTCAGATTGGCGATGATGGTCTCGGTGTCCTCGGCCGAGCGGCGGTCGGCGGGCGTGCCTTCGCGGCCTTCCGCGTCGATGTGCGACTGGGCGTCGACCAGGTGGACGACCACGTCGGCGTCCTGCGCCCCGGCCCAGGCCGAGGCGACCATGGCGCGGTCCAGACGGCGGCGCGGGGTGAAGACGCCGGGCGTATCCACCAGCACGATCTGGGCGTCGCCCTCGATGGCGATGCCCCGCACGGGAAAGCGCGTCGTCTGCACCTTCTGGGTGACGATGGAGACCTTGGAGCCCGTCAACCGGTTCACCAGCGTCGACTTGCCCGCATTGGGCGCGCCGATGATGGCGGCGAAGCCCGCGTGCTGGTTGCTGATCTCGGTGGTTTCGGGAGTTTCGGTCAAATCACGCCTTCACGTTTCAAAAGAGCGACGGCGGCGGCCTTTTCCGCCTCCTGTCGCGAACGCCCTTGGGCTCGGGCGGGTTCATAGCCGGTCACCGTCGCCTCGACCGTAAAGGTCGGCGCGTGGTCCGAACCGGTGCGCTGGACCACCGCATAGGTCGGCAGCGGACGGCCCTGGCCCTGCGCCCATTCTTGCAGGGCGGACTTGGGATTGGTGATGGCCGGCGCGGGAGGCGCCGCCAGTTCCTCGGCCCAGGCGCGCTCGAACACGGCCTGAGCCGCGATCAGGCCTCCGTCGCGATAGACGGCCGCCAGGATCGCCTCAACAGCATCGGCGATGACTCCGGCCTTTCTGCGGCCGCCGGTCTTGGTCTCGCCCGGAGACAGGCGCAGGGCGTCGCCGACGCCCAGCCGCTCGCCCACGCGAGCGCAGGCGCTCTTGTCCACCAGGGCGTGCAGGCGGGCCGACAGCCGCCCCTCATCCGCCGCAGGAAAGTCGCGCACCAGGCGGTCGGCCACCAGCAGGCCCAGCACCCGGTCGCCCAGGAACTCCAGCCGCTCGTTGTCGGCGGGAACCTGCGGGCCTGCGCCTTCGCCCACGCTGGAATGGGTCAGGGCGCGTTCCAGCAGCTCGGGCTCGGCGAAATCATGCCCCAGACGACGACGCAGGGCCCCCACGGCCTCGGCGCGCACGTTCGTGCGTCCGCCGGCCATCAGTCGAGGATCTTGAAGAACCGGCTGAAGCGCACATTGGCGAACCAGCTGACCGGGTTGAACAGCGAGGCGCCCGGCGTCCACGAGAACATGATGATCTCGGCCTTGCCGACAAGGTTCTCGGCCGGGACCATGCCCACGCCCGCCGACATCTCGACGCGGCTGTCGATCGAGTTGTCGCGGTTGTCGCCCATCATGAAATAGTGGCCCGCCGGAACCTCATACAGCGGCGTGTCGTCCAGATCGCCGCCGGGGCCGAAGTCCTGCGTCATGAAGCTCTTGCCGCCCGGCAGGGTCTCGCGCACCTGCGTCACCGAGCGCGGGCCGAACATGTCGGCCATCTGGGCGCGGCTGACCACCACGTCCTGCACCGGCGCGCCGTTGATGTAGAGCTTGTTGGCGATCATCTGCACCTTGTCGCCCGGCAGGCCGATCACGCGCTTGATGTAGTCGGTCTTGTTGTCGCGCGGCAGCTTGAACACGGCGATGTCGCCGCGCGCGGGCGCCTTGCCCAGGATGCGGCCGTTGAACACCGGCGGGCTGAATGGGATCGAGTGTTTGGAATAGCCGTACGACCACTTCGACACGACGATGTAGTCGCCTTCGTACAGGTTCGGCTCCATCGAGGCCGACGGGATGGTGAAGGGCTGGAACAGCAGCACACGCAGCACCAGCGCGATCAGCAGGGCGAAAACGACGGTCTTGATGATCTCGACCGTTTCGTTGCTCGCGGACTTTTCTTTCTTCACTCGCTTGGCCTTCCTGGAGCGCCGGGGCGCATAGATCGGGGTCTCGCTGTCGAGGGCTTCGGGGTCGTCCCCCATGTCGAAGGGCGCGTCGCCGTCGTCGCTCCAGATCGGCCGTTGGTCAGCCGGATCGAGGGCTGGATTGGCCGCTCCGCCGTTCGCCTTGGGGTCGTCGCTCATCGTCTGCTCGAATCCCCCGCCGAACGCGGGGTTTGAAGGTCGAGGCGTAGTCGCTGAAACCGCTGCGAGCAAGACTCTGGATGATGAAGGAACCGCAACCTTCGCGGCGGCGTCAGACCTTGGGCAGGGCCTCGATCACCACGAAAGCGAGCGCATAGGGATGTTCGTCGCTCAGGGTCAGATGGATGCGCGCCTCATGCCCCGGCGGGGTCAGGCGGGCCAGATGCTCGGCCGCGTGGCCGGTCAGGGCCAGGGTCGGCTGGCCGGACGGCAGGTTCACCACCCCCATGTCGCGCCAGTAGACGTCGGACCGCATCCCGGTGCCCAGGGCCTTGGCGCAGGCCTCCTTGGCGGCGAACCGCTTGGCGTAGCTCCACGCCGGATCGGCCTTGCGGTCCGAGCGGGTGCGCTCCAGTTCGGTGAAGACGCGCTGCTTGAAACGGTCGCCGAAGCGGTCCAGCGACGCCTGGATGCGCCGGATGTCCGACAGGTCGGCGCCGACGCCGATGATCATGACACGGCCTCGTCCATGGCCGCGCGCATCCGACGGATGGCGGCGTCCAGGCCGACGAAGACCGCTTCGCCGATCAGGAAGTGGCCGATATTCAGTTCGACGATCTCGCGGACTGCCAGAACCTCGCTCGCCGTCGCGAAGTCGAGGCCGTGCCCCGCATGGACCTCCAGCCCCAGAATGTCGGCCTGGGCGGCGGCGGCGGCCAGACGGTCGAACTCGACCGCGCGCTCGGCCGGGTCGGTCAGGTGGCAATAGCGGCCGGTGTGGAACTCGACCACCTGGGCGCCGACGGCGGCGGCGGCCTCGACCTGATCCTCGGACGGTTCGATGAACAGGCTGACGCGGATGCCGGCGTCGGACAGGGCCTTCACCACCGGGGCGATGCGCGCTTCGTGACCGGCGACGGCTAGACCGCCCTCGGTCGTCACTTCCTCGCGCCGTTCTGGCACTAGGCAGGCGGCGTGCGGGCGGTGGCGCAGGGCGATGGCCAGCATCTCCTCCGTCACCGCCATCTCGAAGTTCAGCGGCTTGTCCGCGCGGCGGCACAGGGCCGTCAGCACGTCGATGTCGGCGTCGGTGATGTGACGGCGGTCCTCGCGCAGGTGAGCGGTGATGCCGTCGGCGCCGGCCGCCAGCGCCGCCTCGGCCGCGCGGGCCGGATCGGGATGAGCGCCGCCGCGCGCGTTGCGGACCGTGGCGACGTGGTCGATATTGACGCCCAGACGAACCCGCTGACGCTTCATCCCGGTCTCTCTTCTCTACTTCGACAACCGGCGGCTGCCCGGATCCTCGACCGGCAGGGCGGCCAGTTCCGGCGGCAGGGCATCGGCCGGATAGGCCGGCACTTCCATCGAGGCCAGGGCGATCAGGGGCACGCCCACATCGACCTTGCCGCCCGAACGGTCGACGATGCAGGCGGCGGCGACGACTTCGCCACCCGCCTTCTGGATCGCAGCGATGCATTCGCGCGACGACAGGCCCGTGGTGACGATGTCCTCGACCATGACGATCTTCTCGCCCGGCTCGACCGAGAAGCCGCGACGCAGCTTGAACTCGCCGCCCTCGCGCTCGACGTACATGGAGCGGACGTTCAGATGCTTGGCCGTCTCATAGCCGGGGATGATGCCGCCGACGGCGGGCGAGATCGCCGCATCGACCGGGCCGACCGTGGCGACGATCTTTTCCGCCAGCGCCTTGCACAGACGCTCGCAGCGGGCGCCGTCCATGAAGACCAGGTTCTTCTGCAGGAAGACCGGGCTGTGCAGGCCGGACGAGAGGACGAAATGGCCTTCGCGCAGGGCGCCGGCGTCGCGGAATTCGTTGAGGACGTCTTCAGTGTTCATGAAAGCCGTCCTTAGACCCTGTGACGGCAGCCCTCAACCCGCGCCCTATTTGATGTCGCAGTTGGGCTTCAACCCGCCTTCCAGCAACCGGGTCCACACCGTCTCGGCGTCGTCGGCGAAGGCGAACAGCTCCATGTCCGACGCCTTCACCATGCCGTGCTCGATCAGGGCGTCGAAATTGATCACCGAGCGCCAGTAGGCCTCGTCGAACAGCACGATGGGGATGGGCGGCGCCTTGTCGGTCTGGCGCAGAGTCAGGATCTCGAACAGTTCGTCCAAGGTGCCGAAACCGCCGGGGAAGACCACCAGCGCATTGGCCCGCATGGCCAGGTGCATCTTGCGCATGGCGAAGTAGTGGAATTGGAACGTCAGTTCGGGCGTCGACCACGGGTTCGGGAACTGCTCGTGCGGCAGGGTGACGTTGAAGCCGATGGACGGCGCCCCGGCCTCGTGCGCGCCCTGGTTGGCGGCCTGCATGATGCCCGGTCCGCCGCCCGTGGCGATGACGTTGTCGCGCACCTCGCCCGGTTCGCCCCGGAAGGCGCCGCCGCGTTCGGAGGCGATGCGGCCGAACTCGCGCGCCTGCTCGTACCAATAGGCGTGGCGGCCGTCGCCGTTCACGCCGACACGGGCGCTGCCGAAGACCACGATGGTCGAACGCACGCCCCAGGCCTTCAGCGCCTGCTCGGCCTTCTCATACTCCATCAGGAAGCGCACGCCGCGCATCGACTCGCCCAGCAGGAAGTCCTGATCCAGGGCGGCCAGACGATAGGAGGGCGAGGCCATCTGGGCCTCATTGGCGAGCTTTTGTTGTTCGGGAGACATTACGACCTTTGAAAAAACTGATGGCGTCAGCGTCGGCTCAGCCGCGCGCGCGATCGACCGTATCGACGTAGGGATTGGCCCTCAGCGCCGCAATGATCATGGTGGCGTGGCGGGCGTCCTCGACCTCCACGTCGATGTTGACGTCATAGAAGTCGTGCTGACGGTGGGCCATCGACAGGTTCAGGATATTGCCGCCGGCCTCGCCGATGATGGAGGCCACCTGCCCCAGCACGCCGCGCGCATTGGTGAGGGTGGCGTGCAGCTTGACCGAGCCGACGGCGCTGCGCTCGGCCTGCGGCGTCCACTGCAGATCCTGCCAGACGGAATCGTCGTCGGCGAAATCGGCCAGGGTCTGGCAGTCGATGGTGTGGACCGTCAGCCCCTTGTCCGGCTCAAGAATGCCGACGATGCGGTCGCCCGGCACGGGCGAACAACACTGGCCGAAATGGATGCTGACGCCGGGCGTCAGACCGCCGCCGCGCACGAACAGACGCGGCGATTCCTCGCCGATGCGCTTGCGCTCCGGCCCGGCCTTCAGTTGCCCCTTCAGCGCCGGGAACAGGGTCTCGGCCACGCGCGTCGCGGTCAGGCGGCCGCGACCGATCGCGTCGAACATGTCTTCTTCAGACGGCATGGCGAAGGTCTTCAGCACCTCCGTCAGCTTGACGTCGGCCAGCGACTTGCCCGCCCGCTCCAGCGTCTGCTCCAGCGTCGTCTTGCCCAGGCGCACGAACTCTTCGCGCTCCGACGAGCGGATGAATCGACGGATGGCCGAGCGCGCCCGGCCCGTGACGGTCAGGCTGCGCCAGTCGGTGGGCGCCTCGCGCTTGGTCCCGCGGATGATCTCGACCACGTCGCCGTTCTGAAGCGCCGTGCGCATGGGCTTCAGCTCGCCGTTGATCTTGACCCCCACGGCCGTGTCGCCAACCTCGGTGTGGACAGCGTAGGCGAAATCCAGCGGCATCCCGCCGCGCGGCAGGGTGATCAGCGTCCCCTTGGGCGTGAAGACGAAGACCTGGTCCAGATACATTTCGAGCTTGGCGTGCTCGACCCAGTCCTCTCCCCCCTCTCCGTGCTCGATCACCTGAACCAGATGGCGCAGGTTCAGAAGGGGGTCGCGGCCGCCGTCAGCCTCCATCGCCTCACGGTCGAAGCCGTAGGACTGGTTCTTGTAGCGCCAGTGCGCCGCCACCCCGTCCTCGGCCACGCGATCCATGGCCTCGGTGCGGATCTGCATCTCGATGCGCAGGCCGCCCGGCCCGACCACCGTCGTGTGCAGGGACCGGTAGTTGTTCGACTTCGGCGTCGAGATGAAGTCCTTGAACCGCTCCGGCACCATCGGCCACGCGCGGTGAATGACGCCCAGGGCGCGATAGCAGTCGTCCTCGCTCTCGACGATGACGCGGAAGCCGTAGATGTCCGACAGGGACGAGAAGCCCACAGTCTTGCGCTGCAGCTTGCGCCAGATGGAATAGGGCGTCTTCTCCCGCCCCTTGACCCGCGCCTGGACGCCGGCCTCGGACAGGACGCGCTCGATCTCGGGCGAAACGGCCTCGATGGCGCTGCCGTTCTCGAGCTTCAGGGCTTCCAGACGACGCTGGATGGCGACGCGCGCCGTGGCGTTCAGATGCTCGAACGCCAGTTCTTCCAGCTCAGCGGCGATGGAGTGGATGCCGATCGACCGACCCAGCGGCGCATAGACTTCCAGCGTTTCGCGGCTGATGCGCTCGCGCTTCTCCGGCTTCACGAAGTGGAGGGTGCGCATGTTGTGCAGACGGTCGGCCAGCTTGACCAGCAGCACCCGCACGTCCCGGCTGATGGCCAGGATGAATTTGCGCAGGTTCTCGGCCTGACGCGTGTGCTCGGCCTGCAACTCCAGCCGCGACAGCTTGGTGACGCCTTCGACCAGGACGGCGATCTCCTCGCCGAACATCTCGGCGATGTCGTCGCGGGTGGCGGACGTGTCCTCGACCACGTCGTGCAGCAGGGCGGTGACGATGGTCGCCGTGTCCAGGCGGTAATCCGTCAGAATGCCCGCGACCTGGATCGGGTGGGCGAAATAGGGATCGCCCGAGGCCCGCAGCTGCGAGCCGTGCATCTTCATCGCATAGACATAGGCGCGGTTCAGCAGCGCCTCGTCGGCGGTCGGGTCATAGGCCTTGACCGCCTCGATCAGTTCGAACTGGCGCATGATCGGTGCGCGCTTGGTATCAGACAATGCAGGGCCTTCAGACGACTTCGGCGCCGCCTCGGAAAGAGACGACGCCGATGTCTTGTCCTGCAGATTCGCGGCGGGGTCCATCGGCGTGTCCGTCTGAGGTCGCGCCGCCCGTCTTGCTACCTTGGTGACCGGGTCGGCCGTCAGTAGCGCTCCTCCTGGCCCCCGTCGCGGTCGCTTTGCAGCGCGCGGATCAGTTCGGCCTCAGCCATGTTCATGTGCTGCGGCTCGGCCAGCAGGGCCACGACCTCGGCTTCGTCCTCGGCCTCGGTGCGTTCATCGACCCGTTGCAGGGTGGTGATGATGTTCTCGCGCAGTTCGTCCGGGGTGACGGTGTCCTCGGCCAGTTCGCGCAGGGCGACGACCGGGTTCTTGTCGTTGTCGCGGTCCAGCGTCAGCGGGGCGCCGTTGGCGATGTTGCGGGCGCGGTGACCGGCCAGCAGAACCAGACCAAAGCGGTTCGGCACCTTTTCGATGCAGTCTTCGACAGTGACGCGGGCCATGAATTTCCTCTGGCGGCAGGGAGAACCGCACAAAATATAGGGTGAAAGCTAATTGTGCAACGCCGCGAAGGCGGCATTGAGGCGGTTTTCCGGTCAATCCCGCCGCTTCGACAGCGGATAGGAGATGATCAGAACCAGATCCTCGTCCCCCGTCTGGCGAATGCCGACGACATTGCCGTCGTAAAGATAGGCCGCGTCGCCGGGTCCGACAACGGCATCCTTCCCGTCGCTGCTGACCACGCCGGCGCCGCTGACGACATAATAGACCTCGTCATGAGCGATGGGATGCAGGCCGATCGAGGCCCCCGCGTGCAGGACCCGCTTGCGGAACTCCATCGCCCGGTTCGGCACGCCGTCGCTGATGCGATAGGCCGTGCTCATGCCCGTCCCGTTATGCGGCGGCGGCTGCATCACGCGGACATCCGCCTCCCGCACGACCCGTCCGACGCCCGCAGGCGGCGAAGCGGGCGTCGCCCCGTCCTGGGCTGCCAGAAGGGCGGCCATCGTCATCAACAGGGCGAGGCTCATGTCATGTCTCCCGGTGTCATCGCCCCACCCTGCCCCGGCGACGCGTCGACATCAATGCGGCAAAGGCCGCGCATCGCGCCCCACGCCGGCGCGCTCCGCCAGGTCCTTCGCCGAGCCGCCGCAGACGGGATGCACCCACTCCGGCGCGACCTCCGCCAGCGGCCCCATGACGAACAGCCGGTCCGCCGCGCGCGGGTGCGGCAGGATCAGCCCGTTCAGATCCCCGCTGAGACGCCCATAGGCGATCAGGTCCAGATCCAGCGTCCGCGGCGCATTGCGCGCCGTCCGCACCCGGCCGAACAGATCCTCGATCCGCCCCAGGGTCCGCATCAGGGTCGGAGCGTCATGAGCGGTGCTTACCACGGCCACGCCGTTCAGGAACGGCGGATCAGTCGGATCGGGCCAGGCTTGCGACGACCACCAGGACGAACGAGCCAGAACATCCACGCCCTCGGCGCGGAATCGGGCCAGCGCCGCCTCCAGCGCCTCGACGCAGGACGACCAATCGCCCTTGTCATTGCAGCCCAGTGCGACGATGACTGCCGCGTCCAGATCGATGTCGGGCCGGGATTCCCCGACGGCGTCGGTCGGGACCTTCATTTTCTCGACCATATCGACGGACTCATTTTCGTTCATGACCGACCACCCCGACGACCGCATCGCCCTGTTCATCGACGGCGCCAACCTCTATTCGGCGGCGCGCGCCCTGAACTGCGACCTCGACTTCAAGAAGCTCTCCACCTGGTTCGTCGGCGAAGGCCGGCTGGTGCGCGCCTATTATTACACGGCCGTGGTCGAGGGCGAAGAATTCTCGCCTGTCCGTCCCCTCGTCGACTGGCTCGACTACAACGGCTTCACCGTCGTGACCAAACCGGTGAAGCGCTTCACCGACGCCCAGGGCCATAGCCGCACCAAGGGCAATATGGACATCGAGATCGCGGTCGACATGCTCGAGTTGGCGCCGCGTCTGGATCAGGCGGTGCTGTTCTCGGGCGACGGCGACTTCCGTCGTCTGGTCCAGGCGATGCAGGCCAAGGGCGTGCGCGTCACCGTCGTCTCGACGGTCAAGAGCCAGCCGCCCCAGATCTCCGACGACCTGCGCCGCCAGGCTGACGCCTTCATCGATCTGGCCGACATCATGAACCAGGTCGGCAAGCCCAAGGCTCCGATGAATCAAGGCGTGGCCCGCACCCTGGACCGGAGCGACCGCGCGTGAGCCCCCGACTGAGCGCCGAGTTGAATCCCGAGCCGCCCCGCGACTGTCCCCTGTGCCCGCGTCTGGTCGCCTACCGGGCCGAGAACGCGCGCCAGAACCCGGACTGGTGGAACGGCCCTGCGCCCTCCTTCGGCGATCCGAACGCACGGCTGCTGATCGCGGGATTGGCGCCGGGCCGCACCGGCGCTAACCGGACCGGACGCCCCTTCACCGGGGACCACGCCGGCTGGCTGCTGTACGACACGCTGAAGAAGACCGGTTTCGCCCAGGGCCGCTATGACCCGAACGGCGACGACGACCTGACGCTGGTCGACTGCATGATCACCAACGCCGTCCGCTGCGCCCCGCCTCAGAACAAGCCGACGGCGACGGAGGAGAATACGTGCCGCCCCTTCCTGGTGGATCGGCTGTCCGCCCTGCCCCGGCTGAAGGTGATCGTGACCCTGGGCGACGTGTCCCGGCGCAGCATCCTGCGCACCCTGGGCTATCCCGGCTCGGCCATTCCCGCCGGGCACGGGGTCGAGGGCAAGGTCGGTCCCTACACCCTGATCAACAGCTATCACTGCTCGCGACTCAACACGAACACCGGCCGACTGACGGCCGAGATGTTCGAGGATGTCTTCAGACGCGCAAAGGTCGCGCTGGAGGCCTGAGGCTTCAGCCCCCGGCGATGTCTCCGGCGACCATCACCGGCGCGGCCGGTTCGCGGAAGTAGCGGTCGATGCCCTCGGCGACCGAGCGCATCAGGCGACGGCGGGCGCGTTCGTCGCTCAGGACGCGCTCGTCTTCCGGGTTGGTGATGAAGCCCATCTCCAACAGGACGGCCGGAACGTCAGGCGCCAGCAGCACGGCCAGGCCCGCATCGCGGTGGCTGCGGCGCAGCAGGGGGTGGTTGTCCCCCTCGATATGGGTCAGCAGCACCCGCGCGAACTGGGCCGAGCGGTTCTGGGTGGCGCGCTGGGTCATGTCCAGCAGGATGCGGTCGACCGAGGCGTCGCGCCCCGGCAGGCGCAGGTCGCGTTGCCAGTCGTCGCCCTTGGTGAACTCGCGCACGGCGCGACCGGCGCCCTGTTCGGACAGGGTGTAGACGCTGGCGCCGCGCAGCGCCGGGTCCGCCCCCGCGTCGGCGTGCAGCGAGATGAACAAATCCGCTCCGGCGTCGCGGGCGATCTGCACCCGACGGCCGTGGATCACATAGACGTCGCCGTCGCGGGTCAGGCGCACGCGATAGCGGCCTGTGCGCTCCAGCGCCGCCTTGAGATCCCGAGCGGCGGCCAGGGTGACGGCCTTTTCCTGAACATGCTGGCCCTGGGCGCCGGGATCGCGGCCGCCGTGGCCGGCGTCGATGACGATCAGAGGCTTCTCGGCGCGGGCCTGTTCGCGACGCGGCGCGGCGACCGGAACCGCCGCAGCGGCGCCCGTGGCCTTCAGGTCGATGACATAGCGATAGTGGTCCACCCCGTCGCCGGGCGGCAGCAGGAAGCGACGCTCGATCTCGGCGCCGCGCGCCAGGTCCAGCCGCACGCGCGACGCGCCTGAGGCCGCGCTGACCTCATATCCGCGCACCAGGCCCGCGCCGCTGCCCTCCAGCCCCCGCGCCGGACTGACGCCCGCCAGGGACAGGATGACCCGTCCAGCCGAACCGTCCTCGATCACCTGACCGCGCGTCGAGCGTCCCAGATCCAGCACCACGCGAGTCCGCTGGGCGTCGCCGCCGAAGCGAAGACGCACGATCTCGCCGTCCGGACCGAAGGCCAGGCCCCGCGTCGCCGTGAACACGACAAGGCAGATGACGACGAACGCCAGGCCGGTCATCGACCATTCGCGCACGCCCCAACGGCTCAGATTGTCACGCCACCGACCCAACATCAGAGGGAAATCGCCCTGCAGTTTAGAGGCCAGCATGACCCCAGGGTTTAAGGATTTCGTTAAGACCTCTTACCGCCTCGGTTCTTTTATTTTCCGCAGCATATGCCTATTATCGGTTCCGCATGCGAACGATCGCGCCGCCCGTCATCTGTTCGGGATCAGGCGCGCCCTCCTCGCGGCGCTGAAACTTTCACCAATTCCGAGGATCGCGCGGCCTGGCCGTCGATCCGGAGATACGGGTTCGGGATGCGGCCTTGATCGGCGCGTTCGGACCCAGGACCGACAACCCAATGGGCCGACCCGCCTGCGCTCCCGAACGGCAAGATCATGCCGCTCTCGCTTTCAGCGAGGGGATGACGCGCGCCCTGGCTCCCATTTCCATTCGGCGAGCCGCCCCTATTCCCGCGACTGCGTTCGCGGCGCACGGCCTGGCGCGCCTGAGAGAGACCTTCAATGTCAAAAACCATGTTGATAGACGCGGCGCACGCGGAAGAAACCCGCGTCGCGATCGTGGACGGCCGCCAGGTTGAGGAATTCGATTTCGAATCCCGCGCGCGGCGCCAGCTTCGCGGCAACATCTATCTCGCCAAGGTCACCCGCGTAGAGCCCAGCCTGCAGGCCGCCTTCGTCGAATACGGCGGCAACCGCCACGGCTTCCTGGCCTTCAACGAAATCCACCCGGACTATTATCAGATCCCGGTCGCCGACCGCGAAGCCATCATGGCCGAAGCGCACGACGACGCGGACGAAGACGATCTGGGCCGTGAATCCGACGACGCCGATTCCGACGGCAAGCTGGCCGACGAGGAACGCCTGAAGCGTCGCCTGATGCGCCGCTACAAGATCCAGGACGTCATCAAGCGCCGCCAGATCCTGCTGGTGCAGGTCGTCAAGGACGAGCGCGGCGCCAAGGGCGCGGCCCTGACCACCTGGCTGTCGCTGGCCGGCCGCTACTGCGTGCTGATGCCGAACACCGGCAAGGGCGGCGGCATCAGCCGCAAGATCACCAACACCTCGGACCGTCGCCGGCTGAAATCCGCCGCCGCCGCGCTGAAGGTGCCGCAGGGCATGGGCCTGATCATCCGCACGGCGGGCGCCAAGCGCACCCGCGCCGAGATCAAGCGCGACTATGAATACCTGCTGCGCCTGTGGGAGACGATCCGCGAACTGACCCTGCGCTCCAACGCGCCGGCGATGATCCACGAGGAAGAGAACCTGGTCCGCCGCGCCGTGCGCGACATGTACGACAAGGACTTCGACGGCATTCAGGTCGAGGGCGTCGAGGGCTTCAAGCAGGCCCGCGACTTCATGCGCGTGCTGATGCCGTCCCAGGCCAAGAAGATCCACCTCTATCAGGGCTCGCGCCCGCTGTTCGCCTCGAACGGCATCGAAGAGGTGCTGACCCAGATTCACCAGCCGGTCGTGCCGCTGAAGTCGGGCGGCTATCTGGTCATCAACCAGACCGAGGCCCTGGTGGCCATCGACGTGAACTCGGGTCGCGCCACCAAGGAGCGCAACGTCGAGGCCACGGCGACCAAGACCAACATGGAAGCCGCGGTCGAGGCCGCCCGCCAGCTGCGCCTGCGCGACCTGGCCGGTCTGATCGTCATCGACTTCATCGACATGGACGAGGGCAAGAACAACCGCGCGGTCGAGAAGGCCCTCAAGGACGCCCTGGCGAAGGACCGTGCGCGCATCCAGATGGGCCGCATCTCCGGCTTCGGCCTGATGGAGATCAGCCGTCAGCGCCGCCGCCTAGGCGTGATCGAGGGCGCGACCGAGGTCTGCGAATGCTGCCAGGGCGCCGGGCGCGTCCGCTCGGCCGAATCGGCGGCCCTGACCACCCTGCGCGCCGTCGACATCGAGGCCGGCAAGAACGGCGCGGGGTCGGTGAACCTGCGCGTCTCGACCGCCGTGGCGCTGTATATCCTGAACCACAAGCGCGAATATCTGCAGTTCCTGCTGGAGCAGCGCGGCCTGAACGTCATCATCCAGATCGACGACAGCCTGGCCCAGGGCGAACACTCGATCGAGCGCACTGAAACGAACGAAGACTTCGTCGCGCCCGAAAGCCACATTGACCTGGCCGACCTCGACGACGGCTTCGACGACAGCGCCTATGACGACGAGGACGAAGACGCCGAGGACGAAGACGACTTCGGCGACGACGAGGACGAGGCCGATCTCGACCGCGAGGACGAGGACGACGACGAGGCTCGCGCCCGCTCCGAACAGGATGACGACAGCCGCGGCGGACGTCGCCGTCGCCGTCGCGGCGGACGTCGTGACGAGGAGGCCGAAGCCGCCGCTTCCGACGATGACGACGACAGCCGGGGCGGCCGCCGCCGCCGGGGCCGTCGCGGCGGTCGCCGGATGCGCGAGGAAGGCGAACGCGACGTCTACGCCTGGGTGCGCGGCCGCACGCCGTCGCTGCAGGACCCTTACGTCTGGTTCGATCCCATCAACCCGGCCGCGGCCCGCCCCGAACGCAAGGACGAGCGCCGGTCCGAGGCCGCCGGCGAGGAGACGGCTCAGGACATCAGCCTGGATCAAGTCGCCGTTTCCGAAGAAGGCCGCAACGGCCGCTCGCGCCGTCGTCGCGGTCGCGGCCGGGGTCGCGGTCAGGGCGAACTGGCCCACGAGACCAAGGTCGAGGACCGCGCGGTCAACGAGGGGCTGCCGCCCGTCGGCTCGCCCGATACGCCGATCGCCGTGGTGATCGAAGGCGAAACGACCGAGGCGCCTGCCGCCGAAGCCGCTCCGACCGTCGAACAGGCCGAAGCGCCCAAGCGCCGCCGCGTGCGCCGCAAGGTCAACGCCGCCGCCGTGAAAGAGACGCCTGAAACCGCCCCGGCCGAGGTCGAAGCCGAGCCGATCGCCGCCGAACAGCCAGTGGTGACTGAACTGCCGGTCGTTGCTGAACTGGATGTGCCGCCCGCCGTGGCCGCCCGCGTCGAACAGGCCATCGAGGAAGCCCTCGAAGAGGCCTTGGGCGAAGCGGCTCCGGCCGAAGCCCCGGTCGTCGTCGACGCTGTCGTCGAAGAGGCCGTCGTCCTGGCCGAGCCGGCTGCGGCGCCGACGCCCGAGGTCGACATCGCCGCGATCATCGCCGACGATCCGAACCAGATCGTCGCCCCGCCCGCCAAGCCCAAGCGGGGCTGGTGGCGCCGTTGATCGGACACGATTAAGCTGGAAGCTGCGGGGGAGACTATCGCTCTGGAGTTCGTCATGACCAGGACGCCCCCCGCCGCAACCCGCATCCGGCGCCATCTGGCCGCCGGGCTCGGCACCCTTGCGGTGCTGGCCTCGGCCGCGTCAGCCCAGGCGCAGAGCCTGATCCGGGACACCGAGATCGAAGGCATCATCCATGAGTGGTCCGAGCCCGTGCTCGACGCCATGGGCCTGGACCCGAACGAGGTCGAAATCCTGCTGGTCAACGACAACGACCTGAACGCCTTCGCCACGCGCGGGCGGATCATGGGGTTGAACACCGGCCTGATCCTGCGGACCAAGAGTCCCAACCAGCTTCTGGGCGTGATCGCCCACGAGGCCGGCCATATCAAGAACCGCCACACCCTGCGTGACGGCGCCCAGAACGCCGGGATGCAGCCGATGATCATGACCATGGCGCTGGGCGCCCTGGCCGCGATCGCGGGCGCGCCGGACGCGGGCGCGGCTCTATTGGCCTCCAGCCAGTATTTCGGCACGCTCGGCGCCCTGCGCTACATGCAGAGCCAGGAAGGCGAGGCCGACATCACCGGCGCCCGCGCGTTGGAGCGCGCGGGGGAATCCGGGCGCGGCATGGTCGAGTTCTTCGAGAATTTCCGCGCGCAGGAAATCTTCTCGGATCAGCGCCGCTATCCCTACTTCCGCAGCCACCCTCTGTCCTCCCAGCGGATCGAGGCCCTGCGCCGCCCCGTCGAGGCCGCCTCCCACTACGACAAGCGCGACAGCGACGAGCGGATGGCCCAGCACGCCCTGGTCGTGGCCAAGATCCGCGCCTTCATGGACGCGCCCAACGCCACTTTGCGCGACTATCCGTTCAGCGACGTCACCCTGCCCGCCCGCTACGCCCGCGCCATCGCCTGGTATCGCGACGGCCAGACGCAGAAGGCGCTGGACGCGGTCGACGTCCTGTTGGCCGAACAGCCCGAAAATCCCTATTTCTGGGAGCTGAAGGGCCAGATCCTGTTCGAGGAAGGCCGCCCGGCCGAAGCCCTGGGCGCGCATGAGAAGTCGGTCGAGCTGAAGCCGGACGCCCCCCTGCTGCGCATCAACCTGGCCCACGCCCTGATCGAGACCAGCGACCCGACCCAGTTGGCCGAGGCCGAGAACCAGCTGAAGCGCGCCCTGGCGCTGGAGCCGGACAACACCATGGGCTGGCGTCTGCTGTCCCAGGCCTACGCCAGCCAGAACAAGGAGGGCGAGGCGCGTCTGGCCTCGGCCGAATACTGGTTCGCCCTGCGCCGCCCCGATCAGGCCGCCCAATTCGCCATGCGCGCCCGCGACATGCTGGACCGCAGCTCCATCGAATGGCGTCGCGCCACCGACATCGTCCTGGCGTCGGGCGCCACCGAAAAGGACATCATCGACGCCGAACGCCGCAACGAGCAGCGCAGCCGCTCCGGCGTCATCCCGCCCGGCGCCTGACGCCGAACCCGCCTTCTTTTTTCGCCTGACGAGACCTTGATGACCGACGCCCCCCCCCGATCTGGCCAGGAGCCCGGCCAGACGACCGATCAGCCTACCGTGACGCCGCCTGCCGCCGCCAAAAGCCGGTTCGCTCTGTCAGGAACGGTGCTGGGCGGCGCCGCCGTGGCCATGTCGGCGCTGGCCCTGGCCCTGTCGGCCGCCCCCTATCTGAGCGGGGGTTTCGGCGGCAAGGTGCGCGACTATCTGATCAGCAACCCTCAGGTGCTGGACGAAGTCCTGGCCGCGCGCGAGACGATGGAATCCCAGTCGCGCGTCCAGACCATCAACGCCGCCGCCGCCGCCAATCCGGCCCTGCTGGCCGCCGATCCGCGCGATCCGGCCTTTGGTCCCGCGAACGCCAAGGTGACGGTGATCGAATTCTTCGACTTCCGCTGCCCCGGCTGCAAGGCGGTGGCTCATGATTATCGCGCCCTGATGGCCGCCCACCCCGAGGTGCGTTTCGTCTTCAAGGACTGGCCGATTCTGGATCGCGGCGACGACGTGACCTCGCAGTACGCCGCCCGCGCCGCCCTGGCCGCGCATCAGCAGGGCAAGTATCTGGCCGTCTATGACGCCCTGATGGCCGAACGGGCGCTGGATCGCGCCGCCATCGACCGCATCCTGGCCGACAACGGCGTCGACATGGCCAAGGCCAACGCCGCCATCTCGGCCCCCGAGATGACGCGTCACGTCACCGACATCCACGCCTCGGCGGCGGCTCTGGGCCTGCAAGGCACGCCGACCTTCTTCATCAACGGCGTCGCCAGCCCCGGCATCGACCCGCGCGAGGTCGGCGCCCTGATCGAAGCGGCCAAGAAAAAGGGCTGACCTTCCGGTCAGCCCCCAAGCCTTCTCAGATCAGCCCCGCCAGCGGCGAGGACGGATCGGCGTAGAACCGCTTCTTCATCCGCCCCGCCAGATAGGATTCACGCCCGGCGATGACCGCGTGCTTCATGGCGCTGGCCATCAGCAGGGGATCGCGCGCCTCGGCGATGGCGGTGTTCATCAGCACGCCGTCGCAGCCCAGTTCCATGGCGATGGCCGCGTCCGACGCCGTGCCGACGCCTGCATCGACCAGCACCGGCACCTTGGACTGCTCGACGATCAGGCGGATGTTGATCGGGTTCTGCACCCCCAGGCCCGAGCCGATCGGCGCGCCCAGCGGCATGATGGCCACGGCGCCCGCGTCCTCCAGCTTGCGCGCATAGACCGGATCGTCGGTGCAATAGACCATCACCTCGAAGCCCTCGGCGGTCAGCAGCTTCAGCGACCGCAGGGTCTCCTCCATGTCGGGGAACAGGGTTTTGGGGTCCGCCAGAACCTCCAGCTTGACCAGGGTCCAGCCGCCCGCCTCACGCGCCAGACGCAGGGTCCGCACCGCATCCTCACCGGTGAAGCAGCCCGCCGTGTTCGGCAGATAGGTGTATTTCTTCGGATCGATGAAGTCCGTCAGCACCGGCTGGTTCGGATCGGTCAGGTTCACCCGGCGCACGGCCACGGTGACCATCTCGGCGCCCGAAGCCTCGGCCGCCGCCGCGTTCTGGGCGTAGTCGCGATACTTGCCGGTGCCCACGATCAGGCGCGAGTTGAAGGTGCGGCCGGCGACGGTCCAGTTGTCGGTGCGGGGAGCGGTGTCAGTCATGGTTTAGTGACCTAGCGCCGCCCGCCGCCGGGGGGAAGCGGCGTTGCGGGATTTGATGAGCTATCACGCCCTTCCCGCTTATTCTGCGCCCCCACACCCGTCATCTTCGGCCTTGTGCCGAGGATCCATAGACTCGAGGCAGGACGCTCAAAGCGCGGAGCCAAACTTTACGACCGGCGCGTGTCTCGATCCTCGGCACAAGGCCGAGGATGACGGCGGAGGTAGGGCCTCAGCCCCCGCCCACGAACTGCACCAGTTCGATCCTGTCGCCCTCTGCCAGCGCCGTCTCGCCGTGCAGCGAACGCGGCACGATCTCCAGATTGCGCTCGACCGCCACCTTCTTGGGGTCCAGCGACAACTCCTGAACCAAACCCAGAATGGTCGTGGCGGCGGTGTCCCGCGCCTCGCCGTTGACTTCGATACGCAAACTGTTCGCTCCAGAGGATGCAGGGTGGGCGTCAGATATGGGGATTTAGGCGCGAGACATCAAATGCACGGCCTCAGCCGCTTTCGACCCTTCGCAGACATCAAGAAACATGGTTCTTTAAGTTGATGGCACCTAGGCTGATCACGGCGGCTGCGCTTGGACTAGCACTTTCTGCGTGCTCGGACTTCAGGATAGAGGGCCGCTCACGTGAGTTCTCTGGCGTCTGGCTGTACGAGTTCGAAGGGTCTACATTTGTGGAAGGCGCAACCACGGTGCCAACACAACGTCCACCGTATAAAGCGACGGATTGGCTGGACCACCCGGCGGAACAAGAAATCCGCGTAGGAGAACCGGCCGATGAAAGCCTAAACTGCTATCCAGTCCAGCCATTTTTGGTCACCTTCATCGGATACAGGACACGCTACCTGTTTGGGTCGGGTCATCTGGGGCTGTGGCGCTCAGAGATCACTGTACAAAAGCCGATCTCAATTGAATCGCTCGGTCCCGCTTTTTGCTACACTAGCTGAGTCCGCTTTCTCCCCTTGGCGGACTTCCCCAAGGTCCGCTCCCAGTCTCAATCCTCCCCCTACGTCACCCTTTTTCCCCGCCCGCTTTGCGCCGCGCGCCACCTAGGCTACAACGCGCGCTCGATTCCGCGCGGCGGCGCGCCTGTTTTGCGAGCGAATGCCCGAAACTCTCACCCTGTATGTCCTGAACGGGCCGAACCTGAACCTGCTGGGGGTTCGGGAGCCGGATATCTATGGCCACGAGACCCTGGCCGACATTCAGGTCATGTGCGAGGCGGCGGCCCAAGGCGCGCGTGTCGTCTTCCGTCAGTCGAACCATGAAGGCCAGCTGGTCGACTGGATTCAGGAGGCTAGGGCCGAGGCCGACGCCCTGGTCATCAATCCGGCCGCCTTCACCCACACCTCGGTGGCCCTGCTGGACGCGCTGAAGACGCTGAGCATCCCCGTGGTCGAGTGCCACCTTTCGAACCCCGCCGCACGCGAGGCGTTTCGGCATCACTCCTATGTGTCCCTGGCCGCAACCGGCGTGATCGCCGGCTTCGGCCCCCGCAGCTATGAATTGGCCGTCCGGGCCGCTCTGGACCTGGCGCGCCGCGCCGGGGCCAAGGGCTGACCGCCGCGCGCCGTCTGAAGATCAAGTAGAAGAGACCCTCATGTCCGACGACAAGAACAAGAACATCGACGCCGATCTGGTCCGCAGCCTGGCCGACATCCTGAACGACACCGACCTGACCGAGATCGAGGTCGAGCGCGGCGATCTGAAGATCAAGGTGAAGCGCGAAGTCACCGTCGCCGCTGCTCCGATCCAGTACGCCGCCGCCCCGGCCCCGGTCGCCCACGCGGCTCCGGCGGCCGCCCCGGTCTCCATGCCGTCGGACCCGGCGACCATCGTCGCCCGCTCGGGCGAAGAGGTGAAGTCGCCGATGGTCGGCACCGCCTATCTGCAGCCCGCGCCGGGTTCGGACCCCTTCATCAAGACCGGCGACAAGGTCAAGAAGGGCCAGACCCTGCTGATCGTCGAGGCCATGAAGACGATGAACCCGATCCAGGCGCCGCGCGACGGCGTCGTGGCTGAAATCCTGGTGGGCGACGCCCAGCCGGTCGAGTTCGGCGAAGCCCTGGTCGTGCTGGAAGCCTGAGCCCCATGTTCACCAAGGTCCTGATCGCCAACCGGGGCGAGATCGCGCTGCGCATCCACCGGGCGTGCAAGGAGATGGGAATCTCCACCGTCGCCGTTCACTCCGAGGCCGACCGCGGCGCCATGTGGGTGCGTCTGGCCGACGAGAGCGTCTGCATCGGCCCGGCGCCGGCGGCCAAGTCCTATCTGAACATCCCCTCGATCATCGCGGCGGCGGAAATCACCGGCGCCCAGGCGATCCACCCCGGCTACGGCTTCCTGGCCGAGAACGCCCGCTTCGCCGAGATCATCGAAGCCCACGGCATGACCTTCATCGGTCCCAAGCCGGACCACATCCGCATCATGGGCGACAAGATCACCGCCAAGCAGGCCGTGAAGGACGCGGGCATCCCCGTCGTCCCCGGCTCTGACGGCGAGGTCGAGACGGTCGAACAGGCCATCGAGGCGTCCAAGGCCATCGGCTTCCCCCTGATCGTCAAGGCGGCCGCCGGCGGCGGCGGTCGCGGCATGAAGGTGGCCCAGACGGCCGATGATCTGGTCGAGGCCGTGCAGACGGCCCAGGCCGAGGCCCTGGCCGCCTTCGGCAACGGCGCCGTGTATATGGAGCGCTATCTCCAGAAGCCGCGCCACATCGAGATCCAGGTCATCGCCGACAGCCACGGCAACGTCGTCCACCTGGGCGAACGGGACTGCTCGCTGCAACGCCGTCACCAGAAGGTGCTGGAAGAGGCCCCCTCTCCCGCCCTGTCGGCCGAGGGCCGCAAGAAGATCGGCGAGACGGTCAACAAGGCCATCGCCGCCATCGGCTACCTGGGCGCCGGCACCATCGAGTTCCTGTGGGAGGACGGCGAGTTCTTCTTCATCGAGATGAACACCCGCCTGCAGGTCGAACACCCGGTCACCGAAATGATCACCGGCGTCGATCTGGTGCGCGAACAGATCCGCATCGCCGCGGGCCTGCCGCTGTCGTTCACGCAGGAAGAGATCACCTTCGAGGGCCACGCCATCGAGGTGCGGATCAACGCCGAGAACCCGGACACCTTCACCCCCTCGCCGGGCACGATCACCGAGTTCCACGCGCCGGGCGGTCTTGGCGTGCGTCTGGATAGCGCCATCTTCGCCGGCTATTCGATCCCCCCCTATTACGACAGCCTGATCGGCAAGCTGATCGTCCACGGCCGCGACCGCGAGGAAGCGCTGGCGCGTCTCAAGCGCAGTCTGGGCGAGACGGTCATCAGCGGCGTCGACACCACCATCCCCCTGTTCCAGAAGCTGTTGCAGGAGCCGGACATCCTGTCGGGCGACTACGACATCCACTGGCTGGAGAAGTGGGCGGCGGCGCAGAAAGCCAAGGCCTAAAGGCCCGCCTTGCCCAAGGCTCCCGACGAGCCCGGCTTCAGCGCGAGCGGCCCTTCCGACGTCTTCGGACCGGAGGCGCTGCTCGCCTGCTACGCTCGGGGCGTCTTTCCCATGGCCGAGGCGCGCGACGATCCGCGCGTCTTCCTGGTCGAGCCGGACCAGAGGGGCGTCATACCGCTGGATCGCTTCCACATTCCGGCACGCCTGCGCCGCACCGTTCGGAGCGATCCGTTTCAAGTGCGAGTGAACACGGCCTTCGCGGCTGTGCTGGACGCCTGCGCCGCCTCCGCGCCGGGCCGCGAAGACACCTGGATCAACGCCCCGATTCGCCGCCTCTACATCGAACTGCATCAACGCGGCTTCGCCCACAGCGTCGAGTGCTGGCGGGACGAGGCGCTGGTCGGCGGCCTCTATGGCGTCACCTTGGGCGGCGCCTTCTTCGGCGAGAGCATGTTCAGCCGGGCGACGGATGCGTCCAAGGTCGCGCTGGTCCACCTGGTCGCGCGACTGAAGACGGGAGGATGGCGACTGCTGGACGCCCAGTTCCTGACCGACCACCTCAGCCAGTTCGGCGCGGTCGAAACGCCCCAGGAGGCCTATCTGCGGATGCTGCCCTGGGCTCTGCAGGCCGAGCCGGACATGGACGCCTTCACAGCCCCAATGAGCGGGGCCGAGGCCGTGGCTTACGCCTTACAGCCGACCACCCAGGCGTCATAGACGGGGTGCTGCATCCCGCTGACGCTCGGCGATGAAGCGAACATCCAACCCCTGAAAACCTGCCGCGCCTCGGTCGGCGCCGCCAGACCGCGCGGCTGAACCCCGACCTCCATATAGGCGATGGCGTCCTCGGTCATTTCGTCGGAAGCCGAGACCTCGCAGGCCCGCGCCTTGAAGATCAGGGTCTTGCCGAAACGCACCGGGCGGCCGCCCACCTCGACCTCAAACCGCATGGTCTCGGCCGTGGTCTTGTCTACCGCCTGGATGACGGCGATGCGGCGACGCTGGCGCACGCCAGGCGGCGTGGCGGGAGCCGCGGGCGCAGGCGCGACCTCTTCCTCCTCGACCACCAGTTCTTCTGGCACTTCTTCCTGAACGGCGACTTCCTGTCCCTGGATCGCCACGGTCGGGACGCCCGGCTGCGCGGGTGCGCCCGGCGCCGTCGGATTGGCGGCCGGAGCCTGACCGCCGTTCGCGGGCGGCGTCTGCGGCTGAGACGGCTGGGTCGGTTGCAGCGGCGTACGACTGGTGTCGCGCAGCAGGTCGCCGATGGGATCGGCCGGCGCAGGCGTCGCGTCCTGCGGCAGGTCCATCAGGACGCTGGCCACGCCCGCGCCCGAGATCGCCAGTCCCGCGACGACCACCCCGGCCAGCAGGACATGGCGAAAGGTCATTCCGGGCTCCAGGCCTGATAGTCGCCGGTGGCGGCGGGGCGTTGGCCCAGGGCGGCCAGCGAACCCTGCGGACGACGCGCCATCGGCGTGCCGGTCAGGTTCGGCAGATGATCCTTCTCCCACGCCTGACGGGGCAGCGGGCGCTCGGCCGGGCTCTCGTCATAGGTGTAGCGCAGCCAGCCCTGCCATTCCGGCGGCACCTTGGTCGCCTCGGCGTAGCCGTCATAGATGACCCAGCGGCGCTTGCGGCCGTCATAACTGACGGCGTCGCGGGATTCGTAATAGCGATTGCCGAACTCGTCCGTGCCGACCAGCTGGCCGCGTTTGCCAACGGTGAACAGGGTGCCGATCGTGGCGCCGTTCCACCAGGTGAAGATCTTGCTCAGCACGTCGTCGAACTCACTCGAATCCACCGCCCCGGGGAGGTCCGGCGGCGCAGGCCGATCATAGAAACCGCGACGCCCCGCGTCCAGCAGGGAGCGTGCCGGAAACGCCTCAACATCTTGTGGGCAACACCCCTTGCGGCCGCAACATCTATTGAAGGGCGTCGCTCGACCCCGTTAGGCTGTCCGCAGGACACGCTCCAGACCCAGCGTGGGAGACGCCCGATGCGCTTCAAGCCCCTGTTTGCTCCCCTGGCCGCCGACGTCGCCGTCGAGCCGCGCGAGATCGAGCGCGCCGACGCCGTCGAGATCGTCCTGGCCCCTTCCGCCTGGTCCGATGTCCAGGTCGAAGCCTGGCTGGACTGGACTGACGCACCCTCCGCTTCCCGTCCCGACCTTCCGCTGAACGGCGCCGTCCATGACTGGGCCGAGCGTCTCGCCCATGTCGGACGCGAAGGCGGCGTCTTCGCCAACGCCGCCGAAGGTCGCCGATTCGAGGCGGAGCTGACCGGCGCGGTCCTGCTGGGCCTGACCGCCCTCAGCGATGCGGCCGCCCGCGTCTCCGACGCCCTGCGTCTGGACCTGTCCGAGCCCGAGGCCGAGCGCCGACTGGCGCAGCAGGCCGCCGTCTGGCGCCGCGACCGGCTGTCCGCTCAGGCCGCCGAGGCCCTGGCCCAGGCGCTGGCGAACGTGGCCGACGCCGTGGCGCGGTGCGAGGGCGATGCGGCCGCCTGCGCCGATCCCGCCTCCAACCCCGCCCTGACCCGCGCCGCCCATGTCGCGCGACAGTGCGGCGCCGCCGATGCGGACATCCTGCGCGCCATCAAGGGCGAGGGCCTTTCGGCAGGCGCTGCGCCGCCGGTCGATGCCGCACAGGCGCCGCTGATCGTGCTGGCCCAGCCCGATACGGCCGCCGCCGGCGGACCGCTGGCCCTCGCCGTCGCCGAGGCGGCGCTGGAAGGCCCCGTCGTCGCCGTCTTCGCGCCCGCCGATGCGGACGCCGCCGCCGATGCCACGCTGGCCGCCCGCGCGACGCTCAGCCTCCCCGCTCTGGCCGCCGCCTTCGGAGACGACTTCGAGGAGGCGCTGGCCGCCCTGACCGCATTGCTTGTGACGGCGCTGGACCTGACGCTGGATATCTCGAGCGATGATCGGCGCGCCGCCGCACGCCCCATCGCACTGGGTCCAGGCGGTCTGGCCGACTGGGCCGTGGCGCAGGACGCCGCCGCGCCCGCCGCTCCAGCCTCGGTTCTGGCCGCCAAGCTCGCACGCTGGGCCAACGCCGCCTCCACCGATCTGGCCGCGCGCCTCGGCCCCTGCGCCGAGTGGGAGACGGTGAAGGACGAAACCCTGGCCGCCCTGACCGAACGCGGCGAGCCGGTCGAGGCTCTGCGCGCCCACGGTCGTCGTCACGCGATGATCAGCCTGTTCGCCGACGACGCCGAACTGGCCCTGCGCCTCGGCGTCTCGCCCTTCGCGGCGACGGACGTCTGGCAGACGGCGGACGGCGAGGTCGAGCGCCGCCTGCGCCCGGCGTTGGCCGTCGCCCTGACCCGCGCGGGCGCCGACGTTGAAGCCGCCGAGCGCCATCTGTTCGGGCGCCGCACCCTGGCCGAGGCGCCGGGCGTCAGCCACGCTCGCCTGCGCGAACTGGGCTTCACCGATCTGGAACTGGAGGGGATCGAGCGCGCCCTGGCCACGGTCGAGGATTTCGTCGACGCCTTCGCGCCGCCCGTGCTGGACGAGGGCTTCATCGGCGACGTACTGGGCCTGACCTTGGCGCCGGGCGAAGCCCTGCTGCCGCGTCTGGGCTTTGACGAGGCCGCGATCCGGGCGGCGGCGGACCATGTTTTCGGCCGTCCCGACCTGTCCGACTGGGACGCGGCGCCCGAGGCGCTTCGGTCGCTGCTGTCCCGATCCGGCGAGGCGCTGGAGGCTGACCTGCGCCGCGCTGTCGAACCCTTCAGCGACGCCCCCGACCTGGCCCCCGTCACGTTGGACTGGCGCGCCGATCGGCTGGATCTGGCCCGCGCCCTGGCTGACGCAGCCCTCGACAGCCGCCGCGCCGCCGTGCTGCGCCGGGCCGAGGCCCCTGCCGATTTCCGCCTGCGCCTGCCCGAGGTCGAGGCCCCGCGCCGCGCCGAGGCTGCGTCCGCCCTTGAGGCCGCGCCCCGCACCGTCGAGCGCGTGGTGGAGAAGGTGATCGAGCGCGACCGTACCCGCCGCCGCCTGCCCGACCGCCGCAAGGGCTATATCCAGAAGGCCTCGGTCGGCGGCCACAAGGTCTATATCCACACCGGCGAATACGAAGACGGCGAACTGGGCGAGATCTTCATCGACATGCACAAGGAAGGCGCCGCCTTCCGCTCGATGATGAACAACTTCGCCATCGCCATCTCCATAGGCCTGCAATACGGCGTGCCGCTGGACGAGTTCGTCGACGCCTTCGTCTTCACCCGGTTCGAGCCGTCGGGACGGGTCACGGGCAATGACTCCATTCGCTCGGCGACCTCCATCCTCGACTATGTGTTCCGCGAACTGGGCGTCTCCTATCTGGACCGACGCGAGCTGGCCCAGGTCACGCCCGAGGCCGCCAATCTGGACGGCATGGACGGGGCTCCCGCCGACGCGCCCCAGCCCGTGCCCGCCGCCCGTTTCATCTCCAAGGGCTTCGCTCGAGGCGCGGCGCCCGACAATCTGATCGTCGCCCCCTTCGGCCGGAAGGAGCCGTCGCCGCGCACCACGCCCCAGGTCCAGGCGCAGGCCGGCCCCTGCCCCGAGTGCGGCGACCTGATGCTGACGGACCGGAACGGGACGCCCGTCTGCGGCGCCTGCGGCGCGGCGCCCAAGGTTCAGGGCTGAATCGGGACAGCCTGTCCCGAAACGGCGGCCCGTTTCTTGCTGCGACAGGCGCAAAGCCTGGAGCCATTCGCATGATCCGTCCCGCCATCGCCCTTCTCGCCGCCGTCGGCCTGACGCTGACGGCCCTGCCCGCCTCGGCGCAGAACGCCTCGCAGATCAGTCAGGTGCGTCGCGGCGCATCCTGCCCCGGCTGCAATCTGTTCCAGGGCGACTTCTCGGGCCTGGAGCGCGGCGGGCTGAACCTGTCGGGCGCCCGCATCCGCCAGGCGGACATCAGTCTGTCGGTGATGAACCGCACCAATTTCCGCCGCGCCGACCTGCGCGACGTCGAGGCCTACGGCGCCGTCCTGTCCAGCTCCAACTTCAGCGGGGCGGACATGACCAACGCCAGCTTCGTCGGGACCTATCTGGAAGGCGCCGCCTTCGCCGGAGCCAAGCTGAACGGGACGAACCTGTCGGGCGCGCAGCTGTCGCGCGCCACCGGACTGACCCAATCCCAGCTCAACCAGGCCTGCGGCGACGAGAACACGGTTCTACCTTCAGGCCTGCGCATTCCCGCCTGTTGAGCGTCGCCTTCGTTACCGCGATTTAAGTAGGGTTTTTACGGACTAAGGCGCATTCAAAGGGGGTGATGAAACGTTCGATTTCACCCCTGCGCCGTCTGGCCCTCGCCGCCTCAGCCCTTGCGGGACTGACGACGGCCGCCCCTGCTCTGGCCGGCGTGGCGGACATGACCTGGACCCAGGATCGAGACGTCGCGCGCATGGTGTCGCTGGGCGGCAGCTGCACCCGCTGCGAATTGTCCGGCCGTGACCTGTCCGGCGCGACCCTGACCGGCGCCAACTTCACCTACGCCACCCTGGTCGGCGCCAATCTGCGCGGCGCCGAACTGGTCGGCTCGAACTTCACGGGGGCGGACTTCAGCCGCGCCGACATGCGCGGCATCGAGATGGTCGGCTCGATGTTCACCAACGCCAAGATGACCGGCGCCCAGCTGATGGGCGCCGAGGCGACCGGCGCCGTCCTGATCCGCGTCGACCTGAGCGGCGCCAATCTGAGCGGGGCCGAGCTTCAGGGCGTGAACATGAACAGCGCCATCCTGACCCGCGCGCGGCTGAACGACGCCGAGATCTTCGGCGCCACCCTGGCCAACGTCGACGCCCGCGGCGCCGACTTCACCAGCGCCGACATCAAGGCGTCCAATCTCTCCGGCGGGAATTTCGACGGGGCCACCTTCCGCGACGCCGATCTGGACGGCGCGCGCCTGTCCGGCGGCAGCTTCAACCGGGCGGATTTTCGCGACGCCTCCATGCGCCGCACCGACATTCGCGGTCTGGATCTGTCGCGGGCGCGCGGCCTGACCGCCGATCAGGTCGAGGAGGCCTGCGGCGACGCCGCAACCCGCCTGCCCGGCGGCCTGACGGCCCGCAACTGTCGCAGCGGCGTCCGCGTCATCCGCACGCCTCCAGCGCCGCCTGCGCCCCCGGTTCCGCCGCGCCCGCGCAACTGAAGCTCAGAAACAAGAAAGGGAGGGGTCGTCCCCTCCCTTTCTCAATTCAGCGCAGTGGCCGTGATCAGACCTTGATCGGCAACTGGGTGCGGATCGACAGTTCCTTGAGTTGTTTGTCCTCGACCTCGGCCGGGGCGCTCATCATCAGGTCCTGACCCTGCTGGTTCAGCGGGAAGGCGATGACCTCGCGGATGGCCTGTTCGCCCGCCAGCAGCATGACGATGCGGTCGATGCCCGGCGCCAGACCGCCGTGCGGCGGCGCGCCGTAACGGAAGGCGTTCAGCATGCCGCCGAACTGCTCTTCGACCACCGAGGCGTCATAGCCGGCGATCTCGAAAGCCTTCAGCATGATCTCAGCCCTGTGGTTCCGGATCGCGCCCGAGCACAGTTCATAGCCGTTGCAGACGATGTCGTACTGATAGGCGCGGATGGTCAGCGGGTCCTGCGTCTCCAGCGCCTCCATGCCGCCCTGCGGCATCGAGAAGGGGTTGTGGCTGAAGTCGACCTTCTTCTCTTCTTCCGACCATTCGAACATGGGGAAGTCGACGATCCAGCAGAACTTGAACTGGTCCTCATCGACCAGCTTCAGCTCCGTGCCGACGCGGGTGCGGGCCAGACCGGCGAACTTGGCGAAGACGCCCGGCTGACCGGCGACGAAGAAGGCCGCGTCACCCTTGCCCAGACCCAGCGAAGACATCAGGGCCTCGGTCGGCTCCTGACCCAGGTTCTTGGCGATCGGGCCGCCCCACGACTGCTGATCGTCCGACCAGAAGATATAGCCCAGGCCCGGCTGGCCCTCGCCCTGCGCCCAGGAGTTCATGCGGTCGCAGAAGGCGCGCGAGCCGCCCGTCGGCGCCGGGATGGCCCAGACGGCGTTCTTCTCGTCGGCGCCCAGAATCTTGGCGAACAGGCCGAAACCGCCCTCGCGGAAGTGGTCAGACACGTCCTGCATCTTGATCGGGTTGCGCAGGTCCGGCTTGTCCGAACCGTACCACTTCATCGATTGTTCGAACGTCAGACGCTCGAAGCCCTTGTGCTCCATCGTCTGACCGAAGTCGTTGGTGAAGACGTGCGTCCCGTCGATCGGCGACACCGGCTTGCCCTCGCCGAACTCGGTGAACAGGCCGTGCATCAGCGGCTCGATCGCCTGGAAGACGTCTTCCTGCGTGACGAAGCTCATTTCCACGTCGAGCTGGTAGAACTCCAGTGAACGGTCGGCGCGCAGGTCTTCATCGCGGAAGCAAGGCGCGATCTGGAAATAGCGGTCGAAGCCCGAGACCATCAGCAACTGCTTGAACTGCTGCGGCGCCTGCGGCAGGGCGTAGAACTTGCCCGGGTGCATCCGGCTGGGCACCAGGAAGTCGCGCGCGCCTTCCGGCGACGAGGCCGTCAGGATCGGCGTCTGATACTCAAGGAAGCCCTGGGCGACCATGCGGGTGCGGATCGACTGGATCACGCGCGAACGCAGGACGATATTCTTGTGCAGACGCTCACGACGCAGGTCGAGGAAGCGGTTGCTCAGGCGAATCTCTTCCGGATATTCCTGCTCGCCGAAGACGGGCATCGGCAGTTCGGCGGCTTCCGACAGGACTTCCACCGACAGGACGCGCACCTCCACCTCGCCGGTCGGCAGGTTGGCGTTGACGGTCGAGCCTTCGCGCAGGACCACCTCGCCGTCGATCTTGATGACGCTCTCGGCGCGCAGACGCTCAACCACGTCGAAGCCCGGCGTTTCGGGGTGCAGGACCAGCTGGGTCAGGCCGTAGTGATCGCGCAGGTCGACGAACAGCAGGCCGCCGTGGTCGCGCTTGCGGTGAATCCAGCCCGACAGACGAACATTCGCGCCGGCATCCGTCGAACGGAGGGCGCCGCAGGTGTGGGTGCGATAGGCGTGCATGATCGGATTTCGTCTGAAAACGGCTGTCGAACAGCGTGAATTAGGAGCGGGGAAAGGCCCATCATCGCCCCCGAAAGTCAAGGCTGAGGCCTGATCGCGCGGATGAAACGCCCGCGATACGCCATCCACAGCGGCGCGCAGGTTGTCCCCGTGATCCCGCCCTATCAACAGAGACGCCCGCGTCCCCGCCCGGCTAGGGTCCGGTCATCATGAACGCCTCGGCCGCCGAAATCCGCCAACTGCGCCTGCCGCTGCAGCAGGAGACGCCGCAGCGCGCCTCCGACCTGGCGATCTCTGAGGCGAACGCCGCGGGCGTGGCCGCCCTGGCCGCCTGGCCGGAAACACCCGGCGCCGTCCTGGCCCTGTTCGGCCCGGCCGGTTGCGGCAAGAGCCATCTGGCCGCCGCCTGGGTCGAGCGCACCGGCGCCATCGCCCTGCACGGCGCCGAGGCGGCCTTGATCGACCCGCTGGAGTTGGAGGGCCGTCCCGTCCTGCTGGACCGGGCCCAGGACGCCGATGACGAGAGCCTGTTCCACCTGATCAACCTGACCCAGTCGGGCGGCGGCGCCCTGCTGCTGGTGTCCCGCGATCCGCCCGCCTCGTGGGCCGCCGATCTGCCGGACCTGCGTTCGCGGCTGAACGCCATCCGCACCGTGGGGATAGAGGCGCCCGACGACGTGGTCTTCGCCGCCATGCTGCGCCGCGCCTTCGCCAGCCGGAACATCACCCCGGCCGACGAACTGATCGACTATCTGGTCCGCCGCATCGACCGCTCGGCCGAAGCCGCCGAGGCCGTGGTCGACCGCCTGGACGCCCTGCACCGCCCCGTGACGCGTGTGCTGGCGCGGCAAGTGCTGGACGGGGAACCCTGACCCCGCTCATCCCCGCGGAGGCGGGGGCCCAGTACTTTGTCTTCAAGCTCACGCTTGGGACCATGAAGACCTTTGAGCCGAGCGCTCGTGGCTCTCGCTGGGTCCCCGCCTCCGCGGGGATGAGCGGAATAGTTTAAGTCCCGCCTGCCGCGACACAATCGCGGTTGCAGCCGTCACAGGCGCGCGCGACAACGGAATCATGACCGATATCGCCCCCATCGCCGTCGACACCACCGGCGAGGAAGTCCCCTCCTCTCGCGCCCCGCAGTTGGAGCTGTCGGAGGCGCTGATGGCCTCGCCCGAGCGGTTCATTAACCGCGAGCTGTCGTGGCTGGCCTTCAACGGTCGCGTGCTGGAAGAGGCGGCGAACGAGAGCCACCCCCTGCTGGAGCGGGTGCGTTTCCTGTCCATCTCGGCCAACAACCTGGACGAGTTCTTCATGACCCGCGTGGCCGGCCTGAAGGGCCAGGTGCGCGAGCGCGTCCGCGTCGTCTCGCCCGACGGCCTGACCCCGGCCGAGCAACTGGAGCAGGTCAATGCGGCGGCGGGCGGCCTGATGGCCGAACAGCAGCGTCAGTGGCGCGTCCTGCGCAAGGAGATGGCCGCCGCCGGCATCGAGATCGTCGAACGCGTCCGCATCACCAAGACCGAGCGCGAACGGCTGGAGCCTGAGTTCCTGAACCAGTTGTTCGCCGTCTTGACGCCGATGGCCATCGACCCGGCGCATCCCTTCCCCTTCCTGCCCAACCTCGGTTTCTCGCTGGCGCTGAAGCTGCGGCGCAACAGCGACAACCGCGTCCTCTACGCCCTGGTGCCGGTGCCGACGCAGGTGCGGCGCTTCTGGGCGCTGGCGACGGACGGACGTTCGACGCCGGGGCGCACGCGCTATGTCTCGCTGGAAAACCTGCTGCTGCTGTTCATCGACCACATGTTTCCGGGCTGCGAGATTCTGGAAAAGGGCCTGTTCCGCCTGATCCGCGATTCCGACATCGAGATCGAGGAAGAGGCCGAGGATCTGGTCATGGAGTTCGAGGAGGCGCTGAAGCAGCGCCGCATGGGCTCGGTCGTGCGCATCAAGATCCAGGCGGACATGCCCGACGACCTGCGCGACTTCATCATCGCCCAGCTTCACGCCCAGCCGCAGGACGTGGTGCTGGTCGACGGGATGCTGGGGCTGGCCCAGCTGTCCGAACTGATCCCCGGCGGCCACCCCGACCTGAAGTTCAAGGGCTATGAGCCGCGCTACCCCGAGCGAGTGCGCGACAACGGCGGCGACATCTTCGCGGCCGTGCGCGAAAAGGACATGCTGATCCACCACCCGTTCGAGAGCTTCGACGTCGTGGTGCAGTTTCTGCGTCAGGCGGCGCGCGACCCGCACGTCATCGCCATCAAGCAGACGCTTTATCGCACATCAAAAGACAGCCCCATCGTCGCCGCCCTGATCGAAGCGGCCGAGAACGGCAAGAACGTCACCGCCCTGGTCGAACTGAAGGCCCGCTTTGACGAAGAGGCCAACCTGCGCTGGGCGCGCCAGATGGAGCGGGCGGGCGTCCACGTCGTCTTCGGCTTCGTGGAATACAAGACCCACGCCAAGATGAGCGTCGTCGTGCGGCGCGAGGGCGAATCCTTGCGCACCTACTGCCACTTCGGCACAGGCAACTATCACCCGGTCACGGCCAAGATCTACACGGACCTGAGCCTGTTCACCTGCGATCCAGCCTTGGGCCGGGATGCGACGCGGGTGTTCAACTACATCACCGGCTATGCCGCGCCGGACGAACTGGAAGCCCTGGTCGTCTCGCCGCTGAACATGAAGACCAGCCTGATCGAGATGATCGGCAAGGAGATGTCGGCCGCCGCCAAGGGCAAGCCCGCCGCCATCTGGGCCAAGATGAACGCCCTGGTCGATCCGGAGATCATCGACGCCCTCTATCGCGCCAGCCAATGGGGCGTGCGCATCGAACTGGTCATCCGGGGCATCTGCTGCCTACGCCCCGGCGTGCCGGGCCTGTCGGAGAACATCCGGGTCAAATCGATCGTCGGCCGCTTCCTGGAGCACAGCCGCATCGTCGCCTTCGCCAATGGCCACGACCTGCCCAGCAACCGGGCGCGGGTCTACATCTCCTCGGCCGACTGGATGCCGCGCAACCTGGACCGCCGGGTCGAGGTGATGACGCCGATCCTGAACGCCACCGTCCACGATCAGGTGCTGGATCAGATCATGGTCGCCAATCTGAAGGACGACGCCCAGAGCTGGGTCCTGGCCTCCGACGGCTCCTACCGCCGGGTGATGCCCAGCGGCTCCGAACGGCCCTTCTCGGCGCACAAGTATTTTATGACCAACCCCAGCCTGTCGGGGCGCGGCCGCAAGGTGAAGACCCTGCCCGGCGCCCTGTCCTACCCTGGCCTCAAGCCGCGGAAGCGCCGCTGATGAGCCCCGAGCGCGAATACGAGTCGAAACAGATCGCCGTCATCGACATCGGCTCCAACTCGGTGCGCCTGGTGCTGTATCGACTCGAAGGCCGTGCGGTCTGGACCATGTTCAACGAAAAGGTGCTGGCGGGTCTGGGGCGTGACCTGGCCGCCACCCGGCGCCTGTCCGAACCGGGCGTCGTCATGGCCATGACGGCGCTGCGCCGCTTCGCCGCCGTGATCGAGGGCGTC
Source organism: Brevundimonas sp. NPDC055311 (assembly GCF_053645695.1). Lineage (NCBI taxonomy): Bacteria > Pseudomonadati > Pseudomonadota > Alphaproteobacteria > Caulobacterales > Caulobacteraceae > Brevundimonas > Brevundimonas sp. NPDC055311. Next base: position 384,257 of record NZ_JBSHMV010000001.1, read on the forward strand.
CAGCCGGATCAGGTGCTGGTCGCCGCCACAGCCGCCGTGCGCGAGGCCGAGGACGGCCCCCTGTTCTGCGAGCGCGTGGCCGCCGAGACGGGCCTGCGCATCCGCGTGCTCAGCGGCGAGGAGGAGGCGAAATATTCGGCGCTGGGCGTGCTGGCGGGCGATCCCGGCGCGCGCGGCGTGGCCGCCGACATGGGCGGCGCCAGCCTGGAGCTGACCCGGATCGGCGACGGGCCCCGCGGCAAGGGGGTGACCCTGGCGCTCGGCCCCTTCGCCCTGCTGGACGCCAAGGGCTTCGACGCGGATCGCCTGCGCGCCCGCATCGCCAAGCGGCTGGGGCCGGTCGAGGACGCCTATGCGACGTCGACGCTCTACGCCGTCGGCGGCGCCTGGCGCAGCCTGGCCCAGATGCACATGGCGATGGCCGATCATCCGATCCGCATCGTCCATCAGTACGCCATGAGCGCCGCCGACGCCCGCGACATGGCCCGTCTGATCGCGCGCCAGTCACGCGTCTCCCTGGAGAAGCTGCCGGGCGTATCCAAGCGCCGGGCCGAGACGCTGCCCTACGCCGCCCTGGTGCTGGAGGGGCTGATCGATCGCCTGGAGCTGAGCTCCGTCGTCTTCTCGGCCTGGGGCGTGCGCGAGGGGCTGCTGTATCATGGCATGGAGCCCGCCATGCGGGCGGTCGATCCCCTGCTGGCCGGCTGTTCGGCCTGGGGCGGCCGACAAGGGGTGGACCCGGCCCTGCCCCGCGCCCTGGACGGCTGGCTGCAGTCGGTCGCCTCGGCCCTGCCGGAAGTGTTCGGCGAGGAACGCGACGCCCTGCTGACGTCCTCGGTCTGCCGGCTGGCGGACCTGGGGGCGCGGCTGCATCCGGACCACCGCATCAACCTGGTGTTCGATCAGGTGCTGTGGTCGCCCATTCCGGGCCAGACCCACGCCGAGCGCGCCTTCATGGCCGTGGCGATGAACGCCCGCTACGGCGGCGAGGCGCGCACGCCCGCGCCGGATACGGTCAACCGCCTGCTTTCGGACAAGGGCCAGAAGCGCGCCCGCGCCCTGGGCCTGGCCATGCGGCTGGCCTGTGACCTGTCCGGCCGCTCGCCGCAGTTGCTGGCCAACGCCACGGCCACGGTCGAGAAGGGCGCGCTGCGCGTCACGGCCGCCAACGGCTACGCCGACATGCTGCTCGGCGAACAGACCAAACGCCGCGCCAAGGCCCTGGCCGAAGCGATGGACCTGGCGCTGAAGATATAAGCGGCGCCTCCCCCTCCCATGAAAGAGAGGGAGAAAGCGTCACCCCTCGATCTCGACCACTTCGACGCGGGCGCCGTTCAGGACCAGGGCGATCTCGCCCTTCTTGAGTTTCAGCGCGTCCTCGCCGAACAGCTGGCGGCGCCAGCCCTTCATGGCCTCGACGTCGGCGTTGTCGTTCAGGGCGATCTTCTCCAGGTCGGAGACAGTGGCGATCAGCTTGGCCGCCACGCCCGCGTTGTCGCTCTTGGCCTTCAGCAGCACCTTCAACAGCTCGACCACCGAGGGCGGCGCCGGCTGATTGTGCGACGGCCGCTCCAGCTTGGGCGCATGGGCTTCCGGGTCGGCCAGGACGCGCTTCAGCTCGGCCGCCAGCTCCAGCCCCAGACGCGAGCCGCCAAAGCCCTTCGGCACCGAACGCAGGCGGTTGAAGGCGTCCGGGTCGGTCGGCGCCTGGACGGCGATCTCGTCGATGGCCTCGTCCTTCAGGATGCGGCCGCGCGGCTGGTCGCGTTCCTGGGCCGCGCGCTCGCGCCAGACGGCGGTGGCGACGAAGGCGGCCAGATACTTGGCGTTGAACTTCTTCGGTTTCAGCCGCTTCCAGGCGTTCTCGGGCGAGGTGTCGTACAGCGCCGGGTCCGTGACCGCGCCCATTTCCGACATGACCCAGTCCAGACGGCCTTCCTTCTGCAGCCGGTCGCGCAGCTTGGGATACAGGGCCGACAGATGCGTCACGTCGCCCAGCGCATAGGTCAGCTGCGCGTCCGACAGCGGGCGACGCGCCCAGTCGGTGAAGCGGCTGCCCTTGTCCAGCTCCTGACGCAGCATCTGGCGCACCAGCGCCTCATAGCTGACCTGATCGCCGAAACCGGCGGCCATGGCGGCGACCTGGGTGTCGAACAGCGGGCGCGGCATGGCGCCCAGCTTGTTGAAGATCTCCACGTCCTGTCGGGCGGCGTGGAAGACCTTCAGAATCGATTCGTCCCGCAGGATGTCGAGGAACGGCTCCAGATCCAGATCCTCGGCCATCGGGTCGATGATGGCGGCGTCCGTAGGCGAAGCCGCCGCCTGAATCAGGCACAGCCTGGGCCAGTAGGTGGTTTCCCGCATGAATTCCGTATCGACGGTGATGAACGGGGCCTTGGCCAAACGCTCGCAGAAGGCGATCAGCGCGTCATTGGTGGTGATTGGCGTCATTCCGATGCTATAGCCCCGCGCGACGCCGTCGTGGCAAGAGCGCCGCGACAAATTTTCGCCCCCGATTTCGAGCCGTGACCGATGAGCGACACCCCTGAGGCCCAAAAAGACGGACTGAAGAATGGCCTGACCTACGCCGACGCAGGCGTAGATATCGACGCCGGAGAACAGCTGGTCGACGCGATCAAGCCCCTGGCCAAGTCCACGCGCCGCCCCGGCGCCGAGGCTTCGCTGGGCGGTTTCGGCGCCCTGTTCGACCTGAAGGCGGCCGGTTTTGAAGACCCGCTGATCGTCACCACCACCGACGGCGTCGGCACCAAGCTGAAGATCGCCATCGAGACCGGCCGTCACGACGACGTGGGCGTCGATCTGGTCGCCATGTGCGTCAACGACCTGCTGGCCCAGGGCGCCGAGCCGCTGATGTTCCTGGACTATTACGCCACGGGCAAGCTGGACGTGGACGCCGCGCGCCGCGTCGTGGCGGGCATCGCCGAGGGCTGCCGTCAGTCGGGCAGCGCCCTGGTCGGCGGCGAGACGGCCGAGATGCCGGGCATGTATTCGGGCGGCGACTATGATCTGGCCGGCTTCTCGGTCGGCGCGGTCGAGCGCGGCAAGGTCCTGCCCTATCTGGACCAGCAGAAGCCGGGCGACGTCATCATCGGCCTGGCCTCCTCGGGTCCGCACTCGAACGGCTATTCCCTGATCCGCAAGGTGGTCGAGAAGTCCGGCCTGGCCTGGGGCGACGACGCCCCCTTCGCCAAGGACCAGACCCTGGCCCAGGCTCTGATGGAGCCGACCCGCATCTATGTGAAGCCGGTCTTGCCGCTGATGAAGGCCGACCTGATCAAGGGCGCGGCCCACATCACGGGCGGCGGCCTGATCGAGAACCCGCCGCGCTGCATCGCCGAGGGCCTTGAGGCCAGCTTCGACTGGGACGCCTGGCCCATGCCCGCCGTCTTCCAGTGGCTGGCCGAGACGGGCGGCGTGTCGGATCACGAGATGCGCCGCACCTTCAACTGCGGCGTCGGCTTCATCCTGATCGTCGCGCCCGAAAACGTAGAGCCGGTGCTGGCCGCCCTGCTGAACGCGGGCGAGACGGCGTTTGTCTGCGGACAACTGCAGACGGCGTAAGGCCATCGCCTTCCGACAAGACAAAAGCCCCCGGTCAACGCGACCGGGGGCTTTTTTTGTCGAATGATACCCTTCATTCCCGCTCATCCCGGCGGACGCCGGGATCCAGTGCTTTGGCTCAGGATGCAGCGATTGCCGTTCTCACTGGGCCCCGGCGTCCGCCGGGGTGAGCGGGAGAAAGCGGGAGCGCAAAAAAGGCCCCGGTCGCGTGACCGGGGCCTTCTTCATTTCAGACGGTCGCCGGGATCAGCGCAGGCCGCCGTTCTCCGTCTCATTGTAGAACTTCGACAGATCGACGTGCAGTTGCTCCAGCGCCGGGCGGGCCGTGTACATCATGTGTCCGCCTTCATAGTAGGTGAACTCCAGATTCCCGCGCAGGTGCGGCTCCAGCATCATCTGGGCCAGGTCGTATTCCGTGCCGAAGAAGGGCGTGGCGGCGTCGTAATAGCCGTTCAGCGCCAGCACCTTCAGGTGCGGATTGCGACGAATGGCGGTGGCCAGGTCGACCGCCGTGTTCGGCGTCGTCTGCGGGCCGCCGACCGGCGGGCGGTGGTTCCAGTCCCAGTTGAAGCCCGGCAGGCCCCGCGCCGACTGGCGATAGTCCATCTCCGTCCGATAGTTCAGCGTCGTGGCGATGTAGTCGCGGAAGATGCTGAAATAGGCGCCGGTGATGGCGCTGCTCGAGGGATCTTCCTCGGGCGAACCGCCCACCGCATTGGCGTCAATGCCCAGATAGCGCATGTCCAGACGGCCGATCGTCTGACGACGGTCGCGCAGCAGCTCCTTCCGGAACGGGCTGAGTTCAAGGCGCAGATTGGCCTGGTCCAGGACCTCAGGCGAGATGCCGATCAGGGCGCTCATCTGCTGGGCGATCTGGGCGCGCTCGGCGTCCGAGATCAGGTGCCCCTTCGACAGGGCCGCCGCATAGGGGCCGATGGCGAATTCACGGGCGCGCTGGACATGCTCTTCCAGGCTGGGCTTGTTCGGGATCTTGTTGTGATACCAGGCCGTCGCTGCATAGGTCGGCAGCAGGGTGACGAAGTTCTGCGGATAGCCCGGCTGGCGCACGCCGTAGTTCATGATCGAGGACAGCAGGACCACGCCGTTCAGCGACATGCCGCGATCTTCCAGTTGATGCACCAAGGCGCCGGCGCGCAGGGTGCCGTAGCTTTCGCCTAGGATGTATTTCGGGCTGGACCAGCGGTCGAACTTGGTCGTGTAGCGCATGATGGCGCGGGCGAAGGTGTCCGCATCCTGGTCCACGCCCCAGAAGGCCGAGCCCGGCGTCTCGCCCAGCGGGCGCGAATAGCCGGCGCCGACCATGTCGATGAAGACCAGATCGGTCTTGTCCAGCAGGGTCATGTCGTTGGGCGCCAGGTTGAACGGCCCCGGACGCTCGACCACCGGGGCGTCGGTCTGGACCCGCATCGGGCCGAAGGCGCCCATGTGCAGCCACACCGTCGGCGAACCCGGCCCGCCGTTGAACATATAGGTGATCGGGCGGCGCCCCACGGGCTGGCCGTCCAGCGTATAGGCCACATAGAAGAGGCTGGCCGTCGGCATGCCCGCGTCGTTGCGGACCGTCAGGGTGCCCGCCGTCGCCTTGTAGCGCAGGGTGCGGCCGTGGGCGTTGATCGAGTGGCTGGTGGTGACTTCCGATTCATCGGCGACAGCGCGGGCCCAGTTCTTCTCGATCTGCTCGGCGTTGGCGTTACGCAGGCGATCGGCGGCCGAGCGGACCGGCCCCGAACCGCTGGACGCGGCCTCCTGAGCCATGGAAACGGCCGGCGCGGCCAACAGAGCCGCGGCGCAGGCGGCGGTCAACAGACGACGCATTCAGGTACTCCCCCTTGGATGCCGGACTCTCCGGCGCATCGACGCTAACGCCGCCGTTTCCGAAGAAGCAACGGAGTTTGCGACAGTTCAGCGACAATCGTTCGGCGGCGACGCGCCCCTCCCCTTCGCCACGCCCTCCCTCTTGCTAAGTCGCTTTCGGGGCCGCATGGCAGTCGCGCCTTCTTTCACGCGTGAGCCGCCCATGTCCGTCGCCAAAACCCGCGTCGCCGTCCTGATCTCGGGAACCGGATCGAACATGGCCAGCCTGATCGCGGCCGGCCAGACCGCGGACGCGCCATATGAGGTCGTGGCCGTCATCTCCAATATCGCAGGCGCGGGCGGTCTGGCGAAGGCCGCGGCGGCGGGCGTCGAGGCGCTGACCGTCGAACACAAGCCCTTCGGCAAGGACCGCGAGGCGCACGAGCGCGCCATCGACGCCCTGCTGGCCGAACGCGGCGTCCAGGTCGTGGCCCTGGCCGGATACATGCGTCTGCTGACCCCGTGGCTGGTTGGGAAATGGGCCGGCCAGATGCTGAACATCCACCCGTCGCTGCTGCCGCTCTATCCGGGGCTGAACACCCACGCCCGCGCCATCGAGGCCGGCGACCTTGAGGCGGGCTGCACCGTCCACATCGTCACCGAGGGCGTCGACGAAGGCCCTGTCCTGGGCCAGGCGCGCGTGCCGATCCAGCCCGGCGACACGCCGGACATCCTGGCCGAACGGGTCAAGACGGCGGAGCACGGCCTTTATCCCCAGGCGCTCGCCGATTTCGTCCGCCGCTCGTAATCCTTAACGATTTTTAATGCGACAGGCCGTCGCAGGCGGGCGCAGTTTGCCGGCAAGCACGAATGCGCCGTCTCACTGGCGCAATCGCGCACGTCTGCACCACTGGGAAAGACCCGATGATGAAAACTCGCCTGATGGGCGCCGCCGCCATGGCCGTCGCCCTCGCCTTCTCGGCCCAACCGACCCTTGCTCAATCGAATTTGGCTCAACACGCCCACACTTCGGCGGCCGCCTCGACCACGCCTGAGATCAAGCCCTGGGGCTTCGATCTGGACGGCCGCGACCTGACGGTGAATCCGGGCGACGACTTCAACGCCTACGCCAACGGCGTCTATCTGAAGAACACCGAGATTCCGGCCGACAAGGCCCGCTTCGGCCCGTTCGACGTCCTGTATGAGAATTCGCAGGCCCAACTGCGCGCCATCATCGAGGCCAGCGCCGCCAACCCGACCAACGCCAACGCCCAGAAGGTCGGCGCCCTGTACGCCAGCTTCATGGACGAGGCCCGCGTCAACCAGTTGGGCGCCCAGCCCCTGGCCGCCGACCTGGCCGCCATCCGCGCTGTGGCGAACCACAGCGACATGGCCCGCCTGATGGGCGCCAGCCACGAAGGCTTCGGCGGCTCCCTGTTCGGCCTGGCGGTGTTCGAGGACCTGCAGGATCCCAACGTCAACTCGGCCTATCTGGGTCAGGGCGGTCTGGGCCTGCCGGACCGCGACTATTATCTGAAGCCCGACTTCGCCACGCAGCGCGAAGCCTATGTCGCCTATGTCGCGCGCGCCCTGACCGCCGCCGGGTGGAGCAACCCGGCCCAGGCCGCCGCCGACATCCTGGCCTTCGAGACCAAGGTGGCCGAGAAGCACTGGACCACGGTCGAGCGTCGCCAGATCGACAAGATCTACAACCCGACCCCGGCGGCGCAGCTGTCGACCTTTGCGCCGGGCTTCGACTGGGCCGCCTTCCTGCAAGCCTCCAAGGTCGAGAGCGTGCCGACCCTGGTGCTGATGGAGAACACCGCCATCCCCGGCATCGCCCAGGTGTTCGCCGACACCCCGATCGACACCCTGAAAGCCTGGCAGGCCTTCCAGACCGTCGATCAGGCCAGCCCCTATCTGTCCGACGCCTTCGTCGACTCGCGCTTCGAGTTCCGCGGCAAGACCCTGCGCGGCCAGCCCGAGAACCGTCCGCGCTGGAACCGCGGCGTGGTCCTGGTCGACGGCCAACTGGGCGAGGTGCTGGGTCAGGAGTACGTCCGCCTGCACTTCCCCGCCTCGTCCAAGACGCAGATGGAGCAGTTGGTCGCCAACCTCAGCGCCGCCATGACCGAGCGCCTGAAGGCTCTGGACTGGATGAGCGAGGCCACGCGCGAGCAGGCCCTCGAGAAGATGTCCAAGTTCGGGGTGAAGATCGGCTATCCCGAGAAGTGGCGCGACTATGACGGGCTGGAGCTGAAGGCCGACGACCTCTACGGCAACGTCGAGCGCGCCGCCGCCTTCGACTGGGCCTGGAACCGCGGCAAGATCGGCCAGCCGGTCGATCCGCTGGAGTGGGGGATGACGCCTCAGACGGTGAACGCCTACTACAACCCGCCGCGCAACGAGATCGTCTTCCCGGCCGCCATCCTGCAGGCGCCCTTCTTCGACCCGAACGCCGATCCGGCGGTCAACTACGGCGGCATCGGCGCCGTGATCGGTCACGAGATCACCCACGGCTTCGACGACCAGGGCCGCAAGACCGACGCCAACGGCGTGCTGCGCGACTGGTGGACGCCCGAGGACGCCGCCCGCTTCGAGGAGCGCGCCAAGACCCTGGGCGCCATCTACTCCGCCGAAGAGCCCGTGCCGGGGATGCACATCAACGGCGACCTGACGATGGGCGAGAACATCGCCGATCTGGGCGGTCTGCTGATGGCGCTGGACGCCTATAAGCGGAGCCTGAACGGCCAGCCGGCCCCGGTGATCGACGGCCTGACCGGCGAACAGCGCGTGTTCCTGGGCTGGGCCCAGGTGTGGCGCGAGAAGTCGCGTGACGAAGCTCTGAAAGAGCAGCTGACCACCGACCCACACTCGCCCGGCATGGCGCGCGCCGCCACCCCGCCGCGCAACATCGACGCCTGGTACGCCGCCTTCGGCGTCACCCCGGATCAGGCGGAGTTCATCGCCCCCGAGAAGCGCGCCCGCATCTGGTAAGCGGCGCGTCCTACGACGGACAAAAGGAAAGGGCGTCGGCTTCGCGGCCGACGCCCTTTTTTATACCGTGCGGCGAAAGCCTTACTCGTGCGGCTTCTTCGGCGTAGTGGCCGCGCCCGCGACGGCGCCGATGGCCGCGCCGGCGACGGTCGCGCCGGTGTTGCCGCCGATCGCCTGACCGGCGACCGCGCCGCCCAGGGCGCCCGTGGCGGCGCGTTGTTCCGTCGTGGTGCCGCAGGCGGCCAGCAGGGCCGTCAGACCGAGCACCGGGGCAAGCTTCAGCATCGTCTTCATGGCGGTCATCCTTGTTCTTCTTCGAGAGGGACGGCGTGACCGTAAAAACGAAACGGCCCGCCCCCGGTTCCGGGAGCAGGCCGAATTGTCACAAGCCGCGTCGGGTCGAAAAGGCGGAGCCTTTTGACCGCGGCTTACAAAAAGCTTCCCGAAGGGCCGACGAGCGCGGCCCTTCAAGATCAGCCGACGATGTCGGCGTCGGTGAAGAACTGCTCGATCTCGATCTTGGCGTTGTCCAGCGAGTCCGAACCGTGGACCGAGTTCTCGCCGATCGACAGGGCGAACAGCTTGCGGATGGTGCCTTCGGCGGCGTCGTTCGGGTTGGTGGCGCCCATGACTTCGCGGTACTTGGCGACGGCGTTGTCGCCTTCCAGCACCTGCACGACCACCGGCTCGGCGATCATCTGCGAGACCAGTTCGCCGTAGAAGGGACGCTCGGCGTGCACTTCGTAGAACTTCTTGGCCTGGGCTTCGGTCAGCTTGACGCGGCGTTGGCCGACGATGCGCAGGCCGGCGCCTTCGATGACGGCGTTGATGGCGCCCGTCAGGTTGCGGCGGGTGGCGTCCGGCTTGATGATCGAGAACGTGCGTTCGGTCATGGGAGTGACTTCTTGTTTGGGAGTTTGAGGGTCGGCGGCTTATAGCGAGCGCCGCACATCTTTCCAATATCCCCGCGCGTAAGCCTTTTTCTTTCCGGTTCCCATGCTGCAGATCAAAAACCTGACCTACAACGCCTGGGGCCGCGAGTTCCTGGACGACGCCTCCGTCAGCCTGCCGCCGGGGTCCAAGGTCGGCCTGGTCGGCCGCAACGGCATCGGCAAGTCGACCCTGTTCAAGCTGATCCTGGGCGAACTAGCCGCCAATGGCGACGAAATCTCCCTGCCCAAGACCGCCCGCATCGGCTCGGTCGATCAGGAACACCCCGCCACGCCGGTCAGCGTTCTGGACACCATTCTCGAAGCCGACGTCGAGCGCCACGACCTGCTGACCCGGCTGGAAACCGCCGAACCGGAAGAGATGGGCGAGATCTGGGGTCGTCTGATCGAGATCGACGCCGACAGCGCCCCCGCCCGCGCGTCTGAAATCCTGGCGGGTCTAGGCTTCAGTCATGACGACATCCTGCGCCCGATGGCCGAGTTCTCGGGCGGCTGGCGGATGCGCGTCGCCCTGGCCGCCGCCCTGTTCGCCGAGCCGGACATGCTGCTGCTGGACGAACCGACCAACTACCTCGACCTGGAAGGCGCCCTGTGGCTGGAGCAGCGGCTGAAGCGCTATCCGCACACGGCTCTGATCATCAGCCACGACCGCGAACTGCTGAACGGCGTCTGCACCCACATCCTGCAGCTGTCGAACCGCAAGCTGGACCTCTACACCGGCAACTACGACACCTTCGAAAAGACGCGGGCCGAAAAACTGCGCCTGATGGCGTCGACCCAGGCCAAGCAGGACGCCGAGCGCGCCCACCTGCAGAAGTTCATCGACCGCTTCAAGGCCAAGGCGTCGAAGGCCACGCAGGCCCAGTCGCGCGTCAAGCGGCTGGAGAAGATGCAGCGCATCGAACTGCCGCCGGAAGAGCGCGTCGCCCCCTTCACCCTGCCCTCGCCCGAACGCCCCCTGCCCCCGCCGCTGATCCGGCTGGAGAAGGCCAACGTCGGCTATGAACCGGGCAAGCCGATCCTGAAGAACCTGAATCTGCGGATGGACCTGGACGACCGCATCGGCCTGCTGGGCGTCAACGGGGCGGGCAAGTCGACCTTCGCCAAGCTGATCGCCAAGGCCCTGACCATCGAGACGGGCGAGTTCCATCGCGACGGCAAGATGCGCGTGGGCTGGTTTCACCAGCACCAGATCGAGGCGATGGACCCGACCGACACGCCGCTGGAGATCATCCGCCGCGCCATGCCGGACGCCTCGGAATCCAGCCGCCGCAGCCGCCTGGCCCAGTTCGGCCTGCCGTTCGAGAAGCAGGAAACCACCGTCGGCGCCCTGTCAGGCGGCGAGCGGGCGCGCCTGCTGCTGAACCTGGTGGCGATGGACGCGCCGCACATCCTGATCCTGGACGAACCGACCAACCACCTGGACATCGACAGCCGCCGCGCCCTGCTGGACGCGCTGAATGAATATACGGGCGCGGTCATCCTGATCACCCACGACCGCTCGCTGATGGAGCTGGTGGCCGACCGCCTGTGGCTGGCCGCTGACGGCTCGGTGAAGCCGTTCGAGGGCGACATGGACGACTATCAGAAGTTCGTCCTCGACCGCGCCAAACAGGCGGGCATGAAGCCCAGCCAGGTCAAGCATGAAGAGGTCGCCGCCGAGGTCCCCGCGCCCGTCGCCGCGCCCAAGGCCGAGAAGAAGAAAGGCCCCTCGCCCTCGACCCTTCGCCATGCGGTGAAGAAGGCCGAGGACCGAATGGCTCAGCTGACCGCCGATCTGGCGCGCCTGGACGACGACCTGGCCAATGCGGCCGTCAATGATCCCAAGAAGCTGGAAGGCCTGACCCGGGCCCGCGCCAAGGCCCAGACCGATCTGGATCAGGCCGAAGCCGACTGGATCGCCGCCGAAGAAGCCCTGGCGGAAGTGGCGTGATGGCCAAGGCGCCGCCGCCCCTGCTGACCAAGGACGAGATGCAGGAGGCGGCCGCCCGCCTGCAGGCCTATCTGCGCGACGAGATGGAGGTCGAGGTCGGCCGCCTGCCCGCCGAGATGCTAGTCGAGTTCATCGGCCGGGACATCGGCCGCCTGTTCTACAACCGCGGCCTGCGCGACGCCGAAACCGTGGTGCGCCAGAAGGTAGAGGACGTCGCCGACGCCCTCTACGGCCTGGAGCGATAAGTTCCGCCGGGATGAGCGGATATTCCAGGGACCTTACCCGCAGCTGACGCGCGTCACGACTTCCGTCTTGTCGTCGTAGGTGAAGGTCACGCGGTTGTCCCGATAATCCATGGTCGCCGCGCAGCTGCTGCACAGGACGCGGAAGATGCGGCCTTCCGGCGCGGTCGGAATGGTCGAGCGGTTGCGACCGACATAGTCCTGATAGTCGCGGGCCTTGCAGGCGACGGGCGTGGCCTCGCCGCCCGGCGCCGGCGTCGTACCGCCGCCCTGCGTCGGGGCGCAGGCGGCCAGGGCGAGGAAGCCCGCAGCGGCGCTCAGGGTCAGAATGGATTTCATGGCGGCGTCCTTTCGATCAGCCGCAGCGGACCTGTTCGATCAGGCCCGTCTGCCTATTATAGAAAATATTCAAACGGTAAGGCGAATAATCTTCAGTGATGGGGCAGGTCGTGCAGGCAACGCGCCGGTTCACCACATCCACCGGAACGGGGATTTCGCTGCGGGGTTTCCCAACCAGCCACTGAAACTCATCGGCGTTGCACATCTTCGCCCCAGCCGCAGCGGAACGGTCCGAACCGGAGCGGGCTGAAGTCGCCACGCCCGGTTCAGAGAGATAGGGCCGCTCGGTCGAGGACACAGGCGGCGGCGTCGCAGCGGGCGCGGTCGGCTGCGTGGGATAGCGCGGCGGGGGCGAGGCGCAGGCCGCCACGGCCAGAGCGCCGAGCGTCAGGATCAGGCCGCCTTTTCCCAGCGCCCCTCGTCCGATTGTTTCCAGTAGGCCAGGTCGGCGCCGTCCGCCTTCAGCGTCCGCCAGCGCCCGCGCGCATGGTTCAGCGCCTGCTCGTCCCGACCGTCGAAGATGATGAAGCAACGTGCGAACTCCTGCATGGCCCCAAGCTCTGAATCATCGACGATGAACAGCGCCTGAGCGCCATTCAGATTCTCGCCCGATTCGGACAGGAGCACAGGCTGGCGCGCGGCGTGGTCGCCGTCGGCTCGTCCGTGAGGCAGGAAACTGTCGTCGCGATAGGTCCACAACAGCTCGTCGATATCGTCGAGCCGGTGCGAGGTCGCACCCCGGATCAGGGCGCGCCAGCCCCGCTGAAGCGTGCGCTCCAGCAAGGTCGGCAGCACCTGTTCCAGCGTGGACCGCTCCAAGTGGTAGAACCAGATTTCCGGCTTGGCGTCAGACACCCGGCCCTACCTTCCTGAACTGAGATCAGCCTTCGTAGTGGTCGGCGACCATGCGGTCGAGCAGACGCACGCCATAACCCACGGCGCCGTCCGGCACGGTCGGGTTCTTGGAATCCTTGACCCAGGCCGTCGAGGCGATGTCGATGTGCGCCCACGGCACGCCGTTGGTGAAGCGTTGCAGGAACAGGGCGGCGGTGATCGAGCCGCCGGCGCGGCCGTTGCCCATGTTCTTCACATCGGCGATTGGGCTGTCGATGTGGCGGTCGTATTCGGCCGGGATCGGCATCCGCCACGACTTCTCGCCCACCTTGGGACCGGCGTCGGCGATGTTGGCAGCCAGTTCGTCGCTGTTGGAGAAGACGCCCGCATATTCCAGGCCCAGCGAGATGATGATGGCGCCCGTCAGGGTGGCCAGGTCGATCATGAACTTCGGCTTGAAGCGGTCCTGCGTGTACCAGAGCGCGTCCGCCAGAACGAGGCGGCCCTCGGCGTCGGTGTTCAGCACCTCGATGGTCTGGCCCGACATGGAGGTGACCACGTCGCCCGGGCGCTGGGCGGCGCCGTCCGGCATGTTCTCGACCAGGCCCAGGACGCCGACCACGTTCACCTTGGCCTTGCGGCCGGCCAGGGCATGCATGAGACCGGCCACGGCGGCGGCGCCGCCCATGTCCCACTTCATCTCTTCCATGCCGTCGGCGGGCTTCAGGCTGATGCCGCCGGTGTCGAAGCAGACGCCCTTGCCGACGAAGGCGATGGGGGCCTCGCCCGCCTTGCCGCCGTTCCACTGGATGACGGCCAGCTGGCTTTCACGCACCGACCCCATGCCGACGCCGAGCAGCGAGCCCATGCCCAGCTTCTCCATCTCGGCCTCGCCCAGGATCTCGACCTTGGCGCCCAGGGCCTCCAGCTCCTTCACGCGGCGCGCGAACTCGGCCGGGTACAGGATGTTGGCGGGCTCAGACACCAGATCGCGCGAGAACAGCACCGCATCGGCCACGGCCGACAACGGGCCGAAGGCGGCCTCGGCGGCCTTCACGTCCGAGGTCACGACCCGCACCGTCGTTACCGACGGGATCTTCTCGGCCTTCTGCTTGGTCAGGTATTTGGCGAAGCGATAGGCGGCCAGGCGCACGGCGAAACCGGCGCGGGCGGCCAGTTCCGGCGACAGGTGCGAGACATCGATCGTCAGGACTTCGGCGCCCGACAGCTTGGTCGCCTGATAGGCGGCGGCGGCGGCGGTTTCGACCGCCAGATCGTCCAGCTTGTCCGCCGCGCCCGCGCCGACCAGCAGGACGGCGTTCGCGTCGATCCCGGCCGGGGCCGCGACGTTCAGGCTGCTGTTGGCGGCGCCGGTGAAGCGGCTGTTCTTCATCGCCTTGGCCAGGGCGCCCGAAGCGGCCTGATCCAGCGCCGAACCGGCGCCGGCGAGGGCTCGTCCTTCATGCGCCAGCACGGCAAGAATCTCGGCGGCGCCGGGCGAAGCGACGAATTCGATTTTCATTAAACTGACTCCAGGCCGGAAATCTTGCCCCGGCCACGCTTGAATTTGCCATGGTCGCGGCGACGGTTTCGTCGGGGCGGCCGGATGTGTATTACATGGCTCGCATCGCCCTGGGCTGCAACACGCTCGCAGCCGATTATACGACCTTACCCGCCGCATGACCCTGATTCAGAGGTATCTTTTCCGCCAGATCGGTCTGCCCATCGTGGCGGCGGTCTCGGCGCTGGCCGGCATCGGCCTACTGAGCCAGAGCCTGGATCAGCTGGAGGTCATCGTCGAGCGCGGCCAGAGCGTCTGGGTCATGGTCAAGCTGACCCTGCTGGCCCTGCCGCAGCTGATCGCCGTCATCCTGCCCATCGGCCTGTTCGTCGGCGCCCTGATCGCCCTGACGCGGCTGCAGCGGGAACAGGAGCTGACCGCCGCCTACGCCGCCGGGGTCAGCCGCTGGGCCCTGATCCGGCCCGCCCTGCAGATCGCCCTGATCGTCACGGTCGTCGCCCTGCTGATGAATGTCTTCGTCCAGCCTTGGGCCCAGCGCGAAGGCCGCCGTCAGGCCTTCGCCATCCGCACCGACCTGGCCGCCCTGCTGGTCGAGGAAGGCCGCTTCGTCCAGGGCCCGGACGGCCTGACCGTCTATGTCCAGCAGATCGAGCAGAACGGTCTGATGAAGAACCTCTTCGTCTACCTGGACAATGGCAAGACGGTCACGACCTGGGACGCCGACACCGCTCGTTTCGGCCGCGTCGACGGCCTGCCGGTGCTGACCATGCAGAACGGGTCGATGCAGCGCTATTCCTCGCGCGAGGTGCTGAACCAACTGTCGTTCGACCAGCAGGTGTTCGACCTGTCGCCCTACGCCAAGACCACTGAGCGCATCCGCTTCAAGCCGTCGGACCTGTGGCTGACCGACCTGTTTGATCCGACCCCCGCCCTGCTGGAGAGCGCCGGAACACGCGGCGAACTGGCGGCCGAGGGCCATTCGCGACTGGCCTCGCCCCTCTATGCTCTCGCGGCCATGGCCTTTGCGCTGGCGGCCATCCTGGGCGGGGCCTTCAGCCGCAGCGGCTACGCCGGACGCATCGCCAGGGCCGCCGGGGCCTTTCTGATCCTGCGCGTCATCGGCTACGGCCTGGTGGCGGGCAGCGCCTGGAACGGCGCGCTGAACATCCTGCAATACGTCGTGCCGCTGGCGGCGACCGCCCTGGCCCTGCGCATCCTGTTCCGCGCGCTCAAGCCGCGCCGTCGCCGCGCCTGGGCGCCGCTGGAACGCCTGAAGGCGAGGTTCGCATGAAGCTCCGTCTCGGCCGCATCGAACGCTATGTGCTGATCCAGCAGATGAAGTCGCTGGGCGTGGCCCTGGCCGTCATCGCCGCCCTGGTCATGCTGATCGACTTCGTCGAGGTCTCGCGCGGGCTGAACTCGTCGGGCGAACTGTCGGGCGGGCGCATCCTGGGCCTGGTGATGGTCAAGTCGCCATCGGTCATCGTGCAGCTTCTGCCCTTCGTCTTCCTGTTCGGCACCCTGGGGGCTTTCGTCAGCCTGAACCGGCGCAGCGAGCTGATCGCCATGCGGGCGGCGGGCGTCTCGGCCTGGCGCTTCGTCCTGCCGGCGGCGGGCGCGGCGGTGGCCCTGGGCGTGCTGACGGTCACGGTCCTGGGGCCGATGGCGGCGGCGGGCGACGCGGTGTGGCAGCGCGAACGCGCCCGCATCTCCGGCTCCGTCCCCGGCGGCGCGTCCAACGAGGCGGTCTGGCTGCGCGAGGGCGACGCCAACCGCCAGATGATCATTCGCGGCGCCCGGCAGGAACAGGCCAGCGGGCGGCTGCTGGACGCGACCTTCTTCATCTACACCACCACCTCCTCGGGGCGGCGCGTCTTCACCGAGCGCATCGACGCGGCGACGGCTTCGCTCAACGCCGGGCGCTGGCGGCTGACCGATGCGGCGGGCGCTCAGACGGGCCAGCGAGCGGTGCGCTACGCCACCCTGGACCTGCCGTCCAACCTGGCCGACGAGGAAGCCTTCCAGCGCTTCGCCCGACCGCAGTCGACGCCCTTCTGGTCCCTGCCCAACCAGATTCGCCGTATCGAGGACGCGGGCTTCGCCTCGACCGCCTATCAGCTGCGGCTGCAACAGCTTCTGGCCACGCCCCTGATCTTCGGCGCCATGTCCATCCTCGCGGCGGCCTTCTCGCTGCGGCTGATGCGATTGGGCGATCTGGCGCGGATGACCGTGGCCGCCGTGGTGCTGGGCTTCGCCTTCTTCTTCCTGAACCAGTTCTCGTCCGCCATGGGTTCGGCCGAGGTCGTTCCGCCCGTGATCGCCGCCTGGTTGCCCCCGATATTGACGGCTCTCGCCGCCTTTACCTTGCTGATCTATACCGAAGACGGCTAATCGGGCCGTTTCCGCCCGGCCGGCAATGAGTGGACAACGCATGACCAATCGCCGTCTCCCCCGTATGGGAGCCTTGCGTCTTCGGCTTTTGACCGGCGCGGCGTTGGTCATAGGCGCGCCCCTGTCTCAGCCGGCGTTCGCCCAGGAAGCTCCCGTTTCCGCTTCGGCGCAGCCGGCGGCCGCGGCGCCGCAGACGCCGGGCGCAGACGGCCTGACGCCCGACGCCGTCTTCGTCGATGCGGATTCCACCCAGCGCCAGGGCGACGTCGTCTCGGCCCAGGGCTCGCCCGAGGATCGGGTCATGGCCCGCTTCCAGGACCACAGCCTGCGCGCCCAGGACGTCACCTATGACCTGCAGAGCCGCATCGCCACGGCCTCAGGCGACGCGGAGCTGACCGCGCCGGACGGCTCGGTCGTCCACGCCGAGCGGATCGAGCTCGATTCCGACCTCAAGGCGGGCGTGGCCGTCGACCTGGCCACGCGCCTGTCGAACGGCTCCAGCCTGATGGCCGCCACCGCCGTGCGCCGCTCCGAGACGGTCAGCGAGCTGAACAACGTCATCTTCACCCCCTGCCCCATCTGCACCGTGGACGGCGCGGCCAAGACGCCCAGCGTCTCCATCCAGGCCTCCAAGGCGGTGCAGAACGAGGAGCTGCGCGCGATCCTCTATCGCGACGTGGTGTTCCGCCTGGGCGGAGTGCCGATCTTCTACCTGCCCGCCTTCTCGCATCCTGACCCGACGGTGGACCGGGCGTCGGGCTTCCTGGTGCCGTGGGGCGACTATCAGTCCGGCCGGGGGGTCTCGCTCGAGATTCCCTATCTGCACGTCATCTCGCCGTCCGAAGACGTGCTGGTCAGCCCGCAGTTCAACACCCGGGTCGCCCCCATGCTGAACCTGCAATGGCGCAAGCGTTTCACCGACGGCGTCATCGTGGCCCGCGGCGGAGCCACCTACGGCCGCAGCTTCGGGGACTTCGACCTGGACGGCGACGGCCGCGCGGAAAGCAACGTCCGCTTCGGCGACAAGACCACGCGCAGCTATCTGCTGGCTCACGGCGCGTTCGATCCGGACGGCCCGTGGCGCTGGGGCTTCACGGCCGAGCGCGTCTCGGACAAGACCCTGTTCGACCGCTATGACGTGCGCGACGCCTATCAGGACAACGGCCTCTACTACGGCGACAGCCGCCGCCTGATCAGCCAGATCTACGCCGAGCGCCAGACCGAGCGCTCCTATCTGTCGGTCGCGGCCTTCGCCATGCAGAGCCTGCGGCTCGATCCGTCCTATTCGGACACCGACTTCCGCGATTCCAGCGGCTACCTGGTGTTCGAGGACGACAACACCCTGCCGCTGGTGGCGCCCCTAATCGAGGCGCGCTGGGAGCCGGAAGGCCCCGTCTTCGGCGGCCGCCTGCGTCTGCGCGGCTCGGCCGTGGCGCTGACCCGTGACGCCTATGTCGGCTTCCCGACCCTGGCGCCGGAGCTGATTCCGGGCGGCCCGACCGACGGCCTGCCCGGCGTCGACAGCCGCCGCATCACCGGCCAGGCGGAATGGCGCCGGGTGATGATCTCGCCGATCGGCCTGCGCTGGGAGCCGTTCGTGGACCTGCGCGCCGACTTCTATTCGGTGGACGACCTGCCGCCCTCCCTGGGCGTCGAGGACCAAACCCACGCCCGCGCGCGGACCAGCGCCGGGGTCGACGTCAGCTATCCCTTGTATCGCCGCCTCAGCGCCTCGTCCGACCTGATCCTGGAGCCGATGGCCCAGCTGTCGATCTCCAACAAGGCCGACCTCGACCCGCTTATTCCGAACGAGGACAGCCAGATCACCGAACTGGACCATCTGTCGCTATTCCGCATGGACCGCTTCCCCGGCTACGACCTGCTGGAAGGCGGCCTGCGCTTCACGGCGGGCGCCCGCGCCACCCTGCGCTGGGACGATGTGCGCTCGGCCAGCCTCTTCATCGGCCGCAGCATGCGCGCCGACGATCAGGACGAGTATCTGACGCCGATCCCGGATGATCCGACCCGCCTCTACGACCCCTCGGGCCTGGCCAGCCGGACATCGGACTGGGTGGTGCAAGGCACGTTCAACCCCTCGGACCGGATGCGCGGCTGGTTCCACGCCACGGTCGACGGCAACGGCGAGATCCGCCGCGCCGAGGCCACGGTCGACGGCCGCTGGGGGCGTCGCAACCTGGCCAGCGTCAGCTACATCGTCGACCGCTCCAACCCGCTGGGCGGACCTGAGAACCGCAACTACGAGTTCGTCCAGCTGTCGGGCCATCAGTTCGTCTACGGCAACTGGGGCGTGGCGGTGACCGGGATCGCCGACCTGGAGCGGGACATCATCACCCGGTCGGAGGTCGGCCTGCTGTTCGACGACGACTGCTTCCGCATCGAGCTGGGTTGGCGCCGCGACAATACCCGCGTGCGGCCGACGGGCCCGGCCGAAGGTGTTTACATCCGTCTTAACCTCGCCACTTTTGGGGCTTCAGGCTATGATCGCAATGATATGCGGTAGGCATGACGCGCATTGCGGCGTAGGGGAACATGCGCCCTGGCGCTGTGGCGCGGCCAGCGCCGCCGACAGGCTCGGGACCGCTTTAGGGAATCAGGACTGACGATGGGTTTGATGCGTTACTCTACGGGAGCCGCCCTGGCCGCCCTTATGGTCGTGGCGGCCGTGGAGCCTTCCTCGGCTCAGACTCCGGCGTCTCCCGCTCCTGCGCAGGCCGCGCCCCAGACGCCGGCCGCCGGCGCCCTGAACCCCGCTGCCGAGGAAGCCCCTCAGCGCACGGCCCCCGCGCCGCAGTTCCGCCTGTCCGACGGCATCATCGCCACGGTCAACGACCGCATCATCACCGGCTTCGACCTGCGCCAGCGGATGCTGGTGCTGATGGCCATGACCCAGGTCCAGCCGACCGAAGAGAACATCGGCGCCATCCAGCAGCAGGCGCTGAACGATCTGATCGACCAGCACCTGCAGGCCGCCGAACTCGCCAAGTTCGAGCAGTTGAAGATCGGCGACGACGAAGTCGATCAGGAAATCGCCGACATGGCGCGTCAGGCGGGCACGACGCCGGCCAACTACGTCAACTTCCTGGAACAGGGCGGCATCAGCATTCCCGCCTTCCGCGAGCAGATGCGCACCGAGATCGGCTGGCGCGAACTGGTCGGCGGCCGCTTCCGCGACCGCGCCCGCGTCGGCAAGAGCCAGGTCGATCAGACTATGCGCCAGATGACCGAGTCGGCGACCAAGCCTCAGTATCTGATCGGTGAAATCTACCTGGAGGCCGCTCGCGTCGGCGGGATGCAGGAAGCCATGAGCGGCGCCCAGCAACTGGTCCAGCAGATGATCCAGGGCGCCCCCTTCATGGCCGTGGCGCGTCAGTTCTCGGCCGCCCCCTCGGCCGCCCGCGGCGGCGACGCCGGCTGGGTGGTCCAGGGCACGGTCCAGCCCGCCCTGCAGTCGGTCATGGAAACGCTGGAGCCGGGCCAGTTGTCGAACCCGATCCCGGTCGATGGCGGCGTCTACATCCTCTACATGCGCGACAAGCGCTCGGGCGCCTCGACCAGCATGGTCAAGATGAAGCAGGTCATGGTCGAACTGCCGGAAAACGCCGACGAGGCTCAGGTCGCCGCCGCAACCCAGCGCCTCGAAGCCCTGCGCGGCCAGCTGACGTGCGACAACATCCTGACCCGCGCGCGGTCCGAGCCGGGCCTGCTGGGCGCCGACCTGGGCGAGAGCGACGTCGCGGATTTGTTGCCGCAGTTCCAGCAGGTCGCCCGCTCGGCCGAAGTCGGTTCGATCAGCACGGCGGTCCGCACCCCGCTGGGCGTCCACCTGCTGGCCGTCTGCGACCGTCGCCTGGGCGGCCCTGACGCCCCCTCGGCGCAACAGGTCGAGGCCCGTCTGCAGAACCAGAACTACGCCATGCTGGGCCGCCGCTATCTGCGCGACCTGCGGGCCGACGCCCTCATCGAAATCAAGCAATGACGATGAACCGGCCGCTCATCGTCACGATGGGCGACCCTGCCGGGGTAGGGCCGGAAATCATCGGGCGCGCCTGGTCGGTGCTGGGCTCCGCGCCCGGCCCGCTGGCGCCGGTCGTGCCCTTCGTCGTCGTCGGCGACGCTGAGGTGCTGAAGGCGCAGGGCCAGCCGGTGGAAGCCGTCCTCAGCCCTGCCGACGCCGCCGGCGTCTTCGGCCGCGCCGTCCCCGTCCTGCACCATCCGGCGCCCGCGCCGGTGACGGCGGGCCAGCCTGAACCCGCCAACGCCGTCGCCGTGGCCGACTGGATTGAGCGCGGCGTCGATCTGGTGCTGTCGGGCGAAGGCTGCGGCTTGGTGACGGCGCCGATCGCCAAGGCGCCGATGTACGCCTCCGGCTTCCGCTTTCCGGGCCATACCGAGTTCATCGCCGAACTGACCGCCGACGTCCCCTTCAGCGGCACGCGCGGCCCGGTGATGATGCTGACGGCGAAAGACCTGCGCGCCTGCCTCGTCACCATCCATGTGCCGATCGATCAGTTGCCCGAACTGGTGACGGGCGAGCGCGTCGCCCGCGTCGCTCGCGTCGTCCACGAATCGATGAAGCGCGACTTCGGCATCGCCGCGCCGCGCCTGGCCATGGCCGCCCTCAACCCCCACGCGGGCGAAGGCGGCGCCATCGGCCTGCAGGAGGTGACGGTGCTGCGCCCCGCCGCCGAGGCCCTGCGCGCCGAGGGACTGAACATCACCGATCCCCTGCCCGCCGACACCCTGTTCCACGAGGAAGCACGGGCGCGCTACGACGCCGTGGTCTGCCTCTATCACGACCAGGCGCTGATCCCGGTGAAGACGCTGGACTTCTGGGGCGGGGTGAACGCCACCCTGGGCCTGCCCATCGTCCGCACCTCGCCCGACCACGGCACCGGCTTCGACATCGCCGGCAAGGGCGTCGCCCGCGCCGACAGCTTCATCGCCGCCGTCCGCCTGGCTTCCGAGATGGCGTCCGCCCGCGCGGCGCGCTAACAGGCCTCGTGACCGATCATCTGCCCTCCCTGCGTGAAACGCTCGACGCCCACGGCCTGTCGGCCAAGAAGAGCTTCGGCCAGCACTTCCTGCTGGACCTCAACGTCACGCGGAAGATCGTCCGCTATGCCGGGCCGTTCGATGACCGCGCCGTCATCGAGGTCGGTCCCGGCCCTGGCGGCCTGACCCGCGCCCTGCTGGAAAGCGATGCAGGCAAGGTGGTGCTGGTCGAGAAGGATCCGCGCTTCATCCCCCTGCTGTCCGAACTGGACGACGGCTCGGGCCGCCTGACCATCGTCGAGGCCGACGCCCTGAAGGTGAAGGAGGCCGAACTGGTCGAGGGACCCGCGCATCTGGTCTCCAACCTGCCCTACAACGTCGGCACGCCGCTGTTGATCAAGTGGCTGACGGGGCCGTGGACGCCGTGCGCCCTGACCCTGATGTTCCAGAAGGAAGTCGCCGAGCGCGTGGTGGCCCAGCCGGGCGAGGACGCCTATGGCCGTCTGGCCGTCATCAGCCAGGCCGTGGCCGAGGCGCGCATCGTCATGCACCTGCCCGCCGCCGCCTTCACCCCGCCGCCGAAGGTGGCGTCGGCCGTGGTTCATCTGATACCGTTGAGCGAGCGCCCCGCCCCCGACCGCCTGAAGCGGCTGGAACGGGTCACGGCGGCCGCATTCGGCCAGCGTCGCAAGATGCTGCGCTCCAGCCTGAAACAACTTGGCGGCGCCGCCCTGTGCGAAGCCGCTGGAATCGAACCCGACGCCCGCGCCGAGACCATCGACGTGGCGGGCTTCCTCAGATTGGCCGACGCTTTGACATGACAGTAGAAATCGAACCCTTCCGCGCCATCGCCATCAGCCGCATCGCCCATGAGATGAAGGCCAAGGGCCAGTCGGTCATCCATATGGAGTTCGGCCAGCCCTCGACCGGCGCGCCCAGCCGCGCCCTGGCCGAGGCGCACCGCGTGATCGACGCCGAGGCCGGCGGCTACTGGGAAAGCCCCCTGCTGCGCGCCCGCGTGGCCAAGCTGTACAAGGACCGCTACGGCGTCGTCATCGACCCCGAGCGCGTCATCATGACCGCCGGCGCCTCGCCCGCCCTGGTGGTGGCGCTGAACATGCGCTTCGCCCCCGGCGACCGGGTGGCCATCGCCCGGCCCGGCTATGTCGCCTATCGCAACACGATGAAGGCCCTGCACATCGTCCCGCAGGAGATCGACTGCGGCGCCGACGTGCGCTTCCAGCTGACGGCCCAGGCCCTGCGTGACCTCGACCCGGCGCCGCAAGGCGTCATCGTCGCCAGCCCGGCCAACCCGACCGGCACCGTCATCGCCGAGGACGAGCTGAAGGCCATCATCGAGGTCTGCCGCGAGCGCAACATCAGCATCATCTCGGACGAGATCTATCACGGCATCACCTACGGCCACGACACGCCCTGCATGCTGCAGTTCGACGACAAGGCCATGATCGTGAACAGCTTCTCCAAATACTGGAGCATGGCGGGCTGGCGCCTGGGCTGGCTGATCCTGCCGGAAGAAGAGGTCCAGCAGGCCCGCGCGCGCATGGGCAACATGTTCCTGACGCCGCCGACGCTCAGCCAGTTCGCCGGGCTGGCCGCCATGGACTGCGAGGAAGAGCTGGAAGCCAACATCGACGTCTATCGCGCCAACCGCGAGCTGATGCTGAAGGCCCTGCCCGCCATGGGCCTGCGCTCGATCGCGCCGCCGGACGGCGCCTTCTACATCTATGCCGACATCGGCCACCTGACCAACGACAGCATGGCCTTCTGCGAGACCCTGGTGCGCGAGACGGGCGTGGCGACGGCGCCGGGCGTGGACTTCGACCCGGTCAACGGCAATCGCTTCATCCGCTTCAGCTTCGCCGTCTCGACGCCCGAGATCGAGGACGCCCTGGCCCGCCTGAAGCCCTTCTTCGCCGCCCGCACCGAGGCCGCGCAGGAACAGCGGAACGCCTAGAAGCGTTCGACAAGCCCCGAAACCTTCGGAGCTTTCATGTCGAAACCGCGCCTCGCCGTCTCCACCCTGCCCTTCGTCCTGGCCGCCCTCACGGCCTGCGGATCACCAACCGAGACGCCGAGGCCCGAACAGCCTCCGGTCGCCGAAACCACCGCCTCGCCCCTGACTCGCGAGGCGGTCGAGGCTGCCGTGTTCGAATCCGCCCCTGCCCCCGTCGAGGGTCAGCCCGCACGGCCCGACGCGGCGACGGCGCGCGCCCAGATCCTGCTGGACCGCGCCAACTTCTCGCCGGGCGTGATCGATGGCCTGGGCGGCGACAACACGCGCCAGGCGATCGCCGCCTTCGAAAAGGCCGCCGGACTGCCCCAGGACGGGGTGCTGGACGCCGAGGTCTTCCGCCGCCTGACCGCCGGCGACGACGGCCGAGTCCTGACCGACTACACGATCACCGCCGCCGATCTGGCGGGTCCCTTCATCGGCCAGCTTCCGGCCAATCTGACCGACATGGCCAGGCTCCAGACCGTCGGCTACGCCACGCCGCTGGAGATGCTGGCCGAGAAGTTCCACATGACCGAGGGCCTGCTGCAGGCGCTCAACCCCGGCGCCGACTTCGGCAAGGCGGGCCAGACCCTCGTGGTGGCCGCCGTGGCCCAGACCGATCTGGCGGGCGACGTGGCCCATATCATCGTGGACAAGGCCGAGCGTTCGGTGCGGGTCTATGATGCGGCGGACAGGCTGCTGGCCTTCTATCCGGCCACCATCGGCAGTTCGGCGCGCCCGGCGCCCTCGGGCGAGTTGAGCGTCGTCGGCGTCGCGCCCGAGCCCAACTACACCTACGACCCGGATCGGGTCAGCTATGACCGGGGCGACCGCAAGGTCATCGTGCCGCCGGGGCCGAACAATCCGGTCGGCTCGGTATGGATCGACCTGTCGCGGGACACCTACGGCATCCACGGCACGCCGGACCCGTCCAGGGTCGGCAAGACCTTCTCCAGCGGCTGCGTGCGCCTGACCAACTGGGACGCCGAGCAACTGGCCTCCAAGGTCAAGCCCGGCGTGCGCGTGACCTTCCGCTAGGCGGCGTAAAGCTCCGCCGCCGTCCGCTCCGGCACGCCCAGTTGCGTCAGCGGCAGCGGCGGCGGGTCCAGCGTCACGCCCAGGGCCTGATAGGTCGCCGCGCTGGAGAAGCCGTACGGCTCGGCGTCCGCATTGCTGAAGGCGTAGTAGACGGCGCTGACCCGCGTCATCACCGCCGCCGCCAGGCACATGGGGCACGGGTGACCGCTGGCGTAGAGGACCGCGCCCGACAGGTCGACACCGCCCAGCGCCGGCCCAGCCTGACGCAGGGCCTCCATCTCGGCGTGGGAGCTGGGATCGTTCGTCGCCAGCATCCGGTTGACGCCGCTGGCGACCAGCGCCCCATCCTTGACCAGAACCGCGCCGAACGGCCGACCGCCCGCCTTGACGTTCTCCAGCGCCAGATCGACGGCCTGGGCCAGCCAGCGGCGGTGTTCGTCCTCGTTCATCGGCGTCAGACCACTTCCTTCAGCAGGGCCTGCTTGTAACCTTCGACCCACAGATTGCGACGACGGCAGCTGCGCTCGGCGTGATAGATGTGCGCCAGTTCGGCGTAGGACCGGTCGAAGTCCTCATTGACCAGCACATAGTCGAAGTCGTCGCAGTGCTCGATCTCGCCCTTGGCGTTGGCGACGCGGCGCTCGATCACGTCCTCGGCGTCCTGAGAGCGCGTCACCAGACGGCGACGAAGCTCCTCAAGGCTGGGCGGCAGGATGAAGACCCGTACGGCGTCGCCGGGGCATTTGGCGGCCACGTCGCGGGCGCCCTGCCAGTCGATGTCGAACAGGACGTCGCGCCCTTCCGCCAGCGCCCGCTCGACCGGGGCGGCCGGGCTGCCGTAGCGATTGCCGTGCACATCGGCCCATTCCAGAAAGGCGTCGGCGTCGATCAGGCGCTGGAATTCTTCCTGGCTGACGAAGTTGTAGTCGCGCCCGTCCACCTCGCCCGGACGGATGTCGCGGGTGGTCATGGAGACCGACAGCTCCAGCCCCTTGTGGTCGGCCATCAGGCGGCGGCACAGCGAGGTCTTTCCGGCCCCCGACGGACTGGCCACGATCAGCAGGACGCCACGGCGGGGGGTGCGGTTATTCGACATTCTGAACTTGTTCTCGAAGCTGCTCGATGACGGCCTTCAACTCCAGGCCGATTCCGGTGAGCGCGGTCGTAGCGGATTTCGAACAGAGGGTGTTCGCCTCGCGCATGAATTCCTGCATCAGGAAGTCGAGTTTTCGACCGGCGGGGGGTTGCTGCAACAGTGCGCGGGCTGAGGCGACGTGGGCCGTCAGCCTGTCCAGCTCCTCGCGCACGTCGGCCTTGGTCGCCAGTGCGGCGGCCTCGAGGAAGACGCGCTCGTCCAGACCCGGCGCGTCGGGCGCCAGTTCGCTGATGCGGCGGGTGAAACGCTCGCGAATGGCCTCGACCTGCGCCGACGCTTCCAGTTCGGCGCGCGCGACCAGGGCCTCGATGGTCCCGACGAAGTCATGGATCACCGGCGTCAGTTGTTCGCCCTCGCGCTGGCGCGACGCCTTCAGCGCATCCAGCGCCTGTTCGACCGTGGCGGCCATGGCGGCCTCAAGCGCAGCGCGAGCCTCGGCGTCCTCATCTTCCTCGGCGACCTCGATCACGCCGCGCAAGGCCAGCAGGCCGTCGGCCGAGGGCGGGATCGCCCCCTCCTCCGCCAACTGGTTGGCCAGCCGCAGATAGGTCGCCAGCACCGTCTCGTTGACGCGCGGCGCGGGCTCGGCTCCCTCGGCGCGCTTGGCTTGCAGGCCCAGCGTCACCTGCCCCCGGTTCAGCCGCGCCTGAGCCGCCGCCTTGGCCAGCCGCTCCAGATTGTCGAAGCCGTGCGGGCCGCGAAAGCGCGTCTCCAGCGAGCGCCCGTTGACCGAGCGCGCCTCGACCGTCCAGGTCCAGCCGTCCAGCGTCCCGTCGGCGCGGCCGAAGCCGGTCATGCCTGAAATCAAGTTGCTCATCGTCCGGCCTCCGTCGGCACGCGAATGACCTTGGCGCCCGGCGGGATGGCGAGGGGCGGCGCGGCCTCGTCCGTCATGGGCGCAGGCGAGGTCTCCGGCGCGCTCTCCCCCGCCGCCAGACCGGCCTTGCGGCGCTCGATCTCGCGCCAGCGCGCCACGTTCAGCAGATGCTCCTGATAGGTGCGGGCGAAGACGTGGCCGCCCGTGCCGTCGGCGACGAAGAAGACGTATTCCGAGCGCGGCGGGTTCAGCACGGCCTTCAGCGCCTCCTCGCCCGGATTGGCGATGGGCGTCGGCGGCAGGCCGTCGATCAGATAGGTGTTCCACGGCGTCGGATTGCGCAGCTCCGACAACAGGATGCCGCGCCCGAGCGGCCGCCCCTTGGTCACGCCGTAGACGATGGTCGGGTCGCTCTCCAGCCGCATCCCCAGACGCAGGCGGTTGGTGAAGACGGCCGCCACCTCGGGCCGTTCGGAGGCGATGCCCGTCTCCTTCTCGACGATGGAGGCCAGGACGACCGCCTCTTCCGGCGTCGTGACCACCGTGGCGGGCGAGCGGGCGGCCCACAGCGTTTCCAGCTTGGTCTTGGCCGCGCGCTGCATCCGGGCGACGACGGCGGCGCGGGTCTCGCCGCGCGTGACCTCATATGTTTCCGGCCACAGGCTACCCTCGGGCGGAACCTCGACCTCGCCGGTCAGGACCGGCTGCTTCATCAGGATGTCGACCGCCTGGGCGCTGGACCAGCCCTCGGGCAGGGTCACGTAATGGCGCACCGCCTTGCCGTCGACCAGCAGGCCCACCACCGTCGCCAGAGAGGCGCCCGACGGCACCTCATATTCGCCCGCGCGGATCTTGCGGTCGGCGCCGGTCAGGCTGATCGCCGCGCGGAACAGGTCGGTGGAGCGGATCACCCCCGCCGATTTCAGATTGGCCGCAATGGCCGGAACCCCCGCCCCGGACGGCAGGGTGACGATGGTCGCCTCCCCTTCCGCCGCCTTCGGCCCCGGTCCCCAGTAGATGGCCCACAGCGCCACCAGCGCCGCGACGAGGAACAGTCCCAGCGTCCCGGCGGCGGTGATCAGGCCGACGCCGACGCCGATGCCGGAACGCCCCGCCCCGCCCCCGCCGCCCTTTTTCGGAACGCGCGACTTGGGAATGCGAACCTTGGGGGTGCGGCGGGACGGAGCCTTGGCCAAGTCAGTCGACCTTCTTGAAGATCACGGCCGCATTGGTGCCGCCGAAGCCGAAGCTGTTGGACATCGCCACGTCGATTTTCTTGGCCTTGCCCTTGTGCGGGATCAGGTCGATCGGCGTCTCCATCTCCGGGTCGTCCAGGTTGATGGTCGGCGGCGCCATCTGGTCACGGATGGCCAGGACCGAGAAGATGCTCTCGATCGCCCCGGCGGCGCCCAGCAGGTGTCCCGTCATCGACTTGGTGGACGACACGGCCAGATTCTCGGCGTGATCGCCGACCAGACGCTCGACCGCCTTCAGTTCGATCCAGTCGGCCATGGTCGAGGTGCCGTGGGTGTTGACGTAGTCGAGGTCCGACGGCTGCATCCCGGCGCGCTTCAGCGCCGCCTTCATGGCCCGCAGACCGCCGTCGCCGTCTTCCGACGGGGCGGTGATGTGATAGGCGTCGCCGCTCATGCCGTAGCCGACGACCTCGGCGTAGATCTTGGCCCCGCGCGCCTTGGCGTGCTCGTATTCTTCCAGGACCATGACGCCCGCGCCCTCGCCCATGACGAAGCCCGCATGGCCGCGGTCATAGGGACGCGAGGCCTTCTCCGGCGTGTCGTTATAGGCGGTGCACAGGGCCTTGCAGGCCAGGAAGCCCGCGATGCCGATCGGCACGACCGAGCTTTCGGCGCCGCCCGCCACCATGACGTCGGCGTCGCCCAGGGCGATCATCCGGGCCGCGTCGCCGATGGCGTGGGCGCCGGTGGCGCAGGCGGTGACGACCGAGTGGTTCGGCCCCTTCAGGCCGTGGCGGATCGAAATCTGGCCCGAGGCCAGGTTGATCAGGGCCGAGGGGATGAAGAAGGGGCTGACCCGGCGCGGGCCCTGTTCCTTGAGCACGATGGCCGTGTCGGCGATGGGGCCGAGGCCGCCGATGCCCGAACCGACCATGACGCCGGTCGCTTCCTTGTCGTCTTCGGATTCAGGCTTCCAGTCCGCATCGGCCAGCGCCTCGTCGGCGGCAGCGATGGCGTACAGGATGAAGTCGTCGACGCGCTTGCGGTCCTTGGCCGACATGACCTGATCGGGATCGAAGACGCCCGGCTGACCGGCCTCGCCGCCGCCGCGTCCGTCGACGCTGGGCACCTCGCCCGCGATGGTGCAGCCATAGCCTTCGGTGTCGAAGGCGGTGATCGGACGGATGCCCGACCGGCCGTCCAGAATGCCTTTCCAGACGTGCTCGACGCCCGTGCCCAGCGGAGTGACCAGGCCCAGGCCCGTGATGACGACGCGGCGCATGGTTCGCGCTCCTTCTTGGTCAGAATCGTAGCCAGAAACACTAATGGCCGCCGGACGGTCCCGCTAGGGTCCCGTCACGGCGGCCATCAGCTTGGTTAAGTGCGACGGATCGCAGCCGGATCAGGCGGCCAGCTTCTCGTCGATGAACTTCACCGCGTCGCCGACGGTCTGGATGTGCTCGGCGGCGTCATCCGGGATTTCGACGTCGAATTCTTCTTCGAAGGCCATGACCAGTTCGACGTTGTCGAGCGAGTCGGCGCCCAGGTCGTCGATGAAGGAGGCCTTCTCGGTGACCTTGTCCGGATCGGCGTCCAGGTGGTCGATCACGATCTTGCGGACGCGTTCGAGGGTGTCGGACATGAGTGTCTCTCTTGCCTGTTTGAAATCGCCGTGATGGCGGGTCTTGGGTTGCTTCGCCGTGTCACGGCTGCCTGCCGGGATCAAGCCTCAATGAGACTCACCCCCGGAAGACGTCCGTGCCCTTTAGCACAGGGTGCGGAAGTGGAAATAGTCTGTTGCGCGTCGTGATGACACTTCACGCTTTGATCAAATCATCGCCATGCCGCCGTTAACGTGCAGCGTCTGGCCGGTGACATAGGCCGCTTCATCCGACGACAGATAGACGGCGGCCGAGGCGATTTCCTCGCCCGCGCCCAGACGTCCGGCCGGAATCTTCGACAGGATGGCCTCGCGCTGCTGGTCGTTCAGCACGTCGGTCATCGGCGAGGCGATGAAGCCCGGCGCGATGCAGTTGACCGTGATCCCGCGCGAACCGACTTCCTGCGCCAGCGACTTGGAGAAGCCGATCATCCCGGCCTTGGAGGCGGAATAGTTGGTCTGGCCGGGGTTGCCCGTGACGCCGACGACCGAGGTGATGCCGATGATGCGGCCCGAACGGCGCTTCATCATCCCCTTCACCGCCGCGCGGGTCAGGCGGAAATAGCTTTCCAGGTTGATCTGGACGACGGACTGGAAGTCCTCGTCCTTCATCCGCATCAGCAGGCCGTCCTTGGTGATTCCGGCGTTGGCGACCAGGATGTCCAGCGGCGCGCCCGCCGCCGTCTCGGCCGCGTTCACCAGGTTATCGACCGATTCCGGGTCCGAAAGGTTCGCCGTGGCGAAGTGGGCGCGTCCCTCGCCATTGGCGCCCAGCTCCTTGGCCAGATCGGCCAGCACGGCTTCGCGCGTGCCGGACAGGACGACAGTCGCGCCTTGCGCGTGCAGGGCGCGGGCGATGGCTCCGCCAATGCCGCCGGTGGCGCCGGTCACGAGGGCGGTCTTTCCCGAAAGATTGAACATTGAAATCTCCTCTTCCTTCTCCCCTTGCGGGAGAAGGTGGCCCGTCAGGGCCGGATGAGGGGTCTTGCCGACCCCTGCCGTGTTTTCAACTTTGAGAGGCTCTGTCGGACTCGTCCGTGAGACCCCTCATCCGTCTGGCTGCGCCAGCCACCTTCTCCCGCAAGGGGAGAAGGATCAAAGGGTTTTCGCGAACGCTTCCAGCTCTTCAGCCGTGTTCAGCGCCAATGCCTCGGCGTCAGGGGCGATGCGCTTGGCCATGCCGGTCAGCACCTTGCCCGAGCCGACCTCGACGAAACGGGTCACGCCGCCTTCAGAGGCCATCCACTCCATGCTCTCGCGCCAGCGCACGCGGCCCGTGACCTGCTCGACCAGCAGGCGGCGGATGACCTCGGCGTCGGTTTCCGGGCGGGCGGTGACGTTGGCGACCACCGGCACGACGGGCGCGATGATCTTCGCGTCAGCCAGAGCGGCGGCCATCTCGTCCGCAGCAGGCTGCATAAGCGGACAGTGGAACGGCGCCGAGACGTTCAGCGGAATGGCGCGCGCGCCCAGTTCCTTGGCCTTTTCGATGGCCAGGTCCACAGCCGCCTTGTCGCCCGAGATGACGACGTTGCCCTTGTTGTTGTCGTTGGCGACGACGCAGACGCCCGCCGCCGAACCTGCCTTGGCCGCTTCCTCAGCCAGCGCCAGGTCGGTCTTGGGCCCGATCAGCGAGGCCATCGCGCCCTTGCCCACCGGCACGGCGCGCTGCATGGCCTGACCGCGCAGCTTCAACAGGCGGGCGGTGTCCGACAGGCTGATCGCGCCCGCCGCCGCCAGGGCCGAATATTCGCCCAGCGAGTGACCGGCGACGAAGGCCGCGCGCGTTACATCGACGCCGAACTCGACCTTCAGCACTCGCGCCGTGGCAACCGACACGGCCATCAGGGCGGGCTGGGCGTTCTCGGTCAGGGTCAGTTGATCGTCCGGCCCCTCGCGCATCAGCTCGAACAGCTTCTGGTTCAGGGCGTCGTCCACCTCGGCGAAGACCTCGCGCGCGCTGGCGAAGGCGTCCGACAGGGCGACGCCCATGC
This sequence comes from Brevundimonas sp. NPDC055311, assembly GCF_053645695.1. Lineage (NCBI taxonomy): Bacteria > Pseudomonadati > Pseudomonadota > Alphaproteobacteria > Caulobacterales > Caulobacteraceae > Brevundimonas > Brevundimonas sp. NPDC055311. Next base: position 415,750 of record NZ_JBSHMV010000001.1, read on the forward strand.
CCACCGACTGGCTGCCCTGACCGGGAAAGAGAAGCGCGAGGCTCATCCGGGATCGTCCGTCATCCGTTGAATCAAGCCGCGAGGGGTAGGCGAATCCCTCCCCTACGGCAAGAACCCAGCGCTTTCACACCCCGCTCATCCCGGCGGACGCCGGGACCCAGTGCTTTGGCTTCATGTCGGTGCGGCCGAGAAGACAAACCTCAGATCGGCGCTCTCACTGGGTCCCGGCGTCCGCCGGGATGAGCGGAATTGGGAAGGGCCAGCCCTCCCCTCAGTCCTTGATTTCCGCCGTGCAGGGACGGTCGTCCGGCCCCGCCGCACCGTCGCAACGACGCAGGGCCAGCAGGGTGTCCTCGGTCTCGATCAGCCGCTTCGTGCCATCGGCCTGCCGCTCCAGCGTGAAGGCGTCATACAGCCCGCCCGTCGCCGTGAAGGCGCGGAACGACAGACGATCCGCCTCGACGTCGATCAACTGATACAGCTCGGTGTTCTCGGCCACGCGCACCGGCTGCGTGTCCGCCCGGTCGTTCAGTCCGTACATCTTGGAGCCGGTGACGGAGACGACATAGACCGGCCCCTGCGGACGGCCCGCCGCGCTGTCGGCGCGCGAGGCCTCGGCCCCCGCGGGGTTGGAGACGCGGCCGTAGCAATGGTCGTGTCCCTGCAGCACCAGATCGATGTTGCGGGCGTCGAAGATCGGCTTCCAGGCGGCCTTCAGCTCCTCGGTGTCCTCGGGCCGGGCGCAGGTGTAGATCGGCTGATGGAACAGGGCGACGTTCCAGCGCGCCGGGCTTTCGGCCAGCACCTTGTCCAGCCAGCGCGTCTGGCTCTCCCCGGCCCCCAGGTCGATGGCCGCCGTGCCGTCCAGCACGATGAAGCGCACACCCTGATAGTCCACGTAATAGCTGGTCGCCTTGGCCCCCTCTGCCCCGTTGTCCGGCAGGGCGAACTGCAGCGGCCAGTGCGGCCCCAGAAGGCGCGATTCCTCGCCGTTCGGCAGGATGTGATCGACGTATTCGTGGTTGCCGCTGGCGGGCAACTGCGGCGTCATGGCGAAGGCGCGGCCGCCGGCCTCGGTCCATTCGCCCCATTCGTCGTCGTGAACCTTGACCTCGCGCTGGGCCACCAGATCGCCCGCATGGACGACCAGAGCCGCCGGTCCCGCCTCCTTGAAAGCCGAGCGGATCACACGCGAGGCGACCTCGAGAATGTCGTTCTGGGTGTCCCCCAGATAGATGAAGCGGAACGGCGCGAACTCCGCCTTGGCCGTGCGGAACGGCAGCCACTCGCTCCAGCCATCGGCGGCGCGCACGCGATAGACATAGCGCGTGTCCGGCTTCAGCCCGTCAAAGCGCGCCTGATGATAGAGGGCGCGGCCGTTCTCGTTCTCGATCGGCGCCGTGGTCCCGGCCACGGTCCGGGCGGCGAAGCCCAGCAGGGGGCCGTCGATCTCCTCGGCGATCTGGGCCTCGGCGGCGGTCTGGCGCGTGTCGGTGCGCCAGGCCACGGCGGCGCCGCGCGCAGCGTCGGCGGCCGGGCTCAACACGATGCGGTCGGCCCAGCCCTTGGCGGCCCAGCGGCCGTTGGGCGCGTGCAGCGGTGGCGGCAGCGGATCGGGGTCCGGCGGCGCGACGACCTGGGCCATGGAGGGCGCGGCGGCCAGCAGGACGGATGCGGCCAGACAAGCGACGGACAGCTTCATGACGATGTTTCCCCGAACCGATATGGTCGAGGGCGAGGCCTAACGGCCCAATGCGACGGTTCGCCGGGGCTTTTGTGAAACTCCTGCGAGGAATAGGCCGCCTACGACGGGATCAGGCCCAGCAGCTCCTTGCCCGCCAGCACGGCGAACAGCAGGGCCGCCGCCCCCAGCATCAGGTTGGAAACCCAGCCGCTGCGCCATTTCTGCGGCGTCCGGGCGCTGTTCAGAAGCCACAGAAGCGTCCCCGCCAGGAAGGGCATGAACAGGCTGCCCAACACCCCATATGCGACAATCAGCCCGAACGGCCGATCCATGAACAGCAGCAGCATCGGCGGGAAGGTCAGCCACAGGGCGTAGGCGCGGAACGCCCGGCTCTTGTCGCCGCGCGCCTTCGGATCGTCGGAGCGCCCGCGCACATGGGCGGTGAAGTCGGCGAACATCAGGCTGACGCCCTGCCACACGCCCAGCAGGCTTGAGAAGCTGGTGGCCCAGAAGCCGACCAGGAACAGGATGGAGATCGGCCGCCCGAACCGCTCGCGCAGCACCTGGTCCAGATCCAGCAGCCCGCGATCCCCGCCCTGCAGAGCGATGCCGACGCTATAGAGCAACTCGGCCCCGACGATCAGCATGGCGACGACGAAGACGCCGGTGACGATATAGGCCACCCGATTGTCCAGCCGCATCACCGCCATCCAGCCCGGACCCTTCCAGCCCTTGGCGTTCAGCCAGTAGCCATAGGCCGCCATGGTGATGGTGCCTCCCACCCCGCCGATCAGGCCCAGGGTGTAGAAGGCCGCCCCCTCCGGCAGGCTCGGCCACAGGCCGGTCAGCAACTCCGGCAGGTTCGGGGTGACGATCACAGCCAGGCCGACGACGGTGACGAACATCACCCCGACGCAGGCCGTCATCACCTTCTCGAACAGGCCGTAGCCGCCGAACCAGACGAAGATCAGCCCGGCGACGCCGCTCAGCATTCCCCAGGCCTTCAGGTCCAGCACGGGGAACAGCGCCGCCAGCGGCAGGGCCGTCGAGGTCATGGCCGCCGCGCCATAGACGAAGCCCCAGACCACCACATAGACGCCGAAATAGAGCCCGGCCCAGTTCAGCCGACCGTCCAGCCAGCCGCCGCCCAAACGAGAACGCCCCAGACTCGACCAGCCCTCGAACATCGTCCGCTCGCTGGACAGGGTCCACCGGCCCACGGCCTCGGCCAGGGCGATCTTCAGCACGGTCCCGATCACGGCGGCCCACAGCAGGGCGTAGCCGAAGCGCGATCCGGCGATCAGGGTGGCGACCAGATCGCCGGCGCCCACGCCGGTCGCGGCCACCACGATGCCCGGCCCGATCAGCGACCAGCGGTTCCTCGGCGTCGGCGTTTGCGTCATCCTGAGCGCTCCGGCTGCTTGATGCGCACCGTGCCGTGCTTCGCCGCACCTGCCAATCGCGGGCGCAAAGGCCGCCGTGCCTTGCCCTGCCGAGGTTTTTCCCGTATAGGCGCGCCCTTTCCAGGGCTTCGGTCCTGCTGCGGAACGTCAAAGGGCCGGGAAACTCCCGTCCGCCGCGTCAGGAGCCATCGTGGACGAACTACCCGGTTCGCCCGCGCCGATGTCCGCCAAGGGAGAATGCCGCATGGCTCTTTACGAGCACACGGTCATGACGCGCCAGGATATCTCGGCGCAACAGGCCGAAGCGCTGAACGACACCATCAAGGCTCTGATCGAAGAAAACGGCGGCTCCGTCGCCAAGATCGAGTACTGGGGTCTGCGCAACCTGACCTACCGGGTCAAGAAGAACCGCAAGGCTCACTATTCGCTGATGGCCGTTGATTGCCCGCCGGCCGCCATGGCCGAAGTCGAGCGTCAGCTGTCGATCAACGAAGACGTGCTGCGCTGGCTGACCATCCGCGTCGAGGAACTCGACCTGGAGCTGTCGCCCCTGCTGGCCCGCCGCGAACGCGAGCGTGACCGCAGCGGCCCGCGCGGCGACGACGCCGCGGCTTCGGAATAAGGAACCGGATCATGACCGATACGACTGCCCCCATCCCGGGCGCTCCGGCCGGCTCCGGCCCGGCCCGTCGCCCCTTCTATCGTCGCCGCAAGGTTTGCCCGTTCTCGGGCGCCAACGCGCCGAAGATCGACTACAAGGACGTGAAGCTGCTGCAGCGTTACGTCTCCGAACGCGGCAAGATCGTGCCCTCGCGCATCACCGCCGTTTCCGCCAAGAAGCAACGCGAACTGGCCAAGGCCATCAAGCGCGCCCGCTACCTGGCCCTGCTGCCGTACGTGGTGAAGTAAGATGAAGGTCGTTCTGCTGGAACGCGTCGAGAACCTCGGCGCCATCGGCGACGTCGTCACTGTCAAGGACGGTTTCGCCCGTAACTTCCTTCTGCCGCGCGACAAGGCTCGTCGCGCCACGGAAGCCAACCTGAAGGCCTTCGAAATCGAACGCGCCGCCATCGAGCAGCGCAACGAGAAGAACAAGGCCGAGTCGCAGAAGATCGCCGACAAGATCGACGGTCAGAGCTACGTCATGATCCGTCAGGCCGGCGAAACCGGCCAACTGTACGGTTCGGTCGCCGGTCGCGACGTCGCTGAGGCCGTCCGCGCCGAAGGCGGCAAGGTCGAGCGCTCGCAGGTCGTCCTGAACACGGCGATCAAGACGCTGGGCGTCCACGAGGTGCTGGTCCGCCTGCACCCCGAGGTCTCGGCCACGGTCAAGATCAACATCGCCCGTTCGGCCGACGAAGCCGAGCGTCAGGCGAAGGGCGAGGACGTGATCCGCAGCCAGTTCGACGACGAGCGTCAAGCTGCTGATCAGGCCGCTCAGGAGCTGCTGGAAGGCGGCGCCGGCCAACAGGAAGGCTTCGGCGACGAAGCCTGATCCTGTCGCTTCGGCGAGATGATCGAGGGGCGCTTCCGCAAGGAAGCGCCCCTTTTTCTTTGCCTTCACGCCCGTCGTTTAGTTTTTCTCACGCTCCCCACACATAATCTCGATAGCCGTCGCCGCTTTCGCACCGCAATATCGCCATCGCCCGTCGTCGTTGACGGGCAGGAGATGACGATGCCCCCCGGCCTTTACGCCCGACTGCATCGCCCGGCAGTCCGACCGGCGCGATGTCCGTGCCCGTGACCCTGAGACCGCCCTCCCTGACCGGTCCGCCGCCGGTCTGCGGTTTGCGTTCGCTTTAAGAATTCCGCTTCCCGACGCGCCCGCCCTCACGCGGCGGCGATCTCTGACGCGCGTCCAATCAGAAAAGACGACCTCTCGAGATGACCTCCCGCTTCCCCCGCCGCCCCGCCCTTCTGGCCGCCGTATCCGGCGCCGCCCTGCTGATCGCGGGCGCCGCCGGCGCCCAGACGATCCCTGACGACGCCACCTCGGTCGACGACATCGTGGTGACGGGCACCCGCGCCCCGGCCCGCTCGCGCCTGGACACCCTGGCCCCCGTCGACGTGGTGACGGCCGAAACCCTGCAGAACCGCGGCACGACCGAGTTCGCCGCCGCCCTGGCCCAGACCGTGCCGTCGCTGACCTTCCAGCGCCCCTCGGCCAACGACGGGACGGACTCGATCCGCCCCGCCACCCTGCGCGGCCTGTCGCCGGACCAGACCCTGGTGCTGGTCAACGGCACGCGCCGTCACGCCTCTGCCCTGGTCAACGTCAACGGCACGGTCGGGCGCGGCTCGGCCGCCGTCGACCTGAACGCCATCCCCAGCGGCGCCCTGGACCGGGTCGAGGTGCTGCGCGACGGCGCCTCGGCGCAATACGGCTCAGACGCCATCGCCGGCGTCGTCAACCTGCGCCTCAAGGAAGCCCGCGAAGGCGGCGGCGCCAGCGTCACCTACGGCCAATACTTCACCAATGTGGAGACCGCGCGCGGCAAGCGGGACGAGGAGGACGGCCGCGCCGTCACCGTCTCGGCCTGGCAGGGCTTCGGCCTGGGCTCGGACGGGTTCCTGACCCTGTCGGCGGAATATTCCGACCGCGATCCCACCAGCCGTTCGGACTATGATCCGCGCCCCGCCGCCAACGGCGCGATCACCGGCCGCTTCGGCGACCCCAAGGTCGAACAGTGGAGCGTCTTCGCCAATGCGGGCAAGCCGCTGAACGCCGACTGGCAGGCCTATGGCTGGGCCGGCTATCAGGAGCGCGACAGTTCCTCCGCCGCCTTCCCGCGCCTCTCTGATAACCCCAACAATGTGCCGTCCATCTATCCGAACGGCTTCCTGCCCAAGATCGCCATCAACTCCCAGGACCTGTCGGCCGCTGGCGGTGTGCGCGGGACGCTGGCCGGATGGGACGCCGACTTCAGCCTGGTCTACGGCCGCAACGCCCTGGACTTCCGCACCGAGGATTCGCTGAACGCCACCTACGGCGCCGATTCCCTGACCAGTTTCGATTCCGGCGGACTGACCTATGACCAACTCGTCTTCGGCGCCGACTTCACGCGCCAGTTCGAGGTCGGCCTGGACGGCGGTCCGCTGAACTTCGCCTGGGGCCTGGAGGCCCGCAAGGAGACCTACAAGATCGACGCCGGTCAGCCGGAATCGTGGAACCGCGGCCCGCTGGGGACGAACACCGCCCTGGCCGGCGGCGCCCAGGGATTCCCCGGCTTCCAGCCCTCGAATGAGGTGGATGAAGACCGCGACGCCGTCGCCCTGTACGCCGACATCGAAATCCCGCTGACCGAGAAGCTGACGGTCGAGGGCGCGCTGCGCGTCGAGGACTATTCCGACTTCGGCGACGCCCAGACGGGCAAGTTCGCCGCCCGCTACGACTTCAGCCCGAACTTCGCCCTGCGCGGTTCGGTGTCGACCGGCTTCCGCGCCCCGTCGCTGCAGCAGAGCTTCTTCACCTCGACCTCCTCGGTCGTCCAGGACGGCGGCTTCGTCGAAACCGGCACCTTCCCCGCCACGAGCGAGGTCGCCTCGGTCCTGGGCGCCCGCCCGCTGAAGGCCGAAACCTCGACCAACTACACGCTGGGCGCCGTGGTCCGCCTGGGGAATTTCGACCTGACGATCGACGCCTATCGCATTGAGATCGAGAACCAGATCGTCCTGTCGGAGCTGATCAACCGCAGCTTCTCGCCCCAGGTCGCCGGCCTGCTGGACCCGCTGGGCGTCCAGGCCGCGCGCTTCTTCCTCAACGGCGTGACGACCGAGACCGAAGGCGTCGACATCGTCGGCCGCTATCGCCTGCGGACCGAGACGGCCGGCGACTGGGACTTCACCGTCGCCGCCAACGTCAATGACGTCAGCGTGACGAAATTCCCGACCTCGACCTCGGTGCTGAACCCGGCGCCGACCCTGTTCTCCCGCCAGCGCATCCTGACCATCGAGGAGGGCACGCCTGACACCAAGGTCTCCGCCTCCGCCGACTGGAGCCTGGGCCGCTGGGGTGCGACGGCGCGGGCGACCTATTACGCCAGCGTGCTGCAACCCGGTTCGGTCCCCGCCAACGACTATTCGACCGGCGACAAGACCACCATCGACCTGGAAGGCCGCTTCCAGATCACCGACCGGGTCGGCCTGGCGATCGGCGTCGACAACGTCTTCGACGAATATCCCGACTTCGTGCCCGCCAACCTGAACAACAACGGCGTGCTGGGCTTCCCCTACTACTCGCCGTTCGGGTTCAACGGCCGCTACGGCTACGCCCGACTGAACGTGAGGTGGTGACAGCGGCGTCAGACCCGGCGTGAGAGGAGCTCCTCCCCCTCCTCCTCGCGTCGGGGTCTGCTGCTCGGGGCGGCGTGACGGCTGCGGCGGCGACCGCCGCGGCCGCCACGCTGACGACCTGACGGCGTTCAGCGAGCATTCATCCACGATGCGGCCAAGCTGGCTCTGTCGTTCGGAGAGTTCGCATGAACAAGCCCACGCTCATCCTCGCGCTCGCCGCCAGCCTGCTGGCGTCAAGCGCGAGCGCCATGACGGTTCAGGAGTTCCTGACCACGGCCGACGGCATACCTCGCAATCCGACCGCCCTTTTGCGCTCGGACACGCGCCGGCTGATGAACGAGATGAAGGCGGCGTTCAAGACAATCCGAGACGAGCAAGCGGCCGCCCGCGCCGCCGGTCGTCGCCCGGCCACCTGCGTGCCGGACAAGGTCAGCGTGAACACCGGCGAGATTCTGGGCCGCTTCAGCAGCATCCCGCCCCAGCGGCGCGGCATCTCCGTGACCCAGGCGGTGCGCGAATGGATGGCCGAGGCGCATCCGTGTCCCGCATGAACCTGAACCGCCAGACCTTGCGAAGCCGGCTTCACGAGAGCATCTAGTCCCCCATGTCGCGTTCCGTTCATGCTCTTTTCGCCGCGCCGCTGGGCGCCCTGACGCTGCTCGCCTCGGCGCCGCTGGCCCAGGCCCAGTCGGCCGAGATGACCGTCCAGCAGTTCCTGACGATCGGCCAGAACATCCCGCGCAACCGCGCCGTGGCCATGATGCGCCCTGACACGCGCCGTCTGATCCGCGAAGTCACGGGCGCCGTCAGCACGGTCAAGGCCGAGCAGGCCTCGGCCGTCTCCGCCGGCCGCACCCCGGCGCACTGCATTCCCGCCTCCGGCACCGGCATCACGCCCGAGACCCTGGTGGCGCGCTTCGAGACCATGCCCGAGGCGCGACGCCGCATCACCGTGACCCAGGCTGTGCGCGACTGGATGGTCGAGCGCTATCCCTGCCGCGGCTGAGGCGGGCCTCCCCAGAGCATCCACAGGCCCAACGGCCACTTGTCCACCCCTATGAGCGTCCGCCCCTGACGCAGCGCGCGCGGATGTTTCACCATGGCCACGATGAACGCCGCCTTCGCTCCGATGCCCTTTGACGCCAACGACGCCGTGCAGGTGTCGTCCATGCCCCACAATCTGGAGGCGGAGCAGGCCCTTCTGGGCTCGCTGATGTTCGACAACGCCGTGTTCGAGCGCCTGTCGGACCGACTGCGCGGCAGCCATTTCTACGAACCCTTCCACCAGCGCCTGTTCGATGCGGTCGAGGACCACATCCGCCAGGGCCTGCTGGCCGAGCCCACCATCCTGATGGAGCGGTTCAAGCAGGATCCGGCGTTTCAGGAGTTCGGCGGCCTGCGTTACCTCGCCGATCTGGTGGACCGGGCGCCGCCCGCCGCCAACGCCCCCGACTACGCTCGCGTCGTCTATGACCTCGCGCTGCGCCGCGACCTGATCCGCATCGGCGGCGAGATCATCAAGGAGGCGCCCAACCCCGAGACGCCCGCCGACGAACAGATCGAACAGGCCGAGCAGACGCTCTATTCCCTGGCCGAGACGGGCAAGCCGTCGTCGGGCTTCGTCAGCTTCTCCCACGCCCTGTCCGGCGCGGTCGAGATGGCGGGCGAGGCCTATCAGCGCGAGGGTAAGCTGGCCGGTCTGGCCACCCGTCTGGACGATCTGGACCAGAAGCTGGGCGGCCTGCACCCCTCCGACCTTCTGATCCTCGCGGGCCGTCCGTCGATGGGCAAGACGGCGCTGGCCACCAACATCGCCTTCAACGTCGCGCGCAACTACCGCTGGGAGCCGACGCCGGACGGCGGGCGCAAGACCGTCGACGGCGGCGTCGTCGCCTTCTACTCGCTGGAAATGAGCGCCGAACAGCTGGCCATGCGTATCCTGGCCGATGCGTCGGGCGTGTCCTCGGACAAGCTGCGCAAAGGCGAAATCGACGCCTCGGACTTCGGCAAGATCCGCGACGCCGCTATCGAGATCGGCGAAAGCCCCCTCTACATCGACGCCACCGGCGGCCTGTCCATCTCGAAGCTGGCGGCGCGCGCACGAAGGCTGAAGCGGATGGAACACGGCCTCGACCTGATCGTGGTCGACTACCTGCAGCTGGTGACGACCGGCGAGAACAGCCAGAAGAACCGGGTGCAGGAGGTCTCCGAGATCACCGGCGGCCTGAAGGCCCTGGCCAAGGAACTGAACGTCCCCATCATCGCTCTGTCGCAGCTGTCGCGTCAGGTCGAGCAGCGCGACGACAAGCGGCCGCAACTATCCGACCTGCGGGAATCCGGCTCGATCGAGCAGGACGCCGACTGCGTCATGTTCGTCTATCGCGAAAGCTACTACCTCGGCCGCGCCGAGCCGCGCGAAGGCACCGAAGAACACCTGAAGTGGCAGGAAGACATGGACCGCCTGCAGCACCAGGCCGAAGTGGTCATCGGCAAGCAGCGTCACGGCCCCATCGGCATCGTCAAGCTGGCGTTCGATTCCAACACCACCCGCTTCGGCAACCTGGCCCACGACGGCCGCTACGGCGGCGCCTATGCGGATATTCCCGAGTAGATTGCTGACCCCGGCTCCACTCTTTCACCTTGATCGCCAGCGCCTCGACGTCGATCTGGCGTGGTCGCCCGCAATGATCTCGCCTTAGACAACGCCTTTCATTGCTTATATTTAATCTGAGTTTCAAATAATTAAGCAACGCGACGAAAGAGGCCGGGCAAGGTAGCCGCCAACCTTCAATGGAGGAATGGCCATGTCTCGCACCACTGTCCTTTCATCGGCATCGATCATCATCGCCTGCTTGTGCGCCGCGCCGGCGGTCGCTCAGATTTTCGAGGGCGACGCCGTCCTGCTGAGCCAGCGGCCGGCCGAGGTCCGCCCAGCCCTGATGGTCATGGGCTCTGGTCACCTGGCCAACAACAACCGTGACGTCGTCAACATCCAGCACCGTGACATTCTGGGGCCGGATCGTCAGGCGCAGATCGAAGAGGTCGTGGCCGCTCTTGCCGCGTGGCGTCCCACTCGGATCGCCGTAGAGGTCAAGAGCGGCGATCAGGCCGAGCTGGATCAACGCTACGCAGACTATCGCGCCGGCCGTCTCGAGCTGACCGCCAATGAAATCGACCAATTCGGCCTGCGCCTCGCCGCGCGCCTCGGCCACGATCGCCTGTACGCCGTGGATTGGAACGACATGCCGCCCGGCGAGATCACCGACTATGACTGGAACAGCCAAGCCTACGAGGGCGACAATCTCGCCCGCTTTCGGGCCCTGCGTTCGCCTGACCGCGCGCGCGACGCCCAGCAGATGGTTGATGGCATGGCGATCGGCGACTGGCTGGCCGCCATCAATGCGCCCGACTATCTCTTGCGCCAGCACCGCGTCTATCACGACTACGCCCTGCTGGGGCTGGAGGGCGCCAACTGGGTCGGCGCCTGGCACGGCCGCAACCTGAAAATCTTCGCCAACGTCACCCGCCTGGCCGCCAGCCCGGACGAACGGGTGCTGGTGATCTATGGCAGCGGCCACGCCTTCCTCCTGAATCGCTTTGCTTCGGAGAGCGGAGCCTTTGCAGTTCAAGACGCCAGCGATTGGCTGAGCCAGGAGAATCCCGGCCCGCATTGACGGCTGAGGACTGTCGGGACGAACAAACTTGCGGCATAGAACGGAGCATGTCCTCCCCGCCCGCCACCCTTGCCGTCGACTTGGGCGCTCTCGCCCGAAATTATCATACGCTCGAGACCCTGACCGGCCGTCCGGTCAATCCGGTCGTGAAGGCCGACGGCTACGGCCTCGGCGCCGCCGCCGTGACCAAGCGTCTGATGGCCGAGGGCGCGCGGACCTTCTTCGTCGCCCGCGCGGCCGAGGGCGTGCGCCTGCGCGAGGCGATCGGGCCCGAGCCGGTCATCTATATACTGGACGGCTGCCACGGCGACGGGGCCGCCATGCTCAAGGCCTCGAACCTGCGGCCCGTCATCAACCACCCGACCCAGCTTCAGACCTGGCAGGCGGCGGGCGGCGGCGCCTGCGGACTGCAGATCGACACCGGCATGAACCGGTTGGGTTTCCGCGTCGAGGATGCGCCCGAACCGTTCGAGGGCCTCGAACTGGTGATGACCCACCTGGCCTGCGCCGACGAACCGTCCAACCCGTTGAACCGCGCCCAGCGCGACGCCTATGCGGCGGCGGTCCAACGCTATCCGGGCGTGGCGCGCTCCTTCGCCAACTCGGGCGGCTGCTTCCTGGGGCCGGACTTCGCCTTCGACGTGGTGCGGCCGGGCATCTGCCTGTACGGCGGCGGGCCGGAAGGCCGTCCGCACGAGAAGATCGCGCCTGTCGCCAGCCTGATCGCCCAGGCGGTGCAGGTGCGCGACGTGCCCGCAGGCGAAACCGTCGGCTATTCGCAGGGCTACAAGGCGGAGCGACCGATGCGCGTGGCGACCGTCGGCGCGGGCTACGCCGACGGCGTGCTGCGCTCCTACAGCCCCAAGGGACAGGTCTTCATCGCGGGCGAGATGCGGCCGATCATCGGCCGGGTGTCGATGGACGTGCTTGCGGTCGATGTGACCGGCCTGGACGTCAAGGCGGGCGATCCGGTGGAGATCTTCGGCGCCAACCGCCTGATCGACGACGCGGCGGCGGCGGCGGGCACCATCAGCTATGAGTTGCTGACCTCGATCACGCCGCGCGTGCCGCGCGTCTACAAGGGCTGAAAGACAAAGGGCTGAAGCGCTCGGCCTCAGCCCTTCTCTTTGAGGCTTAGCTCAGGGCGAACGCCGCCGCGCCTGCGCCGACGATAACGAAGCTGGCGATCACCGCGCCGACGATGGCGAAGACGATGGCGTTCAGGATGATGGCCGCGACCACCACGACGATGGTGTAGCCCAGCGCCTTGTCGGCGGCGGTCTTCATCAGCGTCGGCAGGCCCAGATACATCAGATAGAAGCCATAGAGGCCGATCAGCCCGGCCAGCCAACCCAGCGTCGGAATAATGTTCAGCACGCCCGCGACCCACATCGGGGTCATGGAATAGACGGCGACCTGCATCGCCTTCACCGGGTTCTTGGTCCCGCCGAAGGTCGGCGCCAGTGCGTCGATGATCAGGCCCAGCACATAGACGCTGACCAGGCTCAGCACATAGCTGAGCGCCCCGCCCAGCAGCGGCCCGATCAGGCCGCGATGACCGAAGGCGATCTGGCCCACAATGGTCGCCACCGCCGGAATGGCCGCTAGAACGACGGCATAGCTGGTGAACAGCCCCTTGATGCTGGCGCTTTCGGCGTCGATCACCGGCCATTCAAACTTCGGCCGGGTCAGGATGTATTTGACCCGCGAGACGAGCGAGGGGTCGACGGCGGGGGGATTTTCCAGGGTCATTCGTTAGCCTTCTGGGCGATTGAGTCGGATCACGGCCTTATCATGTCAGAATGACGGCTGTGTGGATGCTGACGCAACCCCGCAGTCTCCCTATGACAATTTCGGACGCACCTCATTTCATCCCGCCTGCCCTCGCCCGTCTGATCTGCTAGGTCTGGACCATGGCGCGCGACTCTCTTCTCTTCGTCTGCAAATCCTGCGGAGCGGTTCATTCCAAATGGGCCGGGCAGTGTTCGGCCTGCGGCGAGTGGAACGCCCTGGTCGAGGAATCCAAGGCCGCCCCGCCGGGCGCCATGAAGCCCGCCTCGACCGCGCGCGGGCGCGGGGTCCAGTTCGAGACGCTGCAGTCCGACACGCCTGAACCGCCGCGGATCGTCACCGGCGTGACCGAGTTCGACCGCGTCTGCGGCGGCGGCGTGGTGCCCGGCTCGGCCATCCTGCTGGGCGGCGACCCCGGCGTCGGCAAGTCGACCCTGCTGCTGGAGGTCACGGCCAAGGCGGCCCGCAACGGCGCCAAGGTCGCCTATATCTCGGGCGAAGAGGCGATCGAGCAGATCCGCGCCCGCGCCAAACGCATGGGCGTGGCCGACGCCGACGTGTCGCTGGCCTCCGCCACCGCCCTGCGCGACATCCTGACGACGCTGAAGCGCGACCCGTTCGACATCGTCATCATCGACTCCATCCAGACGCTGTGGAGCGACGCGCACGACGCCGGCCCCGGCTCCATCACTCAGGTGCGCGCCTGCGCCGCCGAACTGGTGCGGCTGGCCAAGAACGGCGGCCCCGCCATCGTCCTGGTCGGGCACGTCACCAAGGACGGCCAGATCGCCGGGCCGCGCGTGGTCGAGCATATGGTCGACGCCGTCCTCAGCTTCGAGGGCGAGCGCGGCTATCCCTTCCGCATCCTGCGCGCGGGCAAGAACCGTTTCGGCGCCACCGACGAGATCGGCGTGTTCGAGATGGGCGATTCCGGCCTGCGCGAAGTGCCCAACCCCTCGGCCCTGTTCCTGGGCGAAGGCAAGGACCGGGCGCCCGGCGCCGCCGTCTTCGCCGGGATCGAGGGATCGCGCCCCGTTCTGGTGGAAATACAGGCTCTTGTCGCGCCTTCTGCATACGGCACGCCAAGACGCGCCGTCGTCGGCTGGGACTCCGGCCGCCTGGCCATGCTGCTGGCGGTGCTGGAGGCGCGCTGCGGTCTGGGGTTCGGCGACAAGGATGTCTATCTGAACGTCGCGGGCGGGATGCGGATCAATGAACCCGCCGCCGATCTGGCCGCCGCCGCCGCCCTGATCTCCTCGGCCCTGGACATGCCCCTGCCCCAGGGCTGCGTCGTCTTCGGCGAGATCGGCCTGTCGGGCGAGGTCCGCGCCGTCGGCCGCGCCGAGGCCCGTCTGCGCGAGGCCAAGAAGCTGGGCTTCGAGCGCGCCCTCGCGCCGCCACAAGCCAATGGCAAGGTGAAGAAGGGCGATGTCGCCCTGACCGTCGTCACCCGCCTGACCGACGCGGTCGAGCGAATCTCCCAGAACCGCTACTAAGGCGCGTTCCCCAACGCATTGAGGCCGCAGCGCGCGTGACCGGCTACGACGTCTTCGTGATCCTGGCCCTGCTGGCCTCGGGCGCCGCCGGATGGTTCCGGGGCGGCATGCGCGAGATCACGGCCCTGTTCAGCTTCCTGCTGGCGGCGCTGCTGGCCCTGATCACCCTGCCGTGGACGGCGCCGATCGGGCGTTCTCTGGTCGATCCCGACTGGGCCGGGTCAGTGCTGGCCGTAGGGCTGGTCTTCGTCATCCTCTACTTCGGCCTGCGCTTTATCGGCTCGGCCATTTCGCAGGGCGCGCGCGGCCATGCGCTGGGCGTGCTGGATCAGACCCTGGGCCTGGCGGTCGGCCTGATCCGCGCCCTGGCCCTGATCGGGGCGGTGCATCTGGTCATCATGGGCGCCATGCAGGACAACCCGCCGCGCTGGCTGTCCGAGGCCGCCACCGCGCCGGTCAGCGAAGGCGCCGCTCGGGCCATCCAGATCGTACTGCCGACCCTTGGGAAGGGCGCCGACGCCCTGACTCCCGTGGTCGGTTCTTCCGTCCGCGAAGGGTTTTCCGACCAATGAGCCTTGCCCCCGACGCATTCGCGGACTACGTGCGCGGCGCCGTCCTTTGAGTTATCCTTTCCCGGTCATCGGAGCCTGACGATGCGCCACCATATCGCCGAACCCGTCGTTCACCGTGAGCACTGGCGTGAGCCGGAGGACGATCAGCTGCGCCTGGAGTGCGGCGTCTGCGGCGTCTGGGGCGCGCCCGAGAACGAAGCCTCCTCCATCGTCGCGCTTGGCCTGCACGCCCTGCAGCATCGCGGCCAAGAAGCCTGCGGCATCGCCAGCGTCCACGACGAGCGTTTCTACACGGAACGGCACCAGGGCCTGGTCGGCGAGGCCTTCGGCAACGCGGCGCTGAACGAGCGGCTGCCGGGCCGGGCCGCCATCGGCCACACCCGCTACTCCACCGCCGGCGGCAGCTTCCTGCGCAACATCCAGCCGATGTTCGCCGATCTGGACCAGGGCGGCATCGCCATCGCCCACAACGGCAACCTGACCAATTTCAAATACCTGCACGCGCAACTTGTCTCGGAAGGCGCGATCTTCCAGTCCACTTCGGACTCCGAGGCCATCCTTCACCTGATCGCCCGCAGCCGTAAGGCCAAGATCGTCGACCGCTTCATCGACGCCCTGAGCCGCATCGAGGGCGGCTACGCCCTGGTGGCGCAGACCCGTTTCAAGATGATCGGCGCGCGCGACCCGCTGGGCATCCGCCCCCTGGTGCTGGGCAAGGTCGGCGAGGCCTGGGTGCTCGCGTCCGAGACCTGCGCGCTTGACCTGATCGGCGCCACCTTCGTGCGCGACGTCGAGCATGGCGAGGTCGTGGTCATCGACGACGAAGGCCTGACCTCGATCAAGCCCTTCGCCGCGCGGGCCGCCCGTCCCTGCCTGTTCGAATACGTCTACTTCGCCCGCCCCGACTCGGTCGTGAACGGCCTGTCGGTCTACGACGTCCGCAAGGAGATGGGCCGCCGCCTGGCGCGCGAGCACGTGGTCGAGGCCGACGTCGTGGTGCCGGTGCCCGACTCGGGCGTCCCCGCCGCCCTCGGCTACGCCCAGGAAAGCGGCCTGCCTTATGAAATGGGCATCATCCGCAGCCACTATCTGGGCCGCACCTTCATCCAGCCCAGCCAGGGCGCCCGTCAGAAGGGCGTGCGGATGAAGCACAGCCCCAACCGCGCCGCCCTGGAAGGCAAGCGCGTCGTGCTGATCGACGATTCCATCGTGCGCGGCACCACCTCGCTGAAGCTGGTCCGCGCCGTGCGCGCGGCGGGCGCCAAGGAGGTTCACCTGCGCTCGGCCAGCCCGCAGATCCTCTTTCCCGACTTCTACGGCATCGACATGCCCGAACGGTCGCAGCTGATGGCCGCCACCCACAGCATGGAAGAGATGCGCGCCGTGCTGGAGGTCGATTCCCTCGGCTTCCTGTCCATCGACGGCCTGTACGACGCCCTAGGCGCCGGACCGCGCAACGCCGCCAATCCGCAGTATACCGACCACTACTTCACCGGCGACTATCCGACCCGCCTGCTGGACCGTGAGATCGAGGAAGGCGGCCGCGATCCGCGCGGGAAGCAACTTTCTCTGCTGGTGACCGCTTAAGGCTGGATGATCCAGCTCGGCTACTTCACGCTCGACACCCCTGACGTCGACAAGGCCCGCGCCTTCTACGCGGGCCTGTTCGGCTGGCGCTTCGACGATGCCTCGTCCAGCCCGACCTACGCCCATGTGGTCGCCTCCGATCCCGCCTTCGGCATCACCAAGGGCGAGCAAAAGGCCTTTCCCAACCTCTACTTCCGCGTGGACGACATCCACACCGCCTGCGCCCGTGTGAATGAGCTCGGCGGTCGCTGCGCCGTCCCGGCGGAAAGCCCGTCGGGCCTGTCCGCCGTCGTCAGCGACGACCAGGGCGTCAGCTTCAGCCTGTGGCAGGCCGCGCCGGGCTACTGAAGATCAGGCTTCCCTCTCCCGGCGGGAGAGGGCTTGAGCGCACGGCGGCGCAGCCGTCGTTCTGGCGCGAAAGGGTGAGGGGCTTGTCCTGTCCGTCGGCGCAAGCCGTCGCGCTACGGCCTTCGGCCGACTTCACCCGCGAACCCTCACCCTTTCGCCTTAACCAATCGCCTTCGGCTCTTGGAGGCTCAAGCCCTCTCCCATTGGGAGAGGGAAGCTGTCGCGCCCTTCCACCCCACGCCATGCCGCGCTATCAGCGGGCCATGTCCGAACACGCTTCCCTCCCCCTCGCCAACCGCGTCGCCCTGGTCGTCGGCGCCTCGCGCGGCATCGGCCGCGAGGCCGCCCTGGCCCTGGCCAAGGCCGGCGCCCACGTCATCGCCGCCGCGCGCACCCAAGGCGCCCTGGAAGAGTTGGACGACGAAATCTTCGCCGCCACCGGCCAGCACGCCAGCCTGGTCCCGTTCGATCTGGTGGACGGCGGCGCCATCGATCGTCTGGGCGGCGCCCTGTTCCAGCGCTACGGCAAGCTGGACATCTGGGTTCAGGCGGCCGCGACCATGGGCCCGTCGGGCCTGACCCCGGTCGCCCACGCCGAGCCGCGCGAGTTCGCCAAGGTCGAGAAGATCAACTTCACCGGCGTCTACCGCCTGATCCGCTCGCTGGAGCCGCTGCTGCGCGCCTCTGACGCCGGCCGCGCCATCCACCTGACCACCAGCGTGGCCAGCCAGCCGCGCGCCTTCTGGGGCATGTACGCCGCGACCAAGGCCGGCGCCGAGGCCCTGGTCAAATGCTGGGCCGATGAGATCGAGAGCACGCCGGTGCGCGTCTCCATCGTCGATCCGGGCCGGATGCGGACGCAGTTGCGCGCCCAGGCCTTTCCGGGTGAAGATCCCGGCGTTCTGCCACATCCTTCCGAGATCGGTCCCCTGATCGTCGAACTGGCCCGCCCTGATTTCACACCGCCTCTGACAGTCAGCTTCAAGGAATGGAAGCACGGCCTGTCGGCGGACGCCCTCGTCTAACCCGCCATGCAGGGGGGGGATCAGGCGTCAGCGATGCGGAGCCGGGCGCCCCTGCCCGTTTCTCCGGCCGCCTCTCGGGCCGCCCCCCTGATCCGCGCGGCGCCGCTGGCCGACATCGTGGCGTTCGCGACCTCGGTCGGCCTGATCTTGACCTATGTCAGTTTCTGGGGCGCCCCGCTGACCAACTACGGCGCGCGGTCGGCCGACTTCCTCAGGAACTTCTACTACCCCGCCTATCTGATGGCCCTCGTGCTGGTCTGCATGAGGCCCGACCGCGCGGTCCGGGGCATGGCGCGCTCTCCCCTGCTGATCGCCCTTCTGCTGCTGACGGCGGCGACCTATTTCTGGTCGATCATGCCAGATCTGACGGCGCGGCGGATTCCAGCCCTGCTGTTCACCACCCTGGGCGGCGTCGCCCTGGCCTCCCGGTGGAGTTGGCGGACCTTGACGGAAATCGTGGCCGGAACGCTCGGCGCCCTGGCCGTCATTTCCTTCCTGCTCGGCGCGCTGCTGCCCGACTTCGGCCGGATGCAGGAGATCTTCCCCGGCGCCTGGCGCGGCCTCTGGCTCGAGAAGAACGGCCTCGGCCATGTCATGGTCCAGACCACCATCTTCCTGCTGGCCGCCGGAATCATGGTTCCCGAACGGCGCAAGCTCTGGTTCGGCCTGGCGGTCGTATCGATGGCCCTGGTCATTCTGTCGACCTCGAAGACGGCCTTGCTGGTGCTGCTGCTGTCGCTCAGCGCCATGGGCTTCGTGGCCGTGGTGAAGTCCGGCCCGTTACGCGCCATCATCGCCACCTGGCTGGCGGTCGTGGTCGTCATCGGCGCAGGCCTGCTGATCGCGACCGAGACGGACGTGGTGCTGGAGCTTCTGGGCAAGGACGCCACCCTGACCGGGCGCACCGAAATCTGGTCCGGCATCATGGAGCAGATGTCCGACCACCCCTGGCGCGGCTTCGGCTACGGCGCCGTATGGGACGACCCCAGCTTCACCGGCCCCAAGGCCTGGATCGGGCATCAGGCCCACTTCCTGCCGGCCAACGCCCACAGCGGCTGGCTCGAGATCTACATCGCCCTGGGCCTGGGCGGCGTGATCCTGTTCGCCCTGTGGCTGGTGCAGATCTGGGCGCAGTCCCTGTGGGCCGCCTACGCCAGTCCCGGCGGCTGGCTGGCCCTGCCGATGATGGTGTCCTTCACCTTCACCATGCTCAGCGAAAGCATCGCCATGAACTGGCACGAACTGCGCTGGGTCATCGTGGTCGCCCTGGCGCTGAAACTGGTGCTGGGCGACGAGCCGGAACAGGCTAGACTCCCACGCTGATCTCGCCGCGCATCGCCGGGTGATAGCGGCAGTAGTAGGGAACGACGCCGGCCCGGCTCATCACCGCCGACGCCGAAGCCCCTGGCGGAAGATCCAGATCGAAAGCCCCATTCCGCGCCGTCGCCGTATGTCGAACGATGTCCCGGTTGGTCCAGGTGATCGTATCGCCGACCTTCACGCCCGACGGCGGCGCTCCGAAGGCCATCTTGTCGATCACGACGACATGCCGCCGCCCGGCGGCGCGGGCCGGCCAGGCTGCGGCGAGGGTCAGGATTGCGGCCGACGCCAGGACGTCGCGCCGGGAACGCTCGCCCTTCCCCTGATCAACGGACATGACGGGCCAACTGCTCGGCGTGGGCCTGATGCTCCTGGAACAGCGCCAGACCGCGTTCCAGCAAGGCCTTCAGTTCAGCGTTGCGCGCGCCGGGGATCAGCGTCCCGCGCAGCGCCTCGTTGACCGTGCGGTGAAAAGAGACCTCATTGTCGATATAGGCCCTGTCGAAGGCCATGCCTGACAGCCCCGACAGCCTTTCCCGTTCGCGCGCCGCCGCTTCGGTCAGGGCGGTCGAGGTCGCATTGGCCTCGGGCGTCACGTTCAGCTTCTTCACCAGGGCCACGGCCTGCTCGTTCACCGCCGCGTGGTCGCGCTTCATGGTCTCCGCGAAGGCCCGGACCTCGGCATTGGTCGATTTGGCCAGCGCCTGATCCGCCGCCTCTATGTCCAACTGCCCCGCCGTATAGGCGATGTGCGCGATCTGGGGATCGCTGGGTTGGGCGGCGGGCGCCGACGCCTGCGGGTGGCTTTGGGCCTGAGCCGCCGATAACGGCGCCAACGCCAGGGCTCCAACCACGAAAAGACACTTGAACATGGCTCGGTCTCCTCTGTCGCGGCGGCCATGCGCCGCCGTCGGGACATTGGAGCATCAGCCCCCGGATAAAGTTCCCGTTTCCGGTTTCGCCGGCTGCACGCGCGCCAGCCGGGCCAGCACCCGATCCGCCATTCGGCGGCAACGGGCGCCCAGAAACGGGAAGGCGCCGATCAAACATGCCGACACCCGCTCATCCAGCGCCTGACGCAACAGGCGACGCGCGCGATGCAGTCGGGTCTTCACCGTCTCGGGCTTGAGTCCCAGGCCCGCCGCCGTCTCCTCGATCGAGCACCCCTCGATGTCCCGCATGATGAAGACAGCGCGAAAGGCGGGCGGCAGGTCGTCCACCGCCTGTTCGATCAGGCTGCGGATCTGGCTTCGGGCCGCATCGCTCTCCGGCCCAGCGTCGAACGCCGCGCCGGGAAACAGGATGATCTCGCCCGTCGTCGTCTGCGCCGTCTCCACCGCCTCCAGCGCCGCGAAGGGACGGCGTCGGCGCAGGCGGCCGCGCGCCTCGTTCAGCACGATCCGGGTCAGCCAGGTGACGATGTCCGCTTCGCCGCGAAATCGGCCGATGCCCAGGAAGGCGCGCACATAGGCGTCCTGCAGCGCGTCCTCGGCCTCGCTCTCATCGTGCAGGACCGCCCGGGCGACGCGGAACAGCCGCTGGTTGGCCCGCTGCATGATGGCGCGGAAGGCCTCGGGGTCGCCGCCCTGCGCCCGTCCGACCAGGTCGGGCGTCGTCAGGGCGACATAGTCGATGCGCGCGTGCTTCATGACCCTTCATCCGCCTCCTGCGCCTCAACTGACGTCAAAAGCCGGGCAAAGGTTCCCGTCAGGTAATCAGCGCTTGGCGCCGCCCTTCTGTCCCGTGCGGACGCGGCCCGAGCGCGACACCTGGCGGGCGCCGCCGCGCGCGCCCTTGCCGACGAAGGCGTTGGTCCCCGACTTCTTCGACGCGCTGGCCTTCAGCCCGCCCAGAGGCTTCACCTTGGGCTTGATGCCGGCCTTGGCCTTCTGCTCCAGCGCCTTGCCGGGCAGGTTGGACAGCTTCTCTTCCTTCTCGGCCTTCAGCACGCGGCGCGGCGCGGTCTTGGCGTCGCCCTTGAAGCGCTCCGGCCCCGACTTGGCCCCGCCGTCGGCATAGGGGTTGGCCGAGCCCGACTTGACCGTCAGGCGGATCGGCGTGCCTGGCAGGTCGAAGCTCTCGCGGATCGAGTTGATCAGATAACGCTTGTAGTGGTCCGGCATGGCCGAGGCGCGGCTGGCGAACAGCACGAACGTCGGAGGACGCGCCTTGGTCTGCGCCACATATTTCGGCTTGATGCGCTTGCCGTCCACGGCGGGCGGCGGGTGCCTCTGGGTCGCCAGCGACAGCCAGTCGTTCAGGTCGCGGGTCTTCACCTTCACCGACCAGGTGTCATAGGCCTGAAGCACGGCGGGCATCAGACGCTCGACGCCCCGTCCGTTGAACGAGGACAGGGCCACGAAGGGCGAACCGCGCAGCTGCGGCAGCTTGTCGTCAGCCAGGCGCTTCAGCTCGGCCAGACGGGACTGAGGCTCTTCCTCCAGGTCCCATTTGGCGGCGACATAGACCAGCGCCCGCCCTTCCCGCTCGACCAGGTCGGCCAGTTGCAGGTCCTGGGTGTCGAAGGCGTCGTCCTTGTCCATCACCATGATCACCACCTCGGCGAAGGTGATGGCGCGGATGGTGTCGGCGACCGACAGCTTTTCCAGCTTCTCCTGGACGCGAGCCTTGCGGCGCATCCCGGCGGTGTCGATCAGGCGGATGTTGCGGCCTTCCCAGACCCAGTCCACCGAGATGGAGTCGCGCGTGATCCCGGCTTCGGGTCCGGTCAGCAGGCGATCATCGCCGATCAGGCGGTTGATCAGGGTCGACTTGCCCGCGTTCGGGCGGCCGATGACCGCAATGCGGATCGGTTTTTCCGGCTCGTCGACTTCCTCGACGAAGATGTCTTCCGACGCGGCCAGGATCGCCTGATACAGGTCGGCCATGCCCTCGCCGTGCTCGGCCGAGATCGGCACCGGTTCGCCGAAGCCCAGACCATGAGCTTCGCCCACGCCGCCGCCGCTCTCGCGGCTTTCCGACTTGTTGGCCAGCAGGACGACGGGCTTGTGCACCTTGCGCAGGCGGTCAGCGAAGATACGGTCCAGCGAGGTCACGCCTTCGCGCGCGTCCATCATGAACAGGATCAGGTCCGCGTCCTCGATCGCCGCCTCGGTCTGCTCGCGCATCCGGGCTTCCAGGCTTTCGTCGGTGACGTCCTCATACCCTGCGGTGTCGATCAGGGTCAGGTCCATATCGCCGATCACGCCGTCGGCGTAGCGGCGGTCGCGGGTCACGCCGGGGCGATCATCGACCAGCGCAAGGCGCTTGCCGACGAGACGATTGAACAGTGTCGACTTGCCCACATTGGGGCGGCCGACGATGGCGACCTTCAGAGCCATGTCGGCCTTCTAGCTTAAATCGGTGAAAAGGTCAGCGGATGCTGACCAGCTGGCCCTTGTCGGTCAGGACATAGAGGGCGCCGTTATAGGCGGCCGGGGCGATATAGGCGGCCGAACCCAGCTTCAGACTGCCGGTCTGCGCGCCCGTCTTCGGATCAAAGGCCACGGCCTCGCCGTCCGAGTTGACCAGCACCAGACGGTTCGACGCCAGGATCGGGCCGGACCAGACCGGACGCACGGTGCGCTTGCCGAAGCCCAGGAAGCCGCCTTCCTTGCGGACGCGGCCCTCGTTCAGGTCGCGGGTCCAGTAGACCTGGCCCGTCTCGCGGTTGACCACGGTCAGCTCGCCTGCCTGGGACACGACATAGACGACGTCGCCGACCGGCAGGGGCTGGTTCACCCCGACGATGGGCAGGGACCACTTCGGCTGGCCGCTGCGCAGGTCCATGACCTGCAGCACGCCCGACTGGCTGATGGCGTAGACCTGGCCGCGGCTGACGACCGGACGACCGGCGATGTCGCGCAGTTCCGACAGGGCGCTGGTGCGGCTGGTGCGCGACAGCACCTGCTCCCACACCGGCTGGCCGTTGGTCGCCTGCAGGGCCACGATCTGACCCGAGGAGAAGGGCGCCACCACCGTGCCGCCGCTGACCGCCGGGCTGGAGGCGCGCATGATGCGGGCCGGCTCGGTGATGCCGCGATAGGACCAGTCCTGCTGGCCGTTGGCCACGTTGAAGGCCATCAACTGGTTGTCGACGTCGACGACATAGACCCGCTGGCCCGACACCGTCGGCGCGCCGTGAATCGGCAGATCGACCGGCGTGCGCCACAGCTCGGCGCCCGTATTGGCGTCGAACGCCGTCATGACGCGATAGCCGGACGAGACGAAGACCTTGCCGCCGCTGACGGCGATGCCGCCGCCGAAGCCGCCGCCGCCCGAACCGCCGCCCAGGCCGATGCCCAGGAAGCGGCGGCCGCGATCGGCCTCGTCGACCTTGACGCTGGCCTTCCACAGCACGGCGCCCGTGCCGGCGTCCACGGCGGTCACGCCCGCCTCGCCGTCCATGACGAAGATCTTGCCGTCCTCGGCCACCACCGGGGACATGACCTGACGGTCCTTCGCCGATCCGGCGCCGATGTCGCGACGCCAGGCGACGGCGAAGTCCGGCGCGGCGATGACGTGCTCGACGGCGTTCTCGGCGTTGCCGCCGGGCTGGCTCCAGGCCGTCGCCGCCTGCGGACCCGGCAGGAAGAAGTCACGGCCGGACAGGGCCGCCGACGGCGCCAGCTGCTGCTCGAACTCCAGAATGGAGATGCGCTGCCCTTCGGTCGCCGTCGCAACCGGCTCCTTGCTTCCGCCCCAGCCGAACGGCAGGGCGTTGCGCACCGTCCCGCACGAGGCGACGGTCAGGGCCAGACCGCTCAACAGGGCGACTTTAAGGGTTTTGGTCATGGTTGGCGTCCCGAGGGAGTCAAATCAGGGAGCAGGCGTCGCGGCCGGCGCTTGAGCCGGGGCCGCAGCCTCGGCCGGAGCGGCGGCGGCGGCCTGGCCGGGCGTCGGCGTCGGCAAGGCCGCAGCGGCCTTGACGATGGCGGCCAGATTGGCGGCCGTGCCCGTGTCGACCGCCTGAACGGCGGCCTGGGCGCGCTGGCGCACCGGGTCCGGCACGTCCTGGCCGAGTTGCAGCTGCACGAACGTCTGGCGCGCCTCGGCGGTCTTGCCGTGCTGCAGCTGGGCCATGGCGAGGGCCTCCTGGGCGAAGGCCGACATCGGGCGTTTCTCGCCGGTCAGCGGCTCCAGGCGCTTCTGGACGTCCTCCAGCGAGGCCGTGTCCATCACCAGGAAGACCGCCTTCAGCGCCGCGATGTCCGACAGGATGGGGTCCCGCGTCGCCTTGGCCGCTTCATCCAGCAGGGCGACGGCGTCGGCCGTCTTGTTCTCGGCCTGGGCCAGACCGGCTTCCTGCATCAGGGCCAGGGCCTTGTAGCCGCCGCCGGCCTTGGCCGACTCGGCGAAGGCGGTCCGGGCTTCGGCGGTCTTGCCTTCCTGCAAGGCGTCGATGCCCTGCTGATAGGCGGCCGAGGCCTTGTCGGCCTGCGAACTCACATAGGACTGCCAACCCCACCAGGCGAGGGCGGCGACCAGAGCCACGGCCAGCAGGCCGCCCAGAACCGGCAGCCAGGTGCGAGCCAGACGCTTATAGCGTTCGGAGCGAAGCTCCTCCTCGACCTGTTCGAAGACATCAACCACGAAACGTCGCCCCAAAAATGCAGCCAAGGCCGATCATAAAAACGCCGCGACCCTAGAGGTTCGGCGTCACGCCCGCAACGCAGGCGTTGGGCGCGAAACGGCTTTTTCCAGCCCTAAGCCGCGACTGGGGCGGGAAAACGGCGCTCAGATCTGTTGCGACAGCTTCACCACGCCCGTCGCCAGCAGGGCCACCAGCACCCCGGCCGTGGCCCAGAACATCTGCATCCCGCCCATGGAGCCCATGGCGCTGAGGGCCGCATCGCCCAATCCGGACCGCTCCAGCAGGGACTGAACCGCCATTCCGCCCTGGATCCCGGCCTGGGCTCCGGCCGAATCGATGCCGCCGCCCGCGTGGGCCGTGAAGCCGTCCGGCCCCAGCTGGAAGTTGACGCCCAGCAGTTCGCGCACGGCGATCAGCCCCCCGGCCAGCCCCGCCGCCGACAGGGCGATGGACCGCACGCGCGAGGCCTTGTTCAGGCGCGCGGCCACGTCCGCTTCAAAGAAGGCCGAATCAGCGAAGTGCGGCGTCTGGGCGAACAGGCGCTCGATCGCCGGATCGAATTCGTCAGCCGACATGGGATGCGCTCCCGATTGCAACCGGCCCCGGCTGGAGCCGGGCCCGAAGTTTATCCAGACCACGCTTGACATGAGATTTCACCGTTCCAAGCGGCAAATTCATGGCCGCGGCGATTTCCGGGTGCGACAGCCCCGCGCCATGACACAGGGAGACGCACAGGCGTTCGGCCTCGCTGAGGCCCCGCAGGGCCTCGTCCAGATCGACGCGGCCGATGCTGTCGACGGCGGGCGCGGCGTCTTCCGTTTCGGTTTCCGCCACATAGCGCGCCTCCTTGGAGATGCGCTTCAGATAAAGACGCGCGGCGATGCGCTTGATCCAGGCGGCGAAGGTGCCCTCGCCCCGGAACTCGGCGCACTTCTCGAACGCCAGAAGAAAGGCGTCCTGCGCCACGTCGTCGGCCAGGGCGGGCTGGGCGCCCATGCGGCGCAACAGGCCCCGCACCGCCGAGCCGTGCCGACGGACCAGCTCGCCGAACTCCCGGCGGCCGCCGCCGGCCGCAAGCCCGGCCAGTTCGACGTCGTGCATATCGCGTAAGGGTTGGGCCATGACGGTCTTCCCTGTTCGGCCGCTTACCCTTTGTTCTTGTTGAAGAAGCTCAGGATGATGAAGGCCAGGCCGATCATGCCGGGGATCGCGGCGATCCCGACGATGGGATAGTAGGCGTCCATCTCGGCGAAGCTGACCGCATAGCCGAAGATGCCGATGCCGACGGCCACCGCCAGCAGGATGACCCCGGTGCGCAGGTCGCGCGCGGCCGTCGCCGGCGGCTTGGCGTTTTCCTTGCTGATGCTCTCGATCACTTCAGGCGGCAGGGGCTGGCCCTTTTCGATGGCCGCCCGCAGGGTGGCCTGCATCTCGCGCCTGTCCCGGCTCTTCAGCCAGGCGGGGATGGCGACGATGGCGACCACCATGAGGAAGGGCGCCAGGGGGATGAGGATTTCAAAGCCGTTCATGGGTTGTCGCCCCTAGTGTGAAACGTGTTCCGGCTCAGCCTGATGCGGCGGCCTTCTGATCACAAGAGGCGGCGATGATGGCCGATGGATGCAGTTCGGCGCATGAACTCTTCGTAATGCGTCACCACAGCGTGACTCGACAGGCTTCTGTCGCCGTTCGACGGTGGCCGCCGATCCCTCGGAGGCGCGTATGAACATCACCTATCGCATCGTCCAGCACGACGGCGGCTGGGCCTACCAGCTGGGCGACAGCTATTCCGAGACCTTCCCCAGCCACGCAGCGGCGCTGGCGGCGGCCTCGGCGGCGGCGCGCGAACAACGCGTGCCGGACCGCACCTCCTGGATCGAGTATGAAGACGCTTCGGGCCAGTGGGTCACAGAACGCGCCGACGGCCACGACCGCCCCACCACCGCCGTCGAGGACTGAGCCTCAGCCCTTCAGGGCCTCGGCGTAGACCTCCGGCTTGAAGCCCAGCAGCGTCCGCCCGTCGCCCAGATCCAGCACCGGCCGCTTGATCATCGACGGCTGGTCCAGCATCAGGTCCACCGCCTTGGCGGCGTCGATGTCGGCCTTGTCGGCGTCCGACAGCTTGCGGAAGGTGGTGCCCGCCCGGTTCAGCACCTTCTCCCAGCCATGTTCGGCGACCCAGCGCTCCACCTCGGCGCGGTTCGCGCCTGCGGCCTTGTAGTCATGAAAGTCATAGGCCACGCCGTTCTGATCCAGCCAGACGCGCGCCTTCTTCATCGTGTCGCAGGCCTTGATGCCATACAGGGTGCGGGTCATGGGCGAACTCCAAGCGTGACGAACAGCCGGGGTCTGGCATCGAAGCGCGGAGGGGTCAATTTGGAGCGCGTGAACAGGTCGGCTTTCGACCCTTAGCGGACATTTCGGCGGCTCGGCCTGATGGTCCGACGCGGGCTCTTAGCGGACTGAGAGTGCAATCTCCTCTCAGTCCGCGTTTCGTCAGCGCCAGAACTGCTCGACGAGCAGAACGATCGCCACGATGATCATGACCCCGCCTGAAATCCGTCCCACAGTCTTTGAGACGCCAGGATTTGCACGGAGAATCGAGTGCGATGCCAGTCCAACCAACGTGTAGATGATGGCGCAACTGATGATCGTAGTGATCCCGAGAGCGATTATCTGGGCGGACAAAGGCCACGTACTGGTAGCGTCAGTGAATTGGGGCATGAGAGCGAGATAGAGCAACGGAACCTTTGGGTTTAAGCCGCTCAGACCGTAGCCTTTGATTAGGTATTGGCGCCAAGAAACTCCGCTTAACTGACCAGCCGAATGTGGAACTGGAGGATTGCGGATCAGGCTTATTCCCAACCACACAAGGTAGGCTGCCCCTAAGACCGTGAGTACGGTTAGCGCCAAGGGCGCCTTGGTGACGATAGCGCCGACCCCCGCTGCGACCAGGACGACTGCGGTCAGGTGGCCTAAGAGCAAGCCCGTCACAGCGGGCGCAATTGCTCGACGGCGATCACTCACGCTGATGACGTACGCCCAATCCACGCCCGGCGTAAGGACGAACAGGAATGAGAACGCCCAATAGGCCAGGATGCTGCTGAACATCATGACGGAGACGTCTCCGCCTGAACGGGTGCGATGCTCTGCTGAAGGGCGGCGCAGAGAACTCGCTTCCCGTCCCGCTCTGCATAAACGTCTACTCGCGTCACGGAAACGGATCGGCCTGCACGCAACACCTCGCCCTCCGCCACCAGTCGGTCGCCAACGGCTGGGCGCAGGAAGTTGATCTTGTATTCCATGGTCAGGACTTCAGCGCCGTCAGGCGTCAAGGTCATAGCCGCATACCCACCGGCTGAATCGCCCAAGGCGCCGATGACGCCGCCATGAAAAAAGCCCTGCTGTTGGGTGACTCCCTGAGAATAGGGAAGCGCGATCGTGCAGCGCCCGGACGCTAACGCCTGAATGCGGGCTTTGAAATTTTGCAGCAGCCCCTGTCGTGCAAAGCTGCTTTCGATTTGTGCAATTTTGGAATTGCTTAGGGGGCGCTCGCCCGCCTGATTGGTCGACACTGTTGGCCTCGCTTGGATGCTAGACCCAATTAGCTAGCGCTAGGCCTGATGTTTTTGGTTGCGTACTGCGCTATAAATCGCGGAAATGTTGGCATCCATATTCGATTATGACGCCACGACAGGCACAGGATTGCCATGAAGCTTGACGCTATCGATACCCGCATCTTGCGGGTGCTCCAGGCGCAGGGGCGTATTCCCAACAATGAGTTGGCCGCTGAGGTCGGGCTCTCGCCGTCGCCATGCTTACGGCGAGTACGGCTCCTTGAAGAGCGCGGCGTGATCATGGGCTATACGGCAAAGCTGGATACAGCTCAGATTGGCATGGGGTTTACGGCCTACTCCAGGGTCACGCTTACCGGGCAGGACAAGGATCAGGTGGATCACTTCATCTCTGAGGTGAAAAAGCTCAAGCAGGTCGTCGAGTGCTACATCATGGCCGGAGATTGCGACTTCTTGCTCAAAGTCGTTGCTCCCGACCTGCTGGCGTACAGACAATTCCAAGGCGGGAAGCTGTCCAAGATTCGCGGGGTCCAGAACGTAAAAACCGAAATCCCAATGGAGGTCATAAAGTCCTTCGGCGAAGCCCCTCTCGCACCTGATATTTGACTTTGTTAGGCGTCCGCTAAGGGGCGCGAAAGCGGCCCTAAAGTCGCCGACCGGTCTGGCATCAGCTTTCGGTAGGCCAGGCAATGACCGCTCCTGGCGCAGACGCGACGCAGGCGATTGCGCAGGCCAACATCCGCTTTCCACCCTTAGCGAACATCAAAGCCTCCACCGCGACAGCGCGTCCCTAAAGAACCCCCAGCACCGCCTCGACCGGCCGCCCGATCGCCGCGCCCTTTGCTGTCTCCACGATAGGGCGCTCGACGATGACCGGACTCTCGATCATGGCGGCCAGGATCGTCGCATCGTCGGCGTCAGCAGCCAGAAGTTCGGCGGCCTTAGCCTCCTTCTTGCGCAGCAGGCCCTTCAGCCCGCCGCCCGTCGCGCGCGCCAGACGGTTCAGCGTCTCGGCGTCCCAGCCGGTCTTCAGATACTCGACCACCGTCGGCTCGAGTCCCCGCTCGCGCAGCAGCTCCAGCGCCTTGCGCGAGGTCGAGCATTTCGGGTTGTGATAAAGGGTGACGGTCATGGTCAGACGCTCCGTTTCAACTGATCCAGCATACGGCCGCCGCGAAACGCCGCCACATAGACGACGCCCATGGCCAGCTGGACGAGCCACAGGACGACGGAGAAGGGTGATTGCAGTTCGCTCATCACCGATCCCATCGTCAGGAACCCGCCCACCAGACTCAAAAGGCTATAGCCTAGCAGGGCCAGCATGATGGCGGGGATCACCCACGTCGCCTTGCGCCACTGCACCACGGCCAGAACCAGATACAGAATGGAAAAGGCGGCCATCATCGCGATCATCGTCGGCGCCAGGACGGTCATAACGCCCTCCATCATCGCCTGATCCGCCGCCGACCCGCCCTGGGCTTGCGTGACCTCGGTCATGGACTGCGCCAGCTTGTCCGACATCATCGGCAGGCTCGCCGCACTCTGAACGGCGGACACGGCCAGGGCGACAGCTCCCGCACGAGCGGACCGCTGCGCCTCCGCCATGCCGCGCGGCGGCGCAAAGGGATTGGCCGCGCGCAACCACAGCTTGAGTTCATGTTTCATCTATTTCCCCCGGATATCGTTCAGGCCTGGTCGCCGGATGGGGCCGAGGCGAGCCGCCCCATGGCGGCCGCTCCGCGCAGGCCGCCGATGTGCAGCAGCAGGCACAGCACCATGACCGCCGCCCCCAGGGCGATGCTCCATCCCGGCAGCCCCGGCGCCGCCAGCGGCGCGCCGACCAGCAGGCCGACGGACAGGGCGCTCAACTCATAAAGAGCCCAGGCCAGGCCGAACACCGGCAGGACGCGGTTGGGCTTGCGGTGCTGCATCCATCCCAACACGGCGGCGAAGCCTGCGAAGAAGATCATGAAGCCCGTGGTGGCGCCGCGCACATCCTGATGCGCCGCATCGCCCTGAAACCAGACCAGTCCCGCCTGCAGCAGGCCCACGGCCGCCCAGATCCAGAACGCCCAGGCGCTGCCCCGCGCCAGCGCCATCGCCGTTTCGGCCGAATCGACCGGAGCGAAGGGTTGAGGCGGTGCGATCCGACGGTTCATGCGCGACTCCCTGACTGAGGCGGCGAAACTATCCCGCCGGACGCCGAAATCCCAAGGGCGTGAGAGAGAAACCGCCCCGCCTTCACCTTTTTCCTCGCCCCGTCTAGGGTCGCGGCCATGCGGATCGAACCTCAGGATCAGGCCGTGCTGGACCACGTCGCGGCCCGTGGCGACGCCATTGTTCAACGCGCCATCGACTGGTCCGACATCAACTCAGGCAGCCGCCACGCCGAAGGGCTGGCGCGGGTTCTCGACGTTCTGGACGCCACGGCGCGGGCCGCCTTCGGTGCGGCGGCGACGGTCGAGCGCGTGCCGACCCAAGGCTCGACCACCGTCGCCGACAGCGGCGCGGTGATCGCCGAATCCTACGCCGACTGCCTGAAGATCACCGCCCGGCCCGAAGCCCCGCTTCAGGTCGTGCTGACCGGCCACTACGACACCGTCTTCCCCGCCGACAGCGCCTTCCAGCGGGTCGTCACGCGCGACGACGGCGCCCTGAACGGCCCCGGCATCGCCGACATGAAGGGCGGGATCAGCGTCATGCTGGCCGCGCTGGAAGCCTTCGAGACCCATCCGGACAAGGCCCGCGTCGGCTGGACCGTGCTGCTGTCTCCCGACGAAGAGATCGGCTCGCCCGCCTCGGCGCCCCTGCTGGCGGAACTGGGCGGGCGCGGCCACGTCGGCCTGACCTATGAACCCGCCCTGTCCGACGGAACCCTGGCAGGCGAGCGCAAGGGCAGCGGCAACTTCGACCTGATCGTCACCGGCAAGGCCGCCCACGCAGGCCGCGCCTTCCACGAGGGCGCCAACGCCGTCGCGGGCGCCGCCATCATCGCCGCCCGCCTGCATGGTCTGAACGGCCAGCGCGAGGGCGTCACCGTCAATGTCGCCAAGATCGCCGGCGGCGGGCCGCTCAACGTCGTCGCCGACAACGCCGTCATCCGCTTCAACGTCCGCGTGCCGGACGCGCAAGGAGCGACGTGGATCGACGAAACGGTGCGCGCCCTCGCCGCCGAGCCGCCCTTCCCCGGCCTGACGCTGGACCTGCACGGCGGCATGACCCGCGCGCCCAAGCCGATGGACGCCAGCCAGACGGCCCTGTTCCACGCCGTGCGCGACGCAGGCGACCTGCTCGGCCAGACCATCGCCTGGAAGCCCTCGGGCGGCGTCTGCGAGGGCAACAACCTGCACGCCGCGGGCCTGCCCAACGTCGACACCTTGGGCGTGGTCGGCGGCGAGATTCACTCGGATCAGGAATTCGCCTGGCCCGCCAGCTTCGTCGAGCGCGCCCAGTTGTCCGCCCTGATCCTGTGCAAGATCGCCTCGGGCGAGATCGACGCCCTCAAACTGAAACAGCTCCGACTGGAGACGATGTAACCGCATGCTCGTTGTTCGCCCCGCCGGTCCCGCCGACCTTCATCACCTGCTCGAACTGGCCATCCTGTCCGGCCCCGGCTTCACCAGCCTGCCCGAGGACGCCGATGTCCTGAGCGAGCGGCTGGAGCTCAGCAAGGCCAGCTTTGAAGGCAGGATCGCGCCCGAAGAAGCCTGGTACACCCTGATGCTGGAAGACGGCGACACGGGCGACATCGACGGCATCGGGTCGGTCAAGGCGACGGTCGGGCTGAAGCGGCCCTTCTTCAGCTTCCGCGTGGTCAACAACACCGTCCAGTCGCCGTCGTTGAGCGTGAAGCTGAACCATCAGACGCTGGTGCTGGTCAACGAATGCACCGGCTGGACCGAGGTCGGCTCCCTGTTCCTCAAGGCCGACCGGCGCAAGGGCGGCGCGGGGCGCCTGCTCAGCCAGTCGCGCTACATGCTGATCGGCGCCCAGCCGGACCTGTTCGCCGACAATGTGCTGGCCGAACTGCGCGGCGTCTTCACGCCCGACGGCTACTGCCCCTTCTGGGACCATGTGGCGCACAAATTCTTCCCGATGGACTTCGACGACGCCGATCGCATGACCGGCTCGACCGACAAGCAGTTCATCCTCGACCTGGCGCCGCGCCATCCCATCTACATCGACCTGCTGCCCGAACCGGCCCGCGCCGTGATCGGCAAGGTCCACCCCCAGGGCGTGCCCGCCATGGCCCTGCTGGAAAGCGAAGGCTTCCGCCCCAACGGCCTGGTCGACATCTTCGACGCCGGTCCGACCGTGGCCTGCGGCCGCGACAACATCCGCACCGTGCGCGACGCCCGCGTCCTGACCGCCCGCATCGAGAAGGAGGTCGAAGCCGACCTGCCCTCCCTCGTCTCGACCGACAGCGTCGCCGCCTTCCGCGCCGTGCGCGCCCGCGTCCTGGTCGACGGCGACCTGGCCCGCATGACCCCCGACGTCGCCGCCGCCCTGAAGATCAAGGACGGCGCCACGGTACGGGTGAAGTCGTGATGAGCCCCCTTCTCCCCTTGTGGGAGAAGGTGGCCTGCGAAGCAGGTCGGATGAGGGGTGTCGCCGCGACGTCCGCCTCTTATCTTAGCTCCAGCGCCGCCCTGTCAGACGTCGCCGCAACCCCTCATCCGGTCGCTGCCGCGACCACCTTCTCCCACAAGGGGAGAAGGGGAGAACTCAAATGACCCGTTTCACCTCCACCAACCCCGCCACCGGCGAAACCGTCTGGGAAGGCGAAGCCGCCTCCGTCGAGCAGGTCGGCGCCGCCGTCGAGGCCGCCCGCTCTGCCTTCCCCGACTGGTCCGACCGCCCGCGCCAGGACCGCATCGACGCGGTCAAACGCTATCAGGCCGTCCTGAAAGAGCGCGCCCCCGAAATGGCCGAGGCCATCAGCCGCGAGACCGGCAAGGCCCTGTGGGAGACGAAGACCGAACTGGCCTCGATGGCGGGCAAGGTCGACATCTCGATCCGCGCCTATGATGAGCGCACCGGCGAACGGTCGAACGACACCGCCTTCGGCCGCGCCGTCCTGCGTCACCGTCCGCACGGCGTCTCGGCGGTGCTCGGCCCGTTCAACTTCCCCGGCCACCTGCCCAACGGCCACATCGTCCCGGCCCTGCTGGCGGGCGACACCGTCGTGTTCAAGCCCTCCGAAGAAACGCCCCTGACCGGCCAGTTGATGGCCGAATGCCTTGAGGCTGCCGACCTGCCCAAGGGCGTGTTCAACCTAGTGCAGGGCGGGCGCGACACCGGCGCGGCCCTGCTGGATCAGCCGATCGACGCCCTGATGTTCACCGGCTCGGGCGCGGCGGGCGCGCATTTCCGGCGCAAGTTCGCCGATGACCCGCACGTCATCCTGGCTCTGGAGCTGGGCGGCAACAACCCGCTGGTCGTCTGGGACGCCGCCGACGCCGAAGCGGTCGCGGGCATCGTGGTCCAGTCCGCCTTCGTCACCACCGGCCAGCGCTGCTCGTGCGCGCGCCGCCTGATCGTGCCGGAAGGCGCCCAGGGCGACGCCATCGTCGAGGCCGTGGCCGCCCTATCCGACCGCCTGAACTTCGCCCCGTGGGACAGCGACCCCGAGCCCTACGCCGGGCCGCTGATCTCGGAGAAGGCCGCCAGCGCCGCTCTCGCCGCCCTGCAACAACGCATCGACGCGGGCGCCAAGGTCATCCGCGCCTCAGGCCCGATCGACAACCTGCCCGGCGCCTTCGTGAAGCCTGCGATCATCGACGTCACCGGCGTCGCGGTCGAGGATGAGGAAATGTTCGCCCCCTTCCTGCAGGTGCTGCGCGTCCCGACCTTCGACGCCGCCATCGCCGCCGCCAACGCCACCAAATACGGCCTGTCGGCCGGTCTGGTTTCAGACGACGCGAAGAACTGGGATCGCTTCATCAACCGCATCCGCGCGGGCGTGGTGAACTTCAACCGTCCGACCACGGGCGCGGCGGGCGACATGCCCTTCGGCGGGCTGGGAGCCAGCGGCAACCACCGTCCCAGCGCCTACTATGCCGCCGACTACTGCGCCTATCCGGTCGCCAGCTTCGAGGCCGGTTCGGTCAAGAACATCGAAAGCGAGATCAAGGGCTTACGCGCATGATTTCCGCTGTCGAGGCCAACGCCGACGGCCTGATCGGGCCGACGCACTCCTACGCCGGGCTGTCGCCGGGCAATCTGGCGTCCAGCCTGAACAAGGGCGAGGCGTCGAACCCGCGCGCGGCCGTGCTGCAGGGCCTCGACAAGATGAAGACCCTGGCCGATCTGGGCTTGCCCCAGTTCGTCCTGCCCCCGCATGAGCGACCGAACATCCCCTTCCTGCGCGACCTCGGCTTCTCGGGCTCCGACGCCCAGGTGCTGGAACGCGCATGGAAGGACGCGCCGTCCTTCGCCGCCGCCGCCTGTTCGGCCTCGCCCATGTGGGCCGCCAACGCCGCCACGGTGACGCCCAGCGCCGACGCACGTGACGGCCGCGTCCACTTCACCCCCGCCAACCTGATCACCAACCTGCACCGCAGTCTGGAGCACGATCAGACCAGGCGCGCGCTGGACGCCCTCTTCCCCGACGCCAGCCGCTTCGCCGTCCATGACGCCCTGCCCTCGGTCGCCCATCTGGCCGACGAGGGCGCGGCCAACCACGTCCGCCTGTGCCGCGATCACGGCGAGGCGGGCGTCAATCTGATGGTCTGGGGCCGCGAGGCCTGGGAGCATTGGGATGGCCCCTACCCCGCCCGCCAGACACGCGAGGCGTCCGAGGCGATCATGCGCCGCCACGCTGCGTCCGGCGCCGTCCTGGCGCGTCAGGGCAAGGCCGCCATCGCCGGCGGCGCCTTCCACAACGACGTGGTCTGCGTCGGGGCGCTGGACACCCTGTTCTTCCATGAGCTGGCGTTCGAGGACACGGAAGCGACCAAGGCCGCCATCCGCGCCGCCGCCGTCGGCTTCGAGCCGCAGTTCGTCGAGGTCTCGGCCGCCGACCTGCCGCTGGCCGACGCCATCAGCTCCTATCTGTTCAACTCCATGCTGATCCGGGTTCCGGGCCAGGATCGCCTGACCCTGATCTGCCCGACCGAGACGCGCGACAACCCGCGCAGCCATGCAGTCGCGCAAGGGCTCTCCGCCTCCAACGGCCCGATCGGCCATGTCGAATACGTCGACGTGCGCCAGTCGATGCGCAACGGCGGCGGCCCCGCCTGTCTCCGTCTCAGGGTCGTCCTGACCGAGGCCGAGCTGGCGGCGACCAATCCGGCCATGCGCCTGACCGACGCCCTGCACGCCCGCCTGTCCGACTGGGGCCGCCGCTGGTATCGCGACAGCCTGACGGCGCACGACCTGGCCGATCCCGCCCTGCTGGACGAAACGCGCGGCGCGCTGGACGAGTTGACGCAGATCCTGAACCTGGGCGGCGGCTTCTATCCGTTCCAACGGATCTGACCGTCAGACAGGACCATCGGCCGCAGCCCGCGTCACGCTGCGGTCAAACCGTCGTCATCGGACCGTAATGCGCCGCTCGTAAGCACGGCGCATGATCGCTTCACGCCGCGCCTTCATGGCCTCCGCCGCCGCCCTCGCCTTGTCGGGCTACGCGAAACGCGCCCACGCCGTCGCCGCCGAACCGGGCGGCTTCGTCGACGGCCCCTCGCGCAACGAGGTGTTCGGCTACGGCCCCATGAAGGCCGACCCTTACGGCCTGCTGGACCTGCCCGAGGGTTTCTCCTACCGCGTGGTGTCCCAGGCGGGCGAGACCATGGCCGACGGCCTGCTGACCCCCGACAAGTTCGACGGCATGGGCTGCTTCGGGCTGGACGAGGATCGGGTGATCCTGGTCCGCAACCACGAGGTCAATCCGCTGGAGTTCAACGCCAGCGCCTGGGGCGCCAACCATCGTCTGGTCGGCGACCTGGACCGCGCCCGCGTCTATGGCGTCTATCCCGATGAGACCGGCGCGGTCGCTCCGCTGGGCGGCGGCACGACCACCGTCGTCTACAACCTCAGGACCGGCCGCACCGAGCGCCAGCACCTCAGCCTGGGCGGCACAGCGGTCAACTGCGCCGGGGGCGTCACCCCCTGGGGCTCGTGGCTGAGCTGCGAAGAGATCGTGGCCGGGACCAAGGACGGCCTGCCCCAGGACCACGGCTGGGTGTTCGAGGTGCCGTCGCGCGCCACCGGCCTGGTCGATCCGACCCCGATCCGCGCCATGGGCCGCTTCAAGCACGAGGCCGCCTGCATCGATCCGCGCACTGGCGTCGTCTACATGACCGAGGACACGGGCGAGAGCCTCTTCTACCGCTACCTGCCGACCGACCCGCGCCGTCTACAGGCCGGCGGCCGCCTTCAGGCCCTGGCCCTGGTCGATCAGGCGCGCGGCGACACCCGCAACTGGAACGATGTCCTGTGGCGTCAGGGCCAGCGCCTGGCCGTGCGCTGGGTCGACCTGGATCACGTCGAAAGTCCCGACGGCGACCTGTCCCTGCGCGGCCACGCCTCGGGCGCGGCGATCTTCGCGCGCGGCGAAGGCGTCCACTGGGCCGGCGACCACCTCTATTTCACCTGCACCTCGGGCGGCGTCGGCCGTCACGGCCAGATCATGCGCTACGTCCCCAGCCCGCGCGAGGGCCAGTCGGACGAGGCCGCCCAACCCGGCATGCTGGAGCTGTTCGTCGAGGCGGGCGACCGCGCCGTGCTGGACTATGTCGACAACATCGCCATCGCCCCGAACGGCCACGTCATCGGCTGCGAGGACAAGCAGGTCGGCACCCAGCATGTGAAGGGCGTCACCCCCGACGGCCGCGTCTACGCCATCGCCCGCAACGCCATGCGCCACGACGCCGATGAATCGAACACCGAGTTCGCCGGCGTCTGCTGGGCGCCGGACGGCCGGACCATGTTCGTGAACCTGTACTCGCCCGGCATGACCCTGGCCGTCACCGGCCCGTGGGAGCGGTTCAGGGTCTGAGCACACCGTCACCCTCGGGCTTGTCCCGAGGGTGACGGACAGAAGGAAGCGTCAGCGCATCCTCACCGTTCAAACGCAGGAAATTCCCGGCGTCGGCGCTCGCAGACCTTCGCTTTCCTACCGCCGCCTGCACTCATGTCATCATCCCTCCCCCGCGCCACCGCAGAGGAGCGTTTCAGACGATTCAGACGAATTGGACTCTGTTTTTTCTCCCTCCCGTTCATGGGGAGGGTGGCTGAGCCGTCAGGCGAAGCCGGGTGGGGGCGTCAAAGCAAGCTGATCGCAGCTCTTGGACCACTCGCCCTCCCCACCCGGTCGCTACGCGACCACCCTCCCCATGAAGGGGAGGGAGAAGATGCGCCGTCTATGCCGCGAAGCGCCCGCCCTTGGCGGCGTAGGCCTGGGTGCCGTGCGTGAACACCTTGTCCGTCGGCAGGACGGCTTCGATCGGCAAGGCCTCGGCCCCCTTCAGCCGCTCATAGACGGGGCCGAAGTCCTGCAACGTCACCGTCTTCAGCGCCTCGATGCTGTCGATGACGAAATAAACCTGCTGGAAGTCGTCGATGCGGTACAGCGTCTTCATCACCCGCTCCAGGTCGAAGCCCAGGCGGTTCGGCGAGGGGTCTTCCAGGCTGAAGACGCTCTCGGTCGCCGACGACACGATGCCCGCGCCATAGATGCGCAGACCGTTCGCCTCCTGCATCAGGCCGAACTCGACCGTGTACCAGTAAAGCCGCGCCAGGTTCGACAGCATCCCCAGCGACGCTGCCCGCTGCCCGCCCTTGCCGTAGGCCTCCATATAGGCGGCGAAGTCGGGGTCGGTCAGCATCGGAACGTGGCCGAACACATCGTGGAAGATGTCCGGCTCCTGCAGATAGTCCAGCTGGTCCGGCTTGCGGATAAACTGGCCCGAGACGAAGCGACGGTTGGCCAGGTGGTCGAAGAAGACCTCGTCCGGCACCAGCCCCGGCACGCAGACCACGGTCCAGCCGGTCAGGGCCTGAAGCTTGGGGTTGATGATCTCGAAATCGGGAATGCCGCCCGCATTCAGGTCCAGCGCGTCCAGACCGCGCATGAAGGCCTCACAGGCGCGGCCCGGCAGGATCTTCATCTGCCGCTCGTACAGGGTGTTCCAGGTCTGGTGCTCGACCTCGGTATAGCCGGACCAGTTCTGCGGGATGGTCCAGTCGGCGGCGGCGCCTTCCGGCGGCTGCTCGAAAACGTGCTCGAAGTCGGACATGGGAACGCTCCTCACGGCTCTGATGGCCTTTCGGGGCAGATTAGCGCGCCACCTCGCCCGCGTCACGCACGCCTGTTGCCGCGCTTGCCCGACACGGCGCGGCGCAAAAGAAAACGGGCCGGAGGTTTCCCTCCGACCCGCTTCGCTTTGAAAGCTGTCTCTGGAGATCCAGAGGCCAGTTTCGAAATCTTACTTGATTTCGACCTTGGCGCCGGCTTCTTCCAGCTTCTTCTTCAGCTCTTCAGCAGCTTGCTTCGAGACGTTCTCGACGACCGGCTGCGGAGCGCCTTCGACCAGGTCCTTGGCTTCCTTCAGACCCAGGTCGGTGCGGACGCCGCGGACTTCCTTGATGACGTTGATCTTCTTGTCGCCGCCGTCAACCAGGACAACGGTGAACTCGGTTTGCTCTTCGCCAGCCGGAGCGGCTTCAGCAGCACCGGCGACAGCGGCAACGGCGACCGGAGCGGCGGCCGAAACGCCCCACTTCTCTTCCAGCAGCTTCGACAGTTCAGCGGCTTCCAGGACGGTCAGAGCCGACAGTTCTTCAACGATTTTGGCGAGATCAGCCATGTTAGTCTTCCTTCGGTAGGATGAGGTTCAGAGAGATATGCAGAGATGACGGGGCTTAGGCGGCGTCTTTGGTCGCGTACGCGTTGAAGACGCGAGCCAGCTGGCCGGCAGGCGCTTGCAGAACGCCGGCAACCTTGGTCGCCGGGGCTTGCAGCAGGCCGATGAGCTTGCCGCGCAGTTGGTCCAGCGACGGCAGCTTGGACAGGGCCTCGACGCCCTTGGCGTCCAGAACCTTGTCGCCCATGAAACCGCCCTGGATGACGAACTTGTCGTTGCCCTTGGCGAATTCGGCCGTGACCTTGGCGGCGGTGACGGGATCGGCGGCGTATGCGATGCCCACGGGGCCCTTGAACAGGCTGTGGTACTCGCTGCCTTCCTCGACGCCCAGCGCCTTGAGCGCCAGACGGTTCTTCACCACCTTGAACGCGGCGCCTTCTTTACGAAGACGACCACGCAGGTCTTCCATCTCCACAACGGTCAGACCCAGGTTGTGGGTCACGACCACGGCGCCCGCGTCGGCGAACACGCTCTTCAGCGATTCGATCGACTCGGCTTTTTGTGCGCGGTCCATTGTGGTCTCCAGTTTTGGTATTCGCCGCCGGGCTTATTCCCGACGACGGATTTGGCTTAAGCGCCATGCATCGCTGCACAGCGTTCAGGCCGGTCTTATTGTCCGAAGGAAGCGTGGCCCGCCCGCCGGATTCCAGCAGGCAAAAGGTCTTTGCATCCCCATCTCCCCACGGCGTCAGAAGGCCTTCTGACGATTATGACGCGGGCGACCCCCGCATCCCGAAGTTCTCGGACAGGCATCATCAGAACCGAGGCCCTGACGAGATGCGGGTTCTATACACGGCCCAACGGGAAAATCAACGCTTGGCGGGCTTGGTCGCGCCCGCCGCCTCCTGCGCTATGGCTCCGCAGTCGAAGGCGCCGCAGAACTTGGTCATCAGATCCTGCAGATAGGACATCTCGAAGCTCTGCATGGCCTGGCTCATGGCTCCGCCCATCTCCATCTGCTTGGCGGCGATCGCACGCCCCTCCGGCGTGTCGTAGAAGCCGACCAGGGCTTCCAGTTCGGTCTCGGTGAAGCGTGTCTGGATATCGTCGCTCAAGCTCCGGATCAGCGCATCCATATGGGGCCGCATGATGATGACGGTATTGGCGCGGAACCACGCCAATTGCTCAGCCGGCATCTCGTCCGCCATGCCTGCGAGCTCCTCGCTGATCAACTGCTGTACGATCTTGTCGATGCCGCCCGTAGTCAGTTCCAGATAACGACGGGTCAGGGCCGCGCGATTATCGGAAACCTGCGCCGAAGCCTTGGCCTGTCCCTCAAGCGACTCATGGGCCTGGACGGGCGCCGAGAGGGTCATGCCCGTCACGACAAGAGCGAGACAGGCGGCGGACAGAAAGGACGACATCGGATTCTCCATAGCGACGCCGCATTCATAGTGAACAAGGTTCTCTATTGAAAGCGAAACGCCCTACTCCGCCCCGCGGCTCGGCCTGAAGTCGCGGATCAGTTCGGCCAGCTCGACCTCGTCCACGGCGACGGCCGCGTCTTCGGTGGACATCCAGCGGCGCTCGCGCTGGGCGTCCTCGGGCCAGGCGCCCAGCTGGATGAAGACCTCCAGCGGATAGACGCTGGCGATGGTGGCCTGAACCCGCCCGGACTTCAGCCGCTTGCCGTATCGGAACCAGCCGATCGGCGCGCCCATGACGTCGCCCTGGACCCCGGCCTCCTCGTAGGCCTCGATCACGGCGGCCTCGGCGTCGGTCTTGCCCGCCATGCGGTTGCCCTTGGGGATGACCCAGCGCCGCGTCTCGCGCGAGGTGATCATCATGATCTCCACGCCGTCGGCGCCATGCCGCCAGGGCAAGGCTGCGACCTGGCGGGTCTCCGATGACAAGGTGCGAGGCTTGTTCGACATCAGGTCAGGAACAGCCCGCCCAGGGCGTAGAACAGGGCGCCGATGGCGGCGGCGGCCGGCATGGTGATGAACCAGGCGGTGACGATGCTGCGCGCCACGCTCCAGCGCACGGCCGAGACACGCTTGGCCGCGCCCACGCCGATGATGGCGCCGGTGATGGTGTGAGTGGTCGACACCGGAATGCCCAGGCTGGTCGCAGCGAACAGGGTGATGGCCCCGCCGGTCTCGGCGCAGAACCCCTGCTGGGGAGACAGACGCGTGATCCGGGATCCCATGGTGTGCACGATCTTCCAGCCGCCGAAGAGGGTGCCCAGGGCGATGGCCGCCTGACAGGTGATGACCACCCAGAAGGGTACGTGGAACTCGCCGCCCAGCATGCCGCGCGAATAAAGCAGGATGGCGATGATCCCCATCGTCTTCTGGGCGTCGTTACCCCCATGCCCCAGGGAATAGGCCGAGGCCGACACGAACTGCAAACCGCGGAAGACCCGGTCGGCGAAGTTGGGATTGGCCTTGGCGAACAGCCAGGACACGATCAGCACCAGCAACAGGGCCAGCAGGAAGCCGATCGCGGGCGACATGAAGATGGCGCCGACCGTCTTCAGCACGCCGCTGAGCACGATGGCCCCGCCGCCCGCCTTGGCCACGCCCGCGCCCAGCAGGCCGCCGACCAGGGCGTGAGAACTGGACGAGGGAATGCCCGCAATCCAGGTGATGACGTTCCAACTGATGGCGCCCATCAGCGCGCCGAAGATCACCTGATCCGAAATGATGTCCGGCGAGATGATGCCCCGGCCGATGGTGTCGGCGACGTGCAGGCCGAAGAACAGGAAGGCGATGAAGTTGAAGAAGGCCGCCCAGCCCACCGCATAGATCGGCGGCAGGACGCGCGTGGCGACGATGGTGGCGATCGAGTTGGCCGCGTCGTGCAGACCGTTCAGGAAGTCGAACAGCAGGGCGACGCCGATCAGGAAGGCCAGGATCAGGAGGGCGTGGTCCATGACCGTCCTACAGGTGCTCGACCAGAACGCCGTTGATACGGTTGGCGACGTCCTCGAACCGGTCGATCACCTTCTCCAGGTGGTCCAGCAACTGGCTGCCGATGATGAAGCCCAGGGTGTTGCCGCCCGTCATGTCGTGACGGTGCGCCTCGTACAGGGCCTTCATGCCCGCGTCATAGAGGTCGTCGCTGCGGGCTTCCAGATTGGTGATCTGCTCCGTCAGGATCGCCAGCCGCTCATGGTTCTTGCGCATGGCCGGCAGCAGGGTGAAGGCCTCCTGCGTCAGCGCCCCGCATTCGACGGCGATGTCCGCCAGCTCCTGCATCTTGGGCGAGAAGTCGCGCATCTCGTACAGGGTGACGACCTTGGCGGCCTTCTGCATCTGATCGATGGTGTCATCCAGCGAGTTCGTCAGACCCCGAATATCCGCGCGGTCGAACGGAGTGATGAAGCTGCGGCGCACGGCGAACAGCACCTCGCGCGCGATCTCATCGGCCTCTTCTTCATGGGCGACCACCTTGGCGCACCATTCGCCGGTCGCCGCCCCCCCGTTCATCATCTGACGCAGCGCGCTCGCGCCATGAACCAGAGACTGGGCATGGGCGTCGAACAGGCGGAAGAAGTTGTCTTCCTTAGGCAGCAGCGCCTGAAACCAGCTGAGCATGGGCATCTCCCGCAAGGCCGTGTCGCGCACATCGAGAACCGGACCGGGGCCCCAACTCCCGGCTTCCGACGCTCGCGTCAAGTCATCCGCATACGGATTCTCGGATTTCTCCCCTGCCCATTGACGCGGAGGTCCGCTCAGGCGCATGAAGAAAGTGTCATCTTTGTGTCTAAATAACGGCGTAAATCGTCATGACCTACCCTGCAGAGCAGGAACGCCTGCTTGTCGAAGCCGGCCAGGCTCTGGCTCGTCGCGACCCTCGCGCGGCCCTTCAACTGCTGGATCAGGCGGATCGGTTCGGCAGGACGCACAACGCCACCTTGAACCGCGCCGTCGCCTTGCGTCTGCTGGGCGACTACCACGCCTCCCTAAGCGTTCTGGACGACGCCCTGGAGATGCGTCCCTATGACTTCATGGCCTTGCTGGCCAAGGGCGCCATGCTGGAGAAGGTCAATCAGACCAAGGCGGCGGTTGAGGTGTATCGCAACGCCCTGAAAATCGCCCCGCCGCGCGCGTCCTGTCCGCCCGGCGTCGTCAGCCAGATGGATTACGCCAGCCGCCTGATCGACCGGCACGCCCAAGCCCTGGCCGACTTCATGAAGGACCGCATCGCGCCGCTGAAGGCTGAACTGGGCGAGGCCAGCCGCG
Organism: Brevundimonas sp. NPDC055311; assembly: GCF_053645695.1. Lineage (NCBI taxonomy): Bacteria > Pseudomonadati > Pseudomonadota > Alphaproteobacteria > Caulobacterales > Caulobacteraceae > Brevundimonas > Brevundimonas sp. NPDC055311. The sequence goes on from NZ_JBSHMV010000001.1 coordinate 459,163, forward strand.
AACGTTTCGAGGAAGGCCTGGAAATCTACGCCGGCCTCAAACAGCCGCCCAGGCAGCAACCGCTGCTGCTCAACTATCCGCGCCTGCCCGCCATCCCCTTCTACGACCGCACGCTGTTTCCGTGGCTGGCGCGGCTGGAAGAAGCGACTCCCGTCATCCAGGCCGAGCTGGCGACCCTGCTTGAGACGGCATTCGACGAGTTCTCGCCCTACATCGCCTATCCCAAGGGGGCGCCGGTCAATCAGTGGGGAGAGCTGAACCACTCGCGCAAGTGGAGCTCCCTCTTCTTATGGAAGGATGGGCGCCGCCAGGACGAAATCTGCGCGCGAGCCCCCCAGACGGCCGCCCTGCTGGAAAGTCTGCCCATGGCGGACCAGGAGGGCTTTTCTCCCACCGCCATGTTCTCGGCGCTTCAGCCGAAGACGCATATTCCGCCGCACACCGGCTCATCAAACGTGCGCCTGCTGACCCACCTGCCGCTGATCCTGCCGGGACCGGCCCGCTTCCGTGTGGGCAATACGGTTCGCGACTGGGAGATGGGTCGCGCCTGGGTCTTTGACGACACCATCGAGCATGAAGCCTGGAACGACGCCGACGCCATGCGCGTCATCCTGATTTTCGACGTCTGGAACCCCTATCTCGACGACGGCGAGAAACGGCTGATCACCGAGATGATGAAAGCACAGAGGGACTTCATCATGGATCAGTCGCCGCGCGCCTGATCATAGGCTAACTGGGCGACCGCCACCTCGCTCATCCGGGTCTCGGCCCAGTCGATCATCGGCCTCAGGGCCTGAACCAGTCCCTGGCCCAAGGGCGTGATCGTATAGGTCACCGATACCGGCACGCTCGGCTCGACCCGGCGCGTGACCAGGCCGTCGCGTTCGATCTGGCGCAGGGTCTGGCTCAGCATCTTTTGCGACACGCCCTCTATTCGACGCTTGAGCGCGTTGAAGCGCATCGGGCCGTCCGACAGGGTCGTCAGCAGCAGCACCGTCCACTTGTCGGCGATCCGGTCCAGCAACAGGCGGGTCGGGCAGTCGGCGGCGTAGACGTTTCCGCGCTCGCCCCCGCTGGAGGCGGTCACCATCGGGGAACCTGGTGAGAGAAAAGTGCCTTCTTGCATGATCGCTTCCTTTAACACACCTGGTTCCCATTGGTAACCACAAGGAGCATACCCATGAAAGTGACTGTCCTGGGCGCCAGCGGCCGCGTCGGATCGGAAATCGTCAAGGAACTGGCCCGACGCGGGTATCAGGTGACGGGCGTGGCCCGTCGGCCTGACCGGGTCCCTGCGGGGGCTGGCGTGACGGCGGTAGCCGGGGATGTGAACCAGCCTGCAACCCTCGCCCCGGCCCTGGTCGGCGCCGACGCCGTGGTCAGCGCCGTCATGTTCGTGGACAGCGATCCAGCCCTGCTGATCCAGGCGATCAAGGATGCAGGCGTTCCGCGCTACCTGGTGGTCGGCGGCGCCGGCAGTCTGGAAATCGCGCCGGGCCAGCGCCTCGTCGACACGCCGGACTTCCCCGAAGCCTACAAGGCCGAAGCCCTGGCGGGCGGCCGCTTCCTGAACGCCTTGCGTGTGGAGCCCGAGTTGAACTGGACCTTCCTGTCCCCTTCGGCCCTGTTCGACGGGTCGGAGCGCACCGGCGTCTTCCGGCTGGGCGGCGACGCCCTGCTGACGGATGCTCAGGGCAACAGCCGCATCTCCTTCCCCGACTACGCCATCGCCATGGCCGACGAGATCGAGACGCCCCGTCATCCGCGCGCCCGCTTCACCGTCGGCTACTGAAAGTCAGGCCTCGAAGCACGATAGGCCGCGACCAAAGAAAACGGCCCCGGAGATGTCTCTCCGGGGCCGTCGTCGTTCTTAGCCGTGAAGCCGGATCAGGCGCCCAGCGAAGCCGGGTCGATCTTGAAGCCCGGGCCCATCGTCGAGGACAGGGCGATGCGCTTCACATAGGTGCCCTTGGCGCCCGACGGCTTGGCGCGGACGAGGGCGTCCACGATGGCCTTGACGTTGGCTTCCAGGGCGTCCTGCGTGAAGGAGGCCTTGCCGATGCCGGCGTGGACGATGCCCGCCTTCTCGACGCGGAACTCAACGGCGCCGCCCTTGGCGTCCTTGACGGCCTGGGCGACGTTCGGGGTCACGGTGCCGACCTTCGGGTTCGGCATCAGGCCGCGCGGGCCCAGCACCTTACCCAGACGACCGACCAGGGCCATCATGTCCGGCGACGCGATCACGCGGTCGAAGTCCATGAAGCCGCCGGCGATCTTCTCGTACAGGTCTTCAGCGCCGACGTGCTCGGCGCCGGCCGCCTTGGCTTCATCAGCCTTGGCGTCCTTGGCGAAGACGGCGACGCGGACGTCACGGCCGGTGCCCGAGGGCAGGTTCACCACGCCGCGGACCTGTTGGTCAGCGTGACGCGGGTCGACGCCCAGGTTGACGGCGATTTCGATCGACTCGTCGAACTTGGCCTTGGCGTTGTCCTTCACCAGCTTGATGGCTTCGTTGAAGGCCAGCAGGTCTTCGGTGACACCCGTGCGGGCCTTGTGGGCTTTGGTCAGCTTAGCCATGTCTTAGCCCTCCACCACTTGAATGCCGATGGCGCGGGCCGAGCCCTCGATGATGCGCGACGCGGCGTCCAGGTCGTTCGCGTTCAGGTCCTTCATCTTCTTCTCGGCGATTTCGCGCAGTTGCGTCTGCGTGACCTTGCCGGCGAACTCGCGGCCGACGAGCTTGGAGCCCGACTTGATGCCAGCGGCCTGCTTCAGATACCAGGTCGCCGGCGGCGTCTTGGTGATGAAGGTGAACGACTTGTCCTGATAGACAGTGATGACGGTCGGAAGCGGGGTGCCCTTGGCTTCCTTCTCGGTCCGCGCGTTGAACTCCTTGCAGAAGCCCATGATGTTCACGCCGCGTTGACCCAGAGCCGGGCCGATCGGGGGCGAAGGCGTGGCCGAACCGGCCGGCACTTGCAGCTTGATATAGCCGAGAATCTTCTTGGCCATTGGTCTCTCCTATGAATGACCCGATGACGATGCGTCGGGCCGGTGAGCCGTGGTCCGGCATGGCTGCCTTCCACGGATTTGCCGCCGGGCGACTCGAAGGCCGTCCAGCGAAGGCGCGCGTTTAGCAGGAGGTGGGATGGAAGGCAAATGAGGTGCAGCCCCCTCTCCCGATGGGAGAGGGCTTGAGCCTCCAAGAGCGTCAGCGATTGGCTCAGGCGAAAGGGTGAGGGTTCGCGGCTGAGGTCGGCCGAAGGCCGCATCTGAGGTCATGCTACGGCTTACGCCGACTGAAGGTACAAGCCCCTCACCCTTTCGCGCCAGAACGATCGCTCCGCTCTCGTGCGCTCAAGCCCTCTCCCGCCGGGAGAGGGAAACACCGGTCGAAACGCAAAACGGCGGCCCGGAGGCCGCCGCTGCATACTTAGCAGAAACGTCAGGCCGATCAGGCGCTGACCTTCTCCACCTGATTGTATTCCAGGTCCACCGGGGTCGGGCGGCCGAAGATGGAGACGGCCACGCGCAGGCGGGCGTTCTCTTCGTCGACGCTTTCGACCTGACCGTCGAAGCTGGCGAACGGGCCGTCGGTGACCTTGACGTTCTCGCCGATGTCGAAGCGGATGGTGGGCTTCGGACGCTCGACGCCCTCTTCCACCTGGCCGATGATGTTCTGGACTTCACGCTCCGAGACCGGCAGCGGCTTGGTGCCGCCCGCGGCGCCCAGGAAGCCCGTGACCTTCGGCGTGTTCTTGACTAGGTGATAGGCCTCGTCGGTCATCTCCATCTTCACCAGCACATAGCCGGGGAAGAATTTGCGCTCGGCGTTGACCTTCTTGCCGCGGCGGATCTCGACGACGTCCTCGGTCGGAACCAGGATTTCGGAGAAGGCGTCTTCCAGGCCCTGTTGCTTGGCCTGGTCGCGCAACTGCTCGGCGACCTTCTTTTCGAAGTTCGAATAGGCGTGGACGATATACCACTTGTGGCGGGGGTTGGCCGCCGGCTTGGGCGCTGCATCGGTCATGTGCGCGTCTCCTTTATTGGCCAAGGCTGAGGATGATGCGGGACGCGAAGCCGAGACCCGTGTCGACGATCCAGAAGAAGGCGGCCGCGATCAGCACCATGATGAAGACCATCACCGAAGTGATCCAGGTCTCCTTGCGGCTGGGCCACACGATCTTCCGCGCCTCGGCGCGAACCTCGTTGATGAACTGCGGGATGGACGTCTTCTTCTTCGGCGCGGGCGCGTCGACGGCCACGGTCGCTGCGCCTTGCGCGGCTGCTGCGGTCTTGGTCCCCGTGGAGCGGCGGCCGCCCGGGGTCTTCGCCTTGGCCATTTGACGTCTCTTCAACCTCTGGATCCTGCTGCCCCACATGGGAAGTCCCAGGCGATCGCAACAGGGGGAATGGCAGGAGTGGAGGGACTCGAACCCCCGGCCCTCGGTTTTGGAGACCGATGCTCTACCAGCTGAGCTACACTCCTAGTGTCCCGGACAAAGATCAGCGCGCCGTGGATATTCACCCAGCGGCGCGACCCTCGCCAGAGGGGGGCGTATGCCCGAGGGCCACGGTCATTTCAAGGGCCATCTGCGCCGCAGGCGCGCGAAGTCGCGGATTTTCCTCAGAACAGACGGGCCACGGCGCTGGGCTCATAGCTCAGCCCTTTCACCAGGGCGTCGGAATCGCCGACCGAGAAGGTCTGGGCCCGACTGCGACCGTCGATCACGGCCACCGCCTCGATCTCCTCGGGAATCACCTTGACCACCGCGACGGCGTCGCCGCCCGGCGCCCAGGGGCTGATGTCGGGCGAGCGGGCGATGATCAGGTCGTTCAGCCGCTTCACCTCGTCGCCGTCCGTCACCTCCTCGGCGCGGCCGTCGATGGAGACGCCGACCGCCTCACCCTCCTGGCCCACGCCGCGCACGGCGACGCCGACACGCGGGTCGGCGGTCAGATTCTTCAGCTTCTCGCTGTCGCGGGCGGTGACGAAGTAGAGGTTCAGCCCGTCGTTCAGATAGCCCAGAGTCGCCGCCTGCGGCCGCCCGTCGGCCCGGTTGACCGCCAGAGTCATCAGCTTCTGGCTGTCCAGCAGCTTGAGAATGGCGGCCACCGCGCCGCCGTGGATCGGGGTGATGCGCGAGGTCGAGCTCATGGCGTTTCTCCAGAGGATACGAGAGCGGACGGGTCCAACAGACTGGCTTGGCAGCTTCGACGCAGCCTTGACGCAGATCAAGGCGACTGGACGCCGCTTCGGTTCCAATACTCTCATGACAGAGTCCCGCTTCGCGTCCGATACGCCTCGTCTGGAGGTGGCCCCCCTCAGCGAAGCGGAGGCGCCGGCCGCCTTCGCCCTGGCGCGTCTGTGGCGGCCCAATCTGGAGCCGGCCCAGTGGGACGCCTTCCTGTCGGCCTGGCGCGCCGCCCCGGAAAGCCGGGGCATCCTCAGCGCGCGCAATCGGCGCGGCGGCGTGCTGGGCTTCGTCAGCTGGTGGCGGCAGCCTGACCTGGAATACGGCGAAACCCTGTGGGCCGGTCCCTTCGTGGTGCGCGAAATGGGCGTGCGCCCCCTGGTGCGTCAGAGCCTGGCGGTCGAGCTGACAGCCCTCGCCCGCCAGCTGGGCGCGCGGCTGCGCTATGCCGAGGAAGCCGCTGCGCCGGACTGCGCCGCGGAACTGGCGGCTAGGACAGGCTGACCTATTCGGATTCAGCCTCTTATCGCCTAGACTGCCGCGTCATCCGGGAGACGACGTTCGTGAACACCGCTGCGGCTCAGGCCGAACTCGAAAAGGTGCGTCTGGAAGACGTCCATCCTTGCGCCAGCTGCGGCGCCCGTCCGTTGGGCGTCTGCGCGGACCTCAAGGGGCACGAGCTTCAGAGCATGGCCTGCGCCAGCGAGAGCGTCTCGGCCCAGCCGGGACAAGCTCTATTCCATGAAGGCGATCCAAACCCTTACGTCTTCAACGTGGTGGACGGGGCGGTGAAGCTGTACCGCCTGCTGCCCGACGGACGGCGCCAGATCACCGGCTTCCTGTTCCAGGGCGACTTTCTGGGTCTGGGCGGGCGCGGGGCCTCCAGCTTCACGGCCGAGGCGTTGACGCCGCTGAACGCCTGCCGTTTCCGGCGCGGCGACTTCGATCAACTGTTGAACGCTCTGCCTGCGCTGGAGCACCGACTGGTGGCCCTGGCCGGGGATGAGTTGATGGCGGCGCAGGAGCAGATCGTCCTTCTGGGCCGCAAGACGGCGCGCGAGCGGCTGGCCAGCTTCCTGACCCGCCTGTCAGAGCGCCAGGTGCAGTTGGGCGGCCCGGAGGGGCAGGTCCATCTGCCGATGACGCGGCTGGACATCGCCGACTACCTGGGCCTGACGATCGAGACGGTCAGCCGGGTCTTCACCCAGTTCAAGACCTCGGGCCTGATCCGGCTGCTGCCGGGCAATGACGTCGCCCTGCCCGACCCGGCCGCGCTGAAGGCCCTGGGCGAAGGCTCCGCCTGATCCATTCCGGCCAAAGGGATAAGGGGACGCGGCCTGACGTTCCGCGCCCCTCCCCGCATCGGCTCTAGAACTTACGGCCGACGCCGACCGACACGACCCAGGGGTCCAGGCTGACGCTGCTCTTCAGCGCGCCGCCGTTGATCCTGGCGTCCGTGTCGAACCACACCTTCTTGGCGTCCACATTCAGCGTCCACGGGCCGGAAATGTTCCAGTCGGCGCCGGCCTGCAGCGCGACGCCGAAGCCGTTGTCCAGATCGACCTCGAAGCCGTTCTTATCCTTGCCGCTGAAGAAGGCCATGTAGCTGACGCCCGCCCCGACATAGGGGCTGACCGTCGCGTTCGACGTCGGCCGGTATTGCAGCGTCACCACCGGGGGCAGAACCCATGTCTCATGCACGGCCACATCGGTCGCGCCGCCCTTGGCGCGGACCTCGTGCTGGGTGGCGCCCAGGATGGCCTCGACGGCCCAGTGGTCGGCGACAAAATAGGTGAAGCCCAGCGTCGGCATCCAGTCGTCGCCCACATCCACCTTCAGACCGCTGTCGGCCCCGGCGGCGGTGACGATGGCGTCGTCGGCCTGAGGCAGGACGCCGGTCATGCGGGCGGTGACGATCAGCGAGCCCTTGCCCACCGGCTCAGGCGCGGCGTTCTGGGCCGAGGCGGCGCCCGCGACGGCCAGCAGGCTGACGGAAGCGATCAATGCGGCTGTGGTTTTCATCGGTGCAATCCCCGACATTCGCCGGGTCGGGAGAGGGCCCGGCTTCGATGTCATCATGACCTTGCGCCTGCTCGCCTCACTCCGCCTTGATCCAGCGCAAGCTACGGATATTTATAAAAATATCTTCTTATTCCCGCTCACCCCGGCGGACGCCGGGATCCAGTGTTTTGGCTTCAAGGCGCGTCTCTGAACGGCCAGGTATCTGGCTTGCATCCTCACTGGATCCCGGCGTCCGCCGGGATGAGCGGTTGTAGGGGCCATGAAAAATCCCCTCCGGCCAGCGCCGAAGGGGATCTTTCGTCTGTCCGTCAGATGACGGGGGTCAGGGTTCCGAGTGACCCTCGTCGCCTTCATCGAACAAGCGGAACTCGTGCCACAGGCCGTTCAGGACGCCGAAGGCCACCGCCAGGCCGAGGCCCAGGATCCAAGCGAAATACCACATGGGATGATCTCCTTTCGCGGGATCAGTAGAGGTCGGGGTTGGTCTTCAGCGCCTCGGTCGTCGAGCGGCCCCACAGCACCTTGTAGACCCAGGCGGTGTAGAGCAGGACGAAGGGCAGGAAGACCGCCACCACGATCAGCATGATGAACAGGGTCGTATGGCTGGACGAGGCGTTCCACACCGTCAGGCTGGACTGGGCGTCGATCGAACTGGGCAGGATGAAGGGGAACATCGACAGGCCGACCGTCGAGATGATCCCGACCGCCGAGGCCGAGGAGCCGCCGAAGGCCAGCGCCGCCGACTTGCGCCACATGCCCAGCAGACCGATCGCGGCGCCGACGAAGCCCAGAACCGGAGCGATGATCATCCACGGATAACGACCGTAGTTGTCCATCCAGGCGCCGGGCGCAGCCTCGACCGCCGTGCGCAGCGGGTTGGAGGCGCCCGCCGTGTCGACCACGCCGGTGATGCGGAAGCCCATGTCGCCGAAGGCGACCATGGCGCCGCCGATCGCGAACAGCACCAGACTGACCACGCCGGCGACGGTGCCGATGGCGCGGGCGCGCTTCAGCACCGGTCCTTCTTCGCCCTTGATCGCCAGCCAGGCCGCGCCGTGCAGCACCAGCATGGACACCGACAGCAGGCCGCACAGCAGGGTGAAGGGGGTGAACAGACCCAGCAGGCCGCCTTCATAGAAGCTGCGCAGGTCGCTGGTCAGGCGGAAGGGCGCGCCCAGCAGGACGTTGCCGACGGCCACGCCGAACACCAGGGCCGGGACGAAGCTGCCGATGAACAGACCCCAGTCCCACATGGAGCGCCAGCGCGCCTCGGGCCGCTTCGAGCGATACTTGAACGACACGGGCCGAAGGATCAGCGCGGACAAGACCACGAACATGGCCAGGTAGAAGCCCGAGAAGCTGACGGCGTAGACCTGCGGCCAGGCGGCGAAAATCGCCGCTCCGCCGACGATGAACCAGACCTGGTTGCCTTCCCAGGTCGCGCCGATGGTGTTGATCACCATGCGGCGCTCTTCGTCCTTCTTGGCGACGAAGGGCAACAGGGCGCCGACGCCCATGTCGAACCCGTCGGTCAGGGCGAAGCCGATCAGCAGCACGCCCAACAGTCCCCACCAGATCAGGCGGAGGGTGGTGTAGTCGAGGGGAAGTTCCATCTCTCTTTTTCCTTCAACGACCGGGTCAGGCGACCGCGGGCTCGCCTTCAGCAGCGGCGTCTTCTTCGCTGGCTTCCTGTTCGGCGAACGGCCCCTTCTTGACCGCGCGCAGGATCAGGCCGACCTCGACGACGGCAAGGGCACCGTACAGCAGGGTGAAGCAGATGATCGTGGTCCACAGGTGGGCCACCGTGAGGCTGGACGCGCCCAGGAAGGTCGGCAGCACACCTTCCACGGCCCAGGGCTGACGCCCCACTTCGGCCAGCAGCCAGCCGGACTCGATAGCGATCCACGGCAGCGGTATGGCCAGGACGGCCAGGCGCAGGAACCACTTCGTCTCATGCTTGCGCAGGGTGCACAGGATGAAGGCCGTTCCGAACAGGCCGATCATCAGGAAGCCGATGCCGGCCATGAAACGGAACACCCAGAACATCAGCGGCACGTTCGGAACCGTCGACCATGCGGCCTGCTTGATCTGATCCGGCGTCGCGGCGCGCGGGTCCTCGACGTAACGCTTCAACAGCAGGCCGTAGCCCAGGTCGTTGCGGACCGTCTCGAACTGACCGCGGGCGGCCATGTCTGTCGGATCGGCCTTGACCTTTTCCAGCGCGTCATAGGCGACGACGCCGCGTTCGATGCGGTCCTCGGCGACGGCGACCAGTTCAAGGATGCCCTCGACCGGCTTGTCGATGCTGCGCGTCGAGATCAGGCCCAGAACATAGGGCACCTTGACCTCGAAGTGGGTGTGGCGGTCCTCAAGGTTCGGCAGGCCGAACAGGGTCAGACCGGCCGGGGCCTCTTCGGTGCGCCACATGGCTTCCAGAGCGGCCAGCTTCATCTTCTGGTTGTCGGTCAGGGCGTAACCCGACTCATCGCCCAGAACGACCACCGACAGCGACGACAGCAGACCAAAGGCGGCGGCCACGGTCATCGACCGCTTGGCGAAGCCCTTGTGCTTGCCCTTCAACAGATAGAAGGCCGAGATGCCCAGCACGACCACGGCGGCGCAGACGTAACCGGCCGACACGGTGTGGACGAACTTGGCCTGGGCCACCGGGTTGAAGATCACCGCCATGAAGTCGGTGATTTCCATCCGCATGGTGTCGGGGTTGAAGGCGGCGCCGACCGGATTCTGCATCCAGCCGTTGGCGATCAGGATCCACAGAGCCGACAGATTGGTGCCCAAGGCCACCATGAAGGTGACGAACAGGTGGGCGTGCGGCTTCAGCTTGTCCCAGCCGAAGAACATCAGACCGACAAAGGTCGCCTCCAGAAAGAAGGCCATCAGGCCCTCGATCGCCAGCGGCGCCCCGAAGATGTCCCCGACATAGTGGGAGTAGTAGCTCCAGTTCATGCCGAACTGAAATTCCATCGTCAGGCCGGTGGCGACGCCTAGCACGAAGTTGATGCCGAAGATCACGCCCCAGAAACGGGTGATCGTCCGCCAGATCGGCCGACGGGTCATCACATAGATGCTCTCCATGATGACCAGCATGAAGGAGAGGCCCAATGTGAGGGGCACGAACAGAAAGTGGTATAGCGCCGTCAGTGCGAACTGAAGGCGTGAAAGGTCTACGACCGCCAGGTCGATCATCGTTCCAGGCTCCTGACCGCCAGCCCCCATCGACCGGCGTTCTACTCTAACCTAAAGCCGCGTCGTTTGGCGCGCCTTGATCCTGATCAAAGCCAGAGGCAGCGACTTGAACTAGAGGGCGTTTCGCCCAAAGACCTTTCGCCACATAGGCTTTTTGCCCCATCCTCTATTGTCGTCGATCACGCTGGATGAGGGCGGATCGGACTCTTATTCTCAAAATGGCGCACCTGGAGACATGATGACGGCCCAGCCGGTCGCCCCTCAGCAGGCGAGTTCCCCGAGAATCGCAGAGACGGCTGCGCCTGCGGCCTGGCTGAAGGCCGCCCTGTCCCCCTGGCGTCGCCTGATGAACCTGGGCGGAGCCCTGGTGATCGCGGACACGGTCCCGGCCGTCGGCTTCGCCGCCGGATTGGCCCTGGCCGTCGGCGCCTTGCCGCGCGGCCTGGCCGAGGCCGTCCCCGGCCTGGTTCTGGCGGTCGCCGCCCTGATCGTACGCGCCGCGCTGAGTCAGGGCGCGGTCTTCGTCAACACCCGCGCCGCCCGCGCCGCCAAGAACGGTCTTCGTCGCCGGGCCCTGAAGGGCGCCCTCGCCGGCCGCCTGTCGGACGCAGCCGCCATGACCGCCGCCGCCGAGGGCGTCGAGGCCCTGGACGGCCAAGTCGTCCGCTTCACCCCCGCCCGCACGGCGGCGGCCGCCTCGCCCCTGATCCTGATCGTGGCCGCTGGCGTGGTCAGCCCCTTCACCGCCGGCATCCTGATCTTCACCATGCTGCCCTTCGTCCTGGGCATGGCCCTGACCGGCATGGCGGCGGGCGCCGAGAGCCGCCGTCAGTTCCTGGCGCTAGAGCGTCTGTCTGGCCTGTTTCTGGACCGGGTGCGCGCCCTGCCCGCCATCCTGTCCTTCCAGGCCGAGGCCCAACAGACCCGCGTCATCGCCCGCGCCTCGGACGATCTGGCCCGCCGCACCGGCAAGGTGCTGAAGGTCGCCTTCCTGTCCTCGGCGGTGCTGGAGTTCTTCTCGGCCCTGGCCGTGGCGCTGGTCGCCGTCTACTGCGGCTTCAACCTGCTGAAGCTGCTGCCGTTTCCGGCGCCGGACGAACTGAGCCTGGCGCAGGCCTTCTTCGTCCTGGCCCTGGCGCCCGAGGTCTATCAGCCGATGCGCCGCCTCGCCGCCGCCTATCACGACCGTCAGGCCGCCGAGTCCGCCGCGCCCAGCCTCAGCCGCCTGGAACAGATCGATGAGACGCCGCGACCTCGTGCGCCTCTTCCTTCGTCCGCGCCCGCGATGCATTTCCGCGACGTGACCATCGCCTATGACGACACGCCCGTGCTCAGCGGCTTCAACCTGACCGTCGCGCCCGGCTCCATCGTCGCCCTGACCGGCCTCAGCGGCGCGGGAAAGACCAGCCTGCTCAACCTGTTCCTGGGCCTTGCGCCCCTGTCAGGCGGCGAGGTCGAGGTCGGCGACGCGCGCCTGTCGGGCGCCCCCGACCTGACCGCCTGGATCGCTTGGGCCGGTCAGGCGCCGGTCGTGATCCGCGGAACCCTGGCCGAGAACATCGCCCTGGCTCACCGCAACGCTACGCCCGCGGAGATCGAACAGGCCGCGCGCAAGGCGGGCCTCGACGGCGCGCTGGATCGCCGGATCGACGAGCGCGGCGGCGGTCTGTCGGGGGGCGAGCGTCGCCGTCTGGGCCTGGCCCGCGCCTTCCTCAAGCCCGCGCCCCTGCTGCTGCTGGACGAACCGACCGCCAATCTGGACGCCGAGGCCGAGGCCGCCCTGCTGCCGCTCATCCGCGAGGCGGCGCGCGGACGCACGACCCTGATCGCGACCCATTCCGACGCCGTGGCCGAACTGGCCGATGTGGTGGTGCGCCTGTGAAGCCTCAGTCCTCTCCCGGCGTCGTCCGCCTCAAGGCCATGATCCGCGCCCAGGAGCGCGCCCAGTTCCCGCGCCTGCTGGCCGCCTCCGTCACAGGCGCCCTGGTCTCCGCCGGGGCCGTGGCCCTGCTGGGCGTCTCGGGCTGGTTCATCACCGCCGCCGCACTGGCCGGCGCGGCCGGACCGGCCGCAGCCCATGTGTTCAACTATCTGGTCCCCAGCGCGGTCATCCGCTTCCTGGCCATCGTCCGTACCGCCTCCCGTTATGGCGAGCGCATCACCGGGCATGAGGCGGCGCTGAAGGCGCTGGCCGCCCTGCGTCCCCAGTTGTTCGACGGCCTGGCGCGCGGCCCCACGACGCGCGCCCTGTTGCTGGCGGGCGGCGAGGCCTCGGCCCGACTGGTGCAGGATGTCGACGCCGTTCAGGATCGTTTCGTGCGCCTGTCCGCGCCGTGGAGCGCGGGCGCGGGGCTTCTGACGGGCATGGTGATGGCCTCGCTGGCCGGATGGCGCGCCGCCGTCGCGGTCGCCCTGTCGGCCTTGGTCAGCGTGGCGCTGGGCGTCGTCCTGGGCCGCCGTCTGGCCGAACCTGCGGGCCGCCGCCTGCAGGAGGCGATGGGCGACTTCAAGACCGACTTCGCCGCCATGTCCGCCGCCGCGCCCGAGCTTCAGGCCTACGGCATGAAGGACTGGGCCGTGGATCGTCTGGCCCGTCAGGGCGGCGCCGTCGAAGCCGCCGCCGAGGCCCTGGCCCGCGCTGGAGGCTGGCTGATGGCGGGGCAGACCCTGTCCATGGCGCTGGGCGTCATGGGCGCAGCGTTGGCCGCCGGTTCCGCCTCCCCCGCTTTAACCGCCCTGGCCATGCTGGCCGCCGTCGCCACGGTCGAGAGCGCGGGCAATCTGCTGAACGCCCTGCGCCAGAACGGCGCCGTCGCCGTCGCCGTTCAGCGTCTGGGCGAGTTGCTGGATGGAGAGGCGCCCATCGCGACGTCCGCCGCCGAGCCTGCCCTTCGCCTGTCGTCGGCCGATCTGCGTCTCGCCCCGCCTCAGCGCCTGGCCGTCGTGGGTCGCTCCGGCGCAGGCAAGACCACCCTGATCGAGCGGATGATGCATCTGCGCGCGCCTGTTCCGGGCGAGGTCGCCTTCGCCGATATCGACAGCGCCGCCCTGTCCTCGGGCGCGGTGCGCCCGCTATTCGCCTATGCGCCGCAACAGGCGGTTCTGATGGCCGGAACAGTGCGCGAGAATCTTCGCCTGGCCGCCCCTTCGGCCGATGACGATCAGCTCTGGGCCGTGCTCGAGGACGCCGGCCTGACCGACCGCATCCGCGCCGCGCCGGGCGGGCTGGACGCGCCTCTGGGCGAGAACGGCGCGCGGCTGTCAGGCGGCGAGCGGCGGCGGCTGGGCCTGGCCCGCGCCTATCTGCGCCCCGCGCCCTGGCTGGTGCTGGACGAACCGACCGAAGGGCTCGACGCCGCGACAGAGGCCAAGGTTCTGGACCGGCTGGCCCAGCGCCTGCAGCGCACCGGCCAGGGCCTGATCCTGGTCAGCCATCGCCCGGCCCCGTTGGCCCTGTGTGACCAGACCCTGACCGTCAGCGGCATCGCCCCGGATGGTCATGTTCAGGCACGCATCGGTCCCCTTCGCGCCGTCGCCTGAACCAGCCGACCTTTGATCTCCATCAAGGCGCGGCCACGGACGGTGAGCTCTGCTGTCGGCATAGGAGAACTGCCATGCCCTCAGAAATCATCGCTCCCGTCGCCGCCATGGGCGCCTTCTTCCTCACCTTCATGGCCGCCATGGCCTACGGCGTGATCAACAGCAATCTGGCCGACCGCAAGGCGCGCTGACCATGACGCTGCATCACATCCGGCTGGAGCTGGCCCGCGAGGCCGATGCGCCGCATGGCGATCCGGGCGACGGCTATGACCTGGTCATGACGCTGGACGAACACTCCCGGTTGGACGCTCCGGCCCTGCTCGCCGCGCCCGAACGCACGCGCGTCCGCCGTTTCCGCGACGGCGAGACGCTGGCGGTCGGCCAACTGACCCGGGGCGCGGACGGCCGCTGGGTGCTGGACTTCCCCGGCGAGGACGCCGACGCCGTCGGCTTCCGCCTCGAAAGCGAACGCTTCGTGCCGGGGGAATACGTCTCCCTGGCCGAGCCGGGCGGCCCCATGCGTCCCTATCGGGTCGCCCCAGCCTTTGGACCGCACCTGAGCCGCCACGACGGCGCCGCCTGATCAGGCGGCGTCGGTCTCCTCGCCCTTGATCACAGGGCGGAACAGCAGCTTGTCGATGCGTCGGTCGTCCATGTCGATGACCTCGACCTCGAAACGTCCCAGCTGCAGGACGTCGCCCTCGTTCGGCACGCGCGACAGATGGTGCAGCACCAGGCCCGCAACCGTGTGGAAGCCTTCATGCTCGCCGAAGTCCTCGCCCAGCGCTTCGCCCAGTTCATCCAGATCGATCTGACCATCGACGGCCCAGGTGCCGTCGGCGCGTTTGCGCACGGCCGTCTCGACCTCGTCATGGCTCTCGTTGAAGTCGCCGGCGATCATCTCCAGCAGGTCCGTCGCCGTGACCACGCCTTCAAAGGCGCCGTATTCATCGACCACGAAGGCCATGTGAACCTTCGAGCCCTTCAGGATCTCCAGCGCCTTCAGCACCGAGGTCGACTGAGGGATGAAGGCCGGTTCGGCCACCAGCTTCTCGACATTGAACTCGCCGTTGTCGAGCAGACTGTCCAGCAGGTCCTTCTTGTGGACCACGCCCAGCGGATTATCGATGTCGTTGTCGCGCGCCACCACGATGCGCGAATAGGGACAGGTGCGAATTTCCTCGCGCAGCGTCTCTTCGGAATCGTCCAGGGCGATCCAATAGACCTCGTGGCGCGGCGTCATGGCCACGCGCACGGCCCGGTCGCCCAGGCGCAGGATCTCCTCGATCATCTCCTGCTCTTCCGGCTCGATCAGGCCTGCGGACGTGCCCTCGGCCAGGATGCTCTCCACCTCTTCCTGAGTGACGTCCGAACCGTCGCGATCCTTGACGCCCAGCAGCTTGAGGATGCCCGAGGTCGACGCCGTCAGCAGCAGCACGAACGGCTTCATCACCAGGGCCAGGGTCGAGATCGGACCGGCCATCTTGGAGGCGATGGTCTCGGGGAAGATGAGGGCCAGGCGCTTGGGCACCAGTTCGCCGACGATCAGCGAGACATAGGTGATCAGCACCACGACCACGCCGGTGGCGATGATCTGCGAATAGGGCGCCAGCGCCGGCAGGTTCGCCGTCAGGATGTCGTCCAGTTCGCCGGCGATGGCCGCCTGACCGTAGGCGCCGGCCAGAATGCCGATCAGGGTGATGCCCACCTGGACCGCGGACAGGAACTGCGTCGGCTCCTCAGCGAGTTTCAACGCAGCGCGTGCGCCGCGGTCGCCTCGTTCGGCACGGCTCTGAAGCTTGGATTTGCGGGAAGACACGACCGCGAGTTCGGTCATGGCGAAAAGGCCGTTCAGCACCACAAGCAGCAGCACGACGACGATAGCGATGGTCAACATCGAAAAGGGAGAAGCCCTGACGCGGCGCGACTAACGGCGTCCGCGAGGCGTATAGTAAAGGCGATGCCGCCCCTGCGCCAGCTTTCTTGTCGAAACTGCGGCGTTCAGCCTGATCGGCCCGTCTCGACGGCGCCGTAGAAGCCCGTGCCGGCGCCGCCCTGCCCCATGCCTCCGGTCTGCGCGGCGCAGGCGCTAAGGCCGATCACCAGACCTATCAGCAGGCCCAGACGTGCAGCGCGGATCATCTTGGTTAACCGGTCATTGACGACCCGCCCTGAACGCGAGACGCGGCAACCGAGTTCCCCGATCAGGCCGCCGAGGGCATGCTCTCGTCCGACCATTCAGCGGCGACAGCGACGCCTCGCTCCATGCCCTGCAGCAGGATCTCCAAGGTCACCGGTTTCGCCACCAGATGGTCGGCGCCGGCCTGCGCCGCCTGCAGATGATGAGCCTCGGTCGTATTGGCCGTTAGCATGACGATGGGTGTGCGCGCCGCGCCCAGACGCGCCTCCTCGGCGCGGATGCGGCGCATGGCGTCCAGCCCGTCCATGACCGGCATCTGCATGTCCATCAGCACCACGTCGAAACGCTCCTTCTGAAATCGCAGCACGCCCTCCAGCCCGTTGTCGGCGGTGACGATCTCGAAACCCAGCGGCTCCAGCAGACAGCGCACGACCATCTGATTGGCCGGGTTATCCTCGACCGCGAGAATGCGCAGTCGCGCGGGCTCCTCGGGTTTCTCGACGACCGACCCAACCGCCTCCGCCGAAGCCGACGGCGGGCGCTGGATCGGCAGGTCCACGCTGAACACGCTGCCCTCGCCCGGCGCAGACTCGACGGTGATCGTTCCACCCATCAGTTCCGCCAGCGACTTGCAGATGGACAGGCCCAGACCCGTGCCGCCGAACTGACGCGAGATGGCGTCATCCGCCTGGACGAAAGGCTTGAACAGGCGTTGGGCGGCCTCGGCGTCGAAGCCCATGCCGGTGTCCTGCACCTCGATCACGAGGCGCTCCTGGCGTTCGACCGCCCGCACATCGACCTGGACGGAAACGCGGCCTTCAGCGGTGAATTTCACTGCGTTGGATACAAGGTTGGAAACGATCTGGGTGATGCGCACCCCGTCTCCGATCACCTCGCCCCGGGCGGTCGGCGTGAAGACGACCTCCAGCGCCAGGCCCTTGTCCTCGGCGAGCGCGCGACGCATCTCGACCACCGCCTCGATGTCGCCCCTGAGGTCGAACGACGCCGGCGACAGGCTGAACTGACCGGCCTGCATCTTCGACAGGTCCAGCATGTCGTCCAGCACCCGGCGCAGGGAGTCGCCAGCCCCGGTGATCAGGTTCAGCATCTCGCTCTGGCGCGGCGTCAATGTCGTGTGCGCCAGGGCCGAGGCCAGGCCCAGCACCGCGTTCAGCGGCGTACGCACCTCATGGCTGACGTTGGCGAAGAAGCGGTCACGCACCTCTGCGGCCTGCCGCGCCTCGGCCTGCGCCAGCTCCAGGGCCCTGAGCGCACGAACGTGGTCCGACACCTCGAAACGGATGGCGGTGTAGGTCTCGGGTTGTCCATCCGCCCCGAGGTTCGGAACAATGGTAGTGTCCACCCAGTAGGCCTCGCCCGATTTGGTGCGGTTCTGGATGGTGCCGCGCCACACTTCGCCACGCGCGATGGTCCGATACAGGTTGCGGAAATAGTCGCGCGCATGAACGCCCGAGTTCACCACCCTGTGCGTCTGGCCGATCAGCTCGGCGCGCGAATAGCCGCTGACCGCCTCGAACTTGTCGTTGCAATACAGGATGCGGCCCGCGCGATCCGTAATCGCCACGATGGCGGCCTCGTCAAGCGCGGCGGAGAGGCCGGCGCGGCGGGGCCAGTCGACGTCAGTCATAAAGGGTCCTTTCAAGCCCGGCACATGGCGCGTCCATGGCTGAGAATCCCTTAACCGCCCCGCTAGACCAAAGTCGGGCGTCTCCTTTTGATTCAACGCAATAGCGCATTGCAAAACAGCCCCCGGATCGCTCCGGGGGCCGCTCTGTACGCTTACGCATACTCTTACTGTGCGGCCTCAGGGGCCGCTCATCGATTACTCGACGATCTTGGCCCCGGCGGGAGCAGCTCCCGCCTAGGCTTTAGTCTCGCGTGGCGAGGATCGTCGATTACTCGACGATCTTGGCCACGACGCCGGCGCCGACGGTGCGGCCGCCTTCGCGGATGGCGAAGCGCAGCTTCTCTTCCATCGCGATCGGCGTGATCAGCTCGACGTCCAGCTCGGCGTTGTCGCCCGGCATGATCATCTCGACGCCTTCCTTCAGGCGCACGATGCCGGTCACGTCCGTCGTGCGGAAGTAGAACTGCGGGCGGTAGTTCGTGAAGAACGGCGTGTGACGCCCGCCTTCTTCCTTGTTCAGGATGTAGGCCTCAGCCACGAACTTGGTGTGCGGGGTGATCGAACCCGGCTTGCACAGCACCTGGCCGCGCTCGACGTCTTCACGCTTGGTGCCGCGCAGCAGCACGCCCACGTTGTCGCCGGCCTGGCCCTGGTCCAGCAGCTTGCGGAACATTTCCACGCCCGTGCAGGTCGTCTTCTGGACCGGACGGATGCCGACGATCTCGACTTCTTCACCGACCTTGACGATGCCGCGCTCGACGCGACCCGTCACCACGGTGCCGCGGCCCGAGATCGAGAACACGTCTTCCACCGGCATCAGGAACGGCATGTCGATCGGACGTTCCGGCTGCGGGATGTAGCTGTCGACCGCCGCCATCAGCTCCAGAACGCGCTCGGCGCCGATCTGCGGGTCGCGGTCTTCCACCGCGGCCAGGGCCGAGCCCTTGATCACCGGAATGTCGTCGCCCGGGAACTGGTACGAGCTCAGCAGCTCGCGCACTTCCATCTCGACCAGCTCCAGCAGCTCCTCGTCGTCGACCATGTCGACCTTGTTCAGGAACACCACCAGCGCCGGAACGCCGACCTGACGCGACAGCAGAATGTGCTCGCGCGTCTGCGGCATCGGGCCGTCAGCGGCCGAGCACACCAGGATGGCGCCGTCCATCTGAGCCGCGCCCGTGATCATGTTCTTCACGTAGTCGGCGTGGCCCGGGCAGTCCACGTGCGCGTAGTGACGGTTCGCCGTCTCATATTCCACGTGCGACGTGTTGATCGTGATGCCGCGCGCCTTCTCTTCCGGCGCGTTGTCGATGTCGGCGTAGTTCATCGCCTTGCCGCCGCCGGCCTTCGACAGCGTCATCGAGATCGCCGCCGTCAGCGTCGTCTTGCCGTGGTCAACGTGACCGATCGTGCCGATGTTCACGTGCGGCTTCGTGCGTTCGAACTTTTCCTTGGCCATTCTCTAGCTCCTGGCATCCCCAAAGCGGGGGTCCAAATGGGTTTGGGGATAGGTGGGGCGATTTGTGGTCAAACCGCCCCGTTTTCAAGTGGGTCCGTCGGAAAGACGGATTTAGGCGTACTTCTTGATCACTTCGTCGGCGACGTGTTGCGGCACCGATTCATAGTGGTCGTACTGCATCGTGAATTGGGCGCGACCCTGCGACATGCCGCGCAGCGTGTTCACATAGCCGAACATGTTGGCCAGCGGCACGAAGGCGTTCACGACGACGGCGTTGCCGCGCATGTCCTGACCCTGGATCATGCCGCGACGGCCGTTCAGGTCGCCGATGATCGAACCCAGGTACTCTTCCGGGGTCACGACCTCGACGGCCATGATCGGCTCGAGCAGCTTCGGTCCGCCCTTTTCCTTCAGTTCGCGGAAAGCGGCGCGCGAGGCGATTTCGAACGCCAGGACCGAGGAGTCGACGTCGTGGAAGGCGCCGTCCACCAGGGTGGCCTTGACGTCGATGACCGGGAAGCCGGCCAGCAGGCCGTTGTCCTTGGCCGACTTCAGGCCCTTTTCCACGCCCGGGATGTATTCCTTGGGCACGGCGCCGCCGACGATGGCCGACTCGAAGACGAAGTCCGAACCCGGCTC
This sequence comes from Brevundimonas sp. NPDC055311, assembly GCF_053645695.1. Classification (NCBI taxonomy): domain Bacteria; kingdom Pseudomonadati; phylum Pseudomonadota; class Alphaproteobacteria; order Caulobacterales; family Caulobacteraceae; genus Brevundimonas; species Brevundimonas sp. NPDC055311. The sequence goes on from NZ_JBSHMV010000001.1 coordinate 479,013, forward strand.
GCCCGGCTCGAACACCAGCTTGACGCGGGCGAACTGGCCCGTACCGCCGGTCTGCTTCTTGTGGGTGTAGTCGATCTCGGCCTTGCGGCTGATGGACTCGCGATAGGCTACCTGCGGCGCGCCGATGGTCGCTTCGACCTTGTAGGTGCGCTTCAGGATGTCGATCTTGATGTCCAGGTGCAGCTCGCCCATGCCCTTCAGGATCGTCTGGCCCGACTCGTGGTCGGTCGAGACGGTGAAGGACGGATCTTCCGAAGCCAGCTTGGCCAGGGCGACGCCCAGCTTCTCCTGGTCGGCCTTAGTCTTGGGCTCGACGGCGATCTCGATAACCGGCGCCGGGAATTCCATCTTCTCGAGGATGACCGGGGACTTCAGCGGGTCGCACAGGGTGTCGCCCGTGCGGGTTTCCTTCAGGCCGGCCAGGGCGACGATATCGCCGGCGTAGGCTTCCTTGATGTCCTCACGGTTGTTGGAGTGCATCAGCAGCATGCGGCCGACGCGCTCGCGCTTGTCGCGCGACGAGTTCAGCAGCGACTGACCGGTCTCCATCTTGCCCGAGTACAGGCGGCAGAAGGTGATCGAACCGACGAAGGGGTCGTCCATGATCTTGAACGCCAGAACCGACAGGGGCTCTTCGTCCGAAGCCTTGCGGACGATCGGCTCTTCGGTCTTGAAGTCGATGCCCGGCGTCGGCGGGATGTCGACCGGCGACGGCAGGTAGTCGACGACGGCGTCGAGCAGCGGCTGGACGCCCTTGTTCTTGAAGGCCGAGCCGGCGAGGATCGGATAGAAGGCGCCGGTGATGACGGCCTTGCGGATGCAGCGCTTCAGCACTTCAACCGAGGGCTCATTGCCTTCCAGGTAGGCTTCCATGGCCTCGTCGTCGATCTCGACGGCGTTGTCGACCAGGTACTGGCGAGCGGCGGCCACGGCGTCAGCCATATCGGCCGGGATGTCGCGCACGTCGGCCGAGGCGCCGACCTGATCGGTTTCCCAGACCAGGGCCTTCATCTCGACCAGGTCGACCACGCCCTTCAGGTTCGATTCCGAACCGATCGGCAGCTGGATCGGCACGGCCTTGGCGCCCAGGCGGTCGCGGATCGACTCGACCGACTTCTCGAAGTCGGCGCCGATCTTGTCCATCTTGTTGACGAAGACGATGCGCGGGACGTTGTATTTGTCGGCCTGGCGCCAGACGGTTTCCGTCTGCGGCTCGACGCCGGCGTTGCCGTCCAGAACGGTCACGGCGCCGTCGAGGACGCGCAGCGAACGCTCGACTTCAATGGTGAAGTCCACGTGGCCGGGGGTGTCGATGATGTTCAGACGCTTTTCACGCCAGAAGGCGGTCGTGGCGGCCGACGTGATGGTGATGCCGCGTTCCTGCTCCTGGTCCATCCAGTCCATGGTGGACGCGCCGTCGTGCGTCTCGCCCATTTTGTGGTTCTTGCCGGTGTAGAACAGAATCCGCTCGGTCGTCGTCGTCTTGCCCGCGTCGATGTGGGCCATGATGCCGAAGTTGCGGTAGTCTTCGATTTTATGTGTGCGGGGCATTGAAGTTGCCTTCCGGGAGCTTCGCGGACGCGGCGAGCGCCCTGGGGTGTCGGATATGACGGCGCGGGCGGTTCAGTCTGAACGCCCGCGCCGGATCGTCTTCGTGAGCGACCGCCCCATTATCCGAAGAAGAGGGACGGTTTTAAGACGTTTACCAGCGGTAGTGGCTGAAGGCGCGGTTGGCTTCGGCCATCTTGTGGGTGTCTTCGCGCTTCTTGACCGCGGTGCCGCGGTTGTTGGCGGCGTCCAGCAGCTCGGCGGCCAGCTTTTCCGTCATGGTGTTTTCGCCGCGGTTGCGCGCGGCGTTGACCAGCCAGCGGATGGCCAGGGCGCGACGACGGTCCGGACGGACTTCGACCGGGACCTGATAGGTGGCGCCGCCGACGCGACGCGAACGGACTTCAACCGCCGGGGCGACGTTTTCCAGGGCGATGTGGAAGGTCTCGACCGCAGTCTGCTCCTTCTTCTTCTCGGCCAGGATGTCGAAGGCGCCGTAGACGATGTTCTCGGCGACGGCCTTCTTACCTTCGTACATGACGTAGTTCATGAACTTGGTGACGATCAGGTCCCCGAACTTGGGATCCGGCAGGACTTCACGCTTCTGAGCGCGGTGACGACGGGACATGGATGTATCCTCTTAAATCTGTAGGGCGCTAGGAGCGGATTACTTCGGACGCTTGGCGCCGTAGTGCGAACGACGCTGCTTGCGGTCCTTGACGCCCTGGGTGTCGAGCACGCCGCGCAGGATGTGGTAGCGAACGCCGGGCAAGTCCTTCACGCGGCCGCCGCGGATCAGCACGACCGAGTGCTCCTGCAGGTTGTGGCCTTCGCCGGGGATGTAGCACACGGCTTCGACGCCGTTCTTGGCCAGACGGACCTTGGCGACCTTACGCAGAGCCGAGTTCGGCTTCTTCGGGGTCGTGGTGTAGACGCGGGTGCAGACGCCGCGACGCTGGGGCGAACCCTCCAGGGCCGGGACCTTGTTGCGGACCGGCTTCGGCTTGCGGGGCTTGCGGATCAGCTGGTTGATCGTGGGCATTCGAATTCGTCTCTTTTCGATGTGGAGGCGTGTGTCTTTCGACCGGAGCGCCTCATGAGCCTTCTTTTGAACGGGACCGAAGCCCCGCCCGGGTGTTATCGAGCCGAGGTCAGGACGCCCAAACAGAAAAACCGGAACGCGCGCTTCGGGCGTTCCGGCGGGACACAGCCCGTCCGTTCGATTGTCACGATCTCAGCGGACGGCGAACCGCCCACGTCTCGAAAGTGCGCGGCTTCTACGCGCGATCCATTAACAGGTCAAGAGAGACGCGCGGGCCGACGTTCAGGGCGTCGTGTTCGTATCCTGTTCAGGGATCGATGATATTGCGCCTAGATATCGCCATGCTTGCCTAGGCATCATTCGTTCGGACGATGGGGGAGCCTTCATGAGCATCGCCGTTCTGCCCGAAGGCCCGACGAAGCGAACCCGTCCGGGCCTCAAGCGAGCCCTGACGGCGGGGACCTCGGTGCTGATGCACGCGATCGTCCTGGGCAGCATGGCCCACTACGCGGCGGGCGACCGTCGCGAATCCCTCCCCACGCCGCCGCCGCCGATCATCCACGTGGAACTGGAGCGCCCGTTCGTTCCGCCGCAACCGCGGCCTCCCCTTCCTGCGCCGACGCCTGTCCCGACGCCGGCGCCGGCGCCCATGGAATCGCCGCTGCCTCAGAGACCCAGCGCCGAGCCTACGCCTGCGCCGGCCCCCGCCCCTGCTCAGGCGGCTTCCGTCCCTCGGACCGCCCCGCAAGCTCCGCCCCTGCCGGCCCCGGCGTCCAAGGCGGCGCCCGCGCCGCCGGCCGCCGCACTGGAGCAGGCGCCGGTCGCGCCCGCCGTGATCACGCCCATACGTCCGCGCAAGAAGGACGAGGAGGAGGGCCGCGACGGCCTGCCCGCTCCGCCGGCGCCGCGCCTGGCCGCTCCCGCGCCGGGCGCGCCTTCAGCCGCCGCGTCAGGCGTGGACGGCATTTCCGACGCCTGGCGCGTGACGCCTGAGGGTCAGTCCGGGCGCAACGCCCGCGCCTTGCGCACCTCCCCCGCCGGATGCCCTGCGGACCGACTGCTTCGTCGAGGCGAAGAGATCATCTGCGAGGAACGGTTCAACGCCCGGGCGGCGCAGGGCGCAGAGAACGGCCGCATCACCGGCACCGGCAACGCAGAGCGCGACGCCCGCTTCGCCCGCGAAGGCGCGCGCGAGATGCAACGCTACGAGGCCCAGCGTCGACCGCTCAGCGGCGGGGTCGGAGTGCTCGCGCCTCAGGACTGCCCAGGCTCCAACTTCGGCACCGGCTGCGCGGGCGCGCACCTGGATTCCTCGATGCAGATGGACTCCAACCGCAATGTCCAGACCCGCCGCGACGGCGCTCCCGCCTCCGGCCGCCCGATGACGCCCGGCGCCGCCAACACGCGCGAACCGATGAAGCCGCAGTAGGCGTCCGGCGCACGGCCAGCGCCCGCCTCACGGCCTCAAGCAGCGCGCAGCGCGGTAGGCCATAAAAAAGAGCGGCGCCTTTCGACGCCGCCCTCTTCAGTCTTTCAGGTCTGAACCCGGATCAGTCGGCCGACTGCTCCAGCTCCAGGGCCAGATCCGCAGGAAGCGGCTCGACCGCATCTTCGCGGGCCTGGGTCAGCTCAGCGTCACGCTCGTTGGCGATCTTCTGCAGGCTGCGCAGGTAGGAGCCCGTGCCGGCCGGGATCAGACGACCCACGATCACGTTCTCCTTCAGGCCTTCCAGCGTGTCCTTCTTGCCGTGGACCGAAGCCTCGGTGAGGACGCGGGTCGTCTCCTGGAACGAGGCCGCCGAGATGAAGCTGCGGGTCTGCAGCGACGCCTTGGTGATGCCCAGCAGGACCGGCTGCACGGTGGCGATGCGGCCGCCGCGCTTCTCGACCTTGGCGTTCTCGATGTCGACTTCGACGCGATCGACGTGGTCGCCCTTGATGAGCGTCGTCTCGGCCGAGTCGATGACCTCGACCTTCTGCAGCATCTGACGGACGATGACCTCGATGTGCTTGTCGTTGATCGGCACGCCCTGCAGTCGGTAGACCTCCTGCACTTCGTTCACCAGATACTCGGCCAGCGCCTCGACGCCCTGGATGCGCAGCAGGTCGTGCGGATCCGGGTTGCCGTCGATGATGTAGTCGCCCTTCTGGATCAGATCGCCGTCGTGGACGGAGATGTGCTTGCCCTTCGGGATCAGGAACTCGACCGCTTCGCCCTGGTTGCCGTCTGCGTCGACTTCCGGGGTGATCTTGATGCGGCGCTTGTTCTTGTAGTCGCGACCGAACTCGACGCGACCGTCCATCTCGGCGATGACCGCGCAATCCTTCGGACGACGGGCTTCGAACAGTTCCGCCACGCGCGGCAGACCGCCGGTGATGTCGCGGGTCTTGGCGCCTTCGGTCGGGATACGGGCGATGATGTCGCCCGGCTTGGTCTCGTCGCCGTTGGCCACCGACAGGATGGCGCCGACGGGCAGCAGATAGCGCGCGTCAGAACCGCTCGACAGCTTGGCGTAGCTGTCGCCCTGGGTGACGCCCATGGCCGGACGCAGGTCCGCGCCGCGCGGGCTGGCGCGCCAGTCGGAGACCACGCGCTGGGCGATGCCCGTGGCCTCGTCTGTCTCTTCCTTGACCGACAGGCCGTCGACCAGATCCTCGAAGCGCACCACGCCGCCGACTTCCGTAAGGATCGGGGTGGTGTACGGGTCCCACTCGGCCAGGCGCTGGTTCTTGGCCACCTCGCCACCGTCCTTGACGCGCAGGCGCGCCCCGTAAGGCACCTTGTAGGATTCGCGATCCTTGCCGTCGACGGTAACGGTGACCACGACGTTGCGGCTCATGGCCACCGGGTCGCCGTGAGCGGCGATAACCGTCGGGCCGACGACCTTGATGACGCCCGCGTTGGTCGCCTCGAAGAAGGAGGTTTCCGCCACCTGGGCCGTACCGCCGATGTGGAAGGTCCGCATCGTCAGCTGGGTGCCCGGCTCGCCGATCGACTGGGCGGCGATGACGCCGACCGCTTCGCCGATGTTGACGTTGGTGCCGCGCGCCAGGTCGCGGCCGTAGCAGGTCGCGCAGATGCCGGTGTCGGCTTCACAGGTCAGGGCCGAGCGGACCTTGATGGACTGGACGCCCACCTTGTCGATCATCTCGACTTCCTCTTCCTGCAGATAGGTGTCCGCAGGATACAGGACCTCGCCGCCCGGCTCCTTGATGTCCTCGGCCGCGTAACGGCCCAGGACGCGCTGGCCCAGCGAGACGAGCACGTCGCCGCCTTCGACCACGGCGCGCAGGGTGATGCCGCGCGTCGAGCCGCAGTCTTCCTCGGTGACGATGGAGTCCTGCGCCACGTCCACCAGACGACGGGTCAGGTAACCCGAGTTGGCGGTCTTCAGGGCGGTGTCGGCCAGACCCTTACGGGCGCCGTGGGTCGAGTTGAAGTATTCAAGGACGGTCAGGCCTTCCTTGAAGTTCGAGATGATCGGCGTCTCGATGATCTCGCCCGAGGGCTTGGCCATCAGGCCGCGCATCCCGCCCAACTGCTTCATCTGAGCCTGCGAACCACGGGCGCCCGAGTTGGCCATCATGAAGACCGAGTTGATGTCCGGCTCCTGCCCCTTGATCAGGACGCGCGGCTGGGCGATTTCGCCCATCATCTCATCGGCGATCTTGTCCGTGGCCTTGGCCCAGGCGTCGACGACCTTGTTGTATTTCTCGCCCTTGGTGATCAGGCCGTCGGCGTACTGTTGCTCGTACTCCTCGACCTGGGTGCGGGTCTCGTTGACCAGGGCTTCCTTCTTGGCGGGGATGACGATGTCGTCCTTGCCCACCGAGATGCCGGCCTTGGCCGCTTCGCGGAAGCCCATCTGCATCATCTGGTCGGCGAAGATGACCGTCGCCTTCTGACCGCAGTGACGGTAGACCTGATCGATCAGGTTGCCGATTTCCTTCTTGGTCAGGTTCTTCTCGAGCAGGCGGTAGCCGATGTTCGGGTTGTGCGGCAGCAGGGCGCCCAGCTTCATCCGGCCCGGCGTGGTGTCGATCACCTTGGTGATCAGTTCGCCGTCCGCATTCATCTCGGTCCAGCGCGCCTTGATCTTCGTGTGCAGCTTGACGACCTGGGCGTCCAGCGCGGCGTCGATCTCGCCCATGTTGGCGAACAGCTTGCCTTCGCCCGGCTGGTTCTCCTTGACCAGCGACAGGTAGTACAGGCCCAGGACGATGTCCTGAGACGGCACGATGATCGGCTTGCCGTTGGCGGGCGACAGGATGTTGTTCGTCGACATCATCAGCACGCGCGCTTCCAGCTGGGCCTCGAGGCTCAGCGGGACGTGCACGGCCATCTGGTCGCCGTCGAAGTCAGCGTTGAACGCCGTACAGACCAGCGGGTGCAGGCGGATGGCCTTGCCCTCGATCAGCTTGGGCTCGAACGCCTGGATGCCCAGACGGTGAAGCGTCGGCGCGCGGTTCAGCAGAACCGGGTGCTCGCGGATGACCTCGTCCAGGATGTCCCAGACGGCGGGCTGTTCGCGCTCGACCATGCGCTTGGACTGCTTGACGGTGCCCGACAGGCCCTTGGCGTCCAGACGCGCGTAGATGAACGGCTTGAACAGCTCCAGCGCCATCTTCTTGGGCAGGCCGCACTCGTGCAGCTTCAGCTCCGGACCCACGGTGATGACCGAACGGCCCGAGTAGTCGACGCGCTTGCCCAGCAGGTTCTGGCGGAAGCGGCCCTGCTTACCCTTCAGCATGTCGGCCAGCGACTTCAGCGGACGCTTGTTGGCGCCCGTGATCACGCGGCCGCGACGGCCGTTGTCGAACAGGGCGTCGACGGATTCCTGCAGCATCCGCTTTTCGTTGCGGATGATGATGTCCGGCGCGCGCAGCTCGATCAGGCGCTTCAGGCGGTTGTTCCGGTTGATGACCCGGCGATACAGGTCGTTCAGGTCCGACGTGGCGAAGCGGCCGCCGTCCAGCGGCACCAGCGGACGCAGTTCCGGCGGGATGACCGGCACGATGGTCAGGATCATCCACTCGGGCTTGTTGCCCGACTCGATGAAGGCTTCCAGCAGCTTCAGGCGCTTGGACGCCTTCTTGGCCTTCAGCTCCGACGGATTGTCCGCCAGTTCGGCGCGGTGCTTCTCGGCCTCGGCGTTCAGGTCGATCGCCATCAGCAGGTTGCGGACCGCCTCGGCGCCGATCTCGGCGGTGAAGCCGTCGTCGCCGAACTCTTCCTGATAGTGATAGAATTCGTCTTCCGTCAGCAGCTGGTTCTGCTTCAGCGGGGTCAGGCCCGGCTCGGTGACGATGTAGTTCTCGAAATACAGGACGCGTTCGACGTCCTTCAGCGCCATGTCCAGCATCAGCGAGATGCGCGACGGCAGCGACTTCAGGAACCAGATGTGGGCGACCGGAGCGGCCAGGTCGATGTGACCCATGCGTTCGCGACGGACGCGGGCCAGGGTGACCTCAACGCCGCACTTCTCGCAGATGATGCCCTTGTACTTCATGCGCTTGTACTTGCCGCACAGGCATTCGTAGTCCTTGGTCGGGCCAAAGATACGGGCGCAGAACAGGCCGTCACGCTCGGGCTTGAACGTACGGTAGTTGATGGTTTCCGGCTTCTTGATCTCGCCGAACGACCACGAACGGATCTTCTCCGGCGAGGCCAGGGCGATCTTGATCTGGTCGAAGGTCGGCGTGACCGGAACCGGGTTGAAGATGTTCAGGACTTCCTGGTTCATCTTTATTCCTTCTGCGGGGCTGCCCCGCGAAAATCATTCAGAGAGGAGAACAGGCGGACCGCCCTCCCCCGCCGAGGCGAGGAAGGGCGCTTGATCCGATCAGCTGTTTTCCAGCTCCACGTTCAGGCCCAGCGAGCGCATTTCCTTCACCAGCACGTTGAAGGACTCGGGGATGCCGGCCTCGAAGCTGTCGTCGCCGCGGACGATGGCCTCGTAGACCTTGGTCCGGCCGGCCACGTCGTCCGACTTCACCGTCAGCATTTCCTGCAGGGTGTAGGCGGCGCCGTAAGCTTCCAGAGCCCAGACCTCCATTTCCCCGAAGCGCTGACCGCCGAACTGCGCCTTACCGCCCAGCGGCTGCTGGGTGACGAGCGAGTACGGGCCGATCGAGCGGGCGTGGATCTTGTCGTCGACCAGGTGGTGCAGCTTCAGCATGTACACATAGCCGACCGTGACCGGACGCTTGAACTGCTCGCCGGTTTGACCGTCGTACAGGATCGACTGACCCGAACGATCCAGATCCGCCGATTCCAGCAGGTCCTCGATGTCCGAGATGCGCGCGCCGTCGAAGACCGGAGTCGCGAACGGAACGCCCTTCGACAGGTTCTGAGCCAGTTCGATCAGCTCTTCGTCGCTCTGCGGCAGCGGGGTGTCGGCGCCGTAGATCTGGGTCAGACGCGACACCAGGGCGTCGCGCATGCCGCCGTCCATCCACTGCTCAAGCAAGCCCTTGATCTGCTTGCCCAGGCCAGCGGCGGCCCAACCCAGGTGGGTCTCGAAGATCTGGCCGATGTTCATGCGCGACGGCACGCCCAGCGGGTTCAGAACGATGTCGACGTGGGTGCCGTCGTCCAGGTGCGGCATGTCCTCGATCGGCAGGATCTTGGAGATGACGCCCTTGTTCCCGTGACGGCCGGCCATCTTGTCGCCCGGCTGCAGCTTGCGCTTCACGGCCACGAAGACCTTGACCATCTTCATGACGCCGGGCGGCATCTCGTCGCCGCGCTGCAGCTTCTCGACCTTGTCTTCGAAGCGACGGTCGAGGGCCTTACGGGCGTCCTCGAACTGCTTCTTCATGGCCTCCAGCTCGCCCATCGCCTTCTCGTCATCGAGGGCGACCTGCCACCACAGGCCCTTGGACACTTCGGCCAGCTTCTCTTCGGTGACCTCGCCGCGGCCCATGCCCTTCGGGCCGGACACGGCGGTCTTGCCGAGCAGCAGCGGCTTCACGCGGCCGTAGACGTTGCGCTCAAGGATCTTGAGCTCGTCGTCGCGGTCCTTGCCCAGACGTTCGATCTCGGCGCGCTCAATGGCCATGGCGCGCTCGTCCTTGTCGATGCCGTGGCGGTTGAACACGCGCACGTCGACGATGGTGCCGGCGACGCCGGGCGGCAGGCGCAGCGAGGTGTCGCGCACGTCCGAAGCCTTCTCGCCGAAGATGGCGCGCAGCAGCTTCTCTTCCGGGGTCATCGGGCTTTCGCCCTTCGGCGTCACCTTGCCGACCAGGATGTCGCCCGGCTGGACTTCCGCGCCGATGGCCACGATGCCCGCCTCGTCGAGGTTGCGCAGGGCCTCCTCGCCGACGTTGGGAATGTCGCGGGTGATTTCTTCCGGCCCAAGCTTCGTATCACGCGCCATCACTTCGAACTCTTCGAGGTGGATGGAGGTGAAGATGTCGTCGCGCACGATGCGTTCGGAGATCAGGATGGAGTCTTCGAAGTTGTAGCCGTTCCAGGGCATGTAGGCGACCAGGACGTTGCGCCCCAGAGCCAGTTCGCCCAGGTCCGTCGACGGACCGTCGGCGATCACGTCGCCGGTCTTCACTTCATCGCCCACGCGCACGATCGGGCGCTGGTTGATGCAGGTCGACTGGTTGGAGCGCTGGAACTTCGACAGACGATAGATGTCGACGCCCGAGCGGCCGGCGTCCACTTCGCCCGTGGCGCGCACGACGATACGGGTGCCGTCGATCTGCTCGACCACGCCGTCACGACGGGCGATCACCACAGCGCCGGAGTCCACGGCCACGACCGCTTCCATGCCGGTGCCGACCAGCGGCGCGTCCGACTGCACCAGAGGCACGGCCTGACGTTGCATGTTGGCGCCCATCAGCGCGCGGTTGGCGTCGTCGTTTTCCAGGAAGGGGATCAGGGCGGCGGCGACCGAAACGACCTGCTTCGGCGACACGTCCATCATGTCGACCGTTTCCTTGGTCAGCAGCTGGGAGTCGCCGTTGATACGGCCCGGCACCAGCTCCTCGACGATCTCGCCGTCCTTCAGGTCGATGTTGGCCTGGGCGATGACGTGCTTCGCCTCTTCCATGGCCGAGATGTAGACCACCTCGTCCGTCGCCTTGCCTTCGACCACGCGACGGTACGGGCTTTCGATGAAGCCGTACTTGTTGACGCGGGCGTGGGTGGCCAGGGAGTTGATCAGACCGATGTTCGGGCCTTCCGGCGTTTCGATCGGGCAGATGCGGCCGTAGTGCGTCGGGTGAACGTCGCGGACTTCAAAACCCGCGCGCTCGCGCGTCAGACCGCCCGGGCCAAGCGCCGAGAGGCGGCGCTTGTGGGTGATCTCCGACAGCGGGTTGGTCTGGTCCATGAACTGCGACAGCTGCGACGAGCCGAAGAACTCGCGAACCGCGGCGGCGGCCGGTTTGGCGTTGATCAGGTCGTGCGGCATGACCGTGTCGATATCGACCGAGCTCATGCGCTCCTTGATGGCGCGTTCCATGCGCAGCAGACCGACGCGGTACTGGTTTTCCAGCAGCTCGCCGACCGAACGCACGCGACGGTTGCCCAGGTTGTCGATGTCGTCGATCTCGCCGCGGCCGTCCTTCAGGCCGACCAGGATCTGCAGCACCTTCAGCACGTCGTCCTTCTGCAGGACGCGGATTTCGTCAGAAACCTCAGGGGTTTCCAGACGCATGTTCATCTTCACGCGGCCGACGGCCGACAGGTCGTAGCGCTCGGCGTCGAAGAACAGGGAGTTGAACATGGCCTCGGCCGCTTCCGGCGTCGGCGGCTCGCCCGGGCGCATGACGCGATAGACGTCGAACAGCGCGTCCTCGCGGCCCGTGTTCTTGTCCACGCGCAGGGTGTTGCGCATGTAGGCGCCGACCGTGACGTGGTCGATGTCCAGCACGTCGATGGTGGTGAAGCCGTTGGCTTCCAGCAGCTCGATCGTGGCGGCGTCCAGTTCGTCGCCCGCCTCGGCGTAGATCTCGCCGGTCTGGAAGTTGACGGCGTCCGAAGCCAGATACTTGGTCAGCAGGGCGTCAGCCGCCAGCGACAGCAACTTCAGGCCGCCGTCGGCCAGCTTCTTGGCGGCGCGGGCGCTGATCTTCTGACCGGCCGGGGCGACCACTTCGCCGGTGTCGGCGTCGACCAGGTCGAACTCCGGCTTCACGCCGCGCCAGCGTTCCGGCTTGTAGGGCGTGACCCAGCCTTCGCCGCGCTTCTCGTACGGAACCGTCTCGTAGAAGGTCTTGAGGATCTCTTCCCCGTCCATGCCCAGCGCATAGAGGAAGGTGGTGGCGGGCAGCTTGCGGCGACGATCGATGCGGACGTAGACGATGTCCTTGGCGTCGAACTCAAAGTCCAGCCACGAGCCGCGATACGGGATCACGCGGGCGGCGAACAGCAGCTTGCCCGAGGAGTGGGTCTTGCCCTTGTCGTGGTCGAAGAAGACACCCGGCGAGCGGTGCATCTGCGAGACGATCACGCGCTCGGTGCCGTTGACGATGAAGGTGCCCTTGTCCGTCATGAGCGGGATGTCGCCCATGTAGACGTCCTGCTCCTTGATGTCCTTGACCGAACGGGCGCCCGTTTCTTCCTCGGTCTCGAACACGATCAGGCGCAGCTTGACCTTCAGCGGCGCGGCATAGGTCATGTCGCGCTGGATGCATTCCTCGACGTCGTACTTCGGGTCTTCAAACTCGTAGGAGACGTATTCCAGGACGGCGCGCTCATTGAAGTCCTTGATCGGGAAGACCGACTTGAAGACCGCTTCAATGCCCTCGTCGTTACGCAGACCCGGGCGCGACTCGCGCTGCAGGAACTGCTCATAAGAAGCGCGCTGAACCTCGATCAGGTTCGGCATCTGCACGGCTTCGGGGATGCGCCCGAAGCTGTAGCGAATGCGCTTCTTGCCGGTGAACGACGTGGCGGCAGCGATCTTACCCAAGGCGAGACCGTCGGTGGACTTGGCCATTCTGTTTTCCCAATCGCGGCCCCTTGCGAGGCCCGCTCTCAATGCAGCAGCCACGGCGCGCCGACCGGCGATCCGTGACCGTAAATGTCTCTCGGCGTCCACCCTCGATCCGCGAGCGGATCAGGACGCCTGGATGTATCCGCCCCCTTGGGGAGGGGCGACGCCTTCGCACCGGTCGGAGGGCGACAAACCGGGCCTCGGCGCTTTCGCGCGGGATTCATGGAATCTGCGGAGCGCGCATATATACGCCCTTCTTCGGCGAAATAAAGGCCCTTCACACGCCCAGTCGACAGTTTCGATCAGCGTGATAAGCCTAGCCTTATGAAGCACATCGCCCTGCCCGCTCTCGCCGCCCTATCGCTGTCCCTGTCTCTGGCCGCCTGCGCCTCGACGCCGGATGTCGGCTATCCCGGCCTGCGAGAGGCGGTCGGCCCCGCGACCCAGGAGAACTGGGAGGTCGGCCAGGCCGCCTATCTGATGTGGAACAGCCAGCGTCGCGGCTGGACCTCGACCGAGTCCGGCCTGCAATATCGCCTCGTCAGCAAGGCCAACCCCGAGGACGCGCAACCCACTGCGACCGACAGGGTCAAGGTCCACTATCGCGGCACCTTCATCGACGGGCGCGAGTTCGACAGCTCCTATTCGCGCAACGAGCCGGCGACCTTCCCTCTGAACCGCGTCATCAAGGGCTGGACCGAGGGCGTGGCCCTGATGCGCGAGGGCGAGACCTATGAGTTCGTCATCCCCGCCGACCTGGCCTACGGTTCGCGCTGGATGGGGACGGAAATTCCGGCCAACTCGGCCCTGCGGTTCACGGTCGAACTGCTGGAAGTGAATCCGGCGGGCTAACTCAGGTCCATGCCGGGCCGCCAGCCGCTCGCCGCCATGAACGCCTTGACGTCCGTGATCTGCAGGATCTGCCGCAAGGCTTCGCGTTTGTCCGGCGCGTTCCTGTAATAGGCCTTGGCGATCCGGTAGCCGACCCAGTAGCCGAGGTCCCCCGGCTTCTCAGGCGTCGAATTGTAGACCCAGGCCGACAGGTCGGTCTTGTCCTGATCGGCGACGAAGGCGGTCTCGATCTCGAGTTCGCGACCTCGAGTCTGCGGCGCGAGATAGGCATAGGCCGGCGCGCCGATCATCAGTTCGGTGACGAACTCCGCGACGCCCTCCGCCATCGACACCTCCAGCACCGTAAACTGCTCCTTCTCGGTCAGTTCGGGCGCCTGCTGGGTGTGAACATATTCGTGGATCAGAACCCCCACGAACCGGTCTTCGATATCGGGATTGATGAAGTCGGTGGCGCAGAGCGCCTCCAACCCCACCTGGATTCCATCCACCGGACTGCCGACCGCGACCGGGCGGCCACGGCCGATCACAAAGGTCGCCGACGGAAACTGCGCCTCGGGATATTGATCGATGAAGCGGGCCAGCCCCTCGGCGACCCGCGCACGGACGCGCGGCAGGTGGTCGGCGCAGGCCCGCGCCTCGACATAGATTTCGGGCCGAGCAGCCATGGCGTCCGCCATCCTCGCGCCCGTCACCCTGCGCACCTTCGCCAGGTGCGTCAGACCGGTGGAGCCCTCATCCAGATAAGCCTGAAGCTGATCTGCGGTCGGCCGCCCGGCGGCGCTGTCGTAAAGCGCATAGAAGCGGTCGACGTCGCCGGTCTCGATCACGGGTTCGTGGCGGGCGCGATCAGGCGCCATCTGGGCCGCGCCTGTCGACGATGGCGCCGAGATCGCCAGCACAGCGGCGACGCTCGCCAGAATCCGCTTCCCGTCCATGTGATCTCCCTCGCCTTGTGATGCCGCCGTCACGCTAGTACGCAATCGGAGCCGGCGAAATCCGTCTGCGCGCAGACGACCCAAACATGACGGCGAATTCATCCGCCCACGTCGGGCTTGACCATAGCCTCGACGCGCAGTGATCTGCGGCGTCCTCGCCGCCTTGCCGGAAAGTCCCCCTGATGATGCGTCCCGCCACCCGCCTACTTGTCACCGCCTGCGCCTCCGCCTTGCTGTTCAGCGCCGGTTCGGCTCTGGCGCAGGTCGGCACGCCCGCCCTGCCCGTCGCCCTGGCGCCGATCCCGACAGCCAAGGACGAGGCCTATCCCGGCGTCATCAGGCTGGATGTCGACGCCACCGACATCGACCGCCGCCTGATCCAGGTGCGCCAGACCATTCCCGTCAGCGGCCCCGGCCCGCTGATCCTCTTCTATCCGCAGTGGATTCCCGGTCATCACGGCCCGGTCGGCCCGGTCGCCAACGTCGGCGGCCTGACCTTCACCGCCGACGGACAGCGGCTGGAATGGGTGCGCAACACTGTCCAGCCCTGGGCCTATCAGATCGAAGTTCCCGCCGGCGTCACCGAGGTCCAGGCCGTCTTCCAGTGGCTGACGCCCATCGAGGGCGCCCAGGGCCGCGTCACCGTCACCCCGGAAATGGTCAACGTCCAGTGGGACAAGACCCTGCTGTATCCGGCGGGCTATTACTCGCGCCAGATCACCTTCCAGCCGACGCTGAAACTGCCCCAAGGCTGGAACTACGGCGCCGCTCTGGACACCGTCAGCTTCGAGAACGGCCTGGCGACCTTCGCGCCCATCACGCTGGAGCATCTAGCAGACAGCCCCGTCTTCGCCGGCGCCCACTATCGCCAGATCGACCTGGATCCGGGCGGCCGCTCGCCGGTGCGCCTGAACGTGGTGGCGGACACGGCCAAGATGCTGGAGGCGAGCGACGAGCATATCCAACTGCACCGCAATCTGGTTCAGCAGGCGGACCGTCTGTTCGGCGCGCGCCACTTCAACCACTACGATTTCCTGCTGGCGGTGACGGACAAGCTGGGCGGCATCGGCCTGGAGCACCACCGCTCGTCCGAGAACAGCGCCGATGTGAAGTATTTCACCGATCGCGAGGCGACCCTGGCCGATCGCGACCTGCTGGGTCACGAGTATACCCATAGCTGGAACGGCAAATGGCGCCGCCCGGCCGACCAGCTGACGCCCAATCTGAACGAGCCGCTGCAGAACTCTCTGATGTGGGTCTATGAGGGCCAGACGCAGTATTGGGGTCTGGTCCTGACGGCCCGCGCGGGGCTGATGAGCAAGCAGCAGGCTCTGGACGTGCTGGCCATGACCGCCGCCAGCTTCCAGAACATCCCCGGCCGCCAGTGGCGCGCCATGCAGGACACCACCAACGACCCGATCATCAGCCAGCGCCGCCCCCAGCCGTGGAGCAGCTATCAGCGCAGCGAGGACTATTATCGCGAAGGCTCGCTGATCTGGCTGGACGCCGACACCCTGATCCGCGAGCGCACGGGCGGGAAGAAGTCGCTGGACGACTTCGCCCGCGCCTTCTTCGGCGTCGAGGACGGGAACTGGGACCCGGCCCCTTATACCTTCACCGACGTGACCTCGACGCTGAACGGGGTGCAGACGAACGACTGGGCCGCCTTCCTGCGCGAACGGCTGGACGCGGTCGGCCCCGGCTCGCGCGGCCCGCTCGACGGCATCGAACGGGGCGGCTACCGCCTGGTCTTCAAGGAGGAGCCCTCCGGCTACATGGGCGCCCTGTATAAGGAGCTGGGCCGCAACGACTTCACCTATTCGCTCGGCTTCATGATGAACGGGTCGAACAAAATCACCTCGGTCCTGTGGGGCGGCCCGGCGTTCGAACAGGGCCTGACCTCGGGCTGGGAAGTCGTCGCCGTCGGAGGCCGCGCGGCCTCAGCCGATGTGCTGAAGGAGGCGGTCACCGCCGCCAAGGGCACGTCCGAGCCGATCGAGCTGATCCTCAAGAACGGCGACGCCTTCAAGACGGTGCGCTTCGACTACCACGACGGCCTGCGCTACCCGCACCTGGAGCGGATCGAGGGGACGCCCGACCGGCTGGGCGACATCCTAAGCGCGCGTCGTCGATAGAGAACACCGTCAAAACCGCCTTCTCCCCTCGGGGGAGAAGGTGGCTCGCGGAGCGAGACGGATGAGGGGAGCGTCCGCTTCGCGCGCCTCCGTCAGCCGTTCTGCCTGCTGAAACCGCCCCCTCATCCGAGCGGCTCCGCCGCCCACCTTCTCCCCCGAGGGGAGAAGGGTTACGAGAACAATATGACCCTGACTCGACGCCTGCCCGCCGCCGCCCTCGCCCTGCTGCTGACCTCGGCCGCCTCGACCGCCCTCGCCCAGGACTGGACCGGACCGCTGGCGCCCGCCGCGCCGACGCCGCAGAACACGCCCCTGGCCCTGCCCCGCGCCCTGCCGCCGATCCCGGCGCCGACGGCCGAGGCCTATCCCGGCGTCATCCGCTATGAGGTCGACGCCACCGACGTCGAGAAGAAGATCGTCCGCGTGCGCCAGACCATTCCGGTCACGCCCGGCCCTCTGGTCCTGCTCTATCCGAAATTCCTGCCCGGCAACCACGCCGCCACCGGCCCGATCCAGTTGCTCTCCGGCGTCACCGTCCAAGGCGGCGGACAGCGCATCGACTGGCTGCGCGACACCATCGATCCCTACGCCTTCCACATCGAGGTGCCGCAGGGCGTCAGCGAGATCACCGTCGACTTCCAGTGGCTGACCCAGCCGGACAACTCGGCCTGGCGCGTCGTCATGACCCCCGAAATGGTCAATCTGCAGTGGGAGAAGGCCCTGCTCTATCCGGCGGGCTACCGCTCGACCGGCATCACCTTCGCCCCGTCGATCCGCCTGCCGCAGGGCTGGAAATACGGCGTCGCCCTCGACACCGAAAGCTTCGTCGATGGCCTGGCGACCTTTGCGCCGACTGACCTCTACACCCTGATCGACAGCCCCCTGTTCGGCGGCGCCCACTTCCAGCGCATCGCCATCGACCCGCGCCGGGGGAACGGCGAAGGCGCCGTCCACCTGAACATCGTCGCCGATACGGCCAAGGACCTCGCCCCCACGGCCGAGCAACTGGGCTGGTTCGAAAATCTGGTGACGCAGACCGACCGTCTGTTCGGCGCCCGCCCCTATGACCGCTACGACTTCCTGCTGGCGGCGACGGCCAAGCTGGGCGGCATCGGGCTGGAGCATCACCGCTCGTCCGAGAACTCGGTCCCGGCCGATTTCTTCACCAACTGGGGCAAGAGCCTGGGCGCCGTCGGCCTTCTGCCGCACGAGTTCACCCACGCCTGGAACGGCAAGCGCCAGCGCCCCGCCGACGAACTGACGGCCAACCACAACATACCGACCCAGAACACCCTTCTGTGGGTCTATGAGGGCCAGACGGAATACTGGGGCGACGTGCTGACGGCGCGCTCGGGGCTGGCCTCCAAGACCGACATCCTGACCAGCTTCGCCGAGGTCGCGGCCTTCTACGACAACCAACCCGGACGCGAATGGCGTCCGCTGCAGGATACGAACAACCACAACCTGCTCGGCTATCGCACCTCGAACCCCTATTCCTCGTGGATGCGCGGCACCGGCGACTACTACCGAGAGGCCCTGCTGATCTGGCTGGACGCCGACACCCTGATCCGCGAGGCGACCGACGGGAAGAAGTCGCTGGACGACTTCGCCAAGGGCTTCTTCGGCGGCGACGACGGCTCCTGGGCCCCGCGCGGCTATGTGTTCGAGGACGTGGTCGCAGGCCTGAACGCCGTCCATCCGCACGACTGGGCGACTTTCCTGCGCACGCGCCTCGACGCCAACGGGCCGGACGCCAAGGCCCCGCTGGACGGGCTGGCGCGCGGCGGCTACCGCCTGACCTACACCGACAGCCTGACCGCCGAGGAGAAGCGCATCCAGTCGGGCTGGGCCAACGACTTCCAGTATTCCCTGGGCTTCACCCTGTCCTCGTCGAACAGGCTGACGGGCGTCCGCTGGGGCGGCCGCGCCTTCGAGGCCGACATCGGACCGGGCTGGGAGCTGGTCGCCGTCAACGACGTCGCCGCCTCGGCCGAAAAACTGCGCGACGCCGTCACGGCCGCCAAGGGAGCCGACGCGCCGATCCGCCTGCTGCTCAAGAACGCAGACCGCTATCGCACCGTCGACTTCGACTATCACGACGGGCTGCGCTACCCGCGGCTTGAGCGGATTCCGGGCACGCCGGATCGGCTGGGCGACATCCTCAGTCCACGCCGCCGCTAGGAGTCTCAAGGACGGCCCTCGCACATCACGGCTTGGCGCAACAGGCCAGTGCGGTTTAACCTGTTCCGGACGGGCGCCGCTTCGGACCGCCCACATGAGAACTCGGCCCATGCCGGAGACCCCTGGCGCGCCCGGACGGCGCGACACGCGGTCCCTGCCTCGAAGGCCCCGCAACAGCGGGCCTTTCGATCGAGAATCGCCCCTCTACGGCGCGCTCGACCTGGGGACCAATAATTGCCGCCTGCTGATCGCGCGCCCGTCGCGTGACGGCTTTCGCGTGGTGGATTCCTTCAGCCGCATCGTGCGCCTGGGCGAGAGCCTGTCGCGCACCGGTCGTCTGGACGATCGGGCGATGGACCGGGCCTATGACGCCCTGGCCTTGTGCGCCGAACGCCTGGTGCGCAAGGGCGTCGACCCCAAGCGCCTGACCGCCGTCGCCACCCAGGCCTGCCGCATGGCCGAGAACGGCCCCGCTTTCGTCGAGCGTGTGCGACACGGCACCGGCCTGCGGCTCAGGATCATCGATCCGGCCGAAGAGGCCGCCCTGTCGGTGGCGGGCTGCCTCAACCTGTTCGACCCCCGCGCCGAGGCGGTGCTGGTGATCGACGTGGGCGGCGGCTCGACCGAACTGTCCTGGCTGATGAAGGGGCCGCGCGGCTTCGAGACCGCAGCCTGGATGTCGGCGCCGCTGGGCGTGGTCAGCCTGGCCGAACGCCACCCCGAGCCGGAGGGCAGCCCGCCCGAATGGTACGAGGCCATGGTCGCCGACTTCGGCGCCGCCATCGCTGCGGGCGGCCCCGAAGGCCCCGACTTCCTGACGCGCGTCGGCGCCGGGCGCGGCCATATGGTCGGCACCTCGGGCGCCATCACCAGCCTGGCCGGGATCCACCTGGGTCTGAGGCGGTATCAGCGCGATCTGGTCGACGGTCTGTGGATGACGCGCGGCGACTGCGAAAAGGCCGCCGACCGCCTGATCGCCCTCGGTCCCGCCGGACGCGCGGCGGAAAGCTGCATCGGACCGGACCGCGCTGATCTGGTTCTGGCCGGCGCGGCGATTCTGGAAGCCGTACAGCGCGCCTGGCCGTGCGAACGGGTGCGCGTGGCCGACCGCGGCCTGCGCGAAGGCCTGTTGTTGCAAAAGATGCGCGAAGACCGTCAGCCGAAGCCGCGCCGACGGCGCCGACGCAAGCGCGCCGCAGGGAGCGGCGGCGGAAGCCCTGGCGGCGACCAGTAATCGCACTTCTCCCCTTGCGGGAGAAGGTGGCCCGTAGGGCCGGATGAGGGGTCTCGCCACGCCTTATGCTGACGATGGGTTGAGCGTCCAACAACCCCTCATCCGTCAGGCTGCGCCTGCCACCTTCTCCCACAAGGGGAGACGGACTTTGAAGCGACTAATTCACCTCGACCGGCAGTTCGATGTCGCACGCCGAGAAGTCGGCTCCCCGCGCCGCCCGCGTGTCTTCGACCAGGGCGCGGAACGGCGCGCTGCTCGTGCTCAAGACACGCACCGTCGGGCGCTCGCCCTCGGGCAGGTCGCCCGCCACGCGCACGCGCGTCATGCGATCCGGATCGGTGACGATTCCGTCCGGGTTCGGACTGAACTTGAGGGCGCGCACGACGTCGAGGCCGGACACCACCCGCCCCCAGACGGTGTAGCGCTTGTCCAGCGCCGGATAGGGATGGCGCATCAGGAAGAACTGGCTGTTGGCGCTGTCGGGCGCGTCATCGCGCGCCATGCCCGCGACGCCGGGGCAATACAGACCCCAGGCGTGCACCTTGCGGTCAGGCGTCGTCGCCATCACGGCGTCCGGCTGGGTCTGGACCGGCAGGGACTGGACGAAGCCGATCAGGGCGCCCGCCGGGGCGGCCACGGCGACGAAGGGCGTCTGCGCGTCGCGGCGGAAGGTGAACTCGGCCTTCAGATCGGGATGCCAGCTCTGGCCTTCGCCGGTGCCGAGAGGATCTCCCGTCTGGGCCATGAAGCCGTCGATGACACGGTGCCAGGGCAGGCCGTCATAGAAGCCCGCCTTGGCCAGCAGGCGTATGCGGGCTACGTGGCCGGGCGCCGCCTCGGGAGTCATCTCGACCAGGATGCGGCCCTTGTTGGTGTCGATGACCAGAAGATTGTCGGGCGCCGCCGTGCGCCAGTCGTCAGCGGCGATCGCTGGAGCCGCCTCACTGGGCGACGGCGTCGTGTCCTGAGCCGAAGCCGGCGTCACGCCCGCCAGAAGCGCAGCCGCCAGGGCCGCGCCGGTGATCCGAAATCCCTGCCTCATGCCTCGCCCCTCCCCGGCGCGACGCGCGACGCTCAGCCGCCTTGCACGGGCGGCTGGACGTCGCAGATGTTGAAGGATGCGCCCTTCTCAGCCCTCGCCGCCTCGACGGCGGCGTTGAACGGGGCAGAACCGGGCACGGCCACGCGGATCGTCGGACGCTCGGCCTCCGGCATGGCCGAGGCCAGACGCGCCCGCGTCATGACGTCGGCGTCGGGGCCGACGGCGCCGTCCTGGGCCTCGTCGCCCGCCTTCAGCGCGCGCACGACATCCAGGCCCTGCACCACCCGGCCGAACACCGTGTAGCCGCCGTTCAGATTATCGTTCTGGCCCGTCATCAGGAAGAACTGGCTGTTGGCGCTGTCGGGTGAACCGGCGCGCGCCATGCCCGCCACGCCGGGACAGAACAGCCCTTGCGCCGAAGTCTTGAAGTCCGCCGTGACGAACATCTGGGCGTCCGGCTGGGTCACGATGGGGATGGAGCCCATGACGCCGCGCAGGCCCGCGCCGCTGTTCTCGACCGGGGCGAAGCCGCTGTCGCGGCCGCGCCGGAAGGTGAACTCGCCCTTCAGGTCCGGCAGTTCGCTGCCGCCGGCCCCGGTGCCCTGGGGATCGCCGGTCTGAGCCATGAAGTTCGGGATGACCCGGTGGAATTTCAGCCCGTCATAGAACCCCTGGTTGGTCAGGGTGCGGATGCGCTCGATGTGGTTCGGCGCCACGCGCGGCTCCAACTCCACCAGCACGCGCCCCTTGGCCGTGTCGATCACCCACAGATTTTCGGACGATACGGTGCGCCAGTCGCCCGACTGGGCCATCGCTCCACCGGCCAGCAGCGCGGTCGCCGCCGCCAGCGTCATCACAGACTTGATCTTCAAACCCGACCTCAACCCTTCTTGACCTTGGCCAACACGCTCGCAGCGACCGCCGGGCTGACGAAGCTGTCGATCCGGCCGTCCAGCCGGGCGATTTCCTTCACCAGTCGCGAGGCGATGGCCTGATGCCGCGGATCGGCCATCAGAAACACCGTCTCTATGTCGCTGTTGAGGCGCTGATTCATCGCCGTCATCTGGAACTCATACTCGAAATCGGCGACGGCGCGCAGGCCGCGCACGATGACGCTGGCGTCCAGTTCCTCGGCGAAGTGCATCAGAAGGCTGGAAAACGGCCGCACCTCGATGTCCGCGTTGAAGCGCGCGACCTCGGCCTTGATCATCTCAACCCGCTCGGCGGTGGAGAAGAGCGGGCCCTTGTCGTCGTTCTGGGCCACGCCGATGACCAGGCGGTCCACCAGCTTGACCGCCCGCCCGATGATATCGAGATGGCCGTTGGTCACCGGGTCGAAGGTGCCCGGATAAAGTCCGATACGCATGGCCGGCGGCCTCCCCATCGTTTGGGTCCGTTTAGCAGGTGCGAAATGAACGGCCTAGATTTTCTGACGCGGCTGTGATCGCCAATGCTCGCCGATACGCTGAATTACGCCCGGCGAACCGGGGAAGTCATAGGCGTCGACGGCCACGATTTCCGCAGCCGGCGTGGCGCTGTTGCACAAAAAGGCGGCGTCGAAGCGAGACAAGTCCGACAGGCGCACGACCTCGGTCCGCTGCGGCGATCCGGCGCGGTCCAGCGCCTCGCGGATCAGGGCCTGGGCCACGCCGTCCAGCATGGACGCATCCGGCCAGACCACCGCATCCCCCTCGATGAAGCCGATATTCCACAGCGAGCCTTCGGAAATCCGGCCCGCTTGGTCCGTAAACAGGGCGTCGTCGTAACCCGCCAGCCGCGCCCGGCGCCGCGCGCGCAACAGGCCCATCGTGGCGACGTGCTTCAGATGCGGCGCCTCGCGGGCATAGGTCTGGCTTTGCAGGCGCACCCCGTCCGGCAGGGGCGATGGCGGCGCCGAGACGCTGATCATCGCCTGCGGCGCGCCGATCCAGTCCGGTTGGCGCAGGGACAGTTCGCTGGAGAACAGGCTGATGCGCAGCCAGGCCTCGGTCCGTCCGGCCAGAGCCGTCCGCATCTGATCGCGCAGGCGATTTTCCGCCACAGCCTCGCCGAACAGTTCGATCGCCGAACGGTTCAGACGCTCCAGATGCAGGTCCAGCCCGCGCACCCCGCCGCCTTCCACGCGGAAGGAGGTCAGGGCGCCGTAGTTGAACAGGGCCTGACGGCCCAGATCCTCAAGGCCGGCTGGACGGCCGTCGATCCAGAGCTCAGGAGCGACGGCCATGCAGGATCAGCTCTCGCCGCCCTCGACCGCCGGGGCGTCGCCCGCGTCGCCGTCTTCATCGTCGCCGCCGGAATCGGCCAGACGCTCGACCGAAACGACCTTCTCGTCCTTGCCGGTGCGGAAGATGGTCACGCCTTGGCTGGAGCGGCCGACGATGCGGACCTGGCTGACCGGGGTGCGGATCATCTGGCCGCCGTCGGTGACCAGCATCAGGTCGTCCGACTCCTCGACCGGGAAGGCGGCGGCCAGACGCGTGCCCGCGCGACCGCCCAGGCCATGGGCCGTCAGCCCCTGCCCGCCACGACCCGTGCGTCGGTACTCATAAGCCGAGGAGCGCTTGCCGAAGCCGGTTTCCGTGACCGTCAGGATGAACTGCTCGGCCGCGCCCAATGCCGCGATACGCTCGGGCGAGATCGGGGCGTCGCCGGCCTCTTCATCGTCCGCCTCGACCGTGACGGCTTCGTCTTCTGCGTCGGCCCCTGCCAGCGCCTTGCGCATGGCGTTGGCGTGCTTGACATAGGCGGCCCGCTCCTCCGGCGACGCATCCACCCGGCCAAGAATGGCCATGGAGATGACCTGGTCCCCGTCCTGCAGGCGGATGCCGCGCACGCCGGTGGAGTCGCGGCCCTTGAACACGCGCACGTCGTCGGCCTTGAAGCGGATGGCCCGGCCCAGCGCCGTGGTCAGCAGCACGTCGTCCTCGGCCGTGCACAGGCCCACGCCGACCATGCCGTCGCCGTCTTCCAGCTTCATGGCGATCTTGCCCGCGCGGTTCACCGTGGCGAAGTCGCTGAGCTTGTTGCGGCGCACGTCGCCCGACTTGGTGGCGAACATGATGTCGTAGTCGCCCCAGGTCGCCTCATCTTCAGGCAGGGGCAGCACGTTCATGATGCTGTCGCCCGGCTCGATCGGCAGCAGGTTGACGAAGGCCTTGCCGCGCGATTGCGGATTGCCCAGCGGCAGGCGCCAGGTCTTGAGCTTGTAGGCCTTGCCGTTGGTGGCGAAGAACAGGACCGGCGTGTGGGTCGAGGCGCTGAACACGCCGGTGATGGCGTCCTCGTCCTTCATCGACATGCCGCTACGGCCCTTGCCGCCGCGATGCTGGGTCCGATAGGCGTTCAGCGCCACCCGCTTGACGTAGCCGCCGTGGGTGACGGTCACGACCATGTCCTCGCGCGGGATCAGGTCCTCGTCCTCCATCTCGGCGTCGCCTTCGCCGATGAGGGTGCGGCGGTCCACGCCGAACTGCTCCCTGACCAGCAGCAGGTCTTCGCGGATGATGGCCAGGACATTGGCGCGGTCCGACAGGATGGTCAGATGTCCCTGGATGGTGTCGGCCAGGCTGCGCGCCTCGCCGAAGATATCGTCGCGGCCCAGACCCGTTAGACGCGACAGCGTCAGGGCCAGGATGGCGCGGGCCTGTTCGTCGGTCAGGCGGATCTTGTCGCCCTCCACCAGCACGGTGCGCGGGTCGGCGATCAGCTCGACCAGGGCCATCATGTCCCCGACCGGCCAGGCCTTGGCCTGCAGGCGTTCGCGCGCCTCGGCCGGGTCGGCCGAGCTGCGGATGATGTGGATCACCTCGTCGATGTTGGCGACGGCGACGGCCAGACCGACCAGGACGTGGCCGCGATCGCGGGCCTTGGCCAGTTCGAATTTGACCCGGCGGACCACCACCTCCTCGCGGAAGTCGAGGAAGGCCTCCAGCAGGGCGCGCAGGCCCATCTGCTCGGGCCGTCCGTGGTTCAGCGCCAGCATGTTGACGCCGAATGAGGATTGCAGCGCCGTATAGCGATACAGCTGGTTCAGGATCACATCGCCCGAGGCGTCGCGCTTCAGCTCGATGACGATGCGCATGCCCAGGCGGTCGGACTCGTCGCGGACGTCGGCGATGCCTTCCAGACGCTTCTCACGCACCATTTCAGCGATGCGCTCGATCAGGGTCTGCTTGTTCACCTGATAGGGCAGTTCGGTGATGATGATGGCGTCGCGATCCTTGCGGATCTCCTCGACCGAGGCCTTGCCGCGCACGATGACCGAGCCGCGCCCGTCGCGCAGCGCGTTGCGCGGGGCCGTACGACCCATGATCTCGCCGCCCGTGGGGAAGTCCGGTCCCGGCACGATGTCCAGCAGGGCCTCGTCCGACACGTTCGGATCGTCCAGCAGGGCGACCGAGGCGTCGATCACTTCACGCAGGTTGTGCGGCGGGATGTTGGTCGCCATGCCGACGGCGATGCCGCCCGCGCCGTTGACCAGAAGGTTCGGAATCCGCGCCGGCAGGACGACGGGCTCCAGCTCCTTCTCGTCGTAGTTCGGCTGGAAGTCGACCGTGTCCTTCTCGATATCGGTCAACAGGGCCACGGCGGCCGGGGCCATCTTGGCCTCGGTGTAACGCATCGAGGCGGGCATATCGCCGTCGACCGAGCCGAAGTTGCCCTGGCCGTCGACCAGCATCAGACCCATGGAGAAGTCCTGGGCCATGCGGACCAGGGCCATGTAGACCGAGGCGTCGCCGTGCGGGTGGAACCGGCCCAGCACGTCGCCGACCACGCGGGCGCACTTCGAATAGGCGCGCTCCGGCGTCATGTTCAGGTCGTGCATCGAATACAGGATGCGACGATGCACCGGCTTCAGGCCGTCGCGCGCGTCCGGCAGGGCGCGGCTGACGATCACGCTCATGGCGTAGTCGAGGTAGGAGCGTTTCAGCTCATCCTCGATGGTGATGGTCGAAATATCGCCCGGCGCCGAGGGGGCGGCGTTATGATAGCTGTCGTCGGTCAATGAAATCAGGCTTTAAATGGCCGGAATCGGAACGTGATCCGCTGTTCCGGTTTCTATCACCCGGGGGCCGTGGTGGCAAAGAAACGCCGCTGAAATCCCCATGTCGAAAAGGACTGGAAAGCCATGCGTTTAGCCACTTCGAAACTGATCGTCCCCAGCGCCCTCGCCATGGTGCTCGTCGCCGGGGCCGCCTGCAGCCAGAACCCGGCGACGCCGCCGGCTTCGGAGGCCGCGCCCGCAGCCCCGGCCGAGGCCGCCGAGCGTGCTGCGCCGGGCCAGACGGCCCAGGTCTCCATCCTCAACGCCCAGGGCGCGGAAGCCGGCAAGGCCACCCTGACGCAAGGGGCCACCGGCCTGCTGATCAAGGTTGAAGCCACAGGCCTGACGCCCGGCTGGCACGGCATCCACATCCACGCCACGGGCCAGTGCGAAGCGCCCTTCACCTCGGCCGGCGCCCACATCAATCACGGCGATCCCCAGAAGCCGCACGGCTTGCTGAACGCAGAGGGTCCGGACGACGGCGACCTGCCTAACGTCTTTGCTGACGCGAAGGGCGCGGTGAACGCAGAAGTCTTCACCACCCACGCCCGTCTGGCGGACAAGGGTCCGGGCCAATGGCTGCTGGACGACGACGGCTCGGCGCTGGTGATCCACGCCAACGCCGACGACCACTCCAGCCAGCCGATCGGCGGCGCGGGCGACCGCGTGGCCTGCGCCGTCATCAAGGCGCAGTAAGCAACCTCAAACCTTGGCGGGAGCGCCGGCGCGCAGGCCGCGCTCCCCCAGGGCCACCGTCACCACGCCCAGAAGGGCGATCGCCACGCCAGTCAGGATCTGCGGCGTCAGCACGTCGCCCATGAACAGCCAGCCGATCAGGATGGACACCAGCGGCGAGCCCAGCAGATAGGGCGTCACCCGCCCGGCCTCGCGCCGCTGCACCAGCCAGAAGACCAGGCTGGTGGCGAACACCGACGAGATCAACCCGGCCCACAGCAGCGTGCCCCACACCAGCGGCGTCGCCGCCCTGGCGGCTTCCCACTGGCCGCTCTCGAACACGGCCGAGCCCAGCGTCAGGGCCGGAAAGGCCATCAGCGCCAGCAGCCCCTGCATCTTCAGCGGCGGAATGGAGGTGGTGCGCCGCGCGATCACCGTCGTCAGCGCCCAGGCCGAGGCGCCCAGCGCGCCCACCAGAATCGCCTTCCAGTCCTGCAGCGCATGAGGATCCAGCGTCATCCACGCCACGCCGAGGAAGGCGATCACCAGGCCGATCGTCGCCATCCTCGAAATCTTCTCGCCCAGCAGCAGGAAGGCGAACAGCGACGTCAGCGGAATCCACAGCTGGGTCGAAACCGTCACCGGACTGACGTCATTGGCCAGCCAGAAGGCCAGGTAGATCAGGCCATAGTGGATCGGCCCGCCCACCACGGCGATGATCAGCAGGCTTTTCCAGTTCGGAAACGGCGGCCGCACGAACCAGACCAGGCAGGCGGCGGCGATGGCGAAGCGCAAGGCGCCCGTCATCAGCGGCGGCAGCACCTCGGTAGCGACCTTGGCGGCGGCGTTGTTCACGCCCCAGATGACCAGAACGGCCACGATGGCGGCGATCTCGAGCGGCGTCAGCGCGTGCGGGGATGAGGATGAACTGGACACGCCTCCATGCTTGCCACAGGGCGCGACCTTTTGCCTCTCACGAAGCATGACCACAGGTTACCCTGCCATCACCCCTGGCCGTCGCCCCTGCCTCGCCCGCGCGAACCCGCTATAGAAGGACGATGAAAAGCCCTGCCCTGCTGTCCGCCCTACTGTCCTCCCTGGCCGTCCTGACCGCCTGCATCGCCGCCGCGCCCGCGACGGCCCAGCCGGCGGTCGTGATCTCGCCCCAGCCTCTGCCGATCGACAATAGTCGTCCGCGTGTCTTCCTGGGCGGCAGCATCGACATGGGCGGCGCGCCCGACTGGCAGGCGGCGCTGACGCGCGCCCTGTCCGACATGGACGTCACGGTCCTGAACCCGCGCCGTCCCGACTGGAACCCCGCCTGGCGGCCCGACGCGGACGAGCCCGAGTTCCGTCGTCAGGTCGAGTGGGAGCTGGCCGCGCTGGAAAGCGCCGACGTCATCGTCATGTATTTCGCGCCGGGCACGCAAAGCCCGATCAGCCTGCTGGAAATGGGCCTGCACGCGCGCGGCGGAAAGCTGATCGTGCTGGCCCCCGAAGGCTTCTGGCGCAAGGGCAACGTCGACATCACCGCTCGCGCCTATGGCGTACGTCAGGTGCAGACCATGGACGAACTGACCGCCGCCGTCCGCCAAGCCCTGGCCAACGCCGCCGAGAAAGGCCGCTTCGCGCGCTGAGCGCCCAAAGAAAAGGCCGCGCTCCGGGTGGAGACGCGGCCTTCATGATCTGATTGAGCGAACCTTAGAACGGAATGTCGTCGTTCAGGTCGTAGCTTTCCTTCGGACCCGAGGGCTTGTTGGCGCCGCCGGTCGAGAAGCCCGAGGAATAGTCGTCGTCGCGACCGCCGCCGTAGCCGCCGCGATCACCGCCGCCCTGGCTGTCGCCGCGGCCGCCCAGCATGGTCAGCTGGCCGTTGAAGCGCTGGATGACGATCTCGGTCGTGTACTTCTCCACGCCCTGCTGATCGGTCCATTTGCGGGTCTGCAGCGAGCCTTCGACGTATACGGTCGAGCCCTTCTTCAGATAGTTCTCGGCCACCTTGACGATGTTGTCGTTGAAGATGACCACCGAATGCCACTCGGTCTTCTCCTTGCGCTCGCCCGTCGCCTTGTCGCGCCAGGTCTCCGAGGTGGCGATGCGCAGGTTGGCGACGCGGTCGCCGTTGTTCAGAGAGCGGATTTCCGGGTCGCGACCCAGGTTGCCGACCAGAATGACCTTGTTGACGCTGCCCGCCATGACCGATGTCCTTTATTCGTCTTGTCGTCCGCTCCTTAGCCGAAACGGACGAGATGTTCTAGTTTCGTTCACCCCACGCGGGGTGGATTAGTTCGGGGCCACGGCGATCGGGCGGCCGTCCATCTGACGCTGGATGGCGCCGGGAATGGCCAGACGGCCGTCGCCGGTCCGCGCCAGGGCGAAGAACCGCGGACCATCCAGGCTCTTGCTGAATTTGACGCCGGTGCGGTCGATGAAGATGAACTGCCCCTGATAGGCGCCGACCATCTCATTGTTGCTGCCGCCCATGCTCAGGAATTTCAGGCGCATCTCTTCCAGCCGCGCGGCGCAGAACTCGATCTGCGGCTGGTCGCGCGCCACCACGTTGAAGCGAGGCTCGCCGCCGGCCGGTTCGCCGACGTGATAGCAGACGCCCTTGTCCGAGGGGGCCTGAAGCTGGGGGGCGCTGCAGGCCGCCAGGGCGGCCGATCCCAGCACGACGGCCAGTCCGATGAGGGAAAAACGCATCCTCGTCACAGCTCCGGGAACTGGCAGTTGCGGTCCTGCTGGGCCAGGGTGCGGAAGCGGTTGTTGTCGGTGGACTGCTCCACGCGACGCGGCACCAGCCGCAGGGTGGTGTCGCCCCAGCGACCGTAGTTCGCCTCTCCAGGGCGCACGCAGGTGCCCGAGTAGAGAGCCTGAACGCAGGCGGCCAGGCTCATGTCGCCCGACACCTGACGCCATTCAGAGCCGGTGTGGCGCAGGCAGGCCGTGCTCGAGCCGCCGGCCGCCGGGCGCGCGGCGCCGGCGTCGCCGCCCTGACCGGCCGAAGGCGTTTCCGCCAGGGTCACGGCCGGAACCTCAGGCGGAGGCGCAAAGGACGCCGTCGGCGCCGCGACCAGCGAGCCGGTCGAATCCAGGCCGACGTCCAGGGCGCTGGTGGCCACGCCGTTCTTTCGCGCACAGTCGGCCAGGGTGGCCAGACCGACGAACTGTCCATCGACGAAGCAACGCAGCTCGCGCGTCGGCTCCAGCGTAGGCGCCTCGGCCACGTCGATGGTCAGACCGCCCTTGGAGGCCGGCGGCGCCTCGACAGGTCCGCCGCGCCCGCCGCTGAACACCAGGGCGGCCGCCACCGCGCCGACCACGGCCAGGCCGGCGCCGACGATCAGGACCGTGCGATTGTCTTTGGAAAGGGCCATGCAGCTCTCAACGCTAACGAAGGCCCCACTAACCCCGTCCGCCCCACGGCCGTCAACCGAAAGCGCCCTTCACCCCGGCTTAGCCTGTGAGTCGCGCCAGCGCAGCCTGGTAGTTGGCCAGTTGAGCCTGGAGATAGGCGGGCGCCTGACCCGTGATCGCCGGCTTCGACGCCTCGGGCGACAGGGCGCGATAGGCGTCGCGCATGGCCTTGATCGCCAGCTGCACCTGATCCTTCGCCTTGGCGATGGAATCGGCGTCCGACAGATTGAGCAAGGGCGACAGATCCACGCCGAAGGTCTTCATCTTGTCGTCGGCCGTCTTGCCGATGAAGCCCGGCGTCAGGCCGAGCCCCGCCAGGGCGTCGCGTCCCGCTTCGCCCTGAGTCAGCACGGCTCCGGCGCGTCCGTCGGCGCTGGTGATCGACAGACGCTGAACGCCGCCGCTGGTCACGCGCGTATCGCCGTCCATGCCGGTCAGATAGTCGCGATCCGTCTTGATGGTGACCTTGAGGTGACGACCCGAGGCCATCTCGATCTTGCGCGCCAGGGACTGAAGCGTGTCCTTGGCCTCGATGGTCACGGCCGTCTGCCGGCCCGTCACGGGATTCTGCACATAGAAACGGTCGCCGGCCCGAACCGCCGTGGCGTCGACCAGGGCCTTGGACTGACTCTGATCGATCTCGCCCTGCGGCAGGCCGAGCCGGTCCAGCACGCTGGCGCCGCCGGACGACACCGTCAGGGCCAGAGGCCTGGCCTGACCTTCAGCCGCCGTCCAGGTCTGGGTCCACTCCACCTGGCCGGTCTCGACGTCCAGCCGCGCCAGATAGCCGCGCGAGGGGTCTTCCGTCTTGGCGCCGATGGCGCGATCCGAAATCCCGGTCAGCCAGACCTTGCCCTCATGCACCTTGACGTCGGCGGCCGTGTCGTCCCCCTCCCCGCCGTAATAGGTCAACCGGTCGGCGCCCGAGGCGGCCAGGTCCGTGGACAGCGTGGCCACGAAGGCGTCCTGCCCCCCGGCGTGAGCATTGGCGATCTGCCCCGCATTCAAGGCGCCGTTGCGCGTCGCGCCGGAGACGATCAGCCGTCCGTCAGCCACCGCCAGTCCGGCGATCTCGCCGCCCGACGCGGAGCCCAGATCGCGAACGCCCAGCAGCTCGGGCGCGCCGGTCGGACCGATGCGGAAGTGACGCAGCACGAAGGCGCCGTTCTCGATCCCCGCCGTATAGAGGTTGTCGCCGTCGACGGTCATGGCCTGGACGTTGTCATCGCCCGCCGTGCCGAACTGGACCGCGCCGGTCGCCGTCGCCGTGATCGGCGCCAGACTGTGAACCTGGCTTTCGCTGAAGGCCTGGACGTAACCGTCCCAGCCGCCCACCGCCAGGGCGCCGGGCATGGCCGACCTGGCCCGGCCCGCCACATAGACCCGACCGTCTGCGCCGAAGGAGACGGCCGTCGCCTCGTCCTCGGCCCGGGCGCCGCGCCTCTGGGTCCACTGCTCGCGGCCGTCAGCGTCAAAGACGGTGACGAAGCTGTCCGCCGTCGTGGCCGAGGCGCCGGCCTCACCCGGAACCAGGGCGCCGACGACGGATCCGGCCACGGCCACCCGCCCGTCCGCATCCACGGCGATGGCGTAGCCGCTGGCCTTGGAAGCCGCGCCCAGCGCCCGGCTAACGACCACATTGCCGGCCGAATCCAGCTTCATCAGGAC
The DNA here is from genome assembly GCF_053645695.1 of Brevundimonas sp. NPDC055311. Taxonomy (NCBI): domain Bacteria; kingdom Pseudomonadati; phylum Pseudomonadota; class Alphaproteobacteria; order Caulobacterales; family Caulobacteraceae; genus Brevundimonas; species Brevundimonas sp. NPDC055311. Next base: position 510,742 of record NZ_JBSHMV010000001.1, read on the forward strand.
GACGTCCGCCTGTCCCTTGATCGGCTGGGTCGAGGAGCCGGCGCTGACATCGGCCACGATCCACATCGAACCGTCCGGCCCGGCCGCGCTGGCCCGCACCGTCTCGACGCCGTCGGGCAGGCTGGAAACGCCGCTGCGCCCTTCGACCCAGAAGCTCTCGCCCGAACCCGCGACCGGATTGCCGTCGGGATCGAACTTCAGGACCTCGTGCGCGCCCTTGCCGCCGACGCCCTGAACCACCTGAATCGAATCGCGAGCTTCGGCGGGCGTGAAGCTGATCGTCTCCACCGAGGTTCCGCTGACCGTCAGGCCCCAGCGCGTGGGCCCGGCCGGCAAGGTGATGGTCTTGTCGCCCGCCTTCACTGTGCGAGGTTCCGCTTCGATCATCTGGCGATGGATGCGCGTCTGCACGCCCGCCGCCTCCAGCTTGCCGTTGATGTGCTGAAGCACGGCGTCCATCGTCCGCGGGGTCGCTCCCATCTCGGCCAGGTCGATGTCGACCGTCTGGCTGCCCGCCATCGTCTTCACCGTGACGCCGAAACGCACGTCGCCCTGGAAGGCGGCGACCTCGTCGGTCAGGGCGCCGTCGTGGATCGGACCGGTCAGATACTTGGAATTGTCTCGCGCGACGGCCGCGGTGGACTGGCTCTGGGTCGCGGAGACGCCCTGGACGACACGCACGCCGTCGAACTGGGCCGACGTCAGGAAATCCTTCACCTCGGCCATGCCCGAGGTGAAACGGCGCGACAGCTGTTCTGATTCGAGCCGCCCGACCCCGCGCTCGCCCGCCCGCGTCGCCAGCGCCTCCAGCATGGTCAGGCCCTGATAAAGGGCGAAGATCTTGCGATAGTCGCCCGATGAGGCGCCTTTGACGTCAAGGACGGCGTTGTCCTCGTTGACCAGCTTGCGGCCGCTCAGGGCCGAGCGCAGCAGGTCCGACTGGGTCGGCTTCTCCTTGTCCCCCAAGGACCAGGGCGCCGTCGGCTGGGTTTTGGGCTTGGGCGCCGGCGCAGCCGCCGGCAGGCCGCCGGAACCGGTTCCGACGCCGAAAAGACCGAGCAGATAGCTGTTGTTGATCGCCGCCACGCGCACCTCCGCCCGGCAGTGTCGCCCGCCACGGTAACGAACTGTTTAACAGTCGCCAGGAACCGCCGCACAGCGCCCTCGTTCTCCGCCTCGTCACAGCCGAGGTGAAACCATGTCACGCGTGCGCTGGATGTTGATGAGGCTGATGAGCCTCTACGGCCTTATTCCCCGACCGACCCGCCGTCGGCCGCCGCCCCTGTCGCTGGGACACGGCGCGCACCGGAGGCTGGGCTAGGGTCGCGATCAGCCCTTGAACAGCGACAGGATGATCTGCGGCGCCTGATTGGCGATCGACAGCGCCTGCGCGCCCAGCTGTTGCTGAACCTGCAGGGCCTGCAGGCGCGCGCTTTCGCGCGCCATGTCCGCATCGACCAGGTTGCCGACGCCGACCTCCAGCGAGTCCATCAGCTTGGTGACGAAGATCGTGTGCTTCTCGATCTGTTTCGACTGGGCGCCCAGTTCAGCCAGCCTGGCGCTGGCGTCGGTCAGGGCCGTCTCGACAGCCGTCAGAGCCGCTGTGGCGTTAGTTTCGTCCGTCAGATCGAGACCGGTCAACGACAGTCCGGCCAAGGTGAGGTCCTGACGATTCATCGAAATCGTTTCGGAGGCGTCAGCGTTGGCGAGGAAATCCAGCGCCGTCGTCGAGCTTCCATCGAGGATGTTCTCGCCGTCGAACGAGGCGTTGGCCGCGAACGACCCCAGCGACGTCAGCAGGGCTTGGAACTCGTCGTCATAGGCCTTGCGCGTCGCGACGGAGGCCGACGGGTCCGCCGCCGCCGTCGCCTTCTGGCGCAGCTCCACCAGGATGTCGGAAATCTGCTGCCCGGCCGCCAGGGCGACATCCGCCAGGGAGGTGGCGCGATTGAGGCTGGTCTTGACCGATTCGAGCGCGCTCATGTCGGCGCGCTGGTTCTGGGCGATGGCCCAGGTCGCGGCGTTGTCCTTGGCGCCCTGCACCTTCAGGCCCGTGTTCACCCGGCTCTGGGTGGCGGCGAGCTTGGAATTGGTGCTGTTCAGGTTCTGAAGCGCGATCAGCGCCGACGCATTGGTGATTACGCTGTTGGTCATGGCTTTCTCGCCTCAGATCCGATTCTGGCGAGTAGTAATGACGCTGATTCCTGAGCGTATGGTTAACGCGTCCGCAACGCCTGTTAACGCCGCCCGGCATCGCCGAGGAGCGTCGGGCCGTGAACGCCGCGCGTCTCAGGCCTCGGTCTTGATGATCTTCCCGACGTCATAGGCCGGGCTCTGGCGCAATTTCAGCACCTCCTCGCGTGGGAACTGGCGGATCACCTCGCCCGTCACGCGATCCAGCGTCTTGTAGACATAGCCGGTCGACTCCCGCTCGATCGTCAACCGGTACCGCCCCGCCTCCTCGGTGGCGTCCGGCGCCCCCTGAACGACGGACTGCGCCTCGATCACGGCGCCCTGCGGCTCGCGATCCAGGTAGGTTACGCTGGGAACGCCTGCGACATTGTCAGCCATATCCTTCCGCGCGGACCCGCCGCGCCTCCCGTCTCAAACGATGCGAGAAAGGGGCGAGCCACAGACCCGCCCCTTCCCTAACCGCGTCGGATTAGCGGAACAGGCCCAGCAGGATCGAGCTGGACTGGTTCGCGATCGACAGCGCCTGCACGCCCAGCTGCTGCTTGGTCTGCAGAGCCGTCAGGCGAGCGCTTTCCTTGGCCAGATCGGCGTCGACCAGGTTGCCCACGCCGACTTCCAGGGCGTCTTGCAGCTTGCCGATGAAGACATTCTGACGCTCCAGCGACTTGGACTGGGTGCCCAGGGTCGCCAGGTTGCCGGTGAAGGTCTCAATGGCCGTCTGGATGTCGTCGGCGGTGTCGTAGGTGGCCGCCGTGACGCCCGAGGTGACAGCCGTCGCGAAGCCCACGTCATAGGTCGACGTGGATTCCAGACCCGTGCGCACGGTCGTGACCGCGCCGGCCGAGAACAGGTTGATGCCGTCGAACGACGCGCCCGCGATGGCCGAGTCGATTTCGCCGACCAGAGCGTCGTAGTCAGCCTGATAGGCCGTCTCAGCGGCGCTGCCGGTTTCGACGGTTTCCAGGGCGACGGCGATGTTCTTCAGTTCCTTGAAGGCTTCGACGACAGTGTCGCCGGCCGCCAGGGCGACATCCACCAGCGACTGGCCGCGCGCGACGGAGTTCTTGACCGCGTCCAGCGAGGCGATGTCAGCGCGTTGGTTGGTGGCGATGGCGAAGATCGCGCCGTTGTCCTTGGCGGTGGAGATCTTGAAGCCAGTGTTCACGCGGTTTTGCGTGACGTTGAGGTCACGGTTGGTCGCGTTCAGGTTTTGCAGGGCGATGAGAGCCCCAGCATTCGTGTTGATGCTGTTAGCCATTTTGGCTGTCCTTTGTCTTCGACGATGTCCGACGCCATTTTGGCTGCCGGGAGCTTTCTGCTCGGGTGTTCCTGTCGCAAGGCGCGGGCCAGCCGGGTTGAAGCGCGAAATCGGCCTATATGTTTGTTTTTTCAGGAATACGTTTCCGGAAAGCACCCTCATCAGCCCGGCAAAATCTGCCGACCTCCTCCTGACCCGGCGTTTTTTGCCTAGTCGCCCGGCAATATCGTTCCGGCTGCGTCATGACGGTCGGCCCAGGCGTCGATCAGAACGCGCTCGGCCTCCAGCGTCTCGACAGCGAGACGCCGGGCGGCGTCGCAACGGACCAGCTCTGCGCCGCGCCGCACATAGGCCGCCTCCAGGTCCGCCGCCGTAGGTCGTTCAGGCAGCACGGCCAGTTCGCAGGGCAGCGTCGCCGTCTCAGCCAGGATCAACCGGGGCGGCGCAACCGGCGACGGCGGGCGAGAGACGGCACAGCTCGCGATCATGCCCGCGCAACCGCTCAGCGCGAGCAGGGTCCAGAGGCGTTTCGGCGTCATCGGCGATCCTCGCTTTGGTTTCAGCCGCGACGGTCGCTTCCGTCACAGCCAGGGTGTTGCGGTGAAAAGCGTCGAGGCTCTCGATCTGGCGGCCGCGCGCGGCGGCCTCCAGACGGCGCGCGGCCGCTTGGGATCGGGCTTGCTCCAGGCGCTGCTCGGTCGCCTCCAACCGACGCGCCTGCAGACGCAGCGGGTCCCAGCGAAGGCCGAGACCTCCGCCCAGAGCCGATAGCAAGGCCGCGACCGCCAACGCCGCCGCCAGCCAGCCCAGCGGCGTCAGGGCGCGAAACAGGCGCCCGCTCATGGATAGGCCTTCCGGTCCAGTTCGAAGTGCGGCCCATCGCGCAGCCGCGGCCAGTCTCCGCCCCAGATCAGGGGCGTGCCGGCGGCGGCGGCGGCGGCCTTGAACGCTTCGGCGATGCGCGGATACAGCGGCCAGTCCCAGCGGACCTGACCATCGACCCAGGCCGCCACATCCACCGCATGACCGGTCAGATGACGCGAGTTCAGCGTCCGGCTGGCCCCGGCCCGCACCAGCTCCGCCTGGCGCGCGGACGTCCGCAGCCCCTCCGTGACCATGAAGTCCACCGACGTCCAGCCGATCGCCGCCTCGACGACGGCGACCAGATCGGGATGGACGCCTCTGAGCCGCTCTCGCGACCGTTGCGACAGGTGGAAGGTCATGGCCTGCCCCCCGCACGCAACCGCGCCAGATTGACGATCTGCTGTGCGCTGGGTGCCACCAGATAGAGCAGCAGCATCAGGGCGATCAGTCCCATCAGCCCTTCGGCGATGCGCGGCAGATCGGCGGCCGTCGCCCGCGTCACCGCCAGCCGCAACAGCAGCCACAGCGCCAGACTGGCGGCATAGACATAGAGGCGTCGCCACAGCCAGCGGCCCTCGGCCAATTCCACGGCAGGGGGTTCAACAAGAACGCCACCCGGCTCGTCCCTGTGGTCAGGCGTCATCGTTCATCCTCCGGGTCATGAGGCGCGGCCGAGCTTCGCCAGTCGCTGCCCAGGTGGTCGAAACAGTCGTCGGCCGAGAGGCGCTCGGGCGCGGCCCAGACCTCCTCGTCCAGAAGCGGCTCCAGTTCGCCGAGCGACATGGGCTCCTCGGCGTCGATGATGCGGTGCAGACGTCGGATCATGGCGCTCACCCAATCGCCGTCAGCCAGACCACGCCGGCCGCGCCCTGCCCGCCGGTGCCCGCCGCCGTCACGCCTGCGCCTCCGCCGCCTCCGCCGCCGCCATGAAGGCCGCCGGCTCCCCCCGCATGACCGGCGCCTGAAGCCTGGGCGCCGCCGCCCGAGCCGCCGCCGCCGGCCCAGTGCAGGTCCGGCCATGGCGCCGCCTGTCCCGCCGCGCCGACCGTCGCGCCGCCTGCGCCGCCCGCCGCTCTCAACAGCAGCATCGCGCCAGCGCCGCCTGCGCCTCCCGGCTGCGCCGCATTGGCTGCGCTGAGACCGCCGCCCGCGCCGCCACCGCCGGCGCCGTCCGGACGCGCCGCCGCCTGCCCGGCCCCGCCGGCCGCCGAGACGGAAGAGGCTCCGCCCCCGTTGGAGGCCGGCGCGCCGCCGCCGCCCGCGCCGCCGTTCCCCGACGCTGCAGAACCGCCCGCGCCGCCGCGACCGCCTTCGCCTGTCAGCAGAGTCTGGGCGCCGGTCTTCACCAGGCTCGCGCCGCCCGCCGCGCCCCCGGCGCCGGAGCCGACGCCCCCGGCTCCGCCCGCTCCGACCGTGATCGTCAGCGCGCCCGACAGATTCACAGCCGGCCACAAGGTGGTCATGACGCCGCCTGCGCCGCCGCCTCCGCCGCCATGCCGAACGGCGCCGGACGCGCCCGACAGACCGGCCCCGCCTCCGCCTCCGCCGCCCACGCAGACGACCTCGATCCAGCGCGCCCAGGCCGGCGGGGTCCAGCTCCCAGAGGCGGTCAGCACCGTCGTTTCGCGGCGCGTCGCGCCCTGACCGAACCAGGCGCGGCCCGTGCTGCGGTCGATCCGCAGCGCCTCATGCCAGGCGTCGCCGTCGGGGCTGACCTTCAGCCGAAGGTCGTCATCGCCGACCAGCCCCAGCTCGGCCCGCCCGCCCCATCCGCTCTGGAACAGCAGAGACAGGACGTCGCCCGCCGCCTGTTTGTTGAAGGTGAAACGCAGATCGCCGTCGCCGCCGCTTTCGCTTTCCAGCGCAGTCCACAGCGCCTTGTTGGCCCGCACGGCGACGACGTTCGTCGCGTCCGCCGTGGTGTTCACGCCCAGACGGGTGATCTGCTGGATCTCTTCGGGCAGGCCGAAGGACAGTGGCGTCCAGACGTCTGCCCGCCGGACCAGAATCTCCTCGCTGTCGAGAACCACGACCAGTTGGCCGTCCGGCGCAGGGACCGGCAGCCAGCCGCCCCGTTCATGCCGCATCAGGCTTCCCGCCGGGTGCGCCGCCCACGCATCGCCCGTCGCGTCTTCCGGCAGGATATAGAGCGCCCCCTCGGCCGGATCAGTGGGCTGATCGCTGACCGTGCGGCTGGCCACGGCGGTCTGGATCAGGGCGTCCAGACGGGTCAGGGCCTCGTTCAGGGTCACGTGTTTCTGCAGCTGTCCGGCCGCCAGATAAGGCAGGCCCAGCCGCGCGCTGGCGTCATCGCTCATGGCGGTCTCCAAAGGTTGAGACCGCAGTCTGATCAGGCGACGAGCCTCGGCGCGCCGATCCGCGCGAGTTCACGCCAAAGCCGGGAATTTTCAGGGATTGGCTGCATCAGGCGCGCTATCGCCCTGCGCCGTGCCCGCGCATTTGGACGCACGAAGCCGCGCTCGACAGGTCCGGCGCCGACGCGCTAACCGACGCTTCCCCACGCGTTCACCGAAGGTCGCTGCATGACCCTGACCCAGGCCCTGATGCGACTGGCCGCCCTGGCCCTGCTGGCGCCGCCCGGCCTCGTCGCCGTCTCGGCGCTCAGCCGCATCGGCCACCGCCTGCCCGACCTGCTGACCCAGTTCACCGCGCCCGCCCTGGTTGCGACGCTGGCGCTGTGCGGCCTCTTCCTGCTGTTCAGACTGTGGGACATGACGTTGCTGGGCGCAGGGGTGGCGGGGCTGCTGCTCCTGGCCGTCTGGCCGCAATGGACGCCGGAAAAAGGCCGCGTCTCTGGGCCGGAAACCCTGACCGTCTACTCCGCCAACCTGTGGGCGCGGAACGAGGACGTGGCGGCCATCGCCCGCTCCATCGAACAGGCCGACGCCGACGTGGTCATGCTGATCGAGCTGGGCGACGCCCCGGCCGCGCAACTGGACACGATCCTGACCGCCTATCCGCACCGGGTCAGCACGCCGCGCAAGGATCGGCCCAGCGGCGCCGCCCGCTCGGTGATCGCCTCGCGTCTGCCGCTGCGCCGTGTGCGCGATGCTGACGGTCAGGGTCTGGCGGCCCTTGTCGCCCAGGCCGAGACGCCACTGGGGCCGGTCAGCCTGATCGCCGTCCACATGACGCGGCCCTGGCCCTTCCAGCACCCCTACGGCCAGATCAGTCAGGCGCAACGGTTGGCCGGACTGCGCGCTGGGCTGGAGGGGCCGGTCGTCGTGGCGGGCGACTTCAACAGCGTCTCCAGCGGCCGCATCGGTCGTCAGATCAAAGCTGAGACAGGCCTGATCCCCGCCCCCGCCTGGCCCGGCACCTGGCCCTCAGCCCTGCCCGCCTTCCTCGGCATCACCATCGACCACGTCTGGCGCACGCCCGATCTGGCGCTGGTCGAGCGGCGGTTGGGCCAGAAGACGGGTTCGGACCACCGCCCGGTGATCGTGCGCCTCAGCCGGGCCGAGCCATAAGGGCCTTCAGCCGCGCCTCATGTCCGTTGTCGGGGAAGTCGTCGGCGATCCAGCTCTCTTCAAAGGCCTTCAGCAGCCGCCCCGTCTGCGGTCCTGGTTGAAGACCCAGTCGCGCCAGATCCTTTCCCCCGACCGGCAACTTCGGCGGCGACCAGTTCGCCGCCAGCGTCAGCAGGCGTTGCACCGTCCCGGCATCCGCGCCCGCCGCCCAGGCGCGATAAAGACGATCCTCGACCGCCTGACGCCCCGTGCGCCAGACGGCGGCGCGCGCCTCGGCCTCGCTCATCGCCGGATCAATCTGTTCGCCGACGGCCTCGACCAGCCGGTCCCTCTGAACGTTCGACAGCCGCAGCTTCAGCGCCGCCGCGCGCACCGCCTCCGCGTCCTCCGGCAACAGCGCTGACAGACGCCGCCCCGGGTCCGTGCTGACCCCGACCATCGCCTCGAACAGCGTCAGGCTTTTCGGCTGCGGCATAACCCGCCCCAGCACCCCCGCCTGATCCATCAGCCGCACCGCCGCGCGCGGATCGGGCGCGGCCAGCAGCTTGAGCAGTTCCTTCGACACCCGCTCGGCCGACAGCCGTTCGACCCCTTCGGCCAGAGCGGCACAGGCTTCGACCGCCGCCGCATCCGGCGCCCCGCGCCCATACCAGGCGAAAAAGCGATAGAAGCGCAGGATGCGCAGATAATCCTCGCGGATGCGCTGTTCCGGCTCGCCGACGAAGACGATCCGTCCGGCCAGTGCGTCCTCATACCCCGCGCCCGTTGGGTCGAGGATCAGCCCGTCCGCATCGGCATAAAGGGCGTTCAGTCGGAAATCCCGCCGCGCCGCGTCTTCGGCCCAGTCGTCGGTGAAGGCGACCGTGGCGCGGCGCCCGTCCGTCGACACGTCCCTGCGCAGGGTGGTGATCTCGAACGGCTGGCGCTCCGATATGGCCGTCACCGTACCGTGCTCCATGCCGGTCGGCACGCTCTTCAGGCCCGCCGCCTTCAGCGCCCGGATCACCGCCTCGGGCGTCAGGACGGTGGCTATGTCCACATCGTCGATCGGCGCGCCCAGCACAGCGTTGCGCACGCATCCGCCGACGAAACGGGCGCAGTCCGTCCCCCCCGCCGCCGCCAGCGCCGCCATCACCGCCTGCGTCGCGCTGGCCGTCAGCCAGTCCTGCCCTGAAAGGACGCGGCTCATTCCACACGCTCGGTCGCGTCAGCCTCGGCGGCCTGATGCGGCGCGGCCTCCTCGCCATAGAGCCGGTTAAACAGCCCCTTCAGAATGCCCGCCGTCACGCCCCAGATGTAGCGCTCGCGATAGGGCATGGCCCAGAACCAGCGGCGCGGCCCATTCTCTTGATCATAGTAGTCGCGGCGATGGTTCACCGGATCCATCAGGAAGTCCCACGGCGCCTCGAACACTTCGGCCACCTCGGCGGGCGACGGGGTGACTTCGGGCGGCGCCGTCAGCCAGCCCACCACCGGCGTCACCAGAAAGCCCGTGCCCGTCTCATAGGGATCGCCCAGCCCCAGCGGCTCGACCACGGCGGGATCCAGCGCGATCTCCTCCCACGCCTCGCGCAGGGCGGCGTCCAGCGCCGTCTCACCCGGATCGAGCCGTCCGCCCGCAAAGGCGATCTGCCCCGTATGGCTGGCCAGACTGTCGGACCGTCGCGTCAGCAGGACGCTGGGGCCGTCTTCACGCGCGATGATGGGGATCAGCACCGCCGCCGGTCTCAACTTGACTTTCGGACGGCTGAAATCGGGGTTCAGGTCATAGTCGGACCGTACCGCACCTCGCTGCGGCGACCACGCCGACACCGGATCCAGCCGCTGTTGCAGCCGCAATTTCAAGCCGGAACAGGTCAAAGCCCCGCCCCTTCCGGCCCCAGCGGAAACGTCACCCCGCCCGAGCGCACCGCCAGCCGTCCGTCCGCCTCCTTCGCCCGCTCGACCAGTTCATAGAAGACCGGCCGCGCGATCCGCGCCCACAGATCGCCCCGCACGTGGAGACGGGGCGCCGGCTCGCCCGTCGTCGCATTCGTCTCGACGACGATGGCGTGGTCGGGACCGGCGACGGCCTCGTCGCCCTGATCCGTGGTGAAGACCAGCGCCCCATCGTCTTCACGCACCGCCACAGCGCGGAACGGCAGATCCTCGACCGCGATCTTCAACTTCTCGACCGGCGTGACCAGATGATAGCCGTCCGGGTCCTTCCTCAGCACCGTCGAGAACAGCCGCACAAGCTCAGCCCGCCCGATGGGCGAGCCTTCATGCATCCACACTCCGTCGGCGCGGATCAGGATGTCGATCTCGCCGCAATGTTCAGGATGCCACAGATGCACGGGCGGCAGTCCCCGTCCCGGCGCCTGACGCGCAGCCTCGGCCACGCTGGTCAGGCCAGAGCCGGACGATGTCGGTGGGTTCGTCATGTCTGAACTATGGGACGCGTCGCCCCGCAAAGGAAGGCCGCGCCCGGCTCAGAGATCGGCCCAAACCGTCCCGACCGGCGCCGTCTCGGTGAAGGGCAGCCACATGACCCGGCGCTGATCCACCGGCCCCGGCAACACGGCGTCGGGCGCAGGCACGAACCCGAAGCGCGAGAAATAGGGCGGATCGCCGACCAGCAGGATGCCGTCCAGCCCCAGCGTCTTCGCCTCTTCGATGCAGGCGCGCACCAGTTCACCGCCCAGTCCGGTGCTCCGGCTGGCCTTGTCCACGGCGATGGGACCCAGAAAGACCGAACGCGCCTCGCCCACCATGATGGACCACAGCCGCACCGAGCCGATCAGGCGGCCGCCTTCATACAGACAGAACCCGGTCGTCAGCGGCGCGCGCTCGCGCAGCCGCTCGGCCGTCTTGGCGAAACGGCCTGGGCCGAAGGCGGCGATGACCAGGGCGTCGACGGCGGCCGTATCGGCTGTCGTCTCACGCGTGATCGCCCCCGCGAACTGCGGGTCGTCAGGCGGGGCGGAGGCGGGCGCGGCGTTCATGCGCGGCCCCTAGTCCCCCGCGCCCCCCGAATCAATCGTGATCTTCGGCGAAATGGCGCGAAATCAGCCCTGCCGGGAGAAGTCCGGCGCGCGCTTCTGGCTGAAGGCCATGAAGGCCTCCATCGCCTCGGGGCTGCGCATCTGCGAACCGAAGGCCTGCGCCTCGCGCTGCATGACCGTCCACAACAGCTCAGCGTCGCGCATCAGGGCCTTGGTCTTGCGAATGGAGTTGGGCGCCCGCGCCGCCAGCTTGGCCGCTAGATCCGCCGCCGTCGCCTCGACCTGATCAGCGGGAACCGCGCGGTTGGCCAGGCCCCAGGCCAGCGCCGTCTTGCCGTCGATCGCCTCGCCCAAGGCGAACAGTTCAAACGCCCGCTGATGACCCAGAACACGCGGCAGCAGCAGCGACGACGCCGCCTCCGGCGCCAGCGCCAGATTGACGAAGGGAACGGACAACAGGGCGTCCTCGGCCACAACCACCATGTCGCAATGCAGCAGCAGCGTCAGGCCGATGCCCACCGCCCGGCCGCGCACCGCCGCCACAGCGGGCTTGTCCAAATCGGCCAACGCCTTCAGGAAGCGGAACACCCCCATCTCGACCAGATCGCCCTCGGTCTGGCCAATGGCGATGAAGTCGGCGATGTCATTGCCCGCCGAGAAGGAATCGCCCTCGCTGCGGAACAGGATGACGCGCACGGCGTCGTCGACCCTCGCCTTCTCCGTCGCATCGGCCAGAGCCGTATACATCGCCTGGGTGATGGCGTTCTTCTTGTCCGCACGGTCGAAGACGACCGTCAGGACGCCGCCCTCCAGATGGGTCCGAATATGTTCGCTCATTGGCCTGTCTCCGAAAGGCTCCACCAATCCACGCCGTCCCCGTCCCGCGCGCGGCGGACTCGTCCCTGGCGTTCGAGATAGTTGAGGTGCGCCAGCGCCTCGCCGGTCGCCATGCCCAATACGGCGTCGCCCACCGGCCGAGCGAACAAAGCGCCGAACACGTCCACGGCGCGACACGGCGTCCGCAGCGTCTTCTCCAACCGCTTCAGCGCCACCTCATGCCCGCGCATCAACGCCTCCAGCCGCAAGGTCACGCCGTAGAACGGCTCCCCATGCGAAGGCAGCACCAGCAGATCGCCCGGCAGCCTGTCCTTCAGCGCCGCCAGCGAGCGCAGCCAATCGCCCAGCGGGTCGGCCTGCGGCTCCGTCGGCCAGATCGAGATATTTGAGGAAATGCGCGGCAGAATCTGATCGCCCGCGATGAAGACGCCGTCCGTCTCGCGCCACAGGCAGACATGCTCCGGACTGTGCCCTTCGCCGATCACGACCCGCCATTCATCACCGCCGATGCTCAGGATCTCGCCGTCCTGCACCCGGCGGTAATAACGCGGAAAATCCTGAACCATGCGGCCGAACCCGCCATAGCCGTCCCGCCAGCGCGCCATCTGTTCGTCCGACCATCCCGCCGCCCGATAGAAGGCTTCAGCGCTCGCCGGAAGCCCCAACGCCTCGTCGCCGATCAGCAGTCGCGCGGTCACATACTCCGTCCGCGACATCAGCAGCGGCGCATCGAACTGTTCGCACAGCCAGCCGGCAAGGCCGATATGATCCGGGTGCATATGAGTGCAGATGACGCGGGTGACGGGGCGGCCGCCCAGGACGCCGGTCAGCGTCCTGCTCCAGCCTTCGCGCGACGCATCCGTGGCCAGACCGGCGTCGACAATGGCCCAGCCGTCTCCATCCTCGATGGCGTAGAGATTGATGTGGTTTAGGGCCATGGGCAGCGGCAGGCGCAACCACAGCACGCCGGGCGCGACCTCTATCGCTTCGCCGGCGGAAGGCGCCTCCGGAAACGGATACTTCAGGCCCCGCTCCATCCGCGAGCGAGACAGGGTGTCTCCTTCCGCCAAGGTCCGTCTCCAATCAAAACTATCGTGCAGATAAGCGGAACATGAGACGATCGTCCAGCATCAAGGCGCACTTGCGCTTGACCACAGCCAAAGACGCCGCCAAGGCTGCTTTATCCTTTTCGAGGCCCGGAGCAGTTTTGTGACCTTCCCTACCCGTAGCCGCACGGTCGTTGTGGCAGCCGCCCTGGCGCTCATGACCCTTACGCCTTCCTTGAGTGTCGCCCAGGTCCGGTCAGGCGCGGCTCCCGTCGGCCCTGGCGGCAATGAACAGGATCCGCTGAACGAGCAACGCGCCGGAGAACGCGCCCCGACAGGCCGTCTGGCCCGCCGTCAGCAGCAGCAGCGCCAACGCGCGCCCCAGCCGCCCAGCGCCGAGGAGGTCCAGGCCGCCGCCCAGGGCGTGCTGACCGCGACCAACACCAACTGCCAGATCACCGAGTCCAAACTGCTGGGCCAGTCGCCCAACAAGGAGTCGCTGTATGAGGTCGCCTGCGCGGCCGGTCCCGGCTATCTGCTGCTGACTTCGACCCCGCCGGTGGCCACGGACTGCATGGTGCTGGCCTATTCGGCCGAACAGGCCCGTGCGCGTGATCCGGAAGCGGATGTGGGCTCGCAATGCAGCATGCCGGCCAACGATAACGCCATGGCCGTCATCACCGCCTTCGCCAAGGAAGCCGGCGTGGCCTGCACGGTCGACGAAGGCTCCATCATCGGCGCCAAGCCGGGCGGGGCCGTGGTCTATGAGGTCGGCTGCGCCGGCGTCGAAGGCGCCCAGATCAACAAGGCCGCCTCGGGCTGGGAAGTCGTCTCCTGCATGGAGTTGGTCTCGGCCAACGCCACGTGCCGCTTCACCACGCCGGCCGAGCAAGTCGCCACGCTGAAGGGCTGGCTGGCCGGCTCCGAAGCCGCCGCCTGCGACGTCAGCCAGGCCCGCTACATGGGCAAGAACGCCAACGGCTCCTTCTATGAAGCCGCCTGCAACGGCGCGGACGGCGTCATCGTCCGCTTCGACACGGCCAAGGCCGTGCAGCAGGTCTACCCCTGCGCCACCGCTCAGCAAGTCGGCGGCGGCTGCAAGCTGACGACCACGGCTCCGGCCGCTACGCCGAACAGCTGACTCTGATTTCAGCCTGAAGTTTCAGACGCCGCCGGAGCAATCCGGCGGCGTCTTTGTTTTGTCCGCCCCTCTTCCCGAATGAAGCGGCTCACCTTAGCCTTGCGTCCCATGCGCATCGCCACCTGGAACGTGAACTCGGTCAACGCCCGCCTGCCCACGGTGCTGGAGTGGATTCAGGCCGCCAATCCCGACGTCGCCTGCTTCCAGGAGATCAAATGCGTGGACGAGAAGTTCCCGCGCGAGGCCTTCGAGGACCTGGGCTACAACGTCGAGACGCACGGCCAGAAGAGCTACAACGGCGTCGCCCTGCTCTCGAAATATCCGCTGTCGGATGTACGGCGCGGCCTGCCCGGCGACGAGACGGACGAACAGGCCCGCTATCTGGAAGCTCTGATCGAAGCGCCCCGCCCGCTCCGCGTCGCCTCCATCTACCTGCCCAACGGCAATCCGCTGGGAACCGAGAAGTTCGCCTACAAGCTGGCCTGGTTCCAACGCCTTCAGAACCACGCGCGCGAACTGCTGGCGCTGGAGGAACCGCTGGCCCTGTGCGGCGACTACAACGTCATCCCCGAGGCCGAGGACGCCAAGAACCCCGCCGCCTGGGCCGAGGACGCCCTGTTCCAGCCCGAAAGCCGCGAGGCCTTCCGCACGCTGAAATGGCTGGGCCTGGCCGATTCCCACGAACTGGGCCGCGAACCGGCCGGAACCTTCACCTTCTGGGACTATCAGGCGGGCGCCTGGCAGAGGAACCACGGCATCCGCATCGACTTCGCCATGCTGTCGCCCCAGGCCGCCGACCGCTTCCGCGCCATTGAGACGCACCGCGAGGCGCGCGACATGGAAAAGCCCAGCGATCACGTCCCCGTCGTGGTCGATCTGGATCTGGAGGCCTGATCCATGGGCGACACGTTCAGGGCCATTCTGCTGATCGCCCTGATCGCCGCCTTCCTGACCACCGGCGTCCTGCTGTTTTCCTGGTGGATGGAGTCCGAGCGGCGACTGCGACGGGCGATGAAGAAGGCGCTGGGGGCGGCGGCCGACACAGTGGCCCTGTCAGCCCATGAAGGCCGCGCCGCCGGACTGGACCTCGACGGCGGGCAGTTGGTCGTCCTGTGGAACCGGGGCGCCATGGGGCTAGTCTACGCCTTCGAGGAAGTGCTGGGCGCCGAGATCATTGTCGACGGCCATGTCGTCGCCCGCGTCCTGCGCGGTCAGATGCGCAAGGAGATCGACCTGGACGCGCCCGACGCCGAATTGGTCGTGCTGCGGCTGATCTTCAGCGATCCCCACAACGCCGAGTTCGAACTGGCCCTGTGGAACGGTTCTCGCACCGCCCCCGCCTCCGAGGCCGAAAAGACCAGCGGCGCTCGCTCTCCGGGCGAGGGCCTGCGGCTGGGGCGCCGCTGGTTGTCGCACGTCGAAGCCCTGATGCAACGCTGATCGCCCTTCACGGCTTGAGTCCGGGCGGCTAGAACCCCTCGTCCCTCTTTTTGCTTCTTTCTTCAGGAGCCCCCGTGGCCCGCCTCTTCGACGCCTACATCATCGCCAACTGGACCGCCGCCGAGGGCAAGAAGCTGGGCGAACAGACCCTGTGGATCGGCGTCGCCAAGCGCGACGTGCGCTTCCGCCTCTATGCCGAGACACACAACGTCGCCACGCGCGCCGAGGGCGAGAAGCTGATCGCCGACCTGCTGGCCGAACACCGCAAGCGCGGCGACCGCGTGCTGGTGGGCTTCGACTTCGACTTCGGCTTCCCGGCCGGAACGGCTGCGCGGCTGAAACTGGACGGCCGCCCGTGGGACGCCATGGGCAAGTTCCTGGCCGCCAACATCGTCGACAAGGCCGACAACACGAACAACCGCTATCAGGTCGCGGCCAAGATGAACCGCCTGATGACGGACGAGCCCTGGCCCTTCTGGGGCGCGCCCGCCAGCCAGGCCCAGCGCTGGCTGACCACGACCAAGCCGCCCGAAGGCGCCGGCGCCGACATCCCCGAGTTCCGCGCCACGGAACTGGCCGCGCGCAAGGACAAGCTGCCGCCCAAGAGCGTCTGGCAGATGCACGGCGCCGGCGCGATCGGCGGCCTGACCCTGGTCGGCGTTCCCATGCTGCGCCGCCTGCTGGACACTCTGGGCGCCTCGACCGCCGTCTGGCCCTTCGGCACAGGCTGGCGCGAACTGACCGAGGCCGACATCGAGCCCCTGTCAGCCGTCATCGTCGAAGTCTGGCCCGCCCTCTATGAAGCCAAGCGCAGCGTGAACGCCGAAGGCGTCAAGGAATACAAGACCCAGGCCCAGGTCCGCGCCGCCGCCGAAGCCTTCGCCCGCATGGACGACGCCGGCGACCTGCAGAAGGCGTTTGCACCGCCCGCCGGTGCAGACGAAGCCCTGATCGCTCAGGTCGAAAGCGAAGAAGGCTGGATCCTGGGGGTCTGACCTCCAGCACTGATTGAGGCTGATGGCGTTGTGTGTTCACGTCAAGAAATGAACGAACGCCGTCCTTTCATCATCAACCTCATGATGCACTGGACCTGCCTCCTTCTGGCGGTGGCGTTGACGTCTGCGCTCCCATCAACCGCTCAAGCTGACGACGAGCGTTGCCGTCAGGATTCGTCGACCGTCTTCATCATCCAGGGCGAGATCGACGATGCGATGGCCGCCTGCGTAAAGGCCCGCTTTCAGCCAACAACGACTGAGCTGCTTTTGGACAGCAGAGGCGGCTCCGTCGAAGCTGCAATCACAATCGCGCAGCATTTTGAGGGACAGCGTCTCAGCATGCGCGTTCGTAAAGAATGCAGCTCCTCATGTGCGAACTACTTCCTGCCCCTTGCCGGTCAGTTGATCGTTGAACCCGGCGCGCTGATCGTGATTCATGGGGGCGCAGACCCCATGCTGGTCGAAAAAATGCGTGGCGAAGGCGAACCCGAACTGATCGTGGCGGCTTTGTCTCAACTGGCCGAGCAGCAAATACACTTCGCCAGACGAAATGGGATCCACCCGGGCTGGCTTCTATATCGTCAGTCCGGACAAGCCTCATCCAACGCGCTGGACGGCGACTGGGAGGGCGCCTCCACCGCAATCCGCGCTTATGTCGTCGAAGAAAGGATGGCGCGTAGTTGTCTGACCGGGGTTGAAATCCTGCCCTTTCAGGATTCGCTGGACGAAGGTCTTCTCAGCCCCTCTCGCGCTCAGAAGCTGCATCAGCAGGGCATCGCCCGTTCTGGCAGCGTCGTCTGCAACAGCATGGGTTGGGAGGACGTGATCGCCCCTACCCGATCAGCACCCGCGCCGCCGCCCGCGCTTCATCGGTGATCTCGGCACCGGACAGCATCCGCGCGATCTCTTCCTGACGCGGGCCTTCCTCCAGCACGTCGATGGAGGTCCGCGTATGGCCCTCCACGTCGGCCTTGCGGACCTTCCAGTGGGCGTGGCCGCGCGCCGCGACCTGGGGGCTGTGCGTCACGACCAGCACCTGCGCCCCGCGCGACAGGCGTTGCAGGCGTCCGCCTACGGCTTCGGCCACGGCGCCGCCGACGCCTTGGTCCACCTCGTCGAAGATCATGACCGGCTGGCGCTGGTCCTCGCGGCTGGCCAGAGCCGCCTTCATCGCCAGGGCGAAGCGCGCCAGTTCCCCGCCCGAGGCCACCGTATCCAGCGGGCCGAAGGCGGTCCCCGCATTGGTCGCCACCTCGAACCGCACCGTCTCGACGCCCAGCGGGCCGCGACGCGCCTCGATCGGCTCCAGCGTCACGCGGAAGCGGGCGCGCTCCAGCTTCAACGGGCCGAGTTCGTCCATGACAGCGGCGACCAGCCGATCTCCCGCCGCCTCGCGCGCCGAGGTCAGCAGCAGGGCCGCCACATCATAGGCCTCTATCGCGGCGGCGACGTCGCGTCGGGCCTTGGTCAGAGCCTCTTCTCCGTCCTCGATCAGACGCAGTTGTTCACGCAGGCGCATCCGGAGCGCCGGCAGGGCCTCGACCGGGGTGTTCAACTTGCGAGCGGCGGCGCGCAAGGCGAACAGCCGCTCCTCCGCCTTGTCCAGACGGCCCGGCTCGAAGTCGAAGGCGTCGGCGGCGGCGTCGACGCAGGCCACTGCCTCGGTCGCCTCGACCAGGGCGCGGTCCACCGCCTCGGCCGCCAGCGCCAGTTTGACGATGATGGGATTGTCGCCCTCGGCTCCCGCCTGCACCGCCCGCTGGCGCGCGTGCTCCACCGCGCGCAGGGCCGAGGCCAGACGCTGGCTCAGCTTGTCCCCGCCCAGCAGATTGCGCGCATCGGCCAGATCAGCCACCGCCTTCTCCGCCGCACCGAGGATGGCCCGTTCGCCCGCCAGTTCCGTCTCTTCGTCCGGCTTGGGATCCAGGGCGTCGAGGTCGGCCAGATTCAGCGCGATCTCCTCCGCCTTGGCCGCGGCCTCGGCGGCGGACGCCTCCAGTTCATCCAGATGGGCCTGCGCCGACTTCAGGCGCTCGGCCGCCCCGGCCACGCCCGACAATTGCGGCTGCAACCCGCCATAGTTGTCCAGCAGGGTGCGGTGCGTCTTCCAGTCCAGCAGGCCGACGGTTTCATGCTGACCGTGCACCTCGACCAGCAGGGCGCCGATTTCGCGCAGGGCCGCCACCCCGGCGGGCTGATCGTTGACATAGGCGCGGCTGCGGCCGTCGGCCGACACTACGCGGCGCAGGATCAGTTCCTCGCCCGGCGCCGCCTCGAAGCCCCGCTCGGACAGCAGGGCGATCAGCGCCTCGTCATCCGGGGCGGTGAAGACGGCCGTGGCGGACGCCTGCTTGGCGCCGTTGCGCACCAGTCCGGCGTCGGAGCGCGCGCCTAGCGCCAGGCCCAGGGCGTCCAGAATGATGGACTTGCCCGCCCCCGTCTCGCCGGTCAGCACGGTCAGGCCCGCCTCGACCTCCAGGTCCAGGGCGTCGACAAGCACGATGTCGCGGATCGAGAGCGTGGTCAGCATGGGCGATCTGATTCGAGGTTTCGCCGCATCCTAGCCGGAAACAGAACAGGAACGCAGCGCCTTAATCACGCCCCGCGCTCCTTTCTGCGACCGGATCAGGCGCCGCCGGGGATCAGGCGTTGCAGCCAGGATTCGCGCTTGCCCTCGGGCTTGACGTCGAGGCTCTGGCCCCGCTCGTTCAGCAGGACGTAGGCCTCCGCGTACCAGGGGCTGCCCGGAAAGTTGTGGCCCAGAACGGCGGCGTTGCGGGTCGCCTCCTCGGTCAGACCCAGGCTCAGATTGACCTCGACCAGGCGATACAGGGCCTCGGGCGTGTGCGACGTACGCTGGAAATCGGGGTTGTTGATGACCGTCTTGTAGCGGTTCAGGGCGCCCAGGGGCTGGTTGGCCCGCTGATAATAGCGGCCGACGGTCATTTCCTTGCCGGCCAGCTGGTCGTTGACCATGTCGATCTTGACCCGCGCGTCGGTGGCGTAGGTCGAACCTGGATAACGGCGCACCACGTCGCGCAGACCCGCCAGGGCGGCCTCGGCGTAGCCCTGGTCCCGGCCCACGTCGACGATCTGCTCGAAGTTGCAGACGGCCTTCATGTAGAAGGCGTAGCTGGCCGACGGATTGCCGGGGAACAGGGCGATGAAGCGGTCAGCCGCCGCGATCGCGTCCTGATAGTTGTTGTTCTGATAATAGGCGTAGACCTGCATCAGGATCGCCCGACGCGCCCACTCCGAATAGGGGTGCTGGCGTTCGACTTCCTGGAAATAGTCGACGGCGTCCATCCAGCGCTTGGACTGCAGGCGCTGATAGCCGGTGTTGTAGAGAGCCTCGACCGGACGCTCCTCATAGGCCAGCTTCTGGCGCGGCTTGTTGCCGGCGCAGGCAGAGAGCGACAGGGCCGCGACGGCGACCGTCAACAGGGTCAGGCCGGTACGAGACTTCGAAGCGAGCAAGGGCGACCTCATCAAGATGCCTTCGGGACGCGGACACGCGACACGCGCCCTCGTTAGCAGGATGCGTCCTCTATAACAGCGCCCGCGCCCAAGCCAATCGGCTGAAATCGAAGATACGACCGGAACACGGCTGGACGCCGCCCCGTTCGCCGCCTAGAGAGCGCGTCCAGAAACGCGTCCGCGACTATTGGCGGGGCGATGACGGCGAAAGGATGACCGGTCAATGAAGCTGCTTGCAGGCAATTCGAACCGGAGCTTGGCCCAGGCCATCGCCTCGCACCTGGACATGCCGCTGACCAAGGCCCAGGTGAAACGCTTCGCCGACAATGAGGTGTTCGCCGTCGTCGAGGAGAACGTGCGCGGCGAGGATGTCTTCATCATCCAGTCGACCTCCTATCCGGCCAACGACAACCTGATGGAAATGCTGATCATGACCGATGCGCTGGTGCGCGCCTCGGCCCGGCGCATCACCGCCGTCATGCCCTACTTCGGTTACGCCCGTCAGGACCGCAAGACGGGCGGCCGCACGCCGATCTCGGCCAAGCTGGTCGCCAATCTGATCACCCGTGCGGGCGCCGACCGCGTCCTGACCATGGACCTGCACGCAGGCCAGATTCAGGGCTTTTTCGACATCCCGACCGACAACCTGGTGGCCACGCCGGTGCTGGCCCAGGACATCAAGGAAAACTATCCGCGCGGCGATGATCTGATGATCGTCTCGCCCGACGTCGGCGGCGTGGTGCGCGCCCGCTCGCTGGCCAGCCGCCTGGACGCCGACCTGGCCATCGTCGACAAGCGCCGCCCCAAGGCGGGCGAGAGCGAGGTCATGAACATCATCGGCGACGTCGAAGGCCGCCGCTGCATCCTGTTCGACGACATCGTCGATTCGGGCGGCACTCTTGTGAACGCCGCCAAGGCGCTGATCGATCGCGGCGCAACCGAGGTCTCGGCCTACATCAGCCACGGCGTCCTGTCCGGCCCGGCCGTGGATCGCGTCACCAATGGCCCCCTGAAGGAGCTGGTGATCACCGACTCCATCGAACAGCCTGACGAAGTTTTGAAGTGCTCGAAGATTCGCCGCGTGTCCGTGGCTCCGCTGATGGGCGAGGCTATTCGGCGGATCGCCAACGAAGAGTCGGTCTCAAAGCTGTTCGATTAAGGTTCGGCTAACCATTCCCTCCGCGATATAAGGGTCTGTAGTCTGGGGCGCCGCGCGCCTCGGACGCCCCTCCAAGTGCGTATCGCTTAAGAACAAGGGAAGACCGCCGATGCCCCAGGCCTTCTTGCGCCGCGGCCTCTCCGTCGCCGCTGTCGCCGCCGCCGCCGTCCTGGCCAGCTGTTCGACGCCCGAACCGGAAGCGCCGCCGCCTCCGCCTCCGCCGCCGCCTCCCCCCGCCTTGGCTCTGAATCAGAGCGTGGCTGAAGCCGCGTCAGTCTATGTGGCCTTCGTGCGTGAAGTCGGGTCGATCCAGGCTGGCTTCCCCGACGCCGAATCCATCCAGGCCGCCGTCCGCAAGGGCGCCGCCGTCGAGGCCGGCCAGTTGTCGCGCGGCATGATCGCCTATGGCGCCATCCTGGCGCTGCAATCGCCTGAATACGTCGCCGGCGTGCGCCAGTACGCCGCCGACCCGGCCCAGCGCCAGCAGATGGTGGCGCGGATCGTGGCCGATCCCGCCTACGCCGCCACCCTGCCGGGCGCCGAATCGGCCGCCGGCCTGATCGCCAGCACCATGGGCAAGGACGCCGCGACCATGACCGCCCTCGCCGAGGCGGTGGAAGGCGACGCCTACACCATTCAGGAGCGCACCGATCCGCGTCGTCGCTGGGCCACCCAGCCCGTCGCAAACCGCGATGGCCGCCTGGAAGGCGCCAAGACCCTGTCGGCCACGCCGCGCCTGCCGTCGGCCGAGGACAGCGCCCGCCTGTTCGCCGCCGCCAACAGCGGCTCGGGGCTGAACCTGGCCGCCGCTCAGCGCGGAGCCCCCTTTACCCCCGCCATCGTCAACTCCCTGGCCATCGCCGCCCTGGCGGCCCTGGGCGCGGCGGGCGAGGACGCCAAGGCCAACACCGACGCCCTGACGACCGAATCGAACAATGAGTTCTGTTTCAGCATGTCCAAGCTGATGCTGTTCCAGTGTCTGGCCGCATCCAGGCCGAACTATGAGGACATCTTCTGCGCCGGCCGTCACGTGGTGCGCGATCTCGCCCAGTGCACGGCCCAATATACAGGCCCTATGCCGACCATCACCGTGGCCGTGCCGCCTGCCGGCGCGCCTGCGCCGATGGCCCAGGCTCAGAACGAGTCCTCACCCTCCGCCTCTCCGCACGGCTGAGGTCGATTATCGCCGCGGGCGCGGCCGGGGCGGTTGCGTCCGCCCCGTGTTCCGTGTAATAGCCCGCGCTCTTGAATTCGAAGGGTTCATGACCCCGCCGCGCGGGACCCGGTTCCGCGCAGGCGTTTACTTGTATTGAAGGCGAGCCCGATGGCCGAGATCATTCTGAACGTTGATGTCCGCGAGAACGTGGGCACCGGCGGCGCCCGCGCCGCGCGTCGCGAAGGCGCTGTGCCCGGCGTCCTGTACGGCGGCGACAAGGCCCCGGTGGCCATCTCCGTGAACGAGCGTGAATTCCGCAAGTCGCTGTACACCGGCAAGCTGATCGGCCACCTGGTGACCCTGAAGCACGGCAAGGAATCGCAGCCGGTCATCGCCAAGGACATCCAGTTCGACCCGGTTTCCGACCGTCCGCTGCACTTCGACCTGATGCGCGTCGGCGCCAAGGAAGAGATCAAGATCGAAATCCCGGTCGCCTTCATCAACGCTGACGAAGCTCCCTACACCCGTCAGGGCGGCATGCTGGAAGTCGTGCGCCACACGGTCGAGATCCTGGTCCGCGCCGACCGTATCCCGTCGGAACTGGTCGTCGACCTGAAGGGCCGCGAGATCGGCGAGAACATCCGGATCTCGGACATCCAACTGCCGGAAGGCGCCGCGCCGACCATCGCCGACCGCGACTTCATGATCGCTGCGATCAAGAATTCGGCCGCTGGCCAGTCGGACGCCGGCGACACCACCGTCGAAGGCGAGGCCGAAGAAGCCTGACGTTTCTTCCCCTATCGCCCTGCGCGCGACGCAGGGCTGCTTGAGGGGATTGAACAGCGAGACACAGCCCCGCCCGGTTCGCCTGGCGGGGCTTTTCTTTGCCTGAAGCACGGGGCATGAGGACCGCATGATCATCATCGCAGGCCTGGGCAACCCCGGCGCCAAATACGAAAAGAACCGCCACAACATCGGCTTCATGGCCGTGGACGAGATCGCCAGCCGCTGGCGCTTCGGCCCTGCACGCGCCAAGTTCCAGTCGATCGTCGCCGACGGCGAGGTCGAGGGGACCAAGGTCCTGCTGATGAAGCCCCAGACCTATATGAACGAGAGCGGCCGGGCCGTCGGCGAGGCGGCGCGCTTCTACAAGGTGAAGCCCGAGCACGTCATCGTCTTCCACGACGAGATCGACCTGGCCCCCGGCCGCTTCCGCATGAAGAAGGGCGGCGGCGCAGCGGGCCAGAACGGCGTGCGCAGCCTGATCAGCCACCTGGGCGCCGACTTCCGCCGCGCCCGCATGGGCATCGGCCATCCCGGCGAGCCGCAGCTGGTCATGCACCACGTCCTGGGCGACTTCCATAAGGCCGACAAGCCGTGGCTGGATGCGCTGCTGCAGGCCTGCGCCGACGCCCTGCCCTTCGCGGTGAACGGCGACGACGAACGCTATCAGGGCGAAGTCATGCGCCTGGCCCCCGCGCCGAAGTTCAGCCCCAGGCAGGCGGCCAAGGGCGAATAACCCTCTCCCGCTGGGAGAGGGTCGATCAATCCGTCGTCGTCCATACCGCCTTCAGCGTCGTCGCGCCGTTCGCGGGCACGCTCAGCGTCCACACCGGATAGCCGGTGTCGTCCACCCGGCTGCGCACCGACTGGCTGCGGATGCGGAAGCCGCGCTGCATGGCGGCGTCTGCGACCAGTTCAACCGTCACCGGCTCGGATCGGGCGTTGGTGACAGTGGTCTCCACCTCAGTGCGCTCGGTCGTGACGGCGCCGCGCGTCGACCTGCCCGACTTCACCAGCCGCGTCTGCACCCGCACGTCGGGCGATTCGCCGAAGGTCAGCCGCACCGGCAGGCCCACGCCCTTGTCCTCGAAGCGGTCCTGACCGGCCAGCAGAACACCGCCCGCGCCGTCCGGCTGCATCACCGCCACCGACCCGCCCGGCAGGGCCACACCCAGCCCGGCGCCCTCCTCGTTGCGCAGCTTCATGACGATGGCCGTAGGCTGCGCCTCCTCGTCTGCGTTCAGCACTCCGGCGCGATAGACCCGCTCATAGGACACGCCCTCGCGCTCAAGAAAGCGCACCTGCTTGGTCTGACGCGCGGCGACCGTCGTCGGCTCAGGCAGAGTGTAGATCTTGTAGTCCCCCAGTTCGCCCTGACGCGCCACACGGCTGCCGGTGACGACGATATCGGCTGCCGCTTCCTGAACCGCCATCCGCATCATCGGAGCAGGCGCAGGCGGCGGAGGGGGCGCCGGAGGCGCCGCGCCATAGTTCGCGAGTTCGCCGGACCCAAGCGTCGTCGTCCCCTGCGGCCAGCACTGGTTCTGCTGATAGCGGACCAGCGGCTCGACCGGCGTGGTGCCTTCGTCCTTCCTCAGCGTGCCCGCCACCACCTGCACCGGCGCGTCTGGGAAGCCCGTTCCGCCGAAATTGGCCAGCGTCACCCAGCCGGTCAGGTCCATCGTCCCGTCCGTGGGGTCCAGACGCGCCACATAGTCGGCCGACCACTGCAATCCTGTGGTCAGATAGGCCAGCGTCACCGTGTGCCGTCCCGCCCGCTCGGCGCGCGTGCGAACCGACAAGGTCGGCTGATCGCCCAACCCCTCGGGCACGCGGTCGAAAACCACCCGCTCGGTCTGGCCAGAGCAGTCCAGCGCCTCGAACCGGCCGTCGATCTCCAGCACGGTTCCTTGGGCGCCCGCGCGGATGACGGCGGCCTTCTCGACCTGTTCGCCGGTCGCGGGATTGGTGCGGACGACGCGCACCACCTCGCCGATGGATTTCTCCATCAGGCTGGCGGGCGACAGCAGGTCGAAGTCGGCGTTGCGCTCGATCACATGGGCGGGCAGGCCCTCCAGCACCGCGCTCTGCGGCACGACGCCGGTGGCCAGGCCTCGAAAACGGATGATCCCCTCGCCCGCCGGAAGATCGACCGTGCGCGTCTCCACGATCAGGGCCAGACCCTGCCGGTCCAGCCTGCTCCACGGCTGGCGCGACTGCTCCATCAGGGCGACCGTATCGACCGGCTGATCACGATAGATGACCACCGTCGCCCCGTCGGGACGCGCGGACACGCTTTCCGTCTGCGCCCAGACCGTGGGCGCCAGAAGGCTCAGCGCTGTGGTGATCGCCAGAAGGCGGCGCATGGGATCAGCCGCCCGTGGTGATGGTCGCGGTCAGCCTGGTCTCGCCGTTGGCGGGCACCGGCACGCGCCAGACGACGGTGCGCGCGTCGCGCATCTCGCCCTCGATGCTCTGGTCCGTCAGTTCGGTGTCGCGGCCCAGACCCCGCTGGCGCACCTCGACCGTCACCGGCTCGGGCCGAGCGTTGCGGACGACGTACTCCATGGCGTAGCGGGTGCGGAAATAGTCGACCAACCGCTTCGACACCCGCTCGGACGACACCAGACGCGGCTGCACGGTCACGTCGAAGGCGTCGCCGGTCGTCACCACGATCTCGGACCCGGCGGGCGAGTGGTCGACCTGACTTTCGCCGATGAAGCGCGGCTCGCCCGCCTCATCCTTCACATAGACGCGGATCACCCCCGCAGGCAGGGCGCGCGCCGCATCACCCGATCCGTTGGCGAAGATGACGCCGACCTCGGCCGCCGCCGGCTCCTCGGCCGTGTAGAAGCCGTCGATGACCCGCAGATAGCGCTTGGTCGCAGGCACGCCCGCCGCGTCGATCAGGCCGACCTGTTTGGTCTGGTTGTTGGCGACCGTCACGGCCTCGGGCAGCGGATAGACATAGACGTCGGCCAGCGCGCCCTGCCCGCCCGACTGGGTGCCATTGCCGCGCGTGTTGGACACACGGACCGGCGGACGCGGATTATAGCCGCCCTGATTGATCAGGTTGACGTCGCCCGCCACCACCCGCGTCTGGGCGTTGCTGAAGGTCGCGCCCGAGTTGTTGGTCAGCGTCACCCAGCCGGTCAAATCCAGCTTGCCCGCCTTCTCGTCGAAACGGGCGACATAGTCCGCCTTCCACGTCAGACCGCTGGTCAGATAGGACAGGGTCGTTTCGCGGCGGCCTGCCCTCTCGGCGTCCAGGGTGACGCTGAGCGTCGGGCGCGGGCGCAGGTTCTGCGGCACCCGGTCAAAGATGACGCGCGTCGGCACGCCGTCGTCGCGCAGCACCTCGATGCGGTCGCCGATCTGCAGCACCACGCCCTGATTCGCCGCCAGCACGCGCGCGCGCTCGGTCGATTGCGCGCCCGAACCGGGATTGGTGCGGACGATGCCGATCTCATTGCCGACAGCGCTTTCCATCAGCTTGCCCGGCGTCAGCAAGTCATAGTCGAAGTTCTGCTCGACCACCGACAGACCGCGCCCCGACAGCCCCACCGTCTCGGGCCGGATGCTGGCGGACACGCCCGGAAACTCCTGACGCGAGCGCCCGGCGGGCACGTTCAGGTTCCGCACGTCCTCCACAAGGGCGATGTTCTGATTATAGACGGTCAGAGACACGCGGTCGGGACCGCCCGGCCCCTCCTCCACCTGTTGCGCGACTGCGGGCGCCGCGAGAAGCAGGGCGAGAGCGAAAGGTCCGATGGCGCGGATCATGCGTATCCTCGATGACTGTCCGACCGCTACGCTGGCACGGGAAAAGCGGCATTGTCGAGGCGTCGCGCGACCCCGCGTCGCCCCCGGCCGGTCTGGCTTCCCCGCGTAGGAAGGTTTAAGGGCCAGGCATCGTGACCCGCTCTCAGGCAGAAAACTGGTCGACCTGGCGCTCGCTGGCCTTCCTGGCCGCGACGTTCGCCATCGTGATCGGCAGCCTGATGCCGTTCGCGGCGCTGGCGGCCTCCACGCCCGGCCAGCCCATCGTCATCTGCTCGGCCGACGGTCCCCAGACCATCCAGTCCGGCGGCGTCGACGGCCCGATCAAGGAGCATATGGGGGCCAAGTGCGCCGCCTGCGTCATGCCTCTGCTGGCCGCCCTGCCCGCGCCCGCCGCGCCGGAACCGGCGCCGGTCGTGCGCCTGACGCAGGCCGTCGTCTACACCCCCTTCATCGCCAGCCCTCCGCCCCCGGCCCGCGCCCCGCCGCGCCCGCCGTCGCGCGCCCCGCCTCACGCCTGAAAACCAGACCCATCGACGCCGCGCGCCTGCTTGAAGGCCTGCGCGGCCGTACATCTGTTTTCAGGATACAAATTCCATGTCTCTCAAGACCGCTGCGGCGCCGTGCGCCCTGCTGATCGGCGCCTGCCTGGCGCCCGCCCTTGCTCACGCTGACAGCCTTCCGGGCGCTGACAGCCCAACCGTCGTCGACAGCATCATCGTCACCGGCCGCCGCAACGCCGAAGACCCGACCGTAGTGGCCGAGGCCCGCGACCGTCTCAGCCGCACCCCCGGCGCCGTCGCCGTGGTGTCGGCCGAAAGCTACTCCGACCGCTTCGTCCAGGGCTTCTCCGACACCCTGCGCAATGTCCCCGGCGTGCTGGCGCAGAAGCGGTTCGGCGAGGAAAGCCGCCTGTCCATCCGCGGCTCGGGCATCGCCCAGGGCTTCCACCAGCGCGGCGTCCTGTTCGCCCAGGACGGCGTGCCCTTCGCCGACGCTGACGGCTTTTCCGACTTCCAGAGCGTGGATTCCCTCAGCGCCCGCTATGTCGAGGTGTGGAAGGGCGCCAACACCCTGCGCTTCGGCGGGGCGCAACTCGGCGGCACCATCAACCTCGTCACACCGACCGGCCGCACCGCCCGCCAGCGCGCCCTGATGCAGATCGAGGGCGGCAGTTACGGCTTCGTGCGTGCACACGGCGCCGTCGCCGAGACCTATGGCGACTGGGATGTCTACGCCGCCGCCACGGCCATGCAGGGCGACGGCTGGCGCGACCACAGCAAACAGTCGCAAGGCCGCCTGACCGTCAATGCGGGCCGGTCCTTCGGCGAGGACCGCGAGGTGCGCCTGATCGCCCAGGCCGCCGACATCAAACAGGACATGCCCGGCTCCCTGACGCTGGAAGAAGCGCTGACCACGCCGCGCAAGGCCGCCGCCAGCGCCTTGTCCGGCGATCAGGCCCGCGATCTGACGGTCAAGCGGCTGACGCTGCAGACCCGCTGGCGTTTCAATGAATCCATCCTGTTCGAGGGCGCCGTCTGGGGCTGGGAGAAGTCGCTCTATCACCCGATCTTCCAGGTTATGGATCAGGACAGCGCCACGCGCGGCGCCTTCGCCCGCATCGACTGGACCGGCCAGATCGGCGGCCTGCGCGCCGACGCCTTCTACGGCTTTTCGTGGCGCGAGGGAGAGGTCGAGGCCCTGCGCTATGTGAACCTCGCCGGGCTGCGCGGCGCCAAGACCGCCGACGCGCGTCAGGACGCCTCCGGTCTGGACGTCTTCGCCGAAGGGCGGCTGTTCGTGACCGACCAGCTGGCCCTGGTCGCAGGCGGCTCATGGGGGCGCGCCACGCGCGACTATCTGGACCGCATGACCCCGGCCAATAACGCCAGCCGGGACTATGAGTGGTTCTCTCCGCGCATGGGCCTGTTGAGGGAAGCGGAAAGCGGCGCCCAGGTCTTCGCCAACCTGACCCGCTCGGTCGAACCGCCGACCTATGGCGCCCTGGTGCAGGCGCCGCTGACCGGATTCACCCCGGTCGAGGTTCAGGACGCCTGGACCGGCGAGATCGGCACGCGCGGCCGTCATGGGCCTCTGGCCTGGGATCTGGTCGCCTATCGCAGCCGGATCGAGGGCGAGATGCTGAACTTCATCACCAGCCCCGACATCCCCGCCGCCACCTTCAACGCCAAAAAGACCATCCACCAGGGGATCGAGGCCGGGCTGGACTGGACCCTGCCGGTCGAACTGGCGGACGGGTCGCTGATGCTGCGTCAGGTCTATAACTGGAGCGACTTCCGCTTCGACGGCGACGCGCGCTGGGGCGACAATCGTCTGCCGGTCGTGCCCCAGCACCAGTATCGCGCCGAGCTGACCTGGCGCCACCCGACGGGCGTCTTCGTCACACCGTCGGTCGAGTGGCGGATGTCCAGTCCCTACGTCGACTACGCCAACACCACAAAGGCGCCGGACTACGCCGTGCTGGGGCTGACGGGCGGCTTCAACATCAACGCCAGAACCTCGGTCTACATCGACGCGCGCAACCTGACCGACAAGCGTTATGTCGGCGAGTTTTCGGCCGTGACCGACGCCAGCAAGACGCAAACTGGCGTCTTCTTCCCCGGCGAGGGCCGTTCGGTCTCCGTCGGCCTGCGGATGGCCTACTGATGACAGCCTCTCTCAAGACCAGGGCGCCGGACGTGATGTCCGGCGCCTATCGGGCCGTCTGGCGCTGGCACTTCTACGCCGGGGTGCTGGTCATGCCGTTCCTGATGCTGCTGACGCTGACGGGCGGCCTCTATCTGTTCAAGGACGAGATCGACCACGCCGTCTATCGCTCCATGATCGAGGTTCCGGCCAGCGCCCAGCAGGCCGATCCCGATCAGTGGCTGGCCGCCGCCGCCCGCGCAGGCGAAGGCCGGGCGGCGAACGTGCTGGTCCCTGACCGCGCCGATCAGGCCGTGCGCGTCCGCGTCGACCGGCCCGACGGCGCCCAGCGCACCGTCTTCGTCGACCCGCACACGGCCAAAGTCACCGGCGTCACCGGCTATGGCGGCGTGACCGAGACGATCAAGAAGCTGCACTCCCTCAGCCTGTTCGGCGGCCCCATCGGGACAGCGCTGAACATTCTGGTCGAGATCGTTGCGGGCTGGGCCATGATCCTGTGCGCCACCGGCATCTATCTGTGGTGGCCGCGCCGCCGCACCGGCGCCGTGCTGCGGCCGCGTGAGACGGACGCCGGGCGCCGCCCGTTCTGGCGCGATGTCCACGCCCTGACCGGCATCTATGTGGGCGGGGTGATCATCTTCCTTGCAGTCACCGGGATGCCGTGGTCAGCCGTCTGGGGCGATCAGTTCATGGGTGTCATGCGCGACACCGGACTGGGCCGCCCGCCCGCGCCCGCCGCCGCCAGTCCCTGGAGCCACGCCAAGCCCCACGACGCCCCGGCGGGCGTGGGCTGGACGCTGGAAAACGCCGTCCTGCCTGCCCATGATCACAGCCACGGGCATGATCCAGCAGCCCCCAGCCTGAACCGCGTGCTTCAGACGGCGCACGAACGGGGCCTGCCCCGCCCCTTCACCGTCAGCATTCCGCAGTCGTCTGATCTGGCCTGGACCGTCGCTCGCCAGACCCGCAAGGCCGAGGACGCCCGCAGCCTTTATGTCGACGGCGCCAGCGGGGCGGTGAAGGCCGACCTGCGCTGGAGCCAGTTCGGCGTCATGGCCAAGGGCTTTGAATGGGGCATCGCCGTCCACCAGGGGATGCAATTCGGCTGGATCAACCGCATCGTCATGCTGATCGGCTGCATCGCCGTCTGGCTGCTGGCGATCAGCGGTCTGGTCATGTGGTGGAAGCGCCGCCCGCCCAGCCTGTCGCGCGGCCTTGTCGGCGCCCCGCCCCCGCCGCCCGACCCCCGCGCGCGAATTGTCGTGCTGTGCATCGTCATCCCCCTGTCCATCCTCTATCCCTTGACGGGACTGAGCCTCGTGGCCGCCCTGCTGCTCGACCGAGCCGTGCGTGCGTTCACCGGGTCCAAGCCCGTCGCAGCCTCTTGAGAAGGAGCTTCAACATGAAACGTCTGTTCGCCCTGACCGCCCTGTCGGCCGCCGCCCTCAGCCTCGCCGCCTGCGGCCAGCCCGCCGAAAAGTCGGCCGAAGCCGCCAAGGACGCCACGGTCGCGCCCGGCACGGTCCAGGTCGCCGACGCCTGGTGCCGCCCCACGCCCAACGGCGCCAAGGTCGGCGGCTGCTACCTGACCCTGACGGCAGGCTCCGACGACCGTCTGGTCAGCGTCTCGACCGCCCTGGCCCAGTCGGCCGAGGTGCATGAGATGAAGATGGAGAACGGGGTCATGAGCATGGCCCACCTGCACGACGGCCTGCCGCTGCCTGCCGGAACCCCGGTCGAGCTGAAGCCCGGCGGCAACCACATCATGCTGATGGGCCTGCGCGATCCGCTGGTCGACGGCGGCGTGGCCTCCTTCACCCTGACGTTCGAGAAGGCCGGCCCCATCGGCGTCCACGCAGCCGTCAAGCAGCCGCCGGTGGTGGATTCGGAGGAGTAAAACCCTCTCTTGGCGGCGCGAGCCTGACAAACTGGCCCGAACCGGCTAAAGGCTCGCGCTCACGAGGAATACCATGGCCCTGAAAGTCGCGATCGTCGGCTTGCCCAACGTCGGCAAGTCCACCCTGTTCAACGCCCTGACCAAGACGGCGGCGGCCCAAGCGGCCAACTATCCGTTCTGCACCATCGAGCCGAACACCG
Organism: Brevundimonas sp. NPDC055311; assembly: GCF_053645695.1. Taxonomy (NCBI): domain Bacteria; kingdom Pseudomonadati; phylum Pseudomonadota; class Alphaproteobacteria; order Caulobacterales; family Caulobacteraceae; genus Brevundimonas; species Brevundimonas sp. NPDC055311. The sequence continues at coordinate 542,110 of NZ_JBSHMV010000001.1, forward strand.
GCGACGTGGCCGTGCCCGAGGCCCGGCTGAACGCCCTGGCCGCCATCGCCGGGTCGAAAGAGATCATCCCCGCGCGCATCACCTTCGTCGACGTGGCCGGTCTGGTGCGCGGCGCCTCCAAGGGCGAGGGTCTGGGCAACCAGTTCCTGGCCAACATCCGCGACTGCGACGCCATCGCCTTCGTGGCCCGCTGCTTCATCGACGACGACATCACCCACGTCGAGAACCGCATCGATCCCATCTCCGACCTCGAGATCATCGAGACCGAGCTGATGCTGGCCGACCTCGAGAGCCTGGAGCGTCGCCGCGTCCAGATCGAGAAGCGCGCCAAGGGCGGCGACAAGGAATCCCAGCTGAACCTCAAGCTGATCGACGCCGCGCTCGAGAAGCTGCGCGACGGCAAGCCCGCGCGTCTGGCTGAGGTGTCCAAGGAAGACCGCAAGGCCTGGGACATGCTGCAGCTGCTGACCGCCCTGCCCGCCCTCTACGTCGCCAACGTCGAGGAAGGCTCGGCCGCCGAGGGCAATGAGCTGTCGGCCAAGGTCGCCGAGCGTGCCAAGGCGGACAACGCCCAGACCGTGGTCATCTCGGCCCAGATCGAGTCCGAGATCGCCGTGCTGGACGACGCCGAACAGGCCGAGTTCCTCGAAACCCTGGGTCTGGAGGAGCCGGGCCTGAACCGCCTGATCCGCGGCGCCTACGACCTGCTGGGTCTGCAGACCTATTTCACCGTCGGGCCGAAGGAAGCGCGCGCCTGGACCATCCCCGTCGGCGCCACGGCGCCGCAGGCGGCGGGCGTCATCCACACCGACTTCGAAAAGGGCTTCATCCGCGCCGAAACCATCGCCTTCGACGACTACGTCGCGCTGAAGGGCGAAGCGGGCGCCAAGGAAGCGGGCAAGATGCGCGCCGAAGGCAAGGCCTACGTCGTCAAGGACGGCGACGTCATGCACTTCCTTTTCAACAACTGACGTCATCATGCGGGGCGGTCAGAAAATCTGACCGCTCTCGCAGAAAAACTGAAATCCCATTTCACGGCGAGCTTTGCTAAGGCTGGTGTGAATCGGCGCGCCTTGCGTCGAAAGCTCCCGGGGAAGCCATGAAGTTCGACACCCTCGCCGTGCACGCGGGCTATGCGCCCGATCCGACCACCAAATCGGTGGCGGTGCCCATCTATCAGACCACCAGCTACGCCTTCGACGACACCCAGCACGGGGCCGACCTGTTCGACCTGAAGGTGGCGGGCAACATCTACACCCGCATCATGAACCCGACGTCCGACGTGCTGGAGCAGCGTCTGGCGGCGCTGGAGGGCGGGGTCGCAGCCCTGACCGTGGCCTCTGGCATGGCGGCGATCACCTATGCGATCCTGACCATCGCCGAGGCCGGCGACAACATCATCGCCACGGGCGCCCTTTATGGCGGCACCTACAACCTGTTCGCCCACACCCTGCCTCAGTACGGCATCGAGGTGCGCTTCATCGACGCCGACGACATCGCGGCGGTGGCGGCCAACACGGATGAGCGGACCAAGGCGGTCTTCTGCGAATCCATCGGCAATCCGCTCGGCAATGTGGTGGACTTCGCCGCGCTGGCGGACGCCGCCCACGCGCAAGGCCTGCCGCTGATCGTCGACAATACCGTGCCGACGCCCTACCTGACCCGGCCGATCGAGCACGGCGCCGACATCGTCGTCCACGCCCTGACCAAATACATCGGCGGCCACGGCACCAGTATCGGCGGCGCAATCGTCGACGGCGGGACCTTCCCCTGGGCCGAGCACAAGGACCGCTTCGCGCGCCTGAACACGCCCGAAGTCAGCTATCACGGCGTGGTCTATACTGAGGCCTTCGGCCCGGCGGCCTTCATCGGGCGGGCGCGCACCGTTCTGCTGCGCAATACCGGCGCGGCCATCTCGCCGTTCAACAGCTTCCTGATCCTGCAGGGGCTGGAAACGCTCGCCCTGCGCATGGATCGCCACGTCGAGAACGCCACCGCCGTCGCGCAATGGCTGAAGGCCCACCCCAAGGTCGACTGGGTCAACTACGCCGGCCTTCCCGAGCACAAGGATCACGCCCTGATCCAGAAGTATTTCGGCGGCAAGGCGTCCGGTCTGCTGACCTTCGGCGTCAAGGGCGGCCGCGAGGCCGGGGCCCGCTTCCAGGACGCGGTGAAGATCTTCACCCGCCTGGTCAACATCGGCGACGCCAAGTCGCTGGTCTGCCACCCGGCCTCGACCACCCACCGCCAGCTGTCGCCCGACGAACTGAAAAAGGCGGGCGTGACCGAGGACACGGTGCGTCTGTCCGTCGGCATCGAGCATATCGACGACCTGATCGCTGACCTGGACCAGGCTCTGGCCGCCGCCTGATCCTCCCCCTCCCTGTCCCCGCCAGGCGCCGTCGACGCGGCGCTTGGCTGTCGACTCCCGCGATCCGGCTCACTACGGTCCCGCCATCGAATTCTCCGAGAGGTGAGACTGTATGCGTCTTTCAACGTCCATCGCCGTTCTGGCGTTCGCCGCCTCGCTGGCCGGCGGCGCCGTCGCCCAGACCGCGCCCGCCTTCGACGCCGCGCGCATTTCCGAGGACATCCGCGTCCTGTCGGACGACAGCTTCGAGGGTCGCGGCATCGCCACCCCGGCCGAGCAGAAGGTCATTGACTATCTGAGCCGCCAGTATGCGGCGGCAGGCTTCGCGCCGGGCGGCGAGAACGGCGGCTGGACCCAGGCCGTCGGCCTGAACCGCTTCACCGTCTCCAACGTCTCGGGCCAGCTGAAGCTGGGCGACTGGAGCCAGCCGCTGACGCAGGGCCAGGAAGTCACCATGACGACCCGCCTGCCTTCCGACGGCGTTGATCTGAAGGACAAGCCGCTGGTCTTCGTCGGCTACGGCATCAGCGCGCCCGAGCGTCAGTGGAACGACTTCAAGACCGACGTGCGCGGCAAGGTGATCGTCGTCCTGGTCAACGACGCCGACTTCGAAGACCCGTCGCTGAACACCTTCGGGGGTGAGGCCATGACCTATTACGGCCGCTGGACCTACAAGTATGAAGAAGCCGCCCGTCAGGGCGCGGCGGGCGTGCTCATCGTCCACGAGACCAAGCCCGCCTCCTACGGCTGGACCACGGTCGCCAACTCCTGGGGCGTGCCGCAGTTCGATATCGTTCGCGCCGATCCGTCGGCCGAGCGCGTCGCCATGGAAGGCTGGATCCAGCGTGATCTGGCCGTCGACCTGTTCCGCCGCGCGGGTCTCGACTTCGAGCAGGAGAAGATCAAGGCGCGCAGCCGCGACTTCCAGCCCGTCGAACTGACCGGCGCGACCCTCGACGCCCGCATGGACGTGAAGTCCGAACGCATCGTCACCCACAACGTCGTGGCCAAGCTGGAAGGCTCGACCCACCCGGACGAGACCATCCTCTACACCGGCCACTGGGACCACATCGGCATGGGCGAGCCGGACGCCAACGGCGACCGCATCTTCAACGGCGCCATCGACAACGCCTCGGGCACGGCGGCCCTGCTGGAGATGGCGCGCCAATGGTCGGCCGGACCGCGGCCGGAGCGCACCATCGTCATGATCAGCTTCACCGGCGAGGAAAGCGGCCTGCTGGGTTCGGAATTCTACGCCGCCAACCCGCTGTACCCGGTGGAGAAGACCGTCGGCGGCTTCAACATCGACTCGGCCGCCGTCTTCGGTCGGATGAACAAGCTGGGCGTGACCGGCTACGGCCATTCGGAACTGGACGAGCCGGTGATCGCGGCAGCCGCGGCGCAAGGGCGCGGCTTCGTCGGCGACGCCGGGGCGGCGGCGGGCATCTACTTCCGCTCCGACCACTTCCCGCTCGCCAAGAAGGGCGTGCCGATGGCCTATCTGTCCTCGACGGGCGAGTTCGTCGACGCCCCGATCGAGCCGCGTCTGGCGCGCGCCGCCGACTATCGCGCCAACCGCTATCACCAGGCGGCGGACGAGTGGGAATCCGACTGGGACTATTCCGGCATGCTCCAGGACCTGGAGATCATGTTCAAGGTCGGTCAGGATCTGGCCAACAGCCGCGACTGGCCGGAATGGAAGTCCGGCTCGGAGTTCGGCCCGGAACGCGCCAAGAGCGCCGCTCAGCGCCGCTGATCCGGCCCATCGGTCGAACATGACGAAAATGTAAGGGGCGGCCTCGCAAGGGGCCGCCCTAAGACTATAGGGAACGGCCTCGTGGGGAAGGCCGAAGGAAACGCCATGCACCATCGCTTCATTCGCAGCGTCGCCGCCGCCGCGCTGATCCTCGTCGCGGGCGCCGCCTCGGCCCAGGACTTCTCGGCCCAGCGCCTGTCCGACGAGATCCGCGTCATCAGCGCTGACGACTTCCAGGGCCGCTATCCCGGCACGGAGGGGGAGAAGAAGACGCTGGACTGGCTGCAGGCCCAGTATGAAGCCATGGGGCTGGAGCCCGGCGGTCCGAACGGCCAGTGGCTGCAGGTCATCGACCTGAAGCGCCTGACGCCCCAGGGCGAGCCCGCCCTGACCTGGGCCGGAGCGGCCACGACGGGCCGCGCCCTGACCGCCGGAACCGACTTCACCCTGCGGGCGATGAACGATGCGGCCATGGGGCGGGTGATCGACGCGCCCGTCGTTTTCGCAGGCTACGGCATCCATGCCCCCGAGCGGGGCTGGGACGACTACGGCGATCTGGACGTGACCGGCGCGGTCGTCCTGGTCGTGGCGGGCGAGCCGGACGGCGAGCTGTTCAACGGCCCCTACGCCACCACCTATCAGTCCGCCGCCTATAAGGCCGACGAGGCCAGGCGGCGCGGCGCTGTGGCCGTTCTGACGATCGTCGACGGCGATGCCGGTTCGGCCGCCTGGCGGCGCGAGACCGCCGGCGCCGGACGCACGCGCACCCTGACGCCCGGCTCGGCCGAACTGACCCTCAGCGGCGCCGTCAACCGCGACGTCGCCGCCGAAATGGGCGTAGACTTGGCGTCGCTGAAGGCCCGCCTCGAGACCGGCGACTTCCGCGCCTTCGCGCTGGAGACGCGGATCACCGCTTCGGCTCAGGAATCGATCGAAATCCTGCGCACCCACAATCTGCTGGCGCGCATCACCGGGACCGAGCGCCCGAACGAAGTCGTCATCTATTCCGCCCACTGGGACCATGTCGGCGTCAATGAAAACACGGCGGGCGACGACAAGGTGTTCAACGGCGCCTGGGACAACGCATCGGGCACGGTCGGCGTGGTCGAGATGGCGCGCCAGCTGAAGGCCGCCCCGACGCCGAAGCGCACCCTCGTCTTCGCCCATATGGCGGCCGAGGAGATGGGCCTGCTGGGCGCCTACGCCTATGTCGCCGATCCGGTCTATCCGCTGGAGACGACGGTGGCCGACATCAACATCGACATGCTGCCTCTCAGCGGCCCGACCCGCGACGTGCCCATCTTCGGCAAGGGCCAGAACAGCCTCGAGGACGACCTGCAGGCCCTGGCTGAACAGGAAGGCCGCTACGTCTCCGACGACGGCCAGCCGGAACAGAATTTCTACTATCGCTCCGACCACTTCCCCTTCGCGCGCGCGGGCGTGCCGGCCCTGATGCCCTGGCACGGGGTGGATTGGGTCGAGGGCGGCCGCGAGGCGGGTCTGGCGGCCTGGAAAGCCAAGTTCGGCGCCGACTATCATCGCCCCAGCGACGAGTGGTCGGCCGACTGGGATCTGCGCTCGGCGGTCGAGAACCTGACCCTGCTCTATCGCCTGGGCCTGGACCTCGCCAACGGCGACGAATGGCCGACCTGGAAGCCGACCTCCGAATTCGGCCAGGTCCGCGACCGCAGCGCGGCGGCCCGGCGTTAACGCATCAAAAGGCAGGGCGGCAACGCTCTCGCCTGTCCGCACGTTGAGCCAGGGATGAAGCGCTCTTCGCCCCCCTTGCTTGTCGTGCTGGCGACCTTGCTGACGGCCTGCGACCCGCCGGGACAGGTCAACCCGCCCACAGAGCCGGCCCAGCCCATACAGGGTCCGGGGACTTCGGCGCCTCCGCCACAGCGCCCACCGGGGATGGAGCCGCTTATGCGCGGCGCCGGCGCGACCAGCTTCATCGGCCGTTGGGTGCCCACGGCCGAAACTTGCGCCCAGCCCGGCGATCAGGCCGCGCTTCAGATCACCACCACTGATCTGCACGGACGGGGACTGCGCTGCGTCATCGAATCCATCGACGAGCGCGGCCAGGGCTACGACGCCCTTCTCGACTGCGAGACGGAAAGCGGGCGCTCCTCCCGACAAGTCCGGTTCGAGGCGACGAACGAGACGCTGCGGCTGATCCGCCTCGACAGACCCGACGAAGCGCCCCAGCGCCTGATCCGCTGCACCGCCCTCGCCCGCTGACGCGGACGCCGTCCATGAAAAAACCCGCCGGATCGCTCCGGCGGGTCGTTTCGTCTGCAAGGAGAGGACGCCTTAGTGGGCGACGCCCTTCCAGATGCGGCGGTAGCTGGCGTAGGTCACGCCCGCGAAGGCCAGAAGGAAGATCAGCACGCCGAAGCCCATCTGCTTGCGCTCGACCATCTTCGGCTCGGACGTCCAGGCGATGAAGGCCGCGACGTCCTTGGACATCTGATCCACCGTCGCCTCGGTGCCGTCGTCATAGGTGACCTGGCCCGCGCTCAACGGCGGCGGCATGGCGATGAAGCCGCCGGGCGGAACATGGCCCTCGCCCGTCCAGAACGGGGTCATGTCCCCGGCCATATAGGGGTTGTAGTGCTGGGTCTCGGTCATCTTCAGGCCCGCCGGCGGGGCCGAATAGCCCGACAGCAGCGAGTAGATATAGTTGGCGCCGTCGTGACGGGCCTTGGCCATGACCGACAGGTCCGGCGGCATGGCGCCGCCGTTGGCCGCAGCGGCCGCCGTCGGGTTCGGATAGGGGTTGGGGAAGCGGTCGGCCGTGGTGGCGTCGCGCATCAGGGCCTCACCCGTCTCCGAGTCGATGTCGGCGACCTGGATCTCCTTGGCCAGAGCCTTCACGACAGGATTGTCGTTCGGGTTCGGATACTTCGGATTCCAGAACGGGCCGTCCTTGTCGCCCAGGTTGCGGAAGTGCATCAGGTCCATGCCGTGGCAGGAGGCGCAGACCTCGCGATAGACCTTGTAGCCGCGTTGCAGCTGGCCCTGATCGAAGGTGCCGAACGGCCCGGCGAAGCTGAAGCCGCCGTCGCGCGGATGCTTGGCGCTCCCGGCGGCCATCGCCGGTGCGGCGATGGCGACCAGGCCGACAGCGGCCGTCACGGAGACGAGGATCTTGCGGAAGGACACGGTCTTTTTCTCGTTGCTCATCATCGCGCTCACGCCTTCTCGGCTGCGGTCGACGGGAGCACGGGCTCCGAGATCGTCGCCGGGATCGGCAGCGGCTTCTCACGCAGGCCGATGACCGGCATCAGCACCAGGAAGAAGACGAAGTAGTAGGCCGTCAGGAAACGCGTCAGCCACAGGTAGGAGTTCAGGTCGCCGTCGATCAGGGTGAAGGTCTTGAAGCTGCCGATCACCGGAGCGTCGGGCAGCTGCGCGCCGCACCAGCCCAGGCCGAAGCAGACGAACAGGAAAATGATGAAGAAGGTCTTCATCGTCGGGCGGTAGCGCATGGAGCGCACCTTGGACGTGTCCAGCCACGGCAGGACGAACAGCACCCCGATCGCCGCGAACATGGCCACCACGCCGCCGAACTTGTCGGGGATGGCGCGCAGGATCGCGTAGAAGGGCAGCATGTACCACTCAGGCACGATGTGCGCCGGGGTCTGCAGCGGGTTGGCCGGAATGTAGTTGTCGGCGTGGCCCAGGGCGTTCGGGTTGTAGAAGACGAAGACTGCGAACAGGATCAGGAACAGGATGATTGCGAAGCCGTCCTTGACCGTGAAGTACGGGTGGAAGGGCAGCATGTCCTTCTTGGCGCGGTCCTTCGGGATCAGGATGCCGACCGGGTTGTTCTGACCGGCGGCGTGCAGGGCCCACAGGTGCAGCACCACGCAGCCGGCGATGACGAACGGCAGCAGGTAGTGCAGCGAGAAGAAGCGGTTCAGCGTCGCGTTGTCGATCGCCGGGCCGCCGCGCAGCCAGATCAGGATCGGCTCGCCGACGACCGGAATGGCGCCGATCAGGTTGGTGATCACCTCAGCGCCCCAGAAGGACATCTGGCCCCACGGCAGGACATAGCCGAGGAAGGCGGTGGCGATCATCAGGAAGAAGATGACGCAGCCGACGATCCAGATCATCTCGCGCGGCGCCTTGTAGGAGCCGTAGTAGAGGCCCCGCAGCATGTGCAGATAGACGGCGATGAAGAACATCGACGCGCCGTTGGCGTGCACGTAGCGGATCAGCCAGCCGCCGTTCACGTCGCGCATGATGCGCTCGACCGAGGCAAAGGCCATGTCGACGTGCGGGGTGTAGTGCATGGCCAGGACGATGCCGGTGATGATCTGCGTCATCAGGCAGATCGCCAGGATGCCGCCGAAGGTCCACCAGTAGTTCAGGTTCTTCGGGGTCGGCAGGTTCGCATAGTCCATGCCGAAACGGATGATCGGCAGGCGGGTGTCCATCCACCGCTCGACAGCGGTTTTCGGGACGTAAGTGGATTCGTGATCGCTCATGGTTCCTCTGTCCGTCCTCAGCCGATCTTCACGCGGGTGTCGGACATGTATTCGTAGTTCGGCACGATCAGGTTCAGCGGCGCCGGACCCTTACGGATGCGGCCCGAGGCGTCGTAGTGCGAACCGTGGCAGGGGCAGAACCAGCCGCCGTAGTCGCCGGCGTTGAAGGTCGGCACGCAGCCCAGGTGGGTGCACGAGCCGATGACGACGAGATATTTCTCGTGGCCGGCCTTGGTGCGCTCGGCGTCGGTCTGCGGCGGGCTGCCTACGGCGCCCTCGTCGATGACCTTGGTCAGCTCGGCCGGGGTGCGATAGCGCACGAAGACCGGCTTGCCCTGCCACTTGATGACGACCTGCTGACCTTCCTGAACCTTGGTCAGATCGAATTCGATCGACGCCAGGGCCAAGGTATCGGCCGCCGGGTTCATCTGGTTGATCAAGGGCCACGCCACCATCACGCCGGCGCCGGCCGCAGCCGCGCCCGCCGCAATGTGGATGAAGTCGCGGCGAGTGGCGTCGCCACCCCCGTGTTGGCCGTCAGGCCCGTCAGCATTCACGACCGATTCGGCCACGCGTTTCACCTCTGCATCGCCGGCCGCCCGCCCCGACATGGAGCGTCAACCGAATGGAACCCTATCATGCGACGGCAAATCCCTGCCCGTCCGGCCTCGGTTTCGTCCGTCCCAGACAAGTCGCGGAAGCGATTTGCGAAACGGTCGCAACAAAAGCCGCGACAAGGCCCCGCCCCGCGCGTATGAGGGCCTTAGAATGCGTCTCGCCCTTTTTCAACCTGACATCCCCCATAATGTCGGCGCCTGCATCCGTCTGAGCGCCTGTTTCGGCGTGGAATTGCACGTCATCGAGCCCACCAGCTTTAATTTCGACGACCGCGCGATGAAGCGGGCGGCCCTGGATTACGGGCCCTTGTCCCATATGACGCGCCATTCCGACTGGGACGCCTTCCAGCGCGAGCGGGCGCCGGGACGGCTGGTGCTGTTCACCACGCGCGCGGCCGAACCTCTGACGGATTTCGTCTTCCAGCCCGACGACGTCCTGCTGTTCGGCAAGGAGAGCGCCGGTTCGCCCGACTACGTCCACGCGGCGGCGGATGCGCGAATCTTCATTCCGATACGGCCGGAAACCCGGTCGCTGAACCTGTCGGTCAGCGCCGGGATAGGCCTGCATGAGGCGCTAAGGCAGTTGCACTCGCTGCCGATGCGGTAATCCTTCTCCCCTTGTGGGAGAAGGATTCGACCTATTCCGGCGCGCCGTCGTCCGGCAGTTTGGCCAGGTTCGGGCGTTCGGCGCCCTTCGAGGCGGCGACGCGCTCGACGGCGCGCATGACGCGCAGCAGGTTCTCGCCCGAGATCTTGCGGATATCGGCTTCGCTCCACCCCCGGTTCATCAATTCGGCCAACAGGCGCGGATAGCCGTCCACGCCCTCAAGGCCGACCGGCAGGCTGTCCACCCCGTCATAGTCGCCGCCCAGGCCCACATGGTCGATGCCCGCCACGTCGCGGACGTGCTGAATGTGGGCGATGACGTCCTCGATCGTCGCCTTGGGCGCGGGATTGGCCGCAACCCAGGCGTCCACGCCGGCCTTGACCGCCGTCGGATCGCCGGGATTCAGCGCCGTCAGCCGCGTGGTTTCGGCCGCGCGGGCGGCGCCCCAGGCGCGCACCGGTTCGCTGATGAAGCCAGGCACGAAGGTCACCATGACGATGCCGCCGTTGGCCGCCATCTGGCGCAGCACGGCGTCGGGCACGTTGCGCGGATGGGCCGTCACGGCCCGCGCCGAGGAGTGGGAGAAGATCACCGGCGCCTCGGACACCCGGATGGCGTCGACCATGGTGTCCTCGGACACGTGGCTGAGGTCGACCATCATGCCCAGGCGATTCATCTCCTTGACCACCTCCTCGCCGAAGGCGTTCAGCCCGTTCCATTTGGGCGCGTCGGTGCCGCTGTCGGCCCAGGTCGTGCTCTTGGAGTGGGTCAACGTCATGTAGCGAGCGCCCGAATCATAGAATTCGCGCAGCAGCCCCAGGGAGTCGTCGATCGAATAGCCGCCTTCCATGCCGATCAGGCTGGCGATCTTGCCCGCGCGATGGATGCGGACCAGGTCGTCTGCGGTGGTGGCGAGTTCGAAGGTTTCGGGGTGGGCGGCGACGATGCGCTTGACCGTATCGATCTGTTCGAAGGTGGCCTTGGCCGCGTCGACCGGCGCCATGCTGGCGGGAACGTAGACCGACCAGAACTGGCCGCCCACGCCGCCTGCGCGCAGACGCGGGATATCGGTATGCAGGCGCGTCGAGGTCGATAGATTCGCGTTCAGATCAACGCCGTAAGGGTCGTTCCCAAAGCCCTGACGCAGCGCCCACGGCAGGTCGTTGTGGCCATCGACCAGAGGCGTGCGCTTGAGGATCTGCATCACCCGCGCCTCTTGCGGCTGAGTTTGAGCCACGGTCGGTCCGGCCAGGACGGCGACGGAGGCGGCGGCGAGCAGGCTCGCGCGCAGTTTGGCGTTCAGGGCGATGCGGATCATGGTTTCCCCTCCTGGATACTCGGCCCGCTCGGTCGCCCCACGGCGCCGCTTCCTACGGGCGCGGTACGCTGGCACAGCTAAGGCGCTGAGGGAACCATCCGTATACCGCCCCGCAGACCGCCCCTCCGCAGGCCGCCTTGTGATCTGGATCAAGGCCCCCTCGCCCGCGCTGCGGCATCAGGCTCGCATCCGCGCACCTCGCCGGACTGTTCAGAAAGGCCGCGTCATGGTTGAAGCCCTCATGATCCAAGCTGACCCCGCCCTGATGATTGAGCGCCGCGAGCGCGCCCGCGTCTGGTTCGAGACCCTGCGCGACAAGATCCACGCCGGTTTCGAGGCGCTGGAAGACGCCGCCCCCGCCGAACTGTTCGCCGGCGAGGCCGGCCGCTTCGTCCGCACGCCCTGGGATCGCAAGGAAGGCGGCGGCGGGGTCATGGGCATGATGAGCGGCCGCCTGTTCGAAAAGGTCGGCGTCCACTGCTCGACCGTCCACGGAACCTTCCCCGCCGACTACGCCAAGAACGTGCCGGGCGCCGAGGAAGACCCGCGCTTCTACGCCACCGGCATTAGCCTGATCTGCCATCCGGTCAGCCCGCGCGTGCCCGCCGTGCACATGAACACCCGCCTGATCTCGACGACCAAGACCTGGTTCGGCGGCGGCGGCGACCTGACGCCTGTGCTGGATGCGGACCGCCGCGACGACCACCCCGACACCGTCGACTTCCACGCCGCCATGCAGGGCGCCTGCGACGCCTTCGACCCGGCCTGGCACGCCAAATACAAGCAGTGGTGCGACGAGTATTTCTTCCTGCCCCACCGCAATGAGCCGCGCGGCACCGGCGGCATCTTCTACGACCACCACGACAGCGGCGACTGGGAGCGGGACTTCGCCTTCACCCAGGCCGTCGGCGAGGCCTTCCTGAAGGTCTACACGGACATCGTCGCCCGCCGCATGCAGGAGCCCTGGACCGACGCGGAACGCGAGGAACAGCTGATCCGGCGCGGCCGCTATGTGGAGTTCAACCTGCTCTACGACCGCGGCACCATGTTCGGGCTGAAGACCGGCGGCAATGTCGAGTCGATCCTCAGCTCCATGCCGCCCGTGGTGAAGTGGCCCTAAACGCCGAGGTTCAGGCCGAGACCTGATCGTTCGCCCGGTCCAGGGCCTCTGCGACGGCCCTGGTCAGGCCCGCCACGCTCAGCGGCTTGGTCAGATGGCCGTCGGCGCCCGCGCGATGGCTGGCCTCGACATGCTCGCTCATGGCGTTGGCGGTCAGCATCAGGATCGGCGTCGGCTCCGCGCCGATGCGGCGCTCGTGGGCGCGCATCTCGGTCGTGGCGGTCAGTCCGTCCATGACCGGCATCTGCATATCCATCAGCACCAGGTCGAAGCCCCCCTCGCGGAAGGCGGCCAGGGCCTGGGCCCCATCCTCGACCGTCGTCAACTCGACTCCCAACGGTTCGAGCATGACCTCGACTACCTTGCGGTTGGCCGGATGATCATCGGCCAGAAGCACGCGCGGCGCGCCTGCACGTTCCATCGACGGCGGCGGCGCGGCCTGAACCGCCTCGTTCGGCGCCTCGTCTGTCGCCGTCGGCAGGGACAGGTCGAACCAGAAGCGCGCGCCCTCGCCCGGCGGAGAATCGCAGTCGAGCTCCCCGCCCATCAGCCGGACCAGATCGTCTGAAATCGCCAGCCCAAGCCCGCTGCCGCCGAAACGGCGGGTGATGGAGCCGTCCTCCTGCTGGAAGCGATGAAAGATGCGCGACTTGAACTCGGCGTCAAAGCCGATGCCCGTGTCGAGGACCGTGAAGCGCACGCGGTCCCCCTCTGTCCGGGCGACCTTCAACGTCACGCTGCCTTCCTGGGTGAATTTCAGCGCGTTGCTGACGAGATTGGTCAGCACCTGGCGCAGGCGCACGGCGTCGCCGAGCACCCGGCGCGGCAAGGCTGGATCATACTCCAGCCGCAGCTCCACCCCCTTGCCCATGGCCAGCGGCGCCCACAGTGCGGAGACGTCACGCGACGCCTCCTCAAGGTCGAAGGGCGCAGGCTCGATCGTCACCTTGCCCGACTCGATGCGGGCGACGTCCAGAATGTCCGAGAGCAATCGCTCCAGGGTGACGCCGGACGACCGGATGATGTTCACCAGCTCCCGGTCCTGCTCGCGCAGATCGCGCCCGGCCAAGGCTTCGGCCATCGCCACCACGCCGTTGAGCGGCGTCCGGATCTCGTGGCTCATATTGGCCAAGAACTCGCTCTTTGCGCGGTTCGCGGCCTCGGCGTGGAGTTGGGCCTCCTTCAGCCGACGAGACTGCCGCCTCTGCCAGAACACCACCAGAAGGACCGACACGGCGAAGGCGAGGCTTATGCCCAGGATCCAATTCTGTCCCCGGATCACTGCGTGTTGCAGCTGGGTGTTGGCGCGGGCCGTCTCCAACTGACGTCGCCGCTCGGCCAACTGCTCCTGCATATCGCCCGTCACCTGATGAATGCCCGCGCTGAATCGCAGAGACAGGTGCAGGTCGCGCTGACGCTGATACTCGCGCAGAACGTCAAAGGCTTCGGCCGCCCGGCCGGAAGCAAACAGAAGCTCGGCCTCAAGCAGGCGTTCGGTCGGATCGACTCCGCCGTTCGGAGCCAACTCTCGCAGACGCTCCAGGTCGCTGCGCGCGCCCGCCAGATCGCCCAGCCGCGCGCGCGCCACGCCCCTGGCCGGCAGGATGTCGAGCGCCAGGAAGGCCTTGCCGTCGATCAGCGCTTCGTGCGGGGCCAGGCAGTCCAGCACTCCGCGCGAATCCCGCCGCGCATCGGCGAGGAAGGCGCACAGGGCGGCGTCATAGGCGCTGAGGCTTTCCAGGTTCGCGCGCTGGCTGAGCCGATGATGGGCCGCATAGTAAAGTTCCGCGTTCGACAGGTCCCCCACCTGAAGCGCCATCCGCGTCAGATTATAGAGGCTGTCGAAGTCGGGACGCGGATAGTCGGGATTGGAATCGTCGATCTCGAAACGGCGGAAGGCCGCCGCCGCTCCAGCCACGTCGCTCAGCTTCATCAGGCCCATGCCGGTCATTTCCCAGACCCCCGCGCGCGCAGTGGCGGCATAGGGGTCATGCACCGGGATCTCGCTTTCGGCCGTGGTCAGCAGTCGTAGGCCTTCGCCGATGCGGTCCTGATCCATCAGGGCCAGGGCGCTCAAGCGGGCCGCATGAGCCATGACGAACCAGTCGCGGCTCGTCCGCGCCGTGTGCGCCATCTCCTTCTCGACCGCCAGATCGCCCTGGTCGTAGCGGATGGTCAGGGCGTTCAGCCGCGCAATGGCCAGGTAGCGTTGGTCGTTCTGGGCCCGCGCCTGGGCCTCCAGGCGATTGTTCCAGAGGGTCGCCTCTTCGAAGTCCCCCTGGTTCAGAACCGTCCACGCGACGTGATAGAGCCGGTTCAGCCCCTCGCGGTCGCGCCGCTTCATGGCCTCCAGGCCAAAGGCCTCCAGCGCCGCGAAATTCGTGCGGGCGGCTCTCTGCTCCACGGCGCGGGCCAGCTCCGCAGCCTGGCCGACGCCGGCCATGGCGGGCGCGGCCGTCGCCAGTACGGCGACAGCGATCAAGGGCGCACGGAGAAGGGGCACGAGACGTACGGGGGCCATCCCCCCGACTCTAGACCTGCGGAAGTTGCCTAAGGCTTAGCGCCGTTCGATGAAGCGCGCCTCGCCAGGACCCCGTTCAAGCCGAAACGCCGAGGTAGGCCCGAATCCAGTCGGCCAGCACAGCGCGGTCGTTCGGCTGGGCCAAGCTGGCGTGGGCCTGATCGACCAGGGCGTCGTCGATGCGTCCCCGCCGACCTTCGGTCAGACGGGCGGCGAAGGCCGGGTCGAACTCGGGATGGCACTGGAAGCTGATGGCGTCCTGCCCCCAGGCCAGGCCCGCATAGGGGGTGAACTCGCTGGCGATCAGCACGCGTGCGTCCGCAGGCGCGGCCACGACCTGATCCTGGTGCGATGCCGGAATGGCGATGGTCGACGCCGCCGGCGTCATCCAGGCTTCGTCGCTCAGAACGTCATAGCGGTGCAGGCCGACGCCCCAGCCCTTGTCGGACTTCTCGACCCGGCCGCCGAAGGCGTGGGCCAGAATCTGGTGGCCGAAGCAGACGCCCACCAGCCGCGTCTTGCCCCGCGCGTCGCGCAGCCAGGCGGACAGGGGCGCGATCCACGGCAGATCCTCATAGACGCCCGCCGCCGACCCGGTGACGATCGTCCCGGCGAAGGCCGACGGGTCTTCCGGCAGTTCCCCCGCCTGAACGTCGAATCGATGGGTGGTTGCGCCCTCGCCCAGCATGGCCCGGAACTGGGCGGTGTAGTCGCCGAACGCCTCGGCCAGAGGGGCGGGCGGACGACCGGTTTCGAGGATGGCGATGGCGGTCATGAAATCCACTTGATCGACGAGGGAGGAAGAAGCGTCAGCCCCTCGATTGCGGTAGAAGGAAGGCGAAAGCAATGAGACGAACCGCCCATGCCCTCTTCAGCCGAAATCCAGGCCGATGCGCCGCCTGAAGACCCGATCGTCCTGATCAATGTCTTCAAGTGCAACGCGCCCCATCTGGACGAATTGATGGAGCATCTGGCCGCTCTTGTGCGCATCCAGACCACCCTGCCCGGCTTCGTCTCCGCCACCCTGCATCGCGGACTGAACGGGCGGGTCGCCGCCAATCACGCCGTCTGGGCCAGCGCCGGCGCCTGGAAGGCCATGACGCGCCACCCTCAGGTCGTTGCGGCCATGGGGCCGATCCTGGCCATCGCCACCTTCGAGCCTCACCTCTACGAACCGGGCGAGGTCATCCAGGCCTAACCTGCGCGCCAGACCTCGGCCCGGCCGCCGGGATCGCCCAGCGCCTGAACCGTCCAGCCGCAGATTTCAGCCGCCGCCGCATCGGCGCCCGAAGGCGCGTTGACGATCGTCATGGCACAGCCGTTCATCTTCATCGGATTGTTCAGCGGGCGCAGCCGCGCCTCGGCGACCAGCACCCGCGAAAGCCCCGCCTGCTCCAGCCGCCGGATAAAGCCGTCGAAGGTCTCGAGATCCTTCAACGGCGTCCAGATCGCCACACAGGCCGTCCCATCGGCGCCCAGAACGGCCGCCGCCGTCTCGGCCGAGCGGACATAGTCGTCGGGCCGCTCGAACGGCGGATCGATCAGCACCAGCGGCGCCTTCAGCCCCCGCGCCGCGCGCACCGCCTCCTCATAGCCGTCGCCCGCCTGTCCCGTCGCATTGGGCCACGGCGCCAGCGCCTCCTGCAGCAAGGCCTCGACCGGCGGGTTCAGCTCGAAGCCGCGATAGGAATCCTCAGCCCTCAAGGCCCGCGCCGTCAGCACCGGCGAGCCGGGATAGAACCGCACTCCGCCCTGCGGGTTCAGCGCCGCAACCTCAGCCGCCAGCGCCTCGATCAGCGGCGGCCGCGCCTCGGCGGTCATCAACCGCGCCACTCCGGCCTCGGCCTCACGCGAGCGGACCGCATCGCCCGACAGGTCATACAGACCCGCCCCTGCATGGGTGTCCAGCACGCTCACAGGCCCGCGCGCCTGCCGTTCCTTCAACAGCCACAGCACAAGGGCGTGTTTGACCAGATCCGCGAAATTTCCGGCGTGAAAGCTATGACGATAATTCATGGCCGCTCGTCCCCCGCCCCCGTCATCAGGTCAAGTCGTATAAGAGGGGACGACGCCCCGGCTTCCGGATACGCCATGCTGATCGACCATCCCGTTCTCTCCGACGATGACCGCACGCCCTCTCCGGCCATCGCCGAAACGGCGCAGGACGGTTTGGCCCTGCGCGGACAGCACGGACGCGGCGGCACCGAGGTCGGGGTGCGCCGCGCCGAACAGTTGATGGCGCGAACCCCGCTCAGCGACCGCGACATCAAGTCGATGTACAGCTATTTCGCCCGTCACGATGTGGACAGGCACGGCCGCCATTGGGCCGATCCCATCAAGCCGTCGGCCGGCTATATCGCCTGGCGTCTGTAGGGCGGAGACGAGGCGCGCGACTGGATCAACAGCCTGCGCGCCCGCCTTCGCGAAGTCGGAATTTAGAAGCCGATCAGTCGGCCCAGTTCAGGACGACCTTGCCCGACTTGCCCGACTTCATCGCCTCAAAGCCCGCCTCGAAGTCCTGATACGGCATCTGGTGGGTGATCAGCGGCGACAGATCCAACCCGGCCTTCAGCAGGCCCAGCATCTTGCGCCAGGTCGTGAACATCTCGCGCCCATAGACGCCCTTGATGGTCAGGGCCTTCAGGATGATCGCGCCCCAGTCCGTCTCCATCGGCTTGGAGGGAATGCCCAGCATGGCCATGCCGCCGCCCATGATCAGGGTGTCGACGCACTGTTTGAAGGCGATCGGCGAACCTGACATCTCCAGCGCCACGTCAAAGCCGACCTTCAGGCCCAGCTCGTGCATGACGTCGCGCAGGTCTTCCTTGGTGGTGTTCACGGCGCGGATGCCGGGCGCAACCTTCTGCGCAAGTTCCAGGCGGAAGTCGTTGATATCCGTGAGAACCACAGTGCGCGCGCCCGCATGACGCGCCACGGCGGCGGCCATCATGCCGATGGGGCCTGCCCCGGTGACGATGACGTCCTCACCCAACAGATCGAACTGCTGCGCCGTGTGCACGGCGTTGCCGAACGGGTCGAGGATCGAGCCGATCTCATACGGCACCTCGTCCGGCAGCTCGATGACGTTGAAGGCCGGGGCCACGACGTATTCGGCGAATGCGCCCTGACGGTTCACACCGATGCCGCGCGTGTCGGGGTCCAGATGGAAGTGGCCGGCGCGAGCCGCTTCGGAGTTCAGGTCGATGACGTGGCCCTCGGCCGAGACGCGCTGGCCGACCTTCAGGCGGCGATCCACGTCCTTGCCGATGGCGACGATCTCGCCCGCGAACTCATGCCCGGTGATCATCGGCACGGGCACGTTCTTCTGGGACCACTCGTCCCAGTTCCAGATGTGGATGTCTGTGCCGCAGACGGCGGTGCGATGCACCTTGATCAGCACGTCCTCATCACCCGCGACGGGAATGGGCGCGTCGATCAGCTCCAGCCCCTCGGCCGGCTTCGTCTTGGCCAGAGCCTTCATCATGTCCGCCATCAGCCTACTCCCTGAACTCTGTTGTCGCGCCCTTGCACAGGCGCAGTTTGAAGCCTGATTTCGGCGCTTCCTCGGCATCGCGCAAGACGCCGACGACAATGCCGAAGTCCGCCCCCATCGCCTCGGCCGAAGCCTCCGCATGGATCCAGCGGATCGTCAGCGGTCCCGGCAGAACCGCCAGCACCAGATCGAACAGTGCGTCGAGATTGCGCCCGAACCAGTCAGGCACGCCCTCGATCCGCTCGATCTGCGCATAGAAGTCGTCACGGCTGCGGATACGGCGACCGTCCAGCACGACCTCCATGCCCGCCTCCGTCAGATAACACCCAGCTCCTTGCCCGCCTGGGTGAAGGCGGCCACGGCGGCGTCAATCTGCTCGAACGTATGCGCCGCCGACATCTGGGTGCGGATGCGGGCCTGGCCGCGCGGCACCACCGGGAATGAGAAGCCGATGACATAGACGTCCAGTTCCAGCAGGCGCGCCGCCATGTCCTGCGCCAGCTTGGCGTCGCCCAGCATGACCGGGATGATCGGGTGCTCGCCCGGAAGCAGGTCGAAGCCCGCCGCCGCCATGGCCGAACGGAAACGCGCCGCATTGGCGAACAACTGAGCGCGCAGCTTGTCGCCCTCATCTCCCGCAGCGATGCGGATGGCCTCCAGCGACGACCCGCAGACGGACGGCGCCAGAGCATTCGAGAACAGATAGGGCCGCGCGCGCTGCTTCAGCAGTTCCACGACATTCCTGCGGGCGCAGATGAAGCCGCCCATCGCCCCGCCCAGCGCCTTGCCGAAGGTGCCGGTGACGAAGTCCACCTCGACGCCGCAATGGGCGAACGAGCCCTTGCCCTTGTCGCCCAGGAAGCCGGTCGCGTGGCAGTCGTCGACCATGATCAGGGCCTGATACTGGTCGGCCAGGGCGCGGATCTGGTCGATCTTGCCGATGTAGCCGTCCATCGAGAAAGCGCCGTCGGTCGCGATGATGATGTTGCGGGCGCCGGCGGCGCGCGCCTCCTTCAGCTTGGCCTCCAGATCGGCCATGTCCGAATTGGCGAAGCGATAGCGCTGGGCCTTCGACAGGCGCACCCCGTCGATGATCGATGCGTGGTTCAGGCTGTCCGAGACGATGGCGTCCTCGGCCCCGAACAGCGGCTCGAAGATGCCGCCGTTGGCGTCGAAGGCGGCGGCGAACAGGATGGCGTCCTCAAAGCCGAGGTAGTCGGCGATGGCGCGCTCCAGCTCCTTGTGGATTTCCAGCGTGCCGCAGATGAAGCGGACCGAGGCCGTGCCCGCGCCCCACTTCTCCTGCGCCTTGATCCCGGCCTGTGTGACGCGCTCGTCGCCCGCCAGGCCCAGATAGTTGTTGGCGCAGAAGTTCAGCACGTCGCGGCCGTTGACGGAGATCACCGGCCCCTGGCGCGAAGCGATGACGCGCTCGGGCTTGGTCAGCCCCTGGGCGTCGATATCGGCCAGCTCGGCGGAGACGCGGTCATAGAAGGCCTGGTTCGTATCTTGGGTCATGTTTGCTCCGCTACGCTGAATTCGAGCAGGTTTGAACCCCTAGTTTGCGGCGACCGAGGCAGGCTGCGCCGAACCATCGAGGACGGGCCGCAGGGGACTGACCTCAACCTGCCCGCCGCAGGGCGTGAAGGCCAGCGGCAGGGCGATCGCCGTCGTCGCGCCCGGCGCCGTCACGCGCACGGTCTTGGCCGAAGGACAGGTCGTCTCGCCCTTGTCCTCGTGCGGGATGACGGTCCAGGCCAGGTCGAACCAGGCGGCTTGCTGCGGACGAATTTCGACCGGCGTCGGGGCGCGGCCCTGGGCGAAATAATTGCCCGGCGCCTGCACGGCCCGAACGCTGGTCAGCAGCTTGCCCTCGTCGTCCAGCAGGCTGACGGACGGATAGCCGGTCACGGTGCAGGCGTCGGCGCCGGTGTTCCGCAGCGCCAGGGTAGTGAGGCGATGCCCCATGCCGGCGTCGCCGCCCTCGACCGCCAGGCGAAGGTTTTCGGCGGCGCAGGGCGCGCCCGACGGCGGCGGGGCCACGGCGGCGACCGGACGGCTGCAGCGCTCGACGATGACGCCGCCCGCCTGATCCCCCTGGCCTGCGCGGCTCAGCGTGCCGCTCTCCGTCTCGCCCCGGCTGGCCGTCCACCACTCCAGCCCCTGGCCTGCGTAACGGGCGCCGCTCGCGGAAACCACGCTGGTCAGGACATAGTCCTTGCCTTCGTAAGACAGGCGGGCGGTCTGGGCGTCGGGATAGGCGACGGCGATCGTCTTGCCGCTCTCACAGGCGTAGCCCACGGCGGCGGCGCTCTGAGCGACCGGCGCCTCGATCGGCGAAGTCGGTTCGGCTGGTTTCTGCTGAGAGCAACCGGCGGCCAGCAGCCCGAACCCGGCGGTCACGGCGATGGCTTGGAACGTGGCGGATCTGGTCATGGCGGCCCCCTTGAAGCAGCGACCCTGCTGCAACGTCGCGGGCTTGTGAAGGCTCCCCCAGGACGAAATCGTCAAGGGAGCGGTTGCGTAATGATATACTATAACATATCAAGCCTCACATCATTGTAACGGGGATGCGTGACATGCGATTTCGGACCTTCCTGCTGACCGCCGCGGGGGCGGCGGCGCTGACCAGCCTGGGCGCCGCTGCGCCCGCTTTCGCTGAGGACGCCGTGCAGCGTCAGTCGCAGGGCGACCCGCACGATCACGCCGCCCGCGACGCCGGCGCCTATGAGGTGGACGAGGTCGTGGTGCGCGCCCTGCCCCTGGGCCGCGCAGGCGACGACGTCGGTTCGCACGTCGCCCTGCTGAGCGGCGATGATCTGGTCCATCGGCGCCAATCGACCCTGGGCGACACCCTGAACAGCATTCCCGGCGTCAACTCCGACACCTTCGGCGGCGGCGCCAGCCGCCCGGTGGTGCGCGGCCAGACCTCGCCCCGCGTCAAGGTGCTGAGCGAGGGCGCGGGCCTGATGGACGCCTCCGAAGTCTCGCCCGACCACGCCGTGTCCGGCGAACCCCTGCTGCTGGAAGGGGTCGAGATCCTGCGCGGCCCGGCGGCCCTGCTCTACGGCGGCGGGGCCATCGGCGGCGCGGTCAACCTGCTGGACAAGAAGATCCCGACCCGCGTCCCGGCGAACGGCGGCGAGGGCGTGGCCGAATACCGTCGCGGCTCGGTCGACAACGAGGAAGCCGGCGTGGTCGGCATGACGGTGGGCGCCGGCAACTTCGCCGTCCGCGTCGAGGCGGCGGCGCGCAAGTCGGACGACTACAAGGTTCCCGGCTGGGACGAACCGCGCCTGGACGGCTCCTACAACGAGACCTCGACGGCGACGCTGGGCGCCTCCTGGATCGGGTCGCGCGGCTATCTGGGCGCGGCCTATACGGAACAGACCAGCCGCTATGGTCTGGCCGGTCACAGCCATGAATATGAAGGCTGCCACCCGCACGGCGACCACCTGCACTGCGGCGGCGGCCACGACCACGGTCACGACGACGATCATGGCCATGGCGACGACGATCACGGGCACGAGCATGAGGGCGACCACGACCACGCCGCCCCCGAGGTCCGCCTGAAGAGCCGCCGCGTCGACCTGCGCGGCGAACTGCGCGACCCGCTGCCGGGCATCGAGAACGTGCGCCTGCGCGCCGGCTACACCGACTATGAGCACAGCGAGCTCGAGGAAGGCGTCGTCTCGACCACCTTCACCAACAAGGGCTACGACGGCCGCATCGAGGCCCAGCACCGCGAGATCGCGGGCTTCCGCGGCGTGGTCGGCCTGCAACTGAGCAAGAGCGACTTCGCCGCCGTCGGCGAGGAGAGCTTCCTGGCGCCCAGCACGACCAAGAACACCGGCCTGTTCGTGATGGAGGAATACGAGATCGGCCTGTGGCACCTGGAAGGCGCCCTGCGTCAGGAATGGCAGGAGGCCTCGGCCATCGGCCTGCCCGACGTCGAACACAAGCCCTTCTCCATCTCCGGTTCGGCGGTGTGGCACTTCACCCCCGGCTGGTCGGGCGCCGTGTCGCTGTCGCGTTCGCAGCGCGCGCCCTCGGCCCAGGAGCTGTACGCCGACGGCGTCCACCTGGCGACCAACACCTATGAGATCGGCGACTCCAATCTGGACGTCGAGACGGCCAATTCGATCGAGCTGACCCTGCGCAAGACCGAAGGCTCCCTGACCGGCTCGGTCAGCGCCTACCACTACGTCTATGACGACTACATCTTCGCCCGGACGCTGGATCAGTACGAGGACTTCCGCCTGATCCGCTACAGCCAGGCCGACGCGACCTTCACCGGCATCGAGGGCGAGCTGACGCAACAGTTCACCCCGTGGCTGTCAGGCACGGTCTTCGGCGACTACGTCCAGGGCGAGTTGAAGGGCGACGGCGGGAACCTGCCCCGCATCCCGGCGGCGCGGGCGGGCGTGCGCCTGGCCGCCTTCCAGGGACCGTGGTCGGGCGACGTCGAATACAGCCGCACCTTCAAGCAGACCGACATCGCCGCCTTCGAAACGGAGACGCCGGGCTACGACATGGTCAACGCCACCGTGGCCTATGACGTCGATCTGGGGCCGGTGCGCTCGCAGATCTTCCTGCGCGGGACCAATCTGCTGGATGAGACGGCGTTCAACCACGCCTCCTTCCTGGCCGAGACGGCGCCCCTGCGCGGGCGCAACCTGACGGTGGGCGTGCGCGCCCGCTTCTAGGTTTCTTCGCCGCTGCAAAAAACGAGGGACGGGATCCGACGGATTCCGTCCCTTCGTGCGTTGGAGTCTTGTCGGTTCGGACAGGACTAAGCCCCTTATTACAGGAGTTTAATCCTGCAGAGCGAAGGCGCCCCTTTTCGGCGCACATCGTTCTTTACTCGAAGCGATGCGATCGACGAGACAGGGCGTCGAGCGCGAGCGTGCCTACTCCCCGGTTGTCTTTAGGACTCGACATGTCGCCAGTCGCCTTGCTGTTCGCCCTCGCCTCCCTGTCCCCTGCCGACACGGCGGCGGCCGTTCCGACGCAATCCACGCCCGCCCAGACCGCGACCCCCGTGCCGCAGGAAGAGATCGACGCGGACGCCTACGATCTGGGCACGCTGGAGGTCGTCACTACCGCCCGTCGCGGCGCGGCCCTGGGCGATTATGAACCTGAACTGACCCTCGACGAGGAGCAGATCAAGGCCTACGGGGCCAGCAGCATCGAAGAGCTGATGACCCTGCTGGAGCCAGTGACGCGCAGCTCGCGCGGCGGCTCGCCGGTCTTCCTGGTCAACGGGCGGCGCATCTCGGGCTTCCGCGAGATTCGCGGCATCCCGCCGGAGGCCATCGAGCGCACCGAGATCCTGCCCGAGGAAACCGCCCTCTCCTATGGCTACAGCGCCGACCAGCGGGTCGTGAACTTCGTGCTGAAGGCCGACTTCCGCTCCGTCACCATGCAGGCCACCGCCCGCCGTCCCGACCAGGGCGGCCGCACTATGACCGACCTGGAAAGCAACGTCTTGCGCATCTCGGGCAAGCAGCGCTGGACGCTGGATCTGGAATACGAGCGCGACACCCCCCTGTTCGAGACCGAGCGCAACATCGTCCGCGACGGGACGCCCTATGATCTGATGGGCAACGTCACGTCGCCCGGCGGCGGCGAGATCGACCCCGCCCTGTCGGCCCTGCTGGGCCAGAGCGTCACGACGGCCTCGGTCGGCGCGGGTGCAGCGGGCGGCGCCGCCCTGTCCGACTTCGGCGTCGGACCCCGCACCGACGACCTGACCGCCTATCGCACCTTGTCGCCCAAGCGTGAGAACAGCTCCATCTCCGGCTCCCTGGTGCGCGACCTGAACCAGACCATGTCGCTGACGCTCAGCGGCGAGTTGGAGGATACCTCCAGCTTCTCCTACCTGGGCCTGCCAGGCCTCAGCCTGGCCCTGCCCTCGGCCAGCCCCTATTCGCCCTTCGCCAGCGACGTGCTGCTGCACCGCTATGTCGATGCACCCGGCGCGCTTGGACGGCAGACCGACACCCTGTCCGGCCAGCTGGGCTTCCTGGTCGACGGCTATCTGGGCGACTGGCGCTGGACGGTGAACGGCGGCTACGACCGCACCGAGACCAAGACCCGCACCGGCCGCGGCCTCAACAACGACGCCCTGCAGGCGGGCGTGACGGCCGGGACCATCGACCCGTTCGGCGACCTGGGCCAGTTGCCGGCCAATCCGTTCGACACCGCGCGCTCCATCTCCAGCAAGTCCAGCATCGAGGGCGTCATCAACGGCACGGCCTGGGAAGGCCCGGCCGGATCGCTGACCTCGACCTTCAAGGTCGGCTTCGACAGCCAGTCGCTGGACTCCGAGAATCTGCGCTTCTCCGAGGCAGAGCAGGCCAGCGTCTTCTCCGAACGCTCCCTGTCGCGCGACCGCACCAGCGCCTCCGGGAACTTCAACCTGCCCATCGCCAACCGCGACCGCGAGGTGCTGGGCGCGCTCGGTAACCTGTCGGCCAATCTGAACCTGGCCTACGAAGATCTCTCTGACTTCGGCGGCCTGTCGGCCTATACCGTCGGGCTGAACTGGTCGCCGTGGGAGCCGGTCAACTTCACCGCCAGCTGGGCCGACGAGCAGAAGGCACCGTCGATGTCGCAGCTGAACGACCCGACGATCTCGACCCCGAACGTGCCCGTCTACGACTTCGCTACCGGCCAGTCAGTCAACATCGTCCGCATTGAGGGCGGCAACCCCAACCTGTCCGAGGAGACCAAGCGCGTCCTGAAATTCGGCGTCAACCTGACCCCGCTGAAGGACAAGGATCTGCGCTTCACGGCCAACTACACCCGGACCGAGACGGAAGGCTCCATCGCCTCCTTCCCGACCATCACGCCGGAACTGGAAGCCGCCCTGCCCGAGCGCTTCACGCGCGACCTGGACGGCAATCTGGTGTCGATCGACGCCCGGCCGCTGAACTTCCAGAAGGCCGAGCAACAGGAAATCCGCTGGGGCCTGAACTTCTCGACCGCCTTCGGCAAGCCGGATCCGGCGGCCATGGCGCGCATGAACGCGCGCAGCGGCGGCGGCCAACGCGGACCGGGCGGCCCCGGCGGCGGTCCGGGCGCCGGCGGACCGCCTCCCGGCGGCGGGATGCGAATGCAGGGCGGCGGCGGACGCGGTCGTGGCGGCGGCATGATGCCGGGCCAGGGGCGGTTCAACGTCTCGCTGTATCACACCTATCGGATCCAGGATGAGATCACGATCCGTGACGGCTTGCCGGTGCTCGACCTGCTGGACGGCGCCGCCATCGGCGCGCGCGGCGGTCAGTCCCGCAACGAGGTCCAGCTGCAGATGGGCGCCTTCAAGAGCGGCATGGGCGGCTTCCTGAACGCCAACTGGAAAGAGTCCACCCGCATCAACGGCGGCTCCTCGCCGGACGACGACCTGAGCTTCTCCGACCTGACGACGGTGAACCTGAACCTGTTCGCCGACCTGTCGTCGCACGAGAACTGGGTGTCGCGCTATCCGTGGCTGAAGGGGGCCCGCGTCAGCGTCGGCGTCGAGAATATCTTCGACCAGCGGCTGGAGGTCCGCGACGGCCTGGGGAACACGCCGCTGTCGTATCAGCCCGACTACCTCGATCCGTTGGGCCGCACGTTCAGGATCAGCCTGCGGAAGATCCTGTACTGATCAATGAAAAGGCCCGGTCTCGCGACCGGGCCTTTGTCTTTTAGTGATCGCCCTTCGGCGTCTCCATCAGTTCGATCAGCACCCCGCCCATCTCCTTGGGATGCAGGAACACAACCGGCGTGCCGTGCGCCCCGATGCGGGGCTCGCCCGTGCCCAGGATGGTCACGCCCTTGGCGCGCATGTCGGCAATGGCAGCGTGGATATCAGCCACCTCGAAGCAGACATGGTGCTGTCCGCCCTTGGGGTTCTTGGCCAGGAAGCCGGTGATCGGGCTGGTCTCGTCATAGGGCTCGATCAGTTCGATCTGGGCCGTCGGCGTGTCGATGAAGCAGACCTTCACCCCCTGCGCGGGCAGGTCGAACGGCTCGCCGATCTTCGTCGCACCCAGAATATCGCGATACAGCTTGATCGACTCGGCGATGGAGGGCGTGGCGACGCCGACGTGGTTCAGATTGCCGATCACTTCTTCGTCTCCACAGGCGCCGGCTGGGCATAGCCCAGGCGCTGGTTCAGCTTCTCGATCAGGTCTACGGCCGTCTCGGCGATGACCGAACCGGGCGGATAGACGGCGGCCGCCCCCATGTCGATCAGGGGCTGCACGTCCGACGGCGGGATGACGCCGCCGACCACGATCATAATGTCCTCGCGCCCCAGCTTGGCCAGTTCAGCCTTCAGCTCCGGCACCAGCGTCAGGTGCCCCGCCGCCAGCGACGAGGCGCCGACCGCGTGGACGTTCTTCTCGACCGCATCGCGCGCGGCCTCGGCAGGCGTCTGGAACAGAGCCCCCGCCGTCACGTCGAAGCCGATGTCGCCGTAGCCGGTGGCGACGACCTTCTGGCCCCGGTCATGTCCGTCTTGGCCCAGCTTGGCGATCAGGATGCGCGGCGGGCCGCCGTCGTTCTCGACGAAGGCTGCGACCATCGAGCGGGCGCGGGCGACCTTGGGATCGTTCCCCGCCTCCTTGGCGTAGACGCCCGAGACCGTCTTGACCGTGGCGATGTGGCGGCCGAAGGCGGCCTCCAACGCGTCGGAGATTTCGCCGACGGTGGCCTTGGCGCGGGCGGCCCGCACCGCCAGCTCCATCAGGTTCTCACTGCCCCGCGCGCCCTCGGTCAGAGCGTCGAGCGCGGCTTGCGTCGCCGCCTCGTCGCGCTCGGCCTTCAGGCGTTGCAGCTTCTCGATCTGGCGGGCGCGCACCTCGGCGTTGTCGACCTTCAGCATCGGAATGTCGTCGACGACCGGGTTCAGATATTTGTTCACCCCCACGACCGTCTGCTGGCCCGTGTCGATGCGCGCCTGCGTCTTGGCGGCGGATTCCTCGATCCGCAGCTTGGGAATGCCCGCCTCAATCGCCTTGGCCATGCCGCCATAGGCCTCAACCTCTTCCATCAGGGCGCGGGCCTTGGTCGCCAGCTCCTGAGTCAAGCGCTCGACGTAGAAGCTGCCGCCCCACGGGTCGATGACGCGCGTCAGGCCCGTCTCGGCCTGCGCCAGAATCTGCGTGTTGCGCGCGATCCGGGCCGAGAAGTCGGTCGGCAGGGCCAGGGCCTCGTCCAGCGCATTGGTGTGCAGGCTCTGCGTCTGGCCGCCCGCCGCCGCCATGCATTCGACCATGGTGCGCGGCACATTGTTGAACACGTCCTGCGCCGCCAGCGACCAGCCGGAAGTCTGGCAGTGGGTCCGCAGGGACAGGGACTTAGGATTGACGCCGCCTTCGCGCTTGACCGCCTCGGCCCACAGCAGGCGGCCGGCGCGCATCTTGGCCACCTCCATGAAGTAGTTCATGCCGATGGCCCAGAAGAAGCTCAGGCGCGGCGCGAAACGGTCGATCTCCATGCCCGCCGCCTTGCCTGCGCGCAGGTATTCGATCCCGTCCGACAGGGTGTAGGCCAGTTCGATGTCCGCCGACGCCCCCGCCTCCTGCATGTGATAGCCGGAGATGGAGATGGAGTTGAACTTGGGCGTTTCCTTAGCCGTCCACTCGAAGATGTCGGCGATGATCCGCATCGAGGGCGCGGGCGGATAGATGTAGGTGTTGCGGACCATGAACTCCTTCAGAATGTCGTTCTGAATGGTTCCGGTCAGCTTGGCGTGGTCGACGCCCTGCTCCTCGCCCGCCACGACGTAGAGGGCCAGGATGGGCAGCACCGCCCCGTTCATGGTCATGGACACCGACATCTGGTCCAGCGGAATGCCGTCGAACAGGGTCCGCATGTCCAGAATGCTGTCGATGGCCACGCCCGCCATGCCGACGTCGCCCTTCACCCGCGGGTGGTCGCTGTCATAGCCCCGGTGGGTGGCCAGGTCGAAGGCGACCGACAGGCCCTTCTGACCGGCGGCCAGGTTGCGGCGATAGAAGGCGTTGGATTCCTCGGCAGTCGAGAAGCCCGCATACTGGCGGATGGTCCACGGCGCGCCCGCATACATGGTCGGGTACGGCCCGCGCACGAAGGGGGCGAAGCCCGGCAGGCCGTGGATGAAATCCAGCCCCTCCAGCGCCTCGGGCCCATAGGCGGTCTCGACCGTCAGCCCCTCGGGCGTGGCCCAGGCCGCGCGGTCCGGCCCGGCGCCGGTGGCGTCGAGGTCGAGGGCGATCTTGGAAAAATCAGGAAAGCTCATTGGGCGGCCTCCTCGAAGGCGGCGGCGAAGCGGACAGGCGCCAGGGCCTCGAACGTTCCGATGGCGGGCGCGACGGGCGCGGGCGTCACCGGCGCGGGCCGCACGTCCGGGTCGACGAATTTGGTGACGCCGACGATCTGGGCGGCGCCGTCCTTGAAGGCCTTCTCGGCCATGTCGCGAGCGCGAGCGATGCGAGGCTGGATCACCCCGCCTTCCAGACAAGCGATGACGCCGCCTTCGGCCTCATAGACCTGGAACTCAGCCCAGGCGGCCTCGGCCAGTTCGCGGGTGCGCGCGTCCAGATACCAGGAGCCGCTGGCCGGATCGTCGACGCGGCCCAGATTGGATTCCTCCATCAGGATCAGCTGGGTGTTGCGCGCCTGACGCTTGGCGAAGTCGTCCGGCAGGCCCGCCGCGCGAGTGAAGCCGTCCAGCACCACAGCATCGGCCCCGCCCACGGCCCCGGCGAACCCGGCAGCGGTCAGGCGCAGCATGTTCGGCCACGGATCGCGCGCCGACAGCATCCGCCGCGACGAGCGCGCCTCGATGACCGCTGGAACCTCTGCCCCGAACGCCTTGGAGACGCTGGCCCAGACCAGACGCAGCGCGCGGATCTTCGCCAGAGAGTCGAAATAGGCCTGATCCACGGCGACGCCCAGAACCACGCCCTTCAATGCCGCCTCAGCCGACAGACCTGCTTCAACGACCGCCTTCACATAGGCCACGGCCGACGACACGGCGAAGGCCAGTTCCTGCGCGATGGAGCCGCCCGCCTCATGCGCTGCACGGCCCGACGCCATGAACAGCGTCGCCTCGGGATAGGTCGCGGCGTGGGTCGCCGCCGCAGTTGCCGTCTCAGCTATGACGGCCGCAAAGTCGCCCGGCACCCCGCCCGCTTCTGCATAGGCCGAGATCGGATCGAGGTGGAAGGCCAGTTTGGCGCGGGGCGAACCCTTGGCCGCCGACGACAGGGCCTCAGCCGCCTTCACGCCGTCGAACCCGGCGTCCAGAGCGACCGGCGCCAGCTCCAGCGCCACGCCGTCCAGGGCGCGCGCCAGACGGGCTGCGTCGGCCGCCACAGGCCCCGCGATCAGGACGGAGGCCGCCCCGTTCTCCAGATCGGTCAGGATGGCGCGGTTCAGGGCGTCCGCGTCCTCGCCCTCGTTCAGCGCCCGCACGTCCCACGCCCGACCTTCGGAATCCGAGGGCCGGGGCGCGAAGACCGGCTCGCCGCCGTTCGCCGCCCCATACAGCGGCTTCGTCGCCAGTTGGTCCGCATCCAGATGGATGAGGCTCTCCCGCGGACGCTCCTTCAGCGCCTTCACGGCGGCTTCGCGCCACTCCAGCGGGGTCGGGACGGCGAACTCGGTCATTTACTCGAACTCCACCAGCACATCGTCAGCCGCCACCGGGTCGCCAGCCTTGGCCTTGACCGCCTTCACCTTGCCGTCGCGCTCGGCCTTGAGGATGTTCTGCATCTTCATGGCCTCGATGATGGCCACGGTCTCGCCGGACTTGACCTCCTGGCCCTCAACCACGGGGATGTCGACCACCAGACCCGGCATCGGCGACAGCACCAGTTTGGAGGTGTCCGCCGCCTGCTTCTCGGGCAGCAGGGCGTAAAGATGCGCCACGTCAGGGCGCAGCACCCGCACACGCGCTCGCGCCGCGCGGTGGCGGATGTCGAAGCCGTCTGCGGCGCGCTTCACCTCGGCGGTGAAGGCTTCTTCGTCCAGCGCCGCCTTAAACAGCGACAGGCCCGGACGCCAGTCGATCTCGGACAGGGAGACTTCCTCACCGTCGATAGCGACGATCAGGTCTTCAGCCTCGTCATAGCCGACCTCGACCTCATAGGCCGCCTTGTCGATCAGGACGGTCCAGTCGGTGCGCTCGCTGGGGTCGCCGTCCTGTTCGGCGATGACCTCGTTCATGGCCACGGCCGAGGCGATCAGGATTTTCACCTGCTCGGCCGACGGCGCCAGACCGTGGAAACCCTCGGGGAACTCGTCCTTGATGTAGCTGGTCGACAGCTGGCCGGACTGGAAACGTTCCTGATCCATGACCGCCGCCAGGAAGGGCACGTTGTGGCCCAGCCCCGCCAGGTGCGTATCCTCCAGCGCGCGGGCCATGCCGCGCACGGCGTCCTCGCGCGTCTCGCCCCAGGCGCACAGCTTGGCGATCATGGGGTCGTAGAACATGCTGATCTCGTCGCCCTCGCGGACGCCCGAGTCATTGCGAACGGTGTAGTCGCCCTGATCGCCCTCTTCCGGCTGCTCATAGCGCACCAGACGGCCGATCGACGGCAGGAAGCCGCGATAGGGGTCTTCGGCGTAGATGCGGCTTTCGATGGCCCAGCCGTTGATCGACAGATCTTCCTGCTTGATCGCCAGTTGCTCGCCCCAGGCCGAACGGATCATCTGCTCGACTAGATCGACGCCGGTGATCAGCTCCGTCACCGGATGCTCGACCTGCAGACGGGTGTTCATCTCCAGGAAGAAGAAGCTCTTGTCCTGACCGGCGACGAACTCGACCGTGCCCGCCGAGTCATAGTTCACCGCCTTGGCCAGGGCGACGGCCTGCGCCCCCATCGCCGCGCGGGTCGCCTCATCCAGCAGGGGCGACGGCGCCTCCTCGATGACCTTCTGGTTGCGGCGCTGGATCGAGCATTCGCGCTCGAACAGGTGGATGACGTTGCCGTGCTTGTCGCCCAGCACCTGAATCTCGATGTGGCGCGGGTCGACGATGAACTTCTCGAGGAAGACGCGGTCGTCGCCGAAGGCGTTCAGCGCCTCGGCCTTCACGGCGGCGAAGCCCTCGGCCATGTCGTCGTCCGAATGGGCGACGCGGATGCCCTTGCCCCCGCCCCCGGCCGACGCCTTGATCATGACCGGATAGCCGATTTCACGCGCGATCTTCACCGCCTCGTCCGGCGTTTCGATCAGGCCCATGTGGCCCGGCACGGTCGAGACGCCCGCCTCGGCCGCGAACTTCTTGGACGTGATCTTGTCGCCCATGGCGTCGATCGCCTCGGGATTCGGCCCGATGAAGGCGATGCCCTCGGCCTTCAGCCTCCGCGCAAACCCGGCGTTTTCCGACAGGAAGCCGAACCCGGGGTGCACGGCCTGCGCCCCTGTCTGCTTCACGGCGTCCACGATCTTGTCCTGGATCAGATAGGACTGGGCGGCGGGCGACGGGCCGATGTGCACCGTCTCATCCGCCATCTCGCACGCCAGCGACCCGGCGTCGGCGTCGGAGTAGACGACCACCGTCTTGATGCCCATGCGGCGGCAGGTCTTGATGACGCGAACAGCAATCTCGCCCCGGTTGGCGATCAGAATTTTATCGAACATTTCTGGGCCTTACAGCGGGATGTTGTCGTGCTTCTTCCAGGGATTTTCCTGGGTCTTGTTCTTCAGCGTCTTCAGCGCCTTGATCAGGCGACGGCGGGTGCCGTGGGGCATGATGACGTCGTCGATGTAACCGAGCCCGGCCGCCACGAAGGGGTTGGCGAAGCGTTCCTTGTATTCGGCCTCGCGCGCCGCCAGAGCCTCGGGGTCGCCAGCCTCCTTGCGGAAGATGATCTCGACCGCGCCCTTGGCGCCCATGACCGCGATCTCGGCGGTGGGCCAGGCGTAGTTGACGTCGCCGCGCAGGTGTTTGGAGCTCATGACGTCATAGGCGCCGCCGTAGGCCTTGCGCGTGATGACCGTCAGCTTGGGCACGGTGGCCTCGGCATAGGCGAACAGCAGCTTGGCGCCGTGCTTGATCAGGGCACCGTACTCCTGCTTGGTGCCCGGCATGAAGCCCGGCACGTCGACGAAGGTCACCAGCGGGATGTGGAAGGCGTCGCAGAACCGAACAAAGCGCGCGGCCTTGCGGCTGCTGTCGATGTCCAGCACCCCCGCCAGGGTCTGAGGCTGGTTGCCGACGATGCCGACCGGCTGGCCGTCCAGACGGCCGAAGCCGCAGATGATGTTCTTGGCGAAGTCGGCGCCGATCTCGAAGAAGTCGGCCTCGTCGACCGTCTTCAGGATCAGTTCCTTCATGTCATAAGGCTGGTTCGGATTGGCCGGGACCAGGGTGTCCAGCGACGCCTCGTCGCGATCCGGTTCGTCATAGGTTTCGCGGATCGGCGGCGTCTCGCGGTTCGACAGCGGCAGGAAGCCGATCAGGCGGCGGACCTCCGACAGGGCCTCCAGATCGTTCTCGAAGGCGCCATCGGCGACACCCGACTTGCCCGCATGAACGCGGGCGCCGCCCAGATCCTCGTGGCTGACCACCTCGTTGGTGACCGTCTTCACCACGTCCGGGCCGGTCACATACATGTAGGAGGTGTCCTTCACCATGAAGATGAAGTCGGTGATGGCGGGCGAATAGACATCGCCGCCCGCGCATGGGCCCATGATGACCGAAATCTGCGGGATGACGCCCGAGGCCAGGGTGTTCTGCAGGAAGATGTCGGCGTAGCCGGCCAGGCTCTCCACACCTTCCTGAATCCGCGCGCCGCCGGCGTCGAACAGGCCGATGATCGGCGCGCCCGCCGTCAGGGCCATCTTCTGGATCTTGACGATCTTGGCCGCGTGGGCGCCCGACAGCGAGCCGCCGAACACCGTGAAGTCTTTCGAGAAGACATAGACCAGGCGGCCGTTGATGGTGCCGCGCCCGGTGACGACGCCGTCGCCGGGAATGCGCTGCTCGGCCATGCCGAAGTCGTGGCTGCGGTGCTCCACGAACATGTCGGTCTCTTCGAAGGAGCCTTCGTCCAGCAGGACGCCGATGCGTTCACGGGCGGTCAGCTTGCCCTTGGCGTGCTGGCTGGCGATGCGCTTCTCGCCCCCGCCCAGCTTGGCGGCGGCGCGACGGCGCTCGAGTTCCTCGAGGATGGCCTGGCTCATGATTGGAGCGACTCCCTGACTTCGTTCAGGCCCAACAAGCCGCTTCGTTGCAAAAAGGCAATCGCAACTTTGCAAAAGGTGCGTAAGTGCGTAAGCCTGCCAAGGCGCACAGGCGTTTTTGCAAAGTTGCAACGCCGATGACCGATGCAGGGCGATGGCTGAAAAACTCTACCTCGGGACCAAGGTCCGCAAGCTGCGCGAGACGCGCGGATGGACGCTGGAGCAGTGCGCCGGGCGGCTGGCGCTGTCGCCGTCCTATCTGTCGCAGATCGAGACCAACCAGCGGCCGGCCACGGCCCGCGTGCTGATCGCCCTGACGCGCGCCTTCGACGTGGACGCCAGCCTGTTCGATCTGGACGGCGACGCCCGCCTGATCGCCGACCTGCGCGAGGCGACCACCGACGTCGCGGGCCACGCCGAGGCGCCGACGGCGGGCGAACTCAAACAGGCGGCCATGAACGCCCCCCGGCTGGCGCGGCAGTTCCTGGCCCTGCACCAGGACTATCGCCGTCTGGACGAGCGGCTGAAGACGCTGAACGAGACGCTGGGCCGCGACGAACACGCCGCCGACGCCGCCCCCGCGCTGCCCTATGAGGCGGTGCGCGATTTCTTCCACTATCGCGACAACTACATCGACGCCCTGGATCGGGCGGCCGAGGATCTGGCCGCGCGGCTGAACCTGGGCGACGGCGTCCACCCTGAGCGCGAGTTGGAGGCCGCCCTCA
The DNA here is from genome assembly GCF_053645695.1 of Brevundimonas sp. NPDC055311. Classification (NCBI taxonomy): domain Bacteria; kingdom Pseudomonadati; phylum Pseudomonadota; class Alphaproteobacteria; order Caulobacterales; family Caulobacteraceae; genus Brevundimonas; species Brevundimonas sp. NPDC055311. The sequence continues at coordinate 576,296 of NZ_JBSHMV010000001.1, forward strand.
ACGACCTGTGCGGCGTGCGCGTCGCCACGGGTCAGGGGCGCGGCGCCATGCGGCGTTTCGATCCGGGCGCGCGCATCCTCTATGTCGACGCCAGCCTGCCGGGCGCCACCCGCGCCTTCCAGATGGCGCATCAACTGGTTCGCTTACGGTTCGAGGACCTGATCGAGCACGAACTGGACCGCGCCGCCTTCGACATTCCCGCCGCGCGCGACGTGTGCCGGGTCGGTCTGGCCAACTATGCGGCTGGAGCGCTGCTGTTGCCCTATCGCGCGTTTCTGGAGGCGGCGCGAGAACTGCGGCACGACGTGGACCGCCTGCGCAACCGCTTCCATGTCAGCTTCGAGCAAGCCTGCCACCGATTGAGCACGCTACAGAGGCCCGGCTGGCGCGGCGTGCCCTTCTACTTCGCGCGGGTGGACATGGCGGGCAACATCACCAAGCGGCACAGCGCGACGCGCTTCCAGTTCGCCCGCTTCGGCGGCGCCTGCCCGCTGTGGAACGTGCATGAGGCGTTCAGCGCGCCGGACCGCATTCTGGTCAATCTGTCGGAAATGCCGGACGGAGCCCGCTACGTCTGCCTCGCCAAAAGCGTATCCAAGCCGGGCGGGTCGTTCCTGGAGCCGGATCGGCGCTATGCGCTGGGTCTGGGATGCGAGATCGAGCACGCGGGGCAGTTGGTCTATGCTGACGGGCTGGACCTAAACGGCCCCCCGACGCGGATGGGCGTCAACTGCCGCATCTGCGAACGCACCGACTGCACCCAGCGGGCCTTTCCGCCGATCGACCGGACGCTGGCCGTGCCGGAGAATGAGCGGGGGGTGATCCCGTATGTTCTCAGCTAATCCTTCTCCCGATGGGAGAAGGTGGCCCGAAGGGCCGGATGAGGGTTCCCGGCCGAAGTCGGCGTAAGCCGTCGCAAAACGGCTGACCGCGGGCCCCTCACCCTTTCGCCTGTTCCAATCGCCTTCGGCTCTTGGAGGCTCAAGCCCTCTCCCATCGGGAGAGGGTCCAGACTCAGCTCATCGTCGGGATGATGAAGCTGCTGTCCTCATGCTCCAGCGCGCTGTCGGGCCAGCGGGCCGTCACCGTCTTAGTCTTGGTCCAGAACTTCACGCCTTCCATGCCGTACTGGTTGGTGTCGCCGAAGCCCGAACGCTTCCAGCCGCCGAAGGAGTGGTAGGCCACCGGCACCGGGATCGGCACGTTGATGCCGACCATGCCGACGTTGACGCGGGCGGCGAAGTCGCGGGCCGCGCGGCCGTTTTGGGTGAAGATGGCGACGCCGTTGCCGTACTGGTGCTTGGACGGCAGGCTCAGCGCCTCTTCGAAGTTGGCGGCGCGGACGATCTGCAGCACCGGGCCGAAGATTTCTTCCTGATAGGAAGACATGTCCGTGGTCACATGGTCGAACAGCGACGGGCCGATGAAGTAGCCCTTCTCATGCCCCTGCAGGCTGAAGTCGCGGCCGTCGACGACCAGTTCGGCGCCTTCCTCGACGCCCTTGCTGATCCAGCCGGCGACGCGGTCGCGGTGCTGGGCCGAGACGACCGGGCCATAGTGGGCCTGATCATCGGTCGAGACGCCGACGCGCAGGGTCGGAATCTCAGCGACCAGACGTTCGCGCAGTTCATCGGCGGTCTTTTTGCCGACCGGCACCACGACCGGCAGGGCCATGCAGCGTTCGCCGGCCGAACCGTAGGCCGCGCCCGACAGGTCCTTGATCACCTGGTCCAGGTCGGCGTCGGGCATGACGATGCCGTGGTTCTTGGCGCCGCCCATGGCCTGGACGCGTTTCCCGTGCTGGGCGCCCGTCTGATAGACGTAGTGGGCGATGTCCGACGAGCCGACGAAGCTGACGGCGTGGATGTCGGGGTGGGCCAGGATGGCGTCGACCGCCGTCTTGTCGCCGTGAACCACGTTCAGCACGCCCTTGGGCGCGCCCGCCTCCATCATCAGTTCGCCCAGACGCACCGGCACGGACGGGTCGCGCTCGGACGGCTTCAGGATGAAGGTGTTGCCGACGGCGATGGCGACGCCGAACATCCACATCGGGATCATGGCCGGGAAGTTGAACGGGGTGATGCCCGCCACCACGCCCAGGGCCTGGCGCATGGAGTAGACGTCGATGCCAGGACCGGCGCCCAGAGTGTATTCGCCCTTCAGCGCGTGCGGGATGCCGCAGGCGAACTCGATCACTTCCAGACCGCGCTGGATGTCGCCCTTGGAGTCGGCGATGACCTTGCCGTGCTCGCTGGACAGCATTTCGGCCAGTTCGTTCATGTTCGCCTCGACCAGGCGCTTGAACTCGAACATGACGCGGGCGCGGCGCTGCGGGTTGGTCGAGGACCAGCCTTCGAATGCGGCCTGCGCCGACTGGACCGCGCGATCCAGCTCCGACGGCGTCGCCAGCTGGACGCGGGCCTGAACCTCGCCGGTGTTGGGGTTGAAGACGTCGCCGAAGCGGCCCGACGCCCCCTCGAAAGCCGCACCGTCGATGAAGTGGCGAATATCGCGCATTGAACGTCTCTCCCGATGATTATGGTTCTTCGTGAGCCTGCCCTAGCAGAGCGGGCCGGTCAGGCCCATTGCAATCTTGCAGGTGATGATGTGCATATCTGCATATGTTCGACTGGGATGATCTGAGGGTGTTTCTGGCGGCCGCGCGCGCCGGGTCGCTAGCCACGGCGGCGCAGCGGCTGGGCGTGGACGCAGCCACGGTCGGGCGGCGCGTGGCGCGACTGGAGACGGCGCTGAAGTCGACCCTGCTGGTGCGCTCGGCCGCCGGGCTTCACCTGACGGCTGCGGGCGCCCAACTGCTGGAGCGGGCGCTGGACGCCGAAAGCGCGATGGAGGCCGCCGGGCGCGTCACCCAGCCCGACCTGATCGCGGGCGCCGTGCGCATCAGCGCCTCGGAAGGTTTCGGCGGGGCGGTGCTGGCCCCCGCCCTGCCCGGCCTGCTGGCGGCGCATCCGGGGCTGAACGTCGAACTGGCGGCCAGTTCCGGCTTCCTGTCGCCCAGCCGGCGCGAGGTGGACATGGCCATCACCCTCAGCCCCGCCGACAGTCCGCGCCTTATCGTCGAGCCGCTGACGACCTATCAACTGGCGCTCTACGCCGCGCCCGAACATCTGGAACGCCACGGCGCGCCGGCCAGCATCGACGACCTGAGCCGCTTCGACATGGTCGGCTATGTCGACGATCTGATCTATGCGCCCGAGCTGCGCTATCTGGACGAACTGCGCCCCAACCTGCGGCCGCGCCTGGCCTCCTCGTCGATCCGCGCCCAGAGGGACATGGTGGCGGCGGGCGGCGGGATCGGCGTCCTGCCCTGTTTCCTGGCCGAAGGGCTGACGCGAGTTCTGCCCGAGCAGGTCCTGATCGAGCGGCGCTTCTGGCTCAGCACCCACCGCGAGGTCCACGGCACGGCGCGACTGAAGACCGTGCGGCGCTGGATCAAGGCCCTGTGCCGGGATCAGGCCCGCCGCCTCGCACCCCTGCCGACATCCACGCCCAGACGCGCCGAGGGGTGACCATATTTTACATTTTACATTGCTCTAAAGCCAAGCATCCGGGGCTATGACTCCAGCGTTCTCCCCGGAGCTGCGTAAAAGTATGAAGATCGCGATATTAGACGACGACCCCGTCCAGTTGGAGTTCGTCTCCGAGGTGGTTCAAGACGCCGGATATCGCGCCACTCTGTTTTCGCGCGGTCAGGCGCTGATCTCCGCCCTGCGCAAGGACACCTTCGACATGCTGATCGTCGACTGGAACCTGCCGGACCGTTCGGGTCTGGAGGTGCTGGCCTGGGCGCGGACCAATCTGAAGCCCGCCCCGCCCATGCTGCTGGTCACCAGCCGCGCCGAGGATGAAGACGTGGTCGCCGGTCTGGACGCCGGGGCTGACGACTACCTGCCCAAGCCCCTGTCGAAGCCGGTTCTGGCGGCGCGCATCAACGCCCTGATCCGCCGCGCCTATTCCCAGCCGACGACGCCGGGCGTCGAAACCTATGACGGCGTCACCTTCCACGAGTCCGCCGGCGCGGTGACTCGCGACGGCCAATCGGTGGCCCTGACGGCCAAGGAATACGCCCTGGCCCTGCTGCTGTTCCGCAACCTGCACCGGGCGCTGTCGCGGACCTATATTCTGGAGACGGTGTGGGGCAATGAGCCGGACCTGAACAGCCGTTCGCTGGACATGCACATCTCGCGCATCCGCAACAAGCTGGAGCTGCGGCCCGAGCGAGGCTTCCGCCTGACCCCCATTTACAGCTACGGATACCGCCTTGAGCGCGTCACGGGGGCAGAACCCGGCCAGGACGCCTGAATGAAGACGCAGGTGGCGAAATGAAGACGGATTGGGCGGCGGCCCTGGCGATCGCAGCGATGCTGGCCGCAGGAAGCGCCGTCGCACAGACTTCGGCCGCCCCGCCCGCTGCCCGGACGGCCGCCTCCGTCGAGACCCTCGACTATGTCGTCCAGCGCGGCGACACCCTGATCGACCTGGCGACCGCCTACATGCACCGGCCGCTCGACTATCGCCGGGTTCAGCGCGAGAACCGGGTCGCCAATCCGCGCCGCCTCGCCATCGGCCGCACCCTGGCCCTGCCCGTCGATCTGCTGCGCGCCGATCCGGATGAGGCGCGCATCGCCGGCTTTCGCGGCGCGGCGACCCTGAACCAGGACGGCCGATCCGCCGTCCCCGCCGCCGGCCAGGCCGTGCGTGAGGGCGCCGTCCTCAGCACCGGCGCCAACGCCTTCGTTCGCCTGGCCCTGTCCGACGGCAGCCATGTGGTCGTGCCCTCCAACAGCCGCGTGCGCGTCAGCCGCCTGCGCCGCTACGCCATCAACGGCGCCGTCGATCACGCCCTGACGGTCGAGGCGGGCCGCGCCGAGTCGCGCGTCACGCCCCGGCGTCGTCCGGGCGGATTCGCCATCCGCACGCCCGTTTCGGTCTCGGCCGTGCGCGGCACCGACTTCCGCGTCTCCTTCGACGACGACGCCGACCGCTCGACCACCGAGGTGCTGGAAGGCGCCGTAACCATCGCATCGGGCGACGCCGAAGCCCTGGCCGGCGTCGATCAGGGCGTCAGCGCCGCCGCTGGAAGCGTGCGCCTGCTGCCCCTGCTGCCCGCGCCCGCCCTGGTCCGCCCCGATGCGCCGCAGACCCAGGCCCAGGTCGCCTTCGACATTCAGCCCCTGCCCGGCGCCGAACGCTATCGCGGCCGCATCGCCCAGGACGCCGGCATGATCGAGGCCTTCGCCGAAGTCGACAGCGCGCCCGGCGGCCCCCTGGTCTTCGGCGAAATGGAAGAAGGCGCCTTCTTCCTGCGTCTGACCGCCCTCTCGCCCGAGGGGCTGGAGGGCAAGGCCACGACCTACAGCTTCATCCGCGCCCGCAACGGCGTCGGCGGCCTGGCCTCGGCCATGGATCAACGCGACCGCCGCCGCTTCTACCGCTTCCGCTGGGAGGCCGAGGGCGTCGGCGAGGCGACCTTCCGTTTCCAGCTGTGGCGCGAGGCCGAGGACGGTACCCGCGACGGCGCCCTGCTGGTCGACCAGCCCGGCCTGACCGACGAGGCCTTCACCCTCAGCGACCTGCCGCCGGGCGTCTACAGCTGGCGGGTGCAGGGCGCGCGCCATCGCTTCGGCCGTCTGCTGGAAGCCTGGTCCGAACCGCAACAACTGCGTATCGGACGATAGCGCCGTGGCCGCTGGGCCCAAAGGCGGTTGGAAGCGTTGGCTCGGCGCGCGCCTGACCGGCCGACGCGCTCTTGTCGAATGGGGCCTGGTGGCGGTTCTGTCCGCCCTGCTGGTCGGCTGGATGGCGCTGACGCCCGTCGCCGACGGCGCCGACAACCTGGTCTACGACGCCCTGATGCGCGCCGAGGCCGGGCCAGCGGACGCAGACATCGTCATCATCGCCATCGACGACCGCAGCCTGGAGTCGCTGGGGCAATGGCCCTGGCCGCGCGACCTGCACGCCCGCCTGATCGACCGTCTGACCCAGGCGCAAGCCGGGCCTGTCGCCTACGACGTCCTGTTCACCGAAGCCTCCCCGCAGGACGGCGCCCTGGCCGCCGCCCTGGTGCGCAACGGCAAGGTCCGTCTGCCGGTGGTTCTGGACGCCCCCGGCCTGAACGGCGCCGCCTTTCGCGAGGACGCCCCTGCGCCGATCCTGACCGAGGCGGCGGCGGGCCTGGGTCACGTCAATCTGACGGTCGACGACGACGGCGTCGTGCGTCGCCTGCCCCTCTATCTTCAGGCGGGCGACCGGACCTGGCCCCACCTGATCCTGCCCCTGGCCGCCGCCAGAGGCGCCGCGCCCGCCCCGCCCGCGCCACACGATGGCAGCGACCTGTTCGCCGCCTCGCCCGAGGCCCTGGTCTATCGCGGCCCGCCCGGCGCCTTCCGCACCCTGTCCTTCGCCGACGTGCTTAGCGGCGAGACGCCCGCCGCCTTCCTGAATGACAAGCTGGTGCTGGTCGGGGCGACGGCGCCGGGCCTCGGCGACCGCTACGCCACTCCGGCCACGCCCCACGGCGAACTGCGCCCCGGCGTCGAGGTGCAGGCCGCCCTGCTCCAGACCCTGATCGAGGGCGGCGGTCCGCGCAGCCTGTCGCCCGGCTGGGTTCTGACCCTGTCCCTGCTGCCGCTCGGCCTGCTGGTCGCCGGCTTCCTGGTGCTGCGCCCGGCGGCCAACATGGCCCTGGGCGCCGGGCTGATCGTCCTGACGCTGATCGCCGTCGCCGTCGCCTTTCTGGCGGGCGGCCTGTGGTTCCCGCCTTCGGCCGCCGTGGCGGGACTGGCCCTGGCCTATCCCTTGTGGAGCTGGCGCCGCCTGGCCGCAGCCTCGGCCTATATGCAGAGCGAGGTCGAAGCCTTCGAACGCGACGGCGTGCGCCTGACCGGCCGCGCTCAGGGCGGCGATGTCGTCGCCCGTCAGGTGGACGCCCTGCGCGCCGCCGTGCGCCAGGTGCGCGATCTGGAGCGCTTCATCTCCGACACCCTGCGAAGCCTGCCCGACGCCACCGTCGTCGCCGACCCTCACGCCCGCATCATCCTGTCCAACGACCGGGCCGAAGCCCTGTTCGGCGCGCGTCTGAAGGACGACGCCGACCTGCCCCTGCTGTTCCAGTCCCTGGGCGAACCGGCCTGGCGCCGCTTCCTCGATCCCGAGGGCGACCCCGGCGACATCACCACGCCCGACGGCCGCATCCTGAAGGCCGCCGCAGCCCTGCTGACCGACGCCGAAGGCCAACCGGTCGGCCACATCGTACGCTTCGCCGACATGACCCGCTTCCGCGCCGCCGAGCGCCAGCGCGCCGAGGCCCTGCAACTGCTCAGCCACGACATGCGCGCGCCCCAGGTGTCGATCCTGACCCTGCTGGACGGCCCCGCGCCGCGCCTGGACCCCTCAGTCGAGCGCCGCATCGCCGACTACGCCCGCCAGACCCTGGACCTGGCCGAGGGCTATGTTCAGTTGGCCCGCGCCGAGAGCCAGCCCTATCGCTCGGAGTTGCTGGACCTGGGCCAGGTCGCCATGGACGCGGCCGACATCCTGTGGCCCCAGGCGTCGAAGAAGGGCGTCCGCATCCTGACGCCCAACGGCGAAGACGAGTTCCTGGTTCAGGGCGACCCCGCCCTGCTTCGCCGCCTGACCACCAACCTGCTGGACAACGCCCTGAAATACGGCCCCGCGGGCGGCGTCATTCAGGTCAGCCTGACCGGCGCCGAGGAGGACGGCCGTCCGGTCTGCGTCCTCAGCGTCAGCGATCAGGGGCCGGGCCTGTCCGAAGAGGCCGCGCGTCGCCTGTTCCAGGCCTTCGGCCACGGCGGCGCCGATCATCGCGGCGCGGGTCTGGGTCTCGCCTTCGTCCGCACCGTCGCCGAACGCCACGGCGGAACCATCCGCCACCAGCCCGGATCGCCCGGCGCGACCTTCATCCTGACCCTGCCCAGGGTCACCGAGGACGCTGAACCCGCAGACCGCTCGGACTAGTTGGCGTCCAACGTCTCCACGGCCCCTTCGGCCAGCAGGCCCTGCGCGTTTTCGGCCTGACGCCGCCCCAGGACCGCGACCGCCGAGGCGCGATAGACCCCAGCTTCATCGCCCGGTCCGGTCAGGATCACGGTCAGACTGTGCATCTGGCGGCCCTGGCTCCACCACTGAGGCAGGCGCGGCGCATCGGTCCATTCGCCCCGACGCGCGTCGTCATCGGTGAAGACGCCGGTCTTCTGGGGCCGCACCGCATAGGCCGTCTCGACCCGCCAGGCGGCCTTGTCATCCACCTCGCGCCAACCGCGCGCAGTCAGCGCCCGACGCACGGCTTCGGCCGCCGCACGGTCGGCCTCGGTCGGCTCTTCGGTCTCCAGCAGGCGATAGGCGGTCACGTTCGCGGGTACGGCGGCGGACACCTGCGTCTCGACAAGCGGCGCAGAGGCGCAGCCCGCCAGGACGGCCGCGCTGACCAGGGGAAGAGCCAGACGAGAGATCATGGTGCGATACCTGCCCCGGCGCGCCCTTCAAGTCCACAACGGACGACTCCGGCAGAGGCGAAAAGCGCAGAGATCTAGCCGCCGGACGTCAACGCCCCCGTCACCCCCAGCGTCCCGTCTGCGTTCTCGACAACGCCCAGTTCCTCGATACGCGCCCCGCCCTGCTCCAACGCCGCCAGCCAGCCGAAGGCCTGCGCCGTCGTCACGCGATCCAGCCGGAAACCCAATCGCCCGCCCTCGGACATGCCCAGCGTCGGCTGCACCCCCGCCGCCGTCGCGGTGGAGGCGATCAGCGCCTGAAGATCGACCGCCTCGGTCGGTCGCGCGCCCCGCTGGGACACAGCGGTCTGGATCTGCACCAGTTGCCGCTCGGCGGCGACGCGGGCGCGCGCCTGATCCGCCTGCCAGCCGTCCAGCGGCCGCACCACGCCCAGCCAGCCGACGACGCCCAGCACCAGCGCGCCCATGACCGCCAGCATCCGCCGCTCGCGCAGCGACCGCCCGTCCCACCAGGCAGAGATGGAAGAGAACAGGGCCTTCATCGGGTGCCTCCAATCGTAAGGGTGCTGACCATGCGCCCGCCTTCCTCAGCCGAGGTTTCGTCGATCACCGCCAGCCCGGCCTCGGCCAGATCGGCGCGCACCGTGTCCAGATCATTGAAGTTCGCGTGCGTCAGGCCGATGCGCAGCCCTTCTCCGCCCAGCGCCGCATCGTCTAGTTCGGCGCCCGGCACGCGCTCGACGGCAGCGAAGACGGCGGCCAGGGCGCGCGCGGTTCCGCCCGGCGGCGCTCCGGCGTCGAGGCGGTGCAGGGCCTCCGCCGCTGGATCGTCCGCCGTCGCCAGTTCAGGATAGAGCGTCACCGCTCCGGCCTTGGCGGCCGCTCCGGCGCGGTCAGCCGCCGCCCGGTCACGCAACCCTTCCGCCGCCATCAGGATCAGAGGCGAGATCAACAGGGCCGCCGCCAGACCGGCCGTCAGCCGCCAGCCCTTGGCCGCCTGCCCCCGCTCACGCCGGTCGTGGACCTGCAACAGGTCGACCACCGCCGCCATCGCCCCTGCCGCCAGGGCCGCCTCCAGCGCCTCGCCCTCCAGCCAGTTCAGAGCGCGCCCGGCCGCGATCGCCTCTGCCAGATCGGCCTGAACCGTCACGGCGAAGGCCGGGCCGCGCAGCGCCACGTCCGCCCCCACCTGTGCGGCGGTCAACGTCTCAGCCTCCAACGGCGCGGGCAGACACAGATTGTCCGGCACGACGGCGTCAGGCCGGATGTCGAACGTCTCCATCCAGCGCAACCAGGCCTGCAACAGCTTGGCTGAGACCGCCGCCGTCAAACGCGGGCCGCCATCGACCGGCGCCGCGCCCAGCGTCACGTCCAACCCCTCGACCTCGCCCGCCGCCTGATCGCGAAGCGCCCAGCGCGCGGCGGCTCTGGCCTGCGCCATATTGCCCGACGGCAGGTCCAGCCAGCGCGTCATGACGTCGGCGCCCGGCGCCACGGCGATGGTCCGCATCGACGGAGGGGTCTCGGCCTGATGCGGGTCCAGCTCGCCGCGCCCGACGACGCGGCCTTCGCGATCGACCAACAGGAAACGCGCGGGCAAGGTCGCGTGGGTCGGGATGAACAGGATGCGGGCGTGGCTCATTCTTCCATGCTCATTCTTCAGGCGTCCAGCGACGGATGACGGTGCGCGCCGCGCCATCGGGCGCGACGTGGATCAGGGCGGTGCGGACGGCGCGGGCGTCGCCGTGCTCGATCTCGACCCTCAGGTCGAAATAACGGGTGGCCAGGGTGATCTGACCCTTTGTCCCTTCGTCGACAACCACGCCCGAAAGGGCGGGCTGGGCCCAGAAGGCGTCAGGGCTGCTCCAGCCCGTCGCCGGGCGCGCGGCGATCGCCGCCTTGGCCGCGTTCAGCCCCACCACGCCCCGGCTGATCGCGACCAGCAGCACGGCGTCCTGCGGCTCCAGCGTGTTGACGTTCAGGGGCGACAGCCGCGCCTCCGGCAAGGCGCACAGATACGGCCTCAGACGGCGATAGAGGGCGTCGTCCACTCCCGAGACCGCGCGCAACTCGCTGACCTCGGCCAGCATGACCCCGCCGGTGCGGTAAGGCGTCGGGCGGCTGGCGTAGGCGGCGTCTTCCGCCCCCTGCGGCGACACCTCGTCATCGCCGTCCATCCAGTCGGTCAGGGCCGCCGCGACCGCCGCTATCCGCCCGCGCGGAGTGCCCAGCGCCTCGCCGAGCGTGATGAACTGCGCCGCCCCTTCGGGCCGCGCCATCAAATCCTCGCCCTGCCCCAAGACCAGACTGTTCAGATTGAAACACGACTGACCGTCGCGGATCACCGCCCGCCCCTCGCCGTCTTCCAGCGGCAAGGCGAAGATGCGACCGTTCCACTGTGGCTGAAGCGGCGTGCGCGCCGGATCGGCGCGGACCAGATCGGACAGCCGCCGCCGCGCCAGCGCCTCCGCCCCCGCCGCAAAACCTTGCGCCTGCGCCTGGCGCTCGGCGTTGGTGGTGCGGCGCACGGAAAAGCGCACGTCGTCCAGCAGCACCACGCACAGCGCCGCCATCACCGCCACCAGCAACAGGACGGTCAGCAAGGCCATGCCCCGACGATCGCGCGCGCCTTCCCTCATGCGGCGGCGACCAGAAACAGCTGCTCGACCGGGCCGAAACCGTCCAGCGTCAGCGTCACCCGCACGGCGTCCGGCAGGGGCCTGTCGCTGCTGGCGGCAAAGGCGGGCGCCTCGGAGCCGTTCTGGATGAAGGCGACGCGGGCCTCCTTCACCCCGCGATACAGCACCTGCGGCGGCCCGGCCCGCGCCCCGTCCAGATAGGGGGCCACGCGCCGCTCCAGCCGATCCTCGACCAGCCGGTATTCGACCCGCTGCAAGGAGGCGCGCGGCACGGCGTCGGGATTGCTCCAGCCGCTGCGGGCCAGCACCAGCAGCGGGTCGCCCGGCAACTGCGGCCCCATGATCGCCTGAGGCGCCGGGCGCCCCGTCGGCCCGCGCACCCGCCGCGCCGTCGCCTGCGCCAGATCGGCGCGCAGCAGGGCGCGCGTGCGTTGCAGCGCCGCCACCCGGTCCGCGTTCGCCTTCACCGCGAACCGCGTCTCAATCGATTGCCCCAGCACCAACGCGCCCGCCCCCGCCAGTAAGGCGAAGATCAGCAGGGCGATCATGACCTCGACAAGGGTGAACCCGGCTCTCTTTCTTCCGCTATCGCTCGCCGCGCGGCGGCTCGCTGCTTGAGCGGATAGGCGATCTTTCCTCATGCGCCCGCCGCCCGGAACAGCACGCGCTCGGCGGCCTGTTCCTCATCGGCGAAGACGCGCACGTCGATGCGGCCGACGCCCGGCATGTCCGTCGCGCTGACCACCCGCACCCAGCGCCATTCGCGTCCGCCCAGAGAGGCTTGTCCCGCCGTGCTGCCGCTGGGCAGGTCGCGCGCGATCATCGCCTCGGCGGCGACATTGTCAGCGACGACGCCGCCCAGCGTCCGCGTCTCGACCCGCGTCGCCGAGCGCGTGCTCTCGCCCGACAGGTTCAACAGCGCCATCGCCGCCAGACCGAACACGGCCAGCGCCACAAGGCATTCGATCAGGGTGAAGCCCGCGCGTTGCGTGCCCTCACTCATGGATCGTCACCTCGCCCGCCCCGTCGATGGCGACGATGACGGAGCGGCCCTCACGCTCCAGTCGCACGCTGGCGGCGTCGGCGCCGCCGGTGGGATCGAACACGGCGCGAGCGGCTCCGGCGACGGCGGCGCCATCGCCCCATGCCTTCGGCGCCAGAACGCCCGTCAAAGGCGTCCAGACGGCGCCGTCGAAACTCTCGAAACCATAGCCCGCCACATCGGCGCGCAGGGCCACCGGGCGATTAGTCATCACCGCCTCTTCGCGCGCCAGCGTCAGGCGCGCGGCGAACCGCTCGGCCTCGACGGCCAGCGTCGGGCGCGGGTCCGGCATGGACAGGATCACCGCCCCGGCCGCCACGCCGATGATGGCGATGACGACCATCAACTCGACAAGGGTAAACCCCATTCTTTGTTCGCTGCCGCGCGCGCCTCGGGCGCGCGCTGCCTGAGCGAGTTGTCGGGCGCTACCGCTCGCCGCGCGGCGGCTCGCGGCTTGAGCGCAGTGGAGCGCGCGCATCGACCGGGCGTGGTCAGCCCTGCCAGTTGCCGATGTCGGCGTCATTCCCCTCGCCCCCTTCCTGGCCGTCGGCGCCGAAGGACCAGATGTCGAACTGGCCGCCATGGGCGCTGCGGCGGCGGTACTGGTAGGGATTGCCCCACGGATCTTCCGGCAGGCGACGGACATAGCCGCCCTGGCGATAGCGTTCCGGCCGCGCCAGATCGGCGGGCGGCGCGGTCAGGGCCTTTAGCCCCTGCTGGTCCGTCGGGAAGGTCAGATTGTCGAGGCGATAGGTCTCCACCGCCTGCTCCAGCACCGAGATGTCGGCCCGCACCTTGCCGACCATGGCCTTGTCCTGACTGGGCAGGACATTGATCGCCACCACAGTCGCCAACAGGCCGATGATGACGATGACGACCATGAGTTCGACAAGGGTGAAACCCATTCTTTGTTCGCTACCGCGCGCTGCTTGAGCGAGTGGTCGTGCGCTACCGCTCGCCGCGCGGCGGCTCGCTGCTTGAGCGCGCCGGGTGCGCGCCTTGGCGATGTGGCGCAGACGTCGAGCGCAGGTCTTGAGAACGGACATCAATGCCTCTCTCACCCCAAAGCCAGGGTGTTGATCTGAAGGATGGGGAGCAGGATCGACAGCACGATCACGGCGACGATCCCGCCCATGACCACGATGATCGCCGGCTCCAGCAGGCTGAGCATCACGGCGGTGAAGTTGGAGAATTCGCGCTCCAGATAGTCGGCCGCACGCTCCAGCATGGGCTCCAGCCGACCGCTGCTTTCGCCGGATGCGGTCATGTAGACGAGGATGGGCGGGAAGACCTCGGCGCGGCGCATGGCGGCCGACAGGCCGCCGCCTTCGCGCACGGCCTCGGCCATCTGTTCGGTGGCGCGGCGCAGGGCGCGGTTGGAGACGGTGCGGGCGGTGATGGTCAGCCCCTCCAGCACCGGCAGGCCCGCCGCGATCATGGTCGACAGGGTGCGGGCCATGCGCGCCCCGTGCAGGTCGCGCGTCAACCGCCCGATCAGCGGCAGCCTCAAGACCCAGGCATCCAGCTTCAGCCGCACCGCCTCGCGCCGCCGCGCGATCAGGCCCGCCGCGACCACGGCGGCGAGGACCAGAAGCAGCAGCCAGCCCCAGTCGCGCATCAGGTCCGACAGGCCGATGACCAGGCGCGTCAACAGCGGCAGGGTCTGGCCCATGCTGTCGAACTGATCGACCACCTTGGGCACGATATAGGTCATCATGGCGACGATGACGCCCAGCGCCACCACCGCCAGCACGCACGGATAGACGAGGGCCGTCAGCACCTTGCCGCGCACGACCTCGTCGCGCTCCAGCCCGTCGGCCAGCCGTTCGAGAATAGGCTGAAGCGCGCCCGACTGCTCGCCCGCCGCCGTCATGGCGCGATACAGCGGCGGAAAGGCCGCGCCCTGCTGGCCCATGGCGTCGGACAGGCGCCGCCCCTCGATCACCCCGGCGTGGACGCCTTCCAGCACGCGGCGGACGTTGGGCCGGTCGGCCTGAAGCATCAGGTTGCGCAGCGCCTCCTCCAGCGGAGAAACCGAGATCAGCGTCGCCAGCTGCCGCGTCGTCAGCGCCAGCGCCTTGGGCGACAGTCGCCCGGTCCTTCCCTGTCCTTGGCCGGATTTCGACGCCGTGACCGCGCCCGAACGACCGGGCGAAAGTTGCAACGGCGCCAGCTGACGCTTCGCCAGCGCCTTGCGCGCGGCCGCCTCGTCGGCGGCGGTCAGGGAGCCGCTGACCGTGCGCCCCATGGCGTCGGCCGCCACATAGTCGAAGGCCGCCATCAGGCCGCGACCTCTTCGGCGGCGGTTTCCTGACGCGCCACGCGCAGGGCTTCCTCGACCGAGGTGACGCCGTCCAGCACCAGCGCCCGCGCCCGGTCGGCCAGGGTCCCGCCGCGCGCGAAGGCGGCGTCGAACACCGCGTCTTCATCCGCGCCCGAGGCAATCAGGCGGCGCACCTTCTCGTCCACCGTCAGGGTCTCATAAAGGCCGATGCGCCCGACATAGCCGGTCGAGCCGCAGTCGGCGCAGCCGTGCGGCCGCCAGACGCGCACGCCCTCTTCGGCGCCGATCAACCGCGCCGTGGCCTTGTCCGCCGTCTCCTCGATCCGGCAGTGCGGGCACAGGCGCCGCACCAGCCGCTGGGCCACCACCAGCCGCAGGGTCGAGGCCAGCAGGAAGGGCTCGACGCCCATGTCGCGCAGCCGCGTCACGGCGCCGGCCGCATCATTGGTGTGGACCGTCGACAGCACCAGATGGCCGGTCAGGGAGGCCTGAACAGCGATGGCCGCCGTCTCCGTATCGCGGATTTCGCCGACCATGACCACGTCGGGATCCTGGCGCAGGATGGCGCGCAGGCCGGCGGCGAAGGTCATGCCGACCTTGGGGTTCACCTGGGTCTGGCCCACGCCTTCGATAGCGTATTCGACCGGGTCTTCGACCGTCAGGATGTTGCGCGAGCCGTCGTTCAGCAGCGACAGCCCGGCATAGAGGCTGGTCGTCTTGCCTGAGCCGGTCGGCCCGGTGACGAGGATGATGCCGTTCGGCTCGGCCAGGGCATGGCGGAAGGCCTCCAGCGCCGCCGGGTCCATGCCCAGCCGGTCCAGCGTCAGCCCGGCCTGATCCTTGTCCAATATCCGCAGCACCACCCGCTCGCCCGCGCGCGACGGCAGGGTCGAGACGCGCACATCCAGCGACTTGCCGCCCAGCGTCAGGGGGATGCGCCCGTCCTGGGGTTTACGCTTCTCGGCGATGTCGAGGCGCGCCATGACCTTGATGCGCGACACCAGCAGGGGCGCCACGCGCGGGTTCAGGCTCAGCGCTTCGCGCAGCACCCCGTCCACCCGCATCCGCACCAGCAGCCGCGTCTCATAGCTTTCCAGATGCACGTCCGAGGCGCCGATGCGGGCGGCCTCGGCGATGACCCCGTTGATCAGGCGGATGACCGGCGCGTCGTCCGTGGCGTCCAGCAGGTCGGCCGCCGCCGGGATGTCGTCCACCAGACTGTCCAACCCGACCGGCAGGGACAGGTCGTCGCCGTCGGCGGCCGTCAGTTGCTCGCCCGCATAGACTTCCGACAGCTTGCGATCGAAGGCGACGGCGCTGAGCGGCGTCGCCTCCAGCGGGCGGCCCAGCGCGCGGCGCGCCTCGACCAGAGCCAGAGGGTCGGCGCCCTCGCGCACGCCGACCGCCATCACCTCGCCCGCCGCCAGCAGCAGGACGCCGTGGGTCTTGGCGAAGCCGTAGGGCAGGCGCGGGTCGACGACGGTGATCACCGGGCGGCCCCCGTCACGGGCGGCAAGGGACGCGCCGCCACCGGCGCTGCGGGGGCGATGACCAGAGGCTCGCCCGCTGCGGGCGCCGCAGGCGGCTGGGCCTGCATATAGTCGCGCAGCAGGGCGTCCAGACTCGGCTCGCGATCGGGGTGAACCCGCTGCTGCTCGCCGCGCATATAGCCCCAGCGATCGGCCGCCAGCCCTTGGGCGTCTGCGGAGGTGCGCAATATGGTCGGGCGCAGGAAGACCATCAGATTGGTCCGCCCCCGCTCGCGGCTGGTCGAGCGGAACAGGACGCCGACGCCCGGAATGTCGCCCAGACCCGGCACCTTGCTCGTCTCCAGCCGGTCGTTCTGATCCAGCAGGCCGCCCGCCACGGCGATGTCGCCGTCATCGACCACCAGCGTCGTCTCCAGTTCGCGCTTGTCCAGGATCAGGTCGTTGGCGCCGCTGGTCAGCAGGCCGTTGATGCTCGACACCTCCTGCCGCAGCGTCAGGGTGATGGAGCCGCCGGCGTTGATCTGGGGCCGCACCGTCAGGCGCACGCCGATGTCCTTGCGCTCGGTCGTAGTGAAGGGATTGGAGTTGCCGTCCAGAATGGTCTGGCCGGTGGTGATCGGCACCTCCTGCCCGACCAGGAAGGTCGCCTCTTCATTGTCCAACGTCATGATCGACGGGGTCTGCAACAGGTTCGAGCCCGCGTCCGTCTTGGCCGCATTGATGATGAAGCCGAACAGGCCCTCGCCCCACTTGCCGCCCGCCCCGCCGACGAAGCCGTTGGCGCCCAGCAGGCTGTTCAGCGCCAGGTTCTGCAGTCGCTCGCGCAGGGGATCGTCCTTGTCGAGCTGACCCGCCGCCGCCCCGCCCGCGATGGGAACCAGCGGCGCCGCGCGGTCGGAATAGTTGGTCAGGCCGACGCCCTGCTCGCCCGCCATCAGCCACTGCACGCCCAGATCGCGCACGGCCTTGTCGCTCAGCTCGACGACGATGGCTTCGATCAGCACCTGCTGGCGGCGCACATCCAACTGGCGGATCACCTCGGTCAGGGTGCGTTGCAGGTCCGCCGGGCCGGAGATGACCAGGGCGTTGGCTCCGGGGAAACGGGCGATGGTGGCGCGCTGGCCGGTGGCGGTCACGGTGGTCGCGCCGATCGGGCCGCTGTCGGCCTCGCCCGTCGTGGTCAAGCCGCCCGACCCCATGCCGCTGGTCGCATTGGTCGCCGCTGCGCGGGCCGTCCGCAGGCGCGGAGACGAGGGCGCCGCCGCATCCGCAGGCTGGCCGACAATCTGTTGCAGAACCGGCAGAAGCTGTTCGGCGTCGGCGTGTTCAAGGAAGACGACGTTGACGTCCTGACTGGCTCGCGCCCGGCCGTCCAGATCGGCGATCAGGCCGCGCACCCGCGCCAGCGCCTGACCGTCGCCACGCAGCACCAGCGCATTGGAGCTTTCGACCGGGGTGATCGTCACCAGACCCGGCCCGCCGGGACCGCCCGTCACCTGTTGCAGCACCCCGGCGATCTCGCGCGCCGAGGCATTCTCCAGCGCCACCACCTCATAGGCCGAACGGTCCACGTCGATGCGGCCGACCAGCGCCCGGATGCGCGACAGGTTATCGGCGAAGTCGGCCACGACCACGCTGTTGGCGCCGGGATTGGCCAGCACCTGCCCCTGCGCCCCGACCAGCGGCCGGATCGTCTCGGCGGCCGAGGCGGCGTCGATGTGGCGAAGGGTGAAGACCTCGGTCGAGAACCGCTCGGCGCCGACGGTGGCCGGGCCCTGCGCCGCCCCCTGCGCCGGACTGATGCGATAGGCGCCCGACGATGTCGGCGTCACCACCAGACCATTGGCCCGCAGCGTCGACAGGAAGACCTCGAATAGCTGGGCGCGGGTCAGAGGGCGCGGGCTGGACACCGTCACCGTCCCGGTCACCGCCGGATCGACGATGAAGGTCCGGCCCGTCGTACGCGCGACATCCTGCACAAAGGCGCGGATGTCGGCGTTCTGGACGTTCAACGTCTGACGCGCCTCCTGGGCCATCACCGGCGTAGCGGCCAGCGGCTGGACCGCCAGAACAGCGGCCAGAACGCCGGTGAGAATGCTGCGGTTACGGGCCTTCATGGGCGCGTCCTTACGGTGGTGGAGCGGACCTGACCGTCGCGCTCGAACTGGATCTGGGCCGAGGGAGCATCGGCCAACTGGCCGCGCAGGGCGGCGAGCGCCTGCGGACTGTTCAGGGCCGCGCCGTTGACCGACAGGATAACGTCGCCTGAGCGCAGGCCTGCGTTGCGCAGCTCGCCCCCGTCGCCCGAGGCGGAAACGGTCAGGCCGTTGATTCCCAGCCCCTGAATGCGCGGCCGCAGCCCCGCCTGGGCGATCAGACGTTGAGGATCGACCATCACGCCTTCGGCCGAAGCGGGTTCGGGCGCAGTCACGGCGGATTGCGCCGCCGCGACAGGCGCAACGGGTGCGGCGCCCGAGGCCATGTCGGGAAAGTCGAGACGGAAAGGCGCGCCGCCGCGCGACAGCATGACGTGGTCGGGGGCGACGGCGTTCAGGGTCAGCCCCGGCTCCACCTCCTCGCCCGCCCCGGCCGACACTTGGCGTCCATCCGACAGGCCGATGATGGCCGAGCCGCCGCCCACGCCGTCCGCGCGCACGCCGAACAGGGTCAGCCCCCCGCCGTCCGACGGCGCCGCCTCGGCCCCGCCCCCGCCGTTGCGGAAGAAGGCGTCGAAGCGCGACAGCACGCCCAGGTCGATCTCAGATAGAGGCCGCGCCTCCACGGCCTGCGGCGTCGGCGCCGCGAACAGCCAGACCAGCCGCCCGGCCTGCACGAGAAGAAGCAGGATCAAGGCCGCCTCGACCACGCGCCGCAGCGACGGACGGCGAAGGGACAGGCCGCCCTTGCCCAACGAAACGGCGCTCAGTTTGCGAAGGCCAGCGAGCAAGGAAGACATCCCCCACGGCCTCTCGCGGCCGCACCGCCTCCCTAGGCGGATGCTCCGTACCCGGCTCGCTCCGAACCATGACAGCGTCGAGAAGTTGTCACGACAGATGCAGCGGGTTCGGACGGAATGACGCGAAACATTCACCCTTCCCAACAGGAAAGGGGACGCAAAAAAGCCGGGAGACCGCTGGGGCCTCCCGGCTCGATGTCCGACGCTGCCGCCGCTTAGAAGCGCGCCGTCAGGCTGACCGAGGCGCTCTGGCCCAGATCGTACTGGTTGATGCGGATCTTGTTGCCCTTCTCCTGGTACTCCTCGAAGTCCGTCCCCAGCAGGTTGCGCAGCTCCAGGGCGAAGCCCAGGTCGCGGCCCTTCACGGTGAAGTCCTTGCGATAGACGAAGTCGAGAACGGCGCCCGGCTCCTGCAGGTAATCCGGCTCGCGCGCCGTGCCCACGCCCGCGCCGCGCGCGGTGATCCGCTCCGAGACGTAGTTCAGGATGAAGGTCGCCTGCGACCGCGCCGTGTCGTCCTCCCAACCCAGTTGCAGGTTGGCGACGTGCTCCGACTGGCCTTGCAGACGGCTGCCGTCCTGGATGAAGAACGACGCCTGTTCGGGACGCCCGCCGCCGCCCAGGGTGATGACGGTGTCGCCCTCGCCGACCGAGACGTCAGAGTCCGACCAGGTGTAGTTGGCCTGCACCAGCCAGCGCTTGTTGGAGATGAAGGCCGCCTGATCGGCGAACTCGAAATACTTCTTTACCTCGGCCTCGACGCCCATGACGATCGCTTCCGGCGCGTTCAGGAAGGTCTGCTGGCGCTGGTTGCCGACATCGACGATCACCGCTTCGACCGGCTTGTCCAGCTTCTTGTAGAAGACGCCCGCGGTTACGAACTGCTGGCGGCCGAAATACCATTCCCAGCGCGCGTCCAGGTTCAGGATCTCGGTGTCCGTCAGATAGGGGTTGCCGATGAAGACGCGGTCGCTTTCCGGGTCGGTATAGGCCTGGGGCGCCAGTTCGCGGAACTGCGGACGACCGATGGTCTTGGACGCGCCGAAGCGCAGTTGCTGATCCTCGGTGAAGTTCCACGTCGCGGTGAACGACGGGAGCCAATACTGCTCCTCGATCTCCGTCGCCTCATAGGACGAGGCGCCGCCGAACAGGTCGTGCGGGGTCACGCTCTGCTGGCCGTCCTCGAAGCGGACGCCGAAGGTGGTCCGGATGGTCGGCACGAACTCGGCGTCGACCATGGCGTAGACCGCGTTGACCTTCATGTCGGCGTCATAGGCGTTTGCGCCGTTCGAGCCGGCGATCTCGCGCAACTGCAACGTCCACGGATTGATGTTGTAGTCCGAGAACAGATAGTCGATCCGCGCGCGGCGCTGACTGTCGGTCAGGCCGTTGACGGCCTCGAACTGAAGGTCGTGACGCTCGGCCGAGCGGGTGTTGTCCAAGGTCGAGGCGCCGACGCTGATGGTCGCCTCGCGGCCCGCCGCCATCGGCAGCTTGTAGGCCAGGTCCACGCCGCCGGACCAGATTTCGTCGTCCAGTTCGCTGAACGAGATCTGGTTGCCCTGGACGTTGTGGATGAAGCGGTCCTGGGCGTCGACGCCGTACTGGAAGCGCGATTCATAGGGAGCGTCGCGCGAGGTCTTGGCGTAGGCCGCGCGCCAGTCCAGCTTCCACTCGCCGTCAGCGCCGAAGTAGTGCTCGCCCGCCAGTTGGCTGGTGAACAGCTGACGCACGAACCACTCGGTGTAGTCGTTGCGGATCACGCTGCCGCCGGCGTCGAAGTCCGGCCCGGCCGAGGTGCGCGCGCGCTTGGTCGTGGTGCGGACGTAGAGGTTGGTCCACTTCACCTCATGATCGTCGGTCGTCAGCGACAGACCCCCCAGGAAGTTCAGGCGCACGTCGTTCTGGTTGGACTCGACGTCGAAGGTCGAAACCGGCACCAGATCGTCGCCCTGGAACTGGCCCTCTTCCTGGATCGCCTGGCGCGTGCGCCAGGAGTTGTCGTAACCGGCGACGGCGATGACGCCCAGGTCGCCGATCTCGGTCGGGGTGCGGAAACCGCCCGCCAGTTCCAGGCTGCCGTCGACCGGGGTCTGCTGGCGCTGCATCAGGCGCAGCGGCGCATTGACCAGCGACCGCCCCATGGCCTGCACTTCAGACGCTGAGAAGTTGGCCAGGTTGATCTGCTTGCCGAGACGGAAGGCCTGGGCGATCTGGCCCGGAACCTTGCGCGTCTCGTCGTCGAAGCCGGTCCAGTCGGTGTCCGAGCCGTAATAGACTAGGTTGTCGCGGCCCGTCGTCTCGGTGTTGCCGCCGACGCCCGCCTTGAAGGTCAGGAAGGGTTCGGCCGGGGCGTCCACGGTGCGCAGGTCGATGACCCCGCCGCCGAACTCGCCCGGATAGTTGGGGGAATAGGATTTCTGAACCGTCACGCCCGCCAGGATGCTGGAGGGAAACAGGTCCAGCGGCACCACGCGCTGCAGCGGTTCGGGGCTGGGCAGCGGCGAGCCGTTCAGCAGGGCCGAGGAATAACGCTCGCCCAGGCCGCGCACATAGACGAAGCGGCCCTCGACGATCGACAGGCCCGTCACGCGCGTAAGGGCTGCGGCAGCGGTGGAATCGCCGGTGCGCTGCAGGTCTTCCGAGGTCAGGAAAGCGGCCACCTCGGCGCTCTGACGGCTCGGTTCGGGAATGTTGCGGCCCAGGACGACGATATCGCCCAACTGGGTGGCCGGGGTCTGCGACACCTGATCCGGGCTTTCCGGATCGGCGGGCAGTTCGTTGCTCAGGGCCACGGCGGCGACGGGAGCGGACGCCTGGGCGAGCGCGAGGCTGGGCGCGCCGAAAGCGGCGACGAGAGCGCTGCTGGCCAGCAGCACCCCGTTACGGGTCAGGGTCTTGTTCTTCATGTTCGGCTGCCTTGCGTAGGTCGAGAGAGGCTGGACGCTCAAAGGGTCGGCGGCGGCCCTTTCGGACCGCCGCCTCGCCAGAGGGTTCATCAGCACTTCGCGTTGGCGGTCAGGCCGCAGGTCCAGCCCTGCCACCAGGTGTCCGAAGCGTTCTTCACGGCGCCGATGTAGTCGGTGTCGACGAAGGCGGCGTGGACGCTGGAAGCCTTGACCGGGGTCACGGCGGTTTCATTGGCGCCGTTGATGAAGGTCAGGACCTGGTTGGTGATCGTCACGCCCGAAGTCGGGGCGGTCAGGGTCGAGGTCCCCTTGGCCGTGTTGTTCGTCCCGGCCGTGAAGATCGGCTCCGAACGGGCGGCGCCGCTGGCGCGGTAGGAGATGCCGCAGGACATGAAGACCGAGTTGAACACCGGGTTCACGCTGGCCGTGTCGGAGTCGGCGATGTCCAGGCAGCCGGCCAGAGAACCGGAAACACTGGTGAAGACCGAGTTGATCACGGTCGGCTTCGTGCCCGTGTCAAAGTGGGCGACGGTATGGGCGTCGGTCGGCGAGTTGCGGCCCACCAGGGTCCAGTTGGCGATCTTGGGCTGGGAGTTGTAGCGCTGGGCCAGCGGCGTCGAGGCCGGGGCGGCCGAGAACTCGAAACCGGCCGAGCGGCTGGTCGCGTTCGGGGCGCGCTGGGTCGCGATGCCGAACTGGGCGCCGCCGCGCCAGCCGGTGTCGGTGTCGAAGGCGTCATCGTCTGCGCCGTTGATGACGATGTGCTTCAGATTGACGTTGCCGCCGAAGATTTCGATGCCGTCGTCCGACGAGTTGTAGGACTGGACGTATTCGATGGTGGTGCCGGCGCCGACGCCGGCTAGGGTCAGGGCCTGCAGTTCGTTGCCCGTCGAGATCTCAAAGCCCGAGTAGCGGATCTGGACGTAACGCAGACGGCCCGAGTTGTCGTTGGCGTTGCCGCCGCCGTAGAAGGCGTTGGTGCCCTCGACCTGGCCGGTGCAGGTGACCGGCGCGGTCAGCTGACAGTTGGCCTGAGGCGCGCGACCGGCCAGGACGATCCCGCCCCACTGACCGTGCGAATTCTCGTTCGTCGTGCCTTCGACGTTCTGGCGGCTGGTGAAGATGATCGGTTGCGAGGCCGTGCCCTCGGCGTAGATCTGCGAGCCGCGGTTCACCAGCAGGTAGTCGCCGCCGCCCGAGGCGAAGATGGTCACCCCCGCCTCAACCGTCAGGATGCCCTGCGTGCCCGTGTTGGCCGAGGCGTCGACGCCGCCGTCCGTGCCGACGGCCGTGCGGCCCGAGATCGAATAGATGGTGCCGGCGCGCAGCGGCACCGTCAGCGAGCCGTTGATCTGTTGCGGCAGCTGGCAGTTGCGCAGCGTGCCGTTGGCCATGGTGCCGACGTTGGCGAAGCCGGTCGGGCAGTCAGCGGCGGCCTGGCCGTTGCCGCCGCCGTTGTTGCCGCCCCCGCCATTGTTGCCGCCGCCGTTGCCGAAATCGCCTTCGCCCGGCGAGGCCACCTCGGCCGAACCGCCGCAGGCCGCCAGGGCGAGCGCGCTGGCCGCCACGGCGAGCAGGGTCTTGAAGCTGCTGTTCATCGTCATTCCACCGGTCTGGTCAAAGGATGCGACAGTGGGCGGCTCATCCGCCGCGGATGACCCTGCTTCCCTCCTGCCTCGGCGGCATGGATAGCGGCTGCTGCTTCCGAAGCTTGCGCGCTTCGGTGACGGATCGGCTTAGGTTTCTTGCCGTTTTCTCGCCGTTTGAGTGACGAATTGTCCGGTAACGGAGATTGATGACCCTCATCCGCCGGTCATCGGACGGCGTCTTGAAGCGCACGCCCCCTTGTGTCGCGGACGCGTCTGACGCAACAGGACGCGCCGGTCTGCTCGCCGGCCCCCGACACGCAAAGAAGACGAGATCCCGAATGGGCGGCTGGAACGTGCGCAAGCGCATCACTGTCAACGCGCAGGAACGCAGCCTGGCCCGCAGCCTCAGCTGGCCTCATCTTGTGGCCATGGGCGTGGGCGCCATCGTCGGCACCGGCATCCTGACCCTGATTGGCATCGGCGCCGACAAGGCCGGGCCGGCCGTCCTGCTGTCCTTCCTGATCGCGGGCTTCGTCTGCGCCTGCGCCGCCCTGGCCTATGCCGAGATGGCCTCGACCATCCCCGCCTCGGGCAGCGCCTATACCTACAACTATGTCGTCATCGGCGAGGTCGTCGCCTGGGTCATCGGCTGGAGCCTCATCCTCGAATACAGTCTGGTGGTCAGCGCCGTGGCCGTCAGCTGGTCCGGCTATGCGGCGCCCCTGCTGCACGACTGGCTGGGCCTGCCCATGGCCCTGATGCAGGGGCCGCACGCGGGCGGCGTCGCCAACGTGCCCGCCCTGTTCATCATCCTGGTCATCGCCGGAATGCTGATCATCGGCACCCGCAAGAGCGCCACGCTGAACCTGGCCCTCGTGGTCGTGAAACTGTCGGCCCTGGTGCTGTTCGTCTGGTTCGCCCTGCCCCATTTCAACGCGGCCAATCTGGAGCCGTTCAGCCCCTTCGGCTTCGGCCGCACCATGGGCGAGGACGGGGTCGAGCGCGGCATCATGGCCGCCGCCGCCATCATCTTCTCGGCCTTCTACGGCTTCGACGCCATCGCCACGGCGGCCGAGGAAACCCGCAATCCCAAGCGCGATCTGGCCATCGGCATCGTCGGCTCCATGCTGGCCTGCGCGGCCATCTACACCGTCATCGCCACGGCGGCCCTGGGCGCGACCTCCTTCACCCTGTTCGCCAACAGCCCCGAGCCGCTGGCCCTGATCCTGCGCGAGATCGGCCAGCCGGGCGCCGCCCACTTCCTGGCCGTGACGGCGGTGCTGACCCTGCCGACCGTCATCCTGGCCTTCTTCTACGGCCAGAGCCGCATCTTCTTCGTCATGGCGCGCGACGGCCTGCTGCCGCGCGGCCTGTCGCAGTTGTCAGCCAAGGGCGCGCCCCTGCGGATCACCCTGTTCACCGCCGCCGTGGTGGGGACCATCTCCCTGTTCTTCCCGCTGGACGAGATCGTCGCCCTGGCCAACGCCGGGACGCTGGTGGCCTTCAGCTCCGTGGCGCTGTGCATGTTGATCCTGCGCCGCCGCTCGCCGGATCTGCCGCGCGGCTTCCGCACGCCGCTGGCCTGGGTCATCGGCCCGATCGCCATCGCCGGCTGCCTCTATCTGCTGGCCAGCCTGCCGCAGAAAACGCAAGCGTGGTTCCTGATCTGGAACGTGATCGGCGTCGGCGCCTATCTGCTCTACGGCCGTCGCTTCAGCGTCGCCCGTCGTGAGGCCGAGGAAGCCGAACAGGCCGCCGACGACTGATCCATACAGGGGGCGCTGCGACCGGCGCCCCCGCTAATCCTCAACCGGCCCAGGCGGTCCCCGGCGCCGCCTGCTATCCAGACGCCTCGCCCCGATGGCCGGATGGCGGAGCGGTTACGCGGCGGAGTGCATATCCGTCCAGCCTGGTTCGATTCCAGGTCCGGCCTCCATCGGGGCGCCCTGCCGTTCAGGAGCCGCCCCCCATGCGTCGCCCCATGCATCGCCCCGCGCCCCCGATCGACGCCGTGGACTGGCTGAACACGCCCGAGCCGGTGCGTCTGGAAGACCTGCGCGGCAAGGTCGTCTGCATCGCCTTTCTGCAACGCCTGTGCCCCGGCTGCTCCCACTACGCCCTGCCGCAGGCCCGGCGCGTGGCCGAGACCTTCACCTCCGGCGAGGTCGCCGTTCTGGGCGTCCACAGCGTGTTCGAACATCACGACCAGCAGTCGGACCGCGCGGGCCTGACCCAATGGCTGGCCGAGCACGGTTGCCGTTTCCCCGTCGCCGTCGACGCGCCTTCGGCCGACACCACCGCGCCGCGCACCATGACCGCCTTCAATCTTCAGGGCACGCCCAGTTTGGTGCTGGTCGACCGGCTGGGCCGGATGCGGATGCGCCGCTTCGGCCCCGTCGCGGACATGATGCTGGGCGCCGAGATCATGGCCCTGCTGCTGGAGCCTGCAACCGTCGCGTGAAAAGCCGCACCGCCTGCTTGCCCCAGTGTCAAATGCTCATTTTATTGAGCATCCAGAACATAAAATCAGTGACTTAGGCCAAAACCATAAAGGGCTTGGCGCCTGATCCGTTATCGTGCCCACTATCCTGGACGGCGAACCAGAGGGGATCGCCTTCACAGTGAGCAGACGATATGGCCGCCCCCTTCTCCACGGATAAGGTCTTCATCGGCGGCGTCTGGCGCCCCGCAGGGGGCGACGTGACTCTGCCGATCGAGAACCCGTCGACGGGCGAGGTCATGGGCGCTCTGGCCGCCGGGACCGCCGCCGACGTGGATGCCGCCGTCCAGGCCGCCCGGGCCGCCTTCGACGGAGACTGGGGCCGCATGACGGCCGTCGAGCGCGGCCGCATCCTGGCCCGCATGGGACGCGAGGTCGAAGCTCGCATCGACCTGCTGGCCGAACTGGAAGCCCTCGACGTCGGCAAGCCGCTGAAGCAGGCCCGCAACGACGTGATCGCCCTGGCCCGCTATCTCGAATTCTATGCAGGTGCAGCCGACAAGCTGCACGGCGAGACCATCCCCTTCCAGGACGGCTACACCGTCTACACCCTGCGCGAACCGCATGGGGTGACGGGCCACATCATCCCCTGGAACTACCCGATGCAGATCATCGGCCGCTCGGTCGTGGCCGCCCTGTGCGTCGGCAACGCCGTGGTGCTGAAGCCGGCAGAGCAGGCGTCGCTGACCGCGCTGGCCTTCGCCCACATCGCCGCCGATTGCGGCCTGCCCGCAGGCGCTCTGAACATCGTGACCGGCACGGGCGCCGAGGCGGGTGCGGCGCTGGCCGCCCATCCGGGCATCAACCACCTGTCCTTCACCGGCTCGACCGGCGTGGGCGTGGCCATCCAGCAGGCGGCGGCGATCAACGCCGTGCCGGTGACGCTGGAACTGGGCGGCAAGTCGCCCCAGTTGGTGTTCGACGACGCCGATCTGGACAAGGCCCTGCCCTTCCTGGTCAACGCGGGCGTCCAGAACGCGGGCCAGACCTGCTCGGCCGGATCGCGCGTACTGGTCCAGCGCGGCGTCTATGACGAGGTCGTGCGCCGCATGGCTGAGCGCTTCGGCGCTCTGACCGTCGGTCCCGCGATGGACGACCGCGATGTCGGCCCGCTGGTGTCGAAGAAGCAGCAGGTCATGGTCGAAGGCTTCATCGACAAGGGCCGCGCCGACGGCCTGATCGTGGCGCAGGCGACGCTGGGCGACCTGCCCGACGGCGGCGCCTATGTCGCCCCGACCCTGTTCGCCAATGTCGCGCCCGACCATCCGCTGGCTCAGCAGGAAATCTTCGGTCCCGCCGTCGTTGTCATCCCGTTCGAGACGGAAGACGACGCCGTCGCCATAGCCAACGGCACCGATTACGGCCTGGTCGCGGGCGTCTGGACTAGCGATGGCGGGCGCCAGATGCGTCTGGCGAAACGGCTGCGGGCCGGACAGGTCTTCATCAACAACTACGGCGCAGCGGGCGGGGTTGAACTGCCTTTCGGCGGCGTCGGCAGGTCGGGCCACGGTCGCGAGAAAGGGTTCGAGGCGCTCTATGCCTTCACCACCCTGAAGACCGTCGCGGCCCATCACGGATAGCGCAAGGGAGTAAGCGTCTTGGGGGAGAACAGATCGAAGCGGCTGGAGGGCAAGCGAGCGATCGTCACGGGCGGAGCCTCCGGCTTCGGCGCCGGAATCGCGCGCCGTTTCGCCGAGGAAGGCGCCCGCGTCATCGTCGCCGACCTGAACGGCGACGCCGCCCGCACGCTGGCCGCTGAACTGGGCGACGCCGATCTGGGCGTGAAGGTCGATGTGTCCAGCGCCGCTGACGTCACTGCTCTGGCCAAAACCGCGAACCGCCTGCTGGGCGGCGTCGACATCGTGGTCAACAACGCGGGCGTCGGCCACACGCCCCAGCCGCTGGACGAATTGTCGGACGAGGCCTTCGACCGCATCGCCAGCGTCAACATGCGCGCCATCTATCTGATGTCGAAGGCCTTCGTCCCGGCGATGAAGGCGCAAGGATCGGGCGCCATCCTCAATATCGCCTCGACCGGCGGGGTCAGCCCCCGGCCCAACCTGACCTGGTATAACGCCTCCAAGGGCTGGGTCATCACGGCGACGCGGGCCATGGCGGTCGAGTTGGCGCCCTTCCAGGTGCGGGTGAACGCGCTGAACCCGGTGGCGGGCGACACCCCCCTGCTGAAGATCTTCATGGGCGCCGACACCCCCGAGGTGCGGGCCAAGTTCCTGGCCTCCATCCCCATCGGCCGCTTCTCGACGCCCGAGGACATGGGCGCCGCCGCCGCCTTCCTCTGTTCTGACGACGCCTCGATGATCACGGGCGTGGCGCTGGAGGTCGACGGTGGCCGCTGCATCTGACCGCGCGTTCAAGCTTCTGGTCCTGCCGGGCGACGGCATCGGGCCGGAGATCATCCGCGAGACCCTGCGCGTCGTCGACTGGGCCCGGAACGCCGGGCTGCGCATTGAACTGAGCGAAGCCCTTGCGGGCGGCGCCAGCATCGACGCCGTCGGCGCGCCCATCGCCGAGGACGTGGTGGATCAGGCGCTGGCGTCGGACGCCGTCCTGTTCGGCGCCGTCGGCGGGCCGAAGTGGGACCACCTGCCCCGCGCCCAGCGGCCCGAGATGGGCATACTGCGCCTGCGTCAGGCGCTGGACCTCTACGCCAACCTGCGCCCCGCCGTCTGTTTCGACGAACTGCTGGACGCCTCGGCGCTGAAGCCCGACCTGATCCGGGGCCTCGACATCCTGATCGTGCGCGAGGCGACGGCGGGCGTCTATTTCAGCCTGCCCCGCGCCAATGAGGTCGGCCCCGACGGCCAGCGCCGCGCCTATGACACTCAAGCCTATACCGAGGCGGAAATCGCCCGCGTCTGCCGCACGGCGTTTGAACTGGCCCGCACGCGCCAGCGCCGTGTCTGCTCGGTGGACAAGGCCAACGTCATGGAGACCGGCGCCCTGTGGCGAGCCATCGCCACCGAGGTCGCCGCCGACTATCCCGACGTGGAGTTGTCGCACATGTACGCCGACAACTGCGCCATGCAGTTGGTCCGTCGCCCAGACCAGTTCGACGTCATCGTCACCGACAACCTGTTCGGCGACATCCTGTCGGACGCGGCGGCGGCACTGACGGGTTCGCTGGGCCTGCTGCCCTCCGCCTCCCTGTCCGGCCTCGGTCAGGGCGGCAACAGCCGGGGCCTGTATGAGCCGATCCACGGCTCGGCGCCCGATATCGCGGGACAGGGCGTCGCCAACCCGATCGCCACCATCCTGTCCTTCGCCCTGTGCCTGCGCTGGTCGTTCGACCGCGCCGATCTGGCCGACCGGCTTGAGCGCGCCGTGCGGCAGGTCGTGTCCAGCCGCGTGCGTACCCCCGACATCTCGGAAGCCGGGGTCGCCCCCGTTTCCACCCTTCAGATGACCGACGCGGTTCTGGCCGCGCTGGACGCCCAGTTCGCGTGAGGATCAACCGATGAGCGCCCCCACAATGCAGACCGTCATGGACCTGATCGACGGCCGCACCGACGAACTGGTCGCCCTGACGCAGGACCTGATCCGCTTCCCGACCATCAACCCGCCGGGCGAGGCCTATCGCCCCTGCGCCGAATACATCGGCGAGCGGCTGAAGAAGCGCGGCTTCACCGTCGAATATGTGCGCGGCGAAGGCTCGCCGGGCGACAGCGACAAATATCCGCGGACCAATGTCATCGCCCGCTGGACCGGCTCCGAACCCGGTCCTTGCGTCCACTTCAACAGCCATATCGACGTGGTCGAGGTCGGGTCTGGCTGGACCGTCGATCCCTTCGGCGGCGAGGTGAAGAACGGCCGCGTCTATGGCCGGGGCGCCTGCGACATGAAGGGCGGGCTGGCCGCCTCCATCATCGCGGTCGAGGCCCTGATCGATTCCGGCCTGCCCTTGCCCGGCGCGCTGGAAATCTCCGGCACGGTGGACGAGGAGTCCGGCGGCTACGGCGGCGTCGCCTACCTGGCCGAGCGCGGCTGGTTCTCCGAGCCGCGAGTCAATCACGTCATCATCCCCGAGCCGCTGAACGTGGATCGGGTCTGCATCGGCCACCGCGGCGTCTGGTGGGCCGAGATCGAGACCAAGGGCCGCATCGCCCACGGCTCCATGCCCTTCCTGGGCGACTCCGCCATTCGCCACATGGGCGCGGTGATGGAAGAGTTCGAGAGCAAGCTCTACCCCGCCATGGCCGCCCGCCATTCCGACATGCCGGTGGTGCCCGAGGGCGCCCGCCAGTCGACCATGAACATCAACTCGATCCATGGCGGACAGGCCGAGGGCTTTGACGGCCTGCCCGCACCCTGCGTCGCCGATTCCAGCCGCATGGTCATCGACCGTCGCTTCCTGATCGAAGAGACGCTGGAGGAGGTGAAGGGCGAGGTGAAGGCCATCCTCGACGGACTGGCGGCCCAGCGCCACGGCTTCCGCTATGAGATGCGCGACCTGTTCCAGGTGGCGCCCAGCATGGCCGACCGCGACGGTCCCGTCGCCAGCACGACGGCCGCCGCCATCGAAACCGTGCTGGGCAAGAAGGCCCAGTTCGTCTGCTCGCCCGGCACCTATGACCAGAAGCACATCGACCGCATCGGCAAGCTGAAGGACTGCATCGCCTACGGCCCCGGCGTGCTGGATCTGGCGCACCAGCCGGACGAATGGGTCGGCATCGACGACATGAGCAACTCGGCCAAGGTCATGGCAAGGGCGGCCTATGATCTGCTGACCCGCAAGCGGAGCTGACGAAATGGCGCGCGGCGATACTGAAGAAGAGAACATCATCGGCCCGCGCCTGCGCGCCCTTCGGGACCGCCTCGGCCTGTCGCAACGGGCGCTCGCCCGCAAGGCCGGGGTGCCGTCCAGCACCGTCAGCCTGGTCGAGAGCGGCCGCACCAGCCCCTCAGTCGGATCGCTGAAACGACTGCTGGACGCGGCCGGCATATCGCTGGGCGACTTCTTCAGCTCGGAGTTCGAGACCCCGACCAAATACTTCTATCGCCACGACGAACTGACCGACATCTCGCGCGGGGACGTCTCCTACCGTCAGCTGGGCTCCAGCCAGGATTCCAGCCTGCAGATCCTGTACGAGACCTATCAGCCCGGTTCGGACAGCGGCCGGGTCATGCTGTCCCACGAGGGCGAAGAGGGCGGCATGATCATCTCGGGCCGTCTTGAAGTCACCGTCGACGGCCAGTCGCGCGTGCTCAAGGCGGGCGAAGGCTACCTGTTCCCCAGCGTCCTGCAGCACCGCTTCCGCAACATCGGCGACGTCCCCTGCGTGGTCATCAGCGCCTGCACGCCGCCGACCTTCTGAGGGGCGCCGTTGCGAATGATCAGTATTCCGATCATTGGAATATTTTCCCCATATCAGACAGGGATATAGGCCAACAAAGAAACAGCCTTGCCCAAATTCGCCATCAGGCGACTACTGATCCCTGAGGGAAGAGGGTTTTTCGCGGCCGATCACTGCTACTGCGTGTAGATGCTGCATTGCACAAGATATCGGCAGCGGAGATAGTTCAGCGATCGGGTTGTGCCGGTCGCGACGGCTGAACGCGGCTTTAAAGACTGCGGCGGCCTCATGGGGAGG
The DNA here is from genome assembly GCF_053645695.1 of Brevundimonas sp. NPDC055311. NCBI lineage: Bacteria > Pseudomonadati > Pseudomonadota > Alphaproteobacteria > Caulobacterales > Caulobacteraceae > Brevundimonas > Brevundimonas sp. NPDC055311. The sequence continues at coordinate 607,809 of NZ_JBSHMV010000001.1, forward strand.
AAGACGATGAATCGTCTGATGGTCAGCGTTTCCGCCGGGGCCCTGCTCGCCCTGTCCGCCACCTCCGTCGCCGCGCAGCGCGCGCCCGACGAACCGACCGCCACGACGGTCGATGAGGTCATCGTCACCGCCCAGCGGCGCGAACAGGCGGCTCAGGATGTCGGCATCGCCCTCAGCGTCCTCAGCGGCGAAAGCCTGACGCAGCAGGGCGTCACCAACGTCAACCAGCTTCAGAACGCCACCCCCAATCTGGAGGTCGAACCGGCCTTCGGCGGCGGCGCGGCCCAGTTCCGGATGCGCGGCGTCGGCTTTCAGGACTACGCCTCCAACAACTCGCCCACCGTCGGCGTCTATGTGAACGAGGTCGCCTATCCGGTCCCGGTCATGACCCAGGGGCTGATCTTCGACATCGACCGGGTCGAGGTGCTGCGCGGCCCGCAGGGCACCCTGTACGGCCGCAACACCACCGGCGGCGCCATAAGCTTCGTCACCAAACGCCCGACCGAAGACCTGTCCACCGGGCTGATGACCGAATGGGGCAGCCACAACCTGTTCCGGGGCGAGGGCTATGTCTCCGGCCCGCTGGCCGAAACCCTGCGCGGCCGTCTGGCCGTCTCGACCGAACAGGGCGGCGCCTGGCAGCGAAACCGCGACACGGGCGAAAGCCTGGGGGACGCCGACCGCACCGGCGCCCGCGCCCTGCTGGAATGGACGCCCAATGAGACCTTCACGGCCCTGCTCGACGTCCACGGCGGCGTCGACAAGTCCGAGAACCAGGGCCTGTATCTGATCAGCGACCTGCACACCGGCGCGATCAACCGCCCCAGCTACCTCATCCCCGCCGATAAGGACCGCTCCAAGACCGGATGGGGCCTGTCGCAGCGTTTTGCTGACGCCATCGGCCGCGACGTGAACGCCAAGCCCGGTCGGGATAACTCATCCTGGGGCGCCTCGCTGAACGCCAATCTGGCGCTCAAGGGCATGAACCTGTCCAGCATCACCAGCTATGAGACTCTGGACCGCAGCGAATACGGCGACTGGGATTCCAGCGCCTCGGTCGAGGCCGACACCTTCTTCGGCAGCGATGTGAATGTCCTGTCGCAGGAACTGCGTCTGGCCTCGGACAACGACAGCCCCCTGACCTGGGTAGCCGGTTTCTACTATTCGAAACAGGACCTTAACGAACGCTACTTCTCGGACTTCATCGACATCTACGGCACCTACGCCCAGGTCACCTACGACCAGAAGGTCGAGTCCTGGAGCCTGTTCGGTCAGGCCGAATACGCCTTCTCCGAGCGGTGGAAGGCCATCCTGGGCCTGCGCTACGAGGAAGAAACCCGCGAGCTTCAAGGCTTCGGCTCGGCCTTCGGCGGCGCCGCCGCCCTGCCCCCGACCAGCGTCGACACCAAGATGACCCCGCTGACCGGCAAGGCGGCGCTGGAGTTCAAACCCGCTGACAATGTCCTGCTCTACGGTTCGGCCAGCCGGGGCGCCAAGTCGGGCGGCTTCACCACCTACAACACTGGCGACAGCAGCGGCATCGAACCCTTCGATCCGGAAATTCTGTGGGCCTATGAGCTCGGCTTCAAGGCCGACCCGTCGCGTGCGGTCCAGATCAACGGCGCGGCCTATTACTACGACTACAACGGCCAGCAGGTGCTGTCGGCCGTCTGCGGCGCCAACGGCCCGGTCGGCCGCTTCACCAACGCCGATTCCAAGATTTACGGCGCGGAGCTCGAGGGCGTTTTCCGCCCCACAGCCGGTCTGCGGATCAGCCAGAACCTCAGCTACAAGAAGGGCGAATACACCGACTTCGTCGACCTGAACATCGGCGCCTGCCAGCAGACGCCGCCCGTCACCGCCTATATCGACAAGTCGGGCCAGAACATCCCCTTCCCCGCGTGGTCCTACGGCGGATCGGTCAGCTACGACTGGACGGTCAGCGGCTTCGCCGTCACGGCCGAGGCCAACTACAGCTATCGCGACGAATACCCGTCCTGGCTGGGCGCCAAATACGATGTCGAGGCCTATTGGCTGGCCAACGCCAGCATCACCGTGGGGCCTGAAGACGCCGACTGGTCCATCGCCTTCTGGGCTCGCAACCTGTTCGATCAGGATTACGACCTGACGCGCAACTTCTTCACCAGCGCAGACATCGCCCAGCCGGGCCGTCCCCGCACGATCGGCGCGCGGCTGACGCTTCGCTACTGAGCGTTCGGCCCGCTCAAAAAATCGAGCACGCGGGTAAATTGTCTATATTTATCCGCACATTAAATCACGGAAGTAACAGTCTTCCCTTTCGTTGCGGTTCGGCCGCTACTGGCGAAAGACAGAGGATGACCGCATGACCGCTGCAAGCGCAGGCAAGGCCGCAAACGACCTTGATCCCTTCTGGATGCCGTTCACGGCGAACCGCGCCTTCAAGGCGCAGCCCCGCCTGTTCGCCTCGGCCAGGGGCATGCACTACTTTACGCCGGACGGCCGGGCGGTGCTGGACGGCACGGCGGGCCTGTGGTGCGTCAACGCCGGGCACGCCCGCCAGCCGATCGTCGAGGCGATCCAGCGCCAGGCGGAGATCCTGGACTACGCACCGACCTTTCAGCTGGGGCATCCGCTGGCGTTCGAGCTGGCGTCGCGGCTGGGGATGCTGCTGCCGGGCGACCTGAACCACGTCTTCTTCGCCGGGTCGGGGTCAGAGGCCGTAGACACCGCCCTGAAGATCGCACTCGCCTGTCAGAGCGCCAGGGGTTTCGAGAACCGCACCCGTCTGATCGGCCGTCAGAAGGGCTATCACGGGGTCGGCTTCGGCGGCATTTCCGTCGGCGGACTGGAGAACAACCGGCGCGGCTTCCCCACCCTGCCCGGCGTCGACCACCTGTCGCACACGCTCAATCTGGACGAGGCCGCCTTCACACGCGGCCAGCCGGTCTGGGGCCTGCATCTGGCCGATGAGTTGGAGGCCCTGATCGAGACCCATGGCGCCGAAACCATCGCCGCCGTCATCGTCGAGCCCATGTCCGGCTCGGCCGGGGTGATCGTGCCGCCGATCGGCTATCTGGAGCGTCTGCGCGAGATCACGGCGCGGCACGGCATCCTGCTGATCTTCGACGAGGTCATCACCGGCTTCGGCCGTCTGGGCGCCCTGACGGCGGCCGAGGCCCTGGGCGTCACGCCCGACCTGATGACCTGCGCCAAGGGGCTGACCAACGGCGCCGTGCCGATGGGCGCCGTCGGCGTCAGCCGCGCAGTCTATCAGTCGGTGGTCGAGGGCGCGGCGGGGCCGGGCATCGAGTTCTTCCACGGCTACACCTATTCCGGCCACCCGCTGGCGGCGGCGGCGGGGCTGGCCACGCTGGACGTCTATGAGAGCGAAGGCCTGTTCCAGCGCGCGGCCGAACTGACGCCTTACTGGCAGGACGCGGTGCACAGCCTGAGGGGCCTGCCCCACGTCATCGACATCCGCGACCTGGGCCTGGTCGCAGGAATCGAGCTCGCTCCGCGCCCCGGCGCGCCCGGCGCCCGCGCGACGGAGGTGTTCCACCAGGCGTTTGACGACGGAATTTTAGTACGGGTGACGGCAGATGTCATCGCGCTGTCGCCTCCCTTGATTATCAGCCACGCTCAGATCGACGAGTTGATCGATCGACTTTCCAACATAATAGAAAACACACCTTAGAATACCAATGGTATTGAGGGGGATGAGATGAAGAAGTATATCTTGGCGTCTTCTGTCAGCTTACTGACTATAGCCGCCTTCTCTAACGCAGACGCTCAAAGCGAGACTCGATCTGGGGATCAGGCTACGCGCGTCGACGAGATCATCGTCACCGCGCAGCGGCGTGAGCAGGCCAGCCAGGACGTGGGCGTCTCCCTCAGCGTCATCGGCGGCGAGCAACTGGATGAAAAAGGCATCTCGGTCGTCAATGACCTGGAAAACGCCGTGCCCAACATGGAGGTCGACAGCCAGTTCGGCGGCGGCCAGCCCCAGTTCCGCATCCGCGGCATCGGCGCGCGCGAATATTCGTCCAACAACGCCTCGACCGTCGGCATCTATGTCGATGAGGTGGCCCACCCCTATACGGTGACCACGCAGAGCGCCCTGTTCGACATCGCCCGCATGGAAGTCCTGCGCGGACCGCAGGGCACCCTGTACGGCCGCAACACCACCGGCGGCGCGGTCAACATCATCACCAACACCCCCACGGCCGACTTCCAGGCCGGCTTCAACGCCGAATACGGCACCTTCGACCGCTTCAAAGTCGAGGGCTATGTCTCGGGCCAGATCGCGCCCAACCTGCTGGGCCGCCTGGCCGCCGTCACCGAACAGGGCGGCGCCTGGCAGTATCACCGCGACACCGGCGAAAAGCTGGGCGACCTCGACAAGACCGCCATCCGCGGCCGCCTGACCTGGGACGCCAGCGAGACCGTCACCGTCGACCTGGCCGCCACCTATTCGATCGACAAGTCGGATGGCCGCGGCTTCCGCCTGCTGGGCCCCTACACCGTCGCCGACGGCAGCGTGACCTATCCCAAGGACACGGCGTGGCGCATCACCGGCTGGGGGATTTCACCGCAACTGGCCGCCAAAGCCGGCGTCTCGACCAACGCCAAGCCGTTCCGCGACAACGACGGGTTCGACATCAACGCCCGCATCCGCGCCGATCTCGGCTGGGCCGACCTGACGTCGATCACCGCCTATCAGACCTTCTCGCGCAGCGAATTCAACGACTGGGACAGCACCCGCTTCCACGAGTCGAACGTCCTCTTTTACAATGACATCGACGTCTTTGCTCAAGAACTGCGCCTGAGTTCGAACGGCGACGGCCCGTTCAACTGGATGGTCGGCGCCCACTATGCCGACGAAAGCATCGACGGCGGCTTCTACACCGAGTTCCGGGGCAACCCGAACCTCATCGACACCGCCTATGATCAAAGCGTCTCGGCCTTCGGCATCTTCACCCACAACTCCTATCAGGTGAACGAGCGGCTGAACCTGATCGCTGGCCTGCGCTGGGAAACGGAAGAGCGGACGCTCAAGAGCGGCGGCACCTATGTCGCGCCCAATCCGCCGCCGCCCGCCGTCACCTACGACACCGACCTCAACGAAGTCTCTGGTCGACTGGGGCTGGAGTATAAGGTCACCGATGACGCCCTGCTCTACGCCAGCCTGGCGCGCGGCGTGAAATCCGGCGGTTTCACCACCTACAACGCCACCTCTGCGACCCCGTTCAAGCCGGAAATCGTCATTGCCTATGAGGCGGGCATCAAGTCCGACCTGTTCGATCGCCGCCTGCGATTGAACGGCGCCCTGTTCTACTATGACTACAAGGACCAGCAGGTTCAGGGGCTGGAATACGACCGCGACACCGGCCGGCTCGGCAAGATCACCAACGTGCCCAAGTCGCACATCATGGGCGGCGAGATCGAGCTGACCTGGGTGCCGATGGACGGCCTGACCATCAGCCAGAACATCGGTTACAAGACCGGCGAGTATGATGAATACAACGCCATCGACGGACCGGCGACCGACGCCGCCAACCCGGTCGACGGCCCCTGGGACGTCATCATCACCAACGACCGCTCCGGCGAACGCCTGGCCTTCCCCAAGATGAACTACGGCGGCGCCATCTCCTATGACTGGGAAATGGCGGGCTGGGAGCTTCGCGCCGAGACCAACTACAACTATCGCGACGAGCTCTACTCGCTCAGCGCCTCGTCGATCATCGAGCCCTTCTGGCTGTGGAACTCCAACTTCAGCGTTTCACCGGCCGGGGCCAACTGGCGGGCGGGCCTGTGGGTGCGCAATATGTTCAACACCTACTACGAAGAGACCCGCAACGGCTTCAACAGCTCGTCGCGGCCGACCACCTCGCCCAGCCAGGGCCGCACCTACGGCGTGCGCCTGTCGATGGACTTCTAAGGCTTCCTCCCAAGCAGGACGGGTCGGTTTCGGCTGGCCCGCCTTGCGCCTTTTGACTGATGAGCTGATGTCCTTTCCGACTTCCCGCCTTGATCGCCGCGCCCTGTTGACGGGTCTGGTCGTCGCGCCCGCCGTGCTCAGTTTCGGCCGTGCGCAGGCGGGCGGCGCCTATCTGTTCCCGCTCGGCGTCGCCAGCGGCGACCCGGCCCACGACGGCTTCGTCATCTGGACCCGGCTGGCGGCTGATCCCCTGGCCGCCGATGGGCTTGGCGGCTTGTCGGGCGCCATCCCCGTACGCTGGGAAGTCTCCGCCGACGACCAGTTCCGCCGCATCGTCGCCGCCGGGAATGTGACCGCCTCGACCGACGCGGCGCACAGCGTCCATGTCGAGGTCGCGGGCCTCAGCCCTCACCGCCCCTACTGGTATCGCTTTACCGCCCAGGGCCAGCAGAGCCCGACCGGCCGGGTCCTGACCACGCCCGCCCCCAACGCCGCCGCCGACCAGCTTCGTCTGGCCGTCGCCTCCTGCTCGCACTGGGAGCGCGGCTATTTCAGCGCCTATGGCCATATGGCCGACGAGCAGCCCGACCTGACCCTGTTCCTGGGCGACTACATCTATGAATACAGCCTGGGGCCGGACCGCGCCGACCAGGTGGTGCGCCCTTACAACCTCGAGGAAGCGACATCGCTGGCGGGCTATCGCAACCGCTACGCCCTACACAAGACGGATGCCAACCTGCAGCGGCTGCACGCCGTCGCCCCCTGTATCGCCGTGTGGGACGACCACGAGGTTCAGGACGACTATTCCGGCGTCTGGTCCAAGGTGTCGGGGGTGTCGCCCAACGACTTCCTGCAACGTCGCGCCGCCGCCTATCAGGCCTTCTATGAGGCCATGCCGATCCGCCGCACGCGCCTGAGCGCAGCGCTGCAGATGCCGATCTATCGCCGCGTCCGCTACGGCAACCTCGCCGAGTTCTTCATGCTGGACGGCCGCCAATACCGTTCGAAACAGCCGTGCAGCGATAGCGAGAACGGCGGCAAGGGCCAGATCGTCACCGACGCGACCTGCACCGACCGGCTGGACCCGTCGCGCACCTTCCTCGGCTTCGAGCAGGAGCGTTGGCTCTATGACGGCCTGGCCCGCGCCGAGGCGCGTTGGAATATCCTGGGCCAGAATCTGGTCATGGCGGGCCTGCGTCTGGCCCGCAGCCCGGCCGAGGAAAACCGCTACTGGACCGACACCTGGGACGGCTTCCCCGCCGCGCGCGACCGCCTGACCGGCGCCCTGTCCGAGTTGAAGCCGTCCAACCCGGTGGTGCTCAGCGGCGACTACCACTCCTTCTGGACCAATGACGTGAAGCTGGACAGCCGCGACCCGTCATCGGCCACCGTGGCGACCGAGTTCGTCGGAACCTCCATCACCTCGACCGGCCCCAGCTACGACGGGCTTATGGCCGTCATGCCCAATAATCCGCAGGTGAAATTCTTCGACAGCCGCCCGCGCGGCTATATGTCGATCGACGTGCGCCCCGACCGCATGGATACGCGCTATCAGGTCATCAGCGACGTGCGCGATCCCAAGGCCAGCCTGTCGACCCTAAAATCCTGGACCGTTGAATCGGGCCGCCCCGGCGCCGTCGCCGCATGATCCTCTTCCACCGGAGTTTCCCCATGACCACGCCGCGCCTTGCGTCCTCTCTCATCGCGATGAGCCTCGCTCTCGCCCTGGGCGGTTGCGCCGGCGCGGTTTCGACGCAGACGGCGGCGGTCGTCGCGCCGGCGCCCACAACCTTCTGGCAAGGCTTCCGCGACCACCCGCACGGCTATCTGACGGCCGAGAATACGCCCAACGCCGCCAACTTCCTGCCGCCGCCGCCTGCCGAAGGCTCCCTGCGCGAACAGGCCGACATCGCCGCCTATCGAGCCATGCGATCGCTGGAAGGGACCGAACGCTGGGCCATCGCCCGCGCCGACAATGAGATCGAAACGCCCGGCGCCCCGCGCGCCTTCGACTGCGCCCTCGGCTTCAAGTTCGAGCCGGAGAAGATGCCGACGCTCACCCTGCTGATGGGCAAGATGCTGGGCGATCTGGAGATGATCCAGACCCCGGCCAAGAAGGGTTACTTCCGCAAGCGCCCCTTCGTGGTCGAGCCCCTGCCGACCTGCATCGCGCCGGAAAGCTGGCTGGGCGCCAGCGGCTCCTATCCGTCGGGTCACTCGGCGCTGGGCTGGGCCTGGGCGCTGGTGCTGGCGGAACTGGCGCCCGACCGCGCCGATGCCATCCTGCGTCGCGGCCTGGCCTATGGCGAAAGCCGCGCCGTCTGCGGCGTCCACTATCCCAGCGACGTCGAGGCGGGCCGGATCGTCGGCGCGACCATCGTCACCCGGCTGAAGGCCGACCCGGCGTTCCAGGCCGACTTCGCCCGCGCAAAGCAAGAGTTCGACGCCGCCCGCGCCGCCGCGACGGAGGCGACCGCCGCCTGCCCCGCCTCTCTGGCGCGCCAGCCGTGGTGAGACGCGCTTAATCAATGGCGTGAGGGGAAAGCCATGACGTAGGCTGACGCAGATCAGCCACGTCGCAAGGGGGGATCGAGGGAAGGTGACGAAGACAGGGGCGACACGCGTCGCGACAGCATCCCGACGGCGTGGCCGGAACGGCGGGCTTCGGCCCGGCCTGATCACGCTCGCGCTGTCGCTGGCCCTGTGCCTCGTCTGGGGCCTGACGGCGCAACAGGTTCAGGCGCAAGCGCCGCGTGACCGTCTGATCCTCGGCCTGCCGCTGGAGCCGCCGAACCTCGATCCGACCTCGGGCGCAGCGGCGGCGGTGGACGAAGTCGTCTACGCCAACGTGTTTGAGGGCCTGACCCGGCTGACCCAAAACGGCGCCGTCGCCCCGTCCCTGGCCGAGTCGTGGGAAGCCGCCCCCGACGGCTTGACCTGGACCTTCCACCTGCGGCACGGCGTGACATTTTCGGACGGCTCGCCGTTCGACGCCGTCGTCGCCAAATTCTCTCTCGACCGCATCACGGCCGAAGGCTCCACCAACGCCCAGAAGGCCCTGTTCGAGCCGATCCGCAACGTCGAGGTCGTCGATCCGGCGACTCTGCGCATCCACCTGTCGCGGCCGATGGCGACCCTGCCCTACGTTCTGGCATGGGGCGACGCGGTCATGGTCTCGCCCAAGAGCGCCGCGACCAACGCCGTCACCCCCATTGGCACCGGCCCGTTCAAGCTGCAGAGCTGGCAGCGCGGCAGCCAGCTGACCTTGATCCGCCGCGACGGCTACTGGGGGCTTGCGCCTCGCCTGAACACCGTCGTCTTCCGCTTCATCAGCGACCCGACCGCCGCCTTCGCCGCCGTCAGCGCGGGCGACGTGGACGCCTTCCCCAACTATCCTGCGCCCGAGAACGTGGCCCAGTTCCAGCGCGACCCGCGCTTTCGCGTCGTCGTCGGCGCGTCCGAGGGCAAGGTCATTCTGGGGATCAACAACACCAAGGCGCCATTCAATGACGTGCGGGTGCGCCGCGCCCTGTCCTACGCCATCGACCGCGAAGCCCTGATCCAGGGCGCCATGTTCGGCTTCAGCCAGCCTATCGGCAGCCACTATTCGCGTCAGGCGCCGGGCTATGTCGACCTGACCGGCCTCTATCCCCACGACCCCGTCAAGGCGCGCGCCCTGCTGGCCGAGGCGGGCTATCCAAACGGCATCGACGTGACGCTGCGCCTGCCGCCGCGCCCCTACGCCCGGCGCAGCGGCGAGGTGCTGATCTCGCAACTGGCGCAGGCGGGCATCCGCGCGAAGATCGAGAATCTGGAATGGGCCCAGTGGCTGGATCAGGTGTTCAAGCGCCGCCAGTTCGACCTGACCATCGTCGAGCACGTCGAGCCGATGGATTACGACATCTACGGCCGAAAGGACTACTATTTCGGCTACGACAGCCCCGCCTTTGACGCCCTGCTGGCCGAAGTAAACGCCGCCCCCGACGAGCCGACGCGCAATCGCCTGCTGGGCGATCTGCAACGCCGCATCGCCGATGATGCGGTCAACGGCTTCCTGTTCCAGTCCTCGCGCATCGGCGTGTGGAAGGCGGACGTCAACGGCCTGTGGATCAACGGCCCCATCGCCGCCAACGACATCACCGGCGCCTACTGGACCGGCGCAGGCGCAGCGGGCGCAGCGACTGCCGAACGCACAGGCGGCGGCCTGCCCTGGGAGTGGATCAGCCTGATCGCGGGCGCGGCGCTCCTCGCCTTCGTCGCCTGGCGCTTCGGCGCGGCCTGGCTGCTGAAGAAGCTGGGGGGCCATGCGCTGACGCTGCTGGCGGCGACCATCGTCATCTTCCTGCTGCTGCAGGTCGTGCCGGGAGATCCAGCCAGCTATATGATGGGGCTGAACGCCAGCCCCGAGAGCATCGCCGCCCTGCGTCAGCAGATGAGCCTCGAAGGCTCGGGCCTTGAGCGCTACTTCGCCTGGCTCGGCGACCTGCTGACCGGAAAGTTCGGGACCAGCTACACCTATCAGGTGCCGGTCGGCGGCCTGATCGCCGAACGTCTGGCGGTATCGGCGCCGCTGGCCCTGATGGCCACCGTCCTGTCGCTGCTGGTCGCCCTGCCCATCGGCGTCACCGCCGCCAGCCGCCGGGGAACCGCCGTCGACACCGGCCTGATCGGCGTGACCCAGGTCGGGGTCGCCCTGCCCAACTTCTGGATCGCCATGCTGCTGATCCTGCTGTTCTCGGTGAACCTGGGCTGGTTCTCGGCGGGCGGCTTCCCCGGCTGGAGCGCCGGCTTCTGGCCCGCCTTCAAGGCCCTGATCCTGCCCGCCGTGGCTCTGGCCGCGCCGCAGGCCGCCATTCTGGCGCGCGTCCTGCGCACCGCCCTGCTCGACACCATGAACGAGGACTATGTCCGCACCGCCCGCGCCAAGGGCCTGAGCGTCAACCAGGCCCTGTGGCGACACGCCCTGCGCAACGCCTGGATCCCGGTCCTGACCATCCTCGGCCTTCAGTTTCCCTTCCTGCTGGCGGGCGGCATCATCATCGAGAACGTCTTCTCCCTGCCCGGCCTCGGCCGACTGGTCTTCCAAGCCATCACCCAACGCGATTTGATCGTGGTGCAGAGCGTGGTGGTGGTGCTGGTCTTCGCCGTGGTTCTGGTCAGCTTCCTGATCGACCTGGCCTATCTGTTCGCCGATCCGCGCCTGAGGGGACGCCGCGCATGACCGACGCCCCTGCCATCACCGCCCCAACCAAGCCTCGCGTGCGCTGGCCCCTGTCGTTGATCGTCGGCGCCACGCTGACCGCCGTGGTGCTGGCGACCGCCCTGCTGGCCCTCGTCTGGACGCCCTATGACGTCGAGGCGGTGGACATCGCCGCCAAGCTGACCGCCCCCTCGGCCGCCCACTGGATGGGCACGGACCACTTCGGCCGCGACGTGCTGTCGATGATCATGGCGGGGGCGCAGAACTCGCTCATCGTGGCCTTCGTCGCCGTCGGCATCGGCGTCGGCGTCGGCACGCCTCTGGGCCTGACCGCAGCGGCGCGCGGCGGCTGGATCGACGAACTGGTCATGCGCGGCAACGACCTGATCTTCGCCTTCCCCGCCCTGCTGCTGGCCGTGATGATCACCGCCGTCATGGGGCCGGGCGCGATCAACGCCGTCATCGCCATCGGCGTCTTCAACATCCCCGTCTTCACCCGCGTGGCGCGCGGCGCGGCGCAAGGGCTGTGGACCCGCGAATATGTTCTGGCCGCCCGCACAGCGGGCAAGTCCAGGGCCCTGATCTCGATCCAGCACATCCTGCCCAATCTGATGAGCCTGCTGGTCGTGCAGGCGGCGATCCAATTCGCCGTCGGCATCGTCGCCGAGGCGGGCCTGTCCTATGTCGGACTGGGCGCCCAACCGCCCGCGCCCAGTTGGGGCCGGATGCTGGCCGAGGCCCAGACCATGATTGGTTTCGCGCCGTGGCTGGCCATCATGCCGGGCCTCGCCATCTTCGTGACCGTGCTGGGCCTCAGCCTGACCGGCGACGGCCTGCGCGACCTGTTCGACCCGCGCGTGCGGCGGGAGCGTTGAGCATGACCGTCCTCGATATCCGCGACCTCAGCCTGTCGATCGGTTCGACGCCGATCCTGAAGACCGTCAGCCTGTCCGTCGCCCCCGGCGAAATCCTCGGCCTTGTCGGCGAGAGCGGCTCGGGCAAGTCGATGACCTCTCTGGCCGTTCTGGGCCTGACGCCGCCGCGCGCGACCATGACGGGCGAGATCCGCCTGAACGGCCAGATCATCTCCAACGCCCCCGACGCCGCCCTGCAAAAGGTGCGCGGCCGCGACGTGGGCATCATCTTCCAGGAGCCGATGACGGCCCTAAACCCTGTCATGACCATCGGCGATCAGGTCGCCGAAACAGTGCGCCTGCACAAGAAGACCTCGCGCAAGGAGGCCCTGACGGTCGCCCGTTCCGTGCTGGATCGGGTCGGCCTGCCCGCCGAACAATTCCCGCTCGGCCGCTTTCCGCACGAACTCTCGGGCGGCCAGAGACAGCGCGTCGCCATCGCCATCGCCATCGCCCTGACGCCGAAACTGCTGATCGCCGACGAAGCGACGACAGCGCTGGACGTGACGACGCAGGCTCAGGTGCTGGACCTGCTGAAGCGGCTGGTGCGCGAGGACGGCATGGGCCTGATTCTCATCACCCACGACCTCGCCGTCGTGTCCGAAACCGCCGACCGGCTGGCGGTGATGAAGGACGGCGAACTGGTCGAGGAAGCGCCCGTCGACCGCATCCGCACCGGCATGGCCCACGCCTATTCCCAGCGCCTGCTGGCCAACGCCACCCACGCCCCGACCCGTCACAGCGTCCCGCAGGCCGACGCCGCGCCCGTGCTTCAGGTCGAAGGTCTGGTGCGCGAATACGGCGGCGCGCCCGCCCTGTTCGGCAAGTCCAAAGCCTTCCGCGCCGTCGATCAGGTCAGCCTGTCGATCCAGCCCGGCGAGAGCGTCGGCCTCGTCGGCGAAAGCGGCTGCGGCAAGTCCACCCTGCTGCGCGCCATCCTCGCGCTGGAGACGCCGCAAGGCGGCCGCGTCCGGGTCAAGGGCCGCGACATCACCGCCGCGCGCGGCGCCGCGCTGAAGTCCATCCGCCGCGACATTCAGGTGGTGTTTCAGGACCCCTACGGCAGCTTCGACCCGCGCTGGAAGGTCAGTGATCTGGTGGCCGAGAACTTCCACCTGCTCGACGCCCGCCCCAGCCCGGCCGAGGCCCGCCGTCGCGTCGATGAAATGCTGGAGCGCGTCGGCCTGAACAGCGCGGCCGCCGACCGCTATCCGCACGAGTTCTCGGGCGGTCAGCGCCAGCGCATCGCCATCGCCCGCGCCCTGATCACCGAGCCCTCGGTCATCTGTCTGGACGAGGCGGTCTCGGCGCTGGACGTGTCTGTGCGGGCGCAGGTGCTGGACCTGCTGGCCGACCTGTCGGATCGCTTAAGCCTGTCCTACCTCTTCGTCACCCACGACCTCAGCGTCGTGCGCACGGTGAGCGATCGCCTGCTGGTCATGCAGGCCGGACAGATCGTCGAACAGGGCGAAACGGCCGCCGTCTTCGCCGCCCCTTCGCACCCCTATACGCAGAAACTTCTGGCGGCGACGCCGGATCTGGTCCGCAATAAAGCTCTGGAAAAGGAAACCGCCGGATGAACCGCAGAACCGTCCTCGGCTCGGCCCTGATCGGCGCCGCAGCCTCCGCCGCCGGCGCCGCCAGCGCCAAACCGGCCGCCCAGTCCGCCGCCCGAGCGTCCGGTCGCACCGGACCGCTGAACCTCATCACCGACGTCGAGGGCCTTAAGGTGGGTCAGGCCCATGACGCGGGCGTCCGCACCGGCGTCACCGTCATCCTGGCCGAAAAGCCCGCCACGGCCGCCGTGGACGTGCGCGGCGGCGGCCCCGCCGGGCGCGAGACCGACGTGCTGCGCCCCGAGAACCTGGTGCAGGAGGTGGACGCCATCATCCTGTCGGGCGGCTCGGTCTATGGCCTCGGCTCGGCCGACAGCGTGGCGGCTTGGATGGGGATGCGCGGGCGCGGCTACGGCATGGGCGGGGCGCCGGGCGTGCCCCCCTCGCCCATCATCCCGACCGCCTGCCTCTATGATCTGGCCAACGGCGGGAACAAGGCGTGGGAGATGGAGCCGCCCTATCGCCGCCTGTCGGTTCAGGCGCTGGAGGCGGCGGGCGACCGCTTCGACCTCGGCACGGCGGGCGCGGGCTATGGCGCCGAAGCGGGCGCGCTGAAGGGCGGCATCGGCTCGGCCTCAGCGGTCATGGAGGCGGGTTGGACGGTCGGCGCCATCGTCGCGGTCAACAGCGTCGGCTCGGTCATCGCGCCGGGCGGCAAGAGCTTCTGGGCCGCCCCCTATGAGATCGGCGACGAGTTCGGGGGCCTCGGGTCGTCCGGCCTGCACGCCTCGGCAGAGGACTGGGGCCTGTCCAAGTTCCGGCCCCAGCCGCGCGAGAACACCACCATCGCCTGCATCGCCACCGACGTGGCCCTGACCCGCGTGGAGCTTCAGCGCGTGGCCATCATGGCTCAGGACGGCATGGCCCGCGCCATCCGCCCCGCCCACGCGCCCTTCGACGGCGACACCCTGTTCAGCCTGTCCACCGGCAAGAAGACCATCGACAACCCGGCCCTGCGTCAGGTCGTGGTCGCTCAGCTCGGCAACGTCGCCGCCGACGTGCTGGCTCGCGCCGTGGCGCGCGGCGTCTATCACGCGACTAACTATGAAGGCGTGACGGGCAAGACCTGGCGGGAGATGTAACCCTCTCCTGTTGGGAGAGGGCTTGAGCCTCCAAGAGCCGGAGGCGATTGGCTAAGGCGAAAGGGTGAGGGTTCGCGGGCGAAGTCGGCCGAAAGGCCGTTGCGCGACGGCTTACGCCGACGGACAGGACAATCCCCTCATCCTTTCGCGCAAGAACGATCGCTGCGCTCTCGTGCGCTCAAGCCCTCTCCCGCCGGGAGAGGGTTGAACTTTTGGCCGGCTTAGATCGGCGCGCCGGGCGGGACCGCCTGCGCCACAGGCAGCGTCTCGCTGAGCGTCTTCAGCCCCTCGACCGGGCCGGTCAGAGCTTCCGCCAGATAGGCGCACTGCGCCGTCTCCAGCCGGTCGCCGCGACAGCGCTTCAACTGCTCGCCGAACCGCCGCGCGCTGTCGCGCACCGCGCCCTGAGCCGTCGAGGACAGGTCCTTGCCTTGGATCAGCGCAGCCAGATGGGCGGCGTAGCGGGCGCGGGCGACGCGGCGCAGTTCGGCTTGACGCGGGTTCAGCGCCGCGCCCGGACCGACGGCGACGGCCACCCGGTCCAGCGTCTCGACCAGACCCAGTTGCCCCGGATCACGACGCTCCTGCTCGACCAGACGGTTCAGCCGCTCGGGCGCCAGCAGGGTCTCGAACACCACCTCCGTCGCCGAGGCGGCGGCCGAGGAGGGATCGAAGACCGCATCGGTCTTGCTCTCGAACAGTTCGATCTGCATCTGCCGGTCAGAACTGCCCGACTGCACCGAGGACAGCAGGTCGATGACCCGGTCCGGCATGTCCAGCACCTCAGGCGACAGGGCCTGCATCAAGGCCTCAAGCGCGCCGCGCTGACGGTCGGCGGTAATGGCCTCCGCCCGCTCATGGCCGTCGCCCTTGACCGCATAGGCGTAGTCGACGCCGCCGACCAGACGCCCCACCGCCGTCGTCTGATAGCGGTGATACAGATAGATGGGCACGATCACGCGACGTAGGTCGGCCGCCGCCGCTCCGTCCGGCAGATTGTCCAACCCGAAGCGCGACAGGGCGATGCGGCGCACGGCCAGGGTATTGGCGAACTCGGCCGTCGGGTCCTCGCCGTTGTCCCACATGGCGCCATAGGCCTGAAGGCTGCCCAGCGGCCGGGTGTCGCCGTCCGAGACGAAGCGATAGCCCCTGGCCTGCGCCTCGGCCGCCAGGGCCGCGCGGCGCGACACCGGGTTCTGGCCCGGCGTGTCGCCATAGAGCCAGTCCACGACATAGCGGTCCCAGGCGCCGACGCCCGTCGTATAGGCGCGGCTGAAGTCCAGACGATCGCCGTCCGCGATGACCCAGGGCGCCGGATAGTCCATGACCGAGGCGCGGTCCTCATACGTCGAGGCCGCAAAGTTATGGGAAATGCCCAGGGCGTGGCCGATCTCGTGCGCCGACAGGTGGCGCAGGCGGTGGTAGGCCAGACGATCGGGATCGTCCTCGCCGCCCGTCCCGGCGCGGGCGGCGCCGACCAGTCCCTCGATGATCATCTTGTCCTGACGGTCGCGCAGCGAACCCAGTTGCACCACGCCGCGCACGATCTCGCCGGTGCGGGGGTCGTTGACGCTGGTCCCCGTCGACCAGCCGCGCGTCTCGCGGTGAACCCAGGAGATGATGTTGTAGCGGGCGTCCATCGGATGCGCCCCCTCGGGCAGCAGTTCGACCCGGAAGGCGTTCAGATAGCCGACCTGTTCGAAGGCCTGCGCCCACCAATTGCCGCCCTCGATCAGGGCCTCGCGGATGGCCGGCGGGGCGGCGCGATCGACGTAGAAGACGATGGGCTTCTTCACCGGCGAACGGGCGGCCGTCGGATCGGTCTTTTCCAGCCGGAAGCGCCGGGCCAGACGGCTGACCACCGGCGTGTCCAGATCGGCGGCGAAGTCGGTCACCATCACCTGAGCCGAGGTGCCCGAACGCGGATCATGCAGGACCGGGGTGAAGCCATCGTCCGGCAGGCGGATGAAGGAGTGACGCACCGCCAGGGTGACCGAGCGTGTTTCGGGCGAGACGCGCGACAGCTCGCCGCCCGGCTCGTCGCTGGTGAAGGTCTGGACCGTCTGGAACTCGACGTTGTCGGGGAAGACCAGAGTCTCGGCGACGTCGACATAGCCGAGATTGGGCGCCGGCTTGAAACTGCCCAGCTTGGCCCGCTTCAGCCGCCCCACGGCGTTGACGGCGTCCCGTTCCAGGAAACCGGACAGATCCACCGTGACGGACCCGTCGGCTCCGGTCTCCGCCACCTCGCCCGACCACACGACCGGCGAGACGAAGGAGGCGGCGACCGCATTGACCTGATCGGGATCAGCGTCGACGGCGCGGAAGCGATGGTTCTCGAAGGCGGCGAAGACGCGGTCTCCGACCTGACGAAACACCACGATCTGAGCCTGCCCCAGGCCCGAGCGGTCCAGTCCCGCTCCGTCCATGCCGAGGCCCGCCGACAGACCCGGCTGATAGAGATACCGTCCCAGCACCCCGTCCGCGCCCGGCGCCGGCAGGCGCACCGAAACCTTGCCCTTGCGGCTGTCCTGGCGGACGCCGAAGAGGCCGTCCTGCCAGACCGCCGGCGACGCCGTCGCCGTCGGCGCGGACTGCGCCCCCGCAGGAGCCGCAGCTCCGGCCAACACCAGGCCGGCGGCGCCCGCCAGCAGAACCTTGCGCAACATCGGCTTCCCCCTCCGACAGACTCAACAGCGGACGTTCAGACCATCGAACGCCTCGAACGGCAAGCGGTGGCTCAGCGGACGCCCAGGGCCAGGGCGTCCGGACGCCGGGTGTCGGCGGCCCCCAGGAACCGATCCCCGTCCACCATGATGGATTGGGTGCTGCCCATGGTCATCGACGGACGCACCGTATGGCCGCGCTCGCGCAGCAGGCGCTCCACGTCGGGCGAGAAGCCGCCTTCCAGCTCCAGCGGGCTGTCGCCGCCGCCCTGGTTCAGGCGCGGACGCATGGCCGCCTCGGCCACGTTCAGGTTGTGGTCCACGACGTTGGAGATCAGCTGAACCATGGTGGCGATGATGTAGCCGCCGCCGGGCGTGCCGGTGATCAGCCAGGGCTTGTCGTCCTTGAACACGATCATCGGCGTGATGGTCGAGCCCAGACGCTTGCCCGGCGCGGGCGAGTTCGGCTCCCCGCGCGTGCCCCAGGAGAAGTTGTCCAAGTGGTTGTTCAGCAGGATGCCCGTCCCGACCGGAGCGACGTGCGCGCCGTAGGAGTTGGACAGGGTGTAGGTGTTCGACACCGCATTGCCGAAGGCGTCCGCAACCGAATAGTGGGTCGTGTCCTGGCTCTCATAGGGATAGGGATTGCCCTCGGGGATGTCCGCCGCCTTCAGCGTGCGGTCCAGGGCGATCAGCTTGACGCGCTCAGCAGCGAATTCCTTGCTGGCCAGGCCGTGAGCCGGAGTGGTCCACTGGGGCGCGCCCCCGATCAGGCGACGGTCCGACGAGGTGATCTTCATCGCCTCCGAGATCAGGTGCAGGCTGTCGACGCTGCCCCAGCCCATGGCCTTCAGGTCGAAATGCTCCAGCAGGTTCAGCGCCTCGGCGACGCTGACGCCCGAAGCCGTCGGCGGCATGAAGGAGATGCGATTCCCACGATAGCTGCCCCAGATCGGCTCGGACACGTCGGCGCGATAGGCGGCCATGTCCTCCAGGGTGATCACGCCGCCCTGGGCCTGGATGCCGCCCACGATCTGGCGCGCCAGTTCGCCCTTGTAGAATTCGTCCGCCCCGCCGCGCGCCACCTTGCGCAGGCTTTCGGCCAGCAGGGGCTGACGGAAGGTCTCGCCCGCGCGATAGACCGAGCCGTCCGGCTTCAGATAGGCCTCGCGCGCGCCCGGATCCGTCGCCAGCACCCGCGCCCGGCCCGCCGTCGCGTCCGCCTCTCCGTCCGACAGGACATAGCCCTCCTCGGCCAGACGGATCGCCGGCGCGACCAGATCGGCCCAGGGCATGGAGCCGAAACGCGAATGCGCCTCCCACAGGCCCATCACCGTGCCCGGCACCGAGACGTTGATGAAGCCCGACGGCTTGGAGCGGTCGAACCTGCCGTCCGGCCCCAGCAGAAGCTCAGGCGTCGTCGCGGCGGGCGCCGCGCCGTAATAGTTGACGGCGATGTCCTGCGCCGGCCGGTCCGCCGTGGCGGCCATGTGGACGATCATATAGCCCGAGCCGCCGATGTTGCCCGCGCGCGGCAGGGTGACGGCCTCGGCGAAGGCCACGGCCACGGCCGAATCCACCGCATTGCCGCCCTGGCGCAGGACCTCGACGCCGACGCGGGTGGCCGGATCGCTCTGGCTGACCACCATGCCGCCCCGTCCGACCACCGGGCTGTGGATCTGGCCATAGTTGACGATGTCGCCGCCGCTGCCCGTCGTCGGACGAACCTGGGCCGCCTGCTGCGCCAGGCCGGGCCCGGCCAGCAGCATGAGCGCCGCCGCCGAAACCGCCGTCGCCGCTCTCGTGAAACCAAAACGCATCCTGTTCCCCCGCCGCAAATCCCGTCCGCAGCCGCCGACAAAACAGCCTCGGCGCTGACGACAGGACAACCTTGTCAATATCCATAGCGATAGCATTGCTGAAAAGCGCACCTCAAGGGTGATTCTTAGCGATTATCGCGCTCAATATCTCGGATATCGGCAATATTTATTCTGCAGAGGTTGACGCCTCGTCTATGGCCGCTTTTAGTCCGAACCGAGGCAAATCGCCGCGCGCGCAGGATTCCATCCAGATGGCGCTCAAGGATTCGCCTCTTCGAAAAAATTGGTCGGGGGAACAGGCCGCCTCATCAAAGGGCGCCGCACTGACCGCAAAACGGGGATGCAGATGTCATGAGTTCAATCTTTGCGCGTCACAGCATGAAAACGGCCCTGCTGGCCACCACCGCCCTGTTGGGCGCTACGGCCGCAACGGCCCAGGACGCCTCGCAGGAAGCCACCCAGGTCGACGAGATCGTCGTCGTCGGCTCGCAGATCCGGGGCGCCAAGGTGACGGCGGCTCTGCCGGTCACCAACATCGGCGAGGAACAGATCCTGTCGTCGGCCGCCACCTCGGGCGATGAGCTGATGCGCTCCATCCCCCAGATGGGCGATGTAACCTTCAACTCGGCCTATCTGCCGGCGACCTCCAACTCGGCGCGCGGCGACACCGGTTCGGTCAACCTGCGCAACCTCGGCATCGGCAACACTCTGGTGCTGCTGAACGGCCGCCGCGTCGTCGGCCACCCGACGTCGCAGGCGAACGAGCACCTGGTGCCGGTCCTGACCTACAACACCAACGCCATTCCGGTGTCGGGCCTGAAGCGTCTGGAAGTCCTGCGTGACGGCGCCGCCGCCATCTACGGCGCCGACGCGGTGGCCGGCGTGGTCAACACCGTCCTGCGCGACGACATGAACAACTGGACCGTCTCGGCCCAGTACGGCGTCGCCGAAGGCACCGACATGTGGGAGACCAACCTGTCCGTCTATGGCGGCCACGACTTCGCCGATGGGCGCGGCAACCTGTCGGTGTTCTTCAACTACGACCACCGCGACGAGCTTTCGACGCTGGATCAGGATTACACCGCCTCGTCCGACCGTCGGCCCCTGTTCGCGGGCACGGGCTATGAGACCAGCACCTCGCTGAACGGCCTGTCGTCGCTCAGCCCCTGGGGTTATTTCCGCACCGCAGGCGGCAGCGTCCGCCTGCCGGGCGCCACCGACAATCTCACCGCCTTCGGCATCCAGCCCGACAGCCTCGGCAACTGCGCCGCCAGCCTGGGCGACGGCCTGTGCGTCAAGTCCGGCGTCTCGGTCGATCCCGCCATCCAGTCCGATCTGGCTGCGGAGGACCTTACCGTCATGCCCGAGGTTGATCGCTACAACCTGTTCATGACCGGCCGTTACAAGCTGACTGACAACGTCGAGGCCTTCGGCGAACTGGGCGGCTACTACGCCGAGACCTCGGCCCGCCAGGCCCCGATCAATACCCTGTCGTCCATCGTTCTGACGATCCCCAAGACTAACTACTACAACCCCTTCGGCCCGATCCTGTTCGCCGATGGCTCGGTCAACCCCAACCGTATGCCCGGCATCACCGCCCCGGCTGAAGGCGTCGACCTCCTGCTCAGCGGCTATCGCTTCAGCGACTTGGGTCCGATCCAGGTGGACGTGACCAACAAGCAGTATCGCGCCCTGGGCGGCCTGCGCGGCGACTGGAACGGCTGGAATTGGGAAACCGCCCTGCTCTACTCCGAGGCCAACGCCGAGGACCTAAGCGACAACGTCGTCACCAGCGCGCTTCAGAAGCAGCTCGCCCTGTCGACGCCCGACGCCTACAACCCGTTCAACGGCGGCGACCTGTCCAATCCGCGGGTCGGCGACGGCACGCCTAGCAACCAGGCCGCCCTGGACGCCATCCGCACCAAGATGCGGCGCTATACCGAGACCAGCCTGGCCCTTTGGGACTTCAAGGTCTCGCGTCCTGACCTGTTCACCCTGCCCGGCGGTCCGGTCGGCATGGCGGCGGGCATCGAGGCGCGCCACGAAACCCAACTGGACGACCGCGACCACCGCATCGACGGCACGACCACCTTCACCGACGTGTCGGGCGCGGTTTACAGCGACCTGATCAACTCCTCGATGAACCCGGACACCGAGGGCAAGCGCGACGTCTATTCGGCCTACCTCGAGTTCGCCATCCCGCTGGTCTCGCCTGAGATGAACATCCCGTTCGTCCACAATCTGGAAGCCCAGATCGCCGGCCGCTACGAGCACTATTCGGACTTCGGCGACGTCGCCAAGCCCAAGGTCGCCGTGGCCTGGGACCTAGCCGAAGGCGTGCGGATTCGCGGCTCCTGGGCCCAGGGCTTCCGCGCCCCGAACCTGGAGCAGATCAACGCCACCGTCGTGACCCGCTCGAACAGCAGCACCGACTGGGCCTACTGCGAGGCCCTGTCGCGCCGCGGAGCCATCGCCGGGCTGAACAGCTGTGTCGGCGCCACTGTGCCGAACACCTTCCCGGACGCCTCCTCGGTCAACACCGCCCGCATCCGCCGCAACGTGGCCGAACAGCGCGCCGGCAACCCTGACCTGAAGCCGGAAGAGTCGGAAACCATGTCGTTCGGCGTGGTGCTTCAGCCGGACTTCACCCCGGCCAACCTGGGCGACTTCACCATCACGGTCGACTGGTGGAACGTTCAGCAGGAAGGCATGGTCGGCGTCTTCCGCGGCCAGAACGCCCTGACGCTGGACTATCTGCTGCGCAAGCAGGGCAGTTCCAACCCCAACGTCGTCCGCGCCGATCCGACGGCTGAGGACATCGCCATCTACGCCGGAACGGGCCTGACTCCGGCGGGCGAGATTCTCTATGTGCGCGACCTCTACGACAACCTGCAGCCGCAGGAAGTCCAGGGCATCGACCTGGGCGTCATGTGGAGCCAGCGCGGCACGCGGTTCGGCGACTTCAGCGCCAACTTCAACCTCTCGCACCTGCTGAAATACTACCTGGAGCCGTCTCCCGCCGTTCAGGCGCTGATGGACGCCAAGGCCAAGGGCGAGATCGACCCGACCATCTCGTTCAGCGGCGCGGCGGGCGATCTGATCCGCGACAACGGCCGCCCGGAATGGAAATGGTCGGCCTCGGCGACGTGGCGCTATCAGAACGTCACCGTCGGCGCCTACACCTCCTATACCGGCAGCGTTTATCAGGACTTCCTGCTGAACGGCGCCAATCAGGCCTGGGTCGTGGACTCGCTGATGACCGCCAACCTCTACGGCGAGTATGAGTTCGACAACGGCCTGCTGGAGGGTGCCGCGATCCGCCTCGGCGTGCGCAACCTGACCGACGAGCAGCCGCCGCTGGCCGCCGACGGCTACCTGGGCACGGTTCACCAACCCTATGGCCGCTATTGGTACGGCAGCATCCGCAAGACCTTCTGATCCGGTCTTGAGGCCTTTTCGGGCGGGGGCGATGATCGTCCCCGCCCTTTCTACTTTTGATGTTCGTTTGGAGTTCCCGATGAAGCCCGTTTCGATGCGCGTCCTGGCGCTCGCCGCCGCCCTGGCCCTGCCGCTGGCCTCGCCCGCCGTCGCCGCCGAACTGTCGCCCCAGGCGCAACAACAGATCACCTCGACCGTCGACCGCAACCAGGCCGCCCTCGACAGCGCCGCGCTGGAAATCTGGAAGTTCGCCGAGTTAGGCTATCAGGAGACCCAGAGCTCGGCCCTGCTCCAGGGCCAACTTCGCGACGCGGGTTTCACCGTGACCCCCGGCATCGCCAATGAGCCGACCGCCTTCCTCGCCAGCTTCAAGACCGGCGAGGGCCCGGTCATCGCGGTCCTGGCCGAATACGACGCCCTGCCCGGCCTATCGCAGACCCTGAGCCCGGTCCAAGAATCGGCGGGCGGCCACGCGGGCCACGGCTGCGGCCACAACCTCTTCGGCGCCGCCTCGGTCCACGCCGCCATCGCCGTGAAGGCCTGGATGGAGGCCAACAACATCAAGGGCGAACTGCGCGTCTACGGCACGCCCGCCGAGGAAGGCGGCTCGGGCAAGGTCTATATGGTGCGCGACGGCCTCTTCGATGACGTCGACGTCTCGCTGCACTGGCACCCCGGCAATGTGAACTCGGCCCGCCAGGGCGACACCATGGCCAATGTCTCGGGCAAGTTCCGCTTCTACGGCACCGCCTCCCACGCCGCCGCCGCGCCCGACAAGGGCCGCTCGGCGCTCGATGGCGTCGAGTCCCTGAACTACATGGTCAACATGATGCGCGAGCACGTGCCCGACCGCACCCGCATTCACTACGCCATCACCGACGGCGGCAAGGCGCCGAACGTCGTCCCGGCCTATGCCGAAGCCTACTACTACGTCCGCCACAACGATCCGGAGATCGTGCGCGACGTGCTGGAGCGGGTGAAGCTGGCGGCCGACGGCGCCGCACTCGGCACAGGCACCCGCGTCGAGTTCGAAGCCATCGGCGGCGTCTATTCCATGCTGCCGAACGAGGCCCTGATGCATGTCATGGACCGCAACCTGCGCAGCGTCGGCGGCATCACCTGGACGCCCGAAGAGATCGCGTTGGCGACCGAGATCCAGAAGACCCTGACCACCCAGCCTGACCTGGCCTCGGTCGGTCAGATCGAGGACGCCGTGATCGGCGGCGACTTCGGCGGCTCGACCGACGTTTCGGACGTGTCCTGGGTCACGCCGACGGTGGGGCTGTCGACGGCGACCTTCGTTCCCGGTTCAGCAGGCCACTCGTGGCAGAACGTGGTGGCCGCCGGCACGACCATCGGTCTGAAGGGCGCGCACCTGGCGGCCAAGACCCTGGCCCTGACCACCGCCGAACTGTTCCAGAGCCCGGACACCATCGCCGCCGCCAAGGCCGAGTTCGAGCAGCGTCGCGGTCCGAACTTCGAATACCGCGCCCTGCTGGGCGACCGCGCTCCGGCGCTGAACTACCGCGACTGACCCGTCATGGCCCTCGGGCTCGTCCCGAGGGCCTTCGTCGTCCTCACTAGGGCACGGCGGCGGAGCCGCGCCCTCACGCCTCTATCCCGACGCCTCAACTCAACCATACCATTCGGTACAAAAAACTTGATGGGGGCCGGATCTTCGCCTACAGCCATAAATGAACCTATTGGTACAAAATGGTGAAGGCATGAGTTTCCAAGGCAAAGCCGCGCTTGTTACCGGGGGCGCGCGCGGCATCGGGGCCGCAATCGTTCGACACCTGGCTTCCGAAGGCGCTGACGTCGCCTTCACCTATGCGACCTCCGACCAGTCGGCCGAGGCGTTAATTGACGCCCTGACGGTTCACGGCGGCAGGCTTCTCGGTCTCAAGGCGGATAGCCGGGATCCGACCGCGATCCGTCACGCCGTGGACCAGACGGCGGAAACGTTCGGACGCCTCGACATACTCGTCAACAACGCCGGCGTTTTCCCCGCAGGGCCGATCGAAGACGTTTCGCTTCAGGAGATTGACGATACTCTGGCGATCCACGCACGAGCCGTCTTCATCACCTCGCAAGCGGCGCTGTCGCACATGAGGGCCGGCGGACGGATCATCTCCATCGGGTCCTGCTTCGCCCAGCGCGTGCCGTATGGCGGCGTGACCCTCTATGCGATGAGCAAATCCGCCCTCATCGGCTTCACCAAAGGCCTGGCGCGCGAGGTCGGAGAACGCGGCGTCACCGTCAACATTGTCGACCCCGGCTCCACCGAGACCGACATGAACCCCATCGACGGCCCCACCGTTGCTGCGGAACTGGAGTTGATGGCGGTCAAGCGCTACGCCCAGCCCGCCGAAATCGCCGCAGCCGTCGGCTTCCTCGCGGGGGAGGAAAGCCGGTTCATCACTGGAAGCTCGCTGGCGATCGACGGGGGCTTTACGGCCTAGCCCCTGCTCGCCAGCACCAATGCCGCCGCCCAAGGGAGAACGACATCCGATGGCCTGGGGACTGTTGGCCGTAGCCGGCCTGCTGGAGATTGTCTGGGCCCTCGCGCTGAAACAGGCGGACGGCTTTACAAGGCTGTGGCCGAGCCTGATCGGCGTCGGCGTCGCCTTGCTGAGTCTGGTTCTGCTTGGCGTCGCCCTGAAGAGTCTGCCCGTTAGCATCGCCTATGCTATCTGGGTCGGCATAGGCGTCTTCGGCGTCGCGATGTTCGGGGCGCTGTTCCTCGGCGAGCCCCTCTCAGGGACGAAGTTGATCTTTCTGGCGCTGATCATGATCGGCGTGGCAGGGCTGCGGGTGATGGAAACATGACGCTTCTCGACGAACCGCAGAAGACCCCGCGCCCGCCGCTCGGGCGACCGAGACGCTTTGACAGGGAAACCGCCTTGATCGCCGCCATGCGGACCTTCTGGGCGCAGGGCTATGAAGGGACGTCGATTCAGGACCTTGTCGCCGCCATGGGCATCAACAAGCCGAGCCTGTATGCGACCTTCGGCTGCAAGGAAGAGGTTTTTCGAGAAGCCGTCGAGCTTTACGACCGCCTTGAGGGTCGGGCGACCACGCAAAGCCTCGCCGAGGCGGCGACCGCTCGCGAAGCGGTCGAGGCCATGCTGCTGGCGAACGCGCGCGCCTATACGGAGACCGAAGGCCCGCGCGGGTGCATGATCGTCCTGTCCTCCCTGCTCGGCGCCCCGGAAAATGCGGGCGTGCGCGACTTCCTCGCCAAGAATCGACTGGACGGCGAGTCCGCCCTCAGAGCCCGCCTCGCCGAGGGCGTCGCGCAGGGGGACCTGGCGCCCTCCGCCGACCTCGACCGCCTGGCGGCCTTCTACACCACGGTGCTGGAGGGCCTATCGATCCAGGCGCGGGACGGCGCCTCTGCAGAGAAGCTCCGAATGATCATCGACGCCGCCATGCTGGCCTGGCCGACCGACTGATCTGGCGTATCGCCTTCTTGGGGAGAATATTGTGCTGCGTTTCTCATTTCCGATCTTGGCGGCGGTATCGTTACTGCTCTCTTCCCTCCCGGCCCACGCCGAATCCGACACGGCGCCGCGCAACCGTGCGGAGGCGGTCAGGATCATCGCCGGCCTGAGACAGATCGTGACGCCAGACGGGATCGAACGACTGGAGGCCGTGAGCATCAACGGCGTCGATCAGTGGATTTCCGTGCGGAGCCGCAATCCCGGCAATCCGGTCCTGCTGGTGGTTCACGGCGGTCCCGGCTGGGTCGCCATGCCGACCTCCTGGTATTTCGCCCAGGGTTGGGACGAATACTTCACCGTCGTGCAATGGGATCAGCGCGGAGCCGGAAAATCCTACAACCCGGACCATCCCGTCGCCGACCTGACCATCGATCAGATGAAACAGGATATCGACGCCGTCATCGGCTGGGTGCGTTCCGAGACGCGACAGGACAAGATCTTCCTGCTCGGCCACAGTTGGGGAAGCTGGCTGGGTCTTGATGTCGCGCGTCGTCATCCCGAATGGCTCCATGCCTACATCGGCGCGGGCCAGGTCATCGACATGCGTGAGAGCGAACGCCGGGGCTGGGCCTGGGCGATGGCTCGCGCTCGCGACACGGGCAATGAGACAGCCATATCCGAACTCCAGTCCATCGCGCCCTACGCTGAGGGCGGAACCCCGGTCCCGACATCGTCGCTGTACCTGCAACGCAAATGGGTCAACGCCTTCGGCGGCGCCGCCTACAATCGCCCGGACGCCAGCTTCGAAGGGGCGGCCATGGCCCTGTCTCCCGACTATACGGATCAGGATGTAAAGCAGGTCTGGAAAGCCCAGGACGTTTCAGTCGAACGCTTGATGCCCGCAATCATGGAGACCTCCATGTCATCCCTGGCCGAACTCGAGGTTCCGACCTTCCTGCTGCTGGGTCGGCACGACATCAATGTCTCGGCGGGAGTTGCTGCGGAATGGTTCGCCAGACTCGACGCGCCGCACAAACAACTCGTCTGGTTCGAGCATTCAGCGCACGAGATGCTGGTCGAGGAGCCTGGCAAGGCCTTCCTCACCCTGATCAATGAAGTGCGCCCTCATGCTGAGTCTGCAGCGCCGTCCGCCGCAGAAGCAGAGCCCCCCGTCCCCTCCACCCGCAGCACCCGATAAGCGAGGATTCCCGGATGAGTGTGAAGATCGAAGGCGGCGTCAACATCGCCATGAAGGTGCCGAGTCATCAATATCAGGCCGTCATCGCCTTCTACCGGGACGTGGTCGGCCTGGAGCCCATCGCGGAAAAGGCGCCGGCGGTCGGTTTCAAGCTCGGCCCGAACCAACTTTGGATCGACGAAGCCGAGACCATGACCCAGGCCGAGGTCTGGCTGGAACTGTTCACGCCGGACCACGCCTCCGCCTTGAAACGACTGGAAGACGGCGGCGCCGTACGCTGCGATCCGATCGAGCCGCTCGGGGAAGCGTTTCGCGGCGGCTGGATCATGAATCCCGCCAACATCGTCCACATGGTGCGCGAACCCGACGCCTGGTGATCGGCGTCCCGGCCTCAGCCGTTCAGGAACTGCTGGAGTCGCGGCACGACGAAGTCGAGAAAGACCCGAACTCGCTCCGGCATGCGCGGTCCGCCCAGAAAGACGGCGTGGATTTCTTCTTCGTCCCGCTCGATCACGTCGCCCAGGACCTCCACCAGGCGGCCCGCGGCCAGATCGGCCCGGACGTGGTAGTCGCCCATGCGGGCCAATCCGACATCGGCCAGGGCCATGCGCCGGACCGTCTCGCCATTGTTGCCGAGCAAGGAGCCGTGGACGACGCGTTCGACCACACGGCCTCGTTCCTTGAGCGGCCAGACGGGCACGGCCCGACGAAAGTTGAAGCCCAGACAGTTGTGTCGGGATAGATCATCGACCGTCCGGGGCGCGCCATGACGCGCCAGATAGGCGGGCGAAGCGACGATCTTGCGATGCGCCGTCCCGATCCGACGCGCGACCATGCCTGAATCCGGCAGTCGGCCGACCCGAAAGGCGATATCGGTGCGGTCGAGATAGAGGTCGACGATCTCGTCCGACAGCGACAGATCGACCACGATATTCGGATAGGCCTTCCAGA
This sequence comes from Brevundimonas sp. NPDC055311, assembly GCF_053645695.1. Classification (NCBI taxonomy): domain Bacteria; kingdom Pseudomonadati; phylum Pseudomonadota; class Alphaproteobacteria; order Caulobacterales; family Caulobacteraceae; genus Brevundimonas; species Brevundimonas sp. NPDC055311. The sequence continues at coordinate 636,057 of NZ_JBSHMV010000001.1, forward strand.
ACTCCGGCAGCAGCGGCTCCAGACCCAGGACGCCCAGCGCCACCGAGACGTTGACCCGAACTCGCCCGCCCGTGGCGGCCGCGCCCTGCGACAACTCCTGCTCGATCTGGTCGAGATCCTGCAAAAAGGTCTGGCTGCGTTCGTAGTAGATTTCGCCCTCAGCGGTCAGGGACAGGCGTCGCGTGGAGCGCTCGATCAGGCGAACGCCGAGCCGATCCTCCACGCGCGAGATCAGCTTGCTGACGGTGGAGGGCGTCATGCCCAGCAGGCGGGCCGCTTCCGAAAAGCTGCCGCTCTCCACCACGCGCAGGAAGACCTGCATTTCGCCGGCTCGGTTATCCATCGCCGCATCATCCATGATTTTATTTCACAGATGATGGGAATTTCGGCGCGATTATCAAGTTTGAACCGAAACCCTACTTCCGCGGCACCTTCAGAAACAGCGAGGAGCTTCAGATGCAGACCGTCACCGCTCACGGCGCCGCCGTTCCGGCCCTTGGTTTCGGCGTCTTCCGCATGTCCGACGCGGAGGTCGAACGCGTCGTTCCCGCCGCGCTCGAAGCCGGTTTCCGCCACTTCGACACGGCCCAGATCTATCAGAACGAAGCCGCGCTCGGTCGCGCCCTGCAGGCCGCCGGAGCCCGTCGCGACGACCTGTTCCTGACCACCAAGGTCTGGGTCGACAACTACAGCGCCGACGCCTTCGCCGCCTCGGTCGACGAGAGCCTGGACAGACTGAAGGTCGATCAGGTCGACCTCCTGTTGCTGCACTGGCCTGCCGATCAGGTTCCGATCGCCGAACAGATCGAACGGCTGAACGCCGTCCAGGCGGCCGGCAAGACGCGTTTCATCGGCGTCTCCAACCAGAACATCGCGCAGATGCGGGAATCGATCGAACGCTCGGCCGCCCCGATCGTGACCAACCAGGTCGAACTGCATCCCTATCTGCCGCAGCACGCCCTGACCGCCGCCGCCAAGGAAGCCGGCGTGGCCGTCACCGCCTATTACAGCATGGCGGACGGCGCCGTGCCCAAGGACGAGCTCCTGCAACGGATCGGCGCCAGATACGGCAAGAGCGCAGCCCAGGTCGGCCTGCGCTGGCTGATCCAGCAGGGCTACATCGCCTTGTCCAAGACCGCGAACCCGGCGCGCGCGGCCGAGAACATCGCCATCTTCGACTTCGCCCTGGACGACGCCGACATGGCCGCCATCGCCGCCCTGGCTCGGCCCGACGGCCGCCTCGTCAGCCCCGCCGGCCTCGCCCCCGCCTGGGACGCCTAGGAAATCCGGGCCCTGAGGAAGATGAAGATGGACATGACCGCTTCCGCGACCGCAACGCCGGCCGCCCAACCCGCGCACGCCCGCTGGGCCCTGCTGGCGCTCGCCGTGGGCGCCTTCGGCATCGGCACCACCGAGTTCTCGCCCATGGGCCTGCTGCCCGTGATCGCCCAGGGGGTCGACGTCTCGATCCCCAAGGCCGGCCTGCTGATCAGCGCCTACGCCATGGGCGTCATGATCGGCGCCCCGATCATGACGCTGGCCTTCACCCGCTTCGGCAAGCGAACGGCCCTCATCCTGCTGATGTCGATCTTCACCATCGGCAACCTGATGTCGGCCATGGCGCCCGGCTACTTCACCCTGCTGGCCGCGCGTCTGGTGACAAGCCTCAACCACGGAGCCTTCTTCGGCCTGGGCGCCGTCGTGGCGGCCAGCGTCGTTCCCAAGGACAAGCAGGCGAGCGCCGTCGCCGCCATGTTCATGGGCCTGACCATCGCCAATATCGGAGGGGTGCCCGCCGCGACATGGATCGGCCAGCAGATCGGCTGGCGCATGGCCTTCGCCGGCACGGCCCTGATCGGCGTCCTCGCCATCGCGGCCCTGTGGTTCGCCCTGCCCAAGGGCGAGCGCGGCGCCATGCCGGACCTGCGACACGAACTGCGCGTTCTCACCCGCGGCCCTGTGCTTCTGGCCATGGCGACGACCGTCATGGGAGCCGGCGCCATGTTCACCCTCTACACCTATGTCGCCCCGACCCTTCAGACCCTGACCGGCGCCTCGAACGGTTTCGTCACGCTAAGCCTCGCCCTGATCGGGGTCGGCTTCACCATCGGCAACTGGCTGGGCGGACGACTGGCCGACTGGTCGCTGGACGGCGCGACCAAGATCTTCCTCGGCGCCCTGGCTCTCATCATGTTCGTCCTGCCGTTCGTGTTCAGCAGCCACGTCGGCGTCGCGATCGGCCTGCTGCTCTGGGGCGGCGCGGCGTTCGCCATCGTCCCTCCGGTGCAGATGCGCGTCATGGAAGCGGCGTCCGAGGCGCCGGGCCTGGCCTCCTCCATCAATGTGGGGGCGTTCAACCTGGGCAACGCCCTGGGCGCGGCCGTCGGCGCCGCCGTCATCAGCCTGAACCTGGGCTATGCCACGGTGCCCGTCGCGGGCGGCCTGCTGGCGGCGGCCGGCTTCGGCATGGTCCTGCTCACAGCCCGGCGGTCCCGAGCTCGGCCGCTCCCCGAAGAAGGCGTCAGACGATCACCCCTCCGGACACCGTCAGCACCTGACCTGTGACGAAGCCGGCCTCCTCGCTGGCGAAATAGGCCACGGCATGGGCGATGTCTCCAGGCGTGCCGGGGCGCTTCACCGGAATGCGGCTCACCGTGTCCGCCAGATGATCTTCCAGGGAAAGCTTGCGCCTGGCCGCGGTGGCGTGGGTCATCGCCGTCACGACCAGACCGGGGGCCACCGCATTGGCCGTGATCCCCAGCGGCCCCAACTCCACGGCCAGAGACCGCACGAAGCCCTCCACGCCCGCCTTGGCGGCGCAATAGTTCGCGCGTTCCGGATGGCCGGACGCCGAGATGCTGGAGATGTTGATGATCCGTCCCCAGCGCTGCGCCTTCATATAGGGCACGACCGCGCGCGACATCAGGAAGGAGCCGCGCAGAACCACCCCCTGAACGAGATCCCACTCTTCCAGGCTCATCTGGTCGAAGGGCTTGTCGCGCGCCAACCCCGCGTTATTGACCAGGATCGTAGGCGCGCCGAATTGCTCGACCACGCGATCAACGGCGTTCGCCACCGCTTGCGGATCGCTCACGTCGGCCTGGGCGGCCATCGTCTGACCGAACGCGCCGAGCCGGGCGGCGGCTTCCGCGCACCGGTCGCCGTCGACATCGATAAGCGCAACCGCGCACCCGTCCCTGGCGAGCCGCTCGGCGATGCCTTCGCCGATGCCGCCTGCGGCGCCCGTCACGATCGCCACACGGTTGGTCTTCACCTTTCGGCCTCCTCGATAGTTCGCAATCAGCTCTGAATGGATGAACCGACTTGTCTCTTCGCAACTCTGGAGCTGGTCAAGTTTATCCTGATGGGGTGATGATACCGGTTTCCTAGGGGGAAGCGACGATGATCACACGAAGAGCGGCCTGCCTCTCAACCCTGGCGCTCGCCGGGCTTCCCACGTCTGGCCTGGCTATGGCGCCCGATCGGGGCGACCCGCGCGTGAATACGACCGCCGGGCCCGTCACGGGTCTGCGCCAAAGCGGCGTAAACGTCTTCAAGGGCATCCGCTATGGCGCCCCGACGCGCAGGTTCCAGGCCCCTCAGCCGCCGACGCCGTGGCGCGATCCGGCGCCGGCTCGCGATTTCGGCGCCGCCAGCCCTCAGCGAGGGCGGGAGCCGAACCAGAGCGAGGACTGCCTGTTCCTGAACGTGTGGACGCCCGGCGTCGACGCCGGACGACGCCCCGTGATGGTCTATTTCCACGGCGGCGGCTATTCGAGCGGCTCGGGATCGGCGGCGCTCTACGACGGAACGCGCCTGGCCACGCGCGGCGACGTCGTGGTCGTCACGTTGAACCATCGGCTGAACGCCCTGGGCTACGCCTATCTGGCGCGTCTGGCCGACGGGTTCGAGGATTCAGGCAACGTCGGCCAGTTGGATCTGATCCTGGCCCTGCGTTGGGTTCGTGACAACATCGCGGCTTTCGGCGGCGACCCCGACCGCGTCATGCTGTTCGGACAGTCGGGCGGCGGCGCCAAGATCGCCACCCTGATGGCCATGCCGGCGGCCCGAGGCCTGTTCCACCGCGCCGCCACCATGAGCGGCCAGCAGGTCACCGCGTCCGGCCCGCTCAACGCCACCGCACGCGCCGAGGCCTGGCTGAAGGCGCTGGGCCTGACGCCCGACCGGGCGCAAGAGGCCGCGACCCTGCCGGTCGAGCGACTGCTCGAGGCGCAGACGCAGACGGATCCCGTCCTGGGCTTCGGCGGCGTCTACTTCGGCCCCGTGCTGGATTTCCGCCACCTGCCGCGCCATCCCTTCTATCCGGACGCTGCCCCGCAGGGCCTGACCATTCCGATGATCATCGGCAACACCCGCGAAGAGACCCTGGGTTTCATGGGCGACGATCCGGCCAACGCCGGCCTGACCTGGGACACTCTGGTCGATCGCATCACGCCCGCCGTCATGCGGATCGACATCACGCCCGAGGCCGTGATCGCCGGCTATCGCCGGATGCATCCCGACTGGTCGCCCGATCAGGTCCTGATCGCCGCGACCACGGCCGGCCGGTCCTGGCGCGGAGCTGTGATCGAGGCCGAGGAACGGGCGAAGGCCGGCGCCCCCGCCTGGGTCTATCAACTGGATTTCGCCGGCGCGATGGCTTCGGGGCGCAAGGGCGCCTTCCATACCGCCGACATTCCGCTGGTGTTCGACAATGTGGCCGCAGGCGCCTCAGAACCCGGCGCTCAGACGGTGGCGGATACGATGAGCGACGCCTTCATCGCCCTGGCGCGGGATGGAGATCCGAACCACGCCGGCCTGGCGCGCTGGGAGCGCTACGACCTGCCGAGGCGGCAGACCATGCTGTTCGATGTCGTGTCGCGTCAGGCCGACGATCCGCGCGGAGACGAGCGCGAATTCTTCTCGGCCATCCCCTACATCCAGCCGGGGACCTAGCGCGCGAAGCGCTCGATCCTCAGCGCGTCCAGCCACGCCGGCGCCGGCCGCCCCAGGGCGAGCCCTTCCATCGTCTCCGCCGTGAAGGCGGCCAGCGTCAGGCCCAGGTGCTGATGGCCGAAGGCGTAATGGATCGCCGGGTGCGCCTGCAGCCTGCCGATCGCCGGAAGATAGTCCGCAAGGGTCGGGCGCGGCCCGCACCAGCGATCCGGCGTCTCCGCGAAGACGACGCCCAGCGCCTGCAACTGGGCCTCGATCCGTCGCCATTTGCGCGGGTCGGGCGGCGCGGAGGGCGCGCCGAACTCGACGTGGCTGGACGCGCGCAGGCCGCCGCTGAAACGCGCCACCACCAGGGCCCGATCCTCGAACACCGTCAGCGGCAGGTCCTCCGGCCATTCATGCCGGGCGGACTGGACCGAATAGCCGCGCTCTCCGATCAGCGGAACCGTCAGGCCGAGCGGCGCCAGAAGCTCGGCCGACCAGGCGCCCGACGCCACGACCACCCGCTCGGCGTCGACGACCGCGCCGTCCTCCAGAATGATGTCGACGCCGTCAGCCACGGGCCGCAGTCGGCGCACGTCGGCCTGAATTACAGTCCCGCCCTGTCTTGTGAACGCCGCCGACAGGGCGTCGCGCACGCGCTGGGGCTCGCTGACCTGCCCCGTGCCGGTAAAGCGGACGCCGCCTGCGGGGCGCGCCTTCAGCACCGCGTCGTAGGCGGCCAGTTCTTCGCCCTCCATGGGCCGAAAGCCGGCGTTCCCCGTGCGCGCCCCGCGCCAGGCCTCCAGACCTTTCCGCGCCGCCTCGGGCGTGGACCACACGACGGCGTGGCCCGTGGGGCGGATCAGGTCGCCGGGCGCCTCGGCCAGCGCCGCCAGTCGCGCCCACGCGCCCAGAGGATCGTCCAGCAGCCACGCCAGAACCTCGGCCCCATGCGCGGCCGCAACCGGGCGCGAGGCCGCCAGACAGCGCAACGCCCACGGCCCCCACAGGGCGACGTCCCGTGCGCGGAAGTCCAGCGGCCCGCCAAAGGCGAACAACCGCCCGAAGGCGCTTTTCAGCGTCGCGGGCGAGGGCATGGGCTCGCACTGCTCGGCCGCGATATGGCCGATGTTGCCGAAGGAGGCGCCGCGCCGGGCGTCGCCCCGGTCGATCAGCGTCGTCTCAAGACCCGCCGCCTGAAGCCTGAGGGCCGTCGCCGTCCCGATCAGGCCGCCGCCGACGATCGCCCAGCGCCGGGGCGTCCTCATGCAGAGGCACCCTCGCCGAAGGGATCGTCCAGGCTGTGCGAAGGCTCGGTGAACCAGACCGGTCCGCTCTCGGTCATGTAGAAATGGTCTTCCAGACGCACGCCGAACCGGCCCGGAATGACCAGCATCGGCTCGTTGGAGAAACACATGCCGGGGGCCAGCGGCGTGACGTCCCCGCGCACCAGATTGGGCGCCTCATGGATGTCCAGTCCGATGCCGTGTCCGGTGCGGTGCGGCAGACCCGGGAGGCGGTAGTCCGGGCCATAGCCGAGGCCGGTCAGATAGTCGCGCGCGGCGTCATCAACGCTGTGGCACGGCGCGCCGAGGCGAGCCGCTGCGAAGGCGCGGGCCTGGGCTTCCTTCTCGTGCGTCCAGACGCGGCGGAAGTCCTCGGTCGGTTCTCCGAAGACATAGGTGCGGGTGATGTCGGAGTGATAACCGTCGACCAGAGTGCCGGTGTCGATCAGCACCACGTCGTCTGTCTGCAGGGCGCGGTCGCCCTCGCCTCCGTGGGGCAGACAGGTGTCGTCGCCGAAGGAGACCAGGCAGAACCACGAGCCCCCTTCCCCGCCCAGGGTGCGGTGCTCGGCGTCGATGAAGGCCATGACCTCGGACGTGCGCACGCCGACCTTCAACCAGCGGCGGGTGCGGCGCTGGACCTCCAGGGTGATGGCCTTGGCGCGGGTCAGAAGCGCGATCTCGGCGGGTGACTTGAGGCTGCGCTGGGCCAGGATCAGCGGGCCGCCGTCCGTAACACGATCCGGCCCCAACGCCCGGCTCAGGCCCAGCCAGATGAAGGCCGCCGCCTGGTCGTCGACCGCCAGGACGCCGCCATCGGCCAGACGCCCCGCCGCCAGGACATAGGGGCTCTCCTCCTCTTCCCAGGTGAGGATGTCGCCGGTGATCGCGTTCGGCGCCGCCGTCAGACCCGCCACCTTGTCCAGCTCGAAGCGAGGGCAGATGTATTCCACGCGCCCGTTAGCGTGGATCAGAGCTCCCGTCAGCCGCTCTGACGGATGCCAGTCCAGCCCCGTATAGTAGCGCAGGGACGTCGTCGGTCCCACCAGCAGGGCGGACAGACCTTCGGCCTTCAAGCGCGCCGCCAGGGCCTGGATGCGCGCGCTGCGTTCATCTGCGGTGATGGGAGCGGCGGCGGGAGGAAGGAACGTCATGGGATATATCGTATAATATATATGATACGGCGACTTCTTTCATGGCCGAGGCCAGACGGCAAGGCTGCGCCTTGAAACGCCGGGTCCTCCCCCGCGCCAGCGCCGCGGAGACCGTCGTAAAGTCGCCTTATCCCATGAACCTTATAACAGATTGCCTTGGATCGGACCGCCTCCTACCTAGACGGCCATGCCTCGGTCGGTGATGACATTGGCGAACCTGTTTGCGACGTTGACGCTGATCATCGCCGCCCTGGTGATCGCGCCTGCAGCCGACGCGGCGGCCTGCGCCCCAGACTCCCTCGTCGCGTATCAGATCCTGACCGAAGACCACGCCCAGGACGGCGCCGAGCACGTCCCTGGCGACGTGGGCGGAGACATACACGGCCACTGCCACCATCCCGGCGAACCCCAGGCTTGCGGCGATATGCAGATCGCCAGGCCCGCATCCGCCGCCAGCCGCTATCTCCTGCGTGACGACGGCGCCGTGTCCTTTGTCGCCGACGGACTGATGCGGCCCCCCAGAGGCTGATCGGAAGCCTGCGCCTTCGCGCGCCCTTCTTCTGATCATCTCTGGAAATGAACCATGTCTCCGACACATCGTCGTCGGCCGCGTCTGGCGGCCGGCTGCGCGCTCGCCGTGGCCGCCGTTTTCGGCGCCGCCCCGGCGTGGGCTGATCCCGCGCCCGCCTATGGCGAACTGCTGGCCCGACTGGGCCAGACCCCCGTCGCCGTCGAAGCCGAGGCTCTGAGCGACGCCGCCGAAGCGCGCGTCCGTCAGGCCCGCGTCCGCCCCAATCCCAACCTGTCCGTCGACCTTGAGAACGTCGCCGGCTCCGGCCCCTATTCCGGTTTCGACAACGGCGACCTCAGCCTGTCGTTCAGCCAGGATCTGGAGCTTTGGGGCCGCCGCCCCGCACGGGTGAACGCCGCCCGCGCCGAGGCGGGCGCCGCCGCCCTGCGCCGCGACATGGCCGTGATCGACGCCGCCGGGCGACTGGCGTTGATCTATGCCGAGGCCGAAGCGGCCCAGCGTCGGGCGACCCTCGCCGAGGAAGCCTTGACCCTGGCCGTGGCCGACGCCCGTGCGGCATTGGCTCTGGTGGAGGAAGGGCGCGAACCCCTGCTGCGCGGCATTCAGGCCGAGAGCGAGGCCGCCGCCGCCCGCGCCGGCCTGGATGAAGCCAAGGCCGAGCGCGACGCCGCCTTCGCCCGCCTCACCGCCGTCGCCATGCTGCCGACGCCCGCCACCTCGATCGCGGCCGGGCTGCTGGACGCGCCGACGACGCCCTCGGCCCGGTCCGATCGCGACGCGCCGACGGTGCGAACAGCCAAGGCCGAGGCTGCGGCGGCCGAACGCCGCATCGACGTCGAGCGCATCAACGGACGTCCTGACGTCACCGCCAGCGTCGGCGTGATCCGCTTCGGCGCCGAAGACCAGACGGCTCTAACCTTCGGCGTCAGCCTGCCCTTGCCGCTGTTCGACCGGAACCGGGGGAACATCGACGCCGCGCGCGCCGAACACCGGGCCGCCGAGGCGCGGGTGATGCAGGCGCGTCAGGACGCCGGGGCCGAGCGATCCGCCGCCGTCGCGCGCCTGGCGTCTTCGGCCAGCCGGGTGTCGGCCGCCGATGCGGGCGTGAGCTCGGCCGAAGAGGCCTATCGCCTGTCGCGCATCGGCGCCGAGGCGGGACGCATCTCGCAACTGGAGCTGCGCACCGGACGCGCGGCCCTGATCAACGCCCGATCCGCCGCCGTCGACGCCCGCATGGCGCGCGTCCGCGCCGAGATCGATCTGGCGCGCCTGGAAGGCCGCGCCCCTTTTGAAGGAAGCCGCTGATGTCCACCCTGTCATCGAACAAGAAAGTCCTGATCGCGGGCGTCGCCGCTGTCGTCCTGCTGGGCGGCGGTGCACTGGCCCTGACGCTCACGCGGTCTGATCCGCCCGCGCCGGCCGCCAAGAAGACCGAGGTGGAAGGCGAAGCCGCAGAAGCGCCCGAGGGCGTGGTCGAACTGACCGCCGAACAGCTCAAGGCGGCGGGTATTTCCGTCGTCGCCGTCTCGCGCGGCGGAGGCAGCGAGACGCGCCTGTCCGGCCGGGTCGAGGCCATGGTGGACGCGCGCGCCGCCGTCGGCGCCGTGGTCGGCGGCACAGTCGAGCGGGTGCTGATCGCGCCGGGTCAAACGGTTCGCGCAGGCCAGCCTCTGGTCAGCCTGATCAGCGGCGACGGCGCTGCGCTGCGCGCCGAGATCGACGCGGCCTCGGCCGCAGCGACCGCCGCGCGTCAGGCCCACCAGCGCAACCGCAACCTGGCCGATCAGGGCGTCGTCGCGCGTCAGGAGGTCGAGGCCTCGCAGGCTCAAGCCGCCAGCGCCGAGGCCATGGCCCGCGCCGCGCGGGCGCGAGCGGCGGCGGCGGGCTCGCCCAATGCGTCCGGCCGCATGAGCGTGGTCAGCCCCATCTCCGGCGTCGTGACCAATGTTCAGGTCGGCCCAGGCGGCTTCGTCGCTCAGGGCGCGGTCGTGGCCGAAGTGACCAACCCCGCGCGGGTCGAGCTGGTCTTCAACGCCCCGCCGCAACTGGCGGCTCAGGTCCGCCTCGGCTCCCACGTTCGCGTCACCGGCCCGCAGGGCGAGTTCGACGCCCTGGTCACGGGCGTCGCGGCCGACGCCGGATTGCAGGACAGCGGCGCGACCGTGATCCGCGCCCGGCCCGAAGGCGGCCGCCTGCCGCCCGCCGGTTCGCCCGTCACCGGAGCCGTCGTCACCGAGGGCCAGTCCGGCGGCGCCCTGACCGTGCCGTCCGAGGCGGTGCAGACAGTCGACGGCGCCACGGTGGTCTTCGTCCAGACAGGCGAAGGCTTCCGCGCCCAGCCCGTGCTGGCCGGTCGTCAGGCCGGGGGCGCCACCGAGATCCTGCGCGGCCTGACCGGGACCGAGAAAGTCGCCTCGGCCAACGCCTTCCTGCTCAAGGCCGAACTGGCCAAGGGCGAAGCCGAGCACGGCCACTAAGGGAGGGCGATCATGTTCAAAGCAATCATTGAGGCGTCCGTCCGCTTCCGCTGGTTCATCGTCCTGGCCACGACCCTGGTCGCGGCCTGGGGCCTGTTCCAGCTGACCAAGCTGCCGATCGACGCCGTGCCGGACATCACCAACCGTCAGGTGCAGATCAACACCGTGGCCTCGGCCCTGGCCCCCGAACAGATGGAGCGTCAGGTCACCTACCCGCTGGAAACGGCGATGGCGGGCATTCCGGGGATACAGAGCACCCGCTCCCTGACCCGCAACGGCTTCAGTCAGGTGACGGTCATCTTCAGCGACGCCACCGACATCTATTTCGCCCGTCAGCAGGTGGCCGAACGGATGGCGCAGGCGCGCGAGACCCTGCCCGAGGGCGTCGAACCAGCCCTGTCGCCCATCACCACCGGCCTGGGCGAAGTCCTGATGTGGACCGTCGACCTGAAGCCCTTCGACGCCAAGGCGGCGCGGGCGGGTCGTCCCGGCTGGCAACCCGACGGCGCCTATCTGACGCCCGAGGGCAAGCGGCTGGATACGCCGCAGGCGCGGGCGACCTATCTGCGCACTGTGCAGGACTGGATCATCGCGCCCCGGATGCGGACGGCGCCCGGTCTGGCGGGCGTCGACGTCAACGGCGGCTATGTGAAGGAATACGCCGTCCGCCCCGACCCGGCGCGACTGGCCAGCTATGGCCTCAGCCTGAACGATCTTGTTCAGGCGCTGGACCGCGCCAACACCCAAGCCGGCGCGGGCTATATCCAGCGCGCTGGCGAGGCCCTGACCGTCCGCACCGACGCCCTGGCCCAGACCGTCGAGGATCTGGCTCAGGCGCCCGTGGTCAACCGCAACGGCCTGGTCGTGCGCGTCGCCGATGTGGCCGTGGTCGAGATCGGCCAGGCGCCGCGTCTGGGCGGGGCCAGCCGCGACGGCCATGAGGCGGTGATCGGCACCGCCCTGATGCTGGCGGGCGAGAACAGCCGCACCGTGGCCCAGGCCTCCGCCGAACGGCTGGAGCAGATCAGCGCCAGCCTGCCGCCCGACATCGTAGCCGAGCCGGTGCTGAACCGCAGCGCCCTGGTCAACTCCACCATCAAGACGGTGGCCAAGAACCTGACCGAAGGCGCCCTGCTGGTCATCGTCGTGCTGTTCCTGCTGCTGGGGAACATCCGCGCGGCGACGATCACGGCCCTGATGATCCCGATCAGCTTCCTGTTCGCGGTCATCGGCATGAATCGCTTCGGCATCAGCGGAAACCTGATGAGTCTGGGGGCGCTGGACTTCGGCCTGCTGGTCGACGGCGCCGTGGTGGTGGTCGAGAACACCCTGCTGCGACTGGGCCAGAAGCGCGCCGATCTGGGCCGCGCCCTGACCCGCAACGAACGCCTTGGCGTCGCCGCCAGCGCCGCCCGCCAGATGGTCAAGCCCGCCGCCTTCGGTCAGCTTATCATCCTGCTGGTCTTCACCCCCCTGCTGATGCTGGAAGGGGTCGAGGGCAAGACCTTCATCCCCATGGGCGCCACGGTCATGCTGGCCCTGGTCGGCGCCTTCATCTTCTCCTTCACCTTCGTCCCGGCCATGGCCGCCCTGCTGGTGAAAGAGCCCAGGACCGTCCACGTCGATGAGAACGGCGAGGCGGAGGTGCACGAAACCTTCCTTCTGCGCCACGCGCGCCGCTGGATCGAACCGGCCATCCGCGCCGCCGTCTCGCATCCCAAGACGGTGCTGGCCTCGGCCTTCGGCGCCTTGCTGGTCGGCGCCCTGGCCTTCACCCTGCTGGGGCGGGAGTTCATCCCGACGCTGGACGAAGGCGACATCGCCATGCAGGCGCTGCGCGTGCCCTCGGCCTCGCTGGAGCAATCCCTCGCCATGCAGATGGCGCTGGAGCGGGCCATCAAGGCCCAGCCCGAGGTGAAGACCGTCTTCTCGCGCACCGGCACGGCCGAGGCGGCGGTGGACCCTATGCCGCCGAACATTTCCGACGCCGTCATCGTGCTGAAGAAACGCAAGGAATGGCCCGATCCGCGCCTGCCGAAGGAAGAGTTGATCGCCCGGATAGAGAAGGCCGCCTCGACCCAGCTGGGCAACGCCTTCGAGTTCAGCCAGCCGATCGAACTGCGCTTCAACGAGCTGATCTCAGGCGTTCGCACCGATCTGGCGGTCATGGTCTATGGCGACGACTTCGCCCAGCTTCAGAAGACGGCGGATGAGGTCGCCAACGCCCTGCGCGACACGCCCGGTTCGGCCGACGTGCGGGTGGAGCAGGCGTCCGGCCTGCCGACCCTGACGGTCAGCGTCGACCGCTTCGCCGCCGCCAACTACGGCCTGTCGGCGGCCGACGTGTCCGAAGCCGTCTCGGCGGCCATCGGCGGCGCCGAGGCGGGGCAGATCTTCGAGGGCGACCGCCGCTTCGACGTGGTGGTCCGTCTGTCGGACGCCGAACGCAACGACCCCGCCGCCCTGAACGCCCTGCCCGTCACCACGGCCAGCGGCGCAGCCATCCCCCTGTCCTCGGTCGCCCGCATTCAGGTGAAGGAGGGCCAGAACCAGATCAGCCGCAACGACGGCAGCCGCCGCATGGTGGTTCAGGCCAATGTGCGCGGCCGCGATCTGGGCGGCTTCGTCGCCGACGCCCAGAAGCAGGTGGATCAACAGGTCCAACTACCCGCAGGCTATTCGCTCAAATGGGGCGGCCAGTTCGAGAACCTGAAGCGGGCCGAGCAGCGGCTGGGCCTGGTCATCCCCGTGGTCTTCGTCCTGATCGGCATCCTGCTGTTCATGGCGCTGGGATCATTCGCGGAGGCGGGGCTGGTGTTCGCCTGCGTGCCGCTGGCGCTGGTCGGCGGGGCGCTGTCGCTGTTGCTGAGGGGGATGCCCTTCTCGGTCTCGGCGGCGGTCGGCTTCATCGCAGTATCCGGCGTCGCGACCCTGAACGGACTGGTGCTGATGCAGGCGATCCGCGAGCGGTTGCAGGCGGGCCAGACGCCGCGCGACGCCGCCCTGCTGGGCGCCTTCAGCCGCCTACGTGCGGTGCTGACCACGGCCCTGGTCGCCATCGTCGGCTTCATCCCCATGGCCATCGCCACCGGGGCGGGCGCCGAGGTGCAGAAGCCGCTGGCCACCGTGGTCATCGGCGGCCTGTTGACCGCCACCGCCCTGACGCTTCTGGTGCTGCCGACCTTCGCCGCCAGGGCGGTCCGGCATCGCAAGGCTGAAGGAATCGAGAACTGATGAACGGGAACAGGTCAGAGGACCGCCATCATGCCTAACACCATCAGGTTGGACATTCCTGTCCTGCTGCCCGATGCGCCTGACGCTGCGGACGCCTGCGTGGACCGCCTGATCAAGACGTTGAGCGGCGTTCCTGGCCTGTCCCACGCCCACGTGATCGAGGCCCCCGAGGGCGCCCAGTTGTGTCTTCACTACGATCCGGCGCTGCTGTCCCCCGCCGAAGTGAAGCGCAAGGCGCGGCAGGCCGGGGCCGACATCAGCCAGCAGTTCGGCCATCTGGTCGGCTGGGTCGAGGGTGTCCGCCACGCCCGCCACGCCCTGACGCTGGAAGCGGCGCTGAAAGATGAGCCCGGCGTGCTGGAGGCGGGGCTGGACGCCTCCGGCGCCGTCAGCCTGGAGTTCGACCAGGCCCGGATCAACCGCGACGACCTGATCCAGCGGCTGGGCGCGCACGGCCTGCGCTTCTCCTCCACGCCCTTCCCGGCCGCCCCGGAGAAGAAGGCCCATCGCCACGTCGAGGGCGAGGATCACGCCGAACACGACCACGCGCACGGCGGCGTCTTCGGCTCCAATACGGAGCTGATCTTCGCCTTTATGGCCGGCGGCGCCCTGGGCGTCAGCTTCGTGCTGGAAAAGCTGGCGACCGGCCTGCCCGGCTGGATTCCGCTGGCGCTTTACCTGTCCGCCTATGGGCTGGGCGGCTTCTTCACCGTGCGCGAGGCGATCGACAATCTGAAGCGCAAGCGGTTCGAGATCGACACCCTGATGCTGGTGGCCGCCGCCGGGGCCGCCGCCCTGGGCGCCTGGGCCGAGGGCGCCCTGCTGCTGTTCCTGTTCAGCCTGGGCCATGCGCTGGAACACTACGCCATGGGCCGCGCCAAGAAGGCCATCGAGGCCCTGGCCGAACTGGCGCCGCGCACGGCCCATGTGCGGCGCGGTCAGGACATCGTCGAACTGCCCGTCGAAGACCTTCAGATCGGCGATGTGGTCGTGGTGCGCCCCAATGAGCGCCTGCCCGCCGACGGCTTCGTCATCAGCGGCGCCACCAGCATCAATCAGGCCCCCGTCACCGGCGAAAGCATGCCGGTCGACAAACAGCCGGTCGTCGATCCGGCCGAGGCGCGCGCCCGTCCGGCCTCCATCGCCGCCGCCTCGGCCGTTTTCGCCGGAACCATCAACGGCGCCGGGGCCATCGAGATCGAGACGACCCGCAAATCCAGCGACACCACCCTGGCCAAGGTCGTCCGCATGGTCAGCGAGGCCGAGGCCCAGAAGTCGCCCACCCAGCGCTTCACCGAGCGGTTCGAGCGCATCTTCGTCCCGGTGGTGCTGGCGACCGCCGTCGTGCTGCTGTTCGCCTGGGTGGTGGTGGACGAGCCGTTCCACGACAGCTTCTATCGCGCCATGGCGGTGCTGGTCGCGGCCAGCCCCTGCGCCCTGGCGATCGCCACGCCCAGCGCCGTCCTGTCCGGCGTCGCCCGCGCCGCGCGCGCCGGCGTGCTGATCAAGGGCGGCGCCCCGCTGGAGAATCTGGGCTCGGTCGACGCCATCGCCTTCGACAAGACCGGCATCCTGACCGAGGGCCGCCCGCGCATCACCGACGTCGTCCCGGTCGACGGCGTCGACGAGACGACGCTGCTGTCGGTCGCCGTGGCGGTCGAGCGCCTCAGCGACCACCCGTTGGCCGCCGCCATCGCCCGCGACGGCGCCGAACGCCTGAATGCCAGCATGAACGGCGCCGCGACCCAGACCGCTTCCAGTCTGGACAGCCTGACCGGCAAGGGCGTCTCGGCCCAACTGGACGGCCAGACCATTCTGATCGGCAAGCCTGAGATGTTCGGCGCCGACGGCGCGGCTCCCCTCGCCTCTTCGACGGCGATGGCCGTAGACCGGCTGCGTGATCAGGGACGCACCCTGATGGTCGTGCGGCAGGGCGACCGCGATCTGGGCGTCATCGGCCTGCTGGACACGCCGCGAGCCGCCGCGCGCGATGCGCTGGAGCGGCTGCGCCGTCTGGGCGTCAAGCGCATGATCATGATCTCGGGCGACCATCAGAAGGCGGCCGAGGCCATCGCCGGCCAGGTCGGCCTGACCGAGGCCTGGGGCGACCTGATGCCCGACGACAAGGTCGAGGCGATCAAGCGCCTGCGCGCCGAGTCCAAGGTCGCCATGGTCGGCGACGGGGTCAACGACGCCCCGGCCATGGCCACGGCCACGGTCGCGTGGCCATGGGCGCGGCCGGGTCGGACGTGGCGCTGGAAACGGCCGATGTGGCGCTGATGGCGGACGACCTGTCGCACCTGCCGTTCACCGTGGGCCTGAGCCGCCGCACCCGCGCGGTCATCCGTCAGAACCTGGTCGTCAGCCTGGGCGTGGTCGCCTTCCTGGTGCCGGCCACCATCTTCGGCCTCGGCATCGGCCCGGCGGTGGCCCTGCATGAGGGTTCGACCCTGCTGGTGGTGTTCAACGCCCTGCGCCTGCTGGCCTATCGCGACCGTTCCGCCTGAGCGCGAACATATCTCCGCGCCGGGCATTTAGCCTGTCGAGGAGAACCGACATGGCCGCTCGCCCGACATGGCAAGGACATCTGAAGCTGTCGCTCGTCACCTGCCCTGTGGCGCTCTACACCGCGACGACCAGCGCCGCCGACGTGCGCTTCCACCTGATCAATCCGGACACCCACAACCGCATCCGCATGGTGCCGACCGACCCCGACGCCGGTCCGGTGGAGCGCAGCCATCTGGTGCGCGGCTATGAGGTGTCCAAGGACGAATACGTCCTGTTCGACGACGCCGATTTCGACAAGGTGCGGCTGGACAGCACCAAGACCATCGCCATCGACAAATTCGTGGACGAGGCCGAGATCGACCGCCTGTATTGGGACGATCCCTTCTTCGTCGTCCCGGAGAAGGGAGCCGGGGTCGAGGCATTCGCGGTGATCCGCGACGCCATGCAGAAACAGGGCAAGGTGGCGCTGGGCCAGCTTGTCCTGCGCGGCAAGGAGCGCCAGCTGGCGCTGGAAGTGCGCGGCAAGGGCCTGCTGGCCTACACCCTGCGCGCCCATGACGAGGTGCGCGACGCCGACGACTATTTCGACGACATTCCCCAGGTGAAGGCCGACGCCGACATGGTCGAGATCGCCGCCCGCATCATCGCCCAGAAGAAGGCCGACTTCGACCCGACCGCCTTCAAGGATCGCTACGACGACGCCCTGCGCGAGATGATCAAGGCCAAGACCAAGGGCGGCAAGGGCCTGGTCGACGTGGCCGAGCCCGACGACACCAACGTCATCGACCTGATGGCGGCGCTGAAGAACAGCCTGAAGGGTTCGGCGGTCGGGGCCCGCAAGCCGGCGGCGAAGAAGCCGGCGCCGCGCAAGAAGACGGCCTGAGCGTCACTCCACGCCCATCTTGCGCAGGGCGGGTCTCAGGCTGACGGCGGCGGCGCGGAAATCGGCCCAGGGATCGGGCCGCTCAAGCAGTTCGGGCCAGACCCACAGGTTGTAGTCCGCAGGCCTCAGTCCCGGCTTCACCTGATCCCACGACAGGGGAAAGGCGATCCCCGCCGCCGGCCGCGCACGCGGCGACCAGGGCGCCACGGCGGTCGCCATCCGGCCATTGCGCAGATAGTCGATGAAGATCTTTCCGCCGCGCGCCTTCTTGGCCAGGGTGGTGGTGAAGCAGTCCGGCGCCTCGGCCTTGATCGCCTCGGACACGGCCTTGGCGAAGGCCTTGTTCTGCTCCCAGGTCACGCGGGAACGCCCGTCGGCGCGGATCGGCGCGACCACATGAAGACCCTTGCCGCCCGTCGTCTTGACGAAGGGGGTGAGGCCCAACCCTTCGAGTTTCGCCTTCACCACGCCGGAGGCCGCGATCACATCGTCGAAGTCCAGCCCCACGTCGGGGTCCAGATCGAAGGTGATCTGGTCCGGCGTCTCGGGATCGCCCGGCTTGCAGCCCCAGGGGTGGAGCTCCAGTCCGCCCGACTGGGCGACTGCGGCCAGGCCGCCGACATCAACCACGGCGACGTATGGGGTGCGCGCCTTGACGTCGATCAGCTTCAATCGGGGATTGGAGCCCGCCATGGCGTGGCGCTGGAAGAAGGTCTCGCCCTCTATGCCGTCCGGCGCCCGGATGATGGAGACGGGCCGATCCGCCACGTGAGGCAGCAGACGCTCGGCCGCCGCCTCGTAATAACGCGCCAAGTCGGCCTTAGTGATGGGCGGACGCCCTTCGCTCGCCGGCCACAGCACCTTGTCAGGGCTGGAGATGACGACGCCCGCCACGGCGACCTTTTCGCCCTTCCTCGAAGCCGGCGGCGACGCGGGCGACTGGGGCGCGGCCGTGACGTCCTCGGCAGTCTTGTCGTCGCGCAGGCCCTTGAAGGCCGCCTGCCGCAGCGACCCGGACTCGGTGTAGCCGCCGTGCTCGATCTCCGCGACCAGCCTCGGCTTCACCCAGTGAATATCCTTGCCGACTTCGGGCGCGCCTGCCCCGGTAAAGGGGCTCTTGTCCGCCGCCTCGGCCTTCAGCGCCGGGATGAGCAACCGCGTCGCCGTCTCGCCGAACCCCGTTCCCACCCGGCCGAGGTATCTCATCCCGCCCTTCTCGCGCACCCCGACCAGCAGCGACCGAAACCGACGGCCGCCCTCCGACGACCAGCCGCCGATGATGACCTCGTCGCGCCCCCGGCACTTGGACTTGACCCAGGTCGAGGAGCGTCCGGCGTGATAGGGCGCGTCCAGCTTCTTGGAGATCACGCCCTCCAGATGCATCCGGCAGGCGCTTTCCAGCACGGCCTGCCCCGTAGAGGCGAAATGCTCGACGTAACGCAGACGCCCGGCGCCCTTTGCGCCGATCCGGTCGATATAGGCCTGCAACCGCGCCTTGCGATGCGACAGAGGCAGCTTGCGTAGGTCCTCCGCCCCTTCGAACAGCAGATCGAAGGCGAAGTAGACCAGTCGCCCCGTATCCCCCTCGGATATCGCCGCCTGAAGGGCGCTGAAGTCCGGCATGTGGTCGTCGTCGAGGGCGCATAGTTCGCCGTCAATCACCGCATCGGGCCATCTGGCCGCATCCGCCGCCAGCTCAGGGAAACGATCGGTCCAGTCCAGGCCCTTGCGGGTTCGCAGCACCGCCTGACCGCCGCCGACCCCGATCTGCAGCCGATAGCCGTCGAACTTGATCTCATGCGCCCAACCGGCCGCCGAGGGCGGGTGATCGACCGCCTTGCACAGCTGGATCGGGACGAAGGCGTGCGGCCGCTTCGCCCTGGTCGCCGCCTTCGACGATGCAGGCTTGGGCGGCGCCTTGCGGCGGGTCGGCTTGGAGGACGTCCATTGCGCGTCGCCCTCGGCGATCTGGGCCAGGGAGCGGCCGGTCGTCACCGAGACGTCGATCTCGGCCAGGGCGTCGCCCTCGCCGGCGACGGCGTGCTCGTCCTTCTCCTTCAGCAGCAGCCAGTTGTTGCGCTTGGACGGCTTGCCGCGGTCGCTCTTCAGCCGGATCAGCGCCCATTTGCCCTTCAGCCGCTCGCCGTGAAGGATCATCTTGATCTGGCCGCGCGCCCAGGCGGCTGCGAGGTCTGCTTCCTGCGGCTCCCAGGTTCCAACGTCCCACAACTGCACCGTACCCGCGCCATAGTTGCCCGCCGGAATCGTGCCTTCGAAGCCGCCGTAGTCGAGCGGATGATCCTCGACCTCGACCGCCAGGCGCTTGACCGAGGGGTCGCGCGACGGGGCCTTGGTCACGGCCCAGGACTTCAACACGCCGTCCGCCTCAATGCGGAAGTCGTAGTGCAGCCGCGTCGCCGCATGGCGTTGGATCACGAACCGCCGCGCGCCCTTGGCCCCGGTTCGGCGAGCGCCCTTGGGTTCCGGCGTCTCCTCGAAACGCCGCTTGGCCTGATAGGTCTTCAGTTCGCCGCGCATGGACGATTAATCCGCCTATGCGCAAACCGTTGCGCTGACAGACTTTTGATCGTCAGCCGCCGAAAATCTCCGCCAGGCGCGCAGCCGTGTCTCGCCCCGTCGGCCCCGGCGTCTTCACGTCTTGGCGTCGGTCTCGAGGCGCGGCGCCGGGCGGCCCCTGACCGCCCGCGCGGGTTGTCCGGCATGGATGTCGCGCCCGCGGCGTTCGACCTCCCGCAGGATGACCGCCAGTTCCTTGTCCGTCAGATGTTCGATGCCGATGAAGCCCGCGTCGGCCTTTTTCACCGCATAGATCAGCTCGTCCATCTTGGCGTGCATGGCGGCGGCGTCGCGGTTCTGAGTGTTCTGGATCAGGAAAACCATCAGGAAGGTGACGATGGTGGTGCCGGTGTTGATGGCCAGCTGCCACGTCTGGTCAAAGTGGAACAGCGGCCCGGTCACGGCCCACAACAGCACCACCGCCAGGCAGATGATGAAGGTCCACGGCCGTCCCGCCAGCTTGGCCGTCGTGTTCGCCAGATGGTTGAACAGCTTTTCCATTCCGGCGGAACGGCGGCCGCAGGGCCGGGTTCCGCCGGATCAGGACAGACTCATTCGCTGGCGGCGGGCGCACGCGTCCCGATGGTGCGATCCAGGAAGTCCAGATAGGTCCGCCACTGGTGCAGTTGGCGGTCATTGCCCCGGATGCCGTGGCGCTGGCCCGGATAGAGCATGGTCTCGAACGGAATGCTCTTTTCCTGCAGGGCGTTCAGCACCCGCGTCGTGTTCTCGAAGATGACGTTGTCGTCGGCCATGCCGTGCATCAGCAGCAGCCGCCCGGTCAGATTGTCGAGACGCCCCAGCACGTCAGACGCCGCATAGCCCGCCACATTGCCCTGCGGCGTCGACATATAGCGCTCGGTATAGGCGGTGTCGTACAGGCTCCACTCCGTCGGCGGGGCCCCTGCCAGAGCCGCCGCCAGCCCCATCTTCGGCTCGGTCAGCGCCATCAGGCTCATGAACCCGCCATAGGACCAGCCCATGATGGCGATGCGGTCGGCGTCGACATAGGGCAGCGAGCGCAGATAGTCGGCGCCGATGACCTGATCCTCGATCTCGGGCTGGCCCATCTTCAGATAGAGGGCCTGTTTGAAGGCGGCCGAACGGTCGCCCTCGCCCCGGTTATCCAGGCGGAAGACGATGTAGCCCGCCTCGGTCAGCAGTTGGTTGGTCGCCGGCTGCCAGGCGTTCTTCACCCCGCCGCCCGACGGGCCGCCATAGACCTGCATGACGACCGGATAGCGTTTGGACGGGTCAAAGCCCGGCGGCGTGGTCATCTGCCACATCAGCGTCTCGCCATGGCTCTGCAGCGTGCCGAAGCTCGGCTTCTGCTGGCGTTCGGCATACGGCCAGAAGGGGTGGCCGGGCTGGAGCTTGTTCTCCTCGATCCAGCGCACGCGCTGGCCGTTGATCGAATACAGCGCCGACTGCGCCGGGGTGTTCACGTCGGTATAGTTGCCGACATAGGCCGTGCCGGTGGTGTTGACCGAGGCGCTCCACCAGCCGCCGCGCGGGGTGACTTCGGTCGGGTTCAGCGTCCGCCTGTAGCTGGTCCGGAACAGCTGCTGCTCGATCGGATATTCCTTGCCGTCGCGCATGGAGGCGGTGAAGAAGACCTCGCCCGTGTCCTGATTGACGCCGTCCAGCGACTTCACCGGATAGTCGCCGCGCGTGACGGCCCGCAGCTGACGCCCGTCCTTGTTGTAGAGATACAGTTGACGCCACCCGCTCTCCTCGCTGGACCAGATGAAGTTGCCGTCCTTCAGCGCCTTGAAGTCATGGGTGACGTTGACCCAGGCGTTCGAGGTCTGGCTGGCGATCACCCGGCTGGCGCCCGTGGCCGGATCGACGCTGAGCAGGTCCAGCCGCTTCTGATCGCGCGACAGACGCTGGACATAGGCGACCGAGCCGTCCGCCGCCCAGTTGACCCGGCCCAAATAGATGTCCGTGTCAGCGCCCAGATCGACCTTGACCCGCTGGCCGCCCTGCACGTCCTGAACATACAGCTCGACCACGGCGTTGGGCCGTCCGGCGCGGGGGTAGCGCTGCTGGGCCACCGAGGCGCCGCCGCCGGTGATGTCCAGACGCGGGATCACGTCGACCGGGCTTTCGTCCGTGCGTTGCAGGGCGATGTAGCGCTCGTTCGGGCTCCACCAATAGCCGGTGTCGCGGTCCAGTTCTTCCTGGGCGATGAACTCGGCGGCGCCCCAGGTGATCAGGTCCTTGCCGTCGGTGGTGATCGCCTGTTCGGCGCCCGTCTCCAGATTGACCACATACAGGTTCTGATCGCGCACGAAGCTGACGAAGGCGCCCTTGGGCGAGACCTTGGCGTCGATCTCATCCGCCGCCGTCTCGGTCAGGCGCCGCACGCTGCCGTCGGCGCGGTTGGCTAGGAAGACGTCGCCCTCCAGCGGCGCCAGGATGTAGCGGCCCTGTTCGTCCCAGGAATATTCGACCACGCCGCGCTGCGAAATCCGCATCCGCTCGCGCCGCGCCTTCTCGGCCTCGGACAGTTCGCCCGCGTCGGGAACCAGGGCGCGGGCGTCGATCAGCTTGAACGGCTCGCCGCCCTTCACCGGCGCGGCCCACAGGTCCAGCACGTCCACGTCGTCCTCGCGCGAGCGCAGGAAGGCGACCAGTTCGCCGTCGGGCGACAGGCTGACGCCCTTGGCCACCGGCCCGGCCAGCGACGGATTGGCGAACACCCGCTCGACCGTCAGGATCGAGGACGCGGGCGCCGTGGCGGCGGGAGGCGTAGCGGGGGGCTTTGCGGGCTGGGGGGTTGATTGTGCGAACGCCGGGGTCGCAGCCATCAGGATCGTCGAGGCGAGAAGAAAAGTGCGCATGGCGGTGAAGCTAGAGGCGGAATCTTCCGCCGTCATCCGCAATTCGTCCTTCTCCCCTTGTGGGAGAAGGGAGAAAAAGAGAGTCCAATTCGTCTGAATCGTCTGAAATCCCCTGCGGCTTGCGGCCGCATCTTCCTGGGCCGAAGCGCAGTATGGCACAGGCTTATAGGTAGGCTGGCCGATTGTGATCGGTCCCTTGTTCCCCATGGAGCGGAAGGATCGCCGCGGCGCCCTTTCGCAACCGCCCCTGACGGCCTAGGTAGTCGCCATGTCCGACGCCTCCCTCTCCGCGCCGCCCGTCAAGGCCAGTCCGTTCCATGAGTTGGAAGTCCTGTGGGTCCGCCACTGGAACGACCAGTTGTTCAGTTTCGGCGTGAAGCGGCCCGAGGATTTCCGCTTCCGCTCGGGTGAATTCGTCATGATCGGCCTGCCGGGCGAAGACGGCGGCAAACCCGTGCTGCGCGCCTATTCGATCGCCAGCCCTTTCTGGGCCGAGGAGCTGGAGTTCTTCTCCATCAAGGTCGAGGACGGGCCGCTGACTTCGCGCCTGCAGAAGATCGTCGCGGGCGACAGCGTCCTGATGGGCAAGAAGCCGACCGGCACCCTGGTGCTGGACGCCCTGACCGGCGGCGAGCGTCTGTGGCTGATCGGCACCGGCACGGGCCTGGCGCCCTGGCTGTCGGTCGCGCGCGATCCCGAGACCTATTCCCGCTTCAAGCAGGTCATCGTCTGCCACACGGTGCGCAACGTCGCCGACCTGGCCTATCGCGACTTCTTCAGCCACGAGATCCACGACGATCCGCTGATCGGCGACGAGGCCAAGGCCCAGCTGACCTATTATCCGACCGTGACGCGCGAGCGCTTCGAGACGCCGGGCCGCATCACCGACCGCATCAAGTCGGGCGACGTCTTCGCCGACCTGCAACTGCCCATCGGCTTCTCGCCCAACAGCGACCGCGTCATGCTGTGCGGCTCGATGGCCATGATCAAGGAGACCGGCGAACTGCTGGAATCCTACGGCCTGAAAGAAGGCTCGAACGCCGAACCCGGCGACTATGTTCTGGAGCGCGCCTTTGTCGGCTGACCTGATGACCTCTCCCGCCGCCGTCGCCATCGACGAACGCAAGGCCCCGGAAGACTGCGCGACCATGCTGGACGTGCGTCAGGGCGTGGATGCGCTGGACCGGGCGCTCGTCACCCTGCTGGCCGAGCGTCAGCGCTATATGGACGCCGCCGCCCGCATCAAGCCGAACCGCGACGCCGTCTTCGATCAGGCCCGTATCGACGACGTGGTGGCCAAGGTGCTGAAGGCGGCCGAACCCGCCGGCCTGTCGCCGGACATCGCCGAGCCGGTCTGGCGCCTGCTCATCGACCGTTGCATCGCTCACGAATTCGGAACCTGGGACCAGACGCGGGTCTGAGCTTCCTTCTCCCCTTGCGGGAGAAGGTGGACGGCGAAGCCGGACGGATGAGGGGTCACGCCCACGCATCTGTCGGATTCACGATCAATTGTCGAGAAACCCCTCATCCGGCCCTGGCGGGCCACCTTCTCCCACAAGGGGAGAAGGACAGTCGCCCTCAGCCCTTCAGGCTCTTCAACGCCAGTTCGTGGCGATAGGCGGCGACATCGGCCAGGGCCGCGTCCAGCGCCGTCTTCACACGCTCAAGCCCGGCGGGCGCGGCGGATTGCTCGCCGAACTCCACCTCTTCGCAGACCTGGGCCAGGGCCTTGGCCCCGATGCCCGCTCCGGCGCCGCGGATCGTGTGGACGGCGTCGCGCCAGCCTTCGCTGGATGCGTCCAGCATGGCGGACCACATGCGGGCCTGTTCGGCGAACAGGCCCAGCACTTCGTCCGTCACATCATCCATGCCCGCCGTCATGGCTTCGAGGACGGTGAAATCCACCGCCCCCGACAGGTCGCGTCTCGCCATCAGGCCTCAGCCTCTTCACCCTTGGCCAGGCGCGAGTTGCGCGACGACCAGATCAGGTAAACAGCCAGGCCGAACAGGTTCCACAGCAGGAAGTAGATCTGCGTCGAGCTCTTCAGGCTGAAGAAGAAGACGATGCAGCCGATGATGGCGATGCCGCCGACCAGCGGCCACAGCGGCGCCTTGAACTTGCGCTCGCGGTTCGGGTCGCGCACGCGCAGCACGATCAGGCTGACGCCCACGGCCATGAAGGCCATCAGCGTGCCGGCGTTGGCCAGGGAGGCCAGTTCGTCCAGGCGCATGATGCCGGCCAGGAAGGCCACGACGATGGCGGTGAACACCGTCACCACGGCCGGAACGCCGCGCTTGGAGATCTTGGCGAGGCGGTTGGGCAGCAGGCCGTCGCGCGACATGCCCAGGAAGATGCGGCTCTGGCCGAACAGGAAGGCCAGCAGCACGGTCGGCAGGGCGATCACGGCGGCGGCGGCGATCCACTGGGCGGCGACGCCCTGGCCCAGGCCGCGCATGATGTGCGCCAGAGGCTCGGGGCTGTCGGCGAAGCTGGCGACCGGGGCGGCGCCGATCGCGGCGGCAGCGACGGCGATATAGAGGACGGTGCAGATCACCATCGAGCCGACGATGCCGATGGCCAGGTCGCGCTCGGGCTTCTTGGTTTCTTCGGCCGCCGTGGCGATGGCGTCGAAGCCGTAGAAGGCGAAGAAGATGATGGCGGCGGCCGCCATCACCCCCGTCTGCACGAAGGGCGCGCCGAAGCCGTTGGGCATGAAGGGGGTGAAGTTGGCCGTGTCGAAGTGCGGCATGGCGATGGCCACGAACACCACCAGGGCGGCGATCTTCACGAACACCAGGATGGCGTTCAGCGTCGCGCTCTCGCGCGTGCCCAGCAGCAGCAGGCCCGTCACCACGGCGATGATGAAGATGGCCGGCAGGTTGATCAGCCCGCCTTCGACGTGCGGCCCCACGGTCAGGGCGAACGGCAGGTCGACGCCCAGTCCCGCCAGGAAAGGCACGGCGTAGCCGGACCAGCCGACGGCCACCGTCGACACGACCAGCGAATATTCCAGGATCAGGCTCCACCCCACGACCCAGGCGAAGATCTCGCCCAACGCGGCGTAGGAATAGGTATAGGCGCTGCCCGAGGCGGGCATGATGGTCGACAACTCGGCGTAGGCCAGGGCGGCGCAGGCGCACACCAGACCGGCCAGGGCGAAACTGATCAGCACCGCCGGACCCGCCAGACCCGCCCCGACCCCGATCAAGGTCAGGATGCCGGTGCCGACGATAGCGCCGACGCCCAGCGCCATAAGGTGCGGCCAGCTCAGGGTTTTCTTGAGCCCCGGTCCCGAATGCGGGGCCAGCATCGCGTCGATCGAGCGACGACGGTTCCAGAACGCCATAATCTTTTACTCCCCCTCGCCGCGTCTTTCCGGCGGCTGATTCAAGGCGCGACCTTAGCGCGCGATGCAATCACGATAAAAGACGCATTTGACGCTTGCGCCTCCCCCCGGGTGCGAGTAATAGGAGCGCCCTTCGCCGAGGCCATCAGCGCCGCAGCGAAGGACCGGCGCCACACCAAGGGCGCAGACGACGGTACGGGTGATTAGCTCAGTTGGTAGAGCAGCTGACTCTTAATCAGCGGGTCCACAGTTCGAACCTGTGATCACCCACCATCGTCTCCTTGCTTTTCATGCATTGAATGATCGTCGCGCCTCGGCGCGAGGCCATCCGGCTGCGCCCGGTTTCTGCTAGAAGGCGGGCATGTCTGACGCCGCCTCGATTCCCCCCGCCCCTTCCTCTTATGGCCCGCTTCACGGGGTGCGCGTGCTGGACCTGTCGCGGGTTCTGGCCGGGCCGTGGGCGACGCAGACGCTGGCGGACCTGGGGGCCGAAGTCATCAAGATCGAACGACCGGGCGCTGGAGACGACACCCGCCACTGGGGTCCGCCCTTCACCACCACGGCAGACGGACAACCGGGCGACGCCGCCTATTTCCTGTGCGCCAACCGAGGCAAAAAGTCGGTCGAGCTGGACATCGCCAGCCCAGACGGCGCCGAGGCCGTGCGTCGCCTGGCCGCGACCTGCGACGTGGTGGTCGAGAACTTCAAGACCGGCGGGCTGAAGAAGTACGGCCTCGACTACGCCTCGCTGGCGGCGATCAATCCGAAGCTGGTTTACTGCTCCATCACCGGCTTCGGCCAGGATGGGCCGGACGCGCACCGGGCCGGCTACGACTACATGATCCAGGCCATGGGCGGGCTGATGTCGATTACAGGCCAGCCCGACGGCGCGCCGGGCGCCGAGCCGATGAAGGTCGGGGTGGCGGTCGTGGACCTGTTCACCGGCCTTTACGCCTCCAACGCCATCCTCGCGGCGTTGTGGCACGCACGGGCGAGCGGCGAAGGCCAGCATGTCGACATCGCCCTATTCGACGTTCAGGCCGCCATGTTGGCCAATCAGGCGACAAACTGGTTCGTCTCAGGGACCACGCCGACGCGGATGGGCAACGCCCACCCCAACCTGGCCCCCTATCAGCCCTTCTCGTGCTCGGACGGCAGGGTGATCATCGCCGTGGGCAACGACGGCCAGTTCCGCGCCCTGTGCGCCGCCCTGGGGCTGGAGATCGAGGACCGCTTCGCCAGCAACGCCCTGCGGGTCGCCGAGCGCGAGGCGCTGGGGCCGCTGATCGCCGCGAAGACGGAAGGCTTCACCATGCAGGGTCTGATGCAGGCGCTGGAGGCGGCGGGCGTGCCTTGCGGCCCGGTCAACACCATCGACCAGGTGTTCGCCGAGCCTCAGGCGATCCATCGCGGCCTGACGGTCGAGCAGACCCGGGCCGACCTGGCCGATCCCGTCTGCACCGTCGCCTCGCCTATCCGCCTGTCCAAGACGCCCGTGCGATACGACGCCCCGCCGCCGAGGCTCGGGCAGGATACGCTGGCGGTGTTGCGCGAGCTCATGTCAGAGGACTGAGCCTATCCTCCCGCTCATCCCCGCGGAGGCGGGGACTCAGTGCTTTGACTGCAAGCGCAGCCGTATAATGCTTGGCTCCCCGATCCACTCTCCGAATATGAAGCTCTTACTGGGTCCCCGCTTCCGCGGGGATGAGCGGAAACCGAAAAGTCAGCTCACCTGCCGCTTCTCCAGCTTCCGCGCCAGGGTGCGGCGGTGCATCCCCAGGCGGCGCGCCGTCTCGGAGATGTTGAAGTCGGTCTCGGCCAGGACTTCGTGGATGCGCTCCCACTCCAGCGTCTTGATCGAGGTCGGGCGTGCGGTCAGGGGCGCATCGGGATCGCCCGCCTCGCGACCGAAGGCCGCCTCGATGTCGTCCGTGCCCGCCGGTTTGGCGAGGTAGTGGCGCGCGCCCAGCTTGATGGCCTCGACCGCCGTGGCGATGCTGGCGAAGCCGGTCAGCACCACGATCACCAGGTCGGGATCGAAGGCGTGCAGCGTCTGCACGCAGGTCAGGCCCGACGCCGTTCCCAGCTTCAGGTCCACCACGGCGTAGTCGGGATGATGCGTCTTCAGCAGTTCGACCATCTGGTCGTGACTGTGGGCGGACACGACCTGATATTCGCGCCGCTCGAACGACCGGCGCAGGGTGCGGGAGAAGGACTCGTCGTCCTCGACGATCAGAAGCTGGCGGGGCTCGTCGGTCATCTCATTCCCTCTTTCCAGACCCCTTATCTCGGGGCCAGGGCGTCGATCGGCAAGGTCAGACGCACCATGGCGCCCGCAGCGCCGTCCTGCCCCCTCGGTCGGTTCGCGGCCACGACCGTGCCGCCCAGCTTGCGCACCACGTTCACCAGCAGGAACAACCCCAGCCCCGCCCCGGCGCGCGCCTTGGTCGATTGATAGGGCTGGCCCAGCTTCTCCAGAATGGCCGCAGGGAAGCCGGGGCCGTCATCCTCGAAGGCGATGAACAGACCGCCGGCGTCGGCGGCGGCCCGCACCTCCAGATTTCGCGCCCCGGCCTCATGGGCGTTGTCCAGAAGCGCGCTGAACACCTGCTTCAGGGCCGGATCGGCGATGATGCGCGGGTTGCCGGGCGCCGGGCCGTCCAGGGTCACGCCCAGGGCGTCGCCCGCCTTGTCGGACCATTCGGCGATGATCTCCTGCAGGAAGGCCTTCAGGGTGGTGACGGTCGGCGCCTCGCCCCGCGCCTCGCCCGCCGACATCAGAATGTTGGTGACGATGGATTTGCAGCGCTCGACCTCGGCCTGCATCTGCTCGATGTCATGCGCCAGATCCTCGTCGCGGTTCAGGGCGGGCATCCGCCGCCAGTCGCTGAGAATGACCGAAAGCGAGGCCAGGGGCGTGCCGAGCTCATGCGCCGCGCCCGAAGCCAGCAGCCCCATGCGCACGATGTGGTCCTGTTCCGCCGCCTGCTGTCGCGCCTCGGCCAGATAGGCGTCGCGGGCGCGCACGTTCTGGCTGGTGCGGGTGACGAAGGCCACCAGCAGCACGGCGATCAGGATGAAGTTGATCAGGGCGCCCTGCTGGATCAGGCCCAGCCGCGCATCGGCCCCTGCGGGCAGGTCCAGCGGCTGACGCCAGATCGCCAGGAAGGCCAGGCAGGCGCCGGTCGCCAGCACGAAGCCCCAGGCGTAGACCGGGCGCAGCAACACCGCCGCCAGCACCACCTGCATCAAGTAAAGGGCGGCGAACGGATTGGTCGCTCCGCCGCTGAAGTAGAGCAGCCAGCTCAGCGCCGCCACATCGACGCACAGGGCCAGCAGGATCTCGGGGTCGGTGACCACCTTGCGCCGAAGGGTGACGGGCGCGCTGACCAGGTTCATCACCGCCAGAGCCGTCGGCGCCAGCAGCAGCGACCCCAACGGCAGGCTGATCCCCAGTCCCCAATGGACGATGACGATGGTCGCCACCTGGCCGATCACCGCCAGCCACCTCAACTGGATCAGCAGCAGCATGTTGCGCCGTCCGGCCGCACCCGGCGACACCGGCGTCTCGGCGTTGGCGTCCATGCCCAGAACCGTGCGGGCGAAGCGGCTGAGAGTCTGGGTCTGCACTATCGCCCTCCCCTCCTGCGCCGCCGCTCGTCGCGCAGCCACAGAACGGCGCCGCCCGCCGACATCAGCGCCAGCCCGAACCAGGTCAGGGCGTAGACCAGATGACTGTTGGCGAACCGCACCACCGTCAGCCCGCCGCGGGGCCAGCCGCCGGGATTGGGCGTCGCGTCCGCGTCGATGAAGTAGGGCGCGACGGCTCCCTCCAGCCGCTTGGCCTCGGCGATCGCCGCCACGTCGCGCGAGAACCAGCGATCAGACGCCGGATCGTTGTCGCGCAGGAAGCCGCCCTTGGGCTCGGTGATCCGCAACAGGCCGGTGACGGGAACCGGGCCGTCGACCTGACCTTCGGCGCGGGTTTCAGGGGCCGTTCGCTCGGCGGGGACGAAGCCCCGGTTGATCAGGACGGTGAAGCCCCGCGCATCCTCCAGCGGCGTGACGACCCAGAAGCCCGGCCCCAGGTCCGTCACCGCCTTCACCCGCGCCTCGCGGTCATGCAGGAACCGGCCGCTGGCCGTGACGCGGCGGTACTGGTCCGCCTCGCGCGTCACGGCGTCGAAGCCTTGAGGTCCCGGCGCGGGAACGGGTTCCGCGTGGATGCGGCTGTCGACCTGGCGGATCAGGCCCTGCTTCCACGCCAGGCGCTGCACCTGCCAGACGCCCAACGCCGAAAAGCCCGCGATCAGCACGGCGAAGGCCGCCAGTCCCGCGACCGTTCGACGGCGGGACGCCGGACGAGCGGCGGGTTCAGGGGCCGAAGATGACGTCAAGCGGCGTCTCCGCGTGCGAGAGGGCTCAGCCCATCCCCTGCATGTCGTGGACGGGCATCATGTTGGTGTTCAGGTGATACATGACCCAGACCGACCCGGCGACGGCGATGACCACGATCACCAGGGTGAAGATCAGCGCCAGCATGTTCCACCCGCCCTCGGACCTGTGGTTCATGTGCAGGAAGAAGATCATGTGGACCACGATCTGCACCACGGCGAAGGCGGTGATGATCAGCCCCGTCAGCTGCGGCGCCAGCACCCCGGCCATGACCAGCCAGAAGGGAATGGCGGTCAGCACGACCGACAGGGCGAAGCCGATCAGATAGCTCCTGTAGGTGCCGTGATCATGGTCGTCCCCGTGGTGATCGTCGTGAGTCACGGCGTGCTCGTTGTGGGCTTCGGCGCTCATCGCAGCATCCCGAACAGATAGACGAAGGTGAAGACGCCGATCCAGATGACGTCCAGGAAGTGCCAGAACAGGCTCAGGCACATGAGGCGGCGCCGGTTGGCCTGGATCAGGCCCTTCTGCGCCACCTGCACCATCAGGGTGACCAGCCAGATGCAGCCGAAGGTGACATGCAGGCCGTGCGTGCCCACCAGGATGAAGAAGGCCGACAGGAAGCCGCTGCGCTGGGGCGTGGCGCCCAGGTGGATCATGTGGGCGAACTCATAGAGTTCGATGCCCAGGAAGCAGAGGCCGAACAGACCGGTGACCGCCAGCCAGACCTGCGTCTGCGCCACCTTGTTGCGGTACATCGCCAGCATGGCGAAGCCGTAGGTGATCGACGAGAACAGCAGCATGGAGGTGTTCAGCGCCACCAGCGGCAGGTCGAACAGATCCTTGGGCGCCGGACCGGCCGCATAGTTGCCGCCCAGCACGGCGTAGACGGCGAACAGGATCGCAAAGATGAGGCAGTCGCTCATCAGATACATCCAGAAGCCCAGCATGGTGCTGTGGCCTTCCGGGTGGTGCGGCTCCTCGACCGGGTGGAAGATCGGCCGCCCGGCCTCGTCGACATAGTCGGGGTTGAGGGTTGGTGCGTGGCTCATCGGATCACCCCTGCGTCGCTGCTGCGGCCGTCAGGGCCTGGGTGCGCGCGTCCTCGGTCGCCTGAACCGTCTCGGCCGGGATGTAGTAGTCGCGCCTGTAGTTGAAGGTGTGGAAGATGGTGTAGGCGATGAGGGCGGCGAAGCCCGCCGCCGCCAGCCACCAGATATACCAGATCAGGGCGAAGCCAACGATCAGCGACAGCGCCGACAGGATGAAGCCGGCCCCGGTGTTGGCGGGCATGTGGATCGGTTTGAATCCTTCCGTCGGACGCTCATAGCCGCGCGTCTTCATGTCCCACCAGGCGTCGCTGTCGTGGATGATCGGCGTCTTGGCGAAGTTGTAGTCCGGCGGCGGCGACGAGGTGGCCCACTCCAGCGTGCGGCCCAGCCAGGGGTCGCCGGTCTCGTCGCGCAGCTTGTCGCGATGGATGATGCTGACGGCGAACTGGATCAGCATGGCCAGGATGCCGACGGCGATGACGGCCACGCCGACGCCCGCGATGACGAACCAGATCTGATAGGCCGGGTCGTCGAAGACCCGCATCCGCCGCGTCACCCCCATGAAGCCCAGGACGTACAGCGGCATGAAGGCCATCCAGAAGCCGACCACCCAGCACCAGAAGCTGACCAGCCCCCACTTCTTCTCCAGCCGGAAGCCGAAGGCCTTGGGCCACCAGAAGTTGATGGCGGCGAACAGGCCGAACAGCACCCCGCCGATGATGACGTTGTGGAAGTGGGCGATCAGGAACAGGGAGTTGTGCAGCACGAAGTCCGCCGGCGGCACCGCCAGCATGACGCCTGTCATCCCGCCGATCACGAAGGTCAGCATGAAGGCGACCGTCCACATCATCGGCAGCTCGAACCGGATGCGGCCGCGGTACATGGTGAACAGCCAGTTGAACAGCTTGGCCCCTGTCGGGATCGAGATGATCATCGTCGTGATCCCGAAGAAGGAGTTCACGGACGCGCCCGAGCCCATGGTGAAGAAGTGGTGCAGCCACACCAGGTAGGACAGGATGGTGATGACCACCGTCGCATAGACCATGGAGGTGTAGCCGAAGAGCTTCTTGCCCGAGAAAGTCGAGGTGACTTCGGAAAACACACCGAACAGCGGCAGGATCAGGATGTAGACCTCGGGGTGGCCCCAGATCCAGATCAGGTTCACGTACATCATCGGGTTGCCGCCGAAGTCGTTCGTGAAGAAGTTGGTGCCGATGTAGCGGTCCGCCGACAGCAGGACCAGCGTCGCCGTCAGGATCGGGAAGGACGCCACGATCAGGATGTTGGCGCACAGCGAGGTCCAGGTGAAGACCGGCATCTTCATCAGGCCCATGCCCGGCGCGCGCATCTTCACGATGGTGGCGATCAGGTTGATGCCGGACAGGGTGGTCCCTACCCCCGCGATCTGCAGCGCCCAGATGTAGTAGTCGACGCCGACGCCCGGACTGTAGCCGATGCCCGACAGCGGCGGATAGGCCAGCCACCCCGTGCGCGCGAACTCGCCGATGAACAGCGAGGCCATGACCAGCACGGCCCCCATGGTGGTCATCCAGAAGCTGAAGTTGTTGAGGAAGGGGAAGGAGACGTCCCGCGCCCCGATCTGCAGCGGCACCAGATAGTTCATCAGGCCGGTGATCAGGGGCATGGCCACGAAGAAGATCATGATCACGCCGTGGGCGGTGAAGATCTGATCATAGTGGTGGGCGTTGAGGTAGCCCTCGGACCCGCCGAAGGCCATCGCCTGCTGCAGACGCATCATCACCGCATCGGCGAAGCCGCGCAGGAACATGATCAGGCCCAGGATCATGTACATGATCCCGATCTTCTTGTGGTCCACGGTGGTGAACCACTCCTTCCAGAGATAGCCCCACAGCTTGTAGCGGGTGATCAGGCCCAGCACCCCCAGACCGCCGATGACGACGACGGCGAAGGTGGCGACCAGGATGGGCTCGTGGAACGGAAGCGACTCCCAGTTCAACCGACCCAGAAGCGGCGATGTGGAATGTTCGACGGTCATGATCGTTCAGGCGCTCAGGATTGCGACGCGGCGGGCGCGGACGCCGTGGAAGGCGCGGTGAAAAGGGAGGCGAACCGCTCGCCGGACGAAGAACCGGCGCGGCCGGGACGCTCCAGCCCCTGCCCCATGACGCGGTTCAGAGGCGTGTCGCGGGCGACGTCCTCGCCGAAGGCCTGACGGCGACGGGCGGCCTCGACGGCGGCGGCCTCGGCCTCCAGCGGAGTGCAGATCGTCAGCACATAGGACTCGCCCGCGCCGAAGACGGCGTCGCCGCGACGGGCGTATTTGTCATAGACCAGCGGCAGGGTGTTCTTGACCGCCGTCAGGCCCAGGCCGCCCTTGCGGTCGATGTCCATCATCTCGCCCATGCACATCTTGCCCGGCTCGACGCACATGTTGACCACGGCGTTGAACAGGCGATCGTCGACCGAGGCGTAGTGGATGACGGGCACCTTCTCGCTGGGCTTTTCCAGCTCCAGATAGGTTTCGCGGTCCAGCCCCTGGCCGGCAGCGCGCACGCCCGCGACCCATTGGTCGAAGCCGGCCTCGTCCAGGCCGTGGAAGGCGAAGCGCATGTTCGAGAAGCCGTCGCCGGAATAGTTGGCCGAGAAGCCGACGTATTCGCCCGGACGGTTGATGACGGCGTGCAGCTTCGTCTCCATGCCCGGCATGGCGTAGATCTGACCGGCCAGGGCGGGGATGTAGAAGGAGTTCATCACCCCGGTCGAGGTGATGTGGAAGCGGATCGGCCGATCGACCGGCGCAGCCAGCTCATTCACCGTGGCGATGCCGTATTCGGGGTAGATGAACAGCCACTTCCAGTCCATGGCCACCACCTCGACCTGCAACGGGCGGTGATCCTCGGCCACGGCCTGCCCCGCCGCCACGCGGTCCAGCGGGCGATAGGGGTCCAGCAGGTGCGTCCCGGCCCAGGTGATGGCGCCCAGGCAGATGATGATCAGCAACGGCGCGGCCCAGATCACGAGCTCCAGATGGGTCGAGTGGTCCCAGTCCGGTTCGTAACGGGCCTCCTTGTTCGATTCCCGGTATTTCCAGGCGAAGAAGACGGTCAGGATCATCACCGGAATGATGATGACCAGCATCAATATGACGGACATGACCAGCAGGTCGCGCTGCTGGGCGGCGATGTCGCCGGCAGGCGACAGCACCACGGCCTCGCAGCCGGGCAGCAAGGCCAGAAGAGGCAACAGCAACAGGGGGCGCAGTCGGCGCACGGCGGCTCCAGTCGAGGTTCGAGGCGAGGTCGCGGTCATCGTGCAGGCCCCGTAGCCCCGCCCCCGAACAGGCGACATTGGACAATCTGCCCTATCCCTTGCGCCGACCATCGGGAGCAAAGGGGCCGTTCCAACATTCTATTGTCGCGGGCGCGCGTGCGCCCCGGTTCCTGGAGCCTCATCGGTCATGAACGCAGCCAGCGGCGCGCCTTCTTCAGAGCCCCTCGAGCGGGACGCCAGCCGGATCAACGCGCGAGACGGCAAAATCGACGCGGGCGAAATCGCCATCGGCGTCATCATCGGCCGGACGTCGGAGTTCTTCGACTTCTTCGTCTACGCCATCGCCTCGGTCGTGGTGTTTCCACAGCTGGTGTTTCCCTATGCGGGACCGCTGGTCGGGACGCTGCTGTCCTTCGCCGTCTTCGCCGTGGCCTTCATCGCCCGGCCGTTCGGCACGGCCCTGTTCATCGCCATCGACCGGCGCTTCGGGCGCGGGACCAAGCTGACCATCGCCCTGTTCCTGCTGGGCCTTTCGACCGTCTGCCTGGGATTCCTGCCGGGACATGAGCAGGTCGGCCACTGGTCGGCCGCCATGCTGATCGCCCTGCGGATCGGTCAGGGCGTGGCCCTGGGCGGCGCCTGGGACGGCATGGCCTCCCTGCTGTCCGTCAGCGCGCCCGAGAAGCGGCGCGGCTGGTACGCCATGGTGCCGCAGCTGGGCGCCCCGATCGGCCTGATGGTCGCCAGCGCCCTGTTCGCCTATTTCCTCAGCAAGCTGTCGGCGGCCGACTTCATGGACTGGGGCTGGCGTTATCCCTTCTTCGTGGCCTTCGCCATCAACGTCGTGGCCCTGTTCGCGCGCCTGCGCATCGTGGTGACGCCGACCTTCCAGGCGGCCTTCGAGACTCTGGAGCTGCACCCCGCGCCCGTGACCAAGGCCGTGCGCGAGGAAGGCGGCGACATCATCATCGGCGCCTTCGCCCCCCTGGCCAGCTTCGCCATGTTCCACATGGTGACGGTGTTCCCGCTGTCGTGGGTCTTTCTCTACACCGACGAGGCGCCCAGCCGCTTCCTGATGATCGAGCTGATCGGCGCCGTCTTCGGCCTGTTCGCCATCCTGGCCTCGGGCTGGCTGGCCGATCGCTACGGCCGCCGCGCCCTGCTGGCGGTCACGGCGGCGGGCATCGCCGCCTTCTCGGGTTTCGCGCCCCAGCTTCTGGACGGCGGCCCGGCGGGCGAGCTGACCTATATGATCCTGGGCTTCATCCTGCTGGGCCTGTCGTTCGGCCAGGCCTCGGGCGCCATCGCCTCCAGCTTCAGCCTGGCCAACCGCTATACCGCCTCGGCCCTGACCTCGGACCTGGCCTGGCTGTTCGGCGCGGGCTTCGCCCCGCTGGCGGCGCTGGCCCTGTCGGGCCGGTTCGGCCTGGTGGCGGGCGGCGCCTATCTGCTGTCGGGCGCGATCTGCACCCTTCTGGCCCTGTGGCTGAATCGCGAACTGGCCAAGGAGCGCGCGAGCTCCAAGGCCTGACCGCCGGATCGGACGTCGCCTCATGATCAAGGGCGGCGCGCTCGGAGGAGCGCGCCGCCCTTGTGACATCTGCGGGTCTCTTCGCCTCGATAAGGTTATCGGCCGTTTACGATAGGACTTAAGCGCCCGCTAAGTCTGTCTGATCGCCTGACGTTAACAGCGGCCGAGTATCGTCACCTGGAAATCAAGGGTGATGAGGACGTCATGACCAAGCTGATGCAGGCAAAACGCCGTGCGCTTCTGGCGATAGCCGCCGGCCTTACAATGGCGGCGGCGCCCCAGATCGCGGTCGCAGGTCCGACAGCGGGACATTCCTACAAGCTGCGCGCCACCGTGCCGGTCGCTTGCTGGGTGCGCCCCGATCGGACCGTCATGGCCGAAACCGGCCGCATGGGCTCGGTGGTCGAGGCCTGCAACAGCCCCGGCGGCTTCACCGTTTCGGCCCAGTACCGCCCCCTGGCGGAGACCGAAAAGGCCCGCATCATCTACGGCGACCGCTCGCTGGATCTGACCAGGACCGGCCTTCTGGAGCTGCGCCGCTCCAGCATGGCGACCATTCGGACCGTCGACTACCGCTTCGACGACGTTCAACTGGACGAGCCGTTGATCCTCGCCCTGACGATCCAGCCGATCTGACAGGCTCATAGTCCTCAAACGATGACGCCCCGCAGATTGCTCTGCGGGGCGTTTTCACTTGCGGCTCAGGGGCGAACGGCCTCGCCCCCGCTGATCAGATCGCCGCGACGGTGAAGGTCAGGGTGTCGCTGTAGTCCCCCGCCCGCTTGCCGGAGGTATCGCCGATGCGGACGGTCAGGGGATAGTCGTCGTTACGCGCCTGAGCCGAGGCCACGTCGAAGCTGTACGGCGCCGTCAGATTGACCTGCCGGGAGCCCATCTGCAGCCCATAGTCGATGGACCAGGCGGTGCCCGCCTGACGCAGCTTGCCCAGATTCTGAGAGGTGACGGACACGCGATATCCGCCCGTGCTGTGGACGTAAACCGAGGTGTTGAGCGCCCGCGTCCCCTCATTCAGTTCGCCCAGATTGATCGTCGGCACGCCGTTCTGTCGGGTGAACTCGCCCTTGAGGCCGATCATGGCGGCCGCGGCCATCTCCAGAACGATGGTCACGGGCCGTTCGGCATGGACCTCGCCGTTGGCCGCTTGCAGGGCGATGTAGGCGACCTGGCTGTAGCGCCCGTAAGGCAGATTGGCGGGAGGGCGGACGGCCACGCCGATCCGGGCCAGTTCGCGCCCTTCCTTGGGCACATGGATCTGAGCCCCCGTGACGATGCCGCTCACCCCCGAACGGGGCGTGATATCGGCGGTGCTCTGCTCATCGCGCATGGCGTAGGGCACGCGCACCCTGCTGCCGGGACTTCCCAGGCCGAACAGCTCACCGCGCAGGGACACGCTGAAGCGCCCGTTGCACGGCGTCTGACCCGTGTTGACCAGCGCCATGTCGAAGGTGCGGTACGCGGCGTCGTCCTCGAGCGGGTTATAGCGAATGACCCATTGGTCGACTGCGGGGTCCAGGCTCAGGTTGCACTTGGCCTGGGCGGAAGCCTGGCCGGCCAGCCCCAGAACGCCCAGGGCGCCCACGGCGGCGACAGCCAGTTTACGAGCATCTCCGGCGATCATGTTCTTCTTCCTTCCCGTTATTCTTCCGGCACGTCGATCGGCAGGGTTACGGTCTGCATGTCGAGCAAGCCCTCGTTGTCGGCCGGCACGGTGAACTCGAAACCCGCCGCCGGGCTGGTGAAGAGTTCAACGCGATAGGTCTTGCCCGGCTTCAGTTTCTGGACGGCGAAACGGCCGACCGAGTTGGTGAAGAACAGTTCGGGCTCGGCGTTCGGCTCGTCTGCGGGACGCACGCGGCCCGAGAGCAGGGCCGCCGGCCGGCCGCCGTTGCCCACGATCCGTCCCAGGGCGGAGACGAAGGCGTCGCTGCCGACCTGGATGGAATAGCCGCTCTTGTAGGCGGGCCGAACGCGCAGCACGCCGTCGCCGACATCATAGCCTAGCGGGACGTCCAGCACGTCGTAGCGCACCGACTGGTTCACATAGGAGGTCAGGGTGTTGGACAGCGCCGGCCCGAGGGCGCCGCTGCGCGACGTATAGGCCCCGCCCTGGAAGGACTCGCCGACGATCACCGGGTGATCCCCGAGCGTCTCGTGCGGGTAAACGATGGCGAAGCTGTCGTAGATGTTCCGCCCGATCGCCGCCCGACCGCCGGTCGTGGCGATCGAACTGCCGATGCGCAGGGTGGTGACCTGCTCGTCCGAGATGCTGCTGAAGCTCTCGCCGAACGCCGTGTGCGACAGGCTGGCGTCGAAACGGTTGCCCACATAGTCCAGCTGGCCCGAGACCGTGCCGGGACCGTCGTCATAGGTGGACTGGACCGAGTAGCCCCACGATCCCACGCGGTTCTCGCTCGACTGCTGGAAGCGCATGCTGCCGGAATTGCGCGCCGAATTATAACGCGCCTCGCCGCGCCGATCGTATCGCGGCGACCAGATCAGGGCGATGGTGAAGCCGAAGCCGTCGCGGGTCGTCCCGAAGCGGTTGCCGTAGTCCGTATACTCCGTCCCGAACTGCAGCCCCCAGGCGGGCGTCACCCGATAGGTGGTCGTGGCCGACAGCGTGTAGGAATCGTCCATGAAGGTGCTGCGGCTCATGCGGTAGGAGGCCGTCGCGTTCGCCAGCCAGTCCGCAGAGAAGCGGTGCGAATAGGCCCCCGTGAAGATCCACGAAATCGGGTTCTGGCCCGAGGCGTTGCCCAAGCTCGAATAGTCCTCGGAGGTATAGTCCGCCACGAAGGTCCAGCTGTCGTAGGTATCGCCCCGGTCGACGGCCAGGTCATAGCTCAGGGCATAGGCATAGCCCTGCCCGTAGTCGCTGTTGCTGACCGACAGGTCGAGACGCGCTCGCGCGCCGTTCTTCAGGATCACCTGCGTCTGGCCGGTCAGGTTCTGCACCTCTTCCGAAGCCTGCAGCCCTATGCCCAGCGCCGGGCGGTTCTCGAACGCCTTGCGCCAGTAGCCGGTGAAGGCCAGCTCCCCGTCGCTGTAGTCCGGCGTGCCGAACAGTCCGGAGTTCGTCACCCCCAGATAGGCGCCGTATTCATAGTCGCCCGGCTCCAGGTCGATGGCGTCCAGATAGGCGCTGTAGGAGACGGTCTCCATCCGCCCCGATTCATTCTGAATCTCCAGCTGGACGTCGTTCGAGCCGGTTTCGAGCGGCAGGTTGGAGAGGTCGTACTGGCCCGGATCGAGGCGAAACTCGCGGACGAAGACGCCGTTGCGCAGGACACGGACCGTGGAGGCTTCCTGCAGGACCAGCTGCCGCCCGCCCGCCAGGACGTTGTTGCGGAAACTCTCGAAGCGCTGCCGCTGGCGCGCCACGCCGACGCCGCCCATCTGGACGTAGCCCTGTCGGCCCCGCGTCTCGGGATCCAGGTCGCCGAGGTACCAGCGACGGAAGGCTTCGGGCTGATCGTAGACGAAGCGCGCGTAGCGCCGGTCGACCTCGTAATCGCCGGTGAGCAGGTCCTCTCGTCCCTGGACGTCGGTTTCGAAGACCAGGTTCCGGAAGCGCATCGCGCCATTCAGATAAAGACTGGGCGTTCCGACCTCGCCGGTCGAATTGCGCCGCTGCACCAACATGTTGGTGTTCAGATAGGCCGAGAAGTCCTCGGGCGCGACGCCGGGATCGTCGGGTCGACCGCCCTGGAACAGCGACTCCACCGAGCGCTTCGTCGGATCGATGCGCAGCACCAGCACCGCCAACTGATCGGGGTCGTATTCCAGGCGAATGCCTGTCGTGTTGATTTCCTCGGGCGCGAAAGACTCCACGCCTTCCAGCCGCGCCGCCAGTTCCGCCTGGGCCTCGGGCGTCAGCAAGGGGTTGATCAGACGCTGGAACCCCGCGCTCTCGACGATGAAGCGGTCGTCGCGAGTCAGCAGGACCGGCATCTCGCCCAGCACCCGGCTGTTGAAGTTCAGCGGCACCGTCATGGCGATGTCGCGGTCGTAGGGGTTGATGTTGGGTCGCGGCTGCCCAGCGCCGGTCGTCTGGCTTGCAGCGACGGCCTGCCCGTCCTCGGCTTGCCCTTCCTGGGCCGCAGCCGTCGACGCCGCCAGCATGGCTGCGATCAGCGCCAGGCGCGACGCCGTCCCCCTGATCCTCGCCCCCCTCATGGTCAGCGCCCGAACCGAAGGGTCACAGGCTTCGCCGGGTCCAGCTCAACGCCCGTCGGCAGCTTGAACGTGCGACGGCCCCCGCCGGGCGCCAGATATCCGACGCCGACGGTCTGGGAGACTTCATCGCTGTTGTATTCGCGACGGAACGGCTGACCGGCCTTGTCCGTCCCTTCGACGATCCAGGTGGCGCCGCTCATCAGGGCGTAGCGTTTGCCGCTGTTGGCGACGACGATCTCGACGCCCGGCTCCGCCGGAGGCGCCGCGACGGGCTGGCCGCCCGTGAGCGAAGGATCGATCTCAGGCGCAGGAGGCGTGACCATCGCGGGCCTGACCGAAACGATCTCGACCTTGGGCTGGGCGCCCGGGGGCGCCACCACGATGAGGGCCTTCATGGTGTAGAGCACCTGGACGGCCACCGCGCCGCCCCCCTCGGCCACGTCCGGGTCGGTGGCGACGGGCAGTTGCTTCACCCACAGATAATAGGCGCGCGATACGTCGATCGCCGGATCGCCGATCCACTGGACGCGAACGACCTGCCGACCGCTGACGGGCACCACGCCCTGAGGCGGAAAGACGAGAAAGTCCTCATCCGCCGGCGTCTCGACGATATTGCCGTCGGCGTCGATGTCCATGCGCGTGATGCGGGTTTCGAACGGCAGGGCGGCCGAGCCGACATTGCCCACTTCGATGCGCGCAGCGGACCCTGCGCCCGACGTCGTCAGCTCCGACACCATCGGCGACACCCGCATGGCCCAGGCCGACGTCACGACCAGGAACCCCGCGATCACGACCGCAGCGCCCCGGAGCAACCGTCCCAGCTGCGGCATACGTATGCTCAATCGCACCATCACCGACGCTCCCCAAACCCCATCCAAAGGCGTCCGCTTTCGGCCGCCCAAGCAAAACCGCCCGCCATGCCGCGCCTTGGGGCGACATCGAAGCAGCCTAACAACCGTTGATCACTGAAAAGAAAACGCGCGGAGCGGCCAGGCCGCGCCGCGCGCAATCGGTATGAACGTCGTCGCTTAGAAGGCGGCGATGTTGACGGTCAGATCGCCTTCATAGCTGCCGGCGAGCAGCGACTTGGACGGGACCGGGATGTTGACGTTCAGAGCCATGGCGGACTTCCAGGCGCCGTGCTGCTTGCTGACCGAGTTCGAGCCGGTCGGCAGAACCAGCGAGGTCGCCGAAGCCGAGCCCGCCACGCCGACGTCGCCGGCGGTGTAGTTGGCGGTCACCGAGAAGGGCAGGTTCGCCTGGAACACGTTGGTGTCGTAGCCGGCGGAGCTGTTGTTCACCAGGCCGCGGATGTCCGACTTCGACAGGGTGACGGTGTTTGAGGTGTTGCAGCCCGCCAGGTTGCTGTCGATCGTGACATTGGCCGGGGCGGTCATGTCAAAGGCGGCCGCAGGGCCCGTGTTGTCCGAGGCGTAGATGCCGATGGTGCCGAAATCGATCGTCTGCGAAGTGCTGCTGCCCGAGTAGTAGGCGCAGTCGGTCGACACCATGCCCTTCAGGGTGAAGGTCGCGCCGTCATCGCCGGCGGCCGTGCCGTTGTCGCCCTGCGCGCCGCCGAAGGCGTGCCAAGACGAAATGGCCGAGTCGCCATTCTGAGCATTCGCGCGGTTCAGACCGGCAGCGATGTTTTCGAAGAAGCCGCCGCCAGCGACATTCTGCGTACCAACGATCGGCAGGGTGGTCTGGCCGTGGTTGATGGTGTCGGCCGAAGCGGCCGAGGCGGTCAGGGCGACGGCGGCGACGCCGGCCAGCAGGGTAGCGATCTTCATGATGATTTCTCCAAGCGAGGTTTTTGAAATTCCAGCGACCGAGACTGAAAGCGCCCTCGATCTGCCCTGGATGGTAACGAACTGTAAAGGACTAGGTCAAGAAAAAAATCGACGTTCTGTAGTCGATTTTTGAATTTCTCTTCTAAGGCGAAAGCAAATTGCCGCATTATACGACCAATAAGGTCGAATATTACTTACGTTAACTTAGGCGTTTTTACTAAACTCTAGGCTGAATTGTAACGCTGAGAGTCTCAGCGTAATCACCAGCCAGCAGACCGGCCCCTTCGGGCGGCTGAGTTCGGATCTGCAGCCGACCGCCGCCCGCAGCGATCGCGTCGCCGCTGCTCAAGGTCTTGCGGGCCGTCAGCTCGGCGCTTGAATAGGCCGCGCTCATCATGCCGTCTTGCGGCGCAAGGGTCGGAACGGCGACATTCAGGGTGTAGCGGAGGGTCCCGGCGAAAGGCCCCTCGCCCCGAGGCTTGGCCACATGAGCCAACCCGCCGCTGGCGGATTCGAAACTCAGATCGAAGGGCACGTTGCAACGGAGACCCAGGTCCGCCGTCACGACCTCATTGCCGGTCAGTTCCCCGAAGTCGATGACGCCCCCGCCGGAGAGGCGGCAGTCGGCGACGATCCGCCCGGTCACCAGGACGTCGAATCCCGTCGCGCTCTCGATGGAATCCGCCTGGGCGGCCGCCGCCGAAAGAGCGACGAGCATGCCGCCCGCCAAGGCGCCGATACGCATCAGACGCCGACCAGCCGTCGCCCGGCGCGCACTTCTTGTCCTTGCGGTCCCACCCAACGTTCGCCTCCCGTGGCCGCCCCTGCGGCCGCCCCGTCCACACAGACAGAGTTCGCTGGTCAGCGTTCCAAGAGGCGTGCCATCCCATTTTGGCACACAACCAACCGGACGAGCGACGAACGCGCCCTGCCAGCAAAGGTTAATGAAACGTTAACGCCAAGCTCTCTAGTGCGAAGCTCTGGCGCGGGCAAGCAAATGTTTCATTTTGGGATTGTGAGGGTACTTCCCTGTGTCAGCCCGCCTTGGCCTTGCGCCGCCAGTGGGTCAGCAGGTGTTCGGTATAGCCGTTGGGCTGCTCCGCCCCCCTGAACACCAGATCGCAGGCCGCCTGCCACGCCGGACCGTCATAGGCGGGCGCCAGAGGACGATAGGCCGGATCGCCCGCGTTCTGACGATCCACCACCACGGCCATGCGCTTCAACGCCTCCTGGACCTCATCCTCGGTCGTGACGCCGTGGCGCAGCCAGTTGGCCAGATGCTGGCTGGAGATGCGCAGCGTCGCCCGGTCCTCCATAAGGCCCACGTCGTGGATGTCCGGCACCTTGGAGCAGCCGACGCCCTGATCCACCCAGCGCACGACGTAGCCGAGGATGCCCTGGGCGTTGTTGTCCAGCTCCTGCCGGATCTCGTCGGCGCCCGGCGTCGCGATCGCGAACGGCGGGGTCAGCAGGGGTGCCAGGCCGGTCGGCGCGCGCGTCGCGATCTCAACCTGACGCGCCCAGACGTCGACCTCGTGATAGTGCAGGGCGTGCAGGGTCGCCGCCGTCGGCGACGGAACCCAGGCCGTCGAGGCGCCCGCGCGCGGATGGCTCGCCTTGGTCGCCAGCATGTCGCCCATGCGGTCGGGCGCGGCCCACATGCCCTTGCCGATCTGCGCCCGGCCCGACAGGCCCGCCTTCAGGCCGATGTCGACGTTGCGATCCTCATAGGCCTTGATCCAGCCGGTCTCGCGCACCGCCTCCTTGCGGACGACCGGCCCGCCTTCCATCACCGTGTGGATCTCGTCACCCGTGCGATCCAGGAAGCCGGTGTTGATGAAGACCACCCGGCCCTTCGCCGCCGCGATGCAGTTCATCAGGTTGACGCTGGTGCGACGCTCCTCGTCCATGATGCCCATCTTCAGCGTCAGGGCGGGCAGGCCCAGCATGGTCTCGACCGCGCCGAACAGGTCGTCGGCGAAGGCCACCTCGTCCGAGCCGTGCATCTTGGGCCGCACCACATAGACCGAGCCCGCCGGGCTGTTGCGCGCCTCGGCCGGACGGCGCAGGTCGTGCAGGCCGATCAGGCCCGTCATGGCGATGTCCAGCAGATGCTCGGGCGTCTCGCGCCCGTGCGCGTCCAGCACGGCGTCGGTCGTCAGGTGCAGGCCGACGTTGCGCACCAGCATCAGGCTGCGCCCCTTCAGGGCCAGCGTCGATCCGTCCGGCGCCGTATAGAGGCGGTCCGGGTTCAGGCGCCGCTCGACCGTGCGGCCGTCCTTTTCGAAATCGGCCTGAAGATCGCCGCGCATCAGGCCCAGCCAGTTGGCGTAAACCAGCCGCTTGTCCGCCGCATCGACGGCGGCGACGCTGTCCTCGGCGTCGGCGATGGCCGACAGGGCCGCCTCGGCCACGACATCGGCGACGCCCGCCGGGTCGTCGCGGCCGATGCGGTG
The DNA here is from genome assembly GCF_053645695.1 of Brevundimonas sp. NPDC055311. NCBI lineage: Bacteria > Pseudomonadati > Pseudomonadota > Alphaproteobacteria > Caulobacterales > Caulobacteraceae > Brevundimonas > Brevundimonas sp. NPDC055311. The sequence continues at coordinate 680,512 of NZ_JBSHMV010000001.1, forward strand.
CGCGCGGTCGATGACGATCTCCAGATGCAGGCCGTTGTGGCGCAGCAGGACGCCCGACGGCGCCGCCGCCTCCCCCGCATGACCGGCGAAGACGGCCGGATCGGCCAGCCCTGTTTCACGTCCCCCGGACAGGGCGACGACCAGCCGCCCGTCCTCGACGCGATAGCCGACCGCCTCGCCATGACCGCCCGCAGCCAGCGGCGCGGCCTGATCCAGGAAGGCGCGAGCGCGGGCGATGACGCGAGCGCCCCGCTCGACGTCATAGCCGCCCGCCCTGGGCGCCTCGCCCAGCGCATCGGTGCCGTAAAGCGCATCATACAGGCTGCCCCAGCGCGCATTGGCGGCGTTCAGCAGATAGCGGGCGTTGGTCAGGGGGACGACCAGTTGCGGCCCCGCCAGGGTTGCGATCTCGGGGTCGACGTTCGCCGTCTCGGCCCGCACGCTGTCGCGCTCGGGCTCGATGTAGCCGATCTCGTGCAGATAGGCCTGATAGGCCGCCTGATCCGGTTGGCCCGGATAGGCGCGGTGCCAGTCGTTCAGCTTGCGCTGCAGTTCATCGCGACGTTCCAGCAGGTCGCGATTCCGGCGGCCGAAGCGGGCCAGCAGCCCCTCGACCCCGGCCCAGAAGGCCTCGGCGCTCACGCCCGTGTCCGGCGTCGCCTGATCGCGCACGAAAGCGTCAAGCTCGGCGGCGACCTTCAGGCTGCCGTGGCGGACATAGGCGTCGGCGGGAGTCGTGGGGGCGTCGAACATGGCGGTCTCCTTCAGCCTGAAGACTACGCCCTAATGGCCGCCGCTATCCACGGCGAAGAAAGCGGCTTATCTTTGCAAAATCTGCAATGATGAGAGCCCGCCATGCTGGCCGAGTATGAAATCTTCGTCCGTGCGCTGGAGGAAGGCAGCCTGTCCGCCGCCGCGCGTCGGCTGGACCTGTCGCCCGCCGTGGCCTCGCGCAGGCTGGCGCGGTTGGAGGACCGGCTGGGGGTGCGGCTGATCGAGCGCACCTCGCGCCGCCTGGCCCCGACGGAGGCCGGACGGCTGGTCTATGACCGCGCGGCGCAACTGCTGGAAGGGGTCGAGGATCTGGAGGCCGTGGTGTCGCGCCGCACGACGCAGGCACGCGGCCTGCTGCGCGTCTCGGCGCCGACCTCGTTCGGGCGGCGACGGCTGGCGCCGCTGCTGCAGCCCTTCCTGGCGGCGCAGCCCCGCCTGACGCTGGAGTTGAACCTGACCGACGCCTTCGTGGACCTGATGGCCGAGGACGTCGACGTGGCGGTGCGGATCGGCGGGTATGAGGCGGCTGACCCGCTAATGCACCGCCTCGCGCCGAACCGGCGGGTGCTGTGCGCGTCCCCCGCCTATCTGGCCGAGCACGGCGCGCCGGAGAGCCTGGACGACCTGCGCCGTCACGCTCAGTTGGCGGCCGAGAACCAGTCGACCTGGCGGCTGGAAGGTCCCGAAGGCCCTGTCGTCTTCCGCGCCCGCAGCCGGGTGCGGACCAACTCAAGCGAAGTGGCGCGCGAACTGGCCCTGGCGGGCGTCGGCGTCGCCCTGCGCTCGACATGGGATGTCGGGGACGAACTGCGCGACGGGCGTCTGCAGGTCGTATTGCCGCAATATGCGGGGTCGTCGGACGTGGCGATCTTCGCCCTGACGGCCGGGCGGGCGCGAGCCGAAACCCGCGTCCGCGCCTTCATCGACTTCCTGAGCGGGCTGTATGGCGATGTGCCAGAATGGGACAAATAGGCCGTCTTACGGCTTCAGCCACCGATCCAGCCAGGACGACATCTCATACAGGGCGTGCCCCACCGACTCCCGCGCGCGGTAACCGTGGGCTTCCAGCGGCAGGACGACATAACGCGCCGTCGCGCCATTGCCCTTCAGCGCCGCATAGAAGCGTTCGGTCTGCACCGGGAAGGTGCCCGAGTTGTCGTCCGCTTCGCCGTGGATCAGCAGGATCGGCTCGTTCACCCTGTTGGCGTAGGTGAAGGGCGACATCTCCGTATAGGTCTCGGTCGCCTCCCAATAGGAGCGCTGCTCCGCCTGGAAGCCGAAAGGCGTCAGGGTGCGGTTATAGGCGCCCGAACGCGCGATGCCGGTCTTGAACAGGTCGGTGTGGGCCAGCAGGTTCGCCGTCATGAAGGCGCCGTAGGAGTGGCCGCCGACGGCGATCCGCTCACGGTCCGCCACGCCCAGGGCCACCACGGCGTCGACCGCCGCCTTGGCGCTGGCCGACAGTTGCTCGATGTAGGTATCGTTCGGCTCGGCCCCGTCGCGGCCGATGATCGGCATCGTCGGGTTGTCCAGGATGGCGTAGCCCTGGGTCAACAGGAACAGGTGGCTCGATCCCGACGGACGCACGAAGCGGTTGTCGGTGTCCACCACCTGGCCGGCGACGGCTGCGTCGGTGAACTCGGCCGGATAGGCCCACATCAGCAGCGGCAGCGGACCGTCGCGGTCCTTGTCGTAACCGGCGGGCAGATACAGCGTCCCCGACAGCTCCACCCCGTCGTCGCGGGTGTAGGTGATCAGCTGGCGCGTGGCCTCGGCCAGTTGCGGCGCCGGATCGGGGAAGTTGGTCAGTTGGGTGACGCCGCCGTCCAGGTCGCGGATGCGCAGATTGGCCGGATCGACCCGGCTCTCGCGATAGGTGACCAGCTTGCGGCCCGCCTCGTCCAGAGCGCCGACGACCGTCTCATATTCACCCTGGGCCGAGCGCCAGACGCGCTCGGTCTCGCCGTTTTCCAGGTCGAGAAGGTCGAGGAAGGGGTAGGCGCCCTCGCGTGTCGCCCCATTCCCCTCGACGAAGACCCTGGAGCCGTCGGCGCTGAAGCGCATGACCGAACGGCCGCGCGCGTTCGGCTCGGTCACCACCGAGCCCGGATCGTTGTAGCGGTCCTGATAGTTGCGATCGACCAGGACGCGGCCCGCGCCGGGGTTCGACGGATCGACCAGGGTGCGGGTCTCGTGCCGGGTGTTGAACCAGCGGCTGTTGACGATGGCGGCGTCGTCGCGGCCCCACGTCGTTCCCGCGTAGCGTTCCTTCAGGTCGGCCAGGGTCTGCACCCGGTCGTTGAAGGGCGCGCGCAGCATGAAGACGCGGTCGCGCACCTCGGCGGCGTTGCGCGGATCTCCGCCGTCCTGAGCCTCAGCCCAGACCAGGGTGGCGTCTGCGTCGGCCCGCCACTGGACCGCGCGCGGACCGGGCGCCACGGCGTCGAACGGCGTGGGCACGTTATCGCGCAGCGGCAGGTCGGCCACGCGGTGCACCTCGCGGCCGTTCATGTCGGTGACGATGACGTCCGACGGAAACAGGCTGGCCGGCACGACGTAGGAATAGGGCTTCTTCACCCGCGTCTGCAGGATGTAGCGCCCGTCCGGCGAGGTCGAGACCCCCAGAATGACGCCCGGCTGCCCCACGGAGCGGGCGCGGCCGTTCAGCGACACCACCGTCGGCTGGCTGGTGAAGTAGTAGTCGAACAGGGCCTCGTCGCCGACGTTGGACAGCAGGTCCTGATAGGTCCGCACCGGGGCGGCGCGCCCGCCGGTCTCGGTGATGATCGGGCCTTCCGGCGGATGATCCACGTTCGGGACCACGCCCCGCCCGGCCGGCACCGCCAGAACCAGCAGGCCCGAGGAGTCCGACAGCCAGGAGAAGCCCGACCCCGCCGCGGCGTTGACCATAGGCCCGTTCAGCTTGCGCGCCTTGGCCTGGGCCACGTCGGCGACCCACAGTTCCAGACCGTTGGGAACATTGACCAGGAAGGCCACGGTCTGACCGTTCGGCGCCCAGCTGACGTTGGTCAGGCGCGCATTGGCGGGCAGGCCCGTCACCGGCCGCGCCGCGCCGCCGTCGACCGACTGGAAGTTGAGGCCCGTCAGCCAGGAGACGCGGCTGTTGGCCGGTCCGTTGTTCTTGGGATTGATGCGATAGCCCGCCAGCCGGAGCATCGGCTCGGCCAGTTCGGCGATGGCCGGCAGATTGGCGCGATCGGTCAGCAGCAGGGTCTTGCGGTCCGGGCTGATGATGACGCCCGGATTGGGCTTGGCGTCCAGAATCTGGGCGATCGGCGCCGGCGGCTGCTGATAGGTCGGCGCGGCGTCCTGGGCGACCGCGACGACCGGCATGGCCAGGGCCGGAACGGCGGCGGCGAGCACGAGGGCGGGCAAGGCCGCCCGCAACAGTCGATGGCGCATGGAGTTTCCCCACTGAGACGAGTCTTAAGCGGCCCTAGGTGTGAAACCCCCTTCGTCCGGGGTCAACCGTCAGGCTTGTCGCCCTGCCGCCGTCTGCGTCGCGCTTGCCGCTTGCCCCTCCTCCCCGCCCGCTTTAAGGACGGAGGAGACCGCGATATTCATCAGACGGTGAAAAAGGGAGTCCGATGGGCAAGATTTACGCTGACGTGAAGTCCGCGCTGGAGGGGCTGACATTCGACGGCATGACCGTCATGTCCGGCGGCTTCGGCCTGTGCGGCATCCCCGAAAACCTGATCGCGGGTCTGCGCGACACGGGCGTGAAGGGTCTGACCGTCATCTCCAACAACGCGGGCGTGGACGGCTTCGGCCTAGGCCAGCTGCTGGAGACGCGCCAGATCGCCAAGATGATCTCGTCCTACGTCGGCGAGAACAAGGAGTTCGAGCGCCAGTATCTGGCCGGCGAACTGCAGCTGGAGTTCAACCCGCAGGGCACCCTGGCCGAGCGCATCCGTGCCGGCGGCGCCGGCATCCCGGCCTTCTTCACCGCCACCGGCGTCGGCACCCTGGTCGCCGAGGGCAAGGAAGAGCGCGCGTTCGACGGCCGCCGCTACATCATGGAGACCGGCCTGATCGCCGACCTGTCCATCGTCAAGGCGTGGAAGGCCGATGAGCGCGGCAACCTCGTCTTCCGCAAGACGGCCCGCAACTTCAACCCGATGATGGCGACCGCCGGCAAGGTGACGGTCGTCGAAGTGGAAGAGATCGTCCCCGTCGGTTCGCTGGACCCCGACCACATCCACACGCCGGGCGTCTATGTCGACCGCCTGATCCAGACCGTGTCCGAAAAGCGCATCGAACAGCGCACCGTTCGTCAAAGGAGCGCCGCATAATGGCCCGCACTCGCGAACAACTGGCCGAACGCGCCGCCAAGGAGCTGCAGGACGGCTTCTATGTGAACCTGGGCATCGGCATCCCGACCCTGGTGGCCAACTACATCCCCGACGGCATGGTCGTGACCCTGCAGTCGGAGAACGGCATGCTGGGCATGGGCCCCTTCCCCTATGAGGGCGAGGAAGATCCCGACCTGATCAACGCCGGCAAGCAGACGATCACCGAAATCCCCGAGAGCGCCTATTTCAGCTCCTCGGACAGCTTCGCCATGATCCGCGGCGGCCACATCAACCTGTCCATCCTGGGCGCGATGGAGGTGGCCCAGAACGGCGACATCGCCAACTGGATGATCCCCGGCAAGCTGGTGAAGGGCATGGGCGGCGCGATGGACCTGGTCGCGGGCGTCAAGCGCGTGGTCGTGGTCATGGAGCACGCCAACAAGCACGGCCAGTCCAAGGTTTTGAAGGAATGTAGTCTGCCGTTGACCGGCACGGGGGTGGTCAGCCGCATCATCACCGACCTGGCGACCTTCGACGTCAAGCCGGACGGCTCGGGGCTGGAGTTGATCGAACTGGCCGAGGGCGTCTCGCTGGATGAAGTCGCGGCCAAGACCGAGGCCGACTACACGGTGGCGGCGAACCTGGGCTGAACCGCCCGCCCCGCCTGAAACGCAGAACCCCGGCGGCCTCGCGGTCGCCGGGGTTTTTCATGTCGTCCTTCTCCTCTTGCGGGAGAAGGGTATTTAGTCCCGCATCGCCTGGAAGCCCTGTTGGTCCGTCCACAGGACGATCTGGCGGCTGGCCTCGGCGGTGGCGCGATCGAAGGCGGCGACGATGGCCGACTGGCGGTTCTCGCCCGCGCCCTCGCTGACCGAGATGCGATCCTCGGCCACGATCGAGCGGTCGCCCGGCCGGACCAGGCGCAGCAGCACCACGATGTTGACGTCCGGCACGGCGCCCGGCGCGGCGTAGGCGGCCTCGAACCGGCGCACGTCCACGCTCAGCAGCAGGCCGTCGCGCGTCAGAGGGCCGCTGCTCAGCACCGTGCAGGTTCCGCCGTCCAGGAAGGCGTTGCGCAGTGCTTCCTCGAACAGGGTCTCGGCCGGCGACACCCAGCGCGCGCCCTTGATGTAGGCCGCCTCCGCCCCGGTCACGGCCAGCAGGCGATCGCCGCGCGCCGCCTCGGGGAAGTCCACCCTGCGCATGGAGACATGGACGTCCGGGCAGGCCGAGGTCGCCCCCGTCCCGGCGAAGGCCGAGGCCCCGCCGAAGCGATACAGCTGGACTGGGTCCGGCGACGACAGCAGAGCGCAACCGGACAGGGCGACCGACGCCGCCGCAATCATCAGTGTGGAACGGATCACGGCTGCACCTCGATTTCCTTGGACGGCGCCTTGGCGATGAAGTCGCGCGGGCTTTCGCGGACATTGTCGATCAGCGACTGCAGCGAGCGCGTCGCCCGATCCAGCTGGCGGATGGTGTCGTTCAACTGCGGCACCGTCTGCGTGCCGAAGTCGCCCAGCGGACCTTCCAGGCCGCTGGCCGAGCGGTTGATCGAGGCGATGGCCGCCTGGGCCTCCTCAGTCGCCTTGTTGATGTTGGCGATGGCCTGCCTGCCGTCGGTGTCGACCATCTGGCGCGCGCTGGCGCCCAAGGCCTGATATTCGCCGACAGCGGCGTTGGCCTTGGTGATCGTCTCTTCCAACTGCTGGAACATGCCCTTGCGGGCTTCCAGTTCGGCGGTCAGGGCCTCGACGTTCTTCACGCTGGTCGAGAAGCTGCGGATGTTGTCGTCCGACATGACGCGGTTGATGCGGTTCAGCGCGTCCACCGTCTGGGCCAACACCGTGCCCGACCCGCTCAGAAGCTCGGCGATGGGGCTGGGCTGGCTCTGAATCACCGGCACGACGTTTTCGGGATACTGCGTCTTCAGCAGAGCGCTATTGGGGTCGCCCGCCGTGATCTGGATGTAGTTCAGGCCCGTGATGCCCTGCGGCTCCAACTGCGCCCGCGACGTCACCCGCACCGGCGTCGTGCCGTTCAGGCGCACGCGGGCGATGACCTGATCCGCCTTCTTGGGATCCAGGTTCAGATCAGTGACCTCGCCGACGCGAATGCCGTTGAAATGGACTTCTCCGCCTTCGGACAGGCCGCGCACGGGTCCGTAGAAGACGATGTCATAGACATCGTAGTCCTTGTTGAACTGCAGCCGCGCCAGCCAGATCGTGAACACGGCCAAGGCCACCAGAAGGGCGACGGTGGCGATGCCGACGGCGGCGTAATGAGCGTCTCTTTCCATCGTTTCGCGCCCTCCTCAGGCCGCGGTCTTGTGGGCGGCGCGTCCGCGCGGCCCCAGGAAGTATTCCTTGATCCAGGGGTGGTCCGAGCGTTCCAGCTCAGCGACCGGCGCCTTGGCCACCACATGCTTGTCCGCCAGGACGGCCACCTCGTCACAGATGGCGTAAAGGCTGTCGAGGTCGTGGGTGATCATGAAGACGGTCAGCCCCAGGTCATCCGATAGCTGACGGATCAGATCGTCGAACGCCGCCGCCCCGATGGGGTCCAGCCCCGCCGTCGGCTCGTCCAAGAAAACCAGTTCGGGATCAAGCGCCAGGGCGCGGGCCAGGCCGACGCGCTTGCGCATCCCGCCCGACAGCTCCGCCGGCTTCAGATAGAGAGCCTCGGGCTTCAGACCGACCATGGCCACCTTCATCTCCGCCAGTTCGCGGATCGTGCTCTTGGGCAGTTTCGTGTGCTCGACCAGGGGCGAGGCGACATTGTCCAGCACCGTCAGGGCGGAGAACAGGGCCCCCTGCTGGAACAGCACCCCGGTGCGGCGTTCGACGGCGGCCGCCTCTTCCTTGGTCATGGCGCTGCGGTCCTGGCCGAACAGGCGCACCTCCCCGCCCTCCGGCTCCTTCAGGCCGATGATGGAGTTCAACAGCACCGTCTTGCCGGTGCCGGAGCCGCCGACGACGCCCAGCACCTCGCCGCGCATCACGTCCAGGTCGAGGTCCTGATGGATGACCCGGTCGCCGAACTGGCTGAGCAGGCCCCGCACCTGGATCAGGGCCTCGCCGTCGTCGGGTTTGCGCGTCTCGCCCGTCATATGTTCAGCTCGATGAAGATCAGGGCGAAGACGGCGTCCAGCAGGATGATGGCGAAGATGGCCTGCACCACCGCCGCCGTCACCCGACGGCCCAGGCTCTCGACGTCGCCCGCCACGGCCATGCCCTGACGACAGCCGATGGCCGCGACCACCAGGGCGAAGACCGGCGCCTTGATCAGGCCCACCATCATGTGGGTCGGCATGTAGCCGTCCTCGACCAGCCGCTGGAAGAAGAAGACGGGGCCCAGGTTCAGCTGGCTCCACGACACCATGACCCCGCCCAGCAACCCGCCCACCATGGCCAGGAAGGTCAGCAGGGGCAGCATGACCAGAAGCGCCGCCAGGCGCGGGATCACCAGGGCCTGGAACGGATCGACGCCCATCACCCGCATGGCGTCCACCTCCTGCGTCATGCGCATGGAGCCGATCTCGGCGGCGAAGGACGAGGCCGAGCGGCCCGCCAGCAGAACGGCGGTGATCACCACCGCGAACTCGCGGAAGACGGCCACGCCGATCAACTGCACGGAGAACACCCCCGCCCCGAACTGGGTCAGCAGGTCCACGCCGATGAAGGCCACCACGGCGCCGATGAAGAAGTTGGTCACCACCACGATCGGGATGGCGTCCAGGCCGGTGCGCTCGGCCTGGCTGAACCAGGCGGCCCAACGGATGCGGCCGGGGTTCCTCAGGGCCGTCACCACGGCGGCCATCAACCGGCCCAGGAAGGCCAGGGACAGCATGGCCTCGGCGCCGAAGTCATAGACCCCGCGCCCGACCTTGGCGAAGCCGCGCGTCATCGAGGCCGAACGGCGCGGCGGCTCGGCCGTCATGCAGTCGAGCTTGGCCACCATGCGGTAAAGACGCCCCGCCTCGGGCCGGGCCGACCAGGCGGTTTCGGGAATGGGACGGCTCATCGCCTGAGCCACGGCCAGGGCGCCGGCGGTGTCGAAGCGGCCCAGGTCCTCCAGATCAAGCGCCGTCACCGGCCGGCCGTCCAGCTCGGCCTTCAGCCGATCGCCCAGGCGGCCCACGGACACCGTCGACCAGTCGCCGGCCAGCCGCAGTCGCGCCTGGCCGTCCTGATGCTCGTCAATCTGGAAGTCCGCCCGATTCATGAGTCCGACACTGACACAGGCCCGCCTGCACGCATACGGCGGTTAAAGCTATGCTTTTCGCGCCGCGTCAACGACGGATGACAAACCTCGATCTCTTCCGGCTTTGCTGGGCGCAAGCCAAGCCCTCCCGTCACGGCGCAGCTTTGTGAACGTCGTCGGGCGATTTTCGTTCAGCACCGCCGGAAGGCGAAAGACCTATCTCAGATAGTCCAGCAGGGAGACCTGCCGCAGCTGGCTGATCACCTGGGCCGACGCCTGCAGGGCGATCTGGGCCATCTCCAGTTCGACCACCGCCTCGGCCATGTTGGCGTCGGTCTTGCCGGCCAGAATGGTGTCCACGGAGATCTTCCGCGTCTCCTGGGATTCCAGCAGGCGATCCACCCGATTCTGCATCCCGCCGTTGGCGGCCTGCAGTTCCACCATGCCCTTGGCCGCCGCTTCGAAGCGGCCCATCTGCGTGGTCAGGAAGGCCTTCTGGGCGTCCGTCATCTGCCCCTCCAGCGGCGTCGCCTCGTGCTCCAGCTGGATGTCGCGGAAGATGGCGAACAGCTCCGTTCCCATGGCGTCCGCCAGGAAGCCCGTGTCCATCGATACGTTCTCGTCCAGCCAGGACGACTGCTTCAGCTGATCGTTGCGGAAGGCCGCCCCTTCGTCAGGCAGGGCCGCCAGCTTGGCCATCATGGTCGCGCCCGGCTGGCCGGGAATCTCGGGCAGGTCCACCGGCGCGCGGTCGATGACGCCGCCGCCGAACAGATACTTGCCCTGATGCTTCATGTTCAGCCCGTCCTGGGCCTCGGCGAACAGGCTTTCCAGCGAGCCCATCAGCGCATCCATCCGCCCGGCGGCGATGGCGTCGGCGATCGCCTGCCGCGCGGCGGTCGCGGCGTCGGCGACGCGCTCCATGGCCAGGTCCTGGGTCTCCAGCCGGGCGGCGACGGCCTTGTTGGTGTCGATGAAGGTCTGAATGCGGGTCTGGCTGGACTTCAGCGCACTGACCGTCTCCGACCCGCGCCCGAAGCCCACCAGATCGGTGGCGTTCTTCTGCGTGTTGACCTTCTTCTGGGCGGCGTCGGCCCGCGACTGGGCCGACATCAGGTCCAGCAGGGCCGACTGATAGTTTCCGTAGGTCGAAACGCGGGTCATCGCACCATTCCCAGCAGGATGTCGTACATGTCCTTGGCGGCCTGAACCATGCGGGCGGAAGCGTTAAAGGCTTGCTGATAGGTGGTCATCAGCACCAGCTCCTCGTCCAGGTTGACGCCTTCGACGGAGACGCGGCGCGCCGTCGCCTCCTTGGCCAGGGCCGTGGCGCTGGCGGCGTTATTCTTGGCCATGGCGGCCCGGCTGCCGATCTCGCCTGACATTTCCGACGCATAGCGCGACAGCGACATGGAGCCGCCCGCCGCCCCGCCGGCCGCCGAGAAGGAGGCCGCGTTCTCGCCGGCGCTCGCCAACAGCCGCGCCCCGCGCGCGTCGTTCTTGCTGACCACGGCCGCGCCGACCCCGGCCGCAGAATCGGCCTGGGCGAAGGCCATGAGGGCTGGGTCGCGCGCGATATCGGCCCTGATCGAGAAGGCGTCCGCCCGCGAGGCGCGCGCGCCGCCCAGGCCGAACAGCTCGCTCATCGACACGCCCGACGGAACCTGGGTCGTGCGGTCCTGCAGCACCGACAGGGTCGCGCCCGATCCGGGGCGCGGCGTGAACGTCATCTCGCCCGCCGCACTGAGGCTGAACGTCCCCATCCGCCCGGCGCCCGTCATCGGATCGTTGAGCGCGGCCAGCAGGCTGGTCATGTCGCCGCCGGCCGGGACCGCCACCTCGATGTCCCGCAGCTTGGCGCCCGCCGCGTCGCTGAAGCGGAAGGTGATGGCGTCGCCCGGCGTGAAGCCGTGCTGCGACGCCCCCGTCATGCCGGTTTCATAGATCGTCGGCTGCTCGCTGGCGATCAGGTCGTTCAGGCCGAAGAAGTGCGAGAAGCCCCGTCCGCCCTTGTTCGAGGGCGCGGCCGGATCGTCGAGCACCACCACGCCCGTGCCGGCCGCGCCTTCGATCTTCAGCCGTCCGTCGACGAAGCTGGCGCTGCCGTTCGCGCCAAGCTGGGCGTTCAGATCGGCCAGGAAGGTCGCCGGGTTCAACGTCGCCAGATCCAGATCGACTTTCTGCACGACGACGCCCTGGCCGTCGGTGATGACGATGGAGGTCCGGCCGGTGAAGCCCTGCAAAGCGGTCTCCAGCGACTGCCCCACGTTGCGGCCGGTCAAACTGTTCGGCGGCGGCGCGGCTGAGGAGGCGTTGTGCGCCCGGTTCAGTTCGTCGGCCAGGCGCGACATCAGTTCGGCCAGACGCTCCGCCGTCGCCGGGGCCTCGCCGTCGCGCAGCTCCAGCAGGCCCTTGATCTCGCCCGAGCTCAGCCCCTCGGCCAGGGAGCGCGCCTTTCCGGCGGGCGGCTCGATGACCATGACCTCATAGAACACCGTCTCGGCCGAGACGGCGCCGGCGCGCACATAGTCCAGCTTGGCCGCCCCCTGCCCCGCCAGCAGGATGCCGGCGCCGGTGCGGATCTCGACCCCGCCGACCGCGCGGCCGGTGATGCGGACGTCCATCAGGCCGGACAGCTGGTCGATCAGGGCCGCCTGGGCCGTCTGGGCGCCCGAGGAGTCGGCGTTGACCACCGTGGCCTTGGCGATCTCGACGTTCAGCTTCTCGATCTGCTCCAGCAGGCTGTTGGCCGTTTCCACCGCGCTCTTGATGCGGGCGTCGGCGTCTTCGCGCACAGACTGGATCTGGGCGTTGATGCGGGCGGCTTCGTCGAACAGGCCCTGCGTCTTCCAGATGGCCTCCTGGCGCGCAGGGCCGGACGTCGCGTCCTGAGCCGAGGCCGCGAAGGCGGCGAAGACGCTGTCGATCTGCGAGAAGAAGCCGCTGTTCGCGCCGGGATCGCCGAACATCGACTGGATGCGGTCATACAGCTCATAGCGCACCGTCTGGCGCCCGGCGTCGGCGCTGGCGTTCAGGCTGGCGGCCTGAAGGAAGCGATCGGTGGCCAGGCGGATGCGGGCGATCTCCACCCCCGCCCCGACGCCCTGGCTGGCCCAGGACTGCTGGTCGGCGATCTTGCGGACATAGCCGGGCGTGTTGACGTTGGAGACGTTGTCCGAGACCACCCGCAGCTGCGTCTGGGCCGCATTCATGCCCGAGGTGGCGATGTTCATGATCGAGTTGAGGGACATCAGACGCCTCCCACGCCCAGACGCATGCGCCCGCTCGGCAAGCCTTGCAGGCGAGCGTGCAGATCTTGCCCGGCGAATTGAGCAGGTCTTCTGACCATCTCTTTGATTTTCCTCGACATCGGCGTTCAGCCCCTGTGCATTCGAAGACAGAGGAGGCAAGCGGCGGGCCAAATCCGCAGGCGCCGCCCGCGCCCGGCAAAAAGCGACAGGCGCGGCAAGAAGCGCCCGGCTTCACACGTCGGCGCCCAGGGCGAGAAATCTATAAATATATATATAATTCAATATTTTAAATTGAACACCTGCGCTTGGCCCGGCGTTTGCGGAGGCTCTGCCGAATGACCCAGGCGCAGCAGGCGCCGCCCTCACCGACCGAAAGCGCCTGCCGTCCGCATGTCCGCCGTCACCCTCCTGTCCGTCCTGACGCCCGCCGCCCCCGCCGGCGCGAGCCTCGACGCCTCCGCCGAGGCGGCGACGGACAGCGCCGTCTTCGCAGAGCTGATGCTCAAGGAGGACGCGCCGACGTCGGCCCCGACCGCCCGAACGGCTGAAGGTCTCGAGATCATCGTCGCCGCCGAGCCCGCCAGGGACGACGCCGCCGTCGCCCCGGCCCCGCCCATCTGGTTTGCGCCTCCGCCGACGCCGCAACCGGAGCCGCTCCAGCCCGCCGCCGCCCCCTCTTCGCCCGCGCCTGAGACGAACACCGCCCCGGCCGCCGCCGAATGGGCGGCGGAGCCTCCCGCCGTCGGCGCGACGACGCCCGCCCCGCCGGCCGATCATGAGGTCGCAGAACCGGCCCCGACCTTCGACCGTCTCGCACAAGCGGGCGCCCCGACCGATCTCTCCGGAACCGCTCCCTCGGCCGAGGCCGTCGCTCCGCCCGCGCCTTCCGCAACCCTCGTCACGGCCGCAGATGCGGCCAAGGCCGCCGCCCCGGTGCCCGTCGTCCCCCTTAAGGCGGCGCTTCCAGCCGCCTCTGCGCAGACCGACGCTCCGCCTGAGGCCTCGGCCGCTGAAGGCGAGAACGAGGGCGACGCCCCGGCGCCCCCGCGACCGACGCCGCTCGCCCCTCCGGCTCAGACGGCCGCCCTGCAGACCCTGACCGGCGTCCGATCGGGCGCGGGCGAGCGCCTGGCCTCGGCCAGGGACGCGCTTCAGGCGGCGATGGCGGCGACGGATGGAGCCGAAACCTCCGCCGCCGCCCGCACCTCTCCATCCGACGCGCCCGCCGACGCCGACACCGCATCAGCGTCCGCCGCCCGCCCGGCCGTCGCTCCGGCGCCCGTCGTGGCGGTTTCCGCGTCTTCGCCGGCGGCTCCGTCTCCTGAGGCCGATCCCGCCGCCGCGCCCCTGCCCCCTGCGGAGGCCGCCGCGCCCCAGGCGCCGAGCGCGCACCGCGACCTGGGCCTGTCCCAGCTGTCGCGCGCCACGGTCGAGACCACGGCCCAGATCGCCGCCCAGATCATCCGAAAACTGGACGGCCGCTCGACCCGCTTCGACATGGCCCTGACGCCCGAGGGCCTCGGCCGGGTCGACGTCAGCCTGGAGATCGAATCCGACGGCCAGGTCACGGCCCGCCTGGCCTTCGACAATCCGGCGGCGGCGGCCGACCTGCGCGCCCGCGCTGACGAACTGCGCCGCCAGCTCCTGGATGCGGGCCTGCAGGTGTCGCCCGACGATCTGGAGTTCGCCGAGCGCGACCCGTCCTCCGGCTTCGGCGACGGCGCCTTTGAACGCCAGCCTGACCGTCGCGCCTTCGCCGGCGCGGCCCGCCTGGCCGCCGAGGCCGACGCCGCCGTTCCGCCGCCGGGCGCCTGGACTTCCCTTTCCCTGACGCCTGACCGCGTCGATCTGAAAGTCTGACGATGGTTGACGCCGTCTCCACCAACAACGCCGCAGGCCGGGTGAACGCCGGGGGCCAGATGCTGGCCTCCAACTTCCAGACCTTCCTGTCGCTGCTGACCACCCAGCTGAGGAACCAGGACCCGCTGTCGCCGGTCGATTCCAACGAATTCACCGCCCAACTGACCCAGATGGCGGGCGTCGAGCAGCAGCTTCTGACCAACGATCTGCTGACCAGCCTGCTGAGGGCCCAGCAGGGCGACGGCCTGACCGGCGCCTCGCAGTATATCGGCAAGGACGCCACCGCCGTCTGGTCCGCCACCCGCTTCGAGGACGGCGAGGCCAGCTGGAGCTATGAGCTGGCCGCCGACGCGACCGACGTCACGCTTCAGGTGCTGGACGCCTCGGGCAAGGTGGTCTGGAGCGGCCCGGCTCCTGACAAGACCAACGGCATGCACGACTTCAAGTGGGACGGAGCCACGACCGGCGGCGGTCAGGTGGACGACGGCGGCGTCTATACGCTGAAGGTCCTCGCCAAGGACGGCGCGGGCAAGGACGTCGACAGCCAGGTGCTGATCCGCGGCCGCGTCACCGGCGTCGAGATGTACGACAACACCCCCTTCGTCATCATCGGCAAGTCGATCATGCCGGTGTCCAGCCTGATCGCGCTGGAAGAGCAGAAGGCCGCCGCCCAGCCCGATCCCGAAGAGGACGCCGGCGCGCTCAGCGCCCTCGCCTCGAAACTCAATCCTCTCAATCTTCTTTCGTAAGGAACCCCAGTCATGAGCATCAACGGCGCCATGATGGCCGGCGTGTCCGGTCTGACCGCCAACGCCGCGGCCCTTTCGACGATCTCGCAGAACATCGCCAACGTGAACACCGTCGGCTACAAGCGCGCGTCGACCGAGTTCTCGACCGTCGTCAACGCCCAGACGGCCGGCGCAAGCTACTCCGCCGGCGGCGTCCAAGCCGCCGCCCGCCACTTCATCAGCCAGGCGGGCCAGCTTCAGCGCACCACCTCGGGCACCGACCTGGCCATCGCCGGCCAGGGCTTCTTCGTCGTCACCGAGAAGTCCGAGAACCTGACCCTTTCGGACGCGCGCCTGTTCACCCGCGCCGGGGCGTTCAAGATCGACGACCTGGGTTATCTGCAGAACACCTCGGGCCTGTATCTGCAGGGCTGGCCGGTCGACGCCGACGGCGTGGTCAACAGCGACCCGTCGGACATGAGCCGCCTGCGCACCATCAACGTCGGCTCGGTCGGCGGCGCGGCCGAACCCACGACCCGCGTCGGCCTGAACGCCAACCTGAAGTCCAGCCAGCCGGTCAATGAAGCCGCCCAGACGCCCCCGCCGGCCGGCGTCACGGCCTATGACCCCGCCGCCAACTCCATGTCCATGTACGCCAACGACCCGGCTACGGGCGTGAAGCCGGACTTCGAGATCACCATTCCGGTGTCCGACTCCAAGGGCGGGCAGCGCAACATCACCGTCTCCTTCCTGAAGAGCGCCGACGCCAACGAGTGGTACGCCGAGATCCGCGCGCCCGCGGACATGGTCACCAACACCGACGGCCTGCTGAAGTCGGGACGCATCGCCTTCACCCAGGACGGCCGCCTCGACGTGGCCAAGATGCAGGGTTGGGCGGCCGGAACCGGCCTGTTCGACGACCCGACCAACGCCAGCCTGTCGCTGGGCTCGTCGGACGGCGCGACGGCGGGCGCTGACGGCGCCTGGGCCGCCGACCTGGGCATCGCGGCCCAGACCATCGCCTTCGACCTGAACGCCTCGGCGGGCGGCCTGACGCAGTACGACAGCACCTCCATCGTCCAGGCCACCTATACGAACGGCACCGCCTTCGGAAACCTGACCGAGGTGAAGATCGACGAGGCGGGCTTCGTCACCGCCATCTTCGACAACGGCGTCATGCGCAAGATCGCCCAGGTCGCCCTGGCCACCTTCCCCAGCGCCGACAGCCTGACCGAGGTGTCGGGCAACGCCTTCCGTGTCAGCCAGAACTCCGGCACCTTCAACCTGAAGGCCCCCGGCACCGGCGGCGCGGGCCTGCTGGGCGCCCAGCAGCTGGAAGCCTCGACCGTCGACCTGTCGACCGAGTTCACCGGCCTGATCACCACCCAGCGCGCCTATTCGGCCTCGTCCAAGATCATCACCACCGCCGACGAGATGCTGGCGGAGCTGATCAACATCAAGCGCTGATCGGCCAACAGGACTCCATGAGCAAGGTCTCGTTAGACTCGATGAATCCTTCCTTTAGCCGGCGCAGAAGGCGCCGGACCGGCCGGATGCGTCTTAGCCATTCCTTCACCACGACGCTTAAAAGCCTTTTAGCGGGCGGGGGCCTAGCCTGCGCGTCTATGGTGGTGGTGAGAGAGGCTTAAGCCCATGCTGCAAGAGCGACGCCTTAACAGTAACGGCGAACAGTACGTGGTCGGCCCGACGGGTACGCCCCTGACCCTGCGGGATCTTCCGCCCTCGGACACGAACCGCTGGGTCATCCGCCGCAAGGCCGAGGTCGTGGCCGCCGTGCGCGGCGGGCTGATCAGCCTGGAGGACGCCCTGGAGAAGTACCGTCTAACGGCCGAGGAGTTCATGGCCTGGCAGAAGGCCATCGACAAATGGGGCATGCAGGGTCTGCGCACCACGCGCATCCAGAGCTACCGCGACTAGGCTTTTCGCCTGAACGCATGATCACGGCCGCTCCAGAACGGGGCGGTCTTTTTCATTGGGCCCGCCTTCGTTTCGATCCAGGCCTCGAAATCGCGCGCATCAGGGCCTAAATGGCGGCGATGACCATGGACGCCCTGACCGACGACATCCTCTGCCCCGTTCCCGACATCGCCCCCATGTCGCAAGCCGACCTGGACGCCGCGATCGAGAGCGTGCGACAGGCCGTCGGCCTGCCGCAGGGCGCGCGCGTGGTCGCCGCCATGTCGGGCGGGGTGGATTCCACCGTCGTCGCCGCCCTGCTGCACAAGGCGGGCTATGACGTCGTCGGCGTGACGCTTCAACTCTATGACCACGGCGAGGCGCTGAAGAAGAAGGGCGCCTGCTGCGCGGGTCAGGACATTCACGACGCCCGTCTGGCCGCCGACCTGATCGGCATTCCGCACTACGTCCTCGACTATGAGAACCGCTTCAAGGACGCGGTGATCGACCAGTTCGCGGATTCCTATCTGAAGGGCCAGACGCCGGTCCCCTGCATCCGCTGCAATCAGACGGTGAAGTTCCGCGACCTGCTGGACGTCGCCCGCGACCTGGGCGCCGAGGCGATGGCCACCGGCCACTACGTCCGCCGCGCCACCCACGGCAACCGCTCGCAGATGCGCAAGGCGGTCGACCACTCGCGCGACCAGTCCTACTTCCTGTTCGCCACGACGCAGGATCAGCTCGACTATCTGCGTTTCCCGCTCGCCGACCTGGAAAAGCCGCAGGTGCGGGGCGTCGCCGCATCGCTGGGCCTGAGGATCGCCGCCAAGCCGGACAGCCAGGACATCTGTTTCGTGCCGACCGGCGACTATCGCACCCTGATCGACCGTCTGCGGCCGCAGGGGCGGGAGGCGGGTGAGATCGTTCACATGGACGGCCGGGTTCTGGGCCGCCATTCGGGCATCACCGACTACACCATCGGCCAGCGCCGGGGGTTGAACGTCGCCGTGGGCGAGCCCCTGTTCGTGGTCAAGCTGGACCCCGACCATCGCCGCGTCATCGTCGGCCCGCGCGAAGCTCTGCTGACCGCCCGCCTGACGCTGGAGGAAACCAACTGGCTGGGCGATCAGGCCACGATCGAGGAAGCCGCCCGCGACGGCGCTCCGGTCCTGGCCCGCGTCCGCTCGACTCGCCAGCCCTCCCCCGCCCATCTGGCCTTTATCGATGGCGCGGTTCAGGTCGTCTTCGATCAGGGCGAGGAAGGCGTCGCCCCCGGTCAGGCCTGCGTCCTTTACGATCCAGCCGACGACGAGCGGGTCCTGGGCGGCGGCTTCATCCAGTCGACCGAAGCCGTAGCAGTCTGAGACGGCTTACGCCGCCGCATAGACCCGCAGGCAGTTGCCGTCCGGGTCGCGCGCCACGAAGCCGTGGCCGCCGTCCATGTCCGTCGGCGGCAGGACGATGCGCGCGCCCCGGTCCCACCAGTCGATGTGCAGTTCATCGACCACGCCGGGCGCCTCCATGCGCAGGTCCGCCTGCGCTCCGCCTCGACCGCGCCACAGGCTGAGTCTCCGCCCCGGCGCCAGCAGGAAAACGGCATGGTCCGGCCCCGCCTCGACCGGTCGTCGGCCCAGCAGCCCGGCGTAGAAACGCGCGCTGGCGTCCGGATCGGCCACGTTCAGCACAATGTCGTCGCTCATGGTCAAGGTCCCTCCGCCTGAACAGAAAGAGAACCTAGCCGGACCTGCCGCCAGTTTCTGTCAGCATCATCGCGGCGGCCCCTGACGGTCGCAGGCCTCGTGCCATCGCTTCAGCAGCACCGCCTTGCGCGTGGGATAGCGGGCCTCCAGCACCTCGACCTCGACGATGCGGTCGGTGCGGAAGCTGCGGAAGTCGCCGCGCAGCTCGCACCAGCCGATCAGCAGCCGCACCCGGTCGAAGAAGGCCAGGGCGAAGGGCCAGACGACCCGGTCCGACGCCGCGCCCGCCTCGTCGCGATAGTTCAGCCTCAGCTTGCGCTCGATGCGGATCGCCTTGCGCAGCAGGGCCGGATCGACCGCATCGGCCGGGATCGGCGCGCCCGGCCCGATGAACAGGGCTGAGGCCTCCATCTCATCACGCAGGTCCGGCGGCAGCACCGCCGCGATCCGCGCTTGGGCGCTCAGCGCCGCATCGCGCAGCCGCGCATCCGCCCGCTCGGCCACCCAGCGCGAGCCCAGGGCCAGGGCCTCGATCTCTTCCGGCGTAAACATCAGCGGCGGCAGCAGATAGCCGGGCTTCAGCACATAGCCCACGCCCGGCTCGCCCTCGATCGTCGCGCCCTGCGCCTGCAGGCTGGCGATGTCGCGATAGAGGGTGCGCAGGGAAACGCCCGTCTCCTCCGCCAGCGCGCGGCCGCTGACGGGCCGACGATGTCGCCGCAGGGTGTTGAGAAGATCAAGAAGACGTTCGGAGCGCGACACCCCGCAAGCTTAACAGACTTGCTGTCAGAAAGCGGCAGCATGGGTCGGACAGAGACGCTCTTGCTCCCGCCCCGCCTGAGCGGACATGATGGATTTCCAACGGGAGAACGCCCTTGCGCGGCATCGACTTCAGCTCATGGCAGAGCCTGTTCGCCACCTTGCTGGGCCTGGCCCTGGTCACACTGATCGGGATGGGCATACGGCTGATGATGATGTTCGCCATCCAGCAGCGGCGCGAACGGATGAACCGCCAGATCAACGAGCGCCTGCGCACCCTGATCGCCGCCTATAAGGTGCTGGGCGGATCCTTCACCGGCGATCTAAGCGTCGATCCTCGCCACATGCGCGACATCCGGCGCGGCGGCGCCGGCGACGACGACGCCGCCGCTCACGCACGCTCGGACCGCGCCCGCCGCATCCGCGATGCGTTGAATCTGCCCTGTCCGACATCATCCTGCTGGGGACGGAAGACCAGGTGCGCCTGGCCGA
Source organism: Brevundimonas sp. NPDC055311 (assembly GCF_053645695.1). Taxonomy (NCBI): domain Bacteria; kingdom Pseudomonadati; phylum Pseudomonadota; class Alphaproteobacteria; order Caulobacterales; family Caulobacteraceae; genus Brevundimonas; species Brevundimonas sp. NPDC055311. Next base: position 700,509 of record NZ_JBSHMV010000001.1, read on the forward strand.
ACAGGCCGCGCGCGACCTCGTCGCCGGACGGCCGGTGCGCACCCACGCCCTAGTCGTCTCCCTGCGAGACTTCATCCGCAAGGCTCTGGACCTCACCCCCGTCCCGCGCGGCCTCGACATTCCGCCGCAAGGTCCGGCCCGCCCGTCAGGAAGCAAGAGCGGCCGCGACGACGCCAAGGGCGGCGGCTCCGGCGGCGGAGGGGGCGGCATGGGCATGGGGATGGGCATGGGCGGCTCGGACGACGTCTCGCAGCACAAGACAGGCTGATCGGCTATCCGCCAGCCTGCACCGACGCAAACCCTCAGGCCGCTTCGTCCTTGGTCGGCATGACCTCGCCGACGGTCGGTCGGTTCTCGGTGAAGACCACCTCCACCTCGCGCGGGCGAACCATCTCATTGCAGCAGCCGCAGGCGATGCGCGGCTTCAGGTCATGGCCGCAGGTCTTGTGGCGCAGGACGATGCCCGACGCCTCGTCGCCATAGACGTGCTTCTCGCCCCAGGCGTGCAGGGTGACGAGGACGCCGTACAGATCCTTGCCCTTGGCGGTCAGCACATATTCGTTGCGCGGCGGGCGCTCGGAATAGGGGCGCGGCTCCAGCACGCCGTGATGCACCAGGGATTTCAGGCGCGCGGCCAGGACGTTGCGCGCGACGCCCAGCCGCTCCTGCCACTGTTCGAAGCGACGGACGCCGTTGAAGGCGTCGCGGATGACCAGCATGGTCCACGGATCACCGATCACCTCGAGGGTGGCGGCGACCGAGCAGCTCTGGCGCGAATAGTCGGCGGTGCGTCCCATGACCGGAAAGTGACCTCGCGTCAGGCTTTTGACAAGGGTTGCCAATCGCGACGGAGTAAGTCAGTTTCTATTTGCAACGGACATGGCCGCTCCCCGGCCGTTTCCTTCCCTCGACTCGGAGGCGGCGCCGTCGCAGGTTCCGCCTCCGCTTTTCGATGAGAGCCATGACCGAACCCGAGCTGATCCACGCCGCCTTCCGCCTGACGCCCGAAGATGACGGCGTCCTGGCCGCCCATCTGTCGGGCGAGTTCTCCAACGGCCCGATCAGCGCCCCGCCCGAGGCGGGCTTCCCCTTCGGCGGCCTGCTGGCGGCCTTGTGCGCCGGAGCCATGCGCCAGGGTCTGGGGATCGAGGCGCCGCTGCGCAGCCTGACGGTCCAGTATCTGGCCGCCGCCCGCTATGGTCAGTCCCTGCACTTCCGGCCCCGGATGCTGCGCGGCGGCCGCAACGTCGCCTATGCCGTGGTCGAGGGCGGCCAAGGCTCGAAGCTGACCCACCACGCCAGCGCCACCTACGGCCCCGACGGCGCGACGCCCACGCCGCTGACGCCCCTGCTGGCGTCGCCGCCCTCACTGGACAGCCTGAAGGACGCGCCGGGCATCAGCGGTCCGATGGCCCCGCGCTTCTCTCAGCACGTCGACTATCGCTTCGACGGCGGCCCCAACATCCTGGGCGGCAATGAGTGCAAGCCTGTCGTCGAGCGGGTGTGGATGCGGGTGAAGGACGGCGCGCCGCTGGACGAACTGCGGATGTGCTACCTGCTCGACGCCCTGTATCCGCCCGCCTGGACGGCCTTCAAGGTGCCGCCGATGATGACGACGGTGGACCTGCGCTGCGATTTCCTGGCCGATCCGACACCGGACAGCGCGCCCGACGGCTGGGCCTTCTTCGAATACCGCCTGCTGGACCACGGCTTGGGCTGGTCGGTGGATGAGGCGATCGCCTGGGGCGCGGACGGCCGCCCGCTGGCCCTCGCCCGCCAGCGTCGCAAGCTGCTGTGAGGCGCCGCTTGCCAGCGGGCCTTCGCCTCCCCTAATCCCCCCTCGAAACGATTCACTTACGGAAACGCCTGTCATGACCGCCGCTGCTGATCCCGTCGTCATCTGCTCCTTCGCCCGCACCCCGATGGGCGGCTTCCAGGGAGCACTGTCGCCGGTCAAGGCGACCGATCTGGGCGCCGCCGCCGTCAAGGCCGCCGTCGAGCGCGCGGGCGTCGCGCCTGAAAAGGTCGAGCAGATCTTCATGGGCTGCGTCCTGCCCGCCGGCCTGGGCCAGGCGCCCGCGCGTCAGGCCGCCATCGGCGCCGGCCTGGGCAAGCACGTCGAGGCGACGACGGTGAACAAGATGTGCGGCTCGGGCCTGCAATCGGCCATGATGGCGCACGATGCCCTGCTGGCGGGCACGGCTGATGTCATAGTCGCGGGCGGCATGGAGTCGATGACCGGCGCCCCCTATCTGATGAACAAGCACCGCGGCGGCGCCCGCATCGGCCACGACGTCATCGTCGATTCCATGATGATGGACGGCCTTGAAGACGCCTATTCCCCCGGCAAGGCCATGGGCGTCTTCGCCGAAGACGCGGCCGCCCAGTATCAGTTCACCCGCGAAGCGATGGACGAATACGCCATCGAAAGCCTGACCCGCGCCAAGGCTGCCATCGCCTCGGGCGCCTTCAAGGCCGAGATCGTCCCGGTCGAGGTCGCCACCCGCAAGGGCCCGGTGACGGTCAGCGAGGACGAACAGCCCGGCAAGGCCGACCCCGCCAAGATCCCGACGCTGAAGCCCGCCTTCGTCAAGGACGGCGCCGTCACCGCCGCCAACTCCAGCTCCATCTCCGACGGTGCGGCCGCCATGGTCATGACGCGCGAAAGCACGGCCAAGGCGCTGGGCCTGCCGATCGTGGCTCGCGTGGTCAGCCACACCGCCCACGCGCACGAGCCGGCGCTGTTCACCACCGCCCCGGTCCCGGCCATGCAGAAGGCCCTGAAGAAGGCCGGCTGGTCGGTCGAGGACGTGGACCTGTGGGAGGTCAACGAGGCCTTCGCCGTCGTCGCCATGATCGCCCAGCAGGAACTGGGCATCGACCGCGCCAAGCTGAACGTCAACGGCGGCGCCACGGCGCTGGGCCACCCCATCGGCGCCTCGGGCGCGCGCATCCTGTCCACCCTGCTGGCGGCGCTTCAGGCGCGTGGCGGCAAGAAGGGCGTGGCCTCGCTGTGCATCGGCGGCGGCGAGGCCGTGGCCATGGCGGTGGAACTCGTCTGAGCCTGCGGCGTTGTCGGCGGCCTAGCTTACTGACTACGGAGACCTCCCCCTTGAAACTCCCCGCCCTGCTCGCCGTCGGCGTCGCCGCCCTCAGCCTGACCGCCTGCGCCACCGCCCAGGCCGAAGGCGCCATGACCCAAGCTGACTCCGTGACCGGCCAGGCCGGTTCCGCTGACCTCAAGGCCTTCCCGGCCGCAACGGCGGGCCAGACCCGCCACGTCATCAACCTGCCGACCCAGTCGGACGAGGATGCGCTGAAGGTCGAGCTGATCCTGGGCAAGACCCAGACGGTCGACTGCAACCGCCAGTTCTTCGGCGGCCGTCTTGAAACCCGCACCGCCGAGGGCTGGGGCTACGACTACTATATCCTGCCCGCCCTAGGGAACGCGGCCAGCACCCTGATGGGCTGCCCTCCGGGCTCGGAGCGCGAAGCCTTCGTGACGACGCAGGAGCAGCCGCTGATCCGCTACAACTCGCGCCTGCCGGTGGTGGTCTACACGCCGTCGGACGTCGAGGTGCGCTATCGCGTGTGGCGTGCAGGCGAGACCCAGACGGCGCGCTGATCGCCGCCGTTCATTGAAATCAGACGCGGGCGTCGGTCGGATTCGATCGGCGCCCGTTCTGTATCAGGCCCACGTCTTCCATCCGCATCCCGCTGCATCAGCGAGGCCAGGGAGGCGCATCCGGCGCTCAGGACGATCATAGGCCGACTCCTGCATTTGCGAACCATTTGCAGGTTTGCGCAGAGTCGGCCGTCGTGCAAGCGTCCGTCTCCATTTCTCTCGGAGAGTCGCCATGCGCGAAGACGGCAAGCTGGATTATCTCGAACTGCCCGCGACGGATCTGGCGGCGCACAAGGCCTTCTACGCCCAGGCGTTCGGCTGGAGCTTCCAGGACTACGGACCCGCCTATGCGGCGTTCAGCGAAGGGCTGGACGGCGGCTTCACCCCCGACGCCATGACGCCCAAGCCCCTGCCCATTCTCTACGCCCACGATCTGGAGGCCATGCAAGCCAGGGTCGAGGCGGCGGGCGGCGCGATCACCCACGCCATCTTCGCCTTCCCCGGCGGGCGACGCTTCCACTTCCGCGACCCGTCCGGCAACGAACTGGCCGTCTGGTCCGAAAAGTAAGGCTCTACTTCGGGTCGACGGTCTGGGCGATGCGCTCGGCCTCGTCTCGGTCGGCGCCGTCCTGGGCCATCAGCCAGACATGAATTTCAGCCGGTTCGGCCGAACGCTGGAACAGGTGCTCCATGGCGATGCGACGCTGGCCTTCGGTCGTCACCACCGAGACGCGGCCGCCGACCGTGATCTGTTCCCCGTCATAGATCGGAAATTGCGAGGAAGGCCCGGCGTAGATCATCAGATAGGTCTTGCCCGCCTTGCGTGCCGAATAGACGTGAGCGCCCGGCGCCGCCCGTCCCTCGACCAGTTGGAAGCCCGGCGGCAGGTCGATGCGGAACGGCAGGGCCGCCCGCTCGGCCGCGCTCAGGCCCTGAGGCGCGGGCGCGGGCGCGGGGGCGGGCTGCGGCGAGCGCACCGGCGCCGCAGAGGGCGGAGCGGACGGCGTGCGCGGGGCGGCCTGCGGCTGCGTCGTCGGCCTCGGCGATTGAGGCTGGGGGGTCGGCGGGGGAACTGCGGATGACGGCGTCGGCGAGGCCGGCGTCGGCGAAGCGGGCGCGCCGTTCAGGCGGCGGGTCAAGTCGTCGATCCGCGCCCGTTCGGCCGGGTCCTGGCGCGCGGCCGCAGGCGGGGATGCGGCAGGCGCAGGCGTCGATCTTGACGGCGAAGCTTGAGGCGCGGCCTGGGCTGTCGGCGGCGCGGCTCTCTCGGGCGCGGCTCTCTGGGGCGCGGGCGGCGCGCCGTTCAACCGACGCGTCAGATCCTCGATGCGGGCGCGCTCCTCCGGGTCCTGCTGGGCGGATGCGGGCGTCGCCGCCGCAGCCAGCGGAGCGACAAGCGACAGGGCGACGATCAGGGTTTTCATGGCGTCGACATTGGCGGCGAGGGCCGCGCCGGGTCAAGCGGCCATCTCGCCCTTCACGATCAGGCGCCGGGCAGCTCCACCCAGAAGGTCGCGCCCTGGCCCGGCGCCGAGGTCACGCCGATCTCGCCGCCTTGCAGCTCCACCAGCCGCTTGGCCAGGGTCAGGCCGACGCCGTGCCCCTCAATGGCCGAACGCTCCAGCCCCAGGCGATTGAAGGGCTCGAACAACTGGGCCTGCTTCTCGGCCGACAGCCCCGGCCCGCGATCGACGACCTCGATGCGCACGCGGTCGCCGCTCCAGGCAGCGCGCAGGACGACCAGGCCGCCCGCCGCTCCATACTTGACGGCGTTGTTCGCCAGATTGCCCACCACCTGGGTCAGGCGCTGGGAATCGGCCCGCGCCACCAGGTGATCGCCGGCGGCCACGACGTCGATCTTCACCGCCGCCGCCTCAGGATTCAGCAGCAGGCTGCGGCGCACGTCCTCCAGCACCCCGGTGACGTCGGTGGGCCTCAGATCGACCTTGACCGCCCCCGCCTCGGCCCGCGCCACGTCGAGCAGATCATGGGTCAGGGCCTCGACCTGGCGGGCCGTCTTGACCAGCATCTGCGCCATCTCGACCTGATTGGGCGTCGTCGCGCCCAGGTGCCCTCCGGCCCACAGTTCGCCGATGCCGATGACGCCGCCGATCGGGCTCTTGATCTCATGAGCCACATTGGCCAGCAGGCGCGACTTGGCCGCCGAGGCGCGTTCGGCCCGCAGCCGGCCCTCGCGAGCCCGCTCGGTCAGGCGGTCGCGCTCCTCCAGCAGGGCGGCGACCATGACGATGGGCATATAGCCCAGCAGCACCAGAAGCTGGCCCAGCATCGCCCGCTGCTCGGGTGCGAAGGCGTGATAGGGGCCGTTCCCGGCCATGGTGCCGCCGATGGCCATGATCGAAACGATCACCAGGGCCCAGGCGATGCCGACCACGCGGAAGCGCACCGCCATCAGCACCAGCAGCGGCAGCAGCAGAAACCCATAGGGCAGGCTCAACTGCGAGAAGATGGCGTAGCAGGCCCCGAGGATCAGAGCGCTGAGCGCCACGCCCTCGGCCAGACGCGCGGGCTGGCGCAGAATATCCAGATGCTTTCGGCGCAGGGTCAGACCGAACACGCCCAGGACAGCGAAGCCCAGGGCGTGCCCGCTCCACCAGATCCGCAGCGAATCCAGCAGATCCACGCCGATCATCATGTGCAGAGCGACGGCGCTGAACACGGCGGACGGCAGCGGCGCTATGGCGCAAACCATCAGGAACCGCGCCAATCCTTCGACGCTGTCGACGTGCAGTCCCGTCACCAGCCGTCGTGTCAGGACCACCGCCAGGGCGATCTCCAACAGGTTGGCCACGGTGAAAAGCAGAGCCAGGGTCGGCCCATTGCCGCTCAGGAACTCGCCCGCCAGGACTCCCGCGGCGATCAGCACGGCGAAGCCGCAATCATAGGCGGCTCCCCGACCGCCGCGCAGCCACAGGGCCATCGCCAGGCCGCCGGCGCCCCAGAGGGCCGCGACCACGCCATTGGCCCGGGCAAAGCTGATCGCCAGAACCACGAGGATCGTCACCCCCACGGCGGTCAGGATCGGCAGCAGAGGCTGTCGAAAGAAGGCGGCGTTCGCCTGCGACGACGGGGGCGCGACGGGCGCCAGGCCCGACGGCTCTACGACGGCTTCAGTCCTTTCGAGCGCGCGGCTCATCGTCATGATCGGGTCCACGATGCGACACTGGCCTCGCACCCTGCCCCAGCTTCCTAAACATCCTCTGAAGTCAGGCGACGGTCGCCGAAGCCGCCGCGAGGGCCGCGTCGAAGGCCCGCATGGCGGCCGCCGGCCCCTGCGGATGCGCCCAGACCCCGGCGCTGACGGCCACGAAGTCCGCGCCCGCCGCGGCCAGTCCGCCCGCATTCTCGGCCGTGACGCCGCCGATGGCGACGCAGGGAACCTCCATCGTCTCCTGCCAGATGGTCAGGATCTCGGGCTCGGCGTGATGGAGCACCTCTTTGGTCGCCGTCGGGAAAAAGGCGCCGAAGGCGACATAGTCCGCCCCGCCCTCGGCCGCCTCCATCGCCAGGTGGCGGCTGTCGTGGCAGGTGACGCCGATCATGGCGTCCTCGCCCATGATGCGACGCGCCTCGGCCAGGGAGGCGTCCTCCTGGCCCACATGCACGCCGTCGCAGCCCGTGGCGCGCGCCAGATCCGGACGGTCGTTCAGGATCAGAGCCACGTCGTGCGCCTGGCAGATCGGCTTCAGCCGGGCGACGGCGGCCCGGATCTCCTCGTCCGAGGCCTCCTTCAGGCGGATCTGCAGGGCGGCGCAGTCGCCAGACGCCAGGGCGGTCTCCAGATCGGCGGCGAAAGCGTCCAGATCCGGGATGGCGGCCGGGGTGATCAGGTACAGCCGGCAAGGCGGACGGGCGGGAATTTGCGGTTGACGAGCCATGGCCGAGCCCTGCCCGTCGGCGTCGGCGCCGTCAATGTCGCATGTGCATGCGAATGATTTGCACCCGCCTTAATAAGTGCTATAGCGAGCCATTCTCAGTGTTCCGGGTGCCTCGCCTTGTACGTCTGCAATTGTAACGGTCTTCGCCAGCGTGACGTCGCCCTCGCCATCGAGGCGGGCGCCAGCCGCCCGAAGGACATCTTCGCCAGCCACCAGTGCGCGCCCCAGTGCGCCAAATGCGTGTGCGAGATGCGCCAGATGATCCAGGAAACCCAGACCGCCTTCGCCATCGCCGCCGAATAGACGGTTTTGAAAGCGGATTTCACTCGCATTATCAATGCAGTGATAAAAACTCGCAAATAATCAGCGGCTGCAAAGCCGTGATATGAAGGTCGTCACGGGCGGTCAGGAGGCTCGGCCTTGCGTCGAGGCCGTCTCCGCCGCTGCTTTTTGAAGGACGACGACCATGAAGGGCGATCCCGCGATCATCCGCACCCTCAATGCGGTGCTGACCAACGAACTGACGGCGGTGAACCAGTACTTCCTGCACGCCCGCATGTTCGAGAGCTGGGGCCTGGCCCACCTCGGCAACGTCATCTACGAGGAATCGATCGGCGAGATGAAGCACGCCGACATGCTGATCAAGCGCATCCTCTTCCTGGACGGCCTGCCCAATCTGCAGGATCTGCACAAGCTGAAGGTCGGCGAAGACCCGATCGAATGCCTGGGCGCCGACCTGCAGCTGGAGATCGACAGCCGCGCCACGACCCGCGACGCCGTCACCCAGTGCGAGGAAGCCCGCGACTACGTCAGCCGCGACCTGCTGATGAAGATCCTGGCCGACACCGAGGAGCACGTCGACTTCCTCGAGAACCAGCACAGCCTGATCCAACTGATGGGCGCGCAGAATTATCTGCAGTCGGCGATGAAGGAAATCGTCACCGACGGCGCCGCCACGGGGAACTGATCCAAGGTCGGGCGCGGCCTCAGAAGGCGGGAACGTCCGCCGCGCCCGGTTGTTCTTGGCTGCATGAGCAGCATGGACGACGCCCTCGACGCCGCCCGCGACCACGCGGCGGACTTCCTCAACGCCGAAGGCCGCGACTGGCGCCACGTCGCCCTGGGCGCGGCGCTGACCGTCGGCTTCGCCCTGGCGGCGACAGCCGTGGCGACCCGCGCCGTTCCCCCGCAGACACGCGGCCTGACCGGCGCCCGAAAACGCGAGGGTCCGATCACCGAGCGGCCGCGCGGACCGTTCAGCCTGATCCTCCCCGCCGTCTTCTCCGCCACCACCCTGTCGGCCCTGCGCGTGTGGAACGCGCCCGCGAGGCCCGGACGCAACGCCGCCATGGGCCTGTGGGCCGTCGCCCAGACGGTCAACGCCGTCTGGCTGGCCGCGCGGCCCACAGGACGTTGGACCCAGATTCTCGCCGCCATGTCCTCGGCGGGTCTGGCCGCCGCCTTCGCCCATGAGGCGCGCAAACTTGACCCCGGCGCGGGCAAGCTGGCCGCCCCCACCGGCATGGGCGTGCGCCTGGCCAATCAGGCGGAACGCGGTCTGAACGACGCGGCCTGAATCCGCGAGTCGCCGAGCAGCGCCATTGCCCTTTTTCGGCTTATCCTCTAGGGCTCCCGGCGATTTGGCGCGCCACGCCCTGGCGGTCGGCGCCTGCCGCCCCCCAGCAACGAGCCCTACGGTTCTCATGAAAATCAACGCCAACACCATCAAGCCCGGCATGGTCCTGCAACACAACGGCGGCCTGTGGGTCGTCACCAAGGCCAGCCACGTCAAGCCCGGCAAGGGCGGCGCCTTCGCCAACGTCGAGGCCAAGAACCTCGAAACCGGCAACAAGCTGAACGAACGCTTCCGCTCGGAAGACAAGGTCGAGCGCGTCACGCTGGAACAGCGCGACTACTCCTACCTGTTCGACAACGGCGAGACCCTCGTCTTCATGGACGACGAATCCTATGAGCAGATCGAACTGCAAAAGGGTTGGGTCGGCGAAGACCGCATCCCCTACCTGCAGGAAGGGATGAAGGTCATCATCGAGTCGCACGAAGAGCGTCCGATCGGCCTGGAACTGCCGGAACAGGTCGTTCTTGAAGTCGTCGAGACCGAGCCGACCGTGAAGGGCCAGACCGCCTCGTCGTCCTACAAGCCCGCCAAGGCCTCGAACGGCATCCGCGTCATGATCCCGCCCTTCATGTCGACGGGCGAGAAGATCATCGTCGACACCTCGACCGGCGAATACGTCCGCCGCGCGGACTAACAAACGCCGTCATTCCCGGCCAAGGCCGGGCGCTGTAAAGACTACAGGGGCGCGGATGGTCCGCGCCCCTTTTGCTTCTCCGTCCATCCGGGCCGCAGGCCTTTCGAGGATCGACGGATCAGGAGAACCGCCTATGGCCCTCGCTTCCGCCCTGCTCCAGGTCATGATGGACGCCGTCCGCAAGACCGCCCGCCCGATGCTCCGGGATTTCGGCGAGGTGTCCCAGCTCCAGGTGTCCCGCAAGGGCCCCGGCGACTTCGTCACCGCCGCCGACGTCAAGGCCGAGCAGACCCTGTTCGAACTGCTGCTGAAGGCCCGCCCGGGCTACGGCTTCCTGGGCGAGGAACGCGGCATGGTCGAGGGCACCGACAAGACCCACACCTGGATCGTCGATCCGATCGACGGCACCACCAACTTCATGCACGCCATGCCCCACTTCGCCATCACGGTGGGTCTGGAGCGCAAGCATCCCGACGGCACGTCCGAGATCGTGGCCTGCGTCACCTACAACCCGGTCATGAACGAGATGTTCTGGGCCGAAAAGGGCAAGGGCTGCTACCTGAACGACACCCGCATCCGCATCGCCGGACGCGCCGACATGGCCGAGTGCCTGATCGCCACGGGCCTGCCCTTCATCGGCAAGACGGGCCACGGTCAGGCCATCAAGGACATCCACGCCGTCGGCCAGCGCGTCGCAGGAATCCGTCGCCTGGGCGCGGCCTCGCTGGACTTCGCCTGGGTCGCCGCAGGCCGCTACGACGCCTATTTCGAGCGCAACCTGCAGCCGTGGGACGTGGCGGCGGGCATCCTGCTGGTCACCGAGGCCGGCGGCGTCGTCACCACCATCGACCAGGACGGCGACCCCATGAGCGGCAAGCAGATCGTCGCCGGCAACCCGGAAATCCAGGCCAAGCTGCGCAAGATCCTGCGCGAGGCGTAAGGCATGCAGCCCTCTCCTGATGGGAGAGGGCTTGAGCCTCCAAGAGCGAAGCGATTGGCCAAGGCGAAAGGGTGAGGGTTCACGGCGAAAGTCGGCGTGAGCCGCCGCGCCACGGCTCACGCCGACGGACAGGACAAGCCTCTCACCCTTTCGCGCAAGGGCGACGGCTGCGCCGCCGCGCGCTCAAGCCCTCTCCCGCCGGGAGAGGGTCACGTGATCACGCGCCTGTCACGTCCGCCCCCTACCCTTCGCGCATGATCGCCGCCATCCTGACCGCCGTCCTCCTGTCGTCGAGCCAACCGGCCATGTCCGCTCCCCCCGCCAAGCCGACCGTCATCGCCCATCGCGGCGCCTCGGGCGAGCGCCCTGAGCACACCCGCGCCGCCTATGATCTGGCCATCGAACAGGGCGCGGACTTCATCGAACCGGATCTGGTCATGACCCGCGACGGTCATCTGGTCGTCCGCCACGAGAACGAGATCGGCGAGACCACCAACGTCGTCGACCGTCCGGAGTTCGCTGCGCGCCGCACCACCCGCGACGTGGACGGCGTTCCCATCACCGGCTGGTTCACCGAAGACTTCACCCTGGCCGAGTTAAAGACCCTGCGCGCCCGCGAGCGCCTGCCCGCCCTGCGCCCCGCCTCGGCCGCCTTCGACGGCCAGGAGCCGATTTTGACCTTCGACGAAGTGGTCGAGATCGCCCGTGACGCCAGCGCCCGCACCAGCCGCGTCATCGGCGTTGCGCCCGAACTGAAGCACCCGTCCCACTTCGCCGCTCTGGGCCTGCCGATGGAGGACGCCTTCGTCGCCGCGCTGGAGCGCCACAGCCTGACCGGCGCCGACGCCCCCATCCTGATCCAGTGCTTCGAGGTCGGGACTCTGGAGCGACTGGCCGCGCGCATCGACGCCCCCCTGCTGCAACTGATGCAGGCGGGCGGCGGCCCCGCCGACCGGCCGGGCGCGACCTATGCAGAGATGGCGACGTCAGAGGGTCTGGCCGAGATCGCCCGCCATGCCGCCGCGATCGGAGTGCAGGATCTGATGGTCGTGCCGCGTGACGACGCGGGCCGGGCGCTGGACGCCTCCAGCCTCACGGCTGACGCCCATGCGGCGGGACTGAAGGTCGTGGTCTGGACCTTCCGGGCGGAGAACCTGTTCCTGCCCGCCCAATACCGCATCGGCGAAGCGCCGGCCGACCACGGCGATCTGGCGGGCTGGCTGAAGACGGTCTACGCACTGGGCGTCGACGCCGTGTTCAGCGATTATCCCGCAGCGGCTGTAGACGCACGCTAACCTACTCTCTCTCCCGCCGGGAGGGGGTTGCTCCCTAGGTTCCCTGAAACTGCAGCTTCGCCAACCGCGCATACAGGCCGCCCTTGGCCGTCAACTCGGCGTGCGTGCCCTCTTCGACCACCTGACCGCCGTCCATCACCACGATGCGGTCGGCCCTCAGCACGGTCGCCAGACGGTGGGCGATGACCAGGGTGGTGCGTTCGGACATCGCCTGATCCAGCGCGGCCTGCACCAGACGCTCGTTCTCGGCGTCCAGCGCGCTGGTCGCCTCGTCCAGCAGCAGGATCGGCGCCTCGCGCACAAGAGCGCGCGCAATGGCCAGACGCTGGCGCTGCCCGCCCGACAGGCTCTTGCCGCGCTCGCCCAGCGGCGTGTCGAAGCCTTCCGGCAGGGCGTCGATGAAGCCGAGCGCCTGAGCCTCGGCGGCGACGGCCCGGGCTTCCTCCAGCGTAGCCGCTTCGCGGCCGAAGCGGATGTTCTCCAGCGCCGAGCCCGAGAACAGCGGCGCCTCCTGCGACACCCAAGCGAAGCGGTTGCGCACATCGACCGGATCAGCCGCGCGCACGTCCACGCCGTCCACCGACACCAGGCCCGACTGCGGGTCATAGAAACGCAGCAGCAGGCGGAAGACCGTCGACTTGCCCGCCCCCGACGGCCCGACCAGGGCCACCGTCTCGCCCGGCCGCACGGTCAGGCTGAAGCCCTTCAGCGCCGGCAGGTCGGGGCGGCCCGGATAGGCGAAGTCCACAGCCGACATCGACACTTCGCCGCGCGGCGGCTGCGGCAGGGCGACCGGGCTGGCGGGCGGCGCGATGGCGGGCGTGGCGCGCATCAACTCGTCGATCCGCTCCATGGCCCCGGCGGCCTTCTGCACGTCGCCCCAGCTTTCGCCCAGCGCGCCGACGGCGCCCGCCGCGAACACCGACAGCAGCACGAACTGCAACAGAGCGCCCGGCGTCATGGTCCCGGCGATCACGTCCTGCGCGCCCAGCCACAGCACCAGGGTCACGCCGCCGAACATGACGACGATGATCATGGCCGTCATCACCGCCCGCGCCCGCATCCGCTTCAGGGAGACGCCGAACGCCTCCTCCACCGCCGCGCCGAAACGGCCGATGGCGCTCCTTTCACGACCGAAGGCCTGAACCGTCTCTATGGCGTCCACGCTTTCCCCGGCGAAGCCCACCGCCCCGGCGAAGGTGTCCTGCGACTTCACCGTCAGACGTCGCACTACCCGGCCAAACAGGAACAGCGGCACGATCAGAAGCGGCACGATCAGCAGGACGAAGGCCGTCAGCTTCGGACTGACGAAGAACAGCAGGATCACCCCGCCGATCAGGGTCAGCAGGTTGCGCAGCGCATAGCTGATCGAGGTGGTCAGCAGGGTGTCCACCAGTTGGATGTCCGTGGTCAGGCGCGACAGCACCTCGCCCGTGCGCATATGGGCGAAGAAGACAGGGTCCAGGGTCAGGATGCGCTGGAACAGCGCCTGACGCAGATCGGCGATGATCCGCTCGCCCGTCTTGGTGACGTAGAAATAGCGCAGCGCCGTCGCCAGCCCCAGGATCACGGCGTTGAGGCCCAGGATCAGGAACCACTTGTCGATATGGGCGCCGCCGCTCTCGAACCCCTGGTCGATGGCCCCGCGCGCCGTCGCCGTCAGGGCCAGGGAGGCGACGGTCGAACCGATCAGCCAGATCGCCGAAATGCCTGCGTCCATCCTGTGCCGCCCCAGGAAGGGCAGCAGCCGCCCGAGGGGACGAATGTTGCGGCTCTTGGCGCGCTTGCCGCCCGCCTCTTCCATCTGCTCGGCCAGAACGGCCCCGGCGCCGGGGCGGCCTGTCGGTTGAGCGTGGCGTTGGGGTTCTGCGTGGGTCATGGCCGCGCTCTTGCCCCGGAACGCCCCCCGGTGTAAACGCCGCCCCTCGCTCCCGTCGCGCCCTGCGGCGGGATTCTCTATTTACGCGCAGTGACGGTCGGCATCGTCGTCGCGCAGAGACGGACAAGATCGATGAAAGCGGACACGCACCCCGACTACCACTTCATCACTGTTGTGATGACCGACGGCACCACCTACCAGACCCGTTCGACCTACGGGAAGGAAGGCGCCACGCTGAACCTGGACATCGACCCGACGTCTCACCCGGCCTGGACCGGCGGCAACCAGCACCTGATGGACCGCGGCGGCCGCGTGTCGCGCTTCAACAACAAGTTCGGCGGCTTCATCAAGAAGTAAGCCACGCTTGGTGCGACAAGTTCGCCACAAAAGCGCCGGTCCGAGGGCCGGCGCTTTTTTGTTGCCCGGAACGCCGATAATATGAACGCGTTCGATCATTTGGGGCGTGGACGCTGGGTCCGGGCCTGATCGGACCACATGAGTTGCAGACGATGAACCGACGGGAACTGGGCCTTGGCGTCGCCACGACGAGCCTGACGCTGGCGGCGGCGAGCGGAGCGCTGGCCCAGACGCGCACCACCGATCCGCAGATCTTCATCGCCGGCTTCGACGCCCAGGCCGGGCGCCTGCCCGCCGCCCAGCAGGCCGAGGTCCGCGCCGTCTACCAACTGACCCAGGGCAAGCCGATCTGGACGGCCGATCGCCTGCGCGTGCTGCAGGAAGTCGCCGTCGGCGCCGAGCGCCACGGCCTGCCGGCGGGAGACTTCTTCGACTTCGTCGGCCTGGCCGCCGACCGCGAGACGGCCGAGATCCGCACCACCGCCGCCGCCCTGGCCTACGCCCGTGTCCTGGCCGAGGGCCGCATCCGGCCCGAGACGGTCGAAGAGCTGTGGGAGATGCAGAAGAACAGCGTCGACCTGCCGCGCGGCCTGGTCGACGCCGTGGCCGCCAACACGCTGAGCCAGTGGTTCGACGCCCTGCCCCCCACGGACCTGGGCTACACCAATCTGTCGGCCGGCTACGCCCGCTATCGCCGCATCGCCCGTCAGGGCGGCTGGCCCGCCTTCCGCCTGAGCAGCGGCACGATCGAGCCGGGGAGCAGCGACCCACGCATCCCCGCCCTGACCGCGCGCCTCGCCGCCGAGGGCGACCTGAGCGCCGCCGCCGCCGAGCGGCTGAAGGGCAACCTGGCCTATGGCTCCGAGCTTCAGCAGGCGGTTCGCAGCTTCCAGACGCGTCACGGCCTGGGCTCCGACGGCCGCGTCGGCCCTGCGACCCAGCGCTCCCTGACCGCCACGGCCGAGGACCGAGCCCGCCAGATCGCCCTGAACCTGGAGCGTCGCCGCTGGCTGAAGCGCGAACTCAACCCCGAGCGGATCGAGGTCAACACCGCCGCCGCCATCATGGTCTACTGGAAGGACGGCAAGCCGGTTCACTCCAACCGCGTCATCGTCGGCACCGCCGCCAACCAGACCCCCAGCCTTGAGAAGCCGTTCGCCTCGGTCGTGGCCAATCCGCCGTGGACCGTGCCCATGGGCATCGCCCGGCGCGAGATCCTGCCCAAGGGCCCCGGCTACCTCGCCGCCAACGACATGTACGTCAATGCCGACGGCTGGGTGGTGCAGCGCGCCGGGCCGAAGTCGTCGCTGGGCAATGTGAAGTTCGAGCTGCAGGACAGCTACGCCATCTTCCTGCACGACACCCCGGCGCGGGGGGCCTTCAACCTGTCGGTGCGCCAGCGCAGCCACGGCTGCGTGCGGGTGCAGGACGCCATCGGCTTCGCCCGCCTGCTGCTGTCGCCCGACCCTGAACGCCTGGCCGTGTTCGACGCGGCCCAGGCCAGCGGCGAGACCAAGCGCGTGACCACCGGCCGCAACATCGGCGTGCGCCTGCTCTACTGGACCGCCTTCGTCGACGGTCAGGGCCGCGTCGCCTTCCGCGAAGACGTCTACAAGCGCGACGCCAAGCTGGCCGACGCCCTGGGCATCGCCGTCAACCTGCCGCAGGTGGTGGCCGACGCCCCGATCGATCCGGACGAAGTGACGCCGTAAGCGAGGCGCTCAGCCGAAGGCGGCGCGCAGACGATCCATCTGACTCTGCACCGGATTGGCGGGCGCCGTCGCCGGCTCCACATACATCTGCCGGTCCAGGTGCAGCACGCGGTCGTAGAGCTTCTCGGCCCGCACGGCGTATTCGATCAGGGCGATCGGCAGGTCGCCGCGACGCGGCTCCGTCTCCATGCGGCGATCGGCCAGGCGGTAGCGGGGGTCGCCCGCCGCCTCGGCGCTCATATCCTTTTCCCGCACGGCGCGCTGAACCAGCAGCCACGAGGCGATCTGCATCAGCCGCGTGGTCAGCTTCATGCTCTCGCCCGCATAGGACAGGGCCGCCGCCCGCGACAGCAGGCGCGAATCCTGGCGTCCGTCGCCATCCAGATAGGCGGCGGTCTCCTCGACCAACTCCATGCCTTCGCGGAAGGTGCGCTCGAACAGCTCGGAGCGCGCGAAGTCCAGCACTTCGGCGCCGACAAGGCGCGCCGGGCTCGGTTCAGCTTCGATGGCGGTCACAGGCGTATATCCACGAATCTCATGCATTCGCTCGCTGCAATCGTCATGCCACGGAAGCTGATCCGACGGGAGGGGGCGGCCGAAACCGTCCCCAACCCGCGCGCCTCAGCGGAAGTTGAACAGCGCATCGGCGGCGCTGCGCTGTGAAGACTTGCCCTGAATGGCGGCGCGCGCGCGGGCGATCTCGGCCTCAAGGGCCCCGATCCGCTCCTGAAGTTCATCCACAGCGTAGAGGTCCAGGTCTTCGCGCCCCAGGGCGGCGATGGCCTCGCCGCGCTGCGGCCGGGGCTCCAGATCTTCGAAACTCATCCTCGCCTCCTTGGCCATTACGGGCACGACCTCCTATGTGAACGCCGCATTGAACCGGAATGCAAGCAAGAGAGGCTGCACCATGCAGGCCATAGAGATCGAAAACGGACGCGGCCCCGCCGACGCCCTGCGCCTGACGACGCGTCCCCTGCCCGTTCCGGGCCCTGGCGAAATCCGCATCCGCGTGCGCGCAGCGGGCGTGAACCGCCCCGACATCGTCCAGCGCGAGGGCCGCTATCCGCCCCCGCCGGGCGCCTCGGGCATTCTGGGGCTGGAGGTCGCGGGCGAGGTCGACGCCCTGGGCGAGGGCGTGACGCGCTGGGCTGTCGGCGACCAGGTCTGCGCTCTGCTGGGGGGCGGCGGATACGCCGAATACGCCGCGGTCGACGCCCGCCACGCCCTGCCGATCCCGGACGGCCTCGACTTCATCCAGGCCGCCGCCCTGCCCGAGACCGCCTTCACCGTCTTCGCCAACGTCTTCGAGGGCGGCGGGCTGAAGTCGGGCGAAACCCTGCTGATCCACGGCGCCACCAGCGGCATCGGCGTCATGGCCATCCAGATGGCCAAGGCGGCGGGCGCCCGCGTCATCGCCACCTCACGCGGCGGCGCCAAGGCCGAGGCCGCCCGCGCCCTGGGCGCCGACGTCAGCCTGGACGCCACCCAGGACGACCTGGCCGCCGCCATCCAGGAAGCAGGCGGCGCCGACGTGGTGCTGGACATGGTTGGGGCCGCCTACGCCGAACTGAACCTCAACGCCCTGAAGCCCGGCGGACGCTGGGTGGTGATCGCGACCCTGACGGGCGCGCGGGCCGAGGTCGACCTGATGCGGATCATGTTGAAGCGGATCGTCCTGACCGGCTCGACCCTGCGCAGCCGCTCGGCCGACGAAAAGGCCCGCCTGGCCGCCGCCGTCGAGACTACGGTCTGGCCCTGGATCGCCTCCGGCGCCGTGCGGGCCCAGGTCGAGGCGACCTTCCCCCTGGCCGAGGCCGCCGCCGCCCACGCCCATCTGGAGGCCGGCGCCCACGTCGGCAAGGTCGTGCTGCTGCCCTAAAAAGGAAAAAGGCGGGAAGCCGAAGCCTCCCGCCCTATCCGTCAACCGTCTCTACAGCCTACCAGCGGCCGCCGCTGCGGGCCGGACGCAGGGACGAGATCTTGTCGTTCATCCCCGTATTGCGCAGGTCGCGCATATCGCCGCGCACGATCTCGCAGCGACCGCGATAGTTGGCGTCCTCGCAGACCTCCCAGCTTCCCCGTGACAGGCGGATCGAGCTGATCGCATCGTTCATGCCCAGGTTGCGCAGGTTCGGGACCTCGTTGCGGAAGCTCATCGACTGGCCGCGATAGTCGGCGTCGCGATAGACGGTGATCGAGGACTGGCCCCAACCGCCGTTGCCAGGCCGGCCGTCGTTCCACCCGCCGCCCGGACGCCCCGGACGGCCGCCGTTCTCGAAATCGCCCTGAAAGCGGCCGCAGGCCAGGCGGCCGTCGCGGTTGACGATCTCTTCGCTGGAGCAGCGCGCCAGTTCGATCGAGGTTTCGCGCATATTGCCCCGCATGTCGCGGCAATCCGCATAGAGGCGGCCGCGATTCACATAGGCCCCCGAGCAGCTCTGGGCGTAGGACCCGCGCGGCGCGCCGCGCGCCTGAACCTGGGCTTCCGCCGAACTCACGTTCACGACGGAGAAACCGCCCGCCGCCATGACCAAACCTGCCGCTGCAACCACGAACTTCTTCATGACACGGTCTCCTTCGAGATCTCTCCCGGCGCACAACGCGCCCTGGCCCTGAATGTTCATCATGCCAGATGAACCTTCGCTGTATGAGGGCGACAGACGACGTTTTCATTTCAACTGAAATCACCTATAAAGGTCTTCTCGCGCCCGGCCGAAAAGGTCGGGCGCCGTCGATTCAAACGCCCGTTTTTTGGGCCGCAACCGCCGGGATCCATGCCCATGACCGACATCCTGATGCCCAAGGCCACCGCGGTCTGGCTGGTGGACAACACCTCGCTCTCGTTCGAGCAGATCGCCGACTTCTGCGGCCTGCACCCGCTCGAGGTGCGCGGCATCGCCGACGGCGACGTGGCGCGCGACATCCGCGGCGCCGACCCCATCGTCAACGGCCAGCTGACCCGCGAAGAGCTGGACAAGGCCCAGAACGACGAGAACTACCGCATGAAGGCCGTGGTCAGCCGCCACGCCGAACTGCTGAAGCCGGCCAAGTCCGGACCGAAATACACGCCGGTCTCGCGCCGTCAGGACCGCCCGGACGCCATCATGTGGTTCGTCCGCAACCACCCGGAAGTGACCGACGCCCAGATCGCCAAGCTGCTGGGCACCACCAAGGCCACGATCGAGAGCGTGCGCAACCGCACCCACTGGAACTCCGCCAACATCAAGCCGGTCGATCCGGTGACCCTGGGCCTGACCGGCCAGCTGCAGCTGGACGAGGTGGTCCGCAAGGCCGCCGACAAGAAGGCCAAGGACGACGCCAAGAACGGCGTCCTCCAGCCCGTCGAGCCTGAGGTCGAGCCGGAAGTCGTCGCTGAGGAAGAGGCCGAGCCGGACTATGGCTCGGGCGCCGAGCCCACGGCCGAGTCCGTGTTCGGTTCGCGCGACTGATCTCCTATCGATCGACGGATACAAAACGGCCCCGGAAGAGCGATCTTCCGGGGCCGTCGTCATTTCAGGTGGGAAGCCCGCTAGTGGGTTCGGGATTCCAGACTGTTGATCTCTTCCTTAAGTCGCAGTTTTCGCTGCTTCAGCTCCCTGAGGTGTGTCGGGTCCGCGGTGGGCCGGCGCATCTCCTGCTGGATGGTCTCATCCAGCGACCGATGGCGATTACCCAATTCGCGAATACGAGCCTCGATGGTCATGGCTTGCGCCTCCATGTCTAAGGGACCACTACACTGAGCGCCCGGTTCGGCGAGGTGTGGAATCACATTGCAGTGACCCTCGCCGCTCCGAACACGGACAGGTTGGAGACGAAATTGGCCGATGTTGTGAACACGACCGTTCGGGCGCCGGCGCCCTCTCGGCTAGTCGTTGGAATCTCTGGCGCTTCAGGCGTCGTCTATGGCGCGCGCGTGCTGGACGCCCTGCGCGAACTGGGCGTCGAGAGCCATCTGGTCGTCACCCGCGCCGCCCTGCTCACCTTGTCGCAGGAGACGGATCTCACCCCCGACGAGCTGACGGCCAAGGCGGACGTGGTTCACCGGCTGAACGACGTGGGGGCGACCATCTCCTCCGGCTCCTTCCGCACCCTGGGCATGATCGTGGCGCCCTGCTCGGTGCGGACCATGAGCGAGATCGCCACCGGCGTGACCTCGACCCTTTTGACCCGCGCCGCCGATGTGACGCTGAAGGAGCGCCGCCCCCTGGTGCTGATGGTGCGCGAGACGCCGCTGCACCTGGGTCATCTGCGCACCATGACGGCCCTGGCCGAGATGGGCGCCGTCATCGCCCCGCCCCTGCCCGCCTTCTACGCCCGTCCCGACAGTCTGGAGCAGATGGTCGACCAGTCGGTCGGGCGGGCGCTGGACGTCTTCGGCCTGGACTGGTCGGCCGTGCGCCGCTGGGAAGGCCTGAAAGGCGGGAGCGAGGCATGAGCGACGATCTGTGGACCTGGGCCTGCGCCGCCTACGCCGCGCCGGGCGCGGCCGAGGCCTGCCTGTCGCTTCAGGATTATCACGAGCAGAACGTGCCCCTGCTGCTGTGGGCCGCCTGGACCGCCGTCACAGGGCGTCGCCCCGACGAGGAGACCATCGAGGCCGCCTGCGACACCGCCCGCGCCTGGCAGACCACGACCATCGCCCCCCTGCGCGCCGTGCGCCGCACGCTGAAGACGCCCGTGCCGGACCTGGAGACCGACGCTCGCCTGGCCGTGCGCGAACAGGTGAAGGCCATCGAACTGGCCGCCGAGCGCCATCTGCTGAACGGGCTCGAAGCCCTGTCGCCCGCTCCGACCGGCGCGCCTCGCCCGCCCGTCGACGCCATGGCCGAAACGGCGCGCCTGTGGGATCGCGTCGTGCCGCGTCCGGCGCTCAGAACCCTGTCCGACCTGCTTCCGACCTGACGCCAGCTCAGCTATAATCCCCCGGTCCGGGGCCTGACGATGAACGACGACGAACCTTACCTGTCCGAAGAAGACGAGGCGCTGCGCGCCGAACTGGCCCGCCTGCTCCAGGAGCACGCCGACCTGGACGCCTCCATCGAGGCGCTCGGCCACATGCCCGCCCCGGATCAGCTGATGATCGCCCGTCTGAAGCGCAAGAAGCTGGCCCTGCGCGACGACATCGTGAAACTTCAGGACCAGATCCTGCCCGACATCATCGCGTGATTGTCGTCGACGCCCCGGAGCAGGCCCATCAAGCCCTGACCCTCCTGCGCGAACGCCTCGGCGTCTCTCTCAAGGCTGTCTATCTGCATGGCTCGGCGGTGAGCCAGGGCCTGCACGCCCATAGCGACATCGATCTGCTTATCGTCGTCAACGCGCCCATTGCAAACGAGACCCGGCGCGAACTGCTGCAAGATCTGAGCGCCGTCTCGGCGCCGCCCGGCGATTCCCGACTTCGACCTCTGGAAGTCATCGCATTCCTGCTTCGAGAGCTGGATCTCCCCGCCTACCCCGCCCGCGCCGAGCTCGTCTTCGGAGAATGGCTCCGCGAAGCCTTCGAGGCCGGCCGTCTGCCCGAAGGCGGGGCGGATCCTGAGTTCACCCTCATGCTGGCCCAGGCCCGTCTGGAGGCCCGCCCGCTTTTCGGACCGCCCGCCGCCGACCTGCTGCCCGCTATAACTCGACAGGACATAAGGCGCGCCATCCACGACAGCCTGCCGATCTTGCTCGCCGCCCTGGCTGAGGATGAACGCAACGGGCTGCTGACGCTCGCGCGCATGTGGCGGACCGCGAAGGACGGGGCCTTCGTCTCCAAGGCAAGGGCGGCAGAGTGGGCTCGGCTTCAGTTGTCGCGCACCGCCTCTGACGCGCTCGCCCTGGCTCGTGAGGAATACCTTGGCGCGCGGTCGGTCGACTGGAGCAACCGATCCGCCGAGGTCCAGACCGCCGCCCTGGAACTGGCGCAGAGAATTCGCGCGACGCTCTGAGGCGCGCCCTTGCCCTAGAGCGGCAGGACCGAGGTGTCCTTGACCTCTTCCATCACCGCATAGGTGCGGGTCTCGCGCACGCCCGGCATGACGATGAGGGTGTCGGCCAGGAAGACGCGGTAGGCGGCCATGTCCCTCATCCGAACCTTGACCAGATAGTCGAAGCCCCCCGCCACCATGTGGCATTCCAGCACCTCGGGCGAGCGGCGGATGCGCTCGGCGAACTGGTCGAAGATGTCCGAGGTCGTGCGGTCCAGCAGCACCTCGATGAAGATCAGCAGTTCGCGCTCGGCGAACTTCGGGTCGATCAGGGCCGTATAGCCGGTGATGACGCCGCGCTCGCGCAGGCGGCGCACCCGCTCGAAACAGGATGACGCCGACATGTTGCAGGCGGCGGCCAGATCCTGATTGGTGATCCGTCCGTCCTGCTGCAGCACCCGCAGGATGCGGCGGTCGGCGTCGTCCAGCTTGTATTCCCCAGCGCTCATGCGCTCTCCCCCTCTACGCTTTACAGAATCCCGACACTGACAAAGCCGCGCGTGATCCGCAACGCGTCTGTCAGTGTCGGAAGGTCGACGTCTGTCGACGTCGGCCCGGTCTCGATTATTGTCCAGAACGGGTCGCCGCCGCAGCCTGCTTGCTCTGGGCGATGAAGGCCTCCATCTCGGCGGTCATGGCCGGGATGGTGGCGACGCCGATGGCCAGCAGATGGTCGTGGAAGGCGCGGATGTCGAAGTCGGCCCCCAGTTCCGCCTCGGCCAGACGGCGCAAGCGCACGATCTCGATCTCGCCCAGCTTGTAGGACAGAGCCTGACCCGGCCAGGTGATGTAGCGGTCGATCTCGGTGCCGACCTCATGGTCGGACAGGGCGGTGTTCTCGCTCAGGAAGGCCACCGCCTGTTCGCGGGTCCAGCCCTTGGAGTGGACGCCGGTATCGATGACCAGACGCGCCGCGCGCCACATCTCATAGGTCAAGCGGCCGAAGTCCTCATAGGCGTCTTCATAGATTCCCATCTCCACCGCCAGCTTCTCGGTATAGAGGGCCCAGCCCTCGCCGAACGCCGAGATGTAGGTCTGGGCGCGATAGTCGGGCATGGGCTCATGCTCGCGGCGCAGATTGCCCTGCCAGGCGTGGCCGGGGTTGCACTCGTGCACCGTCAGCGCCGGGATGTTGTAGCGCGGCCGCGACGGCAGGTCGTAGGTGTTCAGCAGACAGACGCCGTTGCCGCCCCGACCGGCCGTGTAATAGGGCGCGATGGCGTCCGGCACGGGGATCAGGCTGAAGGTGTCGCGCGGCTTCAGGTTGAAATACTGGCCGATCTTGCCGTCGACCTTCTTGATGACCCAGGCGCCGTGCCACAGCAGGTGTTCCGGCTTGTCATAGTGGAACTGCGGGTCGGTCTTCAGGAAGTGGATGAAGCCCGCGAAGTCGCCGGTCCAGCCGGTGCTGCGCATCACCGTCTCCATCTCGGCCCGGATGCGAGCGACCTCGGCCAGGCCGATCTGATGGATCTGATCCGGCGTCAGGTTGACGCTGGTGTATTGGCGAATCTGCGTCTGATAGAAGTCGTCCCCATCCGGCAGGCGGTTGGCGCCCAGGGTGTCGCGCGCGCCCGGCACATATTCGTCTCGAATGAAGCTCAGCAGGGTGCGGTGCGCCGGCACGACCTGCTGCTGGATCACCTGAACGGCAGCGGCGCGCAGACGCGCCTTGTCCGCCTCGGCCATGGTCGCGGGCATGGTCAGGAAGGGCTTGTAGAAAGGATTCTGCGTGACGTCCGTCGGTTCCGTGACCGCCAGGATCGACACGTCGCGGCCCACCAGGGAGGCCTTCGGCTGGGTGAAGCCGCGCGCCAGGCCGGCGCGCATACTGGTGATCTGCTGATCGAAATAGCGCGGCGTGTCCCGCATCTGGGACAGATAGCGCTCATAGTCCTCGACCGAGGTGAAGGTCGCATTGCCCATCCCCGTCAGCGACGACCAGAACGAGCTGTCCGAGTTGAACGGCATCTCATACAGCCGGTGGCGGCCGTCATCGACGAAGTTGTCGATCTGATGCTTGTAGACGGCGTAGTTGGTGCGCTGGTTCGGCGACAACTGCTCGGGCGAGATGGCCTCGAGACGGCGCTGCACGGCCGTCCAGTATTCCAGACGACGCTGCTGGGTGGCGGCGCTGACGTCCGGCAGAGTGCTGGGTTTGGACGCCCGCGACGGAATCTCTTTCTGACGCCAGGCCCACTCCTCGGCGGCGATGGCCTCGAACCGGGCGTCCAGGGCCGAGGGCGCGGCGGCGGCGGCCGAAGCCGAAGCGGCCCGGGCCTGTTGCGGAGCGGCTAGGCCCCCTACGGCCAGAATCCCGACAGCGACCGCCATGGCCCCGAAAGCAGTGAGAGACTTCATCGTCTTTCCCCCCGAAAAACACAGGGACGCCGGGCGGCGTCCGATAAGGCAAGAAGCCGCCCGTCACCGGGCGGCTTCACTACTCTGGATCAGAATCGGGCGTTCACGCCAACGTAAACGTAACGACCCAGGTTGTTGTAAATGCTGGCGTTGAAGCCATTGTACAGACCCGTCCCGGTCCAGGTGAATGCGGTCTGCGGCGGCGCTTCATTGGTGAAATTGTTCACACCGGCGAAAACCGAGTAGCGGTCGAAGCGGTATTCAGCCCGGATGTCGTGCGTCAGCCACGACGGGGCTTTCCACACTTCATACGCGCCTACCTTGTCCTGGTTGCTCCGCAGCACGCTGCTCAGATACTGATTGGCGTAGGAGAGCGACAGACGGTCATAGTCCCAGGACACGCGGAAGTTGATCCGGCGCTTGGGATTGGGCGCCTCGCCCGCTTGCTCGTCGCGCACGCTGGCGTCGCCCGGAACCGGATCATAGGTCAACTCGTCCAGGAAGCCGGCGGCCGCGCTGAGCGACAGCGAGCCGTAGTCCGGCAGACCCAGCTTCGCCAGATCCGTGCGGTAGGACGCAGTCACGTCCCAGCCCGAGTTGGTGTACTCGGCGACGTTCATGACCTGGTTCACCACGCTGGCGATGTTGCCGTCGGGGCCGCGCGTGACATTGGGACAGAACTGGTTGTCCAGGGTCGGGCTGTCGACGCAGTTGTTGATGATGGTGCGCGCGCCCAGCGAGGCGATCACATCGCTGATCTTGATGTCGTAGTGATCGACGGTGACCGCCAGGCCCGGCAGGAAGGACGGCGTCAGGACAACGCCCAGGGTCAGGGTTTCGCCCTCTTCCGGCCGCAGGTCGGGGTTGCCCTTGCTGATAGCGGGCTTGGTCGCGATCGACTGGGTGAAGCCCGGATCGATGCCCAGGGCCGCGCAGTTCGCCTTGCGGTTGTCAGGGAAGTTCCCGATGTTCAGGCGCGTCGCGTCGCAAGGGTCATCGAACAGGTTATAGCCTTCGCCGCCGCCGTCGAACAATTCGCTGATGTTCGGCGCCCGCACAGCCTTGGCGTAGTTGGCGCGGAACCGGATGTTGCGATCGACCGTCCACTCCATGCCCAGGCCGTAGCTGCTGTCGCCGCCCGTGGTGGTGTAGTCCTGGTAGCGATAGGCCGCCGTCAGATCCAGGTATTGGATGAACGGCACATCGGCCAGCAGGGGCAGATTGACCTCGCCGAAGACTTCCTTGGACTCATAGGCGCCCTCGGTCCGGGCCTGTTTGTTCTGGAAGATCAGCCCCTGCTGCGAGCGGATGTCCGGGATCGCGCTGCTGGCTTCCTTGCGCCACTCCACGCCCGCCGCGAAGGCGACCGGCAGGCTGGTTCCGCTGAACAGCGAGGGATAGGAGAACAGCTCGCCGTTGACGCTGGCCACCGCGTTCCACTGGCGGATGCGGTCGTTGCGGACGGTGTAGATGTAGGAATAGTCGATCGCTTCCGGGGAGCCCTGATAGGCCCCGAACAGGTTCAGCGGCTGACAGCCCCGCGCCCGCGCATCCACGCTGCGGCAGACGATCTGCCCGTTCTCCGTAATAGCGTCGATCGACTCATAGAACTCCTTCTGCAGGCGGTCGAAGTTGGTGAACTCCGACTCGGTCTGGCCGTAGTTGACGTAGGCCTCGAACCGCCAGCCGTTGCTGAAGGCGCCGTCCACGCCGGTCACGAAGCGGGTGGTGTCGTACACGCTGCGCGAGGTACGGATGCCGAAGTCGGTATCGATGCGGGTGATGTCGAAGAACTTCATGTTGGCCTGAGCCAGCATGGTCTTCAGCTCATCGGGCAGGAAGGCGTTGTCCGCCTGGATGCGATAGGCGTTGCCCGTGGACATGCCCGGCGAGCTGTCGGCGAAGGTGCCGTTCCGCGCCTGGCTGCTGGCCTCCATGTGGAAATACTTGGCTTCGGCGAACAGGTTCAGTTCGCTGATGAAGTCGACCGAAGGCTGGAACTGGTGACGCAGTTGCAGTTCGCCGCCGAAACGCTCGACCGGCGTGCGCAGCATGTCGTCGCGCAGTTGGAAGCCGTCGCCGCCGATCGATTGCTTCTGCTCGCGCCCGGCGCCGTCATACAGGATCTGGCCGCGGTCGAACGGAACCAGCTTGCCGTCCGGCGTGAAGGTCAGGGCGAAGGCCTTGTTGGAGCCGATCGCATCGACGATGACCGGGGTGAAGAAGTTGTTCTGGGTGTTGGTGTAGACGTCCCGCGCCTGGATGAAGGAAGGCAAGCCGTCGTCCGGGCTCTTCTTGTTCGGGTTCGGGATTTCGGCCAGGGCGCTCATGGCGTAGTCGCGCTCGTGGCGGAACAGGCCCTCGGACTTGTCATAGGTCAGGGCGCCCATGATGTTGGTCCGGTCATCGTTGAAGTTCCGCCCCACCGCGACCGAGCCGTAGTAGGTGTTCGGGCCGTCGGCCGAACCATACTGCGACTGGAAGGCGACGCCGTCGAAGTCCTGCTTGGTGATGAAGTTGACCACCCCGGCCACGGCGTCGGCGCCATAGACGGCCGAGGAGCCGCCCGTCACCGTGTCGATGCGTGCGATCGTGGTCTTCGAGATGGAGTTGACGTCCACCGCGCTGGTGCCCGCCGAACCGGCGACGTGGCGGCGGCCGTTGACCAGCACCAGGGTGCGGCTCGACCCCAGATTACGCAGGTTCAGGGTGGCCAGGCCCTGGCCCGACACCGAGTTGGTCGTGCTGGAGGCCGAGGAGCCCAGGCCGACCTGCGGTTGGCGCGTCATGGCGTCGATCAGATTGGTGACGCCGGTGTTCTCGATTTCCTGGGCGTCGACGACGTTGACCGGGGTCGCGGCCTCGACGTTCGGACGCCGGATACGCGAGCCGGTCACCACGATATCGGCGACGGCGCTGGCTTCCGGCTCGGCGGCCGGCGCTTCGGATTGAGCCCAGGCAGGCTGGGCGGCGGCGGCGGCCGTGACGGCCAGACCGGCGATTATCGTCCCGGTCTTCAGATACGCAGACAGTCTCATTGGATCACCCCTCGTTTTTTGATCTGAACCCAGGCGCGCCGTCCCCATTTCGGCGTCGCCTGCGTCGCTCTTTTTTGGATCAGCGCCCGGCGGACGCCTCTCCCCGTTCGGCTTTTTGCCGATCGACCATGGCCCGGACGTCGGCCAGCAGGGCCGGAGCGTCGTAGGCGACCCCGCGCGCCACCGTCCAACGCACCCCGCCCACCGTCTCGATGCGGTTTTCGGGGCTCAGGCGCTCATGTCCGGTGCCGTAAAGGGTCTTGAAGTTGGCCAGCGGATTCTCGGTCGTGATGACCAGATCCGCGCTCATGCCGGGCCGCACGACGCCGAAGGTCGGCGCCTTGCCCGTCGGCTCGGTCAGGGTCGTCGCCCCGTCCATCGTCGCGGCGCGCACGATCTCCAGCGGGTTGAAGCCCGCCTCCTGCAGCAGCTCCAACTCTTCAATGTAGCCGAAGCCGTAGAGCTTCCAGATGAAGCCGGAATCCGACCCCACCGTCACCCGGCCGCCGATCTTCTTGTAGTCGTTCACCAGACGCATGAACCGCTCATAGAAGCGGCGCCACGCCACCTCGTTCGAGGTCGTCCAGTCGAAGAAGTAGCTGCCGTGGTTGTCGCGCGTGGACTGGAAATAGTCCGCCAGCGTCGGCAGGGTGTAGATCTGATGCCATGGCGCATTGCGCGCCCGCATCAGGTCGCGCGACGCCGCATAGATGGTCATCGTCGGGTCGAAGACGACGCCGGTCGCCTTCTGCTCCTCCAGGTATTCGAACCACTGCGGCGTGCCGGGCTCGACCTCCTTCCAGATTTCCGCAGCCTCGCCGAAGCGCATCTGCTCATCGTAGAAGTTGTAGTCGGTCGGATAGTTCTGGATGCTGCGGCCGCCCAGCAGGGCTTCGAAGTGGCCGTAGAAGTGGGTCACCGTGCCGAGGCCAGCCTCGGCCAGATCGCGTGCGTTCAACTGGGCCACGCCCGGCTGGGCGATGTGGGCCACCGTGCCCATGCCGTTCTTCTTGGCCTCGTCGATGGCGGCCAGGACCACCTCGGGCGTTTCATCGCCGCGCAGGAAGAATTTGATCCCGTCGATGCCGTTGGCCGCGCCCCAGCGCACCCATTCGCGCGCCATCTGCTCATTGCGGATGCGGCCGCGGGACCAGCCCGAACCCAGGGTCTGATAGTTGAAGATGCGCGGCGCGACGATCTCGCCGCGCGCCGAGCGGGTCTTTTCCGATACGGCGATGTCCTGCGGCGCTAGGCTGACGCCGCGCACCGTGGTCACCCCGTGGGCCAGCCACAGCTTGTAGACATACTCCAGGTCCGGCGCCTTCTGCGGGCTGCCGCCATGGGCGTGGGCGTCGACGAAGCCCGGCATGACATACATGCCGCGCGCGTCGATCTCGTGCGCCGCGTTCAGCGGCGGTCGCCCCTCGCGCTCCGGCAGGCCCGGCCAGCCCGCCTGGATGATGTCGGTGATCTTGTCGTTCTCGATGACGATATCGACCGGCCCCATCGGCGGCGCGCCCGTGCCGTCGATCAGCATGGCGCCGCGCACCACCATCAGCGGATAGGGACCGAAGCCCTCGTCGGCGCGCCGCGGCGGGGCCGGATTGAGCGTAGCGCGCGCCGGCGCCGCCTGGGTTTGGGTCTGGGCCAGCACCGCGCCCGGCGCACCCGCCAGCAGCAGCGCAGCCGCGCAGACAGCCCCCGCCCTCTTGAAGACAGCCTTCGCCCCTGTCGTGGTCCGCAAGCCGCAATCCCTCCCAAGATCGGGGGCCGCAGCCCCTGCAAGCGTCTGTCCGGCGCTTGGCCGGCTCCTTGAATCGCTACCATTCCGAGGGAAGCATGAGCTTCGGATATTGCAGTTATGACGAAATAAAATTCACAAGAGCTTCGAAAAACTGAGCCATCTTCGAAATGCGCAATTTCAGGCGCAATGCGGGATAGAGGCGTTGTTTCTGCGGTAAATCTGAATTTATGATCCAATGATCAGGATATAAAGCGGCCTTTCAGGGTCGTTTTTTCTGTTGCGGCATAGCTTGGCGCCCCCAGGTTATCGCCAATAATGCTACGGAAAAACGCCGTTATTCCGAATATTTTTACAATCGCCGCCAAGGATCGTCCGGGGGAGACGCATGAGTTTCATGACACGCCGCAAGGCTCTGCCTGCGCTGGGGGGCGCAGCGCCCAAAGCCCACGGGCTCAAGCCGACCCTGTCCTGGCCCCACCTGGTGGCCTTGGGCGTCGGCGCCATCGTGGGGACCGGCATCTACACCCTGATCGGCGTCGGGGCCGAACGGGCGGGGCCGGCGGTCATGCTGGCCTTCGTCATCGCGGGCGTCGTCTGCGTCTGCGCCGCCCTGGCCTACGCCGAGCTGGCGACCATGATCCCGGAATCGGGTTCGGCCTACACCTATTCCTACACCACCCTGGGCGAGGGAGCGGCCTGGATGGTCGGGTGGAGCCTGATCCTGGAATACACCGTGGTCTGCTCCGCAGTGGCCGTGGGCTGGGCGGGCTACTTCTCCGGCATGATGGAGGGGATCGGCATGGGCCTGCCCGCCGTGCTGACCTCGGCGCCGTCGCAGGGCGGCATCGTCAACCTGCCCGCCGTGATCATCGTCGCCGCCGTGGCGGGCCTGCTGGTCGCCGGCACGCGTGAGAGCGCCTCGATCAACGCCGTGCTGGTGGTGGTCAAGATCGCGGCCCTGATCGCCTTCGTGGCGATCGCCCTGCCCCACTTCAACCCGGACAACCTCAAGCCCTTCATGCCCTACGGCTTCTCGCACGGGGTCGGGGGCCAGATGGGCGTCATGGCGGCGGCGGCCATCATCTTCTTCGCCTTCTACGGCTTCGACGCCGTGGCCACGGCGGCGGAAGAAACCCGCAATCCCGCCCGCGACCTGACCATCGGCATCATCGGTTCGATGGTGGCCTGCGTCGCCATCTATATGGCCGTGGCCATCGCCGCCCTGGGCGCCATGCCCTTCACCGAGTTCATGAAGTCGCCCGAACCCCTGTCGCACATCGCGCGCACGGTCGGCTCGGACCTGTGGGCCACCCTGATCGCGGGCGCGGCGGTCGTCGCCCTGCCCACCGTCATCCTGGCCTTCATGTTCGGCCAGAGCCGCATCTTCTTCGTCATGGCCCGCGACGGGCTGCTGCCCCGCAGCCTGGCCCATGTCTCCAAGCGCTCGGGCGGGCCGGTCCGCGTCACCGCCGGCACCGCCGTGCTGATGGCGATCATCGCCGGCTTCATCCCCCTGGGCGATCTGGCCGCCCTGGCCAATGCGGGGACCCTGGTCGCCTTCGCCTCGGTGGGTCTGTGCCTGATCGTGCTGCGCCGTCGCGAACCTGGTCGTCCGCGCGTCTTCCGCGCCCCGGTCTGGTGGCTGGTCGGGCCGGTGGCCATCGCCGGCTGCGTCTATCTGTTCTTCAGCCTGCCCGCTTCGACCCAGATCAACTTCGTCATCTGGAATGTGATCGGGGTGGTCGTCTACCTGCTCTACAGCCGACGCAACAGCCTGCTGAACGGCTAGAGCGAAATCGGTTGAGTTGGACCCATGTCCAACTCAACTCAGATATTCGCCCCAGATAATTCTGGACCATTGTTCTGGGTTCAGTCGATCCCGACTGAACCGAAAATGGTCTAAGGAAAAAAAGGGCGCCGAGGCTGACCTCGGCGCCCTTTTCAATTCGTCATCGGGTCGCTTCCGGCCGCGCCTTCTTCCTCAGCCACATGGCCGCGTCCGCTTCAGACAGCCAGACCTCGGCGTCCGCCTGTCCGGCGAATGCGCGCACACCGAACGAGCCGCCCAGGGGCAGACGCTCGCCTTCCCAGACAAAGCCGTCGCTGTTCAGGGCCTCGCTCAACCGCCGCGCCTTCTCCCGTCCCTCCTCGGCACCTGCGTTCATCAGCACCACGGTGAACTCATCGCCGCCCATCCGGCCCACGGCGTCGGATTCGCGCACGTTCGCCAGCAGCAGCTCGGCCACGGCGATCAGGGCGGCGTCCCCCGCCGCATGGCCCAAGGCGTCGTTAACGCCCTTGAACCCGTCCAGGTCGAGATACAGCAACGCCGCCTCGACTCCGTGGCGTCGGCAATAGGCCAGGTTGCGCGCCAGAACCGCCATGAAGCCCCGCCGGTTCAGCGCCGGCGTCAGCACGTCGTGGTCCGCCAAGGCCTCGGCCCGCTCCGCCCGTTCGGTCAGGGCCGCCACCTCGGCGCGCAGGCGCGCGATCTCGGCCTGCGATTCCGCATCGGCGCCCGCAGCGGTCGTCTGTTCGGCCAGGTGGTTCAAGGCGGGCTCCGGCGTCGCATTTCCGGCCGACTCAAGCCCCCGCGACGCAGCTGAGTCTAGCGTCCTCGGTTGCGGGCGCAACGCGGGTGCTGTAACGGGCCGCTTTCCGCTTGGGGAGCCTTTGCGCATGACCGCCTCCACGCCGCCCGTTTCAACGACTCCGGTCGCCATCATCATGGGCAGCCGCTCGGACTGGCCCACGATGAAGCTGGCCGCCGACCGCCTGGACCAGTTGGGCGTCGCCTGGGAGGCCAAGGTCGTCAGCGCCCACCGCACGCCCCACCGCCTCTATGACTTCGCCACCACGGCCAAGGCGAACGGCTTCAAGGTCGTCATCGCGGGCGCAGGCGGCGCGGCCCACCTGCCCGGCATGGCCGCCTCCATGACCGATCTGCCGGTGCTGGGCGTGCCGGTCCAGTCCAAGGCGCTGAAGGGCCTCGATTCCCTACTGTCGATCGTCCAGATGCCCGGCGGCGTGCCCGTCGCCACCCTGGCCATCGGCGAGGCGGGCGCCGCGAACGCCGGCATCCTGGCGGCGCAGATCCTGGCCTTGTCCGATCCCGCCCTGGCCGAGCGCCTGTCGGCCTTCCGCGCCGCCCAGACCGAATCCGTCGCCGAAAGCGTCGAGGACTGATGCCCGATCTTCCTCTGCCTCCCGGTTCGACCCTCGGCATTCTTGGCGGGGGCCAGTTGGGACGGATGCTGAGTCAGGCCGCCTCGCGTCTCGGCTTCGACGTGGTGATTCTCGACCCCCAGCCCGACAGCCCGGCCGCCCGCGTCTCGCGCGCCCAGATCACCGCCCCCTATGACGACCCCGACGCGCTTCAGGCTCTGGGCCGTCTGTGCGACGTCGTCACCTTCGAATTCGAGAACGTCCCCGCCGCCTCGGTCGAGACCCTGGCCGAAGCGGGCGCCCTGGTCGCGCCGGGACCGACGGCTCTGGCCGTGGCCCAGGACCGGGTGGACGAGAAGACCTACCTGAACGCCGTCGGCGCCCCGACCGTGGCCTTCGCCGCCGTGACGACGCTGGACGACCTGACCGCCGCCATCGCGACGCTTGGCCTGCCCGCCCTGCTGAAGACCCGGCGCGAGGGCTATGACGGCAAAGGCCAGGTCTGGATCCGCGACGCCGCCGATGCGGCTGCCGCCTTCGACGCCATCGGCCGCCGCCCCGCCGTGCTGGAGGCCGCCGCCGTGTTCCAGCGCGAGTTATCGGTCATCGCCGCGCGCGGCCGCGACGGCGCCGTCGCCGTCTATCCTCTGGGCGAGAACGTCCACCAGAACGGGGTGCTGAAGACCACCACCGCCCCCGCCGCCGTCGACCCGGCCACGCAGGAACGCGCCGAAGCGATCGCCGCCGCCGTTCTGGACGGCCTCGACTACATCGGCGTCATGGGCATCGAACTGTTCGACATGGGCGACGGCGAACTGCTGGTGAACGAGGTCGCCCCGCGCGTCCACAACACCGGCCACTGGACCCAAGACGGCTGCGTCTGCGACCAGTTCGAGCAGCACATCCGCGCTGTCGTCGGCTGGCCGCTGGGCCCGAGCAACGCCCACGCCCGCATCGAGATGACCAATCTGCTGGGCGATGAAGTCGAACAATGGCGGACGCTGGCCGCCGAGCCCAACGCCCGCCTGCACCTCTACGGCAAGCACGACGCCCGGCCGGGGCGGAAGATGGCGCACATCAACCGCATTCTCTGACCCTTCTCCCGATGGGAGACGGCTTGAGCGCACGAGAGCGCAGCGATCGTTCTTGCGCGAAAGGGTGAGGGTCGACGCTCAGCCGTTGAGGCGCCTCACGTGCGTCTTCACGGCTTCGATCAGCCGCTCCGGCGCCTCATATGCCTGATCGTTCGTCACCCGGATCACGGTCCAGCCCAGCGCCTCAAGCACGCGCTGCCGCTCAAGATCACGCGCCGCCACTTCGTCCAAACGATGCACCCCGCCGTCGATCTCGATGATCAGGCGCAGCCGATCGCAGGCGAAGTCCGCAAAATACGGCCCGACAGGGTGCTGGCGGCGGAACTTATGTCCGTCGATCTTTCCGCCGCGCAGAGCCGCCCAGACACGCTCCTCCGCGCGCCCTGAAGACTGGCGCAACGCCCGCGCATGGTCGGTTCGCGAGTTCGCCATCAGAAGACTGTGCGGACGACGAGAGGGAACGGCAAGCCGGGAACCCTCACCCTTTCGCCTTGCCAATCGCTTCGCTCTTGGAGGCTCAAGCCCTCTCCCATCGGGAGAGGGTCGCCTATGCCTTCGCGCCGTATCTCAGCCGACCCAGCACATCGGTGATCGCATTGATCGGCGCGTCGAAATCCTTGCCCGCCTTCCACTTCTCGAAGGCCATGACGTTGTCGATGCGGCGGGCGACGAAGGCTTCCGCCGCATCGCGCCCGTCGAACCAGCGCATGGTCAGGGCGGGAATCAGGATGCCGCCGAGAATCGCCCGTTTGGAGTAGTGATTCTGGTCCGTCGCCGTATCGCCCGCCCAGCGCCACAGATGGTCCGCCGTCTCCCACGCCAGCTTGAAGCCCAGGTCGACGTTGGTCGGCAGGCTGAGGAAGCCCGCGCAGCGCTTGGCCGCCTCGATATCCTGCGCCCCCGCCTCCATCCGCGCCGAGACGGCGGCGGCGATTCGTTCGCGAATCTTCATCGTGGCGGCGGGCGTCGCCTCCAGCGCCTTCAGGGCGCGGGCGTCGTGACGACGCGACAGCAGGACCGCCAGATCGCGCGGGCCGTTGGGCAGCAGCAGTTCCTGGTCGCCCAGCGACAGGCCGCACGCCTCGCACGCGGCGCGCGTCAGGCGCGCGTTCCAGCCCAGCGCGGGCGCGCGTTCAATGGCCGCATCCAGAACGGCCTGTTCTGTGCGGTCGGCCCAATCGCCTTTCGGAGCGGTCTCGGCTGTCTCGGTCATAGGCGGCACGATACGCCCATCCGGCGGGCGTTTCGAGCCATCACGATTGGGCGCGACGATCTGGACATGCCCCCCCCGATCATGTATCAGCGCGCCTTCACTTGAGAGGCCCTCCTCTCGAGCGTGGTTTTGTTTTGTCTGCCCGTCTCCCTTGGAAAGGACGCGGCGGGCGGCCAAAGGAGAGAGACCCCTGGTTCAGATTTTTGTCCGCGACAACAATGTCGATCAGGCGCTGAAAGCCCTGAAGAAGAAGATGCAGCGCGAAGGCAGCTTCCGCGAAATGAAGCGTCACGTGCACTTTGAAAAGCCGTCGGAAAAGCGCGCTCGCCAGAAGGCTGAAGCCGTCCGTCGCGCCCGCAAGCTGGCCCGCAAGCGCGCCCAGCGCGAAGGCCTGCTGCCGGCTCCGAAGGGTCGCGGTCGCTAAGACCCGCTGACGCCTGAAAGATCAAAGGCCGCCCCGGATCGCCGGGGCGGCCTTTTTCTTTGTCTGTTTGCCTCCACTCTCCCCGCAACCGCCGGGATGAGCGGGAGAGGGGCAAGACCTCCCTCCCCCGAACCTCACCGTCCGGTCACGGCGCCCATGAAGCTCTTCCAGCTCAGCTTCACGTCCGACAGGGCGCCCGTGCGGAAGGCGCGGCCCGCCGCCCAGATCATCAGGGCCGCGAACAGGAACATCCCGACTAGGCCGCCGATGATCTCGATCAGGGGCGGCCCGCTGGGCGCGCGCGCGGCCATGACGAAGGGGGTGAAGGGCGGGATCAGGCTGATGACCTTCACCACCATGGCGTCCGGGGTGCGGATGGCCATCTGCATGACCAGGATCGGCACGACCAGCACCATCATGATCGGCCCCATCAGGGTCTGGGCGTCACGCGGCGTGTCGCAGAAGGCGCCGATGGCGGCGAACAGCACCGCATACATCAGATAGCCGCCGACCAGGAACAGCAGGAAGTAGACGAACAGGCCGTCCGTCAGCAGCACCGAGCCGATATCCCGCGCCACGTCGGGCATCGTCGCGATCAGGCCGACGGCGCCGATGCCGCCCCAGGCGCCCAGAACGGCCAGCGTCAGCAAGGCCACGCCCAGCACCTTGCCCGCCAGAATCTCGGTCGCCGAGGCCGAGGACAGCAGCACCTCCAGGATCTTGTTCGATTTCTCCTCCATCACGCTGTTCAGCAGGATGGAGGCGCCGGTGATGATCAGCGACCACAGGATGAAGCCGACGGCCAGGCCGACGATGACCGGCAGCTTGTCACGGAACGACACCTCGCCCCCCGACGCCGCGCGCGGCGAGAAGACCGAGACCTCCGGCCGGAAAGTCTCCGTATCCGACACCACCGCCGGGTCGATGCCGCTGGCGACGAAGACGCGGCTGCGGTTGGCGGACTTCAGGGCGTCGCGGATGGCGTCCTCGACCACGTCGTCGGTGGCGCGGCCGGTCCAGACGCGGGCGCCGGGCTTGCCCTCGGTCTCGGTCAGGAAGACCACGGCGTTCAGCTTCTCGCCCTCGGGCGCGTCCTTGTCGACGTAGCGGCGGGCCAAGGCGTCGCGCGCCTCGCCCGGCGCGGCGGCCGTCAGGTCAGCAGGCGCCTCGACCAGTTCGAACGCGCGCTTGGGCGTCTTGAAGCTTGCCCCGGCGCGCGGAGCCTCCTTCTTCAGCGCCTCCAGTCCGGCGTCGAAACCGCCCTTCTCGGCGGCCTCGCGCACGCGGTCGCCGCCCGCCGTCCCGGCCTCGGGCACGGCGGCCATGCGCAGGGCGGCGATGTCGGCGCGCCCGCGTTCCGTCTCCAGCGCCTGGCGCACGGCGGCGGCCAGGCCGGACCCGGCCGGGGTTTCATCGATGATGACCGCCTCGCGCACCGGCTCGGCGTGCTTCATCAGGACCGGAATGGCGCCGCCCAGGACGGCGAACAGCGGAAAGGCCAGCAACGACAGCCAGAAGCCGACCGTCTTGGCGTAGGCTAGGAACTCGCGTCGCGCGATCAGAAGAATCCGGCTCATCGGGCGGCCTCCATCGTGTCAGCCTTGCCGACGGACTGGTCCTCATCCGGGTGGTCGCCGGTCAGGGCGATGAAGGCGTCATGCAGGGTCGGCTCCTTCATCTGGAAGCGCCGCACGTCCAGTCCGCCCAGGAAGGCGGCGCGCAGGGCGCCTTGCGCTTCGGCTCCCGGCGTCAGGCCGACGCGCAGGGTGCTGACGGCGCCGTCCTCAGCCAGGGTCTCGATGCCGCTGACGCCCGGCAGGGCCGCGACGGCGGTCCGATCCAGCGCCCCTTCCAACTCCAGGAAGCGCGGCGAGGTCGCCCGCGCCTCATCCACCGTGCCCTCGAATGCCTTACGCCCGCGCGCCAGCAGCACGACCTTGTCGCACAGGCGCTCTGCGTGCTGCATGACGTGGGTCGAGAACAGCACCGTCGCCCCATCGGCGGCCAGAGCGCGGATCATGGCCTCCAGCCCCTGCTGATTCATCGGGTCCAGCCCCGAGAACGGCTCGTCCAGAATGACGAACTCCGGCTGATGCACCACCGAGGCGATCAACTGGACCTTCTGCGCCATCCCCTTGGACAGGTCCTTCATCTTCTTCCGGCTGGCCTCGCCCAGACCCATCTGCTCCAGCATCTCGCGGCCGCGACGACGGCCTTCGGGCAGCGGCAGGCCCTTCAGGGCGCCGAAGAAGGCGATGGCGTCGACCGGCGTCATCTTCTTGTAGAGACCCCGCTCCTCGGGCAGGAAGCCGATCCGGTCGCGCACCTTGCGCCCGTCGTCCGCGCCCAGGATGTCGATGCGGCCGCTGGTGGCCGGCTGCAGGCCCAGGATCATCCGCAGGGTCGAGGTCTTGCCCGCCCCGTTCGGCCCCAGAAAGCCGCAGATCGAGCCCTTCTCGACCTGAAAGCTCAGGTCGGAGACCGCCTGAAAGCCTCCGTATCTCTTGCTGATTCCGTCCAGCGTCAGCGCCGCGACCATTCGGTCCCCCTGCGATAATCCAAGGATCGAATCTAACGGCAGGGCGCGCCTTGTGGAAAGGGTATTTTACATTACGGTTTGGTCATGATCTCGCATCGCCTGATGCGGTCAGGCCGGGGCCTTCACCCGGATGTCGAAGCTCTGGCCGACGATCTTGGCGGGGTCGACCTGGCCGCCGTTGCGGCGCACCTCGAAATGCAGGTGCGGGCCGGTCGAATAGCCGGTCGAACCTACCAGACCGATGCGCTCGCCCGCCGCCACCGCCTTGCCCGAGTGGACGTCGATGCGGCTGAGATGGCCGTACAGGCTGGTCATGCCGTTGGGGTGCTGCACCTCGATGAAGTTGCCGTAGCCGCCAGCCTGATAGCCCGCGCGCAACACCTTGCCCTCGGTCGTGGCGAAGACGCTGGTGCCGGTGGGGGCGGCGATGTCCACGCCCTTGTGCGCCCGCGCCTTGGCCTCGATCGCCAGCTTGCGCAGGCCGAAGGGCGAGTTGATGCGATAGCCCTTCAGCGGCGCCTCGAAGACGATCTTGCGGGTGACGGGACCGGCGGGCTCGGCCACCGCCTTCACCGGCGGGGCGATGGGGGCCGAGACCTCTGCGA
Organism: Brevundimonas sp. NPDC055311; assembly: GCF_053645695.1. NCBI lineage: Bacteria > Pseudomonadati > Pseudomonadota > Alphaproteobacteria > Caulobacterales > Caulobacteraceae > Brevundimonas > Brevundimonas sp. NPDC055311. The sequence continues at coordinate 738,638 of NZ_JBSHMV010000001.1, forward strand.
CCTTTTCGGGCGCGGCCGAGATCATGCCGGCGGGCGCAGCCGCCATGGCCAGGACCGCCAGGCCGGCCAAGGCGCCCGTCTGGCCGAAGCGGATCACATGCGGCCGCACGGCCGGGGGAACTAAACGCATACTCTAACGACTCATTCTGAGCGCTTCGTCAGCGCGGGAGAACCGTCAGGAAGGCGCGCATACGCACGCAGATGGCGAAAACAGGGTTCGCCGACGGCCGGACTTGACCGTCTTTTGCAATTTCACCGGGACATGAATGGGGCGCCCCGAGGGCGACACGGCGTCGCACCTCGGGAACCTTCGTTTCTCGGCCTACAGCGGCAGGCTGAGCTTCACCGCCGCCATATGGCTGTCGGCATGGTCGCCGAAGCGGCCCTTGTAGCCGATCGACACCTTCAGCCGCTCCATGACCGTGCCCTCGATTCCGGCGGCGGCCAGCACCTGCCCGCCGAACGGCAGGTCGACGTCGCGGGCCAGGACCTGGGCCGGATTGCCCAGGATGCCGGTGCGCACCGCATCGCTGTCGTCGCTCAGGCTGTCGCGATAACCGCCCTCGGCATAGAAGCGCACCCGCTCGGTCCCGCCCTCGGCGCGCAGGGCGATCTCGGCCGTCGTCGCCTGCACCGAGCGGTCGGCATAGGCGTATTGCGCCGCCGGCCCCTGCTCATGGAAGCCGTCGACATCGGCGTTGATCCAGGCCACCGCCGCGCGAGGCGACAGGGCGAAGCCGCCCAGGTCGAACCACATCCCGCCCTGCAGCCGTGCGCCCGTTGAGACCCCGCGCGTCGAACCGCTGTGGACGATCGGCGCCAGACTGGTCAGGCGGTTGATGTCGTTGAAGTCGTCCTGCGCCACGCCCGCCGCCGCATTGACGAAGACGTCGCCCGAGCGCCAGCCGCCGTAGACGTCCAGCCCGAAGCTGTCGACGTCGGCGCGCAGGGCGCCCGCATCCACGTCGGCGTTGCGATAGGAGCCGGCCAGGCCGAAGCGCAGGCTGTCCGTTCCCGACTCCAGGGCGATGCGCACGCCGTAGCCGTCGGAGGTCGCCTTGCCGATGGCGCCGCGCGCATCGGTCTCGGTCTTGTCGGCCAGACCCTCGACCGAGATCGAAGTTCCCCCCGTCCACGCCTCGCGCCCTGACAGGGCCGCGGTCGAGCCGTCCAGCGCGTCCTCGCGGTGACGCCAGGCCGTCTCGCCCAGCACCGCCGTCTGGCTGCCCAGATCGCCGTAGTAGAGGTAGTCATTGGCCAGTTGCGCGATCACCGCATGACCCTTGGCCGTCGGATGCACCCCGTCGAAGTAGAAGTAGTCGTCCGGGTTCGAGCACAGGCTGGCGCCGTCGAAGCAGGCCTGGGTCACGTTCGACACCCCGAAGGCGCTGGGATTGGCGGCCACCACGTCCCCGACCTTGAACAGATCCATCAGGATGATGTTGGTCCCCTGCTGGGCGGCCGCCGTCGCGGTCAGTCCGGTCAGAAGGGCGCCGTTGAAGGTGGTGACGGCGTAATCGGCCAGCGGCGCGGCCGGCGTGCCTCGAAACTGGGGCGTGATGCTCAGCTTGGGCAGGTTGGTGACCAGCACCGTTCCCGCCCCGGCCTGGGCGATGCCGTTGACGATGAAGTTGATGTCCGCCGCCGCGCTCTGCGCCACCGGTGCGATGGCGGCTGTCGGATTGGCCGACGCCCCCGCTACAGGCAGCCCCTGGAAGATGTTGTTCGCCCCGCCCAGCACGCTGACCAGATCATTCGATCCGAAGGTCCCGCCGCGTTGCAGATACTGCCCCAGTTGCGCGCGCATTCCCGGCGGCGAGGCCTGGCTGTCGGTACGCGCCCCGCCGAAGGCGTAGTTGATGCTGCCTGTCACCGGCCCCATGAAGTTGGCGGCGTCGAAGCCCAGCCGCTCGGTGAACACCGGCCCGTTGGAGAATCGTCCCGCGCCAAAGGGCGGCGAGGGCGGCGTCGACCCGCCCGTCGCCAGATAAAGGTTGCCGTTGTCCGACAGGCTGTCGCCGAACACCACCAGCCGATCATAGGTCTGGGCCGAGGCGGCCCCGGCGACAGACGCGGCGGCGAGCGTCAGGGCGGCCAGCGCCGCACTGCGAAGAAGACGAGACATCGATTTCCCTCCCATCGACCGTCCGTATGCGGTCGTTATCCGCCACTCTGCGCCGCTTTTGTCAGGACGCAAAGATGACGTCGGGGAAGGTGATCGACGATCAGTGCAACCGCCGGAAGCGGATCGTGCCCGGAAGCTGCTTCAGCGCCGTCAGCGCCTCGCGGTCATAGTCGCGGTCCACGTCGGTGATGACATAGCCCGTCCGCTCGTCCGTCTTGAGGTGCTGGCCCAGAATGTTCAGGCCCGCATCCGACAGGGCGCGGTTCAGCTCGGCCAACACGCCCGGCTGGTTGCGGTGGATGTGCAGCAGACGGTGCGCGCGCGTCACCTCGGCCAGTTGCACGTTCGGCAGGTTGACGCAGAAGGTGGTGTCGCCCCGGTTCAGATAGCCCAGCAGGCGCTCCGCCGCGAACTCGGCGATGGCTTCCTGCGCCTCCTCGGTCGAGCCGCCGATGTGCGGGGTCAGGATGGTCTTGTCCAGGCCGACCAGAGGGCTGTCGAACGGGTCGGCGTTGGTGCGCGGCTCCTCGGGGAAGACGTCGACCGCCGCCCCGCCCAGACGGCCCGACTTCAGCGCCTCGGCCATGGCGTCCACGTCGACCACATGGCCGCGCGACAGGTTCAGGAACAGGGCGCCCGGCTTCATCCTGGCGAACTGGTCGGCGCCGATGATGGCGGTGTTATCCTTGCGGCCGTCGACGTGCATCGTCACCACATCCGCCTCGGCCAGCAGAGCGTCCAGCGAGCGCATCCGCCGCGCATTGCCCAGCGCCAGCCGCTCGGACAGGTCGTAGAACAGCACCCTCATGCCCAGGTTCTCGGCCAGCACCGACAGCTGGCTGCCGATCGCGCCGTAGCCGACGATGCCCAGCGTCTTGCCGCGCACTTCGCGCGATCCGGTCGCCGACTTGTTCCACTTGCCCTTGTGCATCTCGCGCGACTTGTCGGCCACGTCTCGCATCAGGACGATCATCATGCCGATGGCCAGTTCGACCACCGAGCGCGTGTTGGAATAGGGGGCGTTGAACACGGCCACGCCCTTGTCCGCCGCCGCGTCCAGATCGACCTGATTGGTGCCGATGCAGAAGGCCGCCACGGCCATCAGCCGGTCCGCTGCGTCCAGCACCCTGCGGCTGACGTTGGTTTTGGAGCGGATGCCCAGAACGTGCACGCCCTTGATCGCCTCGATCAGGTCGTCCTCATCCAGCGCGCCCTTCATCGTCTCGACGGAATAGCCCGCCTCTTCCAGCCGCTCGACGGCGGCGGGGTGGACGTTCTCCAGCAGCAACATGCGGATGCGGTTGCGCGGATAGGACCAGCGACCGGCCACGCCCTCGGCATACAGCACCTCGTCCAGAGAGGCGGCGACGGCGTCGGCGGCCTCGACCACCTTGGGACGGCTGACGATCTCGGTGAAGGCGTAGAAGCGATCGGCCGCGCCCTGAATCTTGACCTCGGCGTCGGTCCAGCCGTCGCCGACCATGACCACGGGGCCTTCCAGGTTCAGCGCGCGGATCACCTCCGGCTTGCCGTTCTCGCGCGACAGGGGGTTGGCCTCGTCGGCGCCCGTCACCCGGCCTTCGTCGTCATAGATCAGGTCGTTGGCCAGCACATGATCCGCCGGCACGCCCAGCCGCTCGGCCAGGGGCGCGATCACTTCGCGGAAGCCGCCGGACAGGATGTAGATGCGCTCGGCGTGGCGCTGGAAGAAGTCGACGTTGCGGCGGATGGAGACGGTCGCCTCGTCCAGAATCCGGTCGGTCAGAGCCTCGACGTGTTCACGACGCAGGGCCAACAGTTCCAGCCGCTGTTTCAGCGCCTCGCCGAAGCCGATGCGGCCGTTCATGGCGTCGTCGGTCAGGGCCGCGATCCGGGCCTTGCGCTCGGCGGCGTCCGGGGCGTCCTTGAGCGCGAGGTCGGCCAGAGCCTCCAGCGTCTCGATGCGAACCAGGGTGGAATCGAAGTCGAAGATGAAGACGGGCGAGATCATGCGCGGCCTCTAGCCCCTCTTCGCATCCGCAGCAATAAAAAGGGGCGCCGCAGCGCCCCTTTCCGCACGATTTTTCCAGTTAAGCCCCGAAACCGGCTCAGCGGCCGCTGTTTCCAGCGCGACGACGGCTTTCCAGAGCCGCGGCCCCGATGGCGGCGGCGATGGTGGCCACGGCCAGAAGGGCGCTCCCTTCCTTGGCGTGATCGCGAGCGAAGTCTCCGGCGTCCTCGGCGTAGCGGCGCGCCTGCTTGGTGTAGCGGCGCATCGGACGGCGCGATTTCTTCCTGGCCCGGCGATACCATTGGTCGGCCCGATCGCGGGCGTCGGCGCCGAAACGTCCGGCCCGTTCATGAGCGTAGTCGCCCAGGTCGGCCGCGCGATGGGTCAGGTCGTCCGCCCCGTGACGCACGCCGCGCGCAATGTCGTCAAAGCGGTGACGCAGGGCCTCGGCGTCGAACCAGCCGCGCGGGTCGATGCGCGTCTTGATCCGCTCATAGCGGGTCGGGCCGCTGCGCTGGTTCAGCAGGATCGTCGCCAGACCCACGCCCGCCAGGACGGCCACGACGCCCGCCACGACGCCTGGGTGCTTGCGGACCTCGTCCACGACGTTGAACTCACGATCCATCATGTCAGACCTCTGGTAAGCGGATGGGGAAGGAAGCGGATTTTCAGCTAAGGGAGCGAGCTTCAGCACAAAGAGTTCCCTTGTCCCGGTCAAGCCTGCCGAACCGCGCTCGCTCGTGGCGCGGGCGACACGCCCTCCCCTTACCAAGCGGGCTTCGGCTCCCTATGTTGCGCCGCTTCCGACAGTTTTCAGGATTTCACGCCGTGACCGATCACGCGCCCGACGCCCCCATCGCCGCCCCGACGGACGACTTCGCCGCCGCCTTCCAGATCGAAGGCTGGCCGGTGCGCGGCCGCCTGGTCCGCCTGGGCGAAGCGGTCGACAAGATCCTGTCGGCCCACGCCTATCCCGAGCCGGTCGCCGCCCTGCTGGGCGAGGCCTGCGTCCTGGCCGCCATCGTCGGTTCGGCGCTGAAGTTCGACGGCCGCCTGATCGTTCAGGCCCAGGGCGACGGCCCGGTGCGCTATGTCGTCGCCGATTACGGCACGGACGGCCATCTGCGCGGTTTCTGCCGCTTCGACCCGGAAGAAGTGGCCAAGGCGTCCGAAGGCTTCGCCCGTCCGGGGGCCAAGACCCTGCTGGGCGGCGGCGTCTTCATCATGACGGTGGACCGCGGCGCCGACTTCGAACGCACCCAGGGCGTGACCCCCATCGAGGGCGAGAGCCTGTCGCTGTGCGCCGAACACTATTTCTCACAGTCCGAGCAGGTGCCGACCAAGGTGCGCCTGGCCGTCGGCGAGGTCGAAACCGACGCGGGCCGCGCCTGGCGCGCGGGCGGGGCGATGATCCAGGTCATCGCCGGCGACGAGTCGCGCGGCTCGACCGAGGAGGTGTGGGAGCGCACCCGCGCCCTATTCGCCACCCTGGGCGACGACGAGCTGATCGACCCGACCATCAGCGCCGAGACCCTGCTGTATCGCCTGTTCCACGAGGACGGCGTGCGGCTGGAAGGCGCCAAGGCCCTGGTCGCCGTCTGCCGCTGCTCGAAGGACCGCATCGCCACCGTGCTGCAGTCCTTCCCCGCCGAGGAGCGCGCCGAGATGGTCGAGGACGACGGCAAGATCCGCGTGACGTGCGAATACTGTTCGACCGCCTATGAGATCGACCCGGCCGAGCTGGAGACGACCGAGGTCTGATCCCTCAGATCAGCATGAAGACGGCGTTGCCGTAGTTGTGCAGCAGGACCGACAGCAGCACGCTGCCGGTCTTTTCGCGCAACCACGCCAGCAACAGGCCCGCCAGCCCCGTCGTCGCCATCGGCGTCCAGTCGAAGGTGAAGCCGCCGTCCTGATAGCCCAGGGCGTGGGCCAGGCCGAACGCCAGCGCGGTCAGCACCGCGCCCCAGCCCATCGGCGCGCCCAGCACGCGGACCGGCCGCCCGAACGCCTCGTTCAACATCAGCAGCAGCACGCCACGATAGAAGATCTCCTCGTCCAGCCCCGGCATGGTCAGTTGGAAGGTCAGGCTGTCGGCGTCGAACCCTTCGCCCGGCGCCCAGATCGCCAGGCCGAGGAACAGCAGGACCAGAAGACCCGACAGGATCAGCGCCCCCTTCAGCCCCTGCCGGTCCTGATGCAGGGTCAGCCCGCTGCGCCGCCATCCGACGATGGGCAGGCTGGCGACGGCCAGGGACAGCAGCACGGCCAGCGTCTTGCCTTCCCAGTTCCAGCGCGAGGGCCCGAAATCCAGCGGGATGTGGCCATAGCCGCGCGTCAGCACGGCGTCATAGACGGCCATCAGCAGCAGAGCCGCCGCCAGCCAGCCCCAGCGCACCTTGCCGCGCGACAGGACGGCGACCGCCCCGCCCGCCAGCGCGACCGCCCCGACCCAGCCCGACATGGCGATAATGGCGTCCGGCATGACTTCCCTCCCCCGATGCGACGTCGTCGTTCAGAGGCGGCCGGAGGGGTCTGCGGATGCAGATGAAGAAAAGTTAAGCTTCCCTGCTCACCGCCCCCACACGCTCGAACCTCGCCCCATACGGGCCGTTGCCCGCCTCTACACGCCGTCATCCTCGGGCTTGCCCCGAGGATCCAGGGCGAGGGCGCGCTCACCCGTTCAACGCCGTGCAGGCGGACGGCTGGATCCTCGGGTCAAGCCCGAGGATGACGGCGGGGGGTGGGGCGCCGTGGAGCGTCGTAGAGCGCCGTAGCCCACGCCGCAGGGGTCATCGGCTCAGTTATTCAGGTCCAGCGAATAGCCCGCCGAGCGCACGGTGCGGATCGGGTTGACCGTGCCTTCGACGTTCAGCGCCTTGCGCAGGCGGCCGACGTGGACGTCCACGGTGCGGGCCTCGACGTAGACGTCCGAGCCCCAGACCGCGTCCAGAAGCTGCTCACGGCTGAACACCCGGCCCGGATGCTTCAGGAAGTGGTCCAGCAGGCGGAACTCGGTCGGGCCCAGGTGCACCTCCTTGCCCGCGCGGCTGACGCGGTGGGCGACGCGGTCCATGATGATGTCGGCGTGGTTGACCCGGTCGTCGGCCAGACCCGGGCGGATGCGGCGCAGCACGGCGCGGATGCGCGCGGTCAGCTCCGTCATCGAGAAGGGCTTGGTCATGTAGTCGTCGGCGCCGGTGTCCAGACCGCGCACGCGGTCCGTCTCCTCGCCGCGCGCGGTCAGCATGATGATCGGCAGATTGCGCGTCTCGGCCCGGCCGCGGATGCGGCGGCAGACCTCGATGCCCGACAGCTTGGGCAGCATCCAGTCCAGCAGGATCAGGTCGGGCGTGCGCTCGTCGACCTGCAGCATCCCTTCCTCGCCGTCAGAGGCGACGGCCACGTCATAGCCTTCCTTCTCCAGATTATACTGAAGCAAGGTGGCCAGGGCGTCCTCGTCTTCCATCACCAGAATATAGGGTTGCACGTCAGCCTCTCCGGTTCGTCGAAGTCGTCAGCAATAGAAGGGTTCAGTCGTCCGCCGCGTCGGGCGAGGCGTTCAGATGCGGGGTCGGCGTCGGCTCTTCGCCGGGACCGGGAACGGCCTTGGGCCGCTCGCCCAGCATTTCCTCGCCGGTGATCTCATAGTGGACCGTCTCGGCGATATTGGTCGCGTGGTCGCCGATCCGCTCCAGGTTCTTGGCCATGAACAGCAGGTGTGTGCAGGCCGTGATCGTGCGCGGGTCGCCCATCATATAGGTGAGCAGTTCGCGGAACAGGGCGTTGTAGTGCTCGTCCACCTCGTCGTCGGTCTGCCAGACCGACAGGGCGCGTTCGATTTCAGACGCCGTATAGGCGTCCAGCACGTCGCGCAGACGGTTCGACACCAGCCGCCCCATGCGCTCGATCGAGCGGGTCAGCGGCTGCATCGGCTCGGCCTCGGCCAGGATCAGCGCCCGCTTGGCGATGTTCTTGGCCAGATCGCCGGTCCGCTCCAGATCCGAGGCCAGCTTCATGGCCCCCAGCGTCCGGCGCAGGTCGCTGGCGACCGGCTGGCGCAGGGCGATCAGGCGGATGGCCTTCTTCTCGATATCGCGGTGCAGGGCGTCCAGGCGGTTGTCGCGCTCGACCACCGCCTTGGCCAGCGCCACGTCGCGGCGGGCGACGGATTCGATGGCGTCCGCCACCTGCGCTTCGGCCAGGCCGCCCATGCGGACCACCTCGGCCGTCAACTGGTTCAGCTCGTCGCCGTAAGCCTTGACCGTATGCTGGTTCATCGTCGCGTCCTCAGCCGAAGCGGCCGGTGATGTAGTCGAGGGTGCGCCGTTCGCGCGGATTGGTGAAGATCTCTTCGGTGTCGCCGGTCTCGACCAGCTTGCCCATGTGGAAGAAGGCCGTGCGCTGCGACACGCGAGCCGCCTGCGCCATCGAGTGGGTGACGATGACGATGCAGTAGCGCTCGCGCAGTTCGTCGATCAGCTCCTCGATCTTGGCCGTGGCGATCGGGTCCAGCGCCGAGCAGGGCTCGTCCATCAGGATGACTTCCGGCTCGACCGCAATGGCGCGGGCGATGACCAGACGCTGCTGCTGGCCGCCCGACAGGCCGGTGCCCGGCGAGTGCAGACGGTCGGCGACCTCGTCCCACAGACCGGCGCGCTTCAGCGACTTCTGGACGATCTCGTCCATCTCGCCCTTGGTCGAGGCCAGGCCGTGAATCTTGGGCCCATAGGCCACGTTCTCATAGATGGACTTGGGGAAGGGGTTCGGCTTCTGGAACACCATGCCGACCTGGGCGCGCAGCAGCACCGGGTCGATCTTGCGATCGTTGATGTCCTCGCCGTCCATCTCGATCCGGCCCGTCACGCGGGTGCCGGGGATAGTGTCGTTCATGCGGTTCATCGTCCGCAGGAAGGTCGACTTGCCGCAGCCCGACGGGCCGATCAGCGCCGTCACCGTCTTGTCCGGAATCTCCAGCGAGACGTCGAACAGGGCCTGCTTCTCGCCGTAGAAGACGCTGACGTCGCGCGCGGCGATCTTGATCGGACCCAGCGGCGCCGAGGCGTGGGCGCCGACGGCCGGGGCGGTCGACAGGGTGGCGGCCTCGGAGGCGCCGCCGGTCGACGAGCCTTCGGGAGCGCGGAAGATGCGGGACTTCATAGGATTTACCACCGGCGTTCGAAGCGACGGCGCAGCAGGACTGCGGCGGCGTTCATGACGATCATGAAGGCGAGAAGGACAAGGATGGCGGCCGCCGTCCGTTCGTGGAAGGCGCGCTCGGACGCGTTCTCCCAGATGTAGATCAGCGACGGCAGGGCGCCGACGGGCTCATCAATGGCGTGCGGGACGCCCGGCACGAAGCTGATCATGCCAATCAGCAGCAACGGCGCCGTCTCGCCAAGCGCGTGGGCCATGGAGATGATGGCGCCGGTCATCACGCCGGGCATGGCCAGCGGCAGGACGTGGCCGAACACCGTCTGGGTGCGGCTGGCGCCCATGGCCAGGGCCGCCTCGCGGATCGACGGCGGCACCGCCTTCAGCGACGAACGGGTGGCGATGATGATGGTCGGCAGGGCCATCAGCGCCAGCACCAGACCCCCGACCAGCGGACTGGCGCGCGGCAGGTGCATGAAGTTGATGAACAGCGCCAGACCCAGCAGGCCGTAGACGATGGACGGCACGGCGGCCAGGTTGTTGATGTTGACCTCGATGATCGCCGTGATGCGGTTGCGCGGGGAGTATTCCTCCAGCCACACGGCGGCGCCGACGCCGACCGGGATGGCGATCAGGGCCGTCACCATCAGCATCAGGGCCGAACCGACCACGGCGCCCAGCAGACCCGCCAGTTCCGGCTGGGTCGAGTCGCCCTTGGTGAACAGGGCCGAGTTGAAGTGGGCGCGCACCGCGCCCGAGGCCTTCATCCGGTCCAGCCAGTCCATCTGCGCATTGGAGACGCGGCGCTGGTCCTCGGGCTGATCGCGGGTGATCTTGCCCTTCAGATACATCTCGGCGTCGTCGGACAGGGGGGCGGCGACCGGCACGGTCTGACCCAGCAGGCTGGGCTGGCGCGCGATCATCTTGGCGGCCTGGAACTTCAGCTCCGAGGACAGCAGGGCCTTCATGGCCGAGGCCTTGCTCCCCTGCTCGTCGTCCTGGACGCCCAGGCGGCGGATCTGCTGTTCGGCGACGATCTGCTCGAAATTGGCGCCCTGCGGATAGGAACGGTCGATCCGCGCCGGGTCCATATAGACCGGCAGGGTCACGGTATGGGCGTAGAAGGCGGTGTAGCCCTGGGTGATGATGCTGCCAAGCAGGATCACCAGGAAGGCCAGGGCCACGCCGATGGCCGCGCGGCCGTACCAGCGGAAGCGGGTTTCGCGCGCATAGCGGGCGCGCAGGCGGGCCTTCAGGCGCTGGGTGCGCGGGCTGACGCCGGTCGTGCCCTGCTCGGTCAAGTTCTGGGCGGCGTCAGTCATACTGTTCCCGATAGGCTTGCACGATGCGCATGGCGACGATGTTGAGCAGCAGGGTGACGACGAACAGGGTCAGCCCCAGGCCGAAGGCGGCCAGGGTCTTGGGGCTGTTGAACTCCTGGTCGCCGGTCAGCAGGGTGACGATCTGCACCGTGACGGTCGTGACCGTCTCCAGCGGGTTCAGGGTCAGCTTGGCGGCCAGGCCGGCCGCCATGGTCACGATCATGGTCTCCCCGATGGCGCGCGACACGGCCAGCAGCAGCGCCCCGGCGACGCCCGGCAGGGCGGCGGGCAGCAGCACCTTCTTGATCGTCTCGGACTTGGTGGCGCCCATGGCGTAGGAGCCGTCGCGCAAGCTCTGCGGCACGGCGTTCAGAATATCGTCGGACAGGGAGCTGACGAAGGGGATCAGCATGATCCCCATGACCGCGCCCGCCACCAGAGCCATCTGGTTCTGCACCAGGGACAGGTAAATCCCCAGGCCGTTCAGCGGTCCGCCGATCAGCATGTCGCCGATGCCGTTGAAGAAGACGCGCAGCGCCGGCCCCACCGTCAGGGCAGCGAAGAAGCCGTAGACCACGGTCGGCACCCCGGCCAGGACCTCCAGCGCCGGCTTGACCATGGCGCGGGTTTTCTTGCCCGAATACTCCGACAGATAGACGGCCGAGAACAGGCCGATGGGCGCCGCCACCGCCATGGCGATGGCCATGATCAGGAAGGTGCCCGCGAACAAGGGCACGGCCCCAAAGGCGCCCGACGACCCGACCTGGTCGGCGCGGATGGCGATCTGCGGGCTCCATTTGGTTCCGAACAGGAACTCGGTGATCGGCACCATGCTGAAGAAGCGCAAGGAGTCGATGACCAGGGAGAAGATGATGCCCAGCGTGGTCAGCACTGCCACCGCCGAACAGGCGAACAGCACGCCGGTGATCCAACCCTCGACCTTGTTGCGCGCGCGCAGGTCGGGACGGATGCGGGTGAAGACGAACAGGCCGCCCAGCACGGCGGCGATCAGGGCGGCGACGCCCCCGCCCCAGTTCAGGGTCGAGGCGATGCGGTGAGCGCGGCGGCCCTCGGCCGGCAGTTCCTCGGCGTAGGGGGCGGGCCAGATCTGACGCGCCTCCTGCCCCGCCCCGACCAGTCGGGCGTCGGCGAAGAAGGCCTCGCGGCGGAACGGCTCCAGCTGGGCGACGCTGTCAGGCGCCCCCGCCCGCATCATCTGCTGCTCGATCGAGGTCGAGAAGACCGAGGCGGCGATGAGCATGGCCAGGGCCGGCGCTCCGACCCAGATGAAGGCGTAGAGCCCGTGTTGACCGGGACGCGAATGCGACTTCGCGCCTCGGCTCCGACGAACGGCCAAGGCCCGCCCGGCCACATAGGCCAGGACGGCGAAGGCGATCAGCAGCAGCAGGAAAATCCAGATCATCCGGTCCGATCAGCGCAGGAATCAGCAACGCGCCAGGCTCGGTGCGTTCCGGCCGGGAAACTGCCTGCGATACGTCAGCGGATTAAGACGGCTGGATGACAGTTCTGTTACGGCGCCCGTCCGCAATGTCGCAGGCCCATGACGATCGTTCAGAACCCGGAGTTCAGGCGTCCGACGCCGGGGCCAGGGGAAAGCAGGCCGCGAAGATCGCCCCGCAACCCGGCGCGCTGTCCACCGACAGGCCGCCCCGGTGACGGATGATGATGTGACGGACGATGGCGAGCCCCAGGCCCGTGCCCTGCCGCTCGCCGCTCTTCTGGCCCTCGACGCGATAGAAGCGTTCGGTCAGGCGCGGCAGGTGCTCGCGCGCCATGCCCGGCCCGTGGTCGCGCACGGTGACGACGGCGTAGCGCTGGCCCGTCTCGCGATCCGGCGTGGCCAGGGACAGACGGTTGCCCTCAGCCATCCGCGCCGCCATGGCCTCGTCCAGCGTGCGGTCGATCTCGATGCCGACCTCGATGGTCCCGCCCGCGCTGGAGTATTTCAGCGCGTTGTCGATCAGGTTCTGCACCACCTGGGCGATCTCGTCCCGGTCGCCCGTCACAGCCGCGCCGCCGTGCGGCAGCTCCGCATGGATCGTCACCTGCCGCTCGTGCGAGATGACGCTGACCGCATCGACCACATCCGCCGTCGCCCGCGCCAGATTGACCCGGCCCAGGGGCGCGATGTGCTCGTTCAGCTCGATCCGGCTCAGCGACAGAAGATCGGCCACCAGACGCCGCATCCGGTCCGCCTGAACCGCCATGATGTCGAGGAATTTGTCGCGCGCCTTGGGATCGTCCTTGGCGTGACCCTTCAGCGTCTCGATGAAGCCCGACAGGGAGGCCAGCGGCGTGCGCAGCTCGTGGCTGGCGTTGGCCAGGAAGTCGACCCGCATCTTCTCCATGCGACGCACGTCCGTCTCGTCGCGTAGGGCCAGCAGGGCCAGCGCCCCGCCGCCCCAGTTCGAATTCTCCCGCGCGGGCAAGGGTCGGACGAAGGCCCGCCAATGCCGCTCCTGAACGCCGCCCCCGACATAGTCGACCTCGGTCCCGACGGCGCCGAACAGGGCTTCGTCCACCGCCTCCAGCACGCGAGGCTCACGCAGCACCGAGACCAGCAGCCCCCCGCCCGCCCCGTTCAGCTTGAACAGATCGCGCGCCGCCGCATTGGCCAGGGCGATGCGGCGCCCGGCGATGTCGTCCGCCTCCCCGCCGCTGACGATCAGCAGCGGATCGTCCAGCGCCTCGAACACATCGCCCAGCAGGGCGGCGTCAGGCCCCAGATCGACCGCCCCCTGATCGAACTCCGTCTCATCGGCGGCCGCGGGCGGATTTCGGTTCACCAGCCAGGTCGCCAGCGCAACCGCAACCGCCCCGGCCGCCAGCCACCCCGCCAGCTCCGGCTTCATCACCGCCAGGACGGCCATCACCAGGATGGCCACGCCGCCGCTGGCGCCGGCCGTCCACAGCCGGGACGAAGCGGTGGGAGCGACGGGGGACGGAGAGTGATCGTAAGGCATTTCGACCGGCGTTATCTCATTGTTCAGCAGCGCGACCTAGTCTGGTCCGTCGACAGCCCGCTGAGTCGGCCGGTTCGACGCCAGGGGATGTGTAGCTTGGTTTCTTCACGGATTTACGGCGGAACAATTCAGGAGGCGGGCGGAGCATCATGATGGGGGGCGTCCTGAGCTGCCTGGTCGAGCGCCACGATTGGCGGATCGCCTCCTTCGCCCTGCTGGCCTGCGTCTTCAGCATCGGCATCGCCCTGCTTCTGTCCGAACGCGCGCGCCACCTGTCGCCGCGAGCGCGCCGAACCTACACCCTGTCGGCGCCGCTGGTGGGCGGACTGGGCGTCTGGATCACCCACTTCATCGCCATGCTGGCCTACGACGCCGGAACGGATATCCGCTACGACCCGCTGCAGACCTTCCTGTCGCTGGTGATCGTCACGGCCGCCTTCTGGGTCGCCATGCAGTTGCACCTGGCCGGGGCGACCGAAGGCCGCTGGCGCCGCCGCTCGGGATTGGCCGCCGCCGCCGTGGTGACGGCCGGTGTCGCGGCCATGCACTTCGTCGGCATGGACGCCATGCGCCTGTCCGGAGCGATCCTGACCTGGAACGCGCCACGCGTCGCCATGGCCGTGACGGGCGCCTTCGTCCTGTTCGGCGCGGTCGCCCTGCTGCCGGAGATGAACAAGCGGCTGAGCCTGGCCGTCGCCACGGCCCTGTCGGCCGGCGCCGTCGCCTGGCTTCACTTCATCGCCATGACCGCCGTCAGCCTGACTCCCGCGCCGGGCGTGCTCCTAGCCCAGGGCGCCGGCGTCGCCGCCGTCACGCTGTGGGTCGCCCTGGGCGTGGCCCTGACCCTGAGCGTGGGCGCCTTTTTCACCGGCATGATCTGGTGGTCGCGTCGCAGCGTCCTGGGTCAGTTGCTGGAAGCGGTCCAGGCCATGCCCGACGGCGTCGGCGTCTATGACGCCGATGACCGCCTGATCCTGTGGAACAGGCAATACGGCGAAATTCACCCCCACCTCGCCCCGGTGCTGCGCCCTGGCGTCACCTTCCGCGAAATCCTGCAGGTCGGCCTGAAGGCCGGCGTCTATCAGGACGCCGTCGGTCGCGAAGAAGCGTGGATCACGCAGCGACTGGCCAGCCATCGCACGCCCATAGAACCGCGAGAACTGCAGGTGGCCGGCCGCTGGCTGCGCGTCCAGGACCGCCCCACCGTCGGCGGCGGCGCCGTCACCGTCTGTTCGGACATCAGCGACCTGAAACGCAACGCCGACGCCCTGGCCGAGGCGCGCGACGCCGCCAACGCCGCCAACCGCGCCAAGAGCCGCTTCCTGGCCAATATGAGCCACGAGATCCGCACTCCGCTCAACGGCGTCATCGGGGTGGCCCAGGCCCTGGCCCGTACCGAACTGTCTCCGCAGCAGCAGGACATGCTGGAGTTGATCCACTCCTCCAGCCGCACCCTCCAGACCCTGCTCAGCGACATCCTGGATCTGGCGCGCGTCGAGTCCGGGCGGCTGGAGCTGAACGACGAGCCTCTGGACCTGGCGCGCACGGTGGAAGAAGCCGCCCTGCTCTACGCCGCCGCCGCGCGGGACAAGGGGCTGCAGTTCCTGGTCGAGGTCGCTCCCGAGGCTCGGGTCTGGATTCAGGGCGACGTCGTCCGCCTGAAACAGGTGCTGACCAACCTGGTCTCCAATGCGGTGAAGTTCACCGCCTCGGGCTTCGTCAGCCTGACCGTCGACGCGGTCCCGGCCGAAGCGCCCCAGACCCTGCGCTTCGTCGTCCAGGACACCGGCATCGGCTTCGACGCCCAGACGCAGGCCCGGCTGTTCAACCGCTTCGAACAGGCCGACGGCGACATCACCCGCCATTACGGCGGTTCGGGCCTAGGCCTGGCGATCTGCCGCGAACTGGCGGCCATGATGGGCGGCGACCTGGGCTGCGAAAGCGAGCCCGGCGCGGGCGCCGCCTTCATCCTCAGCCTGCCGCTCAGACCGGCCCAGGCGCCGGCCGCCCCCCTTCGCCCGAGCCGCCCGGCCGTGGCCGCTCCGGTCGAGGCCGATGCAGAGGCTGCGCCGCGCCGTCTGCGTATCCTGGCCGCCGACGATCACCCGACCAACCGCCGCGTGGTCGAGCTGATCCTGGACGGGGCCGCCTTCGATCTCATGTCGGTGGAGAACGGCGCCCAGGCGGTCGAGACCTACCGCGCCCAGACCTTCGACCTGGTGTTGATGGATATGCAGATGCCGGTCATGGACGGTCTGACCGCCGTGCGCGAAATCCGTCTGCACGAAGCGGTCCTGGGCCTGCCGCGCGTTCCCATCGTCATGCTGACCGCCAACGCCCTGACCCAGCATCTGGACGAGGCTCTGGCCGCCGGCGCCGACCGCCACATGGCCAAGCCCTTCAGCGTCGAGGATCTTCTGGCTATGGTCGCCGACCTGACGGCGCAAACGCCTCAGGCCGCAGAAGCCGCGGCCTGAGATTTCGTCCTTGTGAAGGCGCGCCGCCTATTCGTAGCCGTGCGCCGCTTCATTGATGACCTGGCTGGGCATGGACGAGAAGTCCACGCTCACCGGCCGGGCGGCCTTGGTCTGGAAGGTCTTGATGACATGCTCCAGACGACGGCGGGTCTCACGTTCGGCCTCGCCCGATCCGTCGAGCCCCAGCGGGGCCAGACAGAAGTCGATGATGGCCTGCGGTCGGGTCAAAGGCTCCATGAGTTCATCTCCTGTGATCAGGCTGCGTGGAACTGGGCCGTCTCGGTCGAGTCCTTCAGCGCCGTGGTCGACGACTGACCCGACGAGATGACCGTGGCGACATCGTCGAAATAGCCGGTGCCGACTTCGCGCTGGTGGCGGGTGGCGTTGTAGCCGGTCGCCTCATTGGCGAACTCGCGCTGCTGCAGCTCCGAATAGGCCGCCATGCCGCGGTCGCGATAGCCGCTGGCCAGCTCGAACATGCCGTTGTTCAGGCTGTGGAAGCCCGCCAGGGTCACGAACTGGAACTTGTAGCCCATGGCCCCCAGCTCGCGCTGGAACTTGGCGATGGTGTCCTTGTCCAGCTTGGCTTCCCAGTTGAACGAGGGCGAGCAGTTGTAGGCCATCAGCTTGCCCGGATGCTCTTTCTGAACGGCCTCGGCGAACTTCTTCGCATCGTCGAGATCGGGATGCGACGTCTCCCACCACAGCAGGTCGGCGTATTTGGCGTAGGACAGGCCCCGCGCGATGCAGTGGTCCAGACCCGTGCCCGCCTTCAGGCGATAGAATCCCTCCGGCGTGCGGTTCTCACGGTCGATGAAGGGGTGGTCCCGCTCGTCGATGTCCGAGGTGATCAGCTGGGCCGATTCCGCATCCGTGCGCGCCACCGTCAGGGTCGGCGTGCCGCAGACGTCGGCCGCCAGACGCGCTGCGATCAGATTGCGCTCATGCGCCTGGGTCGGAATCAGCACCTTGCCGCCCAGGTGGCCGCACTTCTTCTCGCTGGCCAGCTGGTCCTCGAAGTGGACGCCCGCGGCGCCCGCCTCGATGAAGGCCTTCATGATCTCGAAGCTGTTCAGCGGCCCGCCGAAACCGGCCTCGGCGTCGGCGACGATGGGGGCGAACCAGTCGCGCTTGGCGCCGCCTTCGGCGTGCTCGATCTGGTCGGCGCGTTGCAGGGTGCGGTTGATGCGGCGGCACAGCTCCGGCGCGGCGTTGGCCGGATACAGCGACTGGTCCGGATACATGGCGCCGGCCGTATTGGCGTCGGCCGCGACCTGCCAGCCCGACAGATAGATGGCTTTCAGACCCGCGCGGACCATCTGCATCGCCTGATTGCCGGTCACGGCGCCCAGGGCGTTGATGTAGGGCTCGGAATGCAGCAGTTCCCACAGGCGGTTGGCGCCGCGCTCGGCCAGCGTATGGGTGACCGGCACCGACCCGCGCAGACGCAGGACGTCTTCAGGCGAATAGGGGCGCTCGATGCCGTCGAAACGGCCTGCGGGCGAGGGAACCAGATCGGCGAAGGTCGTCATGTCTCGTCTCGGTCTCGATAAGGCGCGGCCGCAGCCGCTGTCCCGGAAACCTGAACACGTCATCGTCACGATTGACACATCCATAGCCACATCATTCAAGTCAAACAGTCACATCATGACACTTGTCATGAAGTCATGATGTGACATGATCATGCCATGAACGCCTCCGCTGACCGCAAGCTGTTCCTGGGCGGCCGCCTCAAGCGGCTGCGGCGCGACCTCGACCTGTCGCAGACGGCGATGGCGGCGGACCTGGGCGTCTCGCCCTCCTATCTGAACCATATCGAGCGCAACCAGCGCCCCGTCTCGGCCCAGCTCCTGTTGCGCCTGGCCGAGACCTATGACGTCGACCTTCGCAACCTCGGCCAGTCCGGCGGCCCGGCGTCAGAGGCCGAACTGTCCGAGGTCTTCGCCGATCCCCTGTTCCAGGGCCTGACTGTGCCGCGCCATGAAATCATGCAACTGGCCGAGGATCAGCCCGCCGCCGCCGACGCCGTGCTGCGCCTCTACCGCGCCTTCACCGACCGTCGCGTGCGCGACCGCGCTGAGGTCGAGGCCGGCGGCGGCGCGGCCCCGACCGACAGCCCGTCGGAGTGGGTGCGCGAATACGTTCAGGCGCGCCACAACCACTTCCCCGACCTCGATGCGCTCGGCGAGGGCCTGCATGACGCCCTGCGCGCCGAAGCCCCCGCCCCCGACGAAGGCTTCGAGGCCCTGGCCCGCGCGCGCCTGTTCGCCCGCCACGGCCTGACGGTCCGCACCCTGCCCGCCGAGGTCATGGTCGAGTGGACCCGTCGCTTCGACCCGCACCGGGGGCGACTGCTATTGTCCGATGCGCTGGGGCCGTCGTCGCGCGCCTTCGCCGTCGCCAACCAGCTGGTTCTGATGGAGCATGGGTCGGAGCTTCAGGCCCTGACCGAGGCGGCGAACGCGCCCGACGCCCCTACGCGCAATCTGCTGAAGGCGTCCCTGACCAACACCCTGGCCGCCGCCGTGCTGATGCCCTACGCCGCCTTCCAGCGCACGGCGGAGGACACCGGCTATGACCTGGCCCGGCTTCAGGCTCGCTTCGGCGTCGGCTTCGAACAGGTCGCGCACCGGCTGACTACCCTGTCGCGGCCGACGGCGCGGGGCGTCCCCTTCTTCCTGATGCGGGTGGACCAGGCCGGTAATGTGTCGAAGCGATACGCCTCGGGCGCCTTCCCCTTCTCGCGCTTCGGCGGCGCCTGTCCGCGCTGGCGGCTGCACTCGGCCTTCCGCACGCCGGGCCGCATCGTCACCCAGATCATCGAGACTCCCGATGGCGGCCGCTGGTTCACCCTGGCCCGCACCGTCGACCGCCAGGGTCAGGACGCCTTCACCGAGGGGCACGACCTGGCTATCGGCCTGGGTTGCGAACTGCGCCACGCTCACCGCCTGATCTACGCGCGCGGCCTGGACCTTCAGAAGCCGGAGGTCACGCCGATCGGCCCGGCCTGCCGGTTGTGCGAGCGCCACCCCTGCGCCGAGCGCGCCGCTCCGCCGGTCGGGCGAGCGCTGACGGTCGACGACTGGTCCAAGTCGGTCAGCCCCTATCCGTTCGCGTAGCTCTTCCTTCTCCCCTTGTGGGAGAAGGTGGCGGCCGCAGGCCGACGGATGAGGGGTAGCGCTGTCGGTTGAGAGACCCCTCATCCGACCTCGCTTCGCTCGGCCACCTTCTCCCCCAAGGGGAGAAGGGAACTAATGAGCCAGCATCACGGCCACGGGCGTCTCGGTCAGCAGGGTCTGCGTCACGCCGCCGAAAATCCACTGTCGCATCCGCGCGTGGCCCCAGGCACCGGCCACGATTAGTCCCGCCTGCATCTCCTCGGCGCAGTCGATGAGGCGCAGGCCGTGCATACGGTCGTCATGGGCGCGCACGTCCGGTTCGGCCGCCACGCCGTGCCCCGCCAGCCAGCGCACGACGTCCTGCGTGCGCAGCCCGGCCCCGTCCGTGTCTTCAGGATGACACATCTCGACCACGCGGACCCCGGCGGCGCGCTTCAGCAGAGGCAGGGCGGCCTGCGCCGCCAGGCGGCTCTCGCGCGTATCGGTCCAGGCCAGCAGCGCCGGCGCATCGACCATCGAACGGATCGGATCGGGCGGCAGCACCACCACCGGCCGCCCCGAGCGCATGGCCAGATCCGCCGGGTGCGGCGCCCGCCAGGCGCTGGCCCCGCCTGCGTCACGCCCGACCAGGACCGCGTCCGCCGCCCGCATGTGCCGCAAGGTCAGCCCCGTGGGATCGCCGATATCCCCGCGCCACTCGCCCGCCACCTGCGCCGTATCGACGGCGGCGGCGAACCGTTGCCTGGCGGTCTTCAGCATGGCTTCGTTGCGCGCCTGCTGGGCCGCGATCACCTCGCCCAGCAGTATGCCCGCCCCATAGGCGTCGGCCATCGGCGTCTCGGGCGCGCAGCCCGACACTCCGATCAGCCGCGCCCCGTGCGCCTTCGCCAGGGCGCAAGCCTCGGTCAGGCGAGCGGGGTTGTCGACTTCGTCATCGACATAGACGATCAGACTGGTCCAGGGCATGGCGCGCCTCCTGCTTGAGACTATGCGCCATCAACGCACAAACCGCCGTTCGGCGCCTTGAGCCGGATCAATTCATCAGGATGACGCTTCCGCCTTCGACCCGATGCGGCACGCCCGTCCGCCGGAACAGACTGGCGATCTCGGCGGCGGGATCGGCCGCGCCCTGATCCAGCATCCGCCCGATGTCGGCCGCCAGCGTCGGATCGCCCGACACGCGCGTCAGGGCGTCCAGCCATTCGGCGCGGGTCAGCACCCCGTCCCTGCGGTTGGCGTCCAGCAGGGGCCGCAGGAAGCCGAACCAGTCGCCGCCGTCGCGCCGTTTCTGCGCGCCCTCGGCCGTCATGGCGAAGACGGCGCCGCAGGCGTAATAGGCGCGGTGCTCGCCGCGTCCGCCCGCCTCGGCCACGCGGCGCCCCTGGCTCAGGATCACGCAGTCGTCGACCTCTTCCTGCAGGGCCTTGCGGTCGTCATAGGCCGGGTCCAGCGCCTTCAGCGCCCGCACCGCCATCAGGTCGGCCCCGCCCTCGGTGATCCAGGCGTCGCGCGCGAACTCGTAACGCACCGTCTGGCCCAGCCAGAAGTGCGCGCTCTCATGGCCGATGAACCACCGCGACACCCGCTCCATCTCCGCCGTCGGCCGGGTCACGCCGGTCCCCTCGAACGACATGACGATCAGGCCGGGCAGGACGCTGCCGCCCATGCTGGTCATCCGCTCGGTCGGGCCATTCCACGACACCATGACGACGGGGTTGTCCCCGCCCGAGCCGGGGCGTCCCAGGCGTTGCAGGTAGAACTCCCCCACGCGCGGGGCGAAGTCGCGAATCTTCTCGCCGATCCACGGCGGCAGATTGGGGTCCATGACGGTGGTCAACCCCTCGCCCGGCGTCACCCGCGCCTGTCCCAGCAGGACATAGGACCGCTCGCCCGTCGTCGTCAGTTCGGCGTGGCGCTCGCCGTTGAACAGCACCGGTCCGTCCAGGTCGCGCCAGGTCACGCGCGAGGCCCCGCCGTCCAGATCGACTCCGTTCAGGTCCGCCGGCATCGCCTCCGCCGCCTCGGGCGAGCCCAGGGCGAAGACGTCCATCTGCCGCGTCGGCAACGCCACCGCCCCGTCCGAGAAGACCAGGGTCTTGTATTCCGCCTCCAACTCGACCGCCTTCGGTTGGACGCTGAAGCGGACATGGCGCGGCACGGGACCGCCGTCCGTGCTGCGGATGATGTCGTAGTGGCCGCGTCGCTCCATCACCACGCCGGGCGTCTGAACCGTCCACTGGCGCGGCCGCCACGGCTCGCGCACGTCAGAGATCAGCGCCGAATCCATGAAGGCCCAGACCACGGCGTCGCGGTTGAAGACATAGTCGACCGTCAGCCGCCCGTCCTCACTCGTCACCGTCACCTGCGGCGCCGCCTCGACGTTCCAGGGGCCGGGCGCCGGCGTCGCGGCGCAGGCGGTCAGCAGGATGGCGGCTGCAACGGCCGCCGTGGACAGGACTTTCAGACGCACGAAGAGCAGTCTCCCACAGTGAACGGCGCAGCTTAAGGGGGCCGAACCCGGCCCGTCACCTTACGGTTTGCTCAGCTTTACGCCCGTTCGAGGGCGCGGCCCGCCGCCGCGAGCGCCTCGGCCATCACCGCCTTCAGCCGGTCCGGTCCCAGGATGGTCGCCTGCTCGCCCCAGGTGAACAGGTGCCAGGCCAATTCGCGCATCCCCGAGGCGCGGAACCGCACCACGACCGAGCCGTCGGCCTGATCCTCGATCGTCTGGGTCGGGTGCCAACGCCAGCCGCGCGCCTCGTCCGCCCCTTCGGGCGCAATGCGCAGGGCGACCTCTTCGATCTCGTCCTGATAGATGCCGAAGGACTGGCTGGCGAAGGCGCCCAGATCGAAGTCTTCAGGCGGACGCGCCGTGCCTTCGCCCGCCTCGACCGCGCTCATCCGGTCCAGGCGGAAGGTCTGGATGCGCCCGCTCTCGCGGTCGGCGGCCACCAGATAGTTGGCGCGCCCGAACATCAGGCCGCACGGCGTCATGGTGCGGGTCCGAGCCTCGGCGCCGGGCCGGGCGTAGATGAAGTTCAGCGGCCGCTCCGCCAGCACCGCCCCGCGGATTTCGGCCAGCACCGTCTCGTCGGCGCTGGGGCGCGGCCCGGCCTGAACGGCGATGGTCTCGGCCCGCACCAGGGCCTCCAGGTCCGGCGCCATGCGGTTCAGGGTGGTCGAGCGCATCGCCGCCTTCACCTTGCGCTCAAGGCTTTCCAGCGCCGCCGCCCGCGCCGGTTCACCCGCCGCGCGCAGGGCGGCCGCCGCCTTGGTCAGCTCCAGCATCTCGGTCGCCGTCGGCGCCTGTTCAAAGGCCGACAGCCCGCCGCGGATGCGCCAGCGCTTGGTCGGCGGGTCGGACACCTCCTCGATCTGCGGAAACAGCATCAGCACGGCGTCGCGCATCCGCTCGGCCGTGCGGCGGCCGACGTTCAGCTGGGCGGCCATCTCGTTCAGCGTCAGCCCCTCGGCACTGGCCGCCATGCCCCGCGCCAGATCGATGACCATGGCCGCCTTGTCGTGCCGCAAGATGTCTTCTCCACAGAGATACGTCCGAAACTGGCGTAATGCTGTCTCATATTCATCCTGTCAGCAAGAGGCGACGCCTTTCGCACCAGGAGTTTTCACCATGGCCTTCGTCCGCACCCCCACCGTCCAGAAGCCCGCCCGCAAGACCTTCGCCGATCGCTACATGATCGTGCCGTGCGAAACCGAGAGCGACCTGGCCGTCATCTGGGACCGTCAGGAGGAGCAGGTGGTGGACGTGATCAGCGCCTCGACCAGCCGCTACACCAACGAAGACGCCCTGTGGGACGAGTTCCACACCCCGCCGTTCAACGCCCGTTCCGACTGGCGCGCGGCGGCCTGAGACCAGTACTGGGCAGGAGGGCGGATCAGGGAACCCTCCCCCGCGCGGCCGCGTTGGCCCAGCGTGGCCGTACGCCGCCACGCCAAAGGGGAGTTGCAAACATGTCCTCGTCCAACACCGCCGCGCCTTCGCTGGAAGGCCTCGTGAAATCCGCCCTGCATCGATCCTGGTGGCTGCTGCTGTTGCGCGGGATCGCCGCCGTGGCCTTCGGCGTCCTGACCTTCATCTGGCCGCAGATCAGCCTTGTGTCCCTGATCCTGGTCTATGGGATCTACGCCCTGGTCGATGGGGTTCTGGCCCTGATCGCGGCGATCCGGGGCGGCGGCTTCGCCCCGCGCTGGTGGTTGGCGCTGGGCGGCGTGATCAGCATCCTGGCCGCCGGAGTCGCCTTCGCCTGGCCGGGACTGACGGCCCTGGTCCTGGTCTATCTGATCGGCTTCTGGTCGATCCTGCGCGGCGTGCTCGAAATCGTCGGCGCCATTCGCCTGCGCAACGAGATCGCCAATGAGTGGAGCCTGGGCGCCGCCGGCGCCCTGTCCGTGATCTTCGGCCTAATCCTGGTCTTCATGCCGGGCGCGGGCGCCCTGGGCCTGCTGTGGCTGATCGCGGCGTGGGCCGTGCTGTTCGGCCTGCTGCTGATCTGGGTCGCCTTCAAGGTCAGGACGCTGGCGAAGGCGTAAAGCTGGCGTTGCGCGCCGCGACCCGAGCGCGGATCTCGGCGCGCATCCGCTCCAGTTCCGCCGCATCGATCAGGCGGCCGCGCAGCACCACCGCCTCGGCGTCGCGCGTGGCGCTGACGTCCTTCAGGGGATCGGCCTCCAGCACCAGCAAGTCAGCCGACTTGCCCGCCGCCACGGCGCCGTAACGTTCGCCCTGGTTCAGGAAGCGAGGCCCGTCCACGACCGACCCCATCAGCGCTTCGCGCGGCGTCAGGCCCAGCTTCACATAGAGCTCCAGCTCATCGTGCAGCGAGAAGCCCGGATAGTTGAACGAGTTCAGGAAGCCCGCGTCCGTCCCGGTCAGGATCGTCACGCCCGCATCGCGCAGCATGGGCAGGGTGCGCGCGGTGACGTCCTTGACGAAGTGACGGTCCTCGACCTGCTGCGGCGTGGCCTGAGCCGCGCGCTGGATACGCCAGTCATAGGTCGCCCGGATGCCCGGACCGACATAGGCCAGGCCCTCGTCATGCGAATGGTCGTCCAGATCCAGATTGGCCAGAGTGGTCGAGCCATAGAGCGTCGGCGACACCGCCGTGCCCAGTTCCGCCAGACGCGCATAGACCCGGCGCGCCGTCTCCACGTCGAAGGTGTCGGCATAGCGGCGCATGGTCTGGGCGTAGGTGTATTTGCCCGCCAGATAATCGGCGGCGATGGCCGCCTCGTCGCGCGAACCCGCCTTCATGGCGTAGTCGAGGTGCTCGATCGACGACAGGCCCGCCTCGGCGGCCTCCAGCACCGTGATGCTGGCCGGGATGTGGGCCGAGGTCTTCATGCCCCGCTTCTTCGCCTCACGCACGGCGTAGAGGAAAAGCTCGGGCTTCAGCGTGTTGTCGGTGATCTTGACGAAGTCGACGCGCAGGGCCTGCAGCCGGTCCAGGGCGGCGTCCACGTCCGCCTCGCTGCCGGTCTCGATCACGCCCTTCCAGACGGGGGCGATGCCCTCGATCTTGGGGCCGGAGGTGAAGATGCGCGGCGCATCGGCGGTCGGCGGCGACGCGCGCCAGTCCAGCACCTGCTGCGCCAGATCGCCCGCCGCGTCGCGCACCGCGACCACGCCGTTGACCACGAACAGCGGCATCAGCTCGGCGTTCTCCTCGATCAGGGCTTCGCCGCCGCCGAAGTGGACGTGCATGTCCCACAAGCCCGGCATGACGTAGCGGTCTCCCAGATCCTGGGTGCGCGCGGCCTGATAGCGGCCCGCCTCGCCCTCGGGGCCCACGGCCACGATATCGCCGCCGCGTACGGCCACCAGTTGATCCGGCGTCGTCGTCCCCTTCTCGACGTCGACCACCGTGGCCGAGGTCAGCAGCAGGTCGACCGGCTGGACGGGCGTTTGGGCGGCGGCCAGCGGCGCCAGGGCGCAGGCGGACAGCAGGGCGGAGGCGGCGATCAGGAAGGTGCGCATGAATCCGCTATAATCTCTTCGCCGCCGTCAGCAAGCCCATCAGGAATAGCGGCGTTTCATGTCCCGCCGACGGGAAAGCCTCATCCGCGGCGGCTCTGCTCCGTCCCGATCCGTCCCGCCAGACACCACCCGCCGACCGCCCGCGTCCGCAGCCAGCCGCCGGGCGGAATGGTGATCCACAGACCCGATCCAGCCGCCAGGGTTTCGCGTCGCACGCCCGTCTCAGCGGCCAGTTCGACCTCCAGCGGCGCGCCCATATAGGCGGTCCACAGCTCCTCGACCTCGATCGCGCGCCAGTCGGACGGCGCATCGGGGGTCAGCAGGCGATAGGCCCCGACCGTCTCGCCCGGCTCGCTCGTCCCGGCGCCCATGAGACGACCCCAGCCGCCGTCGCCCAGCGGCCGCAACCCCAGGCTCTCGACAACCTCCTCGAGCGTGAAATCCGCGCCTTCCATCCGGCCGCTAGTGGGCTGCTTCGCCCTCGGCGTCCATGTGCGGGCCGCGCTGCTGCGGCGGGACGAGACGCCAGCGTCCGCCCTCGAACATCACTTCGCCGCCGCCGCGCCAGGGCACGCGGCTCAGCGGCCCGCCGGTCAAGCCGTAGCCGACCACGGCGTAGCGCTCGCCGGGCTTCAGCGGCGCAGCCTCCACCGTCGTCTCGAACCCCTCGGGCGCCTGGCCGTAGACGACCTGTCTCAGACCCCGGCAGTTGCGACCGCGCGCCTCGATCAACCAGACCGGACGCATCATGGCGTCCGACCGCTCATGCACGGCCAGGCCGCCCAGACAGGCCTTCTCGGGCGTTGCGGGATCGACGCCGAAGGTCGCGATCGGCTGCTCCAGGTCGCCGCTGATGTTCACCGGGATCATCGCCGAACAGGCGGCCAGGGCGGCGGCGACCGCCGCCAGCGCCGCCCCGACGCGCAGAACCGCGCCGTGCTTCACCACCTCGCCCTCAGCACCCGCCGTAGGGGACGTAGCCGACCTCGATCTCGTCGATGCGGACAGTCTTCAGTTCGCGGATCGCCAGTTGGTCGAACTCGGCGCTGCAATTGAAGGTCGTGTCGATGACGTAGTCCTCGCCCTTGGCCGCCTTGATGGCGTCGCGGATGCGGAAGGAGGCGTCAATGGTGGCGTCGCTGACCATCACGGCCGAGGCGCGGATGCCTGGGAAGGCGCGCGGGCCGGGGCTCTCCAGATGGACCCAAGGATCGGCCGCATTGCCGCACAGGGTCAGGCAGTCGGCCTTGAAGTCGACGTTGCCGCGCGCCGCCGCGAACTCGCCCATCGTCAGGTCGATCTTCTGCGGCAGGTCATAGTCCTTCAGCGCCGCCAGGGCCTGGGTCGAACAGGCCGGGGTCATCGGCACGGCGTAGCCGACGACCTCGCCGCCGTCAGCGCTGACGCGGACCGTGCAGTCGCCGATCTCATAGGTGCGTTCCTTGTCCTGAACCGTGCGGGCCGGGCCCAGCTTGGATTCCAGATAGGCGACCTGCACCCCCATCATCTGGTCGATCGTCGGCGCGCCGCCCGCCACAGGCGCGGCCTCGGACGCCGCCGCCGTGGGTGCCTCAGCCGGGGCGGTATCGACCTTTTCAGCCGTCTTGTCCGCCTGGCCGCAGGCCGACAGTCCCGCAAGGGCGCCCAGCAGGACGACCGTTTTCAGTCCTTGGAATGCAGTCATCATCTCTCCACGGCTCAGGTTGAGCGTCGCAACCAACGCACCACGGCGCGATGGGTTCTCTTGCGCGAACTCAAAGGGCCTTCACGATCCCTTCGACCATCTTCTTGGCGTCGGCGAACAGCATCATGGTGTTGTCGCGGAAGAAGAGCTCGTTCTCGACCCCGGCGTAGCCGCTGCCCATCGACCGCTTGATGAACAGGACTGTGCCGGCCTTCTCCACGTCCAGGACCGGCATGCCGTAGATGGGCGACTGCGGATCGGTCTTGGCGGCCGGATTGGTCACGTCGTTGGCGCCGATGACGAAGGCCACGTCGGCCGAGGCGAATTCGCTGTTGATGTCCTCCAGCTCGAACACCTCGTCATAGGGGACGTTGGCCTCGGCCAGCAGGACGTTCATGTGCCCCGGCATCCGGCCCGCGACGGGGTGGATGGCGTATTTCACCTCGACGCCCTCTTCCTTCAGCGTGTCGGCCATTTCGCGCAGGGCGTGCTGGGCCTGGGCCACCGCCATGCCGTAGCCGGGCACGATTATGACCTTGGAGGCGTTCTTCATGATGAAGGCGGCGTCCTCGGCCGAGCCCTGCTTGACCGGCCGCGTCTCGACCGCCCCGCCGCCCGCCGCCGCGCCCGCCTCGGCGCCGAAGCCGCCCAGGATGACGCTGATGAAGCTGCGGTTCATCCCCTTGCACATGATGTAGCTGAGGATGGCCCCCGACGATCCGACCAGGGCGCCGGTGATGATCAGGGCGATGTTCTCCAGCGTGAAGCCCAGGGCCGCCGCCGCCCAGCCGGAATAGGAGTTCAGCATGGACACCACCACCGGCATGTCCGCTCCGCCGATGGGGATGATCAGAGTCGCGCCCAGGATCAGGGCGATGGCGAACACGCCCCAGAAGGCCCAGACCGCCGTCCCCCCCGTCCCGATCAGGACGCCGATCAGGAAGACCAGGGCCAGGGCCAGGGCGATGTTGATCAGGTGCCGCGCGGGCAAAAGGATCGGCGCCCCGCTCATCCGCCCGTCCAGCTTGGCGAAGGCGATGACCGAGCCGGTGAAGGTGATGGCCCCGATGGCGACGCCCAGGCTCAGCTCGACGATGGACAGGGTCTTGATCCCGCCCGTCGCCGTCATGATGCCGAAGGCGTCGGGCGCATAGACCGCCCCCACCGCCACCAGACAGGCGGCCAGCCCGACCAGGGAGTGAAACGCCGCGACCAGCTGCGGCATGGCGGTCATCGGCACGCGGTTGGCGATCACCGCGCCCGCGCCGCCGCCGACCACGACCCCGCCCGCAATCAGGGCCAGGGTCACGGGGTCCAGCGCCCCGCTGGTCCCCAGCGTCAGCAAGGTGACGCCGACGGCCAGGGCCATGCCGACCATGCCCAGCGTATTGCCCCTGCGGCTGGTCTCGGGGCTGGACAGCCCCCTGAGCGAGAGGATGAACAGAACCCCCGCCGCCAGATAGGCCAGCGCCGCGATCGATGCGTTCATCCCCTCCCCCTCTTTTCAGTCTCAGATCAGAATACGTTCACGACGGCGGGCGCCTCGCCGTTGGCGCCGGACGCCGTGGCCACGCCGTTCTTGACCACGGCCAGCCCGACCGCGCCGTCGCCCCCGGTCTTGGTCACCTTGCAACGCGCGTTGTCGCCCGGCAGGCGGCCCGCCATCCGACCGGCGCCCGTGTGGCTGATGCGGTTCATGTGCACGCCGCGAATGGTCACCGGCCGGAACCCGCATTCCAGCGCCCAGCTGGCGCCCTGCGGCGCGACCACCGACCAGTGCAGGCCACTATAGGGGTCCTGGCCCACCTCGCGGGCGGACTGGGCCGAGGCGGCGCCCGCGACGACGGCGGCGGCCGACAGGGCCAGGACGGAAATCAGGGAAGCTTTCATCACGCGATACTCTTCGGGGTTAGCGTTTGACGGATTGGGTACGCGACAGACGCCACAGCGCCGCCGCGATGAACAGCGGCCCGAGCAGGATCATCGCCCAGTCGAAGACCGTCATCTCCCGATCCTGAATGATGACCCGGGTCAGGATCGCGGCGAAAACCAGCACGATGCCGCAATCCTGGAAACGCAGCCGGTCGATCGGGTCGCGAACCCGCACCCAGCTCCACACCCACAGCGCCACGCCCAGAACGGTGACGCCCCAGGACAGGTAGAAGGCCAGCGATACGGGAGACAGGATCACGAGGCCTTGGGCCTTTCCTTCTTCTTGTACATGGCCAGCATCCGTCGCGTGACCATGAAGCCGCCGAAGATGTTGACGCTGGCCAAGGTGACGGCGGCCACGCCCGCGCCCTTGGCGATCCAGGCGTTCGGCCCGCCCGCCTGGGCGCTCAGCGCCGCCGCCGCGATCAGGCCGCCGACGATGATGACGCTGGAAATGGCGTTGGTGACGGCCATCAGCGGCGTGTGCAGCGCCGGCGTCACGCTCCAGACGACATAGTAGCCGACGAAGATCGACAGGACGAAGATCGCCAGGCGAAAGACAGTGGGATCGACGTGTTCCATCAGCCTCTCACTCCTTCATGCACCACGGCGCCGCCGTGGGTGACGACGGCGGCCTTGAGGATCTCCTCCTCCAGGTCGACCGACAGGGCGTCGTCCTTGATCATCAACCCCAGGAAGGCGACCAGGTTGCGGGCGTAAAGGGCGCTGGCGTCCGCCGCGATGCGGCCGGGCATGTTGCTCCAGCCGACGATCTTCACCCCATTGGCCGTGGTCACGACCTCGTTCGGCTTGGAGCCCTCGACATTGCCGCCTGCCTCGACCGCCAGATCGACGATGACCGAGCCGGGCTTCATCGAGCCGACGTGCGCCGCCGTCACCAGCTTCGGGGCGGGGCGGCCGGGGATCAGGGCCGTGGTGATGACCACGTCCTGCTTGATGATGTGGGCGGCGGTCAGGTCGGCCTGCTTGGCCTGATATTCGGCCGACATGGCCTTGGCGTAGCCCCCCGCCGTCTCTGCCGCCTTGAACTCCTCGTCCTCGACGGCGACGAATTTGGCGCCCAGGCTCTCGACCTGCTCCTTGGCGGCGGGGCGTACGTCGGTAGCCGTGACGACCGCCCCCAGACGCCGCGCGGTGGCGATGGCCTGAAGCCCCGCGACGCCCGCGCCCATGACGAAGACCTTGGCGGCGGCCACCGTCCCGGCGGCCGTCATCATCATGGGGAAGCCCTTGCCATAGGCGTAGGCCGCCTCGATCACCGCCCGATATCCGGCCAGGTTGGCCTGGGACGACAGGGCGTCCATCACCTGGGCGCGGGTGATGCGCGGCACGAATTCCATGGCGAAGGCGGTGGCGTTCGCGCCCCTCAACGCCTCGACCGTGGCCTTGTCGCGCCAGGCGTCCAGCAGGCCGACGACGACCGCGCCGGGCTTCAGGGCGCTGATTTCCGACGCCGTCGGGCCGCGCACCTTCAGAAGGACGTCCGCACCGGCCAGCGCCGCCGACAGGTCGGGCTTCACGCTGGCCCCCGCCTCGGCGTAGTCGGCGTCCGGCAGGGAGGAGCCCAGGCCCGTCCCGACCTCGACGCTCACCGTCGCCCCGAGGGCGACCAGCTTCTTCACCGTTTCGGGCGTTACAGCGCAACGCGTCTCGCCTTCACGGCGTTCACGGGTGACGGCGATGGCGACAGCCAAGCGAATCCCTCCCACTCCCCAGGGTCGAACCGACGTTAGGCCGAAGCCGGAGCAGGCGTCAAAGCCAAGTCGTCTCGATAAGGCGATTTTTTCGCGACCTTCGCCGCTTCACCGCCCGCCGTCGCAAGGTTCTTGCTCACTTCGCCGCAATCCGCGCAAGCAAAAGGCCCGCCGAACCTGCCGA
Source organism: Brevundimonas sp. NPDC055311 (assembly GCF_053645695.1). NCBI lineage: Bacteria > Pseudomonadati > Pseudomonadota > Alphaproteobacteria > Caulobacterales > Caulobacteraceae > Brevundimonas > Brevundimonas sp. NPDC055311. Next base: position 769,319 of record NZ_JBSHMV010000001.1, read on the forward strand.
CGGGCCTCGTGCAAACCGATCTGGGAGAAAGGCGCTCCCTAGGCCGAAACCTTGTTCTTCAGAACAAAGAAGCCGACCACCGCCATCACGGCGGAGCTGATGAAGGCGGGAACGAAGCCCGCTCCCACGCCGAACCACACCGTCAGGAATAGGATCAGCACGGCCATGGCCAGCGACAGCCACTTGGTCAGGCCCATGAACAGGCTCCAGGTCCAGGCCTGTTCCGAGATGTTCATTTCCCCGTGGACGTGGGGGGCGGTCGCTTCAGCGTGCTGGTCGGCCATGGGGTCTTCCAAAAAAGAGTCGGGATTTCGACGGCTCTTATAGCGAGGCCTGCGCGCGGCTCAAGCCCGTCGCGGCCACAAGCGCCTCAGTCCAGGCTTTCCAGAACCGAGCGGGCGAAGGCTGCGATGTCGAACGGCTTGCCCGCAGGGTCTTCGCCGCGCCGCACGATGACCACCTGACGGCTGGGCACGATCACCACATACTGCCCGCGATTGCCGAAGGCGGCGAAGGCGTCGGCCGGCACGCCCTCGGATCGGTTCAGCAGCCAGAAGGTCGCGCCATAGCCGAAGTCGCCCGTCGGCGGCTGAGGCCCGGCAGGAGCCGTGACGTAGTCGCGCCAGCCCTGCGGCAGAAGGCGCTCGCCCTCCCACATCCCGTCCTGCAGATACAGTTGGCCGAAGCGGGCCAGATCGCGCGCCGTCGTCCAGACCTGGCTCGACAGGATGTAGTTGCCGCGCCAGTCGGTCTCGGCCCAGGTGTGAGTCATGCCCAGCGTGTCGAACAGTTCGGCGGGCGGATGGGCCTCGAACGTCGACGCCGCCGCCATGACCGCCAGCAGGGTGTCGTTGTTGGCGTAGCGATAGACCGTCCCGACCGGCGCCAGCAGCGGCCAGCCCGGCGCCTGCTCGTCCGCCGCCGTGCCGCCGAAATAGAGGGCGTCGGTGCGATTGCCCGCCGTGTCGCTGGTCAGGCCCGAAGACATCCGCATCAGGGCGTCGACCGTGATGGCCGCGCGCGGGTCACCGGGGCGGCTCCAATTGGCGATGGCGGCGGGGGCCTTCACATCCAGTTCGCCGCGCTGGACCGCCGCGCCGATGACGGTTCCGGCCAGGCTCTTGGCCACCGACCATGTGCGCTGGGGCGTGTTCGGCCCGAAGTCGGGGGCATAGCGTTCCGCCACCCGCTTGCCGCCCTGCATCACCACCACGCCGGTGGTGTTGGTTCCTTCGCCGAAGCCCTGATCGAAGGCGCGGCCGACGGCGGCCTCCAGCGCCCGGGCGTTCCCCTTGGGCCGCGCCGTCGGCAGATCCGGCGCCGAGCCCCGGCGCGCCAGCGAGGCGCGTTCAGGCGCGCTCCCCTGCACATAGCCCATCGGCTCGATGACGCACCCGCGTCCGTCGGTCCAGGTCGCGACACGCGGCGGCGCGGCCTGATCCCAGGCGACGGTGACGAGGTCGCCCGCCATCTCAACCTTCATGGCGCCGACCAGCGACTGAAGTTCAGGATAGATGCCGACCAGTTCGTTCGCCTCGACGCTGGCGACCGTCCGCTCGGCCCCTGCGGCTCGCGCCGAATGAACGGCGCTGCACACCGTCAGCGCCTTGTAGCCCGCCGCCAGGGCGCGGTGGTTGGCCGAGGCCTCGGTCTGGGCGAGAACCGTCGTCGGCAGGGCGAGAACGGCGGCGAGAACAAGAACACGGGACGCGATTTTCATGCGGCCACGCTTCAACGCCGCACGCGCCCCTGTCAACGCATAGTCGTCAGCCCAGCGCCTCGAACCGGTCGATCAGGCCTTCCAGCCGCTTGGTCCCGATGGTCCAGAAGACCGGGTCGCGCGGGTTCAGGCCGAACGGCTTCAGCGCCTCGACATAGGTCCGCGCCCCGCCGCCGGACAGCAGCTCGCGATACAGGGGCGTAAAGGCCGCCGGATCCTTTGCCCGCGTCTCCATCAGCGCCGCGACCAGCAGGTCGCCGAACGCATAGGCGTAGACATAGAAGGGCGCGTGGACGAAGTGGCTGACATAGGCCCACCAGTCTTCATAGCCGGTCAGGTCGACCGACGGGCCGAGGCTGGCGCCCAGTTCCTCCATCCAGATTTCACGGATGCGCTCGACCGGAACCTCGCCCGCCGCCCGCTCGTCGTGGAAGCGCGTCTCGAAGCGGTGGAAGGCGATCTGACGCACCACCGTATTCAGCCCGTCCTCGATCCGCCCCGCCAACAGAGCGCGCTGTTCGTCCGGCGTCGCCTCGGCCAGCAGGCGGTCGAAAGTCAGCCCCTCGGCGAAGATCGACGCCGTCTCGGCCAGCGTCAGCGGCGTATCGGCCAGCAGACTGCCCTGCCCCGCCGCCAGCGTCTGGTGGACCCCGTGGCCCAGTTCGTGAGCCAGCGTCAGCACGTCGCGCCGCTCGCCCATCCAGTTCAGGAAGACATAGGGGTGGCGGTCCGCCGTCACCGGGTGGGCGTAGGCGCCGGACTGCTTGCCCGCCCGCGCCCGCGCGTCGATCCACGGCCGGTCGAAGAACCAGCCCGCCCGCTCGGCGAAATCCCCGCCCAGATCGGCGAAACTGGACAGCACCACCTCGCGCCCGGCCGCCCAGTCATAGGCGCGCGACGCCGCCGCCTCGATCGGGGCGTTGCGGTCCCAGTGGGCCAGCCTGTCCTTGCCCATCGCCCTGGCCTTCAGCGCATAATAGCGATGCGACAGACGCGGATAGGCTTCAGCCACCGCCTCGGCCATGGCGTCCACGCTCTCGCCGTCGACCTCATTGCCCAGATGACGGCTGTCGGCGGGACGTTTGAAGCCGCGCTTCTTGTCCTCCAGCGCCTTCTCGGCGGCGACGGTGTTCAGCACCATGGCCATGGTCCGGGCGATGCCGGAAAAGGCCGTCGACAGGCCCTGGCCCGCCGCCTGACGCTTGGCGGCGTCGGGGTCGCTGAGACGGTTCAGGCCCTCGGCGAGGGTCAGTTCCTCATCGCCTACGGGTGCGCGCAGCACGGCCAGGGTCTCGTCGAACAGGCGCGGCCACTGGGCCTGGATCGGTCCGCGCTCGGCGATGAAGGTCTCAAGCTCGGCCGACAGTTCGTGCGGCTTCATCGCCCGCACCCGGCGCAGCCACGGCGCCCAGCGCGCGGCAGGCCCATGGGCCGTCAGGGCCGTCTCCACCGCCGCCTCGTCCAGCGCATTGATCTCCAGTGTCAGCCAGACGGTCGGCGTGGCGATGACGGTCAGCTTCTCGCGTACATCGGCCTCGAACCCTTGCGCCGCCGCATCCTCGCGGTTGGTCGAGGCGGCCAGGAAGGCGTAGGCGCCCAGCCCCCCCATCACATCCGCCGCCTGCTCATAAAGCCCGATCGCCTCATCCAGCGCTCGGCCCAGCTCGGCGCCCGACAGGGCTGCCAGCCGCCCCTGAAATCCGTTCATCTGCTCCACCAGCCCCCTGGCCCGCTCCAGGTCGGCGGCGATGCGCGGGTCTTCGCGCGAGGCGTAGAAGTCGGACAGATCCCACAGCGGGGCGTCAGCGAATTCGGTCGGTTTGACAGGGGCGTTCATGCCCTTGGTTGTGGGGAGGCCAGCCGCGCGATGCAAGCCGCTCTTCTTCCTCCTCCCCTTGCGGGAGAAGGAACAGGCGGGGCTTTCCATCCTCGTAATCCAGCGTCACCCTGCCTGCGAAGGCTCAGCAGAGGCGCCCCATGACCTACCCCACCCACGACATCACCGGCCGCGCCTCGCTCGAGGGCGCGCGCGGGCTCGCAGCCGTCCGTATCGGGATCGGCCTGATCCAGGGGCTGATCCTCTATCTCTTGTATCGCTCGGCGTCGGACAACGCGGCCCTGGCCTGGCCTGCCACCCAGCCTTCGCTGTTCGCCGCCCTGGTGCTGGCGGCGACGTTCGCTCCGATCATGCTGCTGGCGGGCGTCGGGCGGATGGGATGGAAGGCGCTGGCGCTGTGGGGCGCGATCGCGGCGGCGGTCCTGGCGCTGCTGGGCTGGCACGACGCGGCCCAGCAGGCCAGCGACTATTTCCGCCCGCCCTATCTGCGTTTCCCGGTCGTCGCCTTCGCGGCGGCGGCCCTCTTCATCGCCCATCACCTGATCGTTCCGGCGGTCGAGGGGCGGCGCTGGGTCGCCGACTACGACGACTATTTCGACACGGCGTGGAAGGCCGGGGTGCAACTGGTCCTGTCTCTGGGGTTCACCGGCGCCTTCTGGCTGCTGCTGTTCCTGGGCGCGGCCCTGTTCCGCGTCATCGGTCTCAGCTTCCTGTCCGATCTGCTGGGCGAGGAATGGTTCTCCATCCCCGTCACCTGCCTGGTCTTCGCCGTGGCGGTGCAGCTGACCGACGCGCGCGGCGGCCTGATCCGGGGCGTGCGGACGGTGGCGCTGATGCTGCTGTCCTGGCTGCTGCTGGTCATCACCGTGCTGGTGGCGGGCTTCCTGGCCGCCCTGCCCTTCACCGGCCTGGACGGGCTGTGGAAGACGGGCAGCGCCACGGCCCTGGTGCTGTCGGCCGCCGCCGCCCTGATCGTGCTGATCAACACGGCCTATCAGGACGGGCGCGAGGACAATCTGCCGCCCGCCGCCCTGCGCGCGGCGGTGCGGGTCGCCTCAGTGCTGCTGACGCCGCTGATCCTGATCGCGCTCTGGGGTCTGTCCTTGCGCATCGGCCAGCACGGCCTGACGCCCGACCGCATCATCGCTTCGGCCTGCGCCCTGGTCGGCGTCCTCTACGCCGCCGGATACGGATGGGCCGCCCTGTCGCCCCTGTGGCGCAAGAGCGCCTGGATGAAGCCGCTGGAGCGCACCAACGTCCTGGCCGCCGTGCTGACGGTGCTGGTCATCCTGGCCCTGTTCAGCCCCCTGGCCGACCCGGCCCGCCTGTCCGTCAACGACCAGATGGCCCGGCTGAAGCGCGGCGCCGTCAGCGCGGCCCAGTTCGACTACGCCTTCCTGCGCTTCGGCGCGGGCAAGACGGGACGCGCCGCCCTGGCCGAGCTGGCGAAATCCTCCGACGCAGAGATCGCCCGCCGCGCCAAGGCGGCCCAAACCTCGACCTCGCGCTATGACGTCGAGGAAGCCGCCCTGCCCGCGCGCGCGCCGAACATCGCCCCCTGGCCGGCGGACAAGCCCCTGCCTGCCGCCTTCCTGGCCCCGACAGCGCCCCCTGATCCGCGCTACGTCTGCAACAGCGAAGACAACTGCCTCGCCGCGCAGCGCGACCTGAACGGCGACGGCCGCGATGAGATTCTGCTGGCGACCACCTACAACATCGCTCTGTTCGCACAGGACGCAGACGGCCGCTGGGTCCATCAGGGCGACTATCAGGTTCCGCATTGCCCCGGCCCCGGCCGTCGCGACCTGCGCGAGGCGCTCAAGCATCCCGACCTCAAGGCCGCCGCCTCACCCTGGCCCGATCTGAACATGGGCGCCGTGACCGGGCGGCTGCAGCCGGAAACCGTCTGTCCAAAGCCTGTCGCCGTTAACCCCTGACTCAGGTCTCCGAAACTCCATCTTCATTCCCTCCGTTCTAGGTTTGTGTCGAAACGAGCCAGTCCCGACCTAACGAGGACGGCCGTTCGATGGTGATGTTGAAGGGTGTGTTCCTATGGCCAAGACCGTTCTGGTCGTCGACGATGATCCCACGCAGCGCCGCCTGATCCAGGCGGTGCTGGACCGCGAAGGCTATGCGGTCGTCCACGCCGAGAGCGGGGGCGAGGCCATCGACCGCCTGACCAAGGGCGGCGGCGCCGACGTCGTTCTGCTGGACCTCGTCATGCCGGGTCTGTCGGGCCTGGAAGCCCTGGCCGAGATGCGCACGGCGGGCGTCACGACCCCCGTCATCGTGCTGACGGCCAACGGCGGCATCGAGACGGTGGTCCGGGCCATGCAGGCCGGGGCCCAGGATTTCTTCGTCAAGCCGGTCGGCCCCGAACGCCTGCTGGTCGGCGTGCGCAACGCCCTGCAGATGACCCAGTTGACCGCCGAGATCGGCCGTCTGAAGAAGCGGGCCACGGGCCGCTCCTCGTTCGACGACATGGTCGGCGACAGCGAGCCCATGCGCATGGTCAAGGCGCTGGGCCAGCGGGCGGCCAAGTCCTCCATCCCCGTCCTGATCACCGGCGAAAGCGGCGTGGGCAAGGAAGTCATCGCCCGCGCCCTGCACGGCGCCTCGGACCGGGCGGGCAAGCCCTTCGTCGCGGTCAACTGCGGCGCCCTGCCCGCCAATCTGGTCGAATCCATCCTGTTCGGCCACGAGAAGGGCGCCTTCACCGGCGCTCATGAGAAACACGCCGGCAAGTTCGTCGAGGCGAACGGCGGCACCCTGTTCCTGGACGAGATCGGCGAACTGCCGCTGGACATGCAGGTCAAGCTGCTGCGCGCCCTTCAGGAGGGCGAGGTCGATCCGGTCGGCGGCAAACGCCCGGTCAAGGTCGACGTCCGCATCGTCTCGGCCACCAACCGCGACCCGGCCCAGCAGGTGAAGGAAGGCGCCTTCCGCGAAGACCTCTTCTATCGCCTGAACGTCTTCCCGATCGAGGCCCCGGCCCTGCGCGAACGGCGCGAGGACATCCCGGCCCTGGTCGAGCATTTCATCGCCCGCTTCAACGTCGAGGAAGGCAAGCGGGTCGCCGGCTGCTCGCCCGAGACCCTGGCCCTGCTGCAGGGCCACGACTGGCCCGGCAACGTCCGCCAGTTGGAGAACGCCGTCTATCGCGCCCTGGTCCTGGCCGACTCGCCCCTGTTGCAGCCGCACGACTTCCCGGCCATCTCGGGCGTCGCCGTGCCGCTGGACGACATGGCCGCAGCGCCGGCCGGCGACAGCGCCTCGGCCGCGGCGTCGCATTCCGCCTCCGCCGACGATGACGGCCTGCACGACAGCCCGGTCCGCATCACCGATGATCGCGGCCACGTCCGCACCCTGGAGCAGATCGAACGCGACCTGATCCAGCACGCGATCGAGGTCTATTCCGGCCACATGTCCGAGATCGCCCGCCGCCTGGGCATCGGTCGCTCCACCCTCTACCGCAAGGTCCGCGAACAGGGGCTGGAAGAGCAGGTCAAGGAAGCGGGCTGAGGACGTCGTCCTCGGTCAAACGGGTCAGTCGGACGGAGGGCCATAGCGGTTCGGCCCCTTCGTCCCGTCCAGCACCAACAGGACGATCAGCCCCAGCAGACAGATGATGTAGATCAGGTTGTTGGCGAACAGCAGGAAGAAGAGGTCCATCGACGGGGCCTCCGCTTCCGACTGCATCATCTGATCCATCATGCGCGGGAACAGCAGCAGTCCCGTCGTCAGAAAAACCACCGGCGGCAGCCCCCACCATCCAGCCCGGCCGGTGTCATGCAGCCGCCGCGTCACCGCCGCCGCCAGCAGGATCACCGTCAGCGCCGCAGCGATGCCGACCGCCGTGAAGACCAGGCCGAAATCCGGCATGGCGATCGCCTCGGGGTCGTGGATCTGCACCGAGTAATAGCCCGGCCCGCTCACCACCGTGGCCTGATCAGGGTTTGCAGCGGCATAGGCTGTCGCCTCGGCGAAGACACCGGCCATCAGCGGAACCATCACCGCCGCCATTCCGACATAGGCCAACGCCAGGACCACCAGGGCATAGGGCCAGAAACGCCCGCGCCGGTCGCGCCCGCTGAAATCCGTCAATCGCCTGAAACCGTCCAGTATCGTCCACACGCGCGCCCCCTTCTTTGCCAGAATCAACTCGACGCACAGGGGTACGCCAGCCAGGGGCGAAGGTCATGCCATTCCCCTGAGAATGGAACCGTGCGCAGCCGATCCACGCTTGCTGGCTGAACGCAACGAACAGCAACAGGCGATGCAGACGATGGACGCGCATTTCCGACTGGACGGACAGGTCGCCCTGGTGACGGGTGCAGGGGCGGGCATCGGCCGCGCCATCGCTGAGACCTTCGCCGCGGCGGGCGCCGCGGTGGCCGTCACCGATCTGGACGCGGCCAGGGCCCTGGCCGTGGCGGACGGCGTGGTCCGCGCGGGCGGACATGCCGTCAGCCTGGCCTGCGACGTCACCGATGAAGCCCAGCGCATCGCCGCCGTCGAGGCGGTCGTCGCGGCCTTCGGCAAGCTGACCCTGCTGGTGAACAATGCGGGCGGCGGCGGGCCCAAGCCGTTCGACATGCCGATGAGCGATTTCGAGCGCGCCTATCAGCTCAACGTCTTCGCGCCCTTCCGCTTCATGCAGTTGGCCGCGCCGCACATGCAGGACGCGGGCGGCGGGGCGATCCTCAACATCACCTCGATGGCCGGCGACAACAAGAACGCCCGCATGGCGTCCTACGGATCGTCCAAGGCGGCGGTCAGTCATCTGACCCGCAACGTCGCGTTCGACCTGGGCCCCAGGGGCATTCGCGTCAACGCCGTCGCGCCGGGCGCCATCAAGACCGACGCCCTGGCCAGCGTTCTGACGCCCGAGATCGAAGAGGCCATGCTGAAACACACGCCTCTGGGCCGTCTGGGCCAACCCGACGACATCGCCCGCGCGGCGCTGTTCCTGTGTTCCCCCGCCGCGTCATGGATCAGCGGCCAGATCCTGACCGTTTCCGGCGGCGGCGTTCAGGAATTGGACTGACCGATCCCCTTCCGGGGTTTTAACGGCGAGCTTTACAGGCCACACCTCGTCGTCCTGTTCACGTAGGGGAGCGTGCCATCATGTTTCGTCCTGCCGCCATCGCCTTGAGCCTGGCGTCCGTCGCCATCCTGACCGCCGCCTGCTCCAATGCGGAAGCGCCGGCGAAGGCCGAGGCCGCCGCCTCCGCCGCGTCCAGGGTCGTCCTGCCGCCCGAATGCGAGAATCATCCCCTGCTGGCCGCCATGCCCGCGGCCGGGACCATCGCCGGCAAACCCCTGACGGAAATCGAGTGCCAGGCCTTCTCCGTCTCCATGACCTATGGCGAGCCGGGAACCAGCGCCGAAATCCTGCTGATCGATTCCAAGGCGCCCGTTCCGGAGGAAAGCGGCCCCCTCTCCGGCCTGCTCGCCGGAGCGCAGGAGACCGCTTTCAAGAGCGTCGTCGCAGGCGTGGAAATGACCAAGGGCGTGCGTGAGATGGCCTTGTCGTCTCCCCCCGCCCTGGCCTCGATCGGCGGCGAGGACTACCTGGCCGTGGTCATGGACAGCCCGACCGGCGAGACCGTCGTCATCGGCGTCGAACCCAAGGATTCAGGCGGCCGCGTCGGCTCGCTGATGAGCGCGCTCAAGGGCCGCTACGGCCTGACCATCCACATCGAACAGGATGAGTTGTCCGGCGCCGCCGCCGCCCGCACGGCCTATCAGCCCTACCTGTCGGCCATGCGCCTGAACGCCCTGCCATAAGGAAGGAAAGGGCGGCAATCTCGCTCGCCGCCCCTCCTCATCAGCTTCGGCTGACCGTCAGGGTATAGGAGCCCGTCTCATCACGCCGCGCCATGGCGCGAGGCTGATAGGGGGTGATGACGTAGGTCGTGTCCTTCGAGGCTTTCAACTCGGCGGTTTCACCATCGACCTCGCCCCGGAACACGGCGGCGCCGCTCTGATCCGCCGCGTCGCTGATGTTGAAGTACAGGTTGGCGTTCGACGGCTTGAAGGCGACCCTCAACGTCTGGCCGGACGCGACGGGCACGGCGTAAACCGGCGCCGCATAGCCCTTCACCATCCCTTCCTTCGTCACCGACCCGACCCGCTCGAAGGTCAGCGTCTCCAACGTGGAGCCTTCCTCGCGGACGAAGGCGCGCGCCGCCGCCTCGTCGACGGCGGGCAGGGCCTGGGTCGTCCCGGACGCCGGAGCGACCGCCTGGGGCGCGGCCGCTGGGCCGCCGCTGAGATCCGGCGTCGCCTCGGATGCGGCCTCGGGCGCAGCGCCCGGCCGGTCCCCGCAGGCCGCCAGCGCCAGGCTCAGACTCATAAGGCCGCCGGTCAGGGCGGCGGGAACGAAGCGTTTCATCGGTCTTCCCTCTCAAAGGGCGGAAATCCGCAGGCGCAACGTCCGGCCCAGCAAGGCGGTTGCCTCATTCGTCCGCCTCGCGCTCCGGCGCCCTCCCCGGCCGTCGGCCGAATCGACGCGGCTCGCCCTTGGCCTTGGCGGTGATCTCTTTCAGCTTGCGGCCCTGCATGGCCGACAGGGCCTGGCCCGGCGCGCCCTTTTCCGGATCGGCGAAGGCGCGTCCGTGTTCACGAACCCGCTCCCCGACCGAATCGAGGAACTCGCCCTCCCAGTCGGACAGGGAAACGCCTGCCTTCTCTGCCGAGCGGCGGGCGCGTTTCAGGGCGTTGAGCGCAGAGCGCCTTGCCGCCTCGCGCTGTTGCTCCCAGGGGCTCAACAGCTTGGTTTTAGCGGCGCTATCGCCCTTCGGGCTGCTTGAGCGCGGTTTAGCGGTGCCACCGCTCTTCGGCTTGAAACCGCTGGAACGCAGCTTCGCGCCGCCGCCCTTCACGCTGCTCGAGCCTGAAGGGCCGTCGCTGGGAGGCTTGAAGGGCGTGCGCTTCAAGCCGGCCGCCTCAGACCTCGCCGAGGGCCGAGAGATAGAGGTCGAGAATCGCCTCCTCCTCCTGGCGCTTGGCCTTGTCCTGCTTGCGAATGCGGATGACCTTGCGCAGCACCTTGACGTCATAGCCTTCGCCCTTGGCCTCGGCGAAGACCTCCTTCATGTCGGCCATCACCGCCTGCTTGTCCTCTTCGAGGCGCTCCAGGCGTTCGATGATGGAGCGCAAGCGGCCCTGGGCCGTGGCGGTCAGGACGTCGGGGCTGGCGTCGAAGGAAGCGTCGTCCATGACTGAACTCCAGAACTCAAATCAGGCTGCGCCCTCAATCAGGCCGGACGGCCGTCAGGGCAGGAAAGAACCACGCCCTCAAGCAGGCCGAAGGCCGTTAGGGCGACTAAAAAAGAATCACTAGTCAGGCGCGAGCCTGCGCTCAACGCCGGACGCGAAAAAGCCGCGGACAACGCCCGCGGCCCTGTGGATAGTCATCCCATCCACCGACGGTCGGCGCGCGCCTCGCCTGCAAGAGGCAGGGCGCGCCGGGCGCGCCTGATCAGCCTTGCTTGGCCTTGAAGCGCGGGTCGGTCTTGTTGATGACGTACAGAACGCCCTTGCGGCGAACGATCTTGCAGTCGCGGTGGCGACCCTTCAGCGACTTCAGCGAGCTACGGACCTTCATGGTCGGACGTCCCGGATTTGGAGGCCCGTGAGGGCGGGTAAAACAAAAGAGCCGCGGGCGAACCTGCGGCGGAGGCGGTCGTATAGAGAGGCCATGGCCTTTCGTCAACATTCCGCGCGGGGAATCCGCTGGAGGCCTGGCCTCCGAGTCGAACGGAGGGTCTTCGGACATGCACGTCCGACGCGTCGCCCCTCCGCCACCAGGCCGTGCTCAGGGAACGGCGCAATGTAAATTGTCGCCCCTTAACCGCCTACTGCCGAAAAGGGTTAACGGCGCCTTCATCCTTATCACGGAAACTGATCGAGCCTTCGCGCGCTTGTGATTGGTCGTGGAATTCGGGGGCGTTAGCCTATGTTTATGCGTATCGCTTATCGCCTTCTGTTGCTGGGGTCGGTCGCCGCCTGCACCCCCATGGTTCCCACGCCGCCGCAGCCCCAGCCTGCGCCGCCGCCCGTGGTCGAGCCAGCGCCCGCCACGCCCGTCCCGGCGCCTCCGCCCGCCCAGACGGATCTCAGCGACGCCTATGACCACGCCAGCTTCGACGCCTGGAAGCAGAGCTTCCTGGAGCGCCACGGCGGCGCCCGCAAATGGGACTACGCCCGCGAACTGGAGAGCGTGACGCCCAACCCCAGCGTCGTGCGCCTGGACCGCAACCAGCCCGAATTCTCGCGCCCCGCCGGGGTCTACATCCAGAACGCCACCACTCCGGCGCGAATCGCCATGGCCCGCCAGCGCGTCGACCGCGTGCCATGGGACGTGACCCAGAAATACGGCGTGCCGACCGAGATCCTGCTGGGCGTCTGGGCCCAGGAAAGCGCCTTCGGCCAGGTTCAGGGCGATTTCGACGTCATCCGCTCCCTGGCGACCCTGGCCTATGACGGCCGCCGCCGCGCCTGGGCCGAGGAGCAGCTGAAGCACGCCCTCGACATCGTGGTCACGGGCAAGCGCGACCGCGCAGGGCTTAAGGGCAGCTGGGCCGGAGCCATGGGCCAGACCCAGTTCATGCCCGACAACTATCTGAAGCTGGGCGTCGATCAGAACGGCGACGGCAAAGTCGACATCTGGGGCTCGGACGCCGACGCCCTAGCTTCGGCCGCGAATCTGCTGGCCCAGGCGGGCTGGAAGCGCGGTCAGGGCTGGGCCTATGAAGTCACCCTGCCCTCCAACTTCGACTTCGCCGAAGCGGAGGGGCCGAAGCACCCCTGGGCCTATTGGGTCGCGCGCGGCGTGCGCCTGGCCGACGGTTCCTCGCCCAACAGCGCCGAGGCGGCCGAGGGCGCGGCCATCCTGCTGCCGCAGGGCGCCAAGGGCCCGGCCTTCCTGGCCCTGCCCAACCACTACGTCATTCGCCGCTACAACAACTCGGTCAGCTATGCGCTCGCCATCGGCATGATCGCCGACGGCGTGGCGGGCAAGCCGGCGCTGAAGGACTCCTGGCCCAACGACGGCCCTCTGACGCGGGATCAGCGCGTCGGCGCCCAGCAGGCCCTGACCCGCATGGGCTTCGACACGCAAGGCGTCGACGGCGTCATCGGCGCCAACACCCGCGCCGCCCTTCGCCGCTGGCAACAGGCGAACGGGCGCACGGCCGACGGTTATCTGACGGACGTGCTGGCGGATGAGCTGATCAGGCGGGCGCGCTGACCGCTTCCTTCTCCCCTTGCGGGAGAAGGTGGCCCGTCAGGGCCGGATGAGGGGTCTCTCCGAAATCGAATGAAGGGTGGCAAGGCTAACGTCCCGCAACCCCTCATCCGTCAGGCTACGCCTGCCACCTTCTCCCACAAGGGGAGAAGGAAGCCTCAGCCCTTCATGCGCCAGGTCGCGCCTTGCGGGCCGTCCATGACGACGACGTTCAGCTCGTTCAGCCGGTCGCGGATGCGGTCGGCCTCGGCCCAGTTCTTGGCCGTGCGGGCGGCGGCGCGTTGCTCCAGCAAGCCCTCGACCTCGGCCTTCAGCCCTTCGTCGACGCCCGAGAACCACTCGGCCGGGTTGGCCTGCAGCACCCCCAGGATCGAGGCCGCCGCGATCAACTGGCCCTTGGCCGTCGCCACAGCCGCCGTGTCGCCCGCCGTCATGCCGCGCTCGATGTCGCTGGACAGGGCGAACAGGGCCGCCATGGCGCCCGGCGTGTTCAGGTCGTCCTCGATCGACTTCATGAACTCGACCGGCGGCTCAACGTCCGCCGCCTCGACCCCGGCTGCGCGGTGCAGGGCGCCGTAGAGGCGGTCCAGGTTCTTGCGGCTCTGCTCCAGCAGGGTCTGGTTCCAGTCCAGCGGCTGGCGATAGTGGGCGCTCAGCAGGGCCCAGCGCACCACCTCGCCCGGCATGGCCTGCACCAGATCGTGCAGCAGCAGGACATTGCCGATCGACTTGGACATCTTCTCGGCGTCCACGGTCAGGAAGCCGTTGTGCATCCAGTAGCGGGCGTATTCGTCGTGCGCCTCATCGCCATGCGCGTGGCCGTGGGCGCAAACGCCCTGCGCGATCTCATTCTCATGGTGCGGGAAGACCAGATCGATGCCGCCGCCGTGGATGTCGATGGGCAGGCCCAGCGTCTCCTCGATCATGGCCGAGCATTCGATGTGCCAGCCGGGGCGTCCTTCGCCCCACGGCGACGGCCAGGACGGCTCGTCCGCCTTGGACGGCTTCCACAGCACGAAGTCGTGCGGGTTCTTTTTGTAGGGCGCGACCTCGACGCGGGCGCCGGCGATCATGTCGTCCAGATTGCGCCCCGACAGCGCGCCGTAGGACGGATAGGAGGACACGTCGAACAGCACATGGCCCTCGGCGGCATAGGCGCAGCCTGAATCGATGATGGCCTGAATCTGTTTGGTGATCGCCTCGATGTAGTCGGTGACGTGCGGGGCGATATCGGGCGGCGAGACGTTCAACAGGCCCATGTCGGCCAGATAGGCGGCTTCATAGCGGGCAGTGATCTCGCCGATGGCGACGCCTTCACGGGCGGCCTTGGCGTTGATCTTGTCGTCCACGTCGGTGACGTTGCGGGCGTAGACCACCTTGTCGGCGCCATAGGTGCGGCGCAGCAGGCGCACCAGCACGTCGAACACCACCGGCGGCCGCGCGTTGCCGATATGGGCGTAGTCATAGACCGTCGGGCCGCAGACATAGAGGCTCACCCGGTTCGGATCACGCGGCGCGAACAGGCGCTTTTCACGGCGCAGGGTGTCGTGGATGTGCAGGGCCATGGCTCAGGTCTTTTGCGAGTTTTCTTGCGGGACGGACGAGGTGTCCCATATAGCGGCCTGATAGACAGTCGGGGCCGCGCGCCCAAGTCCCTATATAATAGTATTCTGAACAGGCGCTCTCGTCGCCGCCGGATCGTTTCATGAGCAGCACCCCCGCCAAGCCCGTCCTCGTCGCCAATGAGGCGTCCAAGCGCCCCAGCCGCGAACAGGCGCTGGAGGCCGTGCGCACCCTGATCGCCTGGGCCGGCGACAACCCTGACCGCCCCGGCCTGCTGGACACGCCCAAGCGCGTGGTCGACGCCTATGGCGAGTGGTTCGACGGCTATGACGCCGACGCGGGCAAGGAGCTGAGCCGCACCTTCGAGGACGTGACCGGCTATGACGACATGGTCATCCTGCGCGACATCGAGGTCGAGAGCCACTGCGAGCACCACCTGGCTCCCTTCCTGGGCAAGGCTTACGTCGCCTATCTGCCGGGCGAGAAGGTGGTGGGCATCTCCAAGCTGGCGCGGGTGGTCGAAATCTTCGCCCGTCGTCTCCAGAACCAGGAGACCCTGACCAACGACATCATCGACGCCATCGAATCGCACCTGCAGCCCAAGGGCGTGGCCGTGCTGGTCGATGCGGCGCACCAGTGCATGACGACGCGCGGCGTGCATCACCGCCACGTCTCGACCATCACCACCCGCTTCACCGGCGCCTTCAAGGACGACCCGGCGCTGGCCGAGCGATTCCTCAAACTGGCCCGAGGCTGAAATCCGGGGTTGAACCGGGGCTGAATTGATCGCGGCCAAGGCGGCTTTGCGCCGAATTCGCAATCTTATTCCCCCGGCGGCGTCATTTCCTCGCATTCGACGGCTTTACAAGCCCGCTTCAGGACGCCAAGAGACGAGCGAGACTTTCAGTGTGGTCCGCCGGAGGGTGCGGGCCTTGATGGAGACGAGGGCGTAATGGGCGCGAAACTTTCTTCGAGCGGCGGCGGCGGCGGCAAGCTGGCGCAACAGAACGCGGACATCAACGTGACGCCGTTCGTGGACATCATGCTGGTGCTGCTGATCATCTTCATGGTCGCGGCCCCGATGGCCACCGTGTCGATCCGCCTGGACCTGCCGCCGGCCACGCCGCCGGCCGCCGACGCCGAGCCGAAAGAGCCGGTCTACATCACCATCCAGGAATCCGGCTCGCTCTACATCGCCGAAACGGAAACCAACCTCTCCAAGCTGGCCGCTGACGTCTGCGCCGCTCAAGGCGCCGTGGCCGACTGCCGTGACGAGCGCGTCTTCGTCCGCGCCGAGCCGGAAGTGAAATACAACCAGTTCATGGAAGTCATGAACACCCTGCAGGAAAACGGCTACTTCAAGGTCGGCCTGCTGAACGAAGACATCACCTGATCGGGTCTTCAGCCGGATACGGAAAAGGGTCGCCCCCTCGGGCGGCCCTTTTTCTTTGCCCGTCCGGCTTTTCGGCGCTTGCGCCCTCCCCGCGTTCCGGCCTCAATGCGCGCCTCGATTGAGGGGGAGTAAATCATCATGCGTCGTCGTACCTTCCTGTCCGCCCTGCCGGCCGGAGCCCTGATGGCGGGGGCCGCCAACGCCCAGCAGACGCAAAGCGCCGCCGTCCCGCCTCCCGCCGCAACCTCCGTCCAGCCTGCGCCCACGCCCGATCCCTACGCCGGCGTCGGCATCGGCGACCGCATCACCGGGCCGCGTTTCGTCGGCCGTTCGACCGTCTGGGGCGCGAGCGGCGCCGCGGCCACCGCCCACCCGGCCGCGACGATGATCGGCCTGGACACCCTGCGGCGCGGCGGCTCGGCCATCGACGCCGCCATCGCCATCAACGCCGCCCTGGGCTTCCTGGAGCCGACCGCCAACGGCATCGGCGGCGACGCCTTCTGCCTGATGTGGGACCCGGCCCAGAAGAAGGTCGTCGGCTTCAACGGTTCAGGAAACAGCCCTCGCGGCCTGTCGCTTGAAACGGCGCGATCCAGGGCCGGAGCCGACGGCTACCTGCCCCGCTACGGCGCGGTGACGGTCAATGTGCCCGGCACGGTCGACGCCTGGTGGAGCGCGCACCAGCGCTACGGCAAGCTGCCGTGGAAGGACGTCCTGCTGCCCGTCGCCGAACTGTGCGAACAGGGCGTGCCGGTGCCGCAGGTGGTGGCCTACTACCTCGAGCGCGGCATGGCCAACTTCGACCGGAGCGCCCCGACGATCGAGGAGAACGACAACCGCAAGAAGGTCTGGCTGACCGGCGGCCGCACGCCGAAGACGGGCGAGATCTTCGCCAACCCCGACCTGGGCCGCACCCTGCGCCTGATCGCGGAGGGGGGCCGCGACGCCTTCTACGACGGGGTGATCGCCGACCACATCGAGCGCTATTTCAAGCGCATCGGCGGCTGGATGACCCGCGCCGATCTGGCCGCCCACCGCACCGAATGGGTCGAGCCGCTGATGACCACCTATCGCGGGGTCGAGGTCTATTCGCTGGGCCCGAACACGCAAGGGCTGTCGACCAACCAGATCCTGAACATCTGCGAACAGTTCGACCTGAAGGCGATGGGCTTCCAGTCCGCCGCCTCCATCCACATCCAGGCCGAGGCCAAGCGCCTGGCCTTCGAGGACCGCGCCCGCTACTTCGCCGACGAGCGCTTCGCCAAGGCCCCGACCGCCTGGCTGAACTCCAAGGAGTACGCCGCCGAACGAGCGAAGCTGATCAACCCCAACCGGGTCATGGACCGCGTCTTCCCCGGCGACGCGCCGACGCAGGGCGACACCACCTATTTCAGCGTGGCCGACAGCGACGGCATGATGGTCAGCTGGATCCAGTCCAACTATCGCGGCATGGGCGGCGGCCTGACGCCGGACGGCCCGGACGGCCGGACGCTGGGCTTCATGTTCCAGAACCGCGGCGAGCTGTTCTCCCTCACCGACGGCCACCCGAACGTCTACGCCCCCGGCAAGCGCCCTTTCCACACCATCATCCCCGGCTTCGCCTGCAAGGATGGAGAGCCGTGGCTGGCCTATGGCGTCATGGGCGGCGGGATGCAGCCGCAGGGCCAGGCCCAAATCATCATCAACATGGTCGACTACGGCCTCGACCCGCAGGAGGCCGGCGACAGCCCGCGCTGGCAGCACTACGGCTCCTCCGAACCGACCGGCCAACCGGCCGAGGGCGTCGGCAAGCTGCACCTCGAATCCGGCGTGCCCGAAGCCACCAAACAGCAACTGACCGCCATGGGCTGGGACCTCGGCCCGCCCGACGGCGGTTTCGGCGGTTATCAGAACGTGATGAAGCAGATCAACGAACAGGGCCGCTGGACCTACGGCGCGGCGACCGAGATGCGCAAGGACGGCAACGCCCTGGCCTATTGATCCAGCTGACTTCCCTTTGAATGTTGTTGCAGGCTGTTAACACCCGCTCATCCCGGCGGACGCCGGGACCCAGTACGAGCGCCGGGCAGAAGCTTTGCCGCTGAGCCGTGCGCATTGATGCCAAAGCACTGGATCCCGGCGTCCGCCGGGATGAGCGGGAAGCAGGAGACGACGAACATCCGGTGTGAACCGGGTCTTCTGAAAGCAGCACACATCGGCGCCCCTCTGAACACACCGGCCAAGCCTTGACCTGACGCCACGTCAACCGGCTAGGGTTCGTTTCCAATCTGGACGGACCTGATGACCGATCTCGTCACGCGCGACTTCACCGCCCCGGCCGCCGACGGCTATCCGCTGTCGATGCGGCTGGTTTCGGCCGCCCAGCCTCGGATCGCCGTGCTGGTTTCTTCGGGCACGGGCTTTCCCAAGGGCTTCTACGAGCGCTTCGCCCGCTATCTGGCGGGCCGGGGCGCGGCGGTGCTGACGTATGACTTCCGGGGCATCGCCGGGTCGCGGCCAGACGATCTGAAAGCCATGCGGATGGACTATCCGGACTGGGGCCGTCTGGACATGCCCGCCGCCCTCGACGCCCTGATCGAGGCGGCGCCGGACCTGCCCGTCGTCCATGTCGGCCACAGCGTCGGCGGGCATTTCCTGGGCTTCATGGCCAATCAGGATCGGATCGAGCGGCACGCCTTCGTCTCGGTCGGCACGGGTTGGTGGGGCGGGCACCACCGCAGCTACAATCCGGCGGAGCTATTCTTCTGGCTGGGCTTCGGGCCGTTCAGCCTGATGCGGCACGGCTATATCAAGGGCGGCGGCCTGTGGGCCGGGACCGACCTGCCGCGCGGAGTCTTCACCACCTGGCGGCGCTGGTGCATGAAGCGCGAATATTTCTCCAGGGAGTTGGAGACCAGCCTGCGGCCCCATCACTATGAGGCCGTGACCGCCCCGATCCGGTCGTGGATCTTCACCGACGACCCCATCGCCACGCCCGGCACGGCGCGCGATCTGCTGAGCGTCTATCCCCACGCCCCCTCTGACATCAGCGTCCATGCGCCCGGCGACTTCGGCGTCCGCCGCATCGGTCACGAGGGCGCCTTCCGCAAGGGGATGGAGCCGTTGTGGGAGCGGATTTTCCACTGGCTGGACAATGGCGAGGCCTGAGCGCGCGCCTATATCCAGGGCTCCCCCCTTACGGAGCCTCCCCATGCCCTATTCCGACCAGCCGACCGTGACCGCCTCAGGCGTCGAGATTCCGCTGCTCGGATTCGGCACCTGGCAGTTGGAGCCCGAGGACGCCCGCCGCATGGTGCGCGAGGCCCTGCGCATCGGCTATCGCCACATCGATACCGCCTGGATCTACAAGAACGAGAAGGCGGTCGGCGACGGCATCGCCGACGCCGTGGCTGAAGGGATCGTCACGCGTGACGACATCTTCGTCACCACCAAGATCTGGGTCGAGCATTTCCATCGCGACGCCCTGCTGCGTCAGGCCGAGGAATCGGCCATCAGCCTGGGCCTGACGCCCGACCTGCTGCTGCTGCACTGGCCCAAGCCGACGCCGGCGCTGTCGGAAACCATCGGCGCCCTGAACGAGGCTCAGGAGAAGGGCTTCACCAAGCACGTGGGCCTGTCCAACTTCCCCTCGGCCCTGTTCCGCGAAGCCGTCGCCCTGTCGACCGCGCCGCTGATCACCAACCAGGTCGAGTATCATCCCTATCTGTCGCAGAAGACGCTGATCGAGTCGGCGCGCGAGCTCGGCTCGTCCATCACCGCCTGGTCGCCTCTGGCCCAGGGCAGGATCGCCGACGACGCCGTGATCGGCGAGATCGCCGCAACGCACGGCAAGACCAACGGCCAGATCACCCTGCGCTGGATCATCCAGCAGGGCGTCGTCGCCATTCCGCGCACCACCAGGGAAAGCCGGGCCGCCGAGAACTTCGGCATCTTCGACTTCGCGCTGTCGGCCGATGAGATGGCGCGCATCCACGGCCTGGCCCGCCCGGACGGCCGTATCGGCGACTGGCTGGACGAGGCTTTCCAATGGGATCAGGATGCCTGATCTGACACGGTTTCAGGCGCTTCGAGAAGGAGGCGGTCTTGGGTTCGGTTCTGGGCCTTCCGGCGATTGATCCACAGGACGCCGTCGTCGGCGCCCGCATCCGCCGCTGGCGCGACCGGCGCGGCGTCGCCTTCCTTGATCTGGCCGCCGCCATCGACCTGACGCCGGAAGCCCTGCGACGGGTCGAGGCGGGACGCGAGCGGCTGGATTCCGCCCGCCTGGACGCCGCCACCCGCGTCTTGCGCCTGCCGGTGTGGGCGCTGGTGTCGGACGCCCCGGCCTATTGATGCGCGCGCGTCTGTATCGCGCGCTGTTCGCCGTGATCGGCTGGGGCGCGTTGGGCCTGCAGTACGCCCTGCTGCTGCAGAACAACCCCGGTGTCGGCGCAGGCATATTGACGCTGAACTTCTTCAGCTTCTTCACCATCCTGACCAATCTGCTGGCGGCGCTGGCCCTGACGGGGCCGGCGCTGGCGCCCGACGGCGCCTTGGGCCGGTGGAGCCGAAGCGAGGGCGTGCGGGCCGCCGTCGCCATGTACATCGTCGTGGTCGGCGTCGTTTATCACCTGCTGCTGGCCCAGACCTGGAATCCGCAGGGCTGGCAGAAGGTCGCCGACACCCTGCTGCACACCGTCATGCCGCTGGCCTTCGTCGGCGACTGGCTGCTGTTCACGGCCAAGGGGCGGCTGCGCTGGATCGACGCGATCAAGTGGCTGACGTTTCCGCTGGTCTACGGCGGCTGGACCCTGGCGCACGGGGCGATGACGGGCTGGTGGCCCTACTGGTTCATCAATGTGGACGAGTTGGGGCTCGCTCGGGCCGCAGCGAGCTTCGCGGGCCTGTTGATCTTCTTCCTGCTGCTGGGCCTTGTCGTCGTGGCGATCGATCGCGCGTTCGGACGGCGTGACAGACGGCTCGCGTCCGCCTAAGCGTCAGCGCATGGCCTACAAGTCCCTGCGCGATTTTCTTGCGACCCTCGAAGCCGACGGCGAACTGGTCCGCGTGTCCGAGCCTGTCTCCACCCGTCTGGAGATGACCGAGATCCAGACCCGGCTGCTGCGCAACGGCGGCCCGGCGGTCCTGTTCGAAAAGCCGGTCATGCCCGACGGCACGATCAGTCCCATCCCCTGCCTCGCCAATCTGTTCGGCACGGTGAAGCGCGTCGCCATGGGCGTGACGCTTGAGGGCAAACAGCGCACCACGGCGGGCGAACTGCGCGAGGTCGGCGAACTGCTGGCCTTCCTGCGCAATCCAACGCCGCCGCGCGGGCTGGGCGACGCGATGGAGATGCTGCCGCTGGCCCAGACCGTCATGTCCATGCGGCCCAAGACAGTGAAGAAGGCCCCGGTTCAGGACGTGGTGCTGAAGGGCGATCAGATCGACCTGACCGCCCTGCCCATACAGGGCTGCTGGCCGGGCGAGCCTGCGCCCCTGATCACCTGGGGTCTGGTCGTGACCAAGGGGCCGTCGGACGAGCGCGAGGACGACTTCAACCTAGGCATCTATCGGATGCAGGTCCTGGGCAAGGACAAGGCCATCATGCGCTGGCTGGCCCACCGCGGCGGCGCCCAGCACTACGCCCGGCACAAGAAGGCGGGCAAGCGAGAGCCCCTGCCCTGCGCCGTCGTGCTCGGCGCCGATCCGGGGACCATCCTGGCCGCCGTGACCCCGGTGCCGGAAACCCTGTCGGAGTATCAGTTCGCCGGCCTGATGCGCGGCTCCAAGGCTGAACTGGTCCCGTGCAAGACCGTGCCTCTGATGGTGCCGGCCAACGCCGAGATCGTGCTAGAAGGCCACGTCCTGCTGGACGAGTTCGAGGACGAAGGCCCCTACGGCGACCACACCGGCTACTACAACTCGGTCGAGAAGTTCCCGGTCTTCCAGGTCAGCGCCATCACCATGCGCAAGGACCCCATCTATCTGACCACCTTCACCGGCCGCCCGCCGGATGAACCGTCGGTGCTGGGAGAGGCGCTGAACGAGGTCTTCATCCCCCTGATCCGCCAGCAGTTCCCCGAGATCACCGACTTCTGGCTGCCGCCCGAAGGGTGCAGCTATCGCATCGCCGTGGTGTCGATGAAGAAGGCCTATCCGGGTCACGCCAAGCGCGTGATGATGGGCTGCTGGAGCTATCTGCGCCAGTTCATGTACACTAAGTGGATCATCGTCGTGGACGACGACATCAACGCCCGCGACTGGAGGGACGTCATGTGGGCCGTCTCGACCAAGATGGACCCGGCGCGCGACATCACGGTGATTGAGAACACCCCCATCGACTATCTGGACTTCGCCTCTCCCGAGAGCGGGCTGGGCTCCAAGATCGGTCTGGACGCCACCGACAAGTGGGAGCCGGAAACCAAGCGCGAATGGGGCGAGGAAATCCGCATGGAGCAGGACGTCATCGACCGTGTCTCCGAGAAGTGGGCCTCGCTGGGCCTGCCGGGCGATGGGTCCCCAATCTGGAAGGCCTGACGCGGTTCCTGTGAGCCGTTTGCAAAAACTCGTCTCGCGAGAGAACCCTATAGGCTGATCGGCGTTCAGTTTCCCGGCCGAAGGAACGGCGACGCTTGGGGCGCGCTGATCGGCTTAGGGGAATCCATATGATTTCACGCACCAGCGCCGGCGTCGCCACGCTCGCACTCGCCGCCGCGCTCAGCCTTTCGGCGTGCGGCGACAGCAAGGGCAATGCCGAAAACCCGGCGCCCAAGTCGGTCGCCCAGGCGGCGGGCAACGAGGCCACCCAGGAGAAGATGAGCCTCTACATCGACGCCTTCAACGCGCTGATCGACGAACATTGGGGCGTGTCGAAATACTTCGGCGACTATCAGAAGCTGGACATCCCGAACGCCTCCGCGACGGCGACGCTGCACTTCCCGGAGAACATCTCGCATCTGGAACGCGCGATCGCGAAGCTGAAGGAAGGCCGGGCGCTGAACGGCGGCAATCAGGGCAAGAAGGCCGATGAAGCGGCCGACAAGCTGATCCCGCAACTGGAGGCCCTGCTGGCCCAGTGGCAGGCACTCGACCCCTATTTCGAGTCCCGCGCCTATCGCGACGACGCCCTGGCCAAGGCCAAGGCGGCCCACGACGCCCAGACGCAGGCCTATCAGGGCAGCGTCGCCGGGATCGAAGAACTGGACGTCGCCCTGAGCGAGTATCAGCGCGCCAGCAACGCGGCCAAGCTGGAAGTCATGCGCAAGGGCGGCCACGCCGCGGAAGCCAGCCTGCTGGACGCCATGCAGAAGGCCGACCTGTTCACCAATGCGGTGATGGAGGACAACAAGGCCGAGGCCGACGCCCAGCTGCCGGCGATGGAAGCCGCCATCGCCAAACTGCGCGAAGAGCAGGCCAAGATGCCGGCGGACAACAGCAACAAGTCCTACCTGTCCAGCATCGCCGACAACCTCAGCGGCATGGTCGGCGCCTATCGCGACTTCAAGCAGTCCAACTCGGACGGCTACCGCGAGCAGGTCGTGGACCGCTACAACAGCGCCATCGGCAACATGAACCGGGTGGAACTGCCCGCCTGACGACCCTGCGTCCGGCCGTCACGAGCGGCCGGACGCGCTCCTCGCGAAGTGGGTCGGGGTTGCCAGACGGCTGTGATCGGATCACGAAGGGCCTATGCGCCTTGACCGTTTCGTCACAGCGGCCGTCGCCGCCCTGGTTTGTTTCGCGAGCCCCGCCATGTCCCAGACCCCGTCCGCTTCCGTTCCCAACGAAGCCCCGTGGGACCAGGCCTTCCTGCCGCCCGCCCCGGCGTGGAACGGCGCCAGCCGCGCCCTGCTGCGCGACGCTTCCGATCCGTGGGTCACGGGGTTCGAGGCCGATGCGGCGCACGATTTCTCGCCCAACTACGCCGACACCCGCGCCTGGTTCGACCGGCTGGACGCCGCCAGCGACCTGATCCGCATCGAACAGTTCGGAACCTCGCCGGAAGGCCGCCCGATCTACGCCGTGATCGCGTCCAAGGACGGCGCGGCCTTCGATCCGTCCAAGCCCGTCCTGCTGGCCCAGGCCGGCATCCATCCGGGCGAGATCGACGGCAAGGACGCGGGCATGATGCTGCTGCGCGACATCGCCTTCTACGGAAAAGACGGCCTGCTGGACCGGGCCAACCTCATCCTGATCCCGATCCTCAGCGTCGACGGGCATGAGCGGACCGGCCCCTATTCCCGCCCCAATCAGCGCGGGCCGCGCAATCAGGGCTGGCGCCACACGGCGACGAACCAGAACCTGAACCGCGACTTCATGAAGCTGGATCAGACCGAGATGCAGGCCGTCATGGGCCTGATCCACAAATATCAGCCGGACCTCTACGTCGACATCCACGTCACCGACGGCATCGATTATCAGTATGACGTCACCTTCGGCTACAACGGCGAGGACGGCGTCTGGAGCCGTAGCCCGGCCATCGCCTCATGGCTGGACGCCGCCTTCAAGCCCGCCATCTATGAGGCGCTGGAGGCTCAAGGCCACATCCCCGGCGAACTGGTCTTCGCCATCGACGACCGCGATCCGAAGAAGGGTCTGAACGACGGCGGCCTGGGCGAGCGCTTCTCCAACGGCTGGGGCTCGGCGGCCCACATCCCGACCATCCTGATCGAGAACCACAGCCTGAAACCGCACGAGCAGCGGGTGCTGGGCACCTATGTCTTCCTCGAACAGGCGTTGAAGCTGCTGGCCGAAAAGTCCGGCGACCTGCGCGCCGCCATCGCGGCCGACCGCGCCCTGCGCCCCACCGAACTGCCCGCCAATTTCGACAGCGACGACACGCCCACGCGCACCCGCCCCTTCAAGGGCATCCGCTATGAGACCTTCGACAGCGTCGCCTCGGGCCGCCCCGAGATCCGCTGGCTGGGCCAGCCGGACGCCGAGCTGTGGCAGATGCCCTTCTACGGCTCGCACCCCACGCTGACGCTGAAGCGGCCGACCGCCTATTGGGTGCCGTCCTATCGTCAGGACGTGATCGAGCGCCTGCGCGTCCACGGCGTGCAGATGGAGACGCTGGACGCCCCGCGCACCGTCGCCGTCGACATACTGCGTCTGGTCGATCCCAAGGTGTCGGGCCGCACCAATGAAGGCCATGTGCCGATCTCGGTCGGCGAAGTCCGTCCCGAGGCCCACGACTGGACCTTCCCCGTCGGTTCGGTGCGCGTGCCGACCGATCAGCCGATGGGCGACGTCGCCATCCTGCTGCTGGAGCCGCAGTCGAATGAGAGCTTCTTCGCCTGGGGCCTGTTCCCCGAGGTGCTGAACCGCGTCGAATACATCGAGGCCTACGCCATCGCCCCGCTGGCGGAAAAGATGCTGGCCGCCGCCCCGGCGCTAAAGGCCGAGTTCGAGGCCAAGCTGGCGGCCGATCCCGCCTTCGCCGCCGACGGCGACGCGCGTCTGGCCTGGTTCTATGAGCGCACGCCCTTCTACGATCAGCGCTATCGCCTCTATCCCGTGGGGCGTGAAAATTGAGCCTGATCCCGACCATTCAGGCCGCCGCCCTGTGGGGCGGTCTGCTGATCCTGCTGCTGTTCGTCCTGTCGGGCGTGGTGGTGCGGCGGCGTCGTCAGCATCTGGTCGAGTTCGGCGACGGGGGCGTGCGCGAACTGGTCTGCGCCAGCCGCGCCTTCTCCAATGCGGCGGAATACATCCCCGCCGGAATGTGCGGCCTGATCCTGCTGGCCTTCCTCGGCGCCCCGGCCATGCTGATTCATGCGGTCGGCGGAATGCTGTTCGCCGGACGGGTGATCCACGCCCTGGGCCTGCTGTTCCAGGAAGGCCCGTCGCTGGGCCGTTCGGTCGGCATGATCCTGACATGGCTGGCGCTTCTGGTGGCGGCGCTAAGCCTGATCGCCTGGTCGATCCTGTAAGCCCTCACCCGATGGGAGAGGGCTTGAGCCTCCAAGAGCGAAGCGATTGGAACAGGCGAAAGGGTGAGGGTTCGCGGGTGAAGTCGGCCGCAAGGCCATGGTGCGACGGCTTACGCCGACGGACAGGACAAGCCCCTCACCCTTTCGCGCAAGAACGATCGCTAACGCTCTCGTGCGCTCAAGCCCTCTCCCGCCGGGAGAGGGTATGCTGTTGCAGCCCGGCGTCCCCTCCGCCATATCGGGGCATGTCCGATAAGACGCCTCCCCCCGACATCCTGAACGATCTGATCTCCGCCGCGCTGAAGGCCGGCGCCGATGCGGCCGAGGCCGTGTCCGCCCATCGCGCCTCCCTGTCCGTCGGCGTGCGCAACGGCGCGCTGGAAGACGTCGAGCGTGAAGAGGCCCGCGATCTGGGCCTGCGCGTCTTCATCGGGCGGCGTCAGGCGACCGTATCCGCCTCCGACCTGTCCGACGCCACCCGCGCCCGTCTGGTCGAGCGCGCCGTGGCGATGGCCAAGCTGGCGCCGGAAGACCCCTATGCCTCTCTAGCGCCGCAGGACCGGCTGGCCGCCGCGCCGCACGCGGACCTCGACCTCTACGACCCCGCCGAACGCTCGGCCGAGGCGCTGGAAGCCGCCGCCGCCGAAGCCGAGGCCGCCGCCCTGGCCGTATCGGGCGTGTCCAAGTCCGAGGGCGGCCACGCCTCATGGTCGGCCAGCGAATGGCGCCTCGTCACCTCGCACGGCTTCGACGGCCGCCATCGCGGCAGCGCCTTCTCCCTAGGCGTCGGCGTCATCGCCGAAAAGGACGGCGCCATGGAGCGCGGCGGCGAAAGCCGCGCCGTCCGCCACCTGTCCGACCTTCCGGACGCCGCCTCCATCGGCCTGAAGGCGGGCGAACGCGCCGTCGCCCGCGTCGGCCCGCGCAAGATCGCCTCGACCACCGCCCCCATCATCTTCGAGAACCGCGTGGCGACGCAGGTGCTGTCGCCGCTGCTGGGCGCCATCTCCGGCCCGTCGATCGCGCGCGGCAGCTCCTTCCTGAAGGACAAGCTGAACAAGGCGGTCCTGCCGACCGGCGTCGACCTGATCGACGACCCGTTCCGCCCGCGCGGCCTCGGCTCCACCCCCTTCGACGACGAGGGCGTGGCCGTCGAACGGCGCGAGATCGTCAGGGACGGCGTCCTGACCACCTGGCTGCTCAACACCGCCTCGGCGGCGCAGCTGGGTCTGCAGACCACCGGCCACGCCTCGCGCGGGCTGGCGGGACCGTCGGGCGTGTCGACCCACAATCTGCATCTGGCGCCGGGCGAAGGCGATCTGGACGCCCTGATGGCGCAGGCCGGGACCGGCCTGCTGATCACCTCCATGTTCGGCCCCTCGCTGAACGGCAACACCGGCGACTGGTCGGCGGGGGTGTCAGGCTTCTGGTTCGAGAACGGCCAGCGCGCCTATCCGGTCAGCGAAGTCACCGTGGCGGGCAATCTGATCGACCTCTACGCCCGCCTGCAACGCGCCGGGGATCTGGAGTTCCGCGGCGCGTTCAACAGCCCCTCCCTGCTGTTCGACAAGGTGGCGATCGCGGGCAAATGAGCGACTACAGCGCCGACCTCGATTTGATCCGCGACGCGGCGCTGGCTGCGGGTCGGCTGGCGCTCGAACACCGCGAGGCTGGGCTGA
The DNA here is from genome assembly GCF_053645695.1 of Brevundimonas sp. NPDC055311. Taxonomy (NCBI): domain Bacteria; kingdom Pseudomonadati; phylum Pseudomonadota; class Alphaproteobacteria; order Caulobacterales; family Caulobacteraceae; genus Brevundimonas; species Brevundimonas sp. NPDC055311. Next base: position 796,675 of record NZ_JBSHMV010000001.1, read on the forward strand.
AGGTATGGTCCAAGGACGGCGGCTCGCCCGTCACCAGCGCCGATCTGGCGGTGGACCAGTTGCTGCGCGACACGCTTCTGACCGCCCGTCCCGACTACGGCTGGCTGTCCGAGGAAACGGCCGACAGCACCGAACGCCTGTCGAAGAAGCGCATCTTCGTCGTCGATCCGATCGACGGCACCGTCGCCTTCATGAAGAACAAGCCGTGGTGGTGCGTGCCCATCGCCGTGGTCGAGGACGGCCGCCCCGTCGCCGCCGTCATCCACGCCCCGATGATGGACGAGGTGTTCGAGGCCACCCTCGGCGGCGGCGCGCGCCTGCAGGGCCGCCCCATCAGCGCGTCCGACACCGACGATCTGGAAGACGCCGAGCTTCTGGCCGACGCCCGGCTGATGGAGGCCCGCGAATGGGACGAGCCCTGGCCCCCGATGCGCTTTTCCAAGCGCAACGCCCTGGCCTATCGCATGGCGCTTGTGGCGGCCGGGGCCTTCGATGCCGCCATCGCCATCAGCCCCAAATGGGACTGGGACGTCTGCGCCGGCTGCCTGATCGCCGAGGAAGCCGGAGCCAGGGTCAGCGACCATATGGGCCGTCAATGGCGATTTAATCGCCCCGATCCGCGTCAAACCAGCCTGATATGCGCCGCGCCGGCCCTTCACCCGTTGATCGTGAGGCGCACAGCGCCTATCCCGCTGGCCATCTGATCTCCCCTGCAATGGATCCCCTCTCCATGGCTGACGCCCCCCACGACCCCCAACTGCTTCACCTCGTCATCGGCGGCGAGATGCGCCACCCGGCCGAGCCCGTCTTCCGCGACCTGTCCCAGGTCGAGTTCGTCGGCGCCTTCGGCAACTATGAAGAAGCCAAGAAGGCCTGGAAGGCCCGCGCCCAGGCGACCGTCGACAACGCCCACATGCGCTACTTCATCCTGCACGCGCACAAGCTGATCGATCCGCGCACCGACGGCTGATCGGCGTTCACGGCCTGGTCAGGCCGCTGTTCAGGAACCGCAGGGGCGGCTGATGCGCTTTCCCATCAGCCGCCTTTGTTCATGAACAGGATTCGCCATGCTGCCGACCCTCATCGTTCTGCTTCTGGTGGTCGTCGCCGTGGCGGCGATCGTCTGGGTCGTGCGCAAGGGACCCAAACACATCCCCCGCCCCGGCGAGGACCAGGACACCGCCTGGAACGACCCCATCACCCCCGCTGACCGGGATCCGCGACCTTGACGCTGTTCGGCCAGACGCTGGACGGCCAGCAGATTTTCGGCCTGATCTCCCTGATCGCCGTGCTGGCGTTGTGGCTGGTCGTTCTGGCGCGCCAGCGCGATCACGTCCGCCAGATCAAGCGGTGGAAGAAGAACCAGACGCGCAAGACCCCGCCGCCCGCCGCCGGACGCGGCCCCTGGGGCTGAGCCCTATTCGCGCCTCAACAGGCGATCGACGACCAGCTTACCCCACCATCCGGCCTTGAACTCGGCGCGGATCGCCCTGGGGTCATAGGCGTCGCTCTCGACCCAATCCTCGAAGCTGACGCCCGTGGGTTCGACCTCGGCGACATATTTCTCGAGCGTATAATCCAGCACGCCGGTCAGCCCCTCGCGGCTGTGCAGGGTGCGCTTGCTCAATTCGGACATGGCCGCCGAGATCGGCTCGCCCAGGTGGAAGTGGCGATAGAAGACCGCCATCATCCCCGCCCGGTCCGCGCCCGACTTGCAGTGGATCAGCGCCGGATACTCCATCGTCTGAAACAGGGCCTTGGCCCGGCGCACCCGGTCCTTGCCCGGCGGGTCGCGCGAATCCAGCGGCGCGTCGATCAGGGTCAGGCCCAGCCGTTCGCAGGCGTCCTTCTCCAGCCAGTAATAGGCTTCGTCCCTCTGGCCGCGCAGGTTGACGACCGTCTTGATCCCCTGCCGCTTCCACCAGGCCAGTTGGCGCGGCGAGGGCTGGTTGGTTCGCACCAGATCCGGCCCCAGCCAGTGGGCGTTGGTGAACGCCGTGCGCAGGAAGGCGTGATCCTTCCAGAAATAGGACCAGCGCGCCTTGAAACGGCCGAATGGCGTAGTCAGATCGTAGCGCCCCATGACGGCCAGATAGCGCCGTTTGCACCCGGCGTCACCCGTCCGGCGCCGCCTCTCCTGAGCGCGGCCGCTTGACTTGACGCCCCAGCCGTTCGACCGAAGGCCGATGACCGTTCCCGCTCCCCATGCCGACGCCCGCGAGCCGCTGCGGCCCCTGCTCGCCCGCATCTGGCGCGAGTATCTGTCGCGGCACAAGCCGGCCTTCTTCACCTCCATGCTGCTGGCGGGCGTGTCGGGCGGCCTGACGGCCCTGCTGCTCAAGTTCCTGGAGCCTGCGATCGACCTGCTGTTCGGCCAGCACGCAGGGCCCGTGACGATCTGGAAGACCATCACCATCCCGGCGGACAAGGTGCTGATCGCCATCCCTCTGTTCATCATCGTCGTGGCGGTGATCCGTTCGCTGAGCATGGCCGGCCAGGCGGCGCTGGTGAACCGGCTGGGTCACGGCATCGTCGGCGACATCCAGAAGCAGCTGTTCTCGGGCATGATCCGGGCCGACCTGTCGCGCCTGCGCAGCCAGCATTCGGGGACCTTCGTCTCCTCCGTCCTGTTCGACGCCAACCTGGTGCGCGAAGCCTTCACCTCGGGCGTGGTCAACTACACCCAGAACGCCCTGATGCTGCTGGGCGTCATAGTCGCCATGGGCTTCATCGACCTGCCGCTGACGCTGATCGTCCTGCTGGGCGTGCCGGTCGTCAGCTGGATCATCCGTCGCTTCGGCAAGAAGTCGCGCAAGGCCGCGCGCGGGGCCATGGTCGAGACCGAGGCCCTGTCCAGCGCCCTGATGGAGAACCTGGACGGCGTCCGCGTCATCAAGATCGAGAACCGCGAGGCGGCCGAGGAAGCCCGCGTCTCCACCGTCATCGACCGCCGCCAGCGCCACGTCATCAAGGGCGCCGACAGCCGCGCCTTCTCCGGCCCGGCCAGCGACATCGTCGCCTACGGCGTCGTCGCCGCCGTCATGGCCTATGCCGGATGGAGCGCCAGCCAGGGCGAGATGACGGTCGGCGCCTTCGCCTCCTTCATCGGCATGCTGCTGCTGGCCGGCCAGGCCCTGCGCCAGGTGACCAACCTCACAACGGTGCTGAGCGAGGGGTTCACGGCCGCCCGCCGCCTGTTCGCCGCCCTGGACATCGAACCCGAGATTCGCGAGGCCAATGACGCGGCCGTGGTCGCGCCCGGCCCCGTCACCGTCGCCCTGGACCATGTCAGTTTCGCTTATCATGCAGACGAGGACGGGTCCGCCCCGACCCTGTCGGACGTCAGCCTGCACGTCGCGCCGGGCGAGACCATCGCCCTGGTCGGCCCGTCGGGCGGGGGCAAGTCGACTATCCTCAGCCTGTTGCCGCGCTTCTATGACGTGACGGCGGGCCGGGTGACGCTGAACGGCCGCGACATCCGCGAGCTGAGCCTGCCTTCCTTACGCGACCACATCGCCCTGGTGACGCAGGAGCCTTTCCTGTTCGACGACACCATCGCCGCCAACATCGCCTATGGCCGCCCCGGCGCCACGGCCGAGGACATCGTGGCCGCCGCCCGCGCCGCCGCCGCCCACGACTTCATCGCCGCCCTACCCGACGGCTACGCCACCCGCGTGGGCGAGGCCGGCGCCCGCCTGTCCGGCGGCCAGCGCCAGCGCATCGCCATCGCCCGCGCCTTTCTGAAGGACGCGCCCATCCTGTTGCTGGACGAGGCCACCAGCGCGCTGGACACCGAGAGCGAGGCCCTGGTGCAGGCCGCGCTGGAGCGGCTGATGAACGGCCGCGCCACCCTGATGATCGCCCACCGCCTGTCCACGGTGAAGAACGCCGACCGCATCTACGTCATCGACGGCGGCCGCGTGGTCGAGGAAGGCTCGCACGACGCGCTTGTGGCGCGCGGCGGTCTCTACGCCCGCCTGGCCCGGCAGCAGTCGCTGGACAGCGACCCGGTCGCCCCCTCGCCTCTTTCGACTTTGCCGCCTCTGGTCGAGCTTCCCGACGAGACCGGCGCATGAGGCCGCTGCGCAACCCCGCCATCCAGAACGCCATGGCCTGGACCCTGGCCCAATGGATGCGCTTCTGCATCGCCACCATCCGCTGGACCCATGAGAACGAGGCCGCGGCCGAAGAAGTCTGGCGCGACGGCGGCGGGGTGCTGTGCGCCTTCTGGCACTCGCGCATCGCCCTGGCCCCGTCCTGCTGGCCCCAGGATCGGGCTCAGCCCGCCAAGGCCCTGATCTCCCTGTCCGCTGACGGCGAGTTCATCGCCAAGGCGATCGCACGCCAGGGCTTCCCCGCCGTGCGCGGCTCCTCGGCCAATAAGGACAAGGCCAAGCAGGCCAAGGGCGGGACACAGGCCCTGCGCGACGGTCTGAAGCAGTTGAAGCTCGGCGCTCTGGCGCTGACTCCTGACGGCCCGCGCGGTCCGGCGCGTCAGATGGCCGAGGGCCTGCCGCTGATGGCGAAGATCTCGGGCGCGCCCGTGCTGTTGATCGGCATGTCGTGCAATCCGGCGATCCGACTGAACAGCTGGGACCGCGCCCTGCTGCCCCTGCCCTTCGGCAAGGGCGCCGTGGTCTGGGACCGGGTCGACTGGCCTGAAGGCGGCGATCTGGCCGCCGTCGCCGCCGAGTGGGGCGAGCGCCTGACCGCCGTCGAGGCCCGCGCCGACGCTCTCACCGGTCTGGAGCGCGTCTGAGCGTGTCCTTCAGCCCCGCCCTGATCGCCTATCAGCTGCTGACCCGCCTGCTGGAGCCGCTGGCCCCGCGCCTGCTGGACGCCCGCGTCAAGAAGGGCAAGGAGGACCCCGCCCGCGTCGATGAACGGCTGGGCCTGCCCGGCATGGCGCGCCCCGTCGGCCCTCTGGTCTGGATCCACGGCGTCAGCGTCGGCGAGGCCCTGTCGATCCTTCCGCTGGCCGAGCGTATCCGCAAGGATCGGCCCGACGTGACGGTGCTGGTCACCACCGGCACCCTGACCTCAGCCCAGGTGCTGGCCAGCCGCCTGCCGCGCGGCGTCATCCACCAGTTCGCCCCGGTGGACGCCCCCTCGGCGGTCGCGGCCTTCCTCGACCACTGGCGGCCCAACGTCGGCGTCTTCGTCGAGAGCGAGCTGTGGCCCAACCTGCTGACTACGGCGCAAAAACGCGGCGTGCCCCTGGCTCTGGTCAGCGCCCGCATCACCAAAAAGACGGCGCAGGGCTGGAAGAAGGCGCCCGGCATGGCCCGCGCCCTGATGAACGGCTTTTCGCACGTCTGGCCTCAGGACCAGGACAGCGCCGACCGGCTGACGGCGCTGGGCGCCCGCGTCGACGGTCAGGTGAACCTGAAGCTGTCCGGCGAACCCCTGCCCTATGACAAGGGCGAATTCGCTCGCCTGTCGGCCCTGATCGACGACCGCCCCGTCGTCGTCGCCGCCAGCACCCATGAGCATGAGGAAATGGCCATCGTCGGCGCGCTGGACCATCTGGCCGACCGCCTGTTCCTGATCGTCGTGCCGCGCCACCCGGAACGCGGCGACGCCATCGCCGAGGCCCTGAGCCACGACGGCTACGGCTTCGCCCGGCGCAGTCAGGGCCAGCCGATCTGCGACCAGACCGACATCTATCTGGCCGACACCCTGGGCGAGCTGGGGCTGTTCCTGCGGCTGGCCGATGTGGTGGTCATGGGCGGCTCCTTCGCCCCGGCGCTGGGCGGCGGCGCGGTCGGCGGCCACAACCCGCTGGAGCCCGCCCGTCTCGCCAAGCCCATCGTCACCGGCCCCGACGCCAGCAACTGGCAGGCCGTGACCCGGATGCTGAAGCAGGCGGGCGGCCTCGTCTCCGTCCTGTCGCCCGCCGAACTGCCCTCGGTCGTCGGCCCCATGCTGGCCGACCCCGAGGCCGCCCGCGACATGGGCGAGCGCGCGCGGCGATCCGCAGAGGCCGCCGCCGCCGGGCTGGACCGCCTGTGGCTGGCGCTTCAGACCCACCTGCCCGCCGCCCCGTCACGGAGGCGCCCGTGAAACTGAACACCCCCCGCTGGTGGTACAGCCGCGACCGTCGCCACGCCCCGATGACGCGGATGATGCTGAAGCCCGCCTCATGGCTGTGGGCGGGCGTGACGGCGCGCAAGATCGCCCGCGCCACGCCGGTCGATCCGGGCGCAGCGGTCATCTCCATCGGCAATCTGACGGTCGGCGGATCGGGCAAGACCCCCGTCGCGCGCGAGACTCTGCGCCTGCTGCGCGCCCAGGGCGTCAACGCCGCCGCCCTGTCGCGCGGCTATGGCGGCAGGCTGGAGGGCCCGGTCCACGTCGACCTGAACCAACACACCGCCGCCGATGTCGGCGACGAACCCCTGATGCTGGCGCAGGACGCCCCCGCATGGATCGCCCGCGACCGCGTGGCGGGCGCCCGCGCCGCCGCCGCAGAGGGCGTGCAAGCCCTCGTTCTGGACGACGGCCACCAGAACCCGGCGCTGAAGAAGACCCTCAGCCTGATCGTGGTCGACGGCGAGACGCGCGGCGACGAATGGCCCTTCGGCGACGGCTCGGTCTTCCCCTCCGGCCCGATGCGCGAGCCGCTGAAGGCCGGGCTGGCCCGCGCCGACGGCGTGGTCGTCATGCTGCCGACCGACATGGACGCCGCCGATCCCGAACTGCTGGAGGTCTTCGGCGACCTGCCCGTCTTCATCGCCCGGCTGGAACCCGCCGCCCCGCCGCCGCCCGGCCCACAGGTCGGCTTCGCGGGCATCGCCAAGCCGTGGAAGGTCGAGCGGTCGCTGATCGCCGCAGGCTGCGACCTCAAGGATTTCGTCCCCTTCCCCGACCACGCCGCCCTGTCCGACCGCGACTTCGCCTTCCTGAACGACCGCGCCGCCGTCTACGACGCAGGCCTCGTCACCACCGAAAAGGACTGGGTGCGCCTGACGCCCGAACAGCGCGCCGCCGTCGCCGCCTGGCCCGTCGCCGCCCGGTTCGAGGATGAGGCGGGATTCGCAGCCTTTGTGACGGGCGCCCTCTGATCCGGCCGCCCTGCGTCGGAGTCAGATGTGCGGGTTGTCGAAAATGTCCTCGATCGGCCGCTCGAACAGGGCGGCGATGCGATAGGCCAGATCCAGGGAGGGGTCGTGTTTCTCGGTCTCCAGGGCGTTGACCGCCTGGCGGGAAACCCCCAGCGCCTGTCCCAGCTGTTCCTGGGTCCAGTTGCGTTCGACGCGCAGCAGCTTCAGCCGGTTCCTCATCAGTTCGAGGTCCGAATGAAGGGCGCCGTCAGGCCGAACGCCGCCCAGAACAGCGGATAGATCAGCCAAGCCGGCAGGTGCGGCGCCCCGGCGAAACTCTCTCCGAAGCCCCAGAAGGTCGCGACCGCCATCGCCATGCCGGAGGCGATGATGAACTGCTTGGCCGTGACCATGCGCACGAACTCGTCGCTTTCACGCATCAGGGCCAGCGTGGCCCAGATCTGACCGATCACCGGTGCAGAGACGGCCGCCGCCAGGACCCAGCCCGCAGGCTTTCCCATGACCCCGTCAAAGGCGTCCGTGGTCATCATCGCCACGCAGATCGCCACATAGGGAGCCATGAAGGCGAACGTCCGCAGGACGTAGCGACGCCCTGACGGCGTCTGTTGTCTGGAAAGGGTCATCATGACAGTCGCTCCTGACTTTATGTAAGGAAAACCTTACAACGCCATCATGTCATGTCAACCTTACTTTTTATCAGCATGTCCTGACATTATTGCCAGCCGCTTCGACCGCCCCTAGCTTGAAGTCATGCGTAGTGTTCCCGCCCTTGTCGTCGCCTTCCTGACGGCCGCCGCCCCTCTTGCCGCGCTTGCTTCGCCGCCTCCGCCCTTCCTGGTCCAACAGGATGTTCGCGGCGCGCGCGACCATGACGACCTGCCCCGCATGGACGGCGCGCGCATCCGCGCCTGGCGCCAGTTGTCCGTCGCCGAAATCACCCTGCCGACCGGCGCGGTCGCCGAAGGCGACACGCCGCAGAGCGCTCTGCGGCTTCAGGGTCAGATCAGCCATCTGGATTATGTCATCCGCCCGGCCGTCGCGCCGATCGACATGGCGCGCCACTATGAAGAAGCGCTTCGCGAGGGGGGCTATGAGACCGTCTTCGCCTGCACCGGCATCGCCCGCTGCGGCTCGGGCATGGGAGCGCTGATCCTGCTGAGCGACACGGTGGCGCCTGCGGGCTTCGCCGACGGCGTCTTCAACGATCAGTTGCGGGTGGTCGTGGCGCGCAAGGGGGCGACCTGGGTGCTGCTGCACATGACGCGCGGACCGGATCGGTCGCTGGTCTATCAGGCCGTGATCGAGGGCGCCCGTGAGCTCGAGTAGACGGATCGCCGATCCAGTCCGTTTCATCCGCGACAACACCCGCCTTCAGCCCGTCTCGCACACGCCCGAAATTTCCCTGTGGCTGGCCGACGAAGTCACGCCCATCTGGCGGCTGACCGAAGAAGAACTGGGCGAGATGGGCCTGCCGCCGCCCTTCTGGGCCTTCGCCTGGGCGGGCGGACAGGCGCTGGCGCGCTGGCTGCTGGATCACCCCGACGAAGTCACGGAGCGTCGCGTGCTGGATCTCGCGACCGGCTCGGGACTGGTGGCGATCGCGGCGATGAAGGCGGGCGCCGCGTCGGTGCTGGCCGCCGACATCGACCCCTTCTGCGCCGCCGCCGTCGCCGCCAACGCCGAAGCCAACGGCGTCGAGATCGCCTTCACCGCGGACAATCTGCTTGAGGCCCCGCCCCCGGCATTCGACGTCATCTGCGCGGGCGACGTCTTCTATGAAGGGCCGATGGCCGAGGCGGTCCTGGCCTGGCTGAAGCAGGCGCGGGCGGCCGGGACAAGCGTGCTGGTCGGCGATCCCGGCCGGACCTACTTCCCGAAGGAGGGGCTCAGCCTGCTGGCTGAATACCGCGTGCCGACCACGCGTGAACTGGAGGACCAGCAGGTCAAACGCACGCGGGTCTGGTCGCTGGACCTATAGCCCGCCTCAGGCGTCCCGGGGCAGGACGGTCAGCACCCGCGCCATATGCTGGTGGAAGGCCTCCATATAGTCGCGCAGGAACTGTTCCGTGGAGGGCACAGTGACGTTGCCGTCGTCGTCGATCAGGCCCGGCGTCAGCTGGATATAGCCTTCGGGCGCATTCATCTGCGGGGCCTGGAGGAAGCCCAGCACCGGCCGCAGCGCCTGCTGGGCCAGGGCCGTGCCGATGGCCCCGATCGAGGCGCCGATCACCGCCGTCGGCTTGTTCTTGAAGGCGTTGCTTCCATAGGGGCGACTGGCCCAGTCGATGGCGTTCTTCAGCCCGCCGGGCATGGAGCGATTGTATTCCGGCGTGACGATCAGGATCGCATCGGAGCGCTTGATCGCCGCCTTGAAGTCGTTGGCGACGGCCGGATAGTCGGCGTCATAGTCATAGGAATAGAGCGGCAGCTCGCTGAAGCCGATCTCGTGGAACTGCAGCTTCTCGGGCGCGAGCTTGACCAGGGCCTTGGCCAGCTTGCGGTTGATCGAACCCTTGGCCAGGCTGCCGATGATGTAGCCGACGTTGTAGGTGGTCATGATAGGCGTCCCGCTGAATGAGGGCGGCGTGCGCCGCCGCTGGCGAGGAAATGCCCCAGCAAGCTTGGCGGTTCCGTATCAGACGCGCACGGCCTGGCGACTTCGCCCCGCCTCGCCGAACACCCGCAGATAGCGCTCGATCTCGGTTCGGTCGCCGGTGGCCTTTTCAACGTTGTCCGACAGCTTGACCGCCGGGCGGCCCGCCGCCTGCGTCACCTTGCAGACCAGCGACAGGGGCAGCAATTCGGGCGCCTCTACGGGGGCGCAGTCGCGGAAGTCGTTGGTCAGGTTGGTGCCCCAGCCGAAGCTGGTCCGCACCCGCCCCTTGAAGTGGGCGTGGGCCGCCTCGATGCCGTCGACATCCAGCCCGTCGGCCAGAACCAGCAGGCGCTCACGCGGATCGCGCCCCTTGGACGCCCACCACTTCATGATGATCTCGCCGCCCTCGATCGGCGGAGCGGAATCGGGACGGAAGCCCTTCCAGTCGGCCAGCCAGTCAGGCGCGTCATTCAGGAAGGCTTCGGTGCCGAAGGCGTCCGGCAGGGCGATCAGCAGATTACCATCATAGGCCGCGCGCCATTCCTCCAGCACCCGATAGGGCGCCGCGCGCAAGGCCGCCTCGTCCTCGCCCGCCATCGCGGCCAGCACCATCGGCAGTTCGTGGCCGTTGGTGCCGATGGCCTCAAGGTCGTTGTTCATCGCCAGCAGCACGTTGGAGGTGCCGATGAAGGCGCTTCCCAGCCCCTCCTTCAGCGCCTCGACGCACCAGCCCTGCCACAGGAAGCCGTGGCGGCGACGCGTGCCGAAGTCGGACAGGGCCAGCGGCTCCAGCTTTCTCAGCCGCTCGATCTTGCTCCACAGCTTGGTCTTGGCGCGCGAATAGAGGATGTCCAGTTCGAAGCGCCCCATGCGGCGCAAGGCGCGGCGGCTGCGCAGCTCGTTCAGGATCGACAGGGCGGGGATTTCCCACAGGGTGACGTCCGCCCAGCTTCCGGAAAACTCGAGCCGGTACTGTCCGTCGGCGCTGCGAGACAGGTCGTAGTCCGGCAGGCGATAATCGGCCAGCCAGGCCAGAAAGTCCGGGCTGAAGATCGACTTCACCCCATAGAAGGTGTTGCCGCCCAGCCAGATCAGTTCGCGGTTGGTGAAACGCAGGGACCGGGCGTGGTCCAGTTGGGCGCGCAGTTCGGCCTCGTCCACCTCTTCGGCCAAGCGAACGGAGGTGGTGCGGTTGATGACAGAGAAGGTCACCGGCACATCGCGGAATCGGCGCCAGATCAGTTGCAGCATCAACAGCTTGTAGAAGTCGGTGTCCAACAGGCTGCGGACGATGGGGTCCAGTCGCCAGCCGTGGTCATAGGCCCGCTTGGCCAGGTCGATGCTCGCCATGCCGGATCAGTCCGCCTTTCGTTCCGCCGGTTCGAGAACCGCTTCCACCGGGGCCTCGTCCTCGTTGACCAGGCGTCCCTCGCGGTGGGGCTTGATATAGGGAGTCGGCTTGGGCGTGGGCATATTGCCCCGCATCATGGCCCGCCCGGCCCCCAGGCCGCCGGTGACCTCCAGGTCCAGCCGCGCCTCGTCGCGGCGGCGCACGTCGGCGATGACCTCGGCGGCTTCGTCCTGCGGCAAGCCCAGTTCCTCCAGCACCGCCTGGCCGAACTTCAGGGCGGATTCGAAGGTCTCGCGCACCTGATAGTCCACGCCCGCCTGGATCAGGCGCAGCGAATGGCCCCGGTCGAAGGCGCGGACCAGCAGCTTCACGCCCGGAAACTCGGACTTGACCAGTTGGACGATGCGGTCGGCCGTCTCGGGCTTGTCGACGCAGACCAGCACCGCCTCGGCCTTGCCCGCGCCCGAGGCCCTGAGCGTGTCCAGCCGCGTGCCGTCGCCGTAATAGACCTTGAAGCCGAAGTTCCCGGCGGCCTGGATCATCTCCACGTCGTTCTCGATGATCGACACGTCCACGTCGCGCGCCAGCAGGGGCTGGGACACCACCTGGGCGAAGCGGCCGAAGCCGATGATCAACACCTGGCCGCCCAGACCCTCGGCGGCGTCGACGCCCTCGGCCTCTTCCGGCGACAGGCCCGCCTCCTTCGGCAGGAAGCGCTTCAACGCCAGCGTCGTCAGCGGCGTCAGAGCCATGGACAGGATGACGATGGCCGTCAGGGCCGCGCTGGCCTGGGCGTCGATCACCCCGGCGCCGGCCGCCGCGCCGTAGAGGACGAAGGCGAACTCGCCGCCCTGGGCGAACAGGGCCGCCCGCTCAAGCGCCTCATGATGACGCGCCCTGAACAGGCGGGCGACGACATAGATGACCAGGGCCTTCACCACCATGAAGGCCGCCAGCCCGGCGACGACGATGCGCCAGTCGCTGATGACCACGCCGATGTCCAGCGCCATGCCGACCGACAGGAAGAACAGGCCCAGCAGGATGGCGCGGAAGGGCTCGACGTCGGCTTCCAACTGGTGCCGGAAGGTCGAGTCGGACAGCAGCACCCCGGCCAGGAAGGCGCCCATGGCCATCGACAGGCCGACCTCGTCCATGATCCAGGCCGTGCCCGCCACCACCAGCAGGGCGGCGGCCGTCATCACCTCGCGCCCGCCGTTGCGCGCCAGGAAGCGGAACACCGGATTGATGGCGTAGACGCCGACCGCCAGCACGCCCGCCAGGGCCGCCAGGGCCAGACCGATCGACCGCCACAACGGCGTCGTGCTCTCGGCCGCATGGCCGAGGGAGGCGCCCAGCAGGGCGACGATGGCCAGCAGGGGGACGATGGCCAGATCCTCGAACAGCAGGATGCTGACCGCCCTCTGGCCGCTGGGGGTGGGCAGGTCGCCGCGCTCCTCCAGCATCTGCACGATGACGGCCGTTGAGGACATGACGAAGCCCATGGCTCCGACGAAGGCCACCGGCGCCGAAACTCCCGCCGCCATGGCGACGCCGGTCAGGGCCAGCCCCGCCAGCCCGACCTGGGCCGAGCCCAGACCGAAAATCTCCTTGCGCATCCCCCACAGGCGCTTGGGCCGCATCTCCAGGCCGATGATGAACAGGAAGATGACCACGCCGAACTCAGCGACGTGCAGGATGACTTCAGGCTCGCGGAACAGGGCCAGGCCGAAGGGACCGATGGCGACGCCCGCCGCCAGATAACCGAGCACCGAGCCCAACCCGATCTTGCGGAATACCGGCACGGCCACCACGCCCGCCGCCAAGAGGGCCGCTACATGGCCCAGTTCCAGTCCCGTTGCAGCCTCGGCCATCGCTCACCCTTGCGTTTGTCTTTTCATAGTGGGGGCGAACACGATCGATTGCGAGGGGGAAGGTTCGGCGGCGTCGCGTCCTGGCGGCGGCCGGAACCCCGGACGCCGTGCGCGGGTTTCTCAAGCTGGGCCGCCAGGCGCCCCCCCTACACGAGAGAAGGCCATGAAGATTCGCGACGTGATGAGCAAGGACGTGCAGGTCGCCCGTCCGGAAGACACCCTGCAGAACGTCGCCGGTCGAATGGCCGCGGGCGATTTCGGCTTCATCCCCGTGGCCGACGGCGACCGGCTGATCGGCGCCCTGACCGATCGCGACATCGTCGTGCGCGGCGTGGCCTCGGGCGCCGGACCGGAAGCGCGGGTGCTGGACGTGCTGTCGCGCGACGCTCTGGTGGTGCGGGCCGACGACGACCTGAAGGTCGCGCTGGATCTGATGTCGTCGCGCCAGATCCGCCGCCTGCCGGTGGTGGACAAGGACGGCCGCCTGGTCGGCGTCGTCTCGCTGGGCGACCTGTCGACCCGGGTCAAGGAACGCTACGCCGGCGAGGCGCTGGAGGAGATTTCCCGCCCTCAGGGTTAATCCGCCGCTAACCACGTCACGGAACCCGACGATAACGGCCCGGGCCGCATCATTTCCCCTCTTTGCAAGAGGGAAGTCCGGAATGGCGCGCGCCCAGTTCCAGAAGGGCCAGAAGGTCTGGGTCGAGAGCGTCGGCGTCTGGGCCCAGGTCGAAAAGGTCATGCCCGTCTGGGCCAAGGGTTTCGACGAGCCGGTCCGGATCACCTACGACGTGGGCCTGGGCCGCGAGTTCGCCGCAGCGGAACTGCAGGTTCCCTCGGACAATCCCGCCGCCGGCGCCGTAGGCGACTGGCGCATCCTGCGCGCGCGCAACAAGTGGCAGGACCCCGCCGACTGCGTCCACCATCCCTACCCCGGCAGTTACCCGGTGGTGGTCACCGACAAGACCGACTGGGGCGGCTGGCGCGTGCCCGGCGCCGAATACGATCGCGACCCGCAGCGCATCGAATTCCAGGCTCGCCTGATCGCGGCAGGGCCCGACCTGATGGACCTGGCGCGCGAACTGATGGCCTCGGTGGCCGAGGCTCCGGACGACGCCCCGCCCGAAACCCAGCGCCTGGCCCGCAAGGCCCAGTCCATCCTGCGTCGCATGACCGAGATCGCCGCACCGGCCCCTGCGCCCCGGCCGGATGAGGACGCGGAGACGGACGCCTAGACTCGCCGACGCTCATCCTAGGCGCCACCCCTCGACGGATTCCGCGACGCAGCCTAGATTCCCGAGTGAATCGGGACAGGAGGGTCGCCCTTGCGGGGCACCGAGCGCCGCAGTTACGGGCCCGGCCGTCGGGCCACGGATCATCAGGCCGCGCGCTCCGCGCCCTGGGTCCGTATCCTTGCGCTCGCCGTGGCGCTGGCCCTGGCGGCCTATGTCATGCTGTTCGCGCGCGAGAACAGCCGTCCCAGCCGCGAAGTCGAGGCCGCCCGACTGGAGACCCTGACGCTTGAGGCGAGGCTCGCCGCCGCCCAGGTCGAAGCCCGCGCCGCGCGGACGGATCGCGCCCTGGACGCCGCCGCCCGCGTTCTGGCTCAGACGCCGAACCAGCCGGTCCAGGCCCTGGACAGCGCCCGCCTGGAAGATCCCGAAGCCGCGTTGCTGATCGCCGATGCGGACGGCCGCGTCCTGGCGGCGCAAGGCGCCCGTCTGGGCTCCGACGCGGCGGCCGGCCTATCGGTCGGCGAGGACGGCCTGACCACGCGCCGGACGACGCCGGACGGCCATGTCCTGGTCGCACGCACGCCCCTGCCGACCCTGAAACCGACGCTCGCCCAGGCCAGCCTCAGCATCCTGCCGTCCGGTCAGGCCCCCGCCACGCCGGACCAAGCGGTCAAGCGGCCGGACGGACGCCCTCAGACCGCCGCCGTGGCCCCCATCGGCGACACCGGCCTGTCTGTCGTGGCGGCCCTGCCTCGCCCGGACGCCTTCGCCGCCTGGCTGGACGACGCTTGGATGCTGGCCGCGCCCCTGCTGATGGTGGTGCTGATGCTGGCGGTGATCGCCGTGCAGAACTGGCGCCAGATGCGGACGAGCCGACGATGGGCCGACACCGAGCGCCGTTTCCGTGTGGCCGTCGAGGCCGCGCGCTGCGGCGTATGGGAATGGGATCTGGCCAAGGGCGAGGCGACCCTGTCCGACTACATGGCCGCCCTGCTGGAGGTGGAGACGGGAACCGTCCTGACCACCCAAGCCATGGTCGAGCGAGTCCATCCCCGCTATCGCCAGTTGATGGTCCAGGCCCTGGACAAGGCCATGGCCGACGGCGTGTTCGAAGCGGCCTTTCCCGTGCCGTTGAGCAACGGCGGCGTCCGCTGGATAGACGCGCGCGGTCAGTCCCGCCAGCCGCGTCGCGACGGCGGCTATGACAGCCTGATGGGGGTGGCGCTGGACGTCACCGAAGCTCGCCGCACCAAGGCCCAGGCCCAGGCCGCCGAAAGCCGCCTGCGCGACGCCATCGAAAGCGTGTCCGACGCCTTCGTCCTGTTCGACCGGCGCGGACGGCTGATCCTGTGGAATCAGGGATTCCAGGACGCCTTCGCCTTCCCTGAGGGCGTGGTTCGGCCCGGCGCCCAGAAGGACGAACTGAACCGCATCGCCGCCGAGGCGATCAAGGCCGAACATCCGTCAGCCGGGGGCCGCGCCGGAGTGCGTGAGGTCGAGCTGAAGGACGGCCGCTGGCTGCAGATGGCCGAACGCTTCACCGGCGACGGCGGCACGGTGGTGATCTGCGCCGACATCACCGTCATCCGCCGCCAGGAGGCCGAGCGCCGCCGCGCCGCCGACGAACTGCGCGCCATGGTGGCCGAACTGGAGGCCAGCCAGGCGAACCTGGCCCTGCTGGCGCGCAAGTATGAGGTCGCCATGACCCGCGCCGAGGCCGCCAACCAGGCCAAGTCCGAGTTCCTGGCCAATATGAGCCATGAGCTGCGCACCCCGCTGAACGCCATCAACGGCTTCTCAGAGATCATGGCCGCCGAGATGTTCGGCCCCCTGGGCGACCGCCGCTACAAGGGCTACGCCGCCGACATCCACGGCTCGGGCCAGCACCTGCTCAGCCTGATCAACGACATCCTCGACATGGCCAAGATCGAGGCGGGCAAGCTGACGCTGCACTATGAGCCGATGGCGCTGGACGTGCTGTGCGCCGAGGCGGTGCGGCTGATGCGGGGCAAGGCGCAGGAGGCGCGGCTGGCCCTCACGCTGGACTGTCCTGAGGCCCTGCGCATAGAGGCGGACCAGCGCGGCCTGAAACAGGTGCTGCTGAATCTGATCTCCAATGCGGTGAAGTTCACGCCCGAAGGCGGCGCCGTGTCGGTGATCGTCGCTCCGCGGGATGCGGACACGGTGCGCGTATCGGTCGCCGACACCGGCATCGGCATCTCCGCCAAGGATCTGGAGCGGCTGGCCCAGCCGTTCGAGCAGGTGGAGGGCCAGCACTCCAAGTCGACCCAGGGCACGGGTCTCGGCCTGGCCCTGACCAAGTCGCTGATCGAACTGCACGGCGGCGCCATGACCATCGACAGCGAACCGGGACGCGGCACCACCGTCTGGTTCGACCTGCCGCTTCGCGCGCCCCAAGGGGCCGTGGCCCCCGTCGGCGCGCCCGTCCAGCGGGTCCAGCCGCGCGCCGCTTAGCCCGACCTTAGACCGCCGGCTTTTCGGCGCCTTCCGTCGGGCCCTTCTCTCCGCCCTGCCCGTCCTTCGGCTTGGAACGGTGACGCGACAGGATCGGCGCAAGGGCCTCACGGTCCGTCGGGCCCAGACGGCTCAGCGTCTCGACCGCCCCCGCTTCCAGCCGCGCCCGCCCTCGCATTTCAGACGCGCGCGACCGTTCCAGCAAGGCGGCGACCGCCACCGCATCGAACTGATCCGAACGGGTCAGGGCGATGGCCTCGCGACGGGCCGCCCGCGCCTCTTCGAAATCCGGACGAGCCTGCAGGGCGGTGGCGCGCAGCTCACGCTTGACCTGATCGCGCACGGCGGGGGGGCGCGTCTCGACCACTGACCAGACGGGCTCGCTGCGGCCCGGCCGGCGCGCTTCGGTCGCCACCTCCTGGACCTGCCTGGCCGCCATCCAGGCCGCGCCCGCTCCGGCGACGGCGAAGATGTTGAGAGCGACGGACGCCGCCAGGGCGATCCTCAAGCCTTTCGTGCTCATCCGCCCAAAACCTCCGTATCGTCAGTGCTGGTCAGACTGGCCTGATACAACACCGCGTCGGCGCGAATGTCGGCCGTCATCTGGCCAGTCAGAACCACGCCGAAAACGGCCCCGGCGCAGGCGGCCGCCGCCCAGCCGGCGCCCGACAGCCAGGCCATGACGCCGATGCCGCCGCGCCGACGGCCCAGACCCGCGCCGGCCGCCGCAGCGATCACCTGTTCGCGCAAGGCGTGGGATGCGACCACGCGCGGAGCCGCGTCCAGCAGGGCGTCAAGCCCGTCCGCATCCCGCAGCAAGGCCGCAGCCTGAAGATCCGTCGCGACCAGGGCGCGCGCCGCCTCGCGCTCGCTCTGCGGCCAGCGGCGCAGGTCGCCGCCATAGGCGTCGGCCAGGTGTTCAAACCGTTCTCGGGTCATCGTCGTCATCTCGTCCCCCGCCATAGTGGTTCGGCGCGCGCTGCAGCGCCGCCGCCTCGCATGCCCTGTCGCCCATCACGCCCCGCGCCTGGATGCGGCGCGATGTCCGCCAGGGCGGTCCGCAAGGCGCGACGGCCCCGCGACAACAGGCTTTCCAGCGCTTCCACGCTGATCTCCATCAGGGCGGCGGCTTCGATATTGCCCAGCTCCTGATAGTGGCAAAGGACGATGGCCTCGCGCTGCCGCTCCGGCAGGCGCGTCAGGGCCTGTTCGACCCGCGCGCCCGTCTCGGCGGCCAGCAGGCCCCGATCCGGCGCCGGGCCGTCGTCGATGCTGTCGGGGATGGCGTCCGTCGCGATCTCGCGCCGGCGCCGCAGACGGTCGTAGCAGAGGTTGAGCCCCACCCGGTGCAGCCAGGTGTCGAAGCGCGCCTGGCCAGGGGTCCAGCGCGGCGCCTGCCTCCAGGCTCTGAGCATCGCTTCCTGGGCCACGTCCTCAGCCTCCGCCGCATCGCCCAGCATCCGCTGGGCGAGCGACAGCATGCGCGGCAGCTTGCGCGCGACCATGGCCTGAATGGCCGCGGGGTCGCCTTCGCCCACGCGGCGCACCAGATCCTCGTCGGGGTCGACGCTTGTCGCCAATCCAGCCTCTTTGGCTCCATCCAGAAAGGTCGGGCGGTCGGACCGCCTTCCCCGACATCACCCTACTCCGAAGCGGGCGCCGAAGGCGACGCCGGGTTCGAACGACGCTGCTCGCGCTTCTGACGCATCTCGGCGCGGCCGGCCTGCATGGCGGCGCGACGCTCCTCAACCGTCAGCACGCCGTCGCGGTTCGCATCCATTCGCGCGAAGGCCTCGGTCGCCTTGCGCTCGGACTCTGCGATGACGATGGGGAAGCGGCTCTCGGCGCGCTGCGCTCCCATCCGGCCGCCCCGATCCCGAGCACCCTGGCCCCGATGTCCGCGCATCATGCGCGCGCCGTCGTGACGGCCCCCGCCCATACGGTCGCCGCGGGCTTGAGGCGCCTCGAACTCGGCGCGGCTGAGGGCGCCGTCCTTGTTGGCGTCCAGCCGGTCGAACCGGGCTGAAAGGCGTTCAGCGCGGCGCGCCTGGCCGTAGGCGCGCATCTCCTCGGCCGTCACTTGACCGTCGCCGTTCGCGTCCGCCACGCGCAGGCGCTCGACCCGACGCTGCACGAAATCGGCTTGGCTGACCGGCTCGGCCGTCCGGGCGCGATGCGACGCAGCGGAGGAGTCCTGGGCGATCGCCGTCCCGCCGACCGCCAGCGTCAGTGCAAGAACGGCCACGCCGCCGAAAGTCATCTTCATCTCGATGTTCTCCATCTGGCCCGAAGGCCAAGAAGCAACCCTGTCGAGAAGTAGAACGGCGCCCGGATCAGATTCCGTCGCTCAATGGCGGCAAGGCGGCGTCGAACGCCCGCCTCGCCTGCAGCCGCAGGTCGATCAGGCGGGCCTTCAGGGTATCGAAATCAGGCGCCCCGGCCGCGCGGGCCAGCCGCATCTGGAAACCCGACGGCTCCTGATCCGGATCGCCTGCCCCCTCAAAGGCGCAGGCCATCAACTGCCCCAGTCGCTGATGAAGACGCCAGCTTTCGGCCAGCACCGGATCGGCGGCCAGCGCCTCGAGCGTCGAGACCGTCAGGGGCGCCCCGGCCTGGGCCGCCGTCAACTGACGATACTGGGCCGTGAACTCGGCGTCGACCTGACCGCCCGGCGACAGCTTCAGGTCCCAGAAGCCCTTGGGCCGCCGCTCGCGATCCATCAGATCGCGCATGGCCCGCACGTCCTCGGCGAGGTCGACGCCGGGGCGGGGCCGCCGCAACGCCGCCTCCAGCGCCGTCTCGACCCGCGCGCCGAACGCTTCGTCGCTGGCCCAGACCAGTCGCGCGCGCGTCAGGGCCATGAACTCCCAGGTGTCGGCCTCCTCGGCGTAGTAGGCCTCCATCGCTTCCAGCCGGACCGACACCGGCCCCTTGGAGCCCGTGGGCCGCAGCCGCATGTCCACCTCGTACAGCCCGCCTTCCGCCGTGTGGGCCGACAGGGCGGCGATGAACCGCTGGGTGAAACGGCCATAGAAGGTCTCGGCGCTCCAGCCGCGCCCGGCCGAAACCGCGTCGGGCGCCGCCGCATAGACCGTCATCAGGTCCAGATCCGAACCCGCCGACATCTCTCGCGAGCCCGTCTTGCCCAGGGCGACGACGGCGACGGCCCCGTCGAAGGCGCCGCCCATGCGCTCGGCCTCCTTCAGCGCGGCGGGGGCCAGACCCTTCATGCAGGCGTCGGCCAGGGAGGTGTTGGTCAAACCCGCCTGCTCGGCTGTGGTCCGGCCGGTGATGACGTGCATGCCGATACGAAAGGCCTGTTCGCGGTGCAGACGGCGAACGGCGTTCATGGCCCCTTCGAAGTCGCCGGCCTCGCCCGCCTCGCGCACCACCTGCTCGGCCACGCCGGTGTCGGTGCCCAGCGCCGTCATGAAGCGCGCGTCCAGCACCCCGTCCAGCGCCTGCGGCCGCCGCCCCAGCATCCGCGCCAGACGCGGCGCGAAGGCCATGACCTCGACCACCAGATCGAACAGCTTCGGCTGGTTCAGGAACAGGGCCTGCACCTGCACCCCGGCGCTGAGGCCCGAGAAGAAGACGGCGAAACGGCGGAAGGCCGCATCCGGCGCCCCCGTCCTGGCCACCGCCGTCAGCAGTTGCGGCGCCAGTCGGGTGAACAGTTCGCGCCCCCGCGCCGTGCGCGTCGCCTGAATGCGGCCGTGGTGCCAGCTGCGGATCGTGTCGGACACGCCGGCGGGCTCGGAAAAGCCCATGCGCGCCAGGGTCTCCAGGGTGCCGGGGTCGTTCTCCACCCCCGTGAAGACCAGACTTCCGTAGGGCGAGGACAGGTCTTCGCCGCCCTCGAACAGTTCGCCATAGCGGGCGTTGACCCGCACCAGCAGGCGCTCGATCCCGGCGTCGAAGGCGGCCAGATCGCCCTGTCCCGCCAGGGCCGCCACATCGGCGCGGCGCTCTGGATCGACAGGCAGAATATGGGTCTGTTCGTCCGCCAGCATCTGGGCTCGATGCTCCAGCGCACGCAGCTCAAGATAGGCGGCGCGCAGTTCGTCCCGTGCGTCGGGCGCCACATGGCCCGCAACAGTCAGGGCGTCCAGCGCCTCCAGCGTACGCGGCGAGCGCAAGGCCCGGTTCCGTCCGCCCAGGATCAGTTGCTGGGTCTGGACATAGAATTCGATCTCGCGGATGCCGCCCCGGCCCAGCTTCAGATTGGCCCCCGCCGCCTCCAGCCCCTCGCCGGTCTTGTGGACGTGGATCTGTTTCTTGATCGACTGGATGTCGAGCACGGCCTGGTAGTCCAGGCTGCGGCGCCAGACATAGGGGACCAGGGCCTTCAGGAAGGCCGCGCCCTCCGCTTCGTCCCCGGCGCAGACACGAGCCTTGATGAAGGCCGCCCGTTCCCAGTTCTGGCCGACGGACTCGTAGTAGGCCAAGGCCATCGGCGCTGCGACGACCGGCGGGGTCGAGGACGGATCGGGCCTCAGCCGCAGATCGACGCGGAAGACGTAACCGTCGGCCGTCCGCTCGGCGAGCAGGGTCGTCAGCCCCTGGGCCAGGCGGTTGACGAAACCCTGCGCCTCAACGCCTTCGGCCAGGGCGGTCTCCAGCACCTCCGGCTCATAGAAGAGCGACAGGTCGATGTCCGAGGAATAGTTCAGCTCGAACGCCCCGCCCTTGCCCATGGCCAGGACGAACAGGCCCGGAACCGGCCCGCGCGGATCATCGGCCGCCGAGGTCAGCCGCCCGCGCCCGCGCCAGTCGTCGGCCAGAATTCTCAGCGCCGCCCGCGCCGCCGCATCGGCGAAGCGCGACAGGGCGCCCGTCACCTGATCCAGATCCCAGACCCCGCCCAGGTCGCACAGCGCCGTCAGCAGATGCAGTTCCGCCTTCAGTCGACGCAACGGCGCCTTGGCCTCGTCCGGCGCCCCGGCCAAGGCGTCAGTCGCCGTCAGTATCTCCGCCAGCCGCGCCTCGGGGTCGCTGTCCAGCGTCCGGCGCAGCCGCTCAGGCCAGCGCCGCGCCAGCCTCGCCAGATAGGGCGAGGCGGCGAAGACCGGCGTCAACGCCGCCCACGCCGCATCCAGCGTGGCGCGCCAGCCGTCGGCGTCCGCCGCCTCGATCAGCCGTTCATGCAGACGCCCTGCCGCCTCCGCGTCGCGTACGGGGCCGCACGGCTGCAATCGCCTCGCCAGAGCGTCGCTCACGCCTCGGGCGTCCGGCTGGCGGCGGGCAGGATCAGGGCCACGCGCAGGCCCGGCCCGCGTCCGTCATAGACGCCCGGTCCCTCGTCCAGCTGGATGCGGCCGCCATGCGCCTCGGCCACCGCCGTGACCAGGGACAGGCCCAACCCCGAACCCGGCTCGGTGCGGCTGTTGTCCAGCCGCACGAAGCGTTGCAGCACGCGTTCGCGATCCTCGTCCGGTACGCCCGGCCCGTTGTCGGTGACGGAAAACTCCACATCGCCCGACGAGCGGCGTCGGGCGCGGAACATCACCGCCCCGCCTTCGGGCGTATATTTGATGGCGTTGTCGATCAGATTGGCCAGGGCCTGGGCCAGGAAGGGCTGGTTGCCCTCGATCATCAGCCCCTTCTCGATCTCGGCGGCGAACTCCAACCCCTTGTCCTCGCCGGCCGGTTCGTAGAGCTCGGCCATGTCGGCGGCCAGGTCGGCGGCGTCGAACACCTTGGGATCGGGCGCCCCGCCCGCCTGCAACCGGGCGATGGCCAGCACGGTATTGAAGGTCTTGAGCAGGGCGTCCGCCTCGTCCAGCGCCACGCTGAGGGCGTCGACGCCCGACGTCCGTCCCGCTTCGGCGTCGATGAGCGCGACCTCCATCTTGGCCTTCATCCGGTTCAGCGGGGTGCGCAGGTCATGGGCGATGGCGTCGCCGGCGTGGCGGATCGAGGCCATGGAGCCTTCCAACCGGTCCAGCATCCCGTTCAGCCCCTCGCCCAGTTCGTCCAGTTCATCGCCGGAATGGCGGATCGGAACGCGCGCCTTCAGATCGCCCTCCTGCACCGCCGTCACCACGCGATTCAGCCCGCCCATGGCCCGCTCGACCCCCCGGCTGATCCACAGACCGCCGCCGACGCCCAGCAACAACACCATGATCATGGCGCCCCACAGGGCCTGGGTCAGGCGAGCCAGATAGGCCTCGATGTCGCCGATGTCCTCGCCGACGAACAGATGTTCGCCGCCCGACAGGGTCATCTCGACGCCGATGGCCCCGCGCCGCCGCACGCGTCCATCCTCGTCCGTGTCGGTCAGTCGGAAATCGTCCCAGCGCGCGGTCGACGGCGGCGCGCCCGCCTTGGGCGGGTCCAGCGGCGATTCCGAGACATTGCCGGTGATCACCGAACGATCCGGCGCCATCAGCAGATAGAGGTAGGGGCCGCCTTTCAGCGTGCGTTCGACCAGCACCTGGTTCAGGGCGTCGCGGCCGCGCGTGCGATAGACGGCGGTCAGGCCCTCGACCTCGGCCTTGACGCTGGCCTCGGCCCGCGCCCGCGCCTCGGACGCCGAAGCGACGTAGACATAGGCCAGCACCGCACTGGCCGTCGCCGCGAACAGCGCCAGGAACAGCAGCGTCAGCCGAAAGGGCGTCCGCCGAAAGAGCGAGGGCAGTTTCACTTCAGCTTTCTCCCTCCCCTTCATGGGGAGGGTGGTCGCGCAGCGACCGGGTGGGGAGGGCTTCAAGTGCGCTCATTACCCCCGCCATCACGCCATCGAGATCATCGCAAACGGCGGCGTTGTCGAACCTCAGCGTCGTGAACCCTTCGCCAGCCAGCACGGCGTCCCTCACCCTGTCTCTGTTCGCCCGCGCCTCGATCGCATGGGTGACGCCGTCAATCTCTATGACCAACCGTCGATCGAAGCAGACGAAGTCGAGATAATAGCCTCTAAACGGCGCCTGCCGCCGAAAATGAAACCCTTGAGCGCGCAATAGCTTCAACTGTACCCACATACGCGCCTCTGGCGGCGTCAGCGCTTTTCGCATGGCGCGGGCTCGGGCGATGATCGCCATGGTCTGCAGGCCCTCCCCACCCGACCAGCTGCGCCGGCCACCCTCCCCATGAAGGGGAGGGAGAACGATGGCGCGGTTTACGCCTCCAGCCGGTACCCCGCGCCGCGCACGGTCTGCAGCATGGCCTTGTCGAAGCCCTTGTCGATCTTGGAGCGCAGGCGGCTGATGTGGACGTCGATGACGTTGGTCTGAGGGTCGAAGTGGTATTCCCAGACCTTCTCCAGCAGCATGGTGCGCGTCACCGACTGGCCCGCGTGGCGCATCAGGAACTCCAGCAGCTGGAACTCGCGCGGCTGCAGGTCGATCTCCTGCCCGTCGCGGTGGACCGTACGGGCGATCAGGTTCATCTCAAGGTCGCCGACCTTGAGCACGGTCTGGACCCCGCCCGTCTCGCGGCGACGCGACAGGGCCTCTACCCGTGCGACCAGCTCGGCCAGGGCGTAGGGCTTGACCAGATAGTCGTCGCCGCCGGCCTTCAGGCCCGTGACCCGGTCCTCGACCTCGCCCAGGGCGGACAGGAACAGCACCGGCGTCTGATCGCCGCCCTTGCGGATGGTCTCGACCATGCCGACGCCGTCCAGGCGCGGCATCATCCGGTCCACGACATAGACGTCGTAGCCGCCCTTCTGCGACTCCAGCAGGCCGAAGGCGCCGTCCACGGCGTGGGTGACCTCGTGCCCGGCCTCGCTCAGGCCGCGCACCATGGCGGTCGCGGCCTCGGCGTCGTCCTCAACCACCAGAATACGCATGCAGCCTCCCAAAAAAGATTCGGCGGCGATGTTAGCGCATCGCCGCCGATCCTGTGAGTTACGCCTTATTCAGACTTGGCGAAGGGCAGAACCACCGAAGAGTTGGTTCCCTGCACCCGGATCAGCAGGAAGACCCCCGGCCGTCCCGCCGACCGCGCCTCGTCCACGGCCGCCTTCAGATCGGCCTCGGAGCGGACCACGCGATTGTTCGCGCGCTGGATCACCGTGCCGACTGGCATCCGCATCTTGCCCGCTTCCGAACGCGGAGCGACAGCGGTGACCACCACGCCCTGCATATCTTCAGGAATCGAGTAACGCTGACGCAGAGCCGAGGTGATCGGCGCCACCGTCATGCCCTCGATCGACTGGCCGACGGCCGCGCCGTCTTCGCCGGGTTGCTGGGTGCCCGAATCCTGATCGCCGTTCAGCTCGGCTTCCGACGGACGGGTGCCCGCGCGGATGTTCAGCGTCTGGCGCCTGCCGTCGCGCAGGACTTCAAGCCGCAGGGTATCGCCGGGCTTGGCTCGCGCCACGCGGCGGGTCAGTTCGGTCGAGCTGTCGACCGCCTCGCCGTTCACGCTGACGACCACGTCGCCGATCTGCATCCCGCCGCGATCGCCGGGCGCGCCCGCCGTCACCTCGGCGACATAGGCGCCCTTGACGTCTTCGCTCAGGCCCAGGGCGGCGGCCGCGTCCTTGGACAGGGTCTGGATCTGCACGCCCAGATAGCCGCGCTCCACCGTCTCGCCGCGCATCAGCTTGTCGGTGACGGCCTTGGCCGTGGTCGCCGGAATGGCGAAGCCGATGCCCACCGAGCCGCCCGACGGCGAGAAGATCGCCGTGTTCACGCCGATCACGCGACCATAGATGTCGAACGTCGGACCGCCCGAGTTGCCCCGGTTGATGGCCGCGTCGATCTGCAGATACTCGTTGTAGCCGATCGGATCGATATCGCGCGACTTGGCCGAGACGATGCCCGCCGTCGCCGTGCCGCCCAGACCGAAGGGGTTGCCCACGGCGATGACCCAGTCGCCGACGCGCGGCTCGGCGGCTTCTTCAAAGCTGACGAAGGGGAAGGCCGAACCTTCGACCTTGATGACGGCCAGGTCCGTGCCTTCGTCGCGGCCGATCAGCTTGGCCTTGAGTTCGCGGCCGTCGCTGAGCTTGACCGAGATTTCCTCGGCGTTCTCGACCACGTGGTTGTTGGTGACGATGAAGCCGTCGCCCGAGATGAAGAAGCCCGAACCGGCGCCGGCGGCCAACTGGGTGTCCGCCTCCTCGCCCTCGCCCGAACCGCCCGGCGCGCCGGGAATCGGCACGGCGCCGAAGCCCGGAATCTGGAACACGCCGCGCGGACGCTGGACGCGGGTCTTCACGTCGATCTGCACCACGGCGGGCGCGACCTGCTGGAAGATGTCGGCGAAGCTGAGCGGCGCGCCCTGCGGAGGGGCGAAAGCCAACGCCCCGGCTCCGGCCGAAGGAACCAGCTGTCCGACCTTGGCGGCGGGCGCAGCCTCGGCGCCCGGCCAGGTGATGACCCCGCCCGCCGTCGCGGCGGCGGCGAAGGTCAGGCCGACAGCGGCCCCCAGAATGAACTCCTTGCGTTTCAGCATCGTCGTCCTTGCAGTCTTTTACTGGCGTTCACGGAAAGCTCCGTTCGCCCATGGATATAGGGCGTTACGGCTCAAGCCAATGCACGCCGTCGAGATGATTGTTCCTGATCATCGTTCGGCGTGTGGCGCGTCTGCGTCAGGAAGACGGCGAAAGGCTTTCCAGACGGACAGGAGCAAGCCCCTTCTCAGCGCTCAGCTTCGTCTTCCGCCGTCAGGGCGGCCAGGGCGCGTTCTTCCTCGGGCGTCAGGGGAGCGGCCTCCCCTGCCCCGCGACGACGCGACCGCAGAACCAGCACCACGCCCGCCCCCGCCGCCAGGGCGAACGGGCCGAACCACAACAGCCAGGTGCCGATCCGCACCGGCGGCCTGAACAGCACATAGTCGCCGTAGCGGCGGATCAGATCGTCCCTGATCTGGGCGTCCGTCTTCCCCTCGGCGATCTGTTCGCGCACCAGGCCGCGCAGGTCGGCGGCGATGCCGGCCGGACTGTCGGCGATCGACTCATGCTGGCAGACGACGCAGCGGATGTCGCCGAACAGGGCGCGGGCGCGGGCCTCCTGGGCCGGGTCGGCCAAAGGCCGGTCGGGCGCGGGCGGCGGCTCGGCCAAGGCGGGCGCGGCGGCGCCGGCCAGCAGGACGGCGGCGAACAGGGCGGCGGCGCGCCTCATGTCTGCGCCTCCACGGGCTCGACCCGCTTGGCGGCCTTCTTCACGCGCGAGCCCGCCCCGACGCGCAGACGCCGGTCCAGCAGGGAGATCAACCCGCCCAGCGCCATCAGCGCCGGTCCCAGGAAGATCAACCGCGCCCAGGGATTATAATAGATGCGCACGATCCAGGCGCGCTCGCCCGTGTCCGTCGCCGCCCGATCGCCCATGACGGCGTAGACGTCGTCCAGCCCGCGGAAGTCGAGGCCGACCTCGGTCGTCGTCTGGCCGCCCGCCGGGAAGAAGCGGCGCTCGGCGGTGATGACGCGCTCGGGCGCGCGGCCGTCCGCCGACATGATGGTCAGACGGCCCTGCTCGGCCAGATAGTTCGGCCCCTCGATGACCTGCACCGCGTCCAGCCGCGCCTTCCACGGCCCGGCGGCGACTTCGCCGCCCAGCGGAAGGGCGGCGGCGGCCTCGGCCTTGAAGCTGGTCTCAACCACGGCCCCCAGGATGAAGACGCCCAGACCGGCGTGGGCGAGCGCCATGCCCCAGGCGCCCAGCGGCAATCCCTTGGCCCGGCGCAGGGTCTCAGGCAAAGGCGCGCGAAAGGCCTTGGTCCGCACGCCAAGCTCCGCCAGCGCGCCGCAGATCAGCCACGCCCCGACGCCCAGCCCTGCGGCGGCCAGCGCCTTCTGCGGCTCGAACAGGAAGAAGGCGACGAAGGCGGCGACGATCGCCAGGGCGGCGGCCAGCCACAGGCGCTGCAAGGCGCCCTTCAGATCGCCGCGCTTCCACGCCAGCAGCGGCCCGGCGGGCAGGATCAGACAGGCGACGATCATCAACGGATTGAAGACGGCGTTGAAATAGGGCGGACCGACCGAGATGGTCGCCCCCGTCGCCGCCTCGAGGATCAGCGGATAGAGGGTGCCGAGCAGCACCGTGGCCGCCGCGGCCGTCAGGAACAGGTTGTTCAGCACCAACGTCCCCTCCCGGCTGACCGGAGCGAAGGCGGCGCTCGAACGGATGGCCGGGGCGCGAAGAGCGAACAGGATGAAGGCCGCGCCCGCCGCCAGCCCCAGAATGGCCAGCAGCATCATCCCCCGCTGGGGATCGACGGCGAAGGCGTGGACTGAGGTCAGCACGCCCGAGCGCACCAGAAACGCGCCCAGCATGGAGAAGGTGAAGGCCAGGATGGCGAGGAAGACGGTCCAGCCCGCCAACGCCCCGCGCCGCTCAGTCACGATGGCCGAGTGCAGCAAGGCCGCGCCCGCCAGCCACGGCATGAAGCTGGCGTTCTCGACCGGGTCCCAGAACCACCAGCCGCCCCAGCCGAGTTCGTAATAGGCCCAGAACGACCCCAGTGCGATGCCGACGGTCAACAGAGCCCACGACGCCAGCGCCCACGGCCGCACCCAGCGCCCCCACGCCGGATCGACGCGCTTCTCGATCAGGGCGGCCACCGCCAGCGAGAAACAGACCGAAAACCCGACATAGCCCGCGTAGAGCAGCGGCGGATGCACCGCCAGCGCCGGGTCCTGCAGCAAGGGGTTCAACGACGCGCCCTGCACCGGCGCCGGCTCCAGCCGGAAGAAGGGGTTGGAGGTGAAGGCGGCGAAGGCCAGAAACAGGCTCGACAGGCCCGCCTGCACCGCCACGGCCGAGGTCTTCAGCCCGAACGGCAGGCCGCGCGCCAGCGCCAGCGCCCCGCCGAAGACCGTCATCACCAGACACCACAGCAGCAGCGAGCCCTCATGGCTGCCCCAGGCGGCGGCGACCTTGTAGAAGACCGGCTTGTCGGTGTGGCTGTTCATGGCCACGTTCGACACCGAGAAGTCCGAGACCACGAAGGCGTAGATCAGGGCGGCGAAGGCCAGGGCGATCGCCCCGGCCGAGGCCAGCATGGCGCCGCCCCCTGCCCCGGCCAGCACTGGGCTGAGCCGCAGACGTCCCGCCGTGGTCAGCGCCAGACTCAGCACCGACAGCGCCAGCGCCAGGATCAGGGCGAAGGCGCCCAGTTCGACGACCAAGGCTTAGGCCCCCTGCTGCGCGGCGACGGCGGACGCCGTCGCATCGTCAGGCCGCCACTCGCCCTTTTCCTTCAGCCGGTCGGCGACTTCGCGCGGCATATAGGTCTCGTCGTGCTTGGCCAGCACCTGGCTGGCCTCGAAGGTGCGGTCTGGGCGGAAGGCGCCCTGCGCCACGATCCCCTGCCCCTCGCGGAACAGGTCCGGCAGGTCGCCGTGATAGATCACCCGCGCCGTCGCCCCGTTGTCGGTGACGACGAAGACGACCGAGCCGTCGGCGGCCTTGGTCACGCTGCCCGCCTCGACCAGACCGCCCAGACGGATCATCTGACCGGCAGGCACCTTCTGCGGCGTCACTTCCGAAGGGGAGTAGAAGAAGGTCACATTGTCCTTCATCGCCCACAGCGACAGGCCGACGGCCAGCGCCAGCACGGGCGCCGCGGCGATCACGACCCACAGGCGACGGCGCGCCTTGGGCGATTTGGGCAACCAACTCATGTCGACGATCCGGAAACGGCGGAATACATCGCCGCGTATAGGGCGGGAGCCAGGGCGGGCCAACGGCTCATCGCCCCGCCCCGGCCAGACGTTGCTGCAGGTCGGCGCGGCGCGGATCGGCCGCGTCCAGCATGGCGATCAGAGGCGTCCACATGGCCTCGGCCTCGGCCCGGTCGCCGCGCGCCAGGGCCGCCTCGCCCAGATAGAAGCGCGCGCCCAGCTGATCCGGGTCCAGCTTGATCGCCTGACGGAAGGCCGCCTCGGCGTCGCCGTCGACCGCGCCGCCGTTGGCCCGCACCAGGCTTTCGCCCAGCCGCGCCCAGCTGCGGGCGTCGTCCGGCTGGATCGCCAGAGCGCGGCGGAAGGCCGAGGCCGCGCCGATGGGGTCGCCCGCCTCGAACCGGGCGGCGCCCAGCATGGTCAGGGCCAGACGGTCGTCGGGCCGGTCCTTGACCACCTGTCCCAGCACGGCCGCGACCTGGGCCGGCTCCAGCGTCTCGGGCGCCGAGGCCCATTCGCGCACGCGCGTCTCATAGGCCTGATCCTTCATGCCCGGCGCGCCGAAGACGGCGTAGAGGCCCAGCGACACGGCGGCCGTCGCTCCGATCCCGCCCAGCACCCAATAGCGATCGGCCGAACCCGCGACCGGGCGGCGATCCGCACGACGGGCGGCCAGCAGGCGACGCCCCGCCTCGGCCCGGGCGGCGGTCCAGCCCGCCTCGTCCAGCAGGCCGCGCGCCTTCAGCCGGTCCAGTTCGGCCAGTTCGCGCACGCCGGCGTCGCGATCCGCCACGCTCTCGGCGTCGGCTCCGCGTCGGGCGGCGGACAGCACCGCCAGCCCCGCCAGCGCCGTCGCCATGGCCGTCATGATCCAGAAGATCGTCATGGTCGTCGCTGTAGCGGATCAGGCGGCCGGAGGCGAGGCGCGCGACGCCGCACCTGACGCCATCAACCGCCGCCGCACCGTGCGGGCGGCCTCGCGCGCGCCGATCAGGCCCAACAGTTCGGCGGTCAGGAGGATGCGCTTGCGCGCCGCCGCCTCATCGGCGGCCTGGCCGTCGTTGAGCCGCTCCATCGCTTCATCGGCCCAGGCGGCGAGGCGGCCGGTCAGGGCCTCGGCCGTCTGGCGCCGCTCGGCCTCGCAGCCGAACACGGCCGCCGGACCGCGCACCAGCCCCACCAGCGCCGCCAGGGCGCGCGCCCGATCAGCGGCGGCCGCTTCGACCGCTCCGTCCAGCCGGGGCGCCGGCCGCGTCATGCGCCCGACCAGGGCGGTCCGCTCGACCGGCAGGACGGCGTCCACCGCCCGCTCGGCGGCGCTGAAGCGTTCGGACAGGCTGAGCGCCATCTTCAGCCGCGCCTGTCGCACCGCCTTGCCCCAGGCGCTGTCGGCCTTGAGCGGCAGGACGACGTCGATCTCGGCCAGCGTCTCGGCGCACCAGTCCAGATCGGCCTTGAAGACGTCCAGATCGGCCCCGCTCCCGGTCGGGTCGAAGGCGGCGGCCTGGGCGGCTCGCCGCGCCAGCGCCAACAGGATGCGGTCGACGAACAGGCCCAGTTCGCTTTCGCCCAGAGCCGTCTCGACGCTCAGCTCCCGCCCGCCCGGCGCGGCCAGGGCGGCGATGCGCAGGATCAGCCGCGCATCCTCCAGATGGGCGAAGATGATCTCCAGCAGGCGGCTGGCGCCTTCGGGCGCGATCCCGGCGGCCTGACGCAGGGCGAGCTTCAACTCGGCCGCCGCCTCGGGGCCGGAGCGATTGATCCAGTCGGGCAGATGCGGCAAGGCCCGCCGCGCCGTCGCCGCCAGGTCGAGGCAGGCGGCCAGCTCCTGGGCCTGCGCTGTCGCCTCCGCCGACGCAGCCTCCGGCCAGACCTCGGCCGCCCGGTCGCGCAGGGCGAAGGCGGCGCTGAGGCACAGACGGTCTGCGATCATGCGCGACAGGTCATCGTCCCGGTCCAGTTGAGGCAGAAGCTCCGGCTCATTGCGGGTGGCGCTGCGCCACAACCGTCCCAGCACGACGGGCGGAAAGCCGAACCCCGGCAGACCGTCGGCGCGCGGCTGGAACATGGGCAGCAGGGGCCCGAAGGCGATGTTCCGGCGTCGCCGGTCCAGCGCCTCGACCTCGATCATGTCGCGCAAGGCCGCCGACCGGTCCCCCGCCATCGTCCCCGCCAGCCCCGAAAGCTGCGACAGGACCCGGTCCGGACACCGTTCGATCAGCTGGGCCAGGGCGGCCCTCTGGGCGACCGACAGGTCCGCCATCCCCACTCCTCCGACCGAACCGATTCCCGGCCAAGACGCCGAGGGTGCCCCGCTGCGGGTTAACAGGGGATTTTTCGACAACGAACCTTGGCCGTCTTCAAGACTTGCTCCGTCGGCCGTCAGCAGGCATTAGGCGCCCATCACCCTGGACTCGCACCTGGCTTCAGGACGCGGGTGGCTATCCTGACCGCCGATCCGTCAGGAAACCGAGCCCGCATTTTTGGCGGCTCACCCAGATGAATCCTGAATGTCCATCATTGCTTCCGCACGCCAGCAATGGCTCGGCAATCCACGCCGCGACCTGCTCGCGGGAACCGTTGTCGCCCTGGCCCTTATTCCCGAGGCTATCGCCTTCTCCATTATCGCCGGCGTCGACCCCGCTGTCGGCCTCTACGCCAGCTTCGTCATCGCGGTGACCATCGCCTTTGTGGGCGGCAGGCCTGCAATGATCTCGGCCGCCACCGGCGCCATGGCGCTCCTGATGGCCACCCTGGTGCGCGAGCACGGCCTGGAATACCTGTTCGCCGCCTCCCTGCTGTGCGGCGTTTTCCAGATCGGCATAGGCCTGCTGAAGCTGGGCCGGTACATCAGGTTCGTCAGCCGCAGCGTCATGACGGGCTTTGTCAACGCGCTGGCGATCCTGATTTTCATGGCCCAGCTGCCCGAACTCGTCGGCGCCAATTGGCAGACCTACGCCCTGGTCGTCGCCGCCCTGGCCATCATCTACGGCTTTCCGCGACTGACCCGAGCCGTCCCCTCTCCCCTGGTCGCCATCGTCGTCATCAGCGGCGTGGTGATGGCCACGGGACTGGACGTTCGCACGGTGGGCGACATGGGTCAGATGCCCACGACCTTGCCGATGTTCCATCTGCCCGCCGTGCCTCTGACATGGGAGACCTTCGCCATCATCGCGCCGGTGTCGGCCACCCTGGCCTTCGTCGGCCTGCTGGAAAGCCTGCTGACCGCCAACCTGATCGACGACATCACCGATACCCCGTCGGACAAGGATCGCGAGACGCGGGGCCAGGGGATCGCCAATATCCTGTCGCCCCTGTTCGGCGGCATGGCCGGGTGCGCCATGATCGGCCAGTCGATCATCAACGTGACCTCCGGCGCCCGCGGACGGTTGTCGACCCTGTGGGCGGGCCTCTTCCTGCTATTCTTGATCCTGGTGCTCCAGGACTGGGTCGCGCGCATACCGATGGCGGCTCTGGTGGCGGTGATGATCATGGTTTCCGTCGGCACCTTCGACTGGAAATCGGTGCGGAACCTGCCCGCGACGCCGCTGCAGTCCTCCATCGTCATGATCGCCACCACCGTGACCGTCGTTCTGACCCACGACCTGTCGAAGGGGGTGCTGCTCGGCGTCGTTCTGTCCGCCGTCTTCTTCATGCGAAAGGTCGGCAAGACGATCGTCGTCCAGGAGATTGAAACGCCTGAGGAAGGGCGCCTGCGCTACCGCGTGTCCGGCAACCTGTTTTTCGCCTCGGCCGACGTCTTCGCCGCCAGTTTCGAACACCACGGCCAACCGACGCAGGTCGAGATAGACATGACCGACGTCCACCTGTGGGACCTGACGGGGGTGGCCGCCGTCGACAAGGTGGTCTTCCGCTATCGCCGGCAAGGTGCGACAGTCGAGGTGGTCGGCATGAACGAGGCCGCGCGAACGCTCGTCAGCCAAGTCGGCAAGCACGACAAGAGCCACTTGCCGGCGGGCGCGGCGCACTGAAACACCGCCCCTAGAGGGCCATGCTCACCCCTCCGCCGCCGGCAGCTCCAGCACCACCTTCAGCCCGCCCATGGCGCTGTCGCCCAGGGTGACGCGGCCGCCGTAGGCGCGGGTCAGTTCGTCGACGATCGACAGCCCCAGGCCCGTGCCGGGCGTGTCCTCGTCCATGCGCGTGCCGCGTTTCAGGGCCGTGTCGCGCTGGTCGGCGGGCAGACCGGGACCGTCGTCCTCGACCACGGCGATCATCTGGCCCGGCGTGGACGGCCCGGCCGAGATGCGGACGCGGCGCTTGCACCACTTGGCCGCGTTCTCGATCAGATTGCCGAAGATCTCCTGCAGGTCCTGGCGCTCGCCCAGGAAGGCCAGGCCGTCGGGAGCCCGCCAGTCGATCTCGACGCCCTTCTCCTCGAACACCCGCTCCAGCATGACCGCCAGTTCGTCCAGGACCTCGCCTATGTCCGTGCGCTCGCCCAGGCCATGGGCGGCGCGGGCGGCGGCGCGGGCGCGGCGCAGGTGGTGGTCGACCTGGTCCTGCATCACCTTGGTCTGGCGGCGGATCAGGTCCGGCAGCGGCCCCTCCTTCGTCCCGGCCTCGGCCAGCATGACGGCCAGGGGCGTCTTCAGGGCGTGGGCCAGGTTGCCGACGTGGGTGCGCTGACGCTCCACCGTCTCCTGATTATGCGCCAGCAGGCGGTTGACCTGTTCGGCCAGGGGCTGGATCTCGACCGGATAGACGCCGCCGACCCGGTGCGAACGGCCCTGACGAACGTCGGCGATCTCGTCCCTCAGGTCGTAGAGCGGGCGCAGCCCCACCTGCACCTGGATGAAGACCGCCGTGACCAGCCCCGCCCCCAGCAACAGCATGGCGATCCAGGTGACGGTGGCGAACTGGCGCGTGTCGGCGTCGACGTCCGAGCGGTCGATCCCGGCGAAGAAGACCACGGGCCGGTCGCGTCCGGGCAGTTGCTTCATGCTGGCGGCGATGCGCAAGGGCTCGCCCTTGGGGCCGTCGTCGGCGTTGTAGCTGATGGTCTGGCCGAAGGCGGCGCGCAGGCGGTTGAGCAGGTCCGCGCCATACTCCAGCTCCGCCGGCCCCAGGGAGGCCGAACGCGCCAGGACCTGCAGGTCGCCCTGCGGCGTGGGCTCGGCCACCATCCAGTATTTGCCGGACAGCAGGCGCTGGGTTCGGGCGTCCTGAATCTCGCCGACGAAGACCTCGCCCTCGGGCGTGATGGTCGCGGCGACCACGGCCTCGTCGATGGTGTCGCTCAGGATGTTGCCCAGTCGGCGCAGGGCCGATTCCTGAAAGACGGCGGTCAGCACCAGGGCCGCCGCCGCCAGGGCGATCAGGATCCACGCCGCCGCCAGCCAGATCAGCCGCCGCGTCAGCGAGCGGCCCGGCCGGCCGAACCACCGGCCCCATTGGCGTCGATCAGGCTGGGACAGGCCTTCGGACTGACCTTCGGACGGGTCCGTCATGCGGCGCTCAGGCCGCGTCGCTCTCGCCGGCCAGCGGCGACAGGCGATAGCCCAGGCCGCGCACGGTCTCGATGCGGTCGGCGCCGATCTTCTTGCGCAGGCGGCCGACGAAGACCTCGATGGTGTTGGAGTCGCGATCGAAGTCCTGATCGTAGAGGTGTTCGACCAGTTCGGTGCGGCTGATGACCCGGCCTTGGTGCATCATCAGATAGTGCAGCAGGCGGTATTCCAGACTGGTCAGGCGCAGCGGCTCGCCGTTGACCGTGGCCCGCGCCGCGCGCGGGTCCAGCCTCAGACCGCCGCAGCTCAACGTCGCCGCAGCATGGCCGGCCGAGCGGCGTAGCAGGGCGCGCAGGCGCGCCAGCAACTCCTCGGTGTGGAAGGGCTTGGTCAGATAGTCGTCGGCCCCGGCGTCGAAGCCCGCCACCTTGTCCGACCAGGCGCCGCGCGCCGTCAGGATCAGCACCGGCGTGGCCTTGCCTTCCCGGCGCCAGCGCTCCAGCACCGAGACGCCGTCGATCTTGGGCAGGCCCAGATCCAGCACCACCACGTCATAGGGTTCGGTGTCGCCCAAGAACCAGGCTTCCTCGCCGTCGGGCGCGTGATCCACGGCGTAGCCGGCGTCGGTCAGGGCGGTCTTCAACTGGCGCGACAGATCGACGTCGTCCTCGACAAGCAGAACCCGCATTCAGTCGTCCCCGCGAACCCGGCCCGAACGGCCGTCGACCTGGATATCCGAGACGCGGCCGCCGGGATATTCCCAGCGCACCACATAGTCGTCGCCACGCTCGCGCACGCCCAACATCCGACCGGGACGGCCCGACTGGACTCGGCGCGCCACGTCGCCGGGGTTGGCGCGCGGGCCGCTGTCGCGACGCGGCGCGTCGCGCAGTCCCTGGCCTGGATAGCTGCGGGGTTGCTCCCGGCGATCCTGATCGCGATCCCGGTCGCGGCCGCGCGACTGAGCCGCCGCGTCCGTCAACGGGACGAGGGCGATCAGGCCGGCCAAAAGAAGGGCTCGAATACGCATCATGGATCGCGGTTTAAACCAGGGCCTCTGAACAGCGGCTGAACGCAGTCTATCGGCGTTCAGTCCAAAGAGGAACGCCGGGAGATGAAATCTCCGTCGCATGCCGGCGAGAGAAAAGGAGGCGCATGACGCCGATGTCATCCTGATGAACCCTATCTGAAACGCGTCGTTCAGACGCGGCTCAGGCGCAGGAGGGTCATCTGACGTCAACGCAGCCCGCCGGTTGCGTCCAGTCAAAGGAGCCCGACCATGGCCAAGTTCAAAACGCTGATGATCCCCGTCCTGGCCGCGACGACGGCCGCCGCCGCACTCGGCGCCGCCCTGCCGGCCGCCGCTCAAACCTATCGCCACGCCCCCGCCTATCAGCAGAACCACAGCGGCTGGCAGTCGATCAGCCAGCGCAAATACAATCTGGACCGCCGTATCGACCAGGGCGTCCGCACCCGCCAGCTCAGCGTCCGCGAGGCCGGCCGCCTGAAGAACGAGCTGAACCAGCTGGTGCGGCTGGAGCGGGCCTATCAGCGCAACGGCCTGAACCGCCGGGAGCGCATGGAGCTGGATCGCCGCTATGACGCCCTGTCGGCCAAGGTCCGCTATGAGCGCCGCGACCACAACGGCCGCCGCTGGTAAGCTGGACAAGCGTTGATCGTGAAGGGCTGCGGGAGAGGTCCCGCAGCCCTTTTTCGCATTCGCCCGACTTAGACGCCTGCCGCACTGGAGGACGTCGCCTCGCCTGCCTATCTTGGCCTCATGTCCATCGCTCGTCTCGACAGTCGCGCCCTGATCCGCGTCAGCGGCCCCGACGCCCGCCCCTTCCTGCACAATCTTCTGACCCAGGACGTAGAGACCCTGCAGCCGGGCGAGCTTCGCTTCGGCGCCCTGCTGTCGCCGCCGGGGCGGCTGCTGTTCGATCTGTTCATCTGGGGCGAGGAAGACGGCGTCATCCTGGATGTCGCGGCCGAGCGGCGCGATGCCCTGGTGCAGCGGCTGACGCTCTACAGGCTGCGCGCCCAGGTCGAGATCATGCCCATCCCCGACGCGGTTTTCGTCGCCTGGGGCGCAGATATTCCCGACGGCTTCGTCGCCGATCCCCGCCTGTCCGCCCTGGGCGGCCGCCGCTGGGGTGATCAGAGCGAGATCGACGCCGCCGAGAGCGACTGGCAGGCCCGCCGCCTGGCCCTGGGCGTGCCCGATCCGACCCAGGACGCCCTGATGGACAAGACCTATCCGATCGAGGCGGACTTCGACCTGCTGAACGGCATCGACTTCCACAAGGGTTGTTTCATCGGCCAGGAGACGACCTCGCGCATGAAGCGGCGCGGCACGATCAAGAACCGCATGATGGCCATCGCCTTCGACGGCCCCGCCCCCGAGCGCGGCGCCGAGGTGCTGAACGGCGACCTGCGGGCGGGCGAAGTCATGACCGGCGCCGAAGGACGCGCCATCGCCCTGATGCGGCTGGACCGCATGGACGGCGGCCTGACCGTCGAGGGCCGCCCCGTGCGGGTCGAGAAGCCCGACTGGATCCCTGATTGGCAAGGTTAAATCCGGCAAAACGGAAAACCTGCTTGTCGCGATGTAAAAGTTACTTGACGTAAACGCGACACTGTTGGTAAAGCTCACTTGTCAACACGACAGGGGAGCTTGTCATGAACACCGAAATCATAACCGCCGGCGCAGCCGCCGCCCGCAACAAGAAGACGATGGACGACCTGACCGTCGGCCTGTGCGCCCTGACCGTGGTCGGGGTCAGCGCTACCGCCGCCACGCCGTTCTGGCCCGAAGCCTGGGGCCGCGCGCCGTCGATCGGCGTCGTCATCCTGGCCGCCGGTCTGGCCGTCTTCCTGGCCCTGCACACGCTCTATTGGTGGCGCAGCCTGGATGAGGCCGCCAGAGAGGCGCACAAGTGGGCCTGGTGGTGGGGCGGCAACCTGGGCCTCGTCGCCGGCGGCGCGGCCGTCGTCATCGCCGCCCTGGCCGGCGTGAACCTGTTGCCCGCCGCCCTGCCCCACACGGATGCCGCCCTGATCGCCTGGTGCGGCTGGTGGATCGCCCGCCGATGACCAGCGCCTTCATCAACCGCCTCAAGGTCTTCCGCGCCGAACGCGACTGGACCCAGGCCGACCTGGCCGAACGCCTCGGCGTCTCGCGCCAGACCGTCCAGGCGCTGGAGAAGGGTCGCTACGACCCGTCCCTGCCCCTCGCCTTCCGCATATCCCGCCTGTTCGGCCGGCCGATCGAAGCCATCTTCATCGCCTGATCGCCCCCTCCTTCAGACAAACCTCTCAAAACCAAGGACTTTGCAATGACCCTCGCTCACCGCATGGGCCAATCGGCCAACCATGTCTCGCGCTTCGCCGCCGGCCTTCTGGCGGCGCTGGCCGCCTCCGCCGCCTTGGCCGCCGCGCCCGGCGCCGCCCACGCCGAACCGACGATCCCTGTCCCGGCCGTCGCCCCCATCCCCCGCGCCGAGGGCGCCGGCCCGCCGCTGTGGGTGGTCAAGGATGCGGACTCCACCGTCTATCTGTTCGGCACTGTCCATCTGCTGCGTCCCGGCACGGCCTGGAGCTCCGACAAGGTGGACGCCGCCTTCGCCAGCGCCTCGGACATCTGGGTCGAGATCGCCGATCAGGACGACCAGGCCGTCGTCATGCCGGTGATCCAGCAGCACGGCGTCGATCCGTCCCGCCCCCTGTCGTCGGTCCTGTCGGCGGAGGACTTCGCCGCCTTCGACAAGATCGCCCAGGCCAACGGCGCGTCGGGCGCGGCCCTGGACGCCTATCGTCCCTGGCTGGCGGCCTTCATGATCTCCATGTCCGGCCCGACCGATGCGGGCTATCGGCCCGAAGCGGGCGTCGACAAGACGCTGATGGATCGCGCCAGAGCCCAGGGCAAGGCGCTGCACGGCTTCGAGACCGCCGACATCCAGGTGCGCCTGATCGCGGGCATGAGCGAAGAAGCCCAGATCGCCTATCTGAACCATTATGTCCGCAACACCGATCGCATCGTCGCCAACCTGGATGGAACCGTGACCGCCTGGTTGGAGGGCGACGCCGCCGAAACGGGCCGCCTCAACCGCGCCAACACCCGCGACATTCACGAGGACATCCACCGCGCCGCCCTGATCGATCGCAACGCCGACTGGACCAACCAGATCGAGACGATGATGAAAGGCTCCGGCACGGCCTTCGTCGCCGTCGGCGCCGCCCATCTGATGGATCAGGACAGCGTGATCGACATGCTGACCGCGCGCGGGTTCACGGTCGAGCGGCTGTAGGACGCCCTGCGGCATCCCATGAAGGCCCGGCGGAAACGTCGGGCCTTTTCGCTTGCGCCTCTAGAACATTCCAGCAACATCGCGCCATGACCGAATCCGAAAAGGCCGAAGGGCGCTGTGGCTGGTGCGGGACGACGGACCCGCTCTACATCGCCTATCACGACACCGAATGGGGCGTGCCGGAATACGATCCCCGCGCCCTGTGGGAGAAGCTGGTGCTGGACGGGTTTCAGGCCGGGCTGGCCTGGATCACCATCCTGCGAAAGCGCGAGGGGATGCGCGACGCCTTCGACGGCTTCGATCCCGAGATCGTCGCCCGCTACGGCGAGGCGGACCGCGCGCGCCTGCTGGCCGACCCGCGCATCATCCGCTCGGGCACCAAGATCGACGCGGCCGTCAACGGCGCCCGCATCTGGCTGGAGATGCGCGACAAGGGCGAGGACTTCTCGGCCTGGCTGTGGTCCTTCGTCGACGGCAAACCGCTGGTGAACCAGTGGGACCATTTCCGCGAGGCCCCGACCCAGACCGCCGAAAGCCTCGCCATGGCCAAGGCCCTGAAGGCGCGCGGTTTCAAGTTCTGCGGGCCGGTCATCACCTACGCCTTCATGCAGGCGGTGGGCATGGTGAACGACCACCAGACGACGTGCTTCCGGCATGGAGAGGTTCAGCTTGATGGATATCCCAACGTCTGATTTCCGCCACCTGCAGTTGGCCGCTTTCGACCCGTTGCGGACATTGGTGACTTCAGAACGACACGGGTTGAAAAGCCCAGATCAACTCTTCAACGTGTTCATTCCGCGATACGATACATATCATGTCGCCGTGCCACGATTGGACAAAGAAGATATCAAGCTGGCGATCCGGCTTCACCGGACGGAAAAAGCACGTTCCGCCGTTCTTCGTTGCACTGAAGGTCATGCCCTGGCTTCGCAGCTTTGACTGCGCGCTTGATCGAGCGTCGCCAACCTCCACACCCAATACACTACCAGACTGAATAAACCCGTTCGGCTGAAAGAGAGTCAATCGATTACGGGCGTCAGTGAGCAGTCATCCCGCGACAATGAGCGCGACAATCCCAAATAACAAAAGCAGATGTTTGCGCATTGTGGCGTCAGGACGTTTCTCGACGATGCATCAACACTAACATACCGATGCCCACTAACCACCCTTAAGCGAACTTCACTTCACGACCCGTTGCGGACCTCGGGCTCGACAACACCTAAGCTGACGAGGTCGCTGTAATTGGGCGGGTCGCAATCTACCCCAACCCACAGGTCATCTTGGTCGCCGACGAAGTCTTTGTCCCCCGTCCCTACCCAGAAGGAGCCGTTGGTCGTTCCGTGTTTGACCCCGACAACCCGCTGATGTTCGTCGTCAGGCAAGGTAAAAAATTCAACCGACGTGAGCGTCGAGCCGATCAAACCAATCCAACAATCACCAGCAGCCTGAACGCGATCCAATGAATGCGCGCCCCATGCAGCATCCTTTGCTGTCGCCAGAACGAAACGATCCTCTACCTGCTGCCAAGAAAGGTTGATGGCATCCTGATTGGTAAAGCGGATAAACGCCGCACCGGAAAACGAATACGACGCCATTTGCAGTTCTGAGGCCAGTTGCGCCGTATCGGCGGTGATCGGCATCCAAACCAAACCCGCGATTTCCTCCCCCAAGACGGGGCGGTAAACTTCTATCCAAGCTGTCATGCCGTCAGAGAGCATGGCCCACGTCCGCTAACTCCCCATAAACGAACTTCGGTTGACGCCCCATTGCGGACCTTCAGCGTTGAGCGAAGAGGCCGTTAAAACTCCTCAGTTCAAAACGCTCAACTGAACTAGGGCCGCCGGTTGTGGGAATGGAAAACTCTACCAAGCCCACAACCGGGCAGACCACGCTTGTCGTTGTGCCTCGTTCGGAAGTGGCGCTAATCTCGTTGCACGACCACGTCCAATATGTCCTGGGGCGGGCGGAGTAGCGAAACTCGCCGTTCAAAAAATCGGGCGGTGGCAGTGACGACAATAGCGGTTGCCCACCCCACGTCCGATAGCAACTGATCGAACCTCGGCTGCATGGTGTCAGAGGATCGCCGAACCCGCCCTTCGCTATGGCTTCTCGATCGTCTCTGTACTCAGACCATGTTTCACCCAACCTCGGATCAGCGAAAAGATACATGCCCAGGAACCCGCCCTCCGTGACTTGGTAAGCCACATCAAAGGAGGCGGCGATTCGGCTGGGTGCTGGTTCAAAATCTGGCGCGGGCGATGGTTCAGAACAACTCGCCAGCGCAACCAGAAAGAGGATAATCAGAGTGTTGCGCATTGCCGAAAGTTGACACCGATTAGGCCCGCCAACCACCCTTAAGAGAATTTCAGTTCACACGACCCATTGCGGACGTTGGGTCCCTACGAAAGCCAAACACCCAATCTGGCAGTCTCTCTCCATTCTCCGTTCGATGACCGTCTGCAAAGGACGAGATAGCCTCCCCCGGCGAGTAGTCCGGACTGTTGGGATACGTAGATCAATGCTTCCCGACGATCAGACGACAACACTGACCTCTCGATATTCACATGAGGCCTTTGATACCGATCGTCAGCGCCCAATTTATCACGAGCGCCTTCCACTGAAGCAACTAGCGCGCCCTCTGAAGCAGCGAAATCGTGCACCTCAGGACAGGTCATGCCGTTAACCGGGTGAGTAGAGGCGAATGTGCGCGCCATCTCGACTGAAGGCCCCTCCGCTCGCACAGGAAGCCCCTTTTCTGGCAAGATAGAGAACCAACTCCATTCATCGTCCTCAATCTGTTCATCAGGGAAAGATTGAAGAATTATTTTCTCATTTCTCCAGATATCGCTTTCACGCGGCGCTTCTTGGCTCAGAGTCCACGGTCGACCCTGTGAGACAGTAGCGTGCAATGCCTGGGAAGTGACGGCGCACTCTTGTTCGAAACTAAGTGCCTCCGGCGCAACCTCTATCCGAGCACAGCTTACCGCAGAT
Organism: Brevundimonas sp. NPDC055311; assembly: GCF_053645695.1. Lineage (NCBI taxonomy): Bacteria > Pseudomonadati > Pseudomonadota > Alphaproteobacteria > Caulobacterales > Caulobacteraceae > Brevundimonas > Brevundimonas sp. NPDC055311. The sequence goes on from NZ_JBSHMV010000001.1 coordinate 838,607, forward strand.
GTGAGCAAGAGCGCCGCGAGGCTACTCCGAAATAGGACGGTCATGAGCCCTCGCCAAACGGCACAGATGCTCGGACCATCCTCCGAAACGACCATGTGTGCAAACGCCCGCTACCCACCCCTAGCTGGCGTTCGGAAGGTCGGCTAGAATCGGCTCAACTGCTTCCCCGTTCCGAACCGAGCCGACCGCCATCGAAATTTCAGTCGAAGCCGCACCTCATAAGGGCGAATTTTTCCTAGTCGACGCCAGTTGGGTAACGGCAGGGTTGCTGGCATAGAAATCGCCAACGAAGAGAAGCTGGTCTATCCGGGGACGAATGTCGTCTCGCGTCCTAACGGAATGCCGGATCAGTATCCGGAGCGCCCCCACCTGGTTCATGTACCGGAGAAGGGTGGAATGCCGCGCGATATGGAAGAGTTCTCTGGCATATGGATTGTGTCGGAGCCTTTGAAACAACTGTTTGAGCAGATGGATGCCAAGGCATTTGCATTTGTGGCATGCGACTTCAGCCTTGCTGACGGGAGCCACGGCCCTCAGTATTATCTAGGCAATGTGCTGCGCAGAATCGATGCCCTGGATGAAGCGGCCTCTCGCGTGAGGATTAAGCTCGATCACAATTATCAGACCGGCGAGGACGAGCAACTTTACAGCCTCGTCGGCGGAGCCAGCCTGGTGTTCAAACAAGACGTTGTGGGAGATGCCCATATCTTCCGCCAGGATCGCATGGGAGCGCCTCCCATCTGCGATCGCGTGATGTTTGACGCATTGAGTGCGGTGAACTTCTCCGGCGTGCGACTGCGCGATGTAGCCGATATCTAAGAATATCCCCTACAAACGGATTCCACCTATTCGCTGACAATCGGGACGGTGATTGCGGCGTCAGATCACAATCGACCCAAAGTATACCTATCGAAGCGGGGGCGTACCTTCCGGCAACGCTAGCCGAGGCTTCTGATCCGGGCCGAAGAAATGAATTTCAGGTTCCCCGCGATAGGGTACGCAGGTGCTTTACTTCGGTGGCGACGGACTGGCTCATGGCATGCTCCCTATATTCCGACCACGATAGTGGAGCGAGGACACCATGCCTTGTGACAAACGCGCAAGGTTGCCGGTGAGGTGAGCATTTATCGTCCGCTTCCGACCCATAGCGGACCTCACCGTGGGACTGGCCCTGCCCACTCAAGCAAATGGTGGGGCTTGGAGAATGACGATCATTCCTCTACTTTCAGAGGATGCCTCAATCGTTGATTGATCGGAACCCCAGCCCCCCTCGCAACGCCTTTAGGTTTGCACGTGCGATACTTTCGGCTTTCGCGTGCCTCGCACTGTTAGCCTCCCTGTTCGGGCCGGATAGCAGCACTGAATTCTATCGCATCACAGGATGGACCGCACTCAGCGTCGCTTCTCTGATCGCTCTTCCTTTCGAGTTTCTTGATGGGCGCCGCAACAAGCGAGCAATGAAAGAGAGAACGAGGACGATGACCAGTCTGCAGCGTGTCAGATCCGGCCTCAACGACCGATAAGGGCGCGTTTGAAGAACGTCCGCTTCCCACCCACAGCTGACACTCGACACAGCCGCTTCTTACGACACAACTAGACCCGACAACCGCCTTCCCCCGTGCCCCGGTTCGTGGCACTGACGCCCAATGCTCGCGCGTACCGTTCCCGCCAAGACCGACCGCCCCTTGCCCACCCTGATGCTGGAGCTGGAGGCGCGTGCGACCTGGAACGGTCACGTGTGCGGGGTGGATGAAGCCGGGCGCGGGCCGTGGGCCGGGCCGGTGTCGGCGGCGGCGGTGATCCTGAACGCCGACGACCTGCCGTCGGGCATCGACGACTCCAAGGCCCTGACGGAAAAGCGCCGCACGGCGCTGGAGGTCGAGATCAAGAACCGCGCCCTGGCCTGGGGCGTCGGCTTCGCCTCTGTCGAGGAGATCGATGAGCTAAACATCCTGCACGCCACCGGCCTGGCCATGCGGCGGGCGGTCGAGGCCCTGGCCCATCCGCCGGCGCACGCCCTGGTGGACGGCAACTATCGCTTCAAACTGCCCTGCGCCGTGACCCCGGTGGTCAAGGGCGACAGCCTGTCCCTGTCCATCGCGGCGGCGTCGATCCTGGCCAAGACGGCGCGCGATCGGCTGATGATCGAGATGGATACGGTCTATCCCGGCTACGGCTTCGCCAGCCACAAGGGCTACAACGCCCCGGTCCACCAGAAGGCCTTGCAGACGCTGGGTCCCTGCCCCGCACACCGGCGCAGCTGGGCGCCGATCAAGGCCCTGCTGGACGCGGCGTAGGCGGAAGACTCAGACCGACAGGGCGCCGCCCAGCAGCATCCCCATCAGGCCGGCCACGATCGCGCCGATCAGCAGGATGGTCCAATTGTCCAGCCCGCGGCCGCGCCGAAGCGACGGACGGGCCGGACGCAAGGTCTCGCCTCGGGCGTCGAAACCTCGGGAATCAAAACGAGAAGCGGCGGGAGGAAGACCGGAAAGCGTACGCATACGGCCAAAACGGCGCGCGCCCGGCTTTCGTTCCCGTCACGCCGCGACCGGCAACTCCACGGGTTGTTGAGTGACCACGAAGAGATATTCCACATTTCTCAGCCGGCCGACCGAACCCACCTTCTGGCCCTTCAGATTGTGGATGCCGATGCGGGCGCCGACGTAGCGGGGACGCGGAATCTCGACCACCTGGACGTGGCCGCGCGCCGACAGCATGGCGGTCAGGTCGTCGCGGGTCAGATAGCCCTCGTCGTTGAAGCTGACGATCAGGTTCGGCGCCCTCAGCCGCTCGATGACGGTCTGCAGGGCCGGGCCGATGCCGGGCTTGGAATTGAAGGCGGACTTGCGCGTCTTCACATCGACCCGCTTGCGCGCCACGCCATAGGTTTCCGGCTTGTCCCACAGCACCAGGCTTTCCCAGCAGTGGTAGTTGCCGAGGTAGGAGTGCTGATTATAGGGCGGGTCCAGATAGACCAGATCGGCCTCGATCTCGGCCGCCATCTCGACCGCGTCGCCCTGGGTGGCGAGGCAGGGGCCCGCCGCCACGCCCGGCAACAGGTCCGGCAGGCGCAACTCCAGCGGCTTCAGCGCGCGCGGCGCCCACTGCTTCATGAAGGCCATCTGCAGGCCCGCCGTGGAATCCACCCGGTCGGCCGCCTCCATCAGGGCGACCAGAGCCACCGCCTTCAGCTCGGGCTCCAGCCCCATGGCCTCGATCCGCTCGCGCATGGCGTCGATGCGGGCGCCGTTGTCGGGATGGAAGAAGCGGGCTTCCTCGCAATAGGTCCTGGTGAACCAGCCCGGCGCAGGCGCCACGGCGCGCAGTTCGGCCAGCACGGCCTCGGCCCGCTCGGCCCAGGTCTCGCGATCAGCCTGGACATAGGCCGTGGCGAGGGCGTGGGCATAGGCGTTGTGATCATTGGACCAGACGCGGAACCCCTCGCGCTTCAGCGCATGGCCCACGCGCGCGGTGCCGGAGAACAGGTCGCAGACCGTCCCGCCCTGCGGCTGAGCCGCTCGCACCGCGCCGATCACCTGGCTCAGAAGCGCGCGCTTTGAGCCGATGTATTTGATCATTCCGTCCCGTCAGGTCCTGCGGGCGCGCTTCGCCCCTTGTCCGCCGCGGGGCGCAGCATGGGCCGGAGCATGGGCCAGACGCAACAGATTCGCGGCGCCGGGCGCGCCGAAAGGCGTTCCCGCCAGGATCAGGATGCGCTGCCCCGGCTCGGCCAGGCCGTAGAGCATGGCCGCCTCGACAGCGTCATCGGTCAGGCCTTCCAGCGAGGTCGGCTGGTCGCCCAGACGCGGCTCCAGGCCCCAGACCAGGGCCAGGCGGCGCGCCGTCTCCGGCTTGGGCGTCAGGGCCAGGACCGGTTGCAGGGGCCGCTCGCGCGACATCCGCCGCGCCGTGCCCCCCAGGGTGGTGAACACGACCATGCAGGCCGTCGAAGAGGCCTCGGCCGCCTTCCGGGCCGCCGCGACCAGGGCGTCCACGTCGTGGATGTCCATGCCCGCGTGATCGGCGTCCATCAGTCCCGGCCACAGGGGGTCGCGCTCCACCCGCTCCATGATTCGGTTCATGATGGTCACCGCTTCCAGCGGATAGTCGCCCGCCGCCGTCTCGGCCGACAGCATCAGGGCGTCGGCGCCCTCATAGACGGCGTTGGCCACGTCCGACGCCTCGGCGCGGGTCGGGGCCGGGGCGCTGGTCATGGATTCCAGCATCTGGGTGGCGACGATCGCGGGCACGCCGCGCTGGCGGGCGGCGCGCAGGATCTTCTTCTGGGCGACCGGCACTTCCTCGGGGTCCATCTCGACCCCCAGATCGCCGCGCGCGACCATGACGCCGTCGCAGTAGTCGAGAATGCTCTCCAGGTCGTTCAACGCCTGGGGCTTCTCGATCTTGGCCAGGCAGGCGGCCTGGCCGTCGACGATCTGCTTCAGCTCGGCCATGTCCTCGGCCTTCTGCACGAAGCTGAGGGCCACCCAGTCGACGCCGAGACGCAGGGCGAAGGCCAGGTCCTCGCGATCCTTGGGCGTCAGGGCCGACACCGGAATGACCGCCTCGGGCACCGCCACCCCCTTGCGGTCCGACAGTTTCGAGCCGCTCTCGACCGTGACGTCGCACCATTCGTCGGTACGCTCGCCCACGCGCAGCCGCACCCGGCCGTCGTCCAGCAGCAGCAGCATTCCGGTGCGCAACGCCTTGAAGATCTCCGGATGCGGCATCTGCACCCGCGTCTCGTCGCCGAGCGCCGGATTCAGGTCGAAACGCATCGTGTGGCCCGGCTTCACCTCGATCTCGACTTCGGCGAAGCGGCCCAGGCGCAGCTTGGGCCCCTGCAGGTCGGCCAAGACGCCCAGCGGCCGCTTCAGGGCCATCTCGGCCCCGCGCACGGCCTTGAAGGCGGCGGCGTGGTCGTCGTGCGAGCCGTGGCTGAAGTTCAGGCGAAACACGTCCACCCCCGCCTGGGCCAGCGCCTTGACCGTTCCCGGCGCGCGGCTGGCGGGTCCAAGGGTCGCGACAATGCGCGCGCGGCGGGCTCTTTGCATGAACGGGTTTCCTCTTATGGCTCTGACGGCCGGCGCCTCCCCTCAGAAGCGCTTCTCAGCCCCTTTGTGCCAATGAAACGCGGGAGGCGTAAGAGCGCCCCCCGGCGCGGAAACACGAGTTTATGACCGCGAAACACGAAGTTACGGCCGCACTCCGGCCTACTTCGTCTCGCAGCGGCCCTTGGCGAACTGGGGCAGATCCATGCAGCGGCCGTCGATCGGAGCGTCCGGCTTGACCCCGATCAGATTGGCCAGGGTCGGGGCGATGTCGATGGTGCGCATGGGCAGGAAGCGCTCCTGCCCCTCGGCGCCCGGCCACCAGAAGACGATGGGCACGCGGCGGTCGTAATCCCAGGGCGAGCCGTGGCTGGAGATGGCGCCGCCGACGCGGCCCTGGCCGGTCAGGCCCGGCTGCCAGGCGCGCAGGATGTCGGGCGAACGGCCCGCCACGGCCGACAGGCGCAGGCGCTGGCGCAATGACAGCTCCTCGGGATTGTCGGAGGCCGGAACCGGCTCGGCCAGCAGTTCGTCGCGGGCGACGGCTAGGGCCACCTGCGGCTCGCCGTTCAGCAACTCGATCGCCGCGGCCAGAACCTGCGAACGCAGCGGCTCGGCCAGCGACTTGCGGTCCTTGTCGACGATGACGAAGCCGCCCGCCGAGGACACCACCGGATCGGCGTCCAGACCGAAGCGCGCCTTCAGCGCCGCGTTGACGCGAGGTTGCAGGGCGCGGTCCACTCGGCCGGCGTCGGGATAGCCCTCGATCGCCGAACGCTCGGGAAAGTCCGAACCGCCGTGGTCAGCCGTCAGAACAACGATGGCGCCGCCCGGAATGGTCGACAGCTTGTCCAGGAAAACGCCCAGCGCCGCGTCCAGACGCAGCATCTGCTCGCACATCTCCGGCCCCTGGGTGCCGTAGCTGTGGCCGATCCGGTCCGTGGCCGACAGGCTGACGCCCAGCATGTCCGTGACGCCGCGACGGCCCAGTTGCTGGCTGTCCAGCAGTTCGATTGCGCCCTCGATCGTCAGCTCGTCCAGGATGGGCGAGTTGTCGAGGCGGAAGTCGGCCGGCGGCACCTTGGAATCGAAGGTCTGGCCCGCGATGGTCCACCGCCCTTCCAGACGACGGCAGGCGGCGTTGGAATAGGTCCAGCTGGGCGCCTGTCGGGTGAAGCGGTCGATCATGCGGGCGTTCAGGGCCGTCACCGGGGCCAGACGCGCCTCAGCCGACTGGCCCGGCTCGACATAGGTGGTGAAGCCGAAATTGTCCGTCAGCCAGAAGGCGCCGTCCGCCTTGTGTCCGGCCAGGTTGATGGCGCCGCGATCCTTGCCCGACACGCCGTAGACGCGGCTTTCCGGGCTGACGGCCTTCAGCCAGTCGCCCAGGGTCGAGGCGCTCAGCTGTTCGGGGCCGACCGGGCCGTTGTCGGTGTTCTTGCCGTGGGCCAGGATGTTCTGCGGCGCGGCCAGGCAATAGGTTTCCTTGCCCGTCGTCGTGTCGATCCAGTCGTTGGCCGGAATGCCGCTGCGCGCCGGATGGGCGCCGGTCAGGACGGTCGAGTGCCCGGCGCAAGTCACCGTCACGCCGTGGGTCTGATAACCGTTGATCGAGACCATGCCCTGATCAGCCAGGGTCTTCAGCCCGCCGGTGAACTGGCTGCGGTACTGATTGAACAGATTGGCGCTCAACTGGTCGACCACCACGGTGACGATCAGCGAGGGCGAGGCCCGTTCGGCCGCCGGCGCCGTGATCGCGGGCTGGGCCGCCGTCTCCGTCGCCTGCGCGGCTGCGTTCACGGCGACGAGGCCCAAGGTCAGGCCCAGGGCGGAGGCGAGAAGGCGGCTGCGGATCATCGGAAACACCAAGCGAAGCATAAGGTCATCGAACCCCTACGCCGCCGCCATGACGGGGCCAAGACAGAGCGGCCATGAAAAAAGAGGGAGGCCGCAGCCTCCCTCGGGACTTCAGATCATCGGCTCGCCACGCCGGCGGGCCTCCAGCCACTCCCGGAAGAAGGCGCGGGCGATGAAGGCGAGCACGCCCGCGACGATGACGGGCCACATCAGAACATAGGCGGTGAGCCAAAAGGCGCTCATGGCGATCTCCTGTTAGCGGGATTGAGGAAGCTGTTGTTCGGCGCCGATCGCTGCGCGCGCCGACGCGGTCGCAAGGTCTTCGCCTTCCTCCACGTCGAAGTCCCCGGTCATGCGGGCGATGCGCGAGAAGTCGAAGCCGGTCCGGTTGGACAGGGACATGACGGTGCAGACCACGGTGCTGACGGCATAGGCGATCAGCGAACCGCTCAGCACGGCATAATCATGCAGGAAGCCGATGGCGAAGGGCGCGACGGCCAGGGCGGCGATCACCCCGACGATCCGCGCCAGGCGCGCGCCGAAGAAGCCGAAGGTCATCAGGCCCGCGACCACGCCGACGCCGACCACGGCGACGACATCGAAGACATAGCCGACCGCGCCGTCCATCGGGATCCAGCCGAACCGCACGGGGAAGAAGAGCGCCAGCGCCGCCAGCACCGAGACGGTGAAGGCCTTGTTGGTCACCTTCTCCCAATAGAAGCTGGCGATGACGGGGAAGACCAGCGCGCCCCAGATGGCGCCGACCAGGACCAGCAGGTCCAGGATGTTCATGCGGGCTCCGGCGAAATAGAGGGCCGCGCCGGTGGCGATGACCATGGTCGCCCGCCCGACGGTCAGCATCAGGCGCGGATCGGCCTTGCGCTTGCCCGCCCGGCCATAGACGTCGGCCATCATGATCGACGACAGGGCCGACAGATCGGAGTCCGCTGTCGAGGCCAGGGAGCCGATGATCATGATGAAGAAGACGCTGAGCAGCACCGGCCCGAAATAGGTCCCGGCCAGTTGCGGGATCAGGTTGTTGAGGTCGCCCTCCATCGGATTGATCCCGGCATACAGGGCCACGACGCCCAGCATGCCGATGCCGATGATCGTCGCCCCATAGCCGATGGTGGCGGTGATGAAGGTCGGCTTGATCAGGTCCTCGCGCACGGCGAACAGGCGCTGGGCGATGGTCTGGTTGCCGATGGCGTAGGCCAGGACGGCGGCGATATAGGGCGCCCCCTGATTCAGGAAGGCGTCGGACGAGAAGAAGCTGGTCTGCTGCGGCGTCAGGTTGGACGCGCCCTCAACAAAGACGGCCGGGCCGCCCATGGCGAAGAAGATGGCCGGAATGACCACCACCACGGCGCCCAGCATGGCGCACACCTGAATGAAGTCGGTCAGCACCGAGGCCCGGAACCCCGACCACAGGGTGTAAAGCAGCACGCCACCCGCGATGACGACGATGCCCTGGCTGAAGCTGAACGGCGACAGCATGGCGATCAGAGCCCCGCCGGCGATGAAGTTGGACGTCAGACTGATGACGCTGCCCAGGATGTTGGACCCCGCCAGCATCAGTTGGCTGGAACGGCCGTGCCGGGCGTACATGACCTCGGCCAGGGTGTGGGCGCGCGGCGCCACGGCGCGGATGCGGCGGCCATAGGGGTAGATGAACAGGATCATCAACGCCCCCCACAACCCATAGTGGATCGGCCCCGATATGCCGTAGACATAGCCCGAGGTGGCGGACGCATACATCGACGCCGCCCAGATCCAGGTCGCCGTCATCGAAGCGGCTGAGACGCCCAGACCGATGCCGTTGCCGGCCGTCATATAGGCGTCAGCGTTTTCCTTGCGTCGGCTGATCCTCAGAGAAATCAGCATGGTCAGGCCGAAAAACAGCACCAGGAGGCCGACCGTCAGCGGCCCGCCCAATTGTTGAAGTTGTACGTCGTCCACGCGCGCCTGCGCTCCTGTCTCTTCTACTTCCGGCGAGCCCCCGGCCCGCCATCCGCGCAGCCGCAAAGACGCCGCCGCGCCACAGGCGCAGGCAGACGGAATGTCACGGTTGCGTTCGCGCCCGACATGAATGCCCGGCGCAATGAAAGGCGCGTCGAGCGCGCCGGCGCGGCCAAACCCCTCAAGCCACGAGAAGAGACCTTAATACACCAACGGCAAAGCCGAGATAAAGTTTTTGTGCAATGCGGTAGCCTTGACAGAAATTCAGCTCCTTTCACCAAAACGAAAGAGACGAAACTCACAATCATTCATCATGATCTCAAAGGCATTGAAAATCGACCGAAATCATATTCATGAGAATCTATACTTTTATCGCAATTAATACCAAATCAGCATGAAGAATTCGGCAAAGAACGAAAGATGTATTCATCCAGCGTCGGCAGAGCGACGCCCCCGCTGGCTTGCGGCGCCGCTCCAGGCCCGGTCGAATACGCAAAACGCCTGCGTTCACGAACGCAGGCGCTGAAACGGCCCCATAGACGCATTCGTCTATGGGCAGAGCCGGATCACGTCCGGCCGATATTGGTGCGAGCGGCGGGAATCGAACCCGCACGACCGAAGTCGAGCGATTTTAAGTCGCTTGCGTCTACCAGTTCCGCCACGCTCGCGGCGTGCGCCTCAGCGCTTCGCCTCCTGTGCCGCACGAGCGGCCCGGAAGTCCACATCTGAATCGGCGATCAGGCGCACCAGGGCTGCCCAGGCGGCGACGTTCTGGGTCATCTGGGCCGGATCGATCTTGTCCAGGGTGTCGTCGGCCGTGTGGTGCAGGTCGAAATAGCGCGTGCCGTCCTGGCGCAGGCCGAAGACCGGAACGCCCGCCTGGGCCAGCGGGCCGATGTCGACGCCGCCGAACAGCTCCGCCTCGCCCGGCAGCACGCCCAGGGGATGCAGGACCCGCAGGGCGATCCTGGCGAAGTCCGTGTTCTGCGAACCGGGCGGCAGGCCCAGGGCGTAGACGCGGTCGGCGCCGAAATCGCTCTCGCCGGCGACGACGTGCTTCTCGACGCCCGCGCCGATGTTGCGGACATAGGCGCCGCCGCCGTTGCCGTGGTCGGTCGGCTGAGCGACCTCTTCAGAGCCGTACAGGACCACACGGACCGTACGGGCCGGTCGGCCCTGTTCGGCGATCAGCTTGGCCGCCGCCAGGGTGATGGCGCCGCCCGCCGCATCGTCGATGGCCCCGGCGCCCAGGTCCCAGCTGTCCATGTGCGAGCCCAGCACGATGATCTCGTCCGGACGCGAGGCGCCGACGATGTCGCCGATCACATTCTGGCTGACCGTCTCATAGGTGTGAGCGGTAGATTTCAGGCGCAAGCGCACCGTCTCGCCCATGCCGACCAGACGCGCCACCTGATCGGCGTCCGGGGCGCTCAGGGCGAAGGACGGCAGCGGCACCTTGCCCTCGACATAGCGGGTGGTGCCGGTGTGCGGCATGCGGTGTTCGTCCGACCCGGCCGAGCGCATGACGAAGGCGACCGCGCCGCGCTTGGCGGCCTCGGACGGCCCCTGGCTGCGCAGCCGCGACAGGGGGCCATAGCCCGAGCCGTCCTGCATCCGCACCATCTGGCCGCCGTCGACCACGGCGATCTTGCCGTTCAGCGATCCGGCGGGCGCCGCCAGCAGCGCATCCAGGCCGTCGAAGAAGACGACGTCCGCCTCAATTCCCTCGGCGGGGGTGGCGATGGAGTGGCCGAGGGCGGCGGCGACCAGTCTCTGGGGACGGGCGCCCAGGATTTCCGCGCTCTCCTCGCCCCGCTCCCAGCCGATCAGGGGGAAGGTTTCGATGCGGACGTTCTGGAAGCCGTGGGCGCGCATGTAGTCGGCGGCCCAGGCGGCGGCGTCCTGTTCGGCGCGCGAGCCCGCCGGGCGCGGGCCGAAGCGGGTGGTGATCTGGGTGACGTAGTCGAGGGCGATATTGCCCTTCAGCGCCTGGTCGCGCACCTGTTCGGCGGCGCGGATGGTCCCGGCGTCCTGGGCCAGAACCGGCGTGGCGATCAGGCCGAGCGCCAAAGCGCTGACGGCCATAAGACGAGCATTGAACGACAATTGCGCCTCCCCAACTCAACAATGAGGCGCGAACCCTAGCGGGCGAAGCCTGCGACCGAAAGTCTCAGCTTCGCCGCCAGGACGGAAATCACTCGCCCTTGATGAAGGGCTCGACCGGGCCTTGCAGCTTGACGGTCAGGGCCTTGCCGCGACGGTCGACGCGATTGCCGACGGCCAGGCGCACCCAGCCTTCCGAGACGCAGTATTCCTCGACGTTGGTCTTTTCCTCGCCCTTGAAGCGGATGCCTACGCCGCGCGCCAGGAGTTCGGCGTCGTGGAAGGGGCTGTCGGGATCGACCGAAAGGCGGTCAGGCAGGGCGTCGGACATGGAGAGGTCTCGCGAAAAATCGAAGCGGGCTGAATAGCCGCGCAAGGCCTGTGCGACAACCGTCGCCTATTGCACCGATTGGCGCGCGGCGGCCGGGGCCTCGGCGGCGACCGCCGCATAGGGGCGCGGACCGGTCTCGACGGGCGCCGGCGCCTTGGCCGCGGGTTGCGCCGCCGGGCGAGCGGCGGCGGGCGTCGGGGTGCGACGCGGCGCGGTCTGCTGCGCAGCGCGAGTCGGCGCGGGCGCAGGGGCGGCGGCGGGCTGAGAGGCAGGCTGGGCGGCAGGCGTCGGAGCGGGCGCAGCCTCGGTCGGCGCAGCCATGGCGGCGGCGCGGGCGGCGTACTGCTGGGCCTGGAAGCGTTTGGCCAGCTTTTCGGTCAGTTCGCGCGCGGCGGCGGGCTGCATCTGGGCCATGATGGCGGCCAGGGTGCGCGGGCGCATGGCCGAGGCGACGGGCAGGCGCACACTGTCGTCCAGAGTGGCGAAGACGGCCGCCGCCTCCTTGGGCCGCATGGCGGAATAGACGGCGACCAGACGGTCGGCCTCGGCCTTTTCCTTCTCGTCGACCTGGCCGACCAGGGCGCTGATCTCGCCCTTGAGGGCCTCCAGCGCCTGCAGCTTGGCGTCCAGCTTCTGCTCGGCGGCCACCATCAGCGGCAGGGTAGTGGCGAAATCGGCGTCGCGCGCATCCAGCTGGTCGCGGCGCTTGGACAGGGACTGGATGATCCGCAGTTCAGCCGGAGAAATGCCCGCTTGTTGGGCCAGTTGCTCGGGCGTCAGAGCGCAGACGGCGGGGGCGGGCCTGGCTTCGGCCTTGGCCCCCTCGCCTTCCGCGGCGACCGCCTCCTGAGCCCAGGCGGTCGCCCCCTGAAACAGGTCCGGCGCCACGCCCGCGGCGCGCACGGCCACGACGCCGCCGATGGCGACGGCGATCAGGGGCAGAAGGCGGGGCAGCTTGCTCATCGATCAAACTCAGCGAACGGTTCGGCGCCAAACACGCCGGGTAGGAAAAACTTCGCCCCTCAAATCGTCCGACACCGCGTGTCGGACATAGGGCGCTTAAAGGCATCAAGCAGCGAACAGGTCGTCGTCCAGACTACGACGGGCGCGGTTTAGGCTCTGTTGCGCAGCATGGTTAGCGGCCAGGGCCTGCATCACCGGCGAGGCGCGCTCGGCGACAGGCGCGGGCTTCGGCGACGGCGCCTTCATGACCGCGCGCGCGCCTTCGATGCGCTCCATCAGCGAGGCCATGCGGCGCGCGCGCGCCTCATCGTCCAGCAGGGGGGCGACCGAAGAGGTGCGGACGGGTTCAACCTCGACAACCGGCTCCATCTCGACCGGCGCGCGGGCGGCGGCGCGGCGTTCGTCCTCGCGCGTCTCGATGCGGCTGTCGGCCGGACGGGCCGGGGCGCGGGCGATCAGCACCTCCAGCTCCTGCTTCACCGCGCGGGCCTTGATGATGCGGTCGTGCAGCAGGTCCGTCTCCTGACCCGAGGCGCGCAGGGTGGCCAAGGCCTGTTCGGCGCGCCCGGCGGCGCTGTTCAGCTCGGTCACGGCGGCAGCGAAGGCCAGCTGGCCCTCGCGCAGGGTCTTGAGCTTGCGCTCCAGCTTGATGCCGTAGCCGATGGCGGCGACCAGCAGCAGCATGAGGATGGAGTCGAGGATGATGCCGGTCATGTCAGCTGTTCCCTCTGGCGATGCGGGCGGCGGCGTCGGTGCTGATGGGGCCCTCGACGCGGACGGCGATGTGCTGGCCCTTGCGGCCCATGCGGCCGGTCGTCAGCGGGATGGAGCCCGCCCGCACCGACACCTCGGACTCAGGGCTCACGTTCAGCATCAGGGTGTCGCCGACCTTCAGATCCAGCACCTTGGACAGGGGCATCTGCTGCTCGTCCAGCACGCAGCGCACCTCGGTCTCGGTGGTCCAGAGCTCGGTGGCCAGGTGGCCTTCCCAGATGTTGTCGCGCCCGAACTTCTCGCCCATGAACTGCTGCAGCAGCATCTTGCGGATGGGCTCCAGCGTCGAATAGGGCAGCAGCAGCTCGACCCGGCCGCCGCGATCTTCCATGTCGATGCGCAGCTTGACCAGGATGGCGGCGTTGGCCGGACGCGCGATGGCGGCGAAACGCGGATTGGTCTCCAGCCGGTCCAGGTTGAAGTGGACGGGGGTCAGGGGTTCGAACGCCTGGCGCGCATCGTTCAGGATGACCTCGACCATCCGCTGCACCAACGCCCGCTCGATGGTGGTGTAGGGCCGCCCTTCGATACGCAGGGCCGCCGTCCCGCGACGCCCGCCCAGCAGGACGTCGACGATCGAATAGATAAGGTTGGAATCGACCGTCAGCAGGCCGTAGTTGTCCAGCTCCTCGGCCCGGAACACCGCCAGGATGGCCGGAAGCGGGATGGAGTTCAGATAGTCGCCGAAGCGGATGGAGCTGATGGTGTCGAGGCTGACCTCGACGTTGTCGGAGGTGAAGTTGCGAAGGCTGGTCGTCATCAGCCGCACCAGGCGGTCGAAGACGATCTCGAGCATCGGCAGGCGCTCGTAAGAGACCAGGGCCGAGTTGATGATGGCGCGGATGCCGCTGCGCTCGGCGTCGTCGCCGCCGCCCATGTCGAAGCCCAGCAGGCTGTCGATCTCGTCCTGGTTCAGCACCCGTTCGGACAGGGTCGCGCCCGGATCGGCGCCCAGGTCCGCTTCGCCGCCGAAGGGGTCCAGTTCGTTGTCGGGAGCCAGGGTGTCCGTCATCCCTACTGCACCAGCATCTCTTCGATCAGCACGGCGTCGACCTTGCCCGGCGCGGCGATCAGGTTGACCCGGCGCAGGATTTCGGCGCGCAGCTGATAGGACCCGGCCGAGCCGGCCAGATCCTCAGGTCGCAGTTCGCGCAGGAAACCCTGGAACATGTCCTGCATCCGCGGGGCCTCAGCCTGCAGGTGCGAGGCGACGGCGGCGTCCTTCATCTCCAGCGTCAGGCGCAGCTTCAGATAGGTCGGGCGGCCGTCGACCGACTGAATGTTCACGATCATGTCGGGCAGGGTGTAGAAGGTCACGCCGTCGGGTCCGGCCGCCACCTTGCCCGCCCCGGTGGCCGCCTCGCCTTCCTTGCCGCCGTCCCCGTGCCCGCCCTTCTTCTCTTCCTTGGCGGGGGCCGCGTGGCCGCCGGCCGCCTCGGCGGGCTTGGGCTTCATCATCAGGAAGGCGGTCGCGCCGCCGCCGCCCAGCACCACCAGGGCCGCCGGGATGATGATGAACAGCAGCGGGATCTTCTTCCTGGCGGGCGCGCCGTCATCGCCGCCCGCGCCTTCGGCGCCGTCGCTCACGGCAGGCAGGTTCGCGTCGTCGCCGGCCGGCGCCTCGCTCTTCTTCTTGCCCAGCTTCAGTTTCAGCATGCGTAAGCCGCCCCGATCCTCACATGCCGGGTGTGGGCCGATTTTGGTTAACGAGGCGTTTACGATCGGCAAATCCTGCCGGGCGCCGAACCGTCGAAAACCGCTCAAAGCCCCATTCCACGGGCGTTAACCCTGTTGGCACGGTCGTTGCGACGCACAGCGGCGAAAGGAGCCGCCTCGTGGAAAACGCCGCCTATATCGGACTGTCGCGCCAGATGACGCTTCGCCGCGAACTGGACATCGTGGCCAACAACGTCGCCAACGCCGACACCACCGGCTTCAAGGTCGAGCAGCTGATGGTCGGGACCGAGATCGGCCAGCGCGCCCGCAACGACGCCATCCGCCCCTCGGCCAGCTTCGTGCTGGACAAGGGGGTGGGCCGCGACTTCGGCCAGGGCTCGCTGAAGCAGACCGGCCGCGACCTGGACTTCGCCATCGAGGGCGAAGGCGCCTTCTTCACGGTGCAGACCCCGACCGGCCCCGCCTATACCCGCGACGGCGCCTTCGTCACCGATCCCGAAGGACGGCTGACGACCAAGCAGGGCCTGCCCGTCCTGGCCGACGGCGCCGAAATCGTTCTGGACCCGCAGCGCGGCCCCGCCAGCGTCGCCCACGACGGCACGATCAGCCAGGAAGGCCAGCCCGTCGGCCGCCTGACCGTTGTGCGTTTCGACGCCCTGTCGGTGCTGCAGAAGTCCGGCGAGGGCCTGTATCGCAACGCCTCCAACGCCCAGCCGATGGACGCGACTGACGCCCAGGTCCGCCAGGGGATGCTGGAAGGCTCGAACGTCAACACCCTCGTGGAAATCACCAACCTCATCGAGATCAGCCGCGCCTATGAGCGCGTGACCAAGATGATCGAGAACGCCAACGACCTGTCACGCCGCTCCGTCGAGCGGCTGGGCCGGGTTTCGTAAGGGAGAGCTGAGACATGCGCGCGCTTCGCACCGCCGCCACCGGCATGGCCGCCCAGCAGTTGAACGTGGAGGTCATCTCCAACAACATCGCCAACATGAACACGGTCGGCTTCAAGCGTCAGCGGGCCGAGTTTCAGGACCTGCTGTATCAGAACGTCGAGCGCATGGGGGCCCAGTCCTCGACGCAGGGCACCGTGGTGCCGACCGGCATCCAGATCGGCTCGGGCGTGAAGGCGGGCAGCGTCTATCGCATCACCGAACAGGGCAGCCCGAACCGCACCGGCAACACCTACGACATCGCCATCCAGGGCAAGGGCTACTTCCAGATCACCCTGCCCTCGGGCGAGCTGGCCTATACCCGCGCGGGCAACTTCACCGTCAACGGCGAAGGGCAGCTGGTGACCGACGACGGCTATGCGGTCGAGCCGGCCATCGCCATTCCCCAGGACGCCCTGGACATCTCCATCTCCAAGTCCGGCCAGGTTCAGGTGACCACCGAAGGCCAGCCCGAACCCCAGGTCGTAGGCCAGCTCGAACTGGCGACCTTCTTCAACGAGGCGGGTCTGGAAGCCATCGGCGACAATCTGCTGCTGGAGACGGCGGCCTCGGGTCCGGCCACGGTCGGGGCGCCGGGCGAGGTCGGCTACGGCACCCTGCTGCAACACTATACCGAGGCGTCGAACGTGGACGCGGTCAGCGAGATCACCGCCCTGATCGTGGCCCAGCGCGCCTATGAGATGAACTCAAAGGTCATCACCACCGCCGACGAAATGCTGTCCGTCTCGACCCAGTTGAAGAGCTAGGGAAAGGCCTTAAGCCATGAAGCGCGCCCTGATCCTCGCCGCCGCCGTCGCCGCACTGGCCGCCCCCGCATGGGCCGGGCCGGTCAATCTGCTGCCCGATCCGGTCGACGACGACGGCCGCATCACCCTGGGCGAACTGTTCGACGAGGCCGGCGCCGCCTCAGGCGTGGTGGTCGGCCGTCGCGTCGGCGCCACGGCCGTTCTGGAGGCCTCGCAGGTGCAGATCGCCGCCCGCCGGGCCGGACTGCAATGGAGCAACCCCAACGGTCTGCGCCGCATCGTGGTGCGCGAGGGCGGGGCGATCCCGGCGGAGGCCTCGGCCCGTCCCGCCGCCGCCAGCGTCGGCGCCCCAGCTCCTGTGTCGGCCCGCGCAGGCGTCAACGTCGAGGTTCTGACCTACGCCCGCAGTCTGGCGGCCGGCGACGTGATCCAGCCCGAGGACGTGATCTGGGCTTCGGTCCAGTCGCACCTGGCCCCCGCCGGCGCGCCGCAGGACGCCGAGGCGGTGATCGGCCTCGAGGCCAAACGCGCCCTGCGCGCCGGAACGCCCGTCGGTCCGCGCGACCTGGCCTCGCCCCAGGTGATCGCCCGCAACGACATGGTCGAGGTCGCCTACATCAACGACGGTGTCGAGCTGACCGTCACCGGCAAGGCGACTCGCAACGCCTCGGCCGGCGAGGCCGTGCCGATCCTGAACGTCCAGTCCAACCGCACCATCGACGCCGTAGCGGTCGCCCCCGGCCGGGCCGTCGCCGGTCCCGCCGCCCAGATCGCCCGCCGCAACCCGCAACAGTTCGCCGCCCGTTGAGCGAGAGTTCCATCATGCGCCCCATCACCGTCGCCGCCCTGTCCTTGTCCGCCCTCAGCCTGGCCGCCTGCTCCACCGCCATCGAGGCGGTGAAGGGACCGGAGCTGGCGCCCATCGGCTATCCGGCCGCCCTGGTCCCGGTCGAGCAGGCCTATCTGCCCGAACCGACCTCGGCCAGCGCCAACAGCCTGTGGCGCACCGGCGCGCGCAGCTTCTTCGGCGATCAGCGTGCGCGGCGCGTCGGCGACATCCTGACCGTCTCCATCGACATCAACGACCGCGCCCAGACCCAGAACACCACCCAGCGCAACCGCACCAACAGCGCCTCGGGCGGGGTGACCAACTTCTTCGGTCTGGAGAACAGCCTTGGCCGCGCCTTCCCCGGCGGCTTCGACGCCGCAAACATGATCGGCACGGAAGGGGCGGTGAACGCCAACGGTTCGGGCAGCGTCAACCGCTCCGAGCGGGTGAACCTGACGGTCGCAGCCGTCGTCACCGCCGTCATGCCCAACGGCAACCTGGTCATCCAGGGTCGGCAAGAAGTGCGCACCAACCGCGAGGTGCGCGAGCTGACCGTGGCCGGCATCGTCCGGCCCGAGGACATCTCCAGCGCGAACACCATCCGCCACAGCCAGATCGCCGAGGCGCGCATCAGCTACGGCGGGCGCGGCGACATCAGCCGGATGCAGGCGACGCCCGCCGCTCAGTCCCTGGTCGAGCGGTTCAGCCCGTTCTGACCTGCGTTCACCGAAACGTGTGATTCCGGCCGCACCACATCACTGAATCGCGCGCGGCCCAGCGGAGCCGTGAACTCTTAACAAGCGACCCGCGTTTGTTCTGTCGAACGCGAGTGAGCTTGTCATGCGTAAAACCGTCTTTCCCATCCTGGCCGCCGTGGGCCTGGCCGCCGTTGCGGCCCACGCGGCGACCTATGTTCCCTCCTCGCCCCGCCACGGCGGCGAGGCCGCCGCCGGCTGGCACATGCTGCACGAGGGGCCGATGGCCAAACTGGCCTATGGCCTGCCGGATTCAGACCAGTTGGCCCTGATGCTGACCTGCGCGCCGGGCGACGGCGCCGCCGTGGTCTATGGCGACGTCCAGCCGCGCAGCGCGGGCCTGATTCTGGCTTCGCACGGGCCGCAGCTCATCGATCCGCTGTCGAACGGCGAGGCCTTCGAGGCGCGCCTGCCGATCGGCGACGCGGCCCTGACCGGCCTGGCGCGAGGCGGCCGGATGACCGTCCAGACCGAGGCCGGCGACCGCCAGTTGACCGCCACCCGCGCCGAGCGGCGCATGGTGCAGGGGTTTCTTAGCTATTGCGCTTCGGGACATGCCTGACCACAGTCCCCCCGTTTTCCTCAGCGGGGGCTGAAACATGACCTCACTGCTCGGCCTCGCCCAGGCCATGGCGCTCGCCCTGGCCGTCCAGGCGGCCCCTCAGAACGGCGCGCAACCGCCCGCCGAACGTCCGCAGGCCGCGACGCCCGCACGATCGACGCGCGCGTCGGAAGGCTGGACCTGGACCCTCTACAGCGGCGACGGCCCTCTGGTCCTGGCCAATGAGATTCCCGACACGCCGCGCCTGCGCACCACGCTGGAATGCGCGCCGGGCTCCAGCGTCGTGCGACTGGCCTTCCATGACGCGCCGGGCGCCGACGGCTTCGCCGTCATCCGCTCCGGCGCCGCCTCGGCCGAGGTGGAGGCGCGCGCTCGACGCGGGCGGCTGGAGGCGACCCTGCGCGCCGACCATCCCGTTTTCGCCGCCTTCCTGGCCTCCGGACGGCTGACCCTGTCTCTCGGCGACCAGACCAAGGCCGTCGAGATCGATCGGGCGAATCTGTCCAAGCTGCGCCGCTTCGCCGAACTGTGCACCGGATAAGGACGACGATGCGCCCCGCCCGCTGGCCGACCGCCGCCGCCTTCACCCTCATGGCCGCCCTTTCCGCCGCCCTGAGCGCCTGCGCGCCCAGCGTCCCCTCGCTGAAGGCGAGCGGCGCGCCCGTGCCCGTCGCGGGCTACGACTGGTTCCTGAACGAAGACCCGGACGAGCCGCGCCTGTCCTATGGCCTGGCCCAGTCGGACGACGTGCCGCTCAGCCTCATGTGCGCGCCCGGTTCGGGCAAGATCGGCCTGTCCCTGGCTGCGGACCCGGCGCCCGCCCGCCGCTCCATCACCCTGGAATCGGGCGGCGACACAGAAACCTACGCCGCACGCGTCGAAGCGGCCGACATGCACGACGGCGTCCACCTGATCGCCTCCGCTCCCGCCTCCGATCCCGTCTTCCAGCGGTTTCACCGCCTCGGCTGGCTGGCGGTGTGGGACGGCGACCAGCGCGCGATGATGGCCGCCCAGCCCGGTTCGGAAGGCCGTGCGGCGCGTTTCCTGGAGTTGTGTCGCTGAAGGCTTGACCGCAGCGGCGACGTCCGCTCCCCTCCCCGCCAGTTCTTGGGAGGGCTTTAGTTCATGCGTCATCTTCTTCTCGCCGCCGGGATCGGCCTGTCGAGCCTTGCAGGCGCCGCCGCTCTGCCGACCCAGGCCGCCGTCGTTCAAAGCCCTTCGCCCGCTGCCGCGCTGGACGCCCTGCTGGTCGATTATGAGGCGTATCTGCGCCAGAACGATCCCATCGGTTCGGGCATGGACGGCGACCGCGCCGCCCTGTCGCGTCTGCCCGACGCCAGCCGTGCGGGCGAACTGGCCCGTCGCACGCCGCTTAACGCCCTGAAGGCGCGGCTGGAGGCCATCAACCCGGCCTCGCTGGACGAAGCCCACCGGCTGAACCACGCCTTCGTCGGCTATCTGATCGGCCGCGAGTTGGAGCGGATCGAACTGGATCCGTCGCGTCTGGCCTTTGATTCTGAAGGCGGTCCCGGCCAGCTTCTGGCCTATCTGGCGCCGGCCACGCGCATCGCCACGGCGGCCGACGCCGAGGCCTGGCTAAAGCGTCTGGAGGCGGCGCCCGCCTATTACGACGCGGGGATCGCCAACACCCGGCGCGGGTTGGAGACCGGCCTGATCCAGGCCCGTTCCGTCGTTGACAGCGCCCTGGCCCAGGCCGAGCGCGACCTGAAACCGGGCGAAGCGGGCGATGTCCTGCTGCGCCCGTTCAACGCCCTGCCCGCCACCATCCCCGCCGCCCAGCAGGAACAATTCCGCGACCGCGCCCGCGCCCTGGTCGAGGGGCCGATCGCCGCCCGCCGCATCGCCTGGCGCGACCTGCTGCGCGACGAATACGCGCCCAAGGCCCCGCATGAGCCGGGCCTGGTCCACCGCCCCGGCGGTCGCGACCTGTACGCCTTCCTGGTCCGCAGCCACACCACCACCGACCTGACGCCCGATCAGGTGCATCAGATCGGCGTTGAAGAAGTCGCCCGCATCCGCGCCCGCATGGAGACGGAAATGCGCGCCGCCGGCTGGATCGGCGACTTCGCCGGCTTCCTGACCTTCCTGCGCACCGACCCGCAATTCTATGCCCAGTCGCGCGAAGAACTGCTGGAGAAAGCGTCCGAAATCGCCAAGCGCTCGGACGACCGCCTGCCGTCGCTGTTCGCCACCCTGCCGCGCCTGCCCTATGGCGTGCGTCCGGTGCCGATCGAGATGGAGGAGACCTACACCACCGGCCGCTACAACTCCGGCTCGATGGCGACGGGCGTGGCCGGGGGCTACATCGTCAACACCGGCAAGCTGGACCAGCGGCCCCTGTATGAACTGCCCGCCCTCACGGTGCACGAGGCCGTTCCGGGCCACCACCTGCAGATAGCCCTGCAGCAGGAAGCCGCCGACCAGCCCTATTACCGCCGCCGCGCCTCGGTGACGGCCTTCAGCGAAGGCTGGGGCCTGTATTCCGAGTTCCTGGGCGAGGAGATGGGCATCTATCGCACGCCCTATGAGCGGTTCGGCCGCCTCAGCTATGAGATGTGGCGCGCCTGTCGTCTGGTGGCCGACACCGGCCTGCACTGGCTGGGCTGGAGCGAGGAACAGGCCCGCGCCTGCTTCCGCAACAACTCGGCCCTGTCGGCGCACAACATCGAGACCGAACTGCAGCGCTACATCGGCGATCCCGGCCAGGCCACGGCCTATAAGATCGGCGAGATCCGCCTGCGCGATATCCGCCAGAAGGCCGAGCGCGAACTGGGCGACCGTTTCGACGTGCGGACCTTCCACGACGCCCTGCTGGTCGACGGCGCCCTGCCCCTGGCCCTGCTGGATGCGCGCATGGATCGCTGGATCGCCGAACAGAAGACCGCCTCCCAGTAAGAAAGCGTCCCTCCGACATGAATTTCATCAAGCGCATCTTCGGCTCTGTGCAGCCGCGCTATCTGATCCGCGCCTATGTGCTCAGCGCCGCCTTCATGGCCTTCATGATCTGGATGGTGCTGTCGCTGGACAGCGCCAAGCCGATGCATGACCGGGCCGTGACCCTGGCCGTGTTCGGCGTCGGCGCCCTGCTGTTTCCCTTCTCCAAACTGGTCTGGGACGAGATCAAGCGGGTGATGATGGGCGAGACCGTCTTCTTCATGAACGCCTTCATCCTGATGTTCCTGAAGCTGATCGTGAACCTCTTCCTGTGGGGCTTCTCGATCTTCATCGCGCCCCTGGGGATTCTCTACCTGTGGTTCCGGTCGCGGAACGCCGCCGCCTAAAGCCCCAGTTCGGCCCGCGCCTTCTTCGTCAGCTTGGCCGCGATCAGGGCGTGGGCCGATTTCAGATGATC
The DNA here is from genome assembly GCF_053645695.1 of Brevundimonas sp. NPDC055311. Classification (NCBI taxonomy): domain Bacteria; kingdom Pseudomonadati; phylum Pseudomonadota; class Alphaproteobacteria; order Caulobacterales; family Caulobacteraceae; genus Brevundimonas; species Brevundimonas sp. NPDC055311. The sequence continues at coordinate 860,543 of NZ_JBSHMV010000001.1, forward strand.
GGCCAGCTCGTCGTCCGGCCAGTCGCCCGGATCGGCCAGATGCACCCATTTCGCCCGCGCCAGATAGGGGGCCGGCGCGGCCCGCCCCTCCTCGGTCAGCACTGCATAGGCGATATCGGAGACCTTGAACGACAGCCCGCCTTCGGTCCCGATCAGGGCGAACATCTTGCCCCCGACCTTATAGGCGTCATGGCCCGGCCCGAACGGGTGATCCATCGTCGCCGCCGGCAAGGCCAGGCAGACCTCTCCCACCCCCGCGCGATCCATCCTAGGCCCCGACGCCCAGGCCGATCGGGCAGACCACGCCCGTCCCGCCGATGCCGCAATAGCCCGCCGGGTTCTTGGCCAGATAGCCCTGGTGGTAGTCCTCGGCGAAGTAGTAAGGCCCGGCCGGTTCGATCGCGGTCGTGATCACGCCTCGCCCCGCCGCGCTCAGCGCCGCCTGATAGGCGTCGCGCGAAGCCTCGGCTTCCGCCTGCTGCGCATCATTCAGCGTATAGATCGCCGAGCGGTACTGGGTGCCCAGATCATTGCCCTGGCGCATCCCCTGCGTCGGATCATGGTTCTCCCAGAACGCCTTCAGCAGGTCGCCGTAGGTGATCCTGGTCGGATCGAACACCACCTGCACCACCTCCGCATGGCCGGTGCGGCCCGAGCAGACCTCCTCATAGGTCGGATTGGGCGTGATCCCGCCCGCATAGCCGGCCGACGTCGTCCACACGCCCGGCAGCTGCCAGAACACCCGCTCCACGCCCCAGAAACAGCCCATGCCGAACACGGCCGTCTCCATCCCCGCCGGATGCGGCCCCTTCAGCGCATGACCCAGGACGAAGTGGGTCTCATCGGTCGGCAACGCCTCGGCCCGACCCGGCAGAGCCGTCTCAGGCGTGGGCAGTTCATCGGTCTTCTTCAACAACATGGCGCGAACTCCGCGAAAACAGCGTCTTCGCCTATATGGAGGCTTCAAGGGCGCTTGCCCATGGGGACGTCATGCTCTAATCAGCCCCTCCCGTCGGTCCGCTCCCGACGGTTCCGCCCCGGATGCATCCGGGCCCAGGTGGAATGGACAGGTGGCCGAGTGGTTGAAGGCGCACGCCTGGAACGCGTGTATAGGGGCAACTCTATCGAGGGTTCGAATCCCTCTCTGTCCGCCACATCCCTGTCCATCGGCGTCCGCAGCTATCCACACCCCACCCGCTGAAACCCTTGCGCCACGGGCATTCTCGTCCGCTGGTGTCCGTCAGCGTCCACGGGTAGTTGCGCTCTTCGGGTAGGGAGAGAGTTAGGGAGGCGACCGCTCCCGTCGTGATGCTATGTTCTGGTTCCGTTCTCGGAGAGGATATGGCTTCCTACAACCTTCTCACCAACGTCACGCTCAAGGCGATCCGCGAGCCAGGGCTGCACCTCGACGGGCGCGGTCTCTATGTGCGCGTCGATCAGGCTGGCGGACGGTTTTGGGTGCTGATCTTCAAATTCCGGGGGCGGCGCCGTGAGATGGGCCTGGGCTCCCTGATCGACGTCGACCTCAAGGAGGCCCGGCACCGTGCCGATGACGCGCGACGACTCCTTCGCGACGGCATCGACCCCATCGAGACGAGGCGAGAGGAACGCGCGGCTGTGGAGCGCACGCCCTTCGCGCGTGTGGCGTCGGATCTGATGGATGATCTTGAGCCGACCTGGCGATCCGCCAAGCAGCGGCCTCAATGGGAGGCGTCGCTCAAACAGCACGCCCCGACGGTGTGGCGCTCATCGGTCACGGACGTGGATACCGAGATGGTTCTCCGCGACCTGCGGAAAGTCTGGACTTCGCGGCCGGAGACCGCTCGGCGCGTGCGCAATCGCATTGAACGCATTCTTGATGCAGCAACAGCCAAGGGCTTGCGAACAGGCGACAACCCCGCTCGGTGGAAGGGGCACCTCGACAAGCTGCTACCGGCGACCAAGCGCGGCGGCGGGCATCATGCGGCCATGCCGTATCAAGACGTCCCCGCCTTCATAGAACTACTGGGCACCCGGAAGAGCGTCTCGGCGTTTGCCCTGGCCTTCCTCATCTTCACCGCGGCCCGCTCCGGCGAGGTGCGAGGGGCGGTTTGGGAAGAGATCGACGGCGACGTGTGGGTTGTCCCCGCCGCCCGCATGAAGGCCGGTGCCGAACACCGCGTTCCACTGTCTGACGCCGCGCTGAGCATTCTTGCTCGCGTGGATAGAGGCCACCGAAGCGGTCTGATTTTCCCCGGCCTCAAAGGGCCGCTCTCCGACATGGCGCTGGCGATGGCTATGCGGAAAATGGGCGTGACAGATGCCACGCCGCACGGCTTCCGTTCCGCCTTCAAAGACTGGGCTGTCGACTGCACGAGCTTCGCAGACGAGATCAGCGAAGAAGCGCTCGCTCATACTGTCGGATCAGCCGTGCGCCGAGCCTATCGACGCGGCCAGGCGATGGAAAAGCGCCGAGCGCTCATGGAGGCCTGGAGCGACTACTGCACCGGCAAGGCCGGCACCGTCACCCCCTTCCAGAAGCGCGCATGAGGACGAAGATGGAAACGAAACCCCTTGGACCCGATGAGGCCTTCGCTCGCGATCTGGAGCAACTGGACCGCGACCTGGAGCAGCGCGAGCGCGCGGACATCCCGGCTCCGACGGTCGATCTGATCGCCGGCCTATTGGCGGGCATGCGGCTTGTGGGGCGGCCTCAGTGAGCGACCGAGACAAGGAACTCGCCACCCTGATGCTGCAGCTGACCGGTCTGGACCTGACCACGGCAGACGGCCGAGCCGGCGCCGGATGCATCCTGCGCGAGATCGAGACAAAGGCGCCGGGGACATTGGCGCGTCTGCGCACGGCGTGCGCTGCAAGGGGAGCGACGGCGCATTAAGCCATGCATCGCGAGTACGACGACACTGTCGCGGTGGATGACATCGCGCCCTGCGACCAGATGGAACTGACGTGCGCCTGCGGGCACAAGGTCGGCCCCGCGTGGGCTCTGTGGCCGAGGCAGGCCAGGCGCACGCCGATAAAGGACCTGCGGCCGTCCCTCAGGTGTCGGTCCTGCGGCCTGCGAGGCCCGGGCGTGACGATCAGCAGCTACGCCGGCGGCGGCGCGGGGATGCGTGTTATCTGGCGTTGGCCGCGTGACTGACCATGGGCATGAACCCCCGCTACAACAACTGGACGCGCGCTCAGTGGATGGGCCGCGCCGCCAAGGTCGGCGACCTCCAGCGCCAGGGCTGGCCCGTGGTCGCCTGCTGCCTGCGGTGTCATCTGGAGATGACCGTCGACCTGGCTGTCGTGCGCAGGGCGCTCGGCGAGGACTTCGTGCTATGGGGCCGGACCGCGCGCTGCCGCCGCCGACACTGTCAGGGGCGTATGTGCTTCTGGACCTACCCGCCCGAAGGTCGCGGGCTTAAGGTCGAGATGTTCTAGGGAGCCGCCCATGTGCAACCTCTACCGCCAGCGCTCAGGCCCTCAGGCCATCATGGACGCCGCCAAGGCCATGCGATCCAACGTCGGCAACTTGGCGCCCGGTGACGTCTACCCCGACTACAGCGCGCCCATCGTGCGGTGGGAGGGCGCCGACCGCATTCTGACCGCCGCCCGCTGGGGAATGCCCTCGTCGCGCAAGGCGTTGATGGACGCCGCCACCCGTCGGGCCGACAAGCTCCGGGCCAAGGCCAAGGAGGTGGATTTCCCCAAGCTGCTGGAGATGGAGCCGGACAGCGGGACGACGAACGTGCGCAACACCGCGTCGGCTCACTGGCGCCCATGGCTCAAGCCTGAGAACCGCTGCCTCGTCCCCTTCACGGCCTTCAGCGAGCCCGGCCGCGACGCCGAGGGCCGGTATCGTCCGGTCTGGTTCAGGATGGCGGGCGATGATCCTGAACCGCTCGCCTTCTTCGCCGGCATCCACGTCATGGACTGGACCTGTGTGCGGAAGATCAAGGACGGCCCAGAGACCTGCGACCTGTTCGCCTTCCTGACCACCGAACCCAGCGAGCCGGTGAGGTCGGTCCACCCCAAGGCCATGCCGGTGATCCTGACGGAGCCGGAAGAGATCGAGGCGTGGATGAACGCGCCGTGGGAGATCGCCGGGGAGCTGCAGCGCGCGTTGCCGGACGGCGCTCTAGCGACCATCTGAGCGACTCAGCTACACGCAGCGCCATGACGCCCGAACAACTGACCACCGCTCTCGACGCCATGATGGCCTCTGCCGGCGAAGACCCCAACCTTCAGCCCGGCCTCATCGAGATCAACAGCGATGAATGGTGCGATGATCTCTACGCGATCGATCACACGGCCAAGTCTCTGGACGAAGGCATCCGACATCGAGGCATCAAGGTCGCCATCTCCTCGGCGTTCGAAACGCGGGTGCTGACCAGATCCGAGGCGGGCGATCGGGGCGAGCCCTATCGGGATGTGACGCGAGCCGCCTGACGCAGAATCATGGAATCCTTTTCCGGCCCCCTGCGTTCAGACAGAGAGGAGCCGCGAATGATCGAACCCGAACAGCATCGCTACTTCGCCTACGCTGAAGGCCTCGGCCGGGCGCACGGCCACGTCCTGGAAGCCGGCAGCTTCGAAGCGGCGGCCGTCGGATTTACCGAACTCTACTCTCCGCCCGTCGACGCCGACGACGAGATCCGCATCTTCGTGGCGGACCTGGACGGCGGGCAGGAACACTGCTTCGTCATCGACCTCAGCGACGGGCAGGCGGAGCCCTGCGACTGAGCATAAGGGAGCGAATCACCGGGTCCCGTGTTGAGTCGGCGGCGCATGCGGCGCCGCCCGGAGGTCCGACATGGCTTATCGCCCCACTTGGCAGGGACACCTGCGCCTTTCCCTCGTGACATGCCCGGTCGCGCTCTACACCGCGACCAGCTCCGGCGGCGATGTGCGGTTCAACCTTATCAATCCCGAGACCAACAACCGCATTCGCATGGTGACGACCGACCCCGACACCGGGCCGGTCGAACGGTCTTCGCTGGTCAAGGGCTACGCCGTCGCCAAGGACGAATACATCCTGCTAACCGACGAGGAGATCAAATCGGTCAAGCTGGAGAGCACCAAGACGATCGACATCGAACGCTTCGTGCCCGAGGAGGACATCGACCGCCTGTATTGGGACAACCCCTACTACCTAGCCCCGGCGGGGGCCTTGGCCGAGGAGGCGTTCGGGGTTATCCGCGAGGCTATGCGATCTGAGGGCAAGATCGCTCTCGGTCGTGTCGTTCTGTCAACGCGGGAACGCCTCCTGGCGCTTGAGCCGCGCGATCGCGGCATTCTGGCCTATTCCCTGCGCACACGCGACGAGGTCAGGGCGTCGCGGGAAGTGTTCGGGGCCATTACGGACCAGGCTCCCGACCCAGCCATGGTCGACATCGCGCGCCGCATCATCGAGCAAAAGGCCGGCCCGTTCGATCCCGACCAGTTCGTTGATCGTTACGAGGAAGCGCTCAAGGCGCTCATCGCAGCGAAGCAGAAGGGTCAGAAGCCGGTCCGAGCCGCTGAGCCTGAAGACACGGACGTGGTGGATCTGATGGCCGCATTGCGCGCCAGCCTGGAGGGCGGCGCTGCGCCTCGTCGTCGGGCTGGCGCAAAGACCCAAGCGGCGCCGGCGAAGGCGCGTCGGGCGGCGCCCCGCCGCAAAGCCGGCTAGAAGCCGCCTTTTCACGCGGTTCCAAACGACGAAAGGCCCGCCCTCCGAAGAGAGCGGGCCTTAACAGCCCTGACACGGTGCCTGCAGCTTTCGGGGCGGCTCTTTAGGCCAAACGACCTTTCCCGCCGCTGTGAGGGCTGGCGCGCCATGAGAACATTTGGGGACCAAACCGGCCGCTCCGGGAGTGAAGTCCCGGAATAGTCCCGGAGGATGTTCCTTCTACGTTCCGACCTGTCCGCCTAAATGGATATTGGGTTCGCTGTAACGTTTGTTGTGTCCGATTTTACCTGAACGTTTTCAACGTATCGACGGTCAACGGATTGACGGCTTCGTTAAAGAGTGTTGACTTCACGAGAGAGATGCCGCTTTAGGGCGAGCAATTCGGCGGTGGGTTCACTGCGCGAACGTTAAGTTTTGGGTAATGTGTTGCCTCGGTGCGGCCCGGTTTTCGGGTTATTGAGACGGCAACCTTTCCCCGGCAGTTTGGTTTTAGGAGCACCCGCTCCTACATAATGGGGGGTCTAGATATGGAGACAGCTATGCATGCGACCGAGAGGAGCACTCCAGTGAGGAAGGGCGACCCCGTCGCCCTGATGTATCCTGGAAACCAGCTCAAGAAGCAGGTGAGAGGTCTTGATGACACTCTCAGCGCTTTCAAGGTGATGAAAGACGCTTTCTTTACCGGAAAGTAACGCTACAATCCCACCCGGGGACGAAGAGGCCTTGCATCCGCGGGGCCTCTTTTTTATTGCGGGAATCTTGTTCGGTTAAGGTGAGTCGGGTGGCAGAACTATTTGATGAACTGGCCGACAGGGACCAGTTTTGCGCGATCGTAAAAGCTCATCTGGCAAAAGCGCCGCAGCAGATCGCGGCGCTGATGCATTGTGAGCACGAAATCGACGATGCTCGGATCGAGTACGCCTACGAGGAGTACACGCAATCGATCAACAAGTTCGCTGTGTATCTCGACTCCAAGAACCCTGATCATTACAAACGAGCGGGCGCGCTCTTGCATGCTCTGGCCACCAGTAAGGTCGTGGTCGAGATTCAGCTCGAGGCAACAGGTGAAGACCTCGAAGCTGGCTTTACGCGGGTCACAAAGGGCGACGCTGAGCATATGCTCCCCTTCGTTCAATTTTATGAGACCTACTTCAATCAGGCTCTGGCGTTCGATCTAGCGTACCAATGCTGCGCTGCTTATGAAGACGAACCCCGTGAGTATGATTTCGACTATTTCCACAACGTCTGCCGGTACCTCTACGAGGAAGCAAATACGAACGTGGAGTCATGCTTCATGCTCTTCAAGTCGTTGATGCATTAAGTAGGCTGGGGCTCGATGCGTCCGGCAAGGCTGACGACCGAAGGTTTAAACGCCCCGCCACCCTATGGCGGGCGACGGGGCGTGTAGCGGAGCCCGAAGCTCGACGCCTTGCAATCCGGGCTCGCATCCCCATCTAGGATACGAGCCTCGGCTCATTAGGCCCGTCTGAGTCCCAATGTGGCAGACGGGTTTTCTTATGCCCGTCAGCCAGGCCTGAGGCGAGCCCACCACGGCCGTCCGATTCGCTCGACGGCCTGCGCGTCCCTCGCTTCGCAAGCCTGCACGATCCCGATCACATCCGACGTCCGCCCATTGGCCGTCCTAAGGGCGCCGGTCTGCGCCACCCCGAACGCCATCCAGTCCCGCTCGTCGGAGGGCTCCTGCGGAAGGGCGGCGGACGGGACAGGCTCAGTCCACCCGGCCGGGATCAGCGCGGAACACGGCGCACTGTGCATCACGGTAATCGGAGAGCTGGCACACCCTGCGGCGAGCAGCATCAGCGGCAGCATTGCGATCAGGCGCATGGCGGATTTCCTTTTCGGCCTGGGTGACGATGGAAACGGTGGATTGGTCGCGGGCGTCGGCCCGGTCGCGGATGGCGCTGGCGTCCTGCGCAGCGGCCGTGCGGCCATCGGCCAGGGTCTTGCCCGCCCCTGCCTGTCGAAGCTTGTCAGCGGCCCTCTGGCGGCCATCGACGGCGCACATGGCCAGCAAGATCAGGGCGAGCGCTAGGCAGGCGACGGCGAGCCAGCCGGTCGAAGTGATGTCGCGGAGCCGGATCACATGATCAGCTCCTTGGCCTGCGCAGTACGACGGCGGCGATCTTCCAGGCCATTCGTCCCGCCGTTGATGGCCTTGGTCAGTCCCAGCAGATCGTCAGCGTCCGCCTTGGCGTTCAGCTTGCGGTGGCTCCAGTAGACGCAGCCCACCAGCAGGCCGATCGACGGATGCGAGACGATCTCCGGGTGGCGCTCCAGATCGATGCCGATCTGCCGGCCGACGCGGCGATAGTTCACCCGACCGGTCAGTTGGATCGGCCCGCGCCCCTGATAGCGGCGACCATCTCCGGGTTGGGTGTTACCGAGATCCGCGCGCCCCTCGTATCCCCTTTGCGCCTGCGTCGGTCCCCAAATCTCCTCCATGAAGCGGAAGCCGCCGCTCTCGTGCCCGCATTGGCCCATAAAGTGCGCCAGGCGCAGGCCGCTATCGAGGATGCCGTAGGTGCGGAAGTGGACGTTGGCCGCGAGGCCCAGTTCCTCGGCAATCGGCTTCAGCGCGCCCATCTGCGCGAACAGCGCCGTCAGGGTTCCAGCGCCGATGATGCCGTCAACGGACACGCCGAGGCGGCCCTGCAATCGACGTGCGTCGAGCATGGTGTCTCCAGTTCAGTTTTCAGGAGCAAGGCGCAAAAACGACCGTTGTTCGGCCGAAGCCTCAATTGTTAACGACAGGCCGCCCGGACCTGTGGCGGGGTGATTCGATGGAACCCCTGGGGGAAACAGATCAGGCGCTAGATACGCTGTGGCGCGGCCTCTACGGCGAGCCTCTGCCTTTACGCGGCGCCTCTTCTTTGGCCCTCCGGATCATCCTCGAAACCGAGAGACCGTCATGCCCACACGAAAGCACCGCAATCGCTCAGCCTGGCGGCTCTCGCCGTTTGAGGCTTCTCTCTGCGTGATGAGCCTCGCCTGCATCATGGGAGCCATGTGGACGGCTGGCGTGGTCTAGGATCGACCGTCCGCCCGGCCGCAACCAAATCCGGCACAGCTTGTTGGCCTGATATGACTGGATTTGGTGGATACCTGCTCGCGGCGCTCGACAGCCTCTTCAAACGCCTGACCGGGAATGAGCGCCTGCTCTAGTTGGCTTCCGACGCCTGATTGCGCCCGAAGTAGAAGCCAAGGATCAGCAGCATGCCGTCCTTGAACATGGACGCCACCAGCATAACCGCATCGGCGTAGCGCTCCGCCACCATGTCACCCAGCCAAGCGATCACCGGCAGGAACAGAAGGTTGCCGGCCAGGAAGCCGAGGGCGAGAATTGTGGTGGTGCGCGGCAGGTTGATCACCTGCGGCCACCAGTGGGGCGGTTTGCGGCTCATGTCGATGCTCCTCGGCGCCGGGGGCGCGGCGGAGTCGCCGGCAGCTCGATCGCCTTGCTGGCGCGGTCGGTGACGATGTTGGAAAGCGAACGCTGAAGCCCGCTCACGTCCCGGCTGATGTGGCTGATATCGCCCTGCGCGGTGTCCATTTGCACCGTCAGCTTGGTCACGGCGTCACGGATGCCTTGCAGCGCCGATCCGTCACGCTCCAACGTCGTCACCCTCTGGGACAGACGCCCCAGCATGAAGGCGAAGACCGCCACCTGGACGAACAGCCCCGCGCAGAGGCTCGCCATGGCCAGCCAGACAGATGGCGTCATGCGCCGCCCTCCCGTTTCAGATTGTCAGGAAACGGCCCGCCAGCGGCGAACCGGCTTCGTCAGGCTTCCGGCTCGACCCAGGACCCTTCAGGAAGCAGAAGTCGACTGGAGCGCGCTAATGCGCGCCCAGCACGGACAGCTTCGCGCGAAGGCGCGTAGCCATACAACTCATGGGATTCACTTAGTTACTTCCCACAATCGCTCAGCGGAATGCCAGAGCGCGCAGGTGCATTCTCGAGACGCCGCGTGTCTCTTACTTGCGCGGCTCTTCGCTAGCTTCGATGTAGGCCTTAGCTACAGCAAACTCGTGGGGAGTGTTGATGTCGAGGAGCTCATCGTGAGGAACCTCGAAAAGCCACGGCTTCACGCCAAAAAAATAGCTGTTTGCGGCCATCTGAGCGTGGGGCTGTATGAAGATTCCGCCATCTTGAGCATATAGCGGCGGCAGCGTTGAAGCCAACGGATGCGTGTCGCCGTAAGGATCGTAATTGTATGGTTTCTTGTTCGCATCCCAGAGGTGCTCGCGAAGGACGCTAACCGACAACAAAGAGTCGTAGCCTGCAGACCTAGCCTCAGCATAGGCCGTAACCGCCCGGTCATATGTGCCCGCGGAGAGAAGCGCATTGGTGCAATGCGCCCACACGATGACGTCGCTCTCTATGAGAGCGCACATATTTCCAATCATCTGGTTCGCAGATGCCTGGGCTTCGTCACAAAAAAAGTCAGGGCGGCGAACCGGCTCCGCCCCCGCAGCAGCGGCCTCTTGCAGAATTTCGTCGTCGTCCGAGCCGACTACAACGCGGTCTATCCTCTCCGCAGCAAGAAGTTGCCTAACCTTGCGGCCAAGGAGGCTCTCCCCATTGATTTTAAGAAGGTTCTTTCTTGGCAAGCGCTTGCTCCCGCCGCGCGCAACGATCACTGCGGTAACTTCCATATCGACCTCTTTGGTTGACGCTCGCGCGTCCGTGTCGGTAAGCAGGCCGCCCACCGTTATGCAAGCCTAAACAAAGGGCATCACATGCTCAAAGTTCTCTCGCGTCGCCAGCCATCCGAAGCCCCACTGACGGCTTCAGGAGAGCCGGCAAGCCCGACTCCGGCTACTTCGCGAGCTATGGGCAAATCGCCGACCGAGCAGTTGATCAACGCCAAGATTCGTTATCGCTTCGGCAAAGTTACTGCTTCCGGCCTTGCTCGCCTTTTAGAGAAGTCAGGTGCCGAACTAAATAATATCGAGTTTGATGGCAGCGCCTTCACGATGGCGCTCGAACACGAATCGGGCGCCGCCACCGCCAAGATAGATCGCTCGCTTGTCGATATGGTCGCTCGGGCATGCATTTCCGGGCCCGACCAGACGTTCTTCGAAATCGTTCGCGATAACCCTTGGCAAGTAAGAACCAACGACGGACGGAAGCCCCTAGCCCTCATCCCTATTAACGCGGCGTTATGGAAGCTGGCGGGGTTGGGCGAGGAAGTTGTCCAGCTCGTCCGGGACACTGAATTCGAGTACGGGCACCACACTGATCGATTCCACTTTGAGCGAGCGCAGTTGGCCCGGCTTTTCGGCGTTCTGGATGACGTGACCAGCCGAGACTATGCTGAGGCTGTCGCAGCCCAAATACAGCCCACGCGCCGAGCAGTAATGGGGTGGGTCAGGCACGAATGGAAGACATTCGGCACTACTTTGCACGTTCGCGAAGAAATTAAACGACTTGTGGCAAGAAATGCGAACCTGTCGCCTGCCAATCTTATGGTTCTGGCCGGTTTCTTCTGCGATGCTGGTGAGTATGGATACGCGCTGTCTCTGCTGAAACGAGCAAGGAGTGGTTCCAAAAATATTTGGCAAACGATGCGGATTCCAGCGATAACCCGCCTGTTGGTAGAGGAAGGACTGCTGGCCGATCAGTGGGCGCTCGCCGAGGCAGCGATGGTCAACCGCATTGTCCAATGCGAGTCAGACTTCCCCGACTTGATCAGGCGCAATAGAGACAATTTCGCCATCGTTGCAAACGGCCCTCGGCAGATCGGTCTGGGCACAGGCCCGCAGATCGACACTAAAGAGGTCGTGATACGTCTAAATACAGGACGACCTAATGCTCAATTTGCTCACGACTACGGTTGGAAGCAAAACGTCTGGGTTAAGAACCAGCAGAACTACGACGTGAAGCGGATGGACCGCACACCCGGGGTAGAGCGGTTGATCCTCAGTGGTTCGAATCCCCTTTATCGGTCCGCCAACTGTGGCGCCTACCTGCGGGAGCTCCTGGAAACCCACGAGAATGTTTCCTTAATTCCAGAAGAATTCCTCCGCCTCACAATCGCTCGCACTCAGCGCAACCCGTCCTCCGGAATCGTGATGCTCACGTGGCTCAATTACCTCGCTGGCGGATTGCAGGATCAACGGAATGTCTTCGGATACTCTCTCAATGATCAGAAAACCCGACAGACTACCCATTATTTCCGTGGCCAGCCCGTCGCTAGCCATCACACCCATAACTGGGAAGTCGAGCGAATATACTTCGACAGCATCGTGAAGCCTGCTGCATAAGTCTGATTCGAACTATTGCTTCTCTCTCCTCCCGCTGACTGTTCAAATCGTCAGACCGAACCCAAGGCTGAAATAAGCCTTGACCTGGGCGTACATCGCGTCGCGTTCGGCATCGGTGATGAACCGGTCGTAGACCGCCACGAAGCCGATGTCGGACAATCCCTGGAAGGTCGAATAGGCCGACCCGATCCGCAGCGCGCCCTGAGAAAGATAGCGAGGATAGGTATAGTTGGCTGCGGTGTTCAAAGCCTGGGTTAGATTGTTCATCTCCGTGCGGTCATCCCGCGCACGCCCGCACATGAACGATAGGTTCGCCGGGTTCTGCACCGTGGAGCCATTGGAACCTGAGGTGGTCGTCGTGCTGCCGGCGTCAGTGAAGCGCGTAGCGGTCTGAACCACGCGGGTCGCAGTCTGGACGTGCATGCTGATGCCGAACGCCGAGGGCGTGCCGGATGGCGGGGAACCGAAGTTGGAAACGAACACGCCCCTGTGCGCATCGTCCGCCATGGTGTCCGGGCATGCGCCGACGGTGAGGATGGTGAACGCGGTCGGCTCGGGGATGTCCGTCTGAAGGAAGTTGGCGAGCCCCTTCATTCGGACAGTTCCGGCGCCGACCACGGGCGAACCGATGACCGCCGCCGACGCGCGACCCACGACCAGATTACGGGCCGCTTTCTCCAGCGTACCGTTCAGAAAGAACAGGCCTTGGAGTCCCTCGGGGACAGCCGGGGTCCAGCCGATGGCGCGGCTCTCGAAATCGACGCGGGGGACGGTTATTCGCAAACCCATGATGGTGTCTCCTCAGATCAGGTCATGCGCGGCGCACGCCGCATAGGCCGCGAGGACTTCCGCCAACTGCTGGCGAGTCGTGTCGCGGGGATGGATATCGTCGTCGATCACAGAGGATGAGACGCCGGTTGCCGGGTTCACCGCTGCATCCATGAGCGACCATCCGATTTCCTGATTGGCCATCGCCCAGGCGGGAATGATGTGCAGGTTCGGATCAGCGGCGGCGCGCTGGTAGGCGATCATCGCCTTGATCACTGGCGCGTACTTGATTTCCCACAGGGCGTCCCGTCCGGGAGATCGAGCCGATGGCGGGAACCAGAAGAATATCCGCGCAGACGACGCTGAAGCTCGGATCTGGGTGTGCATGATCGCCATGCCGTCGGTGACGGCATCGATCAGGGCCGCGCCGTTCCGGTCTCGGATGTCGTTCGTACCGAGGCCGATCAATACGATGTCAGGCGCGTCGAGACTGAAACGGCTCAGATAGTAGGCGAAGTCGAAAACATAGCCGTTGCGGACGACAGCAGGCGCGTCGCCGCCCGTCGCCGCCCGAAGGAACGGGTTGTACTCTCGACGGGTGTCCTTTGGCAGAGCCAGATAATCCGCCTCGCTGCCGGGAGAGACGATCAGGGCGCGGTCTAGGATCGCTCCGGTGTAGTCACCGAACTCCCAGCCCTCCCGACCTTCGCCAGGCGCTCCCCCCTCGCCCGTCACCTGACCGGATTCGGGTAACGCGCCGTTGATCGTTCCGATCATCGACGGCGTTACTCCCCAGGCGGTCAAACGGTCTCGCACCAAGGCGGCCTGACCGCGATTGGTGATGCTGTCGCCGATCATCAGAATGGTGGCCGACGCGGATGCTCCAGTTGGGGCGACAGCGACCGTCAGGGTCGTCTGGTTTCGTAGCCCCGAGACATCTCCGGCGGAGCGCAGCATCAGCTGGGCAGTTGCACCCGAGCGCGACAATTCGAGCACCAGGTCATCGTCAGATACGCGGACATAGGTCTGTCGCGACCCGTCCGTTTCCCCATTGCTTGAGAAGACGCCACGCACGCGCGGCTCGTCGGATCGACGCACCATCATGTTGCGAAGGTAGAGGTGGGTCTCCACCCCTTCGACGCCGCAAAGCAGGGAGCCGAAGATGGGAGCCGCATCCCAGGGGGCTGCGGTTTCGACCAATGACTCCGCAACGATCAGGCCTCCCGTCGCCGAGAAGGCGGCAAGAACAAAACCCTTCTCGTCTGCGATCTCGAAGGCTTCACCTCCCGCCATGAAGTTTGCGTGGCTGGTGAACATCTGCCCAGCTTCGTCGAAGCCTAGAGCGGCCCATCCACGCTCGTCTTCGAGCATCGTCATCTCGCCGACGCGTTCACCGATCAGCGCCCCGGCCGCATCCGCCGCCTGTTCGGCGCGGTCAGCATCCGCTGAGGCTCGGGCGGCGGCCTCTACGGTCGGGTCTTCGAACGCCTCCCAAGCCGCCCCGCTCCAGCGATAGGTTTCGCCCGTCTCCTCTACATAGGCGACGGCTCCAATCGGCCGATCCGTCCATGCGTCACGCTCCGCCAGTGTGACGAAGACCCGCCGACCCGCCACGGCCGAGGCGGCGACCTCGGCGATCAGGTCGACCATCTTGCCCGCCACGGCGGCTCGGATTTCGCTCTTGTCGGGCTCATACTCGCCGGAGGCGGGCACGCCCTCGACGCGAAAATCACGGAACGCCGCGCGCACGCTGTCCCTGGTCGACGAAATGTCAGCCATGGCTCACCTCAGATTGTTGGATGGTGGGGCGTCAGTCCTGACGGACGGCGGCGCCCGGGAAGTGCAGGGTGGTCTCAGCCGCCACGTCGCCGACGGTGCGGATGACCGCGACCGCTTCGGGCTGTTCGGCCGGCTGGATCGGCGTGACGGTGACGGTCAGGCCGTCCTCAGCCTCGCGGATGATCAGGAAGATGCGGCGCTCGTTCATTCTCGGATGACCATCTCGTCATTGCCGCCCCAGCCGCCTGGCGGCGTCGGGTTGGACGGGAAGTCGCCATTGACGTCAGATGTCGACATCCAGCCGATGAATAGCCACGACCCCGTCGCCATGCGGGTCGGGGCTGGATACTCCTCAACCTCGTAGCCGGCGGACGGCTTGTAGAAGACGCCGTAACGGGTGAGTTCGGTCAGGCTGCCGATGACTGCCGCGGGGAAGTTGACGGCCGACCCGTCAGACGCGATCGCCGTGAAAGCCGCCACGGTGATGGACGATTCGTCCGAAGTGAGCGGGTATTGCACCGAGGGGCTCTTGATCGTCCGAGCCGCCTCCTGGTCGGACGGAACAGGCTCAGGCCTCTCGATGGGCTCTGGCAGTTCGCCCTCCTCCTCGGCCGGGTCCCAATCATCGATGTTCACGTCAGCCCGGATCACGTCGAAGACAACTTGGGCACGCGCGAAGTTGATGCTCACATTCATCACCTCGCAAACCACATCAACCATGCCGGGATGCTCGGGGTTGCGGACGCGGATATATCGCTCGCCCAAACCGTTCAGGCCGTAGATGCCGGTGCGGACCTGACCTCGGCGGATGGCCGACAGACGGCTCATCTTGCGTTTTGCCAAGCGCATCGACTGGGCGCGTGAGGGGACAGTTGTCAGGCCCAGAGGTTCAGCGCGCTCGATGCCTTTTCGGGCTATGGCCGCGCTGTCGCGCCACTGGCCGGCTTCGATCTCCGAGTAGTCGTGATCTGGCGAGACGAACGATACGGTCAGCGCGTTGATCTCGCGCTCGTCCTTCTCCCCGGCGCTCCAGCTGTAACCCTTGATGTGCTCAGGCGGGACGATGAAGTCTGGCTCTTCATAGCGGCCGGCCTTGATGATCAGGCGGCCTTTGCCGTCTGTGGTCAGCCATCCGTCCATGCTGGCGAGGATGGAGGTGCGCACGGCCTGCGGCTGGATGTTCGCCGGGTAGTTCCCCGCACAACGGTAGCGCGGCTCCGTTCCACCGGCCTTCAGCGGCACGGGCTGATCGCAGTAATTCGCCTCGATTGTCAGATCGGCCAGAACGGGCGCGATGCATCGATCCCAGGACCGACCGAAGCGGAACCACTCAAGGTGCACCATCCAGACGACCGGATTAGCGCAGGCTTTCCACGTCGCCTGATTATTCCGGTCCTGCGTCGGGTCGCGCCAGTCGTAGCAGACTGGCGTGCCGACGATACCCGGCATGGGCTCGCCGTTGGGGAAGTGTCGCCCCACGCTTTCCTGCGACCGGTGCTGAGCGAACAGCGCCAGCGAGGCGATACCGTCTCCTCGTGAGGTCGCTGGCCAGTAACTGGAAAAGGTCGGGTCCAGGTTGGTGTGGCGGGTTTCGGTCGGGTTGCCGTACCGGAGCGAGACATTCACCAGGTCGCCGGTGCCGTAGCGCTCGTTCGCCATCCCCTGAACCCAGCCGCCTGGCCCAAGGGTCACACGGTCGTCGTTCAGGTAGACCCGATCGATGCTCGCGAGCCGCCCCTCGCAGATGCCGAGGACAATCCCGAGCTTGTTGCCGACCGACTCCCGCAGCATGTAGGCGCCGCTCATGCGCGATGGCCCCCCAAAGGCCACATAGCGCAGAGGGCGGGTCTGTTTGCGGGTGCTCTTCTGGGTTTCAGGGTTTGGAAGCTGGGCCTGGGCGACAGCGCTCAGCCCCATCGAAATGCCCGTATAGATCGCGGCCTGAGCCCCATAATACAGGGTGGCGGTCACGACCGCGTGGGCCATGCCTCCATAGGCGAGCCCGGTCGCAGCGAAGGCCCAGTTGGCAAACGCAGCGGCCGCAGCCGGAACGGCTTGAGGCATTCAGACCCTCCAGGCTCTGATGATTTCTTCAGGCTCGGCGACAACGACGCCCAGACCTTTGGCGGCCCATCGCGCGCCGAGGCAGATGGCGGCGAGTTCGAGGCCTGCCATCGAGACAAGACCAACATCGCCAGGCCGGGGGCTGACTGTCTGTTGGAGCGAAGCCCGGTCCGCTCCGCGCTGCATCAGGGCGAGCAAACCGCCCTCCCGGCGCACGATCCGTTCCCGCCCAAGTGCAGTGCGATAACGCCCGCGAAAGGGCTCAGCAGGGTCCGGATGGCCGCTGAGCACGATCCAGTCGGACACGGTGAGAATGCAGTCGGTTTCGCCGTCCACGAACGGCTCCGATGTCATCCGCTCTAGGAAGCGGCCGAGGTCGGCTACTTGGGCGCCGGCCATTGGATCGTGGACCCTAGATCGTAGGCCGGAACGCGGTCGCAGAAGGTGTCTGTTGGGCTGCGGCGTTTTTGATCTTCTGGCGTCATAAACCCCAGCACCGGGCGCGCCCTGTCCGTAAAGGCCGAACCGACTGACATCGTGACGCTGCGAGTGATCTCGCCGTCCTCAGAGCTATCGCGATGGACGGAGGGAACGTCCGCCGTTCCTTCCCAGGGCCACGCGATGGCGTCCGCCGCCTGCCAATGATCATCGAAGAAGATGATGCCGACGTAGACCTCGGCATCCACTACGTCGTCCATCTCCACAGCGGCGAGGCGGAAGACCGTTTCATCGGCGCCGTTGAGGGAGAACTCCACCCGTTCAGCCAAGCCGCCGACCAACTGTCTCAGCTCCGGGAAGTCACCGACCATGCCGATGCCGACATAGACGCCGCCGGTCGTGTCGACGTCATCGGCAGGAAGCTCATAGTCTCCCGCGCCCAGCCACGCCCGAATGACCTCGCCCGTCCGCAACCGCATCAGGAAGAACATCGAGTATCGCGGGGCGCCCATGGTCGACATGACCCTGGCCTGTTCGGGCAGCATCAGAACGCCTCCACCCAGCGGGCCGTAACCTCGACGATGCGCGAGGGATCGAGGGCTCCGAAGAACTCGTCAGGGTTAGCCAGGCGGACACCCAAGCCGACCCGGACGAAGTAGAGAGCCGTTCCGCTAGGGATCGCTTCCCTGAGCGGCGGCCTGATCTCGGCATAACCGTCACCGACGCGGGCCACCCGATACCGGCGCCAGCCCGCCGAGGCGTGGATGATCGAGAAGTGCTCGCCGCCTTGCAGGACGCCGGAGAGCATCGTCAGCGGGATATGCGTCGCCCGCAGTGCGCAGTCTGCCGTCACTGTAGCTCCGGACGGAACGGAGCCGTAAAGCGTTCCATCGCCGAAGGGCGCGCCGTCTGAGTGAGGAACGGCGGAAGCGACGAGATCGCCCGGAGCGAAGGGCTCCTCGAAAGACCAGGCCACGATCTTCCCGACGCCGCCGTCTAGCGTCGCCTCGATAGCACGGGCGGCTTTGATCTGGTCACGGCTGGAGAGCAGGAATGACTGCTCTCCAACCCAGAGGCCGCCGCCATCGGTTCGGGCGACAGTGGCGTTGCCCCCAACGTTGACGCCGCCATTCAGCGCAACGCCTTGCAGACGCCAGCGCTCTTGTCGGGGCGTGAGCAAATCCCACGGCCAGTGATCCATCAGGTGGTCCCCAAGAGGCTTTGGCTTTCCTGCACGGCAGGCGCGGAACGACGAGAGGCGTCCAGCACGGTCCGCCCCATCTGCGCCGCAGCGCCCCGCGCCACGGGCACGGCTGCGTCCGAGGCCAGAGTGATGAAGCTGTCCCGCTCCGGCCTGACGATGACCTCGTGCTGGACGCGCTGGGTCGCCGCGGCACCCGAGAAGCCGGGGATGCTGAGCGAAGGCAGCGACATGCCGACAAGGCCGCCGAGCGAGTAGCCCTTCAGGTTCTTGTGCATGGCGTCGAGGCGAGCGGCGCCGATGCGCTGCACCGCCTCCTGGCTGAACACGTACTCGCCCTTGTGAACTAGGCCAGCGGGCTCATGCTTGCCGCCGTCGCCGGTGTATCCGCCCTCGGAGAAGCCGAAGAGCGAGCGCCCCCAGCCCAGCGCCTTCTTCAGCCATCCGCCGCCGCCAGAGCCACCAGACGCCGGCGCATTGCCCCCGCCCCCGCCGAACAGGGCAGCGGCGAGAGGCTCGACAATCGACTGTCTCACCGAGATCGACAGCAGGTCGGCCAGGATTTGCTTCGCCATCGCGCCGAACACGTCGCCAAGCGAGCGGGTGTTCATGATCGCATCGACAAGGCCATCGTTCAGGACGTCCAGGCCGCGCGTTGCGACACGCTCGTAGGCCTCTTGCACCTCAGCGGCCGTGCGCAGGTTCGCGTCCCGCCACGCCTCCATCGGCCCCATGTTCTGGCGGTTGACGGCGGCGGTTTCGGCGGTCTGGTAGTTTCCAAGCGCATCGCGGCGGGCCTGCTTGTCCGCATCGGACAGCCCGGGCGTGCGGCTCAGTTCACGCTCCAGGTCTTCCCGCGCCCGCTCCTGAGCCATGGCCAGCAGGCGAAGCTCGATGTCCCGGCGCTCTTTGGCCGTGCGAGCGGCGCCCGACTGAAGCGACAGCAGATCGCGCGTGAGGTCCGACAGGGCGCGTTCTTGGGCCAGCCGTTCGTCGGCCAGGTCCCGAGCGAGGATGTCCGCGGCAACCCGATCTTCCAGCGTCGCCGTCTGGTCGTTAATCAGCTTGAGCTGCTTGAACTCCTCAGCCGTGATGTCCTTTCGTGCCAGCCGGCTCTCAAGCTGCTTCTGCTCAGCCTCGCGCTCCAGCTTCACCTGGGCCTGCTCGATGTCGAAGCGCTCCTGAACCGTGAGAGCCTCGCGGTCGAAGATGCCTAGGGCGCGCTGACGGGCGCGGAAGATTTCCTGCTCGACCCGCTCAGAACGTCTGGCTTCGCGTTCGGCGGCTCGGTCCGCTCTGTTGTTCGTCCGACCCGGAATGTCTGCCAGCGTTGGGCTGCCGCCACTAGAGCGACGTGGCGTGCGCGGCGGCGCATAGCGGCCCGTCCCGTTCGCCAAGTCCTCAAGCGCTTCCTGGTCGACATAACGAGGACCGCGCACAAGAGCTTGGCCAGCCTTCCACGCACCTTTGACGAAGCCGAGCGGAGTTGCAGCCATCCCAAGGGCGTCGCCGAAGCCCACGCCCGTCATCCGCCTAGCCGCCTGCGACCGGTCGATGAAGTCGCTCAGCGCGTTGATGGCGTCGGCAATCTGGGCGGTGAAGTTCAACACTTCGTCGGACAGGTTGATGAAGGCCTCGGCCATCTGAATGCCGATGACCTGGGACAAGTCCTCAAGCTGGCTCTGAGCTTCGGCGCCCTTCTGGATCAGATCGGCATCCATGACAAAACCAAGGGCAGCAGCTTCGGCACGAAGGCGGTCCACTTCGTCGGCCCCCTCGCGGAGCGCAACAGCGAAAGCCCCTAGTCCCAGTCGTTCAGAGATGGCGGCGCGGTCCGCCTGGGAACCAAGCGCAACGATCCTATCCGTTGTCTTGGTCAGCGCGTCTTCCGCATCCTTGAACGATCGCAGATCCTCCCGCGAGAATCCGAGCGCGGCAAACGACTTCGCGGCGTCTTTGTTCAGGCCAGCTTGCGCCTGCTCCCACTTAAGGGCGAATGCTTCCAGATCCTTGCTGGCTTCGGCGGCGCTCGATCCCGATTTGCGCGCCACGTACTGCCACTCTTGGAGGGCGTTCGTAGAAATGCCGATGCGACCAGCCGAGTTCGCGAGATCATCGGCCATCTTCAAGCTGGCCTGACCGAACTTGAGCGCCATCGCTAGGCCCGCGGCGAAGACGGCGGTCAACGCCGTGATGCCGAGCGCCATTCCGCGGATCATGCCGCTGAAGGAGTTGCCGATGCTCTTCGAACTTCGGTCCGCATCGTTCTCGACACGGTCCATGAAGCCCTTCACGTCTCGCTCAGACTGACGGAGATCGTCCGCAAGTTTCTTGCGAGTAGCCCGCAGCTCAAACTCGGCCGAGCCGACCACATTACCGTCAGCCATGGTTCACCTACGAAAAAGGCGACCCCGAGAGGTCGCCTGAAAGGTTCAGTTTATTGGATCGCTAGGGAACTGCGGTGAAGTAAGAGCCGCGCCAAGTTCCCACGGCACCATCATCGGGAGTATCGAGTGTGTAGTAAGTGTACTCACTCCCGCGATACCACTCGAATTGAGTCCGCTTGAACCGAAGCTGAGACGCCACTTCGTCGGCCGCCCGTTGTCCTGCCGCAATATTCCGGTTAGCAGCGAACATACCGGCTATAAATCGAACAGTTCGGTTTCCGCTGCCCTGGACAATGACCTCGACATCGCTCTCCCACATCTCGCGCCCCATAACCTTGCCGAATCCGGCGCGCATTCGCGGAAGGACCTCTCTTTGCTTCTGAACAAGCGCAGATCGCAACCTCTGTGAATCGGTCTTAACGGCAGCGTCCGGATAGTCCTTGGCGTCCGCCAGCGTCTGCGCCGCGCTCTCAAAGGCGCGAAGGTTTCTGCGGATCTGATCCATACTTTCCGGCTGTGCCGAACTAATGGAGTTTACCGTCTCAAGCTGAGCTTTCAGGCGTGATCGGGTGGCCTCAAGGGCTTCGGCTTTTTCCGCTTCAAGCCTTGTCGCCTTAGCCTTCTCATAAAGAGAGTGAAGCTCTCCGCCCTCTACAATCTCAACACGATAATCATTTTCCAGCAAGCGGATGGCAGTAAGAGCATCAGCCTTCTGTTCTGTAGATACCAGCCGTTCAAGCTCAGATTTGTCTGCCAGGCGCCGCTCAGCCCGGTTCGGCCCAGACTCTCCGCAGCCAGTCAGGACAACCGACAACGCCGCCAGCACCACCAATCGCTTCATGACTCGCCCCCCGCTGGGCCCTGTTCCCCCGCGGCAGCATCCTCAACCTTGGGCGGCCCCCAAAGCTTCACTAGAGAAAAACTCCCCACCGCGTTCAAGCTGAACTCCCTAAACCTTAAATCCGGCCGATCCTCACTCAACTTGATCAAATAATTCTCCACGACTGAAATTTCGTCGTGACCAATTATTGAAGAAATTGCGTGACCAACGTCTGTAAGAAGGTACACCGGAATAGCAGGTTTACCCTCGGCAAGGGTGAGCGGCTCATTTAACGCTTTGCTTCCGTAAATATTGCGCTTCTCGATCTGCTGATCATCATCAAATGCAACAGCCTTTCCCCCGAAGGAAAAGAGGTTCATCTTGTGACCAGAACCATCGGTTACGTCCGATGATCGACGAATTTGACCCCCTTCACCGGGATCCACCATTAACCCAGCAGCCACCAAGCGCTTTAAATCTACGTAGTCGGCCGCGGGAGCAAGGCACCCGAGAACGGTCATACCCACGCGGGCAGCGCAGAACCTCTCGAAGAGCAAGGCTGTATTGGGTTCTAGTTCATCGACGATTCTCATGACCTTGCTTGAAAAGGTTCCAGGCGCGCGAATTTCGCCTGCAAGAATGCGTCCCCACTTCTCTCTAAGCTGGTCGCTTGTGGCGTCCTCTGCGTAGCGCTCCCAGCGGTTGAGGAAGGCGTCATCTAGCTGTTCGCCGCCACTGTTGTTTTGCTCTTCAGTCGGAGGTGTCTCTCGAAGATCTTCTAGCGCCGCACGTACCGCTTCGGTCTTGTTTTCCTGCCTGGTCCCAATGACCTTGAGATGCTGCTGCATCGCGCGAGCAGCGAAATCGGGATCGGAGTGGATCGCTTCCAACTGCTTCTCCCCCAAGGCCTTGATCGCGGCAACCTGAGTGTCTGTCTTAGCTCGCCCCTTTTGAGCTATTCGCTCAATGGGCACATTCGCGAGATCGACAACACCACCCAAAAGTCGGTCAACAGCCGCAAGAGTACGGCTCTTCGCGCCAGCCTTCACGCCGCGCTCGGTTAGTTCTGCAGAAATTGAGACTTCGTTGCTGAGATGATCGTCGGACATGGCCCCTCCAATCAGAGGAGCCTTGCCCAAACAGCGTTACGAAGTCGAGTCCGGCGGCGCCACCACCTCGATCCCCTTCGACGCCTTCCTCTTAAACCTCGCGTCGTTCTGCTTGGCCCAATCCCGCATGGCCGAGGCCACGTCGACGGTCTCAGCCGGTTTCTCGGCGGTATAGTGGCTGAGAGGGTTGAGCGTCTTCTCGCGAGCCAGTCGCTCGTTCAGCCAGGCCTCTTCCGTGCGCGCCCGGCCAGCTTCCTGAAGTCGCAACGACAGCCGGTAGGGCGTCAGGCCCCAGAACTCTGCTTCCGTCAGGCCCGCCCGGACGGCTAGCCGAAGATGCGCCTCAACCACGTCGGCCGGGCGCTCTTCTGAGGGCTCTCGGTGTCGGCTTCGACGGACCTCCCTTGTGGGCCGTACTGCGCCAACTCCCACGCCTTCCAGCAGGAGCGGAGAACATCCGCCATGGGATAGGCCGCCATCGGCGAGGCCATAACCTCGTCGGCCTGGATCGCGCTGGCGCTCAGAAGGTCCAAGGCATCAGCCATGGCGCGAAGAGAGCCTGTTTTGCCCTTCTGCATGGCCTTGAACTGCTCCAGCAGCCAATCATGGCCTTTAGCGTCCAGAGCGGCGTAGGTCAGTTGCAGCGGCACCAACCGCCCATCCGGTAAGGGCAGGCGGACGATCCCAAGGCGCTCGTCAGTTGGCCCCATTAGACAGGCTCGCCCCACTCACCCGCCTGCGTCGGGGTCAGTTGCACCGCGACCGACAGCTTTCCTTCGATGGGGCCAGTCGGCAGGCCGTAGCTCGAGACAAGGCATGGGACGGTGTAGGCCTCGGCATCAGTCGGAGCGGCCGCCAAACCGAAGACCAGCTGGAACTCCAAGCTCGTGCCACCGGCGTTGGCAGAGCGGATCGCAACCTGAGTTTCATCGCCCGGCGTGTAGTTCATTTCGTACGAGATAGGGTTCTCTTCGGACAGGCCGCCGATATAGACGCGGCTGTTGCCGGGACTGGCGAAGGTCGTTGCGTCGATCCGGTCGGTCGTCGTGCCGCCGCCGCTGAGCGTGAAGGCGCCCGGCACGTCCTTCCAGTCAGGGGTCGAGCCGCTGCCGAGATTTACCCGCAGCCCGATGTTGTTTTTCGTTTTGACAGCCATTGCTCAGTTCCCTTGCAGGCATGGAAAAGGCCGCGCACAGCCTGCCCTGGGCGCGTTGGGGATGACCGGCTGGGCCGGGGTTCAGGTGTTGCGGAGATCCATCCGGATCGTGACGCGGCGGCCAGTGTAGGCTTCGTCCGTCGTTGGGGCTTGGACCGGACCGGTGACGCGGGCCACGTCGCACTTGCCGCCGGTGACGACGAGGTCGCCAGGACGGTTGTGGAAGAGGTCGCGGACCTGCCGCATCAGGGCGTCGAGCCCAGCCGCCGAACCCGTCCGACGCTGATAGCCGCGCACGTCCTGCACGATCAGGCGGCCAGTCTCGGTGAAGGTCTCACTCGCCACGTCAGAAGTCGGCACGGCGATGATCAGGAACGGCTTTGACGGCTTCGGCTCCTGGCCGAGGAAGTCGTCGGGCGCCGCCTCGTTGAAGATGGCCGGGGCGCCGTTCCAGGTAGCGAGCGACTGGGCGACAGCGGCCAGGCGGGCGAAGATCGTGGCGGTGGAGTTCATCCGTTCGGCTCGAGAACGACGCGCTTGCCATCAATGGCGAAGGTGACGGTGATGCTGTCGATCTGGTCGATGCCGCAGTTAATGGTGGTCTCCCGTTGCAGGGGAAGCGGCGCGCCCTCCTCATCGCAGAGCATCACCTTCGGGCCGGTCGGGGTCTGAAGCGTTCGGATCGTCAACTTGGTCATTCCTTCGCTCCCGCAACAAAGGCGTCCCGCAGGTCGTCGGCATGGTCGGTGGCCAGCAGCCCGAGGAAGGGGCGCGGCGCCATACGCTCGGTGCCGACCTCCAGGGCGTGGGCATAATCGACGTTCGCCACCACTCGGCCGACGATGTCGTCGCCATCCCGGCGCACCTGCGTGTCGGCTTGGGTGGCGTTGCGCAGGCGACCGGTGTCGACGGCGGGCGGCTCGCCCGGTGCCGAGGCTTGGTGCTTGCCGTAGATGCGGCCGGTGCCGGGGCGTGACAGGTTCGCCTTAGTGATCGCCTCGCCCGCCAGAGCGGCCCGCTGGATACCCTTCACGGCCTTCTCTTCGGCGATGCGCTCCAGTGCGGCGAGGTTGATCGTGACGGTGGCCAAGCTCTGCTCCTATGATCACCGCATGACAGATTCGAAGTATTTCATCGTCACCACCTCGCACCCGCGGCTCTATCTGACCGAGGCGGGGGGATGGACGGAAGATCGGGACGCTGCGGCTTGGATGACTTATCCAATCGCACAAGCCCGCTTAGTCGCATTGCCGAAAGGCACACCCGCAAATCTGTCGCTCGACTAGCGCCCCTGAACCTCCCAGGTCGCCTTAGCCGGATCGCGGGTCAGGGCGACGATCTGCCAGTCCCTGCCCTCTGCGGTGATGGTGTGCCCGACAGCCGGAGCCACGCTCAAGCTGGCCGCCAGGATGATGATCTTTCGGTCATGGGCCGGGATGCCCGCCGCCGCGCGCCGCATGTCGCTGTAGTCATCGACCAGCGCCTTGCAGGGGTGTGAGGTCGGGGCCCCCGGTATCCAGCCGCCCTGCCCGTCCGAGGTCGGTTCGCCCGGCACCTCCAGCACGCCGTCGCGGAACACGTCATCCAGCGCTTCGGCGATCACATCAGGCAGGTCGTCGAGGATGCTCACGACTTGGCCAACCTGACGTTGACGCCGGAGCCGATCGCATAGACGCCAGCATATCGAAGCAGGCCAGCCACCAGAGCCAGCCGCGCCGCGCTGCGGCTTTCCGCAGATGACGTTTCGTATTCCACGGCGACCGATCCGGCCTTCACCGACTTGCGCGCCGCTTGGGCCGCCTTGTCGCCGCCGATCAGGGGCGAGGTCAGTGATAGCCTGGCGGCCTCGATGACAGCCTCGCTGATCTGCTCTTCAACCGCGGCGCTCACCTTCACCGGGGGCCGGTAAGAGGCTCGGACATAGGTGGAAGCGTCGAGAATGGCGCCGCTCTTCTGCTCAGGCGTCAGGGCAGCCCAATCGGACCATCCCCGCGCCTGGGCGTAAGCGTCGGCCTGTTCGACCGTAGCGAGCGGGCCGGAAGGCCAGCCCACCACGCCATTCTCGACGATCAGCATCAGGCGTCGCCGTTCTTGGGCTTCGACGGGCCTTCGCCGGCCGTCTTGGACACGGCCTTAGGAGCACCGCCGACGTTGCCGTCGCCGTCGGGATCGAACTTCGACACCTGCTCGCGCAGCTGGCGGATCTCTTCGTCCTTGGAGGCGATGGAACGGCGCAGGTCCGCGTTCTCGTCGTTGGCCTTCTGCAGGTCGCTGTTGGCGACCTTCGAGGGCTCCCCGGCTTCCGCGTCGGACTGGAAGATTTCGGTGGCCTCGCGCTTGGCCTCTTTCTTCTCCAGAGCCGAGCGCTTCTGGGCGGCGGTCTCTTCTTCGGCGGTGTCCGGCTCATGCGGGCCCGTCGGGGCGCCCACGATGGCCAGAGCTTCTTCGCGCGCCAGACCGTCCTTAAGGATCGGACCATCGGGGCCGCGCTTCACGGCCCAGGTGCCGTTGCCGTTGTTGTGCGCAGTGAGCGCGATCTGCCCGTCCAGCGGGGCGCTGATCGGTTGGCTGCCAGCGTCAGCATTGGCCGCAAGGCAGAGGGCGGCGCAACTCAGCGCCGAGAGATGGAGAAGGCGCATGGCCTATCCTTTCATGTCAGGAAGACGGGAGAAGGCAGGGCCGACCGCAGCCGGCCCTTGGGTCAGCCGTTGGTCTGGATGAACGCCAGCGGGATGTTCTTGCGGTCGAACACGCGGTTCCAGTTCGACGCAGTGGCCAGAGCCGAATAGCTCGGGGTGGCGTTGCTGCTGATCTGCGTGCCGGCGACAGCGAAGCCGGTCGGATGGATGACCTCGTGGCGGCGGTTCCACAGCGTCTCGACGCCTTCACCGTTGCCCTCGGCCTCTTCGCGCGAGACGGCGTTCGGGGTCTTCGGCGTGCCGAGGCCCGAGCGGAAAGACGCATCCCCGAACAGGATCGACGTGTAGGTCTTCCGGTTCGTGCCCTGAACCACAGGCATGTCGTCGTCGATGATGACGCGCTTGCCTTGGAAGGACTCGTACAGCAGACGGCCGGTTTCCGGGTCGTAGTTCTCGACCAGGGCGCCGATCTTCTGCATGCGGGCGTGGATGACGGAGTGGACCGCAATCGCGCGAAGCGAGCCCTTGGCGTCGCCCATGGTCTGGGCGGCGTCGATCAGCACATCCGAGCCGAACAGCTCCCCGTCGACGGGATCGCCGGTGGCGTCGGTGGCGACGTTCTTGACCATGTCGCCGCCGTCATTGGCGATGTTGTCGGCCAGGATGCCCTGGCAGATCTTGAGCAGGGTCGTCTGGTTCACGCCCGCCCAGTAGTCCGCGATCTGGCTGGAGATGGCGTCCAGCGGGTCGCGGGCGATGAAGGCCGCCGTCAGGTCAGCCGAAGACCAGCCTTGGTTGCGCATCAGCTTCCGGGCGATCTCGTTGCCCGTGCCGATCTTCTTCGGCACGGCCACGTCGGCCGGATTGTCCGAGGACGCGTTCGGCTCGTCGTTCGCCAGACGCTTGAAGTGCGGCATGTTCACCAGGAAGCCCTGGCCGCTCATGAACGCAGCGACGGCCGGGTCCACGACCATCACGCCGGCGGCCACGAAGGCGTTGCGGCGCGTCGATCGCTCGACGGTGTAGGTGTTGAAGTTCTCGCCGAAGACGAGATCGGAAAGCCGGGTGACGGCCATGTCGTTTCCTTTCGGTGGGATCAGACGCGGCCGTCAGAGGCGCGCGCTTCAGGGAGCGCCGAGGGTTAAGCCGCCTCGGCTTCGGCCATCAGGCGCTTCGCCAGGTCCGGTTTGTCCCGGGCGATGCGGTCCTGTTCGGTGAGGGAGAAGGACGGGCCTTGCTTCCAGGGGTTGGGGCCGGAGTGGGCGCCTTTGCCGCCACCGGGGGCGCCGCCGCCGCTGTTGCCGGCCAGCACGAAGGGCTTACCCTCGTCGCCTTCGGCCCAGAGCTTGATGGCCTCGGCCAGCGGGAGACCGCCTTTGTAGGCAACCGGCTCGCCGTCATCGTCCTTGAGCTCGACGCCTTCGCGCAGAAGGGCGGCGGCGGCGCGCTTCAGTTCGGGCTTCACGCGGGCTTCGTCCAAGGCGGCGGACAGGCCGTTGTCGATGACCAGCTTCTCGACCTGGCGCTCGGCTTTCTCAGCGCGGTCGGTGGCGGCTTTCAGCTCGCGGCCGTGTTTGGTCTCGAGTTGGGTGCGGACGGCTTCGACGTCGCCGCTGGCCTTGGCCTTCTCGGCTTCAGCCTGTTCCTTTTCGGCCTCAATGGCGTCCAGACGCTCTTTCATCTCCTTCAGGGCGTCGCGGTCAGCCTTGGCGTCCTTCTTCAGGCGCTCATGGGCCGAGGCCAGCGCCGCGTGAGCAGCCGGGTCGATGAGCTGGAGCTCGTCATCGCCCGGCCCTTCACCGCCGCCCTGATCATCGTTCGGGGCTTGCGGGATGATCGGGCCGCGCAGCAGGGTCATCGGCCCAACCGGCGCATAGTTCGTGGCGACAGGCAGCACGGAGCCGCCGCCCAGAAGGCGGTTCTTGGTTGTGTTCATGGTGGGTAGTTCCTCCCGCTCAGCGGACAGAGGGGGCGCTGCTCAGCTCACGCCCTGGTGGATGCTCCGGCTCTGCACGGAGCGATTTCGGCAACGGGGTGTTGCGGAAAGGGGAAACCGGGAGACCAGACCTGTGACGGACCTAGACGCCATCGAGTTCAATTGCGGCCCAGATCGCTATTGGGCACGCACTGAATACGACCGGAGCACCGCTCGGTGGATCGTCAGAATCTTCGACGACAACAGCGCGGTCGTCACCGGCTACGAAGCTTTCGTTGAGCACCAGGAGGTGCATGACCTCACCGGCACAGACGATGATGCAGAAGCCGTAGATGCGGCTGCCCGAGGCCTAATCCGGGAGTTCCTTCAGGCTGGCGGCCAGCCCAGGAGCAATCCGACTGACTAGCCTAGTTGTTCAGGCGACGACGACATGTTCGCCGCGCGCCAGACAGGTTCCGCAGACGATCTGCTTCTGGCCGCCGGTCGGCTTTCCGCTCTTCCAGACCATGCCGAGCTTCACCTCGATCATCGCGAGGCCAGTGCAGCGAGGGCAACGAACAAGCGGCGTATCAGGAACTGACGCCTTCAAGCGCTTCAGCGGGCCTTCCGGCTCCAGTGTCCCGTCGATGACCTTGAAGGGCGTGCTCACCCCGAAACTATAGGCCCTCGAACGCCGCCGCGTCACGCTTCTTCAGTTCTTCCAGCGTGAGCACCCTGCCCTTGCTGTCGACGAAACGATCCAACGTCAGCTTGCCGGTGCGGAACAGCTGGGCCTTGCGGACGCCCAAGACCTCGTTCTGAACCTCGACGGGCTGGCGCATCAGCCAGTCCGAATAGGACGGAGCCTCAATGGGGGGCAGGCCCTTGATGACCGGCGCCGTCGTGGACCGGCAGTTCACGTGCCGTGGCGGCCAGGGGAAGCTCTCCAACGGGTGCACCGAGTTGTGCAGCGCGCCGCAGGTGATGGTCGTTCTGGCGTCCAGCGTGGCGATGAAGCGGACCTGATCGACACCAAGGGCCGCGTAGGTCTCTTTCGATGCGACGGCGGCCGTATGGGTCAGCGCCGTGCGAACCATCGCCTCGGCTCCGCGCCGGCTGATCTCGAGCACCCCGTCCCTGTATTGGAGCCCCCGCGTCCCTCTGATCTCGCGGACCAGCGCCGTGACCGAGCGGCCCTCGACAAACCCCTGCCTCAGCGTCTCCCTGACGCGCTTGGCGGCGCCCGCTTCGGCTTCTTCCAGCCAGCCCCTGAGGTAGCGGCCTTGGAAGGGTCTGGCGTTCACCGCCGCCACGACCTGGGCCGTCGTCGGCGCGTTCGTGACCGTAGCCAGGCCGACCGACCGCTGGCCGAAGTGAACCATGCGCTCCGTGAACAACCGCTCGGCGTCCGCTAAAGCCGCCACGTCCTCATTGAGCCGCCCGCGCAGCACGGTCCAGCCGTCAGACTGGAGCGCCCTCACCTCTTCCAGCAGCCGTTCCAGTTGGACCGGATCGCGGCCCTCATTGTCCGCCCGAAGGACGCGCTCGACCAAACGTGAGTCGGTGCGGTTCAGCAGGGCTATGACCTTGCGGACAGTCGCCGTCGAATAGCGGGACAGGGCGATCCGATGCTTGACCGCCTCGTCGATCAGGCGCTCGGCGGTGGAAGCCATCAGCGCGTCAGAACGTCGACGCCGCCGCCAGACCAGATGTCCAGATCGGAGGCGATTTTCACCGCGTCCTCGGCGGAAGCGCCCATTGCCAGCGCGCCTAGAGCGTAGTGATCGCCGGAGCCAATGGCCACATAGTCAGCGGTGAGCGGTCCGGTCAGATCGAGGTTGCCGTTCGCATAGAACACACCGCCATCGGGGCGGATCACGATCAGTTCAAAGCCCTCAGGCTTGAGGTCGCCGCTTTCGGCAGGCTCGCAGCCCCCTTCAATCCAGCGCCTAAGCAGAGCGTCAGCCCCGACGCTGCCGGAACTGGCGCCCCAAAGCGTTCCGTCTTCAAGGCGGTGAATCTTTGTCTTGGTGCCGATGGGCTTCTTGTCGCCCGAATAGGCCCGCCGGTCTGCGGCCAGGGTTCCATTGCGGTAAACGATGGTCGTCATGCCGCATCATCCTCCAAGCCGCCGAGGCCGCCGCCCTCTTCGTCCAGCGCTTCCCGGTGATCCTCAAAGCTCTTGGCCGGATCGACGATCTCAGCGCGCTGCAGGTTCTCGAACAGGTCTTCCAGCGTGATCGCGCCGGACTGCCAGGCTGCCAACAATGCGGTCAGTTCCTGCGCCGATAAGCCGGCTGGGTTCAGGTCGGTGTTGAGCCAATACTGCAGCCCATCCGACGACACCCCGGCCCAATCGGCCATGAACTGCAAAGCCTTCGTCAGGCAGTCCGACAGGGCGTTGGCGATGCCAGAGACCACTGACGTCTCACCTGCCCGCTCGATGCGAGCCGTCTCCGCCGCAATGGCTGCTCGGCCGCTCTCCAGCAGCATCCGGGCGCCCATCAGCGCCGCGTCCTTCCGCTTGGCCTCCAGCGCGAGACGCAACTCAGACAGGCCCGAGCCGGTGAACTCCATGAACTTGGCGTCGCCGCCCTCGGTGACGACCAGCCCCTCGGACGAACCGAGCTTAACGGTCTCTCCTTCACCGATGTTCAGCCCCTTGAAGACCGGGGTCGGATTGGCCGTCCACAGCAGCGCCCATTCCAAGGCTGCCGAGTTATTCAGGTGCGCGACGCTGATGTCGGCAATGTCGTCCAGTGGGGGCCGTGCCGGGTTGGGTTCGCCGTCGCGCGGGTTCGAGAAGAACGCCGGGATGACCTTCAGCCGTTCGTTCTGGCGCTTGGGCTCGACCGTCTCGCCGAACTGCACCCACTGGCCGTCCAACTGCCGGAAGACGCGCTGGCGGTAGAAGCCTGCCTCATCGAGATCCAGCACGCGGACTTGGGCGACCTGCTTCAGCTTGAACTCGTCCGCCGCGTCCTTCTCTTCGACGACCTCAGCCACCCGGATGTGCGAGAGCTTCAGCGCCGCCCCGACCTTCTGCACGCGGGCCGCAAGGATCGCCGTGGCGTCGTAGAGCTTCAGCGTAGGTCTCACGCCCTCGGCCTCAGCGTCGGCTTTGGTCGCCCCAGCCGGAGCGTCGGGATAGTCGACCAGCACCATCACAGCGCCGGTCGAAAGGATGCCGTCGAAACCCTGCTCGGCGAAGCGGTCGATGTCCTGGCCGGAGCCGGTCACGTCGCCGAGATAGGCGTCCAACGCAGTCAGGTTCGAGCGCGTAGGGGTCTTGCCGAAGACGAGCCCGCTGAAAGCCTCAGCCGTCCGCGCCGTCACCGGCAGGTAGTAGGCCCCTTCGCGGAACCGCTGCGCCGTGGCCTCGTCGTGCCCCGGCAACGCTCGGATATAGCCCAGCGCATCCTCACGGCCGCTCAGCAGGTCGTGGACCTTCTTCCGGGCGTCTGCATGAACCGCCCAAGCCGGATCGCGCTCGTTCACCGCCATCAGAAGCTGACCTTCACCTTGCGAGCGGGGCGAGAGCCGAGCGCCAGTTCATTGAAAGCGTCCGCAGCAGCATCGACTTGGTCGTCGTGAGCCGCTGACGGGAACGTGCAAAGCTCGTCGAGGAAGGGCTCAATCCAGGCGTCGCGCATGGGGTCCCCCGTCGTGAGGATGAAGACGTTGCCGGCCTCGGCCTGGGTGGCCAGCGCGGTGGCTCGGGTGAGCTTGGAGCCCGTGGGCTGTTCGTACCGAACGGTGTAGCCGGGCAGCTTCTTCACCAGCGTCTGGACGTAGCCCTTACCGGCCGCGCCGGGATCTTGGGGAAGGCGGACCGTGACCTCTGTCGTGTCGGCCGCCGCCGTCAGTTTCAGCTGGGCCTCGAACTGCGCCGGGCTCCACTGCCCGACCTTTGCGTCGGTGAAGTAGTAGGTGGCCTCTTCGCCATATCCGACCTGCGTGCAGCGGACGCCGGCGCTGGGGTCGCCTCCCCCTTCAGTGGCGCCCACGTCCCAGGCGCGGACTGTGCGCTTGGGCCCGGCGGGCATGACGGAGACTGGCTTGAACCACTCCCGCCGGAAGATGCCGCCATCCCGAGGCGACGGGCGCTGCTGATACTGGCCAGCCCAGGCATACGAGCCCTTGGCCTTCTTGAGCTTGGCGACCTCGGCGGCGGGGAAGCGCTCGGGGAAGAGAAGCTCGCCCTCGTCTGTCCGCGGGTCCTCGAAGAACAGTTCGCCATCGACGTAGGTCCGACAGGCGCCGCCCGTCACCTTGCCGTCTTCGCCGACCCGCTCGGCCTCGAACTCCATCGGCAGGTTCAGGTGGACGAAGCCGATGTCCAGTTCCAGGGCTACCGCCGCCACGTCCTTAGCGTGGAGCCGCTGCATGATGATGACGATGGCCGAGGTCGTGACGTCGTTCAGACGGTCAGAGATGCCTTCGCGGAAGATGCGCACCGCATTGGCCCGCTCGGTGTCCGACTCGGCGGTCTCGGTCGAATGGGGGTCGTCGACCTTCACCCGGTCGCCCCGGCCGCCGGTCATCGAACTGAACGGCCGCGCCTCGCTGAACCCGTTCTCGGTGTTCTCGAACTTGCCCTTGGCGTTCTGATCGGCCCGAAGCTGGATCGGCCAGAGGGCCTGATACTTGTCGCTCTCGACCAAGCGCCGGAGCTTGAGGTTGTCCCGCAGGACGTTGGCCTGGCTGTAGGAGGTGGCCAGCGTCTGCAGGTCGGGCCGCGCCTTCGGGCCCCACTCCCATGCGGTCCAGAAGACCAGCAGCAGGGACTTCATCATGCCCGGCGGCACGGTCATCAGCAGGAACTGGATGCGCCCTGCCGTAACCGCCTCCAGATGCCTGCACATCGCCCGGAGCGCCCAGCCCGATTTGAACGGGCGTTTGGGTTCCAGGATCGACCAATGCTCCTCGATGAAGCCGTGCAGGCTGTCGCAGCGGGCGCGGATCTCGCCCTGGTGTTCAATCAGGCGCTTGCGGTCGGCCTCAGCCTTCCGACGCGCCCTCTCCGCCCTGATCTCCTCCAGCGTTGGCAGATCGACGAATGAAGCGCTCGATGACATCCAGCTCCTCGTCGCTCGCGGCGCTCAGGTCGAAGGAATGGGAATGGCGGATCGGGGCGTCCGTCTTGTCGCCACCGACGACAGCGACCTTGTCGCCGTAGGCCTTGGGTCGCAGTTTCCCGGCCAGCCATTTACGAGCGTCGATGCGGACCCGTTTGTCGTTCGGCTCCAGCTTCTTATCGTCCGCGATATCGACGATGTCGTCGGCCAGGCTATCGGCCTGCGTCTCACGGGCTCTCGCGTATTGGTCCGCGAACGCCGGGATCAGGCCGAGCCATTTGAACACCGTCGACTTGGCCGGCATCTCATCGTCCCGGCAGATTGAGCGGAGGCTTTCGCCATCGGCCAAACGTTCGCAGATCGCGTCCGCTACAGCCTCGTTGAACTCAAGCGGCCTTGGCATCCGGGGCCTTCGGCTTGGGTTGGGCCTCAGGCTTCACCCGCTCCGCGACGCCCGCCGCCTCCAGGCGATCCGCTGCCTTAGCGTCTTTGGCGTTGAAGGTGGCGCCGGCGGCTGCCGAGCCGTCAGACAGCGAGAAGCCGACGAGGGCTTTCATGGGGACCATGGGTGATCTCCGAATGTCGTGGGGCAGCCCGCCGATCCAGCCGTACGCCGCAGCTCAGAACGTGGTCGGAGGGCAAAAGAAAAGGCCCCGCCCGAGAGGGAGGAGCCTTGCTTTGGGCGAAACGCCCGATTTGCCTGATGTCAGGGATTACCTGTCCGGTGTCAAGACCGCAGCCAGCCTAGCCGATAACGGGCGCTCCCACGATGTGCTGGCCGTAGCCATTCGGGCGGAGCCGCACCACATTCGGCAAGTTGGCAAGAACGGCATCGTTCGCGGCGTTCCGGGCGGCCCAGGCTCGCGCGTCAGCGACGATCTCGTGGCAGAACGGGACCGCCGCCATGTACAGGATGCGCTCCCCGTGCATTTCCGTCACGCTGTCGTGGAGTTGGAAGGGTGATCCGGGCGGGGTGAAGAGTATCCGATCGAAGTCTGATCGCTTGTCTTTCCCGCCCATGAGGCGGGCGTTGTGAACCACGCCACACCGCATTTCCCAGCACTCGTCTGCACCGAAGTTCTGATAGCGCCGGACGTTCTCGCGGAACCATGCCTTGTAAGTCTCCCAGTTTACCGGTGCCTTGCCCTCCAGAGTGCAGCAGATGTCGGGGATCGAGACGGTGATGGACAGCGCGGCGTAGAATAGGCCGGCGTTCACGGTCGCTTCGATCTCGGCGAATATTTGCTCGAGCGCGTTGGGGGCGACCGCCGGTACGGGGGGCGGGGCTCGTCGGGGGAAATGAACAATCGTGTCGTCGCTCAATATCGCGCTCCGGGTAGGGATGGCCTACTCCAAGCCATATGCAATAGCTGCACAGTCCAGCCCAACAATCAACGCTTCGGAGATCGCCGTTCGCGTTGATCCACTGGAACTGAGTGTGAGCAAGTTCGCCCCCTTCCCCGCCACCTCCCGCAAAGCCCAGACAGCACGCCCTAGCCGCTCGACGTCGCTCTTGCCCAGCGCGCCCCGAAAGGTCCGGTCTTCCTCCTGGATCATCGCCTCAAGGTCGCGCACGAACTCCTCCCGCTCCCGGCGCTTCTGGGCAAAGCCTTCGCCGCCACGGACGATGTTGCGCAGGGCTGGGTCCAGCGTCGGAGGGGTCAGGCCCTTCTCAGGGTCCAGCATTTCGTAATCCGCCCGATAGCGGAGCCCGGCCGCGTGCTGGGTGCGCGTGATCGAACCAGCCGTCAGCAGGGTCTCCAGCCCGTCGCGCGAAGCGCGGGGCGCTCCCCTCGCCTTCTCATGGTCGGACACGCCGATGTCGAAGCCGCGCAGGGCCTCCAGGCTCCGCAGCTCTTCGAGGTTCTCCTTCGCATCCCGCTCGAGGATGCGGGCATCGATCTCGGCGTCCAGGGCGCGGAACATGCGCTGGCCGTCCCGCTGCTGGTCCAGGTCAGGCGACGCTACCTTGGCCTCGGCCGCCATGAACCGCAGCGCCTGGCTGTCAGTTAGCCGGACGCCCCGGATAGACACCGGCGCCGTGTTGTCATTCGCCGCCTCGACGTTGTCGTTCGCTCCTATCACCCTAGGCATGGAGGGCTTGGCGTAGCGCTTCCGTTGCTGGCGCTTCTTGGCGCGGTCGGCCTTGCTCATCGGGAGTTCTCCAAATTGCAGCTCAGAGTGGATCGTCCCTTGGCGGCCTGTGTTAGCTTCACCGTATGACACGTGAATGGGCGAGATTCTGGATTGCGATGGCCGTGATGTCTGTCGCGGGTGTGGCAGCGGCCTATCTGGCGCTGGGGCGGCCTTGGAATTTCGGATCTGTGGCGGACTGGCTTGTTGGTAGCGCGACTCTGCTGGCTGTCTGGGTGGCTCTGCATACTGCTCGAAGGCAGGGGGACCTGGCGCTGGCGGTCGCACGTGAAGAACGTGAAGAACGAGCCAAGACACAACGGGAAAGCGAAGAGCGCCATGCGAAGGCAATGATTTTCGTCGCAGAGTATGGTCGGGTTAGCCTTGAACTGCTTTCCGACACGACGGCGAAAGCAGGTTCCCTCAAGGGGCTTGAGAGGCCGATTTCGACTATGGAAATTTGTAAGATCACGACACGAAGTCTGCAAAATTTCATCTCGTCGTATGTGCATACTAATCATGTTCTTCACGCACTTCTTGAGGTTGAAGCTCGCTGGGGTGTCGCGGTTAACTGTGCCGACCTGCGAATAGCTCTTCACGACGATGCCGCTGAAGCGTCGTGGGAAAATGCTATTGGGCAACTGGACCATGCATGTGGTCAGTTGGCGAAACGTTGTGTTGAGGCTGGCGTAAGGCCCGCACTGAGCGACTCTATTCACGTTCAACGGCGCTTGGGCGCTGCTATGCAACAATAGACTCGTGCTCACGCCGCTTCTCCTCCGGCAAACAAGTCAGGTTTCGGATCATTGGCCGGCGCCGGCGCGTGCCCAAACTCCGCCAAGAGGGCGGACGGGACGCGGCAGGCTGGATGGCCCGGCCTGGGTCCGGCGTCGTCGGACGGCCAGTGGCCGTTCAGGCGGTACTCCCGCAACCAGCGGCGCCAGCGGTCGGTCTCGGAGGGTGCAGATCGGCTCTGCGAGGCGGCCAGGGCAGTCTTCGGAGCTTTCGCGATGTCGCCTCGGCACCACTTACGCCAAGCCGCCGCCCAATCTGCGTAGCGGTGATCCTTCGCGATGCACTGGTCGCGGAAGTACGTCGCGAACCTTCTCACGTCGAAGTTGGCCCCGACCTCTCGGGCCTCTGCCTGCATGGCTTGGATCAACTCCTCGGTCGGAAAATCATCCGGTAGGGAGACCTTGGGCTTTCTGCGTCCCCCCTGGGGGGTAGGGGGGATAATCTCCTCTCCTCCTCCATCCTCCATCTGATCAGACTTTCCCGTACCAGTACGCGACTGGTCGCTTGCCGGTTTGGTCGCAGTCGAGGGCAGGCCGACATATTCTCCAATCTTTTCAGTGATCGGGTGGATAGCGTTCGGCTTCTGCGGGCGCTGGAACTTGCGGAAATCCTTGATCGCTCCGAAGCGTTTTCCCTCGAAATCGTAGTCCTGGACGAGATCCACCGCGACGAGTTCGGCCAGCAAAGCCGACGCATCGGCGCCGTCGCCGGGGAGCAAACGCATCTTGATCTGGAGCGGCTTCCACTCGAACAGGCCCTGATCGTCGGCGTCGGTCCAGAGACCG
The DNA here is from genome assembly GCF_053645695.1 of Brevundimonas sp. NPDC055311. Taxonomy (NCBI): domain Bacteria; kingdom Pseudomonadati; phylum Pseudomonadota; class Alphaproteobacteria; order Caulobacterales; family Caulobacteraceae; genus Brevundimonas; species Brevundimonas sp. NPDC055311. The sequence goes on from NZ_JBSHMV010000001.1 coordinate 897,550, forward strand.
ATGTAGAGGATGCGCGCGAGCGGGCTGCACGAGACCCACGCCTCATCGGTGAACAAGCTCGGGTGAACTGAACGAATCCTAGCCACGGTTGACGCCTCCCTCGAACGGAACAACCGCGGGGAGCACAGGCTCGTTGACCAGATGGCCGCCATCGTAAACCGACAGGTAGCTCAACAGGCCGTCAGTTTTCAGGTCGACGAGCGCTTGATGGACGACTGGCGTTTCGACATTCGCCATTTCAGCAAGCGCGTCCAACGACGTCAGGCAGGGTACATACCCTTCGTCGTCCTCGGGCTGCCCGCTGTCGTGGACGACGTACACAAGCAGCAGCTTGTGAAGCGGGCTCCGCGTCTTGGCGCGAAGAGCAAAAGGTACAGATTTGAGGCTCATGCCGCGCTCCTGTCAGTGATGAGGTCGATCTCAGCCCGGTACTGCTGGGGCTCGGAGCCCTCGGAGCCGTGGCGGTTCTTGGCGATGATGACGTCCATCACCGTGCGCTTCAGGGCGACCTCGGCCTCCCAGAGCATGTGTTCCTCGGTCCCGGCCTTCGGCTCGGCCTTCTGGAGGTAGTAGACCTCGCGGAAGGGGAACAGGACGGCGTCGGCATCCTGCTCGATGGAGCCTGACTCCCGCAGGTCCGACAGCATCGGGCGCTTGTCATCACGCTGCTCAACCGAGCGGTTCAGCTGGGACAGCAGGATGATCGCGATCTTGGCTTCGCGGGCGAGCGTCTTCAAAGCCCCGGTCATCTCCGCGATGGCGGAGGCCTCGTTGCGCCCAGCCAGGGCAGGCCGGCGCATCAGCTGGAGGTAGTCGATCCCGATCGCGGCCAGATCGCCGCGGCGCTTCATGGCCCAGACGGCGCGAGAGACGTCTTCAACTGACACCCCCGCCCTATCCCGCAGCCATAGGTTCTTCGGGATCTCGCCCTTCACGGCATGGAGCGTCTGCAGGTCGAACGAGGTCAGCGGCGCCACCTTGGCGATGTCGGAGAAGCTGACGGGCTGCTCATGCGTGGCCGTCAGACGCGACAGGGCTCGGTCGTTCAACTGGTCGGTGTCCATCTCCAGCGAGAAGCCGGCGAAGAGCTTGGTCGGATTCCGCAGGGCGGCGCCGTAGAGGACGTTGCCGAGCAGCGCCGTCTTGCCCATGCCCGGACGTCCGGCCATGACGATCACCGATCCCGGCATCAGGCCGCCGAGGCGCTTGTCGATCGACGACAGGCCGGTCTGCACACCCTTGGGCTTGCCGGTGGCGACTTCCAGCTCCAGCCGGTCCATTCGGGCCAAGGCGGCGTCATGGGCGTTCACGAACAGCGCGTCTTCCGGCGCAGCGCCACGCTCGGCTGCCTCCAGATCAGCACGAACCAGCGCCACGGCCTGATAGCCCGATAGTTCGGGGTTGCGGGCCTGATGCATGGCGTCGGCCGCCATTTTGATCAGGCGGCGGCGGACGGCGGTGTCAGCTACCAAAGCGGCGTAGTCCCGCGAACGGTTGGACGGCGGGGCCCGGTCGACCAGATCGAACAGGTAGCCGAAGCCGCCGAACTGCTCGAAGGCGGGGTCAGCCGTGAAGGCCGCTTGTAGCGTCGTCGGCTCGGCCAGCTTCCCGGCCGTCACAAGCCCGTCGATGGCAGCGTAGAGCCGCTGATGGAACGGCTCGCTGAAGTCCTCGGCTGTGACGACGTCATGCACCTGGCGGTGGACGTCGTTGTCGAACATCAGCTGGCCCAACAGGGCTTGTTCAGCCTCCAGGTTCAGCGGGAGCGCGTTGGCCGCTTCTTCGGCGTCGCGGGGATCGTCCATCATGCGGCCTCCGCGAACTTGTCGGTTTCATTGCCCCACACGGTCCAGCCATTGCGCGGCGCGCGGGCGAACAGTTCCAAGCGGGGGCCGTCGCAATAGCGTTCTATCCGGCTGTGGGCCTCCGAAGGCTTCCGGCTATGCTCCTGCCGCGGCGCGGTGATGATTTGATGGATGGCCTTCGAGAGGCGTTTCGGGGCGCCGCGGCGGCCGAGCAATACCAACTCGGCGTTCTGGCGCGTGGTGTAGCCCATGCCCGTGAAGAGGTCGCGGCGATCCATGAACAGGACGCCGTCATCATCTCCATCGGGCTGCTTTCGACGCTTCACCCACACGAAGGCGAGGCTGGAGTAGCGGAAGCCCCAAGCATTCATGACAAGGAATGCCTGCTGGAGGTGCGGTCCCGTTGTCCAGAGGAACAGGTGACAGTCCTTGGCGGCGACGTCGGCCACCGGAAGAGCCTTGATCTCGGCCAACGACATCGTCCGGTAGTGGTGCGATGGCGAGCGACGGGTCTGCCCCTTCGGGGATCGCGATGCGTGATGCCAAGGCGGGTCGGCCAGGATGCATGAGTAGGGCCCGGCGGGCAGCGGCTCAATCATCGCCGCCCCCATCATTCGCCGCGGTCAGCCGCGCAAAAGCCTGTTCCGCAGCCGCGTTCTTCACCGCCTTGGGCAGGCGGTAGATGGCGCACACGTCGGCAGCGACCGAGTTCAGCGCTGTGGCGGTCTCGACGCGGCCGATCAGGGGCCAGCGGAACTCGGCGGCGATGTCGATCAAGTCGCCCAGAAGCGCGGCCTGTTCCTTCGGATCGGCCACGTCCTGCATCAGAGAGCGTACTGTCCGGCGCGCGGTCATGCGCAGGAACATCGCGCGAGAGGAGCGAGCCTGTTGGCTGGTCGCGTTCTCCCGGCTGCGGTCGATCCGTTCAACGAGGTACTTTTCACGCTGGCTCACGCAGCTCTCCCCTGATCCCAAGGGGTGGACTCGGCGCGACGGGCCGGGCGGCGCTCGCCAAACCCAAACGCCTTGGACGCGGCAAGCACCCTGCCGACCGCTCGCTGGCGATGGGCGGGACAATAGGTCTCGGTCGCGCCAGTAGCGGCGGGATCGACCGGCTGACCGCAGCACATCTGCCCGGCGCCCGAGATCTCTCCGACCGGCCATGAGCACTGGAACCGGCGGCGGTCGATCAGCAGGATCGAGGTGTCATTCGCAGCCTCTGTGAAGCCGTCGATGATCCCGGCGCCATGCTTGGCGAAATGCTCGCGCTTCTTCGCCGCCTCTGCTGGGCTGGAAGGCGCGAACCGGCCGAAGCTGGGCGCGGGGGCGGGCTTGTCGATCTTGATCCCGCCGGTCGCCCGGTTGCGTTTGACCGGAGGCGCCGAAGGCTCGCGGCGCGACAATCGCGCAGCCGAATCAGGCCCAGACCATCCCATGCGATGGACCTTGGCGACCACAGCCGAGCGTGAGCGGCCGGGGATTATCTTCGAGATATCCGCCGCCGATTTGCCCTCAGCCCAAAGCTTGCGGAGAGCCTCGACCTCGTGGTGCGGCCAAGCGTCATTGTTGCCGTGATGGGTCATGCTGCGGCCTCCAGAATGGTGGGACGGATTTCGACATCGACGCCGGAAACTTCGGCGTAGCGTTTGCGAGCGATCAGGCTGACGACCAGAGCATCGTCTCTGAACGCGACCTTGTTGCAGCCGTCGAGAACGGCCTTCACGACGTTGTCGAGGTCGGGAAGCTTGGTTGGGGCGATCTCGCCAGCCAGCATGGCGCAGCGCTTCTTGCGGCTGCTGGAAGCGGCTGGGGTCATCCGGATGTTGACGACGACCGTCAGGGGGCAATCGAGCGGAGCGCGATCACCGAGGGCGCGAGACGCCGCCAGCTTGACGAGGTTCTCGTAGCTGGCGGTCTTGCTGTCGGTGAACATGCGAGCATGGCCGCCAATGGTCGTGGCGCGGGGCCGGCCCTTACCGCGAGGGTCGCCCGGAATGGTAAAGGCCAGCCCCGACATCAGGCGGCCTCGTCTTCGATAGAGTCGTCGCCGTGGTCGTTGGCCACGTCCTCGATGTCGATCTGACCGTCGTCGCCCTCGTCGCCTTCTTCGTCATCGCCAGCGGCGGCGGCCGTCGCCTTGGCTTCCTCAAGGCGCGTCTGGAAGGCACGGCGCACAGTGCCCTGGCCTTCTTCGTGACCCTCGCCATACGACTGAGCGCAGTCGAAGGGGCAGTCTTCCGGCGGCTCGTTGGCCCAACCGATGCCGGCGATGCCGTGCTTGACGCCGAGCTGACGCCACTTGAGCTGGATGCGGACGGGATCGGGCGTGGCCTCGGTGCCGTACAGCTCCAGTTGCGTACCGACGGGCTGCGCCATGGCTTCGGCGTAGTGGTCGCTGGCGACGCGGTCGGCCTTGTAGTCTTCAGGCGTCCATTCGAGCTTGCGGACCTCGTCGTCCAGCTTGCCGAGGATGTGGCCCTTGGCCTTCAGGCCCTTGCGGAAGGCGCTGATCTGATCGTTCAGGGCCTTCCGCTTCAGGTTCCACTGGACCTGTTCGTTGGCGGCCATGCGGATCTCGTCATGGCTGGGCAGGCCGTTCGCAGGCGGCTCGTTGGGGATGCTTCCGATCGTCCCTTGGACTTCGGGATACTCGTCGTTGTCGTTGGCCATCTGGCCCTCCATCAAGACCGCTCAACGGGGCGGTCAGTCCCGTTCGGTCAGCGCTGTTGGGCGCGCGCTTTGCACTGGTGGTAGAGCGACAGCAGCGAGCGCAGCGCCCCCTTCACCAGAGGCAGGGACGCGGCGCCGTCACGGCGGCAGAACTCGTCGTCAGCGGTCCGGCGAATGATCTCGGAGACCAGGTCGCCGCTCTCGGCCGAAAACTTCGCCAGCTCAGCCTTGAGCGTTGCGTCGTCGATCACCTCAGCCGGGATGAAGACGCCGCCCGCACGCAAGGCGATGTGTTCGGCCAGGGCGGTTCCGCCCTTCTCGGCCAGCTTGCAGGCGTCGCTGAACGACAGCCCCGTGCGGGCATTGGCCGAGGCGTCCTCGTCGCTCACGGTGTAGGCCCACCAGACCTTTCGATCAGCAGCGGTCGCCATCCTCTCAGCGCCGCCGAGTTGATTCATGGCGTCGCTGATCGCCTCCCAGACAGTGCCGGGCTCGCGGGGCTTCATCGGTGCGAAGTTCTTCATTTGTTGCCCTAAAGGCCAAGGTTTCGTTCAGGGGCGACCGACCCTGGTGATCAGGCGACGGTCGGGCTTGGTTGTTCGGGAGAAGGCGATTGAGCTTCGTCATTCGCGGCGTGAGGCTCTTCCACGGGTATGCGCGGGAAGAAGGGAGCGAGCGTCCGCTGCGTGAGGTCACGAGCCTTTGCGGCCTCGCGCTCGGCGGCGAGGACTTCGCGGATCGCATCGATCTCGAACGGCAGCGCGCCGGTGATCGTCGCCAGCGCCTTCAGCGCATCCGCCTCGCGACCTTGGACGGCCAGTTCGTTGGCGCCGATGATCAGGCCGTAGACCGTCCCAGCGTTGATCAGGACTTCCTTGCGTCGAAACTGGAGGGCGGCCGATGACAGCATGTCACGCAGCCTCGCTGGCGGGGGCGTCGTCGTTGGCTGGCGTTGCTGCCGCCGCCTGGGCCAAGCGCTCCAGCGTCGCTACAGCCCGCGGGCGCCAGCTCGCTTTCTGCCAATCGATCAGCGTCGTGTACGGAACGCCAGATCGACGTGACAGCGAGGGAAGCCCTTCACTGTTTGCAGCATGTGCGATGACGCTAAGAATGCGATCCAGGTCTTCCATATGAAGGAAGATACGAAACTTCGTATTTGGTCGCAAGAGAAATACGAAACATCGAAGTTACGAAATGTCGTAGCACGTGCCAGAGAATGGTCCATGGACCTAGCTGAACGTCGTCGCGCGCACTTCCTCGACTGGCTTGATGCTTCCGAGTGGAACGCCAAGTCGTTGGCCGAGCACGTCGGCATCCCCTACACGACGCTTCACAGCTACACGAAAGCCTCCGGCTCCCCGACCCGAAGCCTGCGCGGCGACACCGAAGCGCAGATTGCAGCGAAGCTAGGCCTCTCGATCGAAGACCTTTTCGGGAGCCCGGCCCCCACGAACTTCATCCGCGCTTGGCGTGAATCGATGTTCTGGACCGAAGCGGAACTGGCCGAAAAGATTGGTTCCGACGAAGCCTATGTGCGGGGCGTTGAGAGCGGCGACATCCCCCTTTCGCCGAAGGTGCTTCTACGTTTTGCCGACGGTTTCGGCGTGCAGCCAGGCCGGCTCAAGGCGGATCCAGCCGACGTGAACGTCGAAGCAGCGGAGCTATTCTCGCACATTGCACCTGAAGACAGGCCGCGTGCACTTGAGATGCTAAAGGTGTTTGCGCGCACAGGCACAGAAGGCTAAGCCTGCCCACACAGAACAACGTTCTACACGGGTCCTCATGCGCAACAAGATTATAGCGGCAGTTGGCGCCGCAGCCGTCATCGGCGGCGCCTTCGCGGCTAGCGCCATTCTCAGTCTGGAACCGACGGTCCCAGCTTCAACGAAGGCGATGCATGAAGTGGGCCCAGGCTTCTTTGTTGTCGCGGTCCAGCCCAATGCCGATCCAGCAACGTTCGAAGATCTCGCCGGCCTTAAATGTCTGGACGTCGACAATTGCATGGTCGGGTTCTGGAAGCAGGGCGAAGAGCCGACCGCCCTCCCCTTCACCGAGGCGCAGATCAAGGCTCAGCTCTTCGCGTACGCGGTCAATCGCGAGACGGGGTTCCGGCGGGTGGCTTGGGATTGTGCGGCCTACCCGGCGACGCCCCGCAAGGCCTGCATGGCTAAGGCTGGGTGAGTGCGGAGGCAAATGCCTGCAACTACCGCGGACGGTGAAGTGAGGTGCTGCGCGGTCCACCATCTCATAATGACATATTGAATGGCGTGGAGGGGGAATGAGAAACAAACTGATTGAGTTGCACGTCCTCCCGCCTTTTGCCGACTTTGGCTCAGATTGTCGTTGACTTTTATGGCAACAATTTTAGAGGCTGTGCGTAATGGTGACCTGGAGATTTTCGAGGTGCCGGAATGGGAGCAACGGCTCCCCGAAAGGAAGTTGTGGCTTGCACCTGCGCTCTGGGACCAAATCGACAACGAGCCTCGGGCTCATATCTCTTCAGCTAAGCTAGGCGGAAGAACTCCCTACGAACACATGGATGGCATGTTTTCAGATTTCCGATGCGGCGAACGTGCGCTAGGCCATTCCGAAATCAAGCGCATGATCCCCAACTCATCAGGAGTGTGGGAAATGCATCCACCAGGCCTGAGAGTTTTTGGGTGGTGCCCCGAACCTCATGCTTTTGTTGCTGTTTCGGTAGCTATCGTCGAGGATCTGAAAGCAGATACCAAGCTCTACGACAGACACCGCGATGGCGTCATAGCTTTTGCCAAGGCTAAAGGCCTGTCCTCAACCCTCACACTTGGTGATTATCGTGCCCTCTTCCCGCAGAACAACTGACCTGAGACGAAGGACCTATTTGGCCCTGGTTTCGCGCGTGGAAAGCCAACTGCGCGATCTTTTCATCGCGCGTTGCGACGCTGGAGATTTTAATCAAGCCAAGCTCGCAGAGAAGCTGGGAGTGAACAGGTCAGTCGTGAATAGGCGGCTGACCGGACGTTCTAATATGACGCTCGAGACGCTTGCAGATATGGTCTGGGGCGTGGGCGGATGTATCGACGTTGAAATATTCGATCCTGCAGAGCGGCATCACTTGAATCATCCATTGGCTCAGGATGTCAAACTGACGTGGGCGGCATCCGAAGAACCGGCAATCGTGCGGCCTCTTGCAACCCAGTCATGGTCGATGACGGTACCCGCATGACAGCGGCAGTGTATAAAAGGCGTTCCCTCCCTTCGTTATATGGCAGGGTGATCTTTGCCGAGGACGCTCGCATTGAGATGGGCGGCCAGTTCTCTCTTATAGGATGCATCCCGGTCGGATTGGCCGAGGCATCTTTTCCCGCAACTATGGCAAAGCTGGCCATTCTCGTTGAAATCACTACAGCCTGGGACCTCGAGCCGAAAGAACTTGTTCTCAAGGTCTTTCTTCCTGGCGCTGCCGAGGACGCGCCGCTGATAGAAATGCCGATTGAAATGCGTTCTGTGGAGAAAGCTTCTCCAGAGGAGCAAGATGGCCCTTATCCGGGCGAACAAATAATCCGACACTTCGTTTTGAACGTTCATCCAAACGTGGTTCTTCAGCAGCCGGGAGAAATTCGTGTCCGTGTCTTTTACGGAGATGAATACGTGGCGATCGGCAGCTTGCCGGTCAAATTGCAGGAAGAGCCGGACGCTTCCGTGGACAACAATTGAAACATGTAGTTCGACATGAACTGCTGGCCCCGCCCCACCAGGCGGGGTTTTTTCTGTTAGACCAGATCTAGCTGCTGCTTCAGCGCCTCAACTGCTTCCGCTGTCAGGTGGAACGGCATTTGGTGCGAAATGCCCTCGATCAGGAACGAGATGACGACGCCGCCCATGTCGTCGGCCAGGATATCGAAGCCGTCGATCTCCAGGGCGGTGACGTTTCGCTCTTCAGATGTTCCGGGCGTCTGCTTGGTGGCGTACGCTATAGCGAGGCCGGCAAGGCCTGGGAGCTTCTCGCGCGGAATCGCCAGCGCGATCCGGCCCGCCTCTTTCGTCTCGAACCGGAATAGCCCGTGGTCTTCATCCACAGTTGGAGCGGCTGCGAGCGAAGTGACGGTATGTGCGTCCATGGGCGGCAGACTAACACCAGCAGCGGAATTGGAAACGGCGGCCCCTGATGGAGCCGCCGTCTTTTGTGATGGCCACGGTTAGGCTGCGAGCAGGCGGAGGGAAGCCCTGAAGCTTAAGCCCGGGGCCTGCGGGCTAGTGCCTGTGACTGAGGCCTTGTCGCCCGACCAATCGCCATGGAGGTTGATCGTCACAACGTCCACCCCAAAGACAGAGGGCAGGTGAGCGGCATGTCGGCCCGTGGTGATGGTGGCTGAAAAGCTGCCCCCATCAACGGAATAGGTGCCTGTATAGAACAGCGCGGAATCGCCTCCACGGACGCTCCCGTCCTGCAGCACGATCACCCCATCGCCTTGCCCCATGGGGGTCGCAAAGCTTACAGCGTAAAGACCGTTCTTCATGATCCCGCTCCTTAAAGCGCGCACTGCTTCGTGCGCTGGGCCTCTTGGATGCCCTGGATCCGCGCACGGATAGCCTTATCGGCGTCGGACTTCGCCATCGCATTGCCGATGCCGTAGTCGCCGAGGAAGCCAGCAACCGAACGCCAGTCAAAGTCGGCAGTCTCAGCCACTTGGGTCTGGATTTGGTTCGCGCGGATCAGCTCAAGGCGCAGGTCGTTGCAGTCCATTGCTTCAGCCTCGGCCGACGACCACTGCGTGGCGATGGGATAGCGCTTCGTTGCGCAGGCAGACGTGACGGATGCGGCGACGACCAGCGCCGCCACGATGGCGATCTTCTTCATTCGGGATGCCCCAGAGATATGCGCCCAAGCCCCCTGCTCGGACATAACGCTGTCATATCACGTTGTTTTCATCCGTCTAGATAACGCAGGTCAGTAACGGGCGTTTTCGATCCACTAGGCTGCATCCTCGTCTATTGCGTCTCGTGCCGAGGGGTCGACCTGGGTCCAAACGTCCCCAGCAGCACTGCAGTCGATCTTGAAATAGGCGATATCGTCCGGAGGAGGATCGGGCTCGATAGCTGGAACGTCGCCATACACCTCGACCATGCGAGGCTCCTCCCAAAGGTCGATGTCAGGATAACCCACAACCGAAAACACGGCGACGCCATGAGCGCCCGTGAACAGGGCCTGACCGCCTTCGATCGCGCGCTCGCGGTTCAGAAACTGATGAACCTCGCCGCCTGTTAGGGCTCCTCCTCGATCCCAAAAGGCCTGTGCGCAATAGATCGTTTTCCGGGCCATTCTGGCTCTCCTTCTCGTCCATGGTCGCGTTAACGAATCAACGTTCGCGCTCAGGAGTCGAGTCAGGCGCTACTCCGTCACGTCCGATTCTGGCGCAATGGAAAAATACGAAGAAACGTATTTCGCGCTTGCATAAATACGAAGTTTCGTATTTTCTCTCTCCATCAACCGGAGAGACCTCATGTCCATCCATTCCACAAACGACCGCGTCGAAGCGTCTGCCCTGGCGGCGAATGACGACGCGCCGAAGCTGAACAAGCGCCAGGCCTCGAAGGTCGCGACGCGCGAGAAGCTGCTGCACACCGCCCGCGTCCTTTGGGCTCCGACGGGTAGCTATGAGCCCGTCACCATCCGCGACATCGCCGCTGCCGCTGGCATGTCGACAGGCGCGATCTTCGCGAACTGGCAGGGCAAGGAAGAGCTGTGGCGCGAAGCCATGGGTTACGAGCCGCCGGTGGACTGCGAGGCCGTCCGCGCCGCGCTGAAGGCCCAAGCCGCCCAAGCACGGTGGGCTGCGTGATGGGCCCGGAAACCTTCACTCCCGGCGAAGCTGTCCTGATCCCCGCGCGCATCGTTCGTCCTGTCGGGACCCGCTTCGGCGACTGCGGCTGCGCGATCATCGAAACTGGTTGGGGCCGGTACGCCCTCGACTATCGCGGCGACGCCATCACCCACGGCTTGGCGCGCGGCGTCATCCTCGCCCCGTCCAACAGCGGCGCAGGCAAGTGGGACGTGCAGGTCGAGAACGGCCTCGCGGGCGTCGTGATCACCGTTCCCGGCGACATGCTCGCCTCGGCTCTCGAGCCTCTGAGGAGCGCTGCGTGATGCAACACATCTCCGAAGTCATGCCCGGCGTCGTGGCCGGGATCGCCAAGGCCGGGAATGTGAACCTCGCCCTGGTCCCGCCGAGCCGCCAGCCGCTGTTCGTGGTCGAAGGTCCGAAGATTCTGGACCGCCGCACCCGCCGCCGGATGACGGTCGATCAGGCCACGCAGGAAATGCTGCGCCTCGCCGGTGAACTGGCTGCGGCCGAAGACCCGGGCCTCCTGATCCCAGTCGTCAATGCGCTGGCGTGGGCCATTCGGGACGCTCGGGAAGCGGAAAACGATCCCCTGCCCCCGGCGAGCATGGCGCGAGCCGCCTGATGCGCCGCGCCCTCGAGAACGGCGCCGCCGTAGCCGCCTGCATCCTTTTCACCGTCGCCGTTGCGATCCTCGCCGGCGCTCTATCCGAACCGAGGTGGCCATGAACCGCGAAGCCTCCACCGACTATCAGGCCGTCAACCGCGTCGGCCGGATCGTGAAGACCTTCTCCGACATCGAGATTGGCCGGGCCTGGGTCCGCGAGAACTCCTCGTTCTATGGCCGCTTGGAGCTGTTGGAAGTCGAGACCGTCGTCACCACGCGCCGGGTTTATCGGCCGCGTCCGAAGCCCGTCCAGTCGCTCGCGATCTCCCGTCCGGCCGAGCCACGGCTCACCGCTTAATCCAAGCCTCGACACCCTTTTCGCCCCCGAACCACAGGAGCCCGCCGTGGCCCAAGCCCTGCGATCCGTTGAAGACGAAACCCCGCAGACCGCGCTCGTAGCGCAGGTCAACGCCAACCCCGGCCTGGTCCTCTTGGACAAGGAGCGGTTCAACCAGTTCTACGAGGCGATCAAGGCAGAGACTGACAAGCTGGTCCCCGACCTGACGACCGAGAAGGGGCGGAAGGAGATCGCCTCCATGGCCTTCAAGGTGGCGAAGACGAAGACCGCAATCGACGCGGCCGGCAAGCTGCTTAACGAGGAAGCACGGGCGAAGATCAACATCGTCGACGCCGCCCGCCGCGACATTCGCGAGAAGCTCGACGCGCTGAAAGACGAGGTCCGCCGTCCGCTCACCGAATGGGAGGCCAAGGAAGAGGAGCGCATCGCAGCTTGCGAGGCCCTGATCGGCCGGATGAAGGCTGCCGCCGTTGTCTCGCTGGACGACACCGCCGGCGCAGTTGCAGATCGGCTGGCCAGCGTGAGAGCTTTCGCTCTGGACGAGGGGCAGTTTCAGTCCCTGCTTCCCGCCGCCCTCCAGCAGCAGGCCGCCACCGTCGAGACCCTGACCGCGGCGCACGCTCGCTTGGTCAAGGAAGAGGCCGACCGAGCCGAACTCGATCGCCTGCGCGCTGAAGCCGCCGAGCGAGCCGAGCGCGAGCGAGCCGAAGCCGAAGCCAAGGCCGCTGCCGAAGCGGCCGAGCGCGCCAAGCATGAAGCTGAGGCCCGCGCCGCTCGCGCTGCCGAGGAAGAGAAGGCCCGCATCGAAGCCGCCGCCAAGGCCGCCGAGGAAGCAGCTCGCGCCCAGGCCGAGGCTGCCGCCCGCGCCGAACGTGAAGCGGCCGAGCGGGCCCACGCCGAAGCCCTCGCTGCCGAAAAGCGTCGCGCCGACGAGGCCGAGGCCGCGCGCCAAGCCGAGGCGGACCGGATCGCCCGTGAAACGGCCGCGCGCGAAGCCGAGGAGAAAGCTGCCGCCGAAGCCGCAGCAGCCCGCGCCGCCGACATCGAGCACCGCTCCAAGATCATGGGCACCGCCAAGCAAGCGATCATGGGCCACGGCGTCGGTGAGCAAACCGCTCGCGCCATCGTCCTGGCGATCGCTGCGGGCGACGTGCCGAACGTCAGCATCCGGTTCTGATGATGACGAACCGCATCGGCTTCATGGTCTGGAACCCGGCGCGCGGCATGCCGACCGTGGTCCACGACACCATTGAGCAAGCTTCGGCCGAGGCTGAGCGACTGACGCGCCAGAATCCCGGCGAGCACTTCATCATCATGTCGCCGGTGCTGAACGCGACAGAGGCGAACATGGGCCGCGCATGGAGCGATGGTGCCCGGTTTATGGGCGGGATGCTGGAACGCGCCGAGGCCGACGCCAAGGTGATGATCGACGGCGCGCTCGAGCACGAAGCGAAGATCAAGCGCCGCTTCGCCGTCATCGAGCGCGACCAGCGTCGTTTCCAAGCGATCGTGGCCGACTGCCTACTCTGGTTCGACGGCTTCCGCGCCGCCCATTCCCCCAAAGACAGTTGGGAGCGGCCGCACGTCCCTGACCGCGAAGCCCTGCGCGAACTGAACGCCGCCCTGCAGGCGCTGGAAGCGCCGCAACCCGAGCTCGAGGAGATCCCGTTTTGACCCTTCATAACCCCCTCCCCATGCCCACGTCGGGCAAGATCAGCGAGCCGGGCGTCTATGCGCTCGACATTTCCGCTTACCATGGCCAGCCGACCGTCGGCCCGTCGATCAGCTCGTCCGGTCTCCGCACCATCTGGGCCCAGAGCCCGGCGCACTACTACGTCGACAGCCCGCTGAACCCGAAGCGGGCGCCGCAGCCAGATCGCCCGGCCTTCGCTCTCGGGCGTCTGGCGCACAAGCTGTTGCTGGAAGGCTCCGAGGGTCTGTCCGAGGAGTTCGTCACCCGGCCCGAGCAGTGGTCAGACTGGCGGACCAAAGACGCCAAGCAGTGGCGCGACGACATGGTCGCCGCCGGGAAGACGGTGATCACGGATGCAGACTTGGCTGCCGTCACCGGCATGGCCGAAGCGCTGGCTCGTCACCCCCTGGTCGAGCAAGGCATTCTGGACGGCTTCGTTGAACGCTCCCTGCTCTGGAAAGACGCGCAGACCGGCGTCTGGCTGAAGAGCCGCCCCGACGTGGTGCCAAACGCCTCGGGCCTGTTCGCGGACCTTAAGACGACCGCTAGCGTGGCTGACGACGACCTGGAGCGGTCCCTCGCCGGGTTCGGCTACCACATGCAGGCCGCCCTGGTCGGCATGGCTTCCCAAGCCGTCCTCGGCCGCCCGATGGAAGAGTTCGCCCTCGTCTGGGTGGAGAAGGCCCCTCCCCACTGTGTCCGCGTCACCGTCCTGACAGGCGAAGACCTCGACCGGGGCCGGATGCAAGTGCGCCGCGCCATCGACCAGTTCGCGCAGTGCCTGGAAACGGGCGTCTGGCCCGGCCCCGGCGGTGATCGCCAGGACGCAGAATATCTGACCCTACCGCCTTGGGCGGCGAAGCAGATCGACCAGCGGCTCGAGGTCATCGCCGCTGAAGCCAACGACAACACCCCGAACAGCGAGATCGCCGCATGAACGCTCAAGTCCCTGCAACCCGTCAGGCTGCGCCCAAGCCGGCGATCATGGCAGGAGGCGCGGTCGCCGCGCTGGTCCCGCAATCGCTGGACGAGGCTTTCCGTGTGGCCCAGGCCATCGCGGCGTCTGGTCTCGCTCCTCGCGGTCTCGACAAGCCGGAGCAGGTCATGGTCGCGATCATGGCCGGTGCGGAGCTGGGCTTAGCCCCGTTCCAGGCGCTCCAGTCATTCGCCATCGTCAACAACCGCCCGACCCTCTGGGGTGACGGCCTGATGGCTGTCGCTCGCGCCCAAGGCATCAAGGCTCGCGAATGGATCGACGGGGACGGTGACACGGCCGTAGCTCATTGCGAGGTCACACGCCCCGACACTGGCGAGACCATCGCCCGTTCGTTCTCGGTCTCCGACGCCAAGAAGGCGGGCCTCTGGAACAAGCAGGGCCCGTGGCAGCAATACCCCAAGCGCATGCTCCAGATGCGCGCCCGCGCCTGGGCTCTGCGCGACGGCTGCGCGGACATGCTTCGCGGCTTCCAGGTTCGCGAGGAGGTTGAGGATTATCAGACCGTCTCTGCCCGCGCCGTCCCTGCCGAGCGCCCGAACCTCGCCGCCCGCCTGGCCGCGCCCAACGACGCCCCACGTGAAGGCTTCTCGGCCGTCCACGGTATCGATCCAGAAGACACCATCCCCGATTTCGACGCGGACACCCCCTCCGACGCCGCGTCGAATAAGCCCGCGTCTGACCCCGCCTCCGACCCGTCAGACGCGGGCGACCCTTTCCCCGGCGACATCCCCCTCGCCGAGGATACGACAGCCAGCGGCGCTGAGGCCGACGCCGATGAAGGGACGTCGCTGGCTGTCGACACTATCGCTTGGGCAGATCGCCTGATCGCGGACCTGCCGTTCCTGCGGCCGGAGCAGATCGAAGCCCTCGAAACCGACCGGAAGGAGCTGGCGAAGTTCGCCGTCCTGAAGGCCACCGACATGGCGAAGGCGCGCGAACTCGAAGCCGCCATCACTGCCGCGAAGGGGGGCTGAGCCGTGATACGCGCTTACGAACAAGTCCTCCGCGTCGTCGATCTGGAAACTACCGGGCTGGAACCGCCTGCGGCCGAGATCATCGAGCTTGGCTTCCAAGACGTCCGCCAAGGCGAGTGGGGCGAATGGCTTCTCGACGACGACACCTGTGGTCAGGCGCTGTTCGGCTGCGAGAGGCCTTGCCCGCCCGAGGTGATGGCCGTCCACCACATCCTGCCGTGGGAGATCAAAGGCCGCCCGCTCTTCCAGTCGCGCTCCGCTGAGGACTGGATGGAGAGCCGCGCCTTCGGTCGATCCGCTGATGTCTACGTCGCGCACAACAGCAAGTTTGAGCAGGCCTTCCTGCCGGACTTCCGCGCGCTCGACGGCTCGACCCCGGCAAAGTGGATCTGCACCTACAAGGCGGCGCTCCGCATCTGGCCGGAAGCCCCGGCTCACACGAACCAGGTGCTTCTCTACTGGCTTGGGCTGCACAACGAGATCGACGAGAAGCGGCGTCACCCGCCGCACCGCGCGCTTCCCGACGCCTATGTCACCGCGCACATCCTCTGCAGGCTCCTGCAGAAAGCGACTGTCGCTGACCTGATCCAGTGGACGGTTGAGCCGCCGCTCATGCCGACCTGCCCGATCGGCAAGTTCCGGGGCCAGAAGTGGGCCGACGTCGAAGCTGGCTTCCTGAACTGGATGTTGGCGCAGGCCTCGATGGAGGAAGACCTCAAGTGGAACGCCCGCCGCGAACTCGAGCGGAGGCGCGGCGCATGAAGCCCGCCGTCTCCATTCTGCAGGATCGGGCCGAAGTCGAGATCCACGACCGCAAGCCGCTCACTCGCCGGGAGATCATCGAGCTTTCGGTGCGCCAAGGCGGCAAGTGCGGCTGCGGCTGCGGCGGGCGTCTCAATGCTCTGACCGAAGGCGTGATCGACGAACACGTCCTGGCCCTCAACGCGGGCGGGACCAATGACCTCTCCAACCGCGCCCTTTGGCGGAAGCCCTGCGCCACCGAGAAGACCAAGGCCGACCGCTCGGCCGACGCCAAGATCAAGCGCCTGCGCGGAGAGACCTGCGCGGCCCCGACCAAGCGCCCCCTTCAATCACGCGGCTTCGACAAGACCCGGACCAAGCGGTTCGACGGCTCTGTTGTCGCGCGCCCTCAGAAGGCCCACGACCATGCCTGAATCAACCAAGAGCCCGGCAGAGGTGCTGGGGGCGGAGGAGGATGACGCGTGGACGTGGTTGAACGGCCACGTTGAGACATGTCCAGCTGATAGGATTTATTCGGCTGATGAGATGGTTGACGCATTTATGGCCGGTCAACGCGCTATTTACGCTCGCGCTGCGGTCGTCATTGAAGCGTTGGAAAAGACGAGAGAGCGCATCCAGACGTGGCCGATTGACGATCACGAACATTGCATGTGCGGCTCGACTATCGAGTCTCATGACATGGGAAGCGGACACTGCCCCGTTTCGCAAGGCGATCATGCCGTAAGCTTAATTGTCGAAGAAATTAACGCCGCCCTCCGCCAAGCCTCCCGCCGTGGGGGTGAGGCATGAGCGGGTTCCTTCCTGTCCTTCCGCACCACGACGCAGAGACCGTCGCGCGCATCCATGCCTTCGATGCATGGGATGCGGCGCATCGTTCCCGCACCCCGTTTGCGGGCCTTGCTATCCTGCCGAAAGTGACACGCTCGAGCATCTACTTCGCGTGGCGTCACTGGCCCCACCTGCTCTGCTGGCAGTGGATGGCTGTTTGGCACTGGAGCGGACACCGGAGGCGGTTCTTTGAGGTCTGGCGCAGCGGCCCAGGTGCTGCTGGCGGCTTTCACATCGTCATCAGGCTCTTCTGGCTCGGCTACTTCTCATATCAGCGGCAAGCGAGCGACCGCATAGCCGCTCTTGGTCCGCGCTGGGCTGACGCCCCCGTTATCTTCCCGCGCAAAGGAGACCGGGCATGAGCGGGGTGAAGCATACGCTGCGGCAGATCGTCGACGTGCTCGCGCATGTCGGTGAACGCCCCGGGCCTGTCGCGACCCACTGGATGGCGACCGCTGCCGGTTGCCCCGGCGATACCGCCAAAACTCGCCGCCTCCTGAAAGGTCTTGAGGCGCAGGGGCTGGTCGAGGGTGTTGCGGCGTTCAGTGGCGGCGTCACGCGCTGGTGGAAGATCACAGACGCAGGACAGTCCTTCATCGCCCGCGCCCGTGGTGAGCAGGACGGGGGTGGCTCATGATCGCCGCCCTCTACGTCGAATCCAACGGCGCATATTACGGCCTGGAAGGCGTGGATCCGTGGGATCAGGTCCGCGACGCCCGCCTATATGACGGACCGCACCCCGTGGTCGCGCACCCGCCATGCCAGCGCTGGGGCAAGATGTGGTTCGGCCAGCCCCTGACGGTGAAGAAAACCGGCCGCCGCAAGACCAAGGGTTCCGACGCCGGATGCTTCGCTGCCGCCCTGACCGCCGTGCGCAACTTCGGCGGGGTGCTGGAGCATCCGTGGGACTCTCATGCATGGGCGTGGTTCGGCCTGACGGTCCCTGACCGCAATGGTGGCTGGGTCCGAGCCGATCAGTTCGGCGGCTGGACCTGCTGCGTCGAGCAGGGCCGTTACGGTCACTACGCCCGCAAGCCGACGCTGCTCTATGCAGTCGGCTGCGATCTGCCGGAACTGGCGTGGGGTCACAGCCCCATGAACCTTGACCCCGCCGTAGTCGAGCGCATGGGCCTCAAGCGCGCCAAGCGCCTCGGCGAGGTCGGAGCGCGCGGCGGCGGCACGGACAGCACCCCGCGAATCCACACCCCCGAACCCTTCCGCGACCTCCTGATCGGCATGGCCCGGTCGGTTCGTCTCGATGAACTTCCTCTTTTCAGGAGCGCAGCATGACCACCCCTCGCGTTACCGTGCCGGTTGAGTTAGCCGAACGCATCAAGTCGTTTCTGTTGCAGGCACGAGAAGACCGCAAGAACAGCGGCAGAACCAAGCAGGCGCTAGAAATCAACGCCATGCTGCACGGTCTAATCACCGCGCCAGCAGCCCCCGCGCCGGAAGGCGGGGCGGTGGAACAACATGTCGAACAGTTGCGCCACCCCGAAGGCTCGGCGGTCACGGTCCTTTCCGACAACCCCCACTTAAACGGACAGCCCAACAGCAGCAGCTTCCTCGCGGGTGGCTCAGCATCCCCGGCCAAAGCCGGTTGCGCAGCTCATGCTGCAGCAGTTCTCGCTTCACAGGGAGGTCCAAGATGACCTTCCTCCACGAACGCGGTGCTTCCGCGCATGATGTTTCGAGCAGCATTGGTGTCGGCGTGGTCCCCATGACCACAAGCGATGCACTCGAAGACCGCTTGGCTCTTGCGGCTTCTAGCGTCAACGACCCCACATTCAGCGCACGTCTGCGACGTGTACGCAGCGGGAACGTAGACCAATCGTCCGCCCGCTGCCCTCATTTTGTACTCAAGTTGGCTAGCGAAGATACTCCAGCCCTGCGCCAGAATGGAGCGGTTAAGGCCACGCTTTTGCGCAACTCTACGCCCTGGCTTCTCAACCGTTCCCTTTGCGCTGGCGGTCATCGCGCGGACGTTCAGATCTTCCAATACCACCACCCCAAAACGCGCGGCGAGACTCGTACTCGCTACATGAAGATGATGGGACCGCACTCGCGCAATCTTAGACGCAATACGGGCAACGGCGTGCCGCTGCTTCCTATATCTCGCCGATCCGCGCTTACGTCTCGCAAGAATGCGTTGGGCCCTCCTACGTCGCTTCTCCATGGCACCAATGTCAGGCAGGCGAATATGCTCACCGGTCGAGAGCGAAAGCGTCGTCGCTATGCCCCGGTCAATCCCAACCACGGCCGTAAGGCCCAGGGAGACGTCCTGCACATCCGCCGAAAAAACAATGTCCCAGCGCCCCCCCGCATTGAGGACCGTCACGTTCATAATATTGCCGGCAATCTCGCGCGATTTCCGGTAGCGAACCCAACCTATGCGGGGCAACCGTACCTCCGCCCAGCGACCATTGATGGTGCGCTTGGCCAAGTCCTTCCATGCCAAACGGATGCTGGCGTTGACGCCCTTCTTCCGGAAAAACGGGTACCCACCGCCACGAAAGAAACCCTCAAATGCTTTGTCGAGGTCGCGCAAAGCATATTCGAGGCAGGTTCTAGGAACGGCAGCTATGAAATCGAACTCGCGTCGGAGTGCCGTCACCTCAAGCGACTGCTGACCCCACGAAAGGTTCTTACCTCTCGAAGCTTTGTACTGACGCCAGAAATCACGCCTCTGCTCAAGCGCGAGATTGTACACAAGGCGCGTGACGCCGATCCACTGGCCCAGCGTCTCGGCCTGTTCTGGCCTTGGATACAATCTGAACCGGAAGGCTTTGTGCACGGCCACAGATTAGCAGAACCGCGGAGTCTGATCCAATGACCCACCCCCTCACCCCGCACGAGAAGGTGGATCCACCTGCTAAGAGCTCGCCCATGACCACGCACACGAACCTCCGCGCCGCCAACATCGCTCGCCAGAACGAGTGGGATCAGGACAACCAGATCACAGCCTCCTATCGCGGCAATGAACTGGCGGGCGAGGTCGGAGAGGCCTGCAACATCATCAAGAAGCTGGAGCGGGAGCGCCTCGGCATCCGCGGCTCAAGAGCAACTGCAGAAGAACTGGCGGATGAACTCGCTGACGTCGTGATCTGTGTTGATCTGATCGCCATGCACTACGGCATCGACCTCGAGGCGGCGATCGCTCGCAAATTCAATGCAACGAGCGAGAGGGTCGGCTTGGAGACGCGGCTTGCGGCACCGAACGATGGCGGTGAAGCATGACCCGCTACGCCGCAGAAACGTCTGTCTCGCAGGATCGTAGCCGGGCCGAGATCGAAGCGACCCTGAAGCGCTACGGCGCCACGTCGTTCATGTATGCGAGCGAGCAGACAGCGGCCATGATCGGCTTCCGCATCAGCGACCGCATGGTGAAGTTCGTCCTGCCCATGCCCGACCCGAAGTCGCGCGAGTTCACGCACCATTCGCGGGGCCAGCGGACGCCGGATGCTGCGCTGAAGGCTTGGGAACAGGCTGGCCGTCAGCGCTGGCGTGCACTGGCCCTCGTCATCAAGGCGAAGCTGGAGGCCGTCGCGGCCGGGATCACGACTATCGAAGACGAGTTCCTGGCGCACACCGTCCTGCCAGACGGATCGACCGTGGGCCAGTTCATGCAGCCCCAGCTCGCCATCGCCTATGAGCAGGGCTCGATGCCGACCACACTTCTGCTCGGAGGGCCAGCATGACCCCCATCGTCCTGATCTGCGCCGTCCTCGCCATGAGCGACGGAGACAGCGGCCGGTGCCATACGGCTGACGGCGAGCGCCACCGCGTCCGGCTGGCCGGCATCGACGCTGGCGAGGTCGCGCCCTTCACCCGCTGCCGCCAGCGGCCAAATGTCTGGGCCTGCTCGCCCGAGGCCAAGGCCAGCGGACCGGCAGCAACGGCCCGCGCCCGGCAACTCGCAGCCAACGGCACCCGCTGCACCGTCCAGTCCCGCGACCGCTATCAGCGCATAGTGGCCACCTGCACGGTCAACGGCCGCGACCTGGGCGCCACCCTCGTTCGTGAGGGCCTGGCCATATCCGACACCAACTACGGCGATCCCTACCGCCAGCAAGAGAACGAAGCCCGTGAGAGAGGAAGGGGGATGTGGCAGTGAACGACGACTTCAAGATCGCGTACACGATCAAGGAGGCCTGCGACGCCACCGGCATCGGTCGATCGACCCTCTACACCCTCATCAAGGAACGGCGTGTCGTGGTGGTGAAACTCGGCACTCGGACACTTATCCCCAAGAAGTCGCTAGAGCGCCTTTTCGAGGAAACGCCGCGCGCGGCCTGACTTTGCGGGTAGGGAGAAAGTTAGGGAGAACCTCTAGAACGCCCCGGAAATCCAGTGTTTCTGGTGTGGTTTAGACGGTCTCTCTGTCCGCCATCCTTCTTGATCAGAACTCCACCCCGGCTTGCGCCTTCACCCCGCTGCGGAAGGGGTGTTTGACCATCTGCATGTCGGTGACGAGATCGGCCGCCTCGATCAGGGCGTCCGGGGCGTTGCGGCCGGTGATGACGACGTGGGTGTCGGCCGGACGGGCGGCCAGGACCTCCAGCACCTCCTCGACCGGCAGATAGTCGTAACGCAGGGCGATGTTCAGCTCGTCGCAGACGACCATCTTCCATTCCGGGTCCATGATGCGGGCCTTGGCGGCCTCCCAGGCGCGGCGGACGTTGGCGATGTCGGCGGCGCGATCCTGGGTGTCCCAGGTGAAGCCCTCGCCCATCGGCCGCATCTCGACCAGATCGGGGAAGCTGTCGAACAGGGTCTGTTCGCCCGTCTCCATCGCCCCCTTGATGAACTGGATGATGGAGGTCTTCATGCCGTGGCCGATCATGCGGCAGACCATGCCCATGGCCGCCGTCGACTTGCCCTTGCCTGTCCCGGTGTGGACGATGACCAGGCCGCGCTCGACCGTCTTGGACTGCATCATCCGGGCGCGGGCGGCCTGGATGCGCTTCATCTTCTCGGCGTGGCGGGCGTTCAATTCGGCGTCGTGCGGATCGTTCATCGGCGTCTGTCTCCTTCAGAGGTCAGGTTCAGTTCGAAGGGGGCGCCCCAATCGGTCTCGGCGCCCCGGCCGATGGCCTCGACGGCGCGGATCATGGCGCCGCCGCGATCCAGCAGGCGGTCGGCCAGCGCGATGATCAGGGGGTTGGGCGTGGCCGTCGGCGCGGCGTCTCGCAGACACGCGGCCCACTCAGCCTCCCGCCCCCGCGCGGTGCGGGCGCAGGCGATCGCATAGGCCACCGCCGTCGAACGACTGACGCCTGCCCAGCAATGGATCAGCAGGGGGCGTGCGCCGGTCCATCCCTTCGCAAAGGCCAGCAAAGCCTCGACGTGTTCCGTTGAAGGCGCGACCAGCCCCTCGCGCGGGGCGGCGATATCGTTGAAGCGCAGGTCCAGCCGATGCTCGGCGTCGAAGGCCGCGCCAGCCCCCGGCGGGGCCAGCGTCACCAGATGCGACGGCTGGTGCGCCGCCAGCAGCCGCTCGACCTGCGGCAGGGGCGAGACGATCAGCCTCATGCCGCCAGCAACCCGGCGACGGCCAGCAGGAAACCAACCTCGAACATCTGTTCGACCGCGCCCAGCACATCGCCGGTGCGCCCGCCGATCAGCCGCTGCGCCTGCCATGCCGGGACAGCGCCGACGACCAGCCCCCCCGCCACGCCGACCACGCCCGCCATGACCGGCAGCAGGGCCAGCGGCCACAGGGCGATCAGAATGGCGACCGCCAGTCCTGCCACCGAGGCGCGGTCTGGCCTGCCCTCCTTGGCCATGCCGGGGTCGCCGCCATAGGGCATCAGCGCCATCGCCCCGACCGCCCCAGCCCGGCCCAGGCCATGTGACGCGACCAGCGCCGCCGCCGCCATCCACGGCGACACAGCGACCAGCATCGCCAGCGCCGCGACCCGCAGCGCCAGCGTGAGCCCCAGCGTCAGCGCGCCGTATGAGCCGAGGCGGCTGTCCTTCATGATCTCCAGCCGCCGCGCCCGCGTCTGGCCGCCGCCCAGACCGTCGGCCGTGTCGGCCAGTCCGTCCTCGTGGAAGCCGCCGGTCATCGCCACGCCCGCCGCCACGGCCAGCAGGGCCGCGATCCACGGGCTCCAAACCTGCGCCGCGCCATACAGGATGGCCGCCGCGATAAGCCCCACCACCTGTCCGACCAGCGGGAACCAGCGCGCGCTCTGCTGGATCCACTCCGGCTGGAAATCACGCAGCGGCGGCGTCGGCAAGCGCGTCAGGAACTGCAGGGCGCAGACGAACAGCCGCGCCTCGCGCCCGATCATCGCGCGGCCTCCAGTATGTCCTTCAGCTCGGCCACGTCGGACAGCAGGGCGCAGGCCGCCTTCAGCAGCGGCACGGTCAGCAACGCGCCTGTCCCCTCGCCGAGCCGCATGTCGAGGCCCAGCAGGGGTTGCGCCTCGACCGCCTCCAGCATCCGGCGATGCCCCGCCTCGGCCGAGGCGTGGGCGAAGATGCAGTAGTCGCGCGCATTCGGCGCCAGCCGGATCGCCAGCAGGGCCGCCGCCGAGCCGATGAAGCCGTCGACGATGACCGGCGCGCCCGCCCGAGCCGCGCCCAGCAGAGCCCCGGCCATCATGGCGATCTCGAAACCGCCGAACTGGGTCAGCACCTCCAGCGGCGCCGTCGCGTCCGAGCGGGCGGCGGCCTGCGCCAGCACGGCCTGCTTGCGCGCCATGCCCTCGGGCGAATGCCCCGCCCCCTGCCCCACGCAGTCGATCAGCGGCGCGGGCGCCAGCCGGTGCATCAGCAGGGCCGCCGACGCGCTGTTGCCGATGCCCATTTCGCCCAGCGCGATCACATCGGCGCCGTCATCGATGGCAGCCCGTGCGATGGCGGCGCCCTCCAACAGGGCGGCCTCAGCCTGATCGGGCGTCATGGCAGGCTCGACTGAGGCGTCCTTCGTGCCCGGCGCGACCTTGGCGTGGATCAGGCCAACCCGGTCCGACAGGTCGGCGGCGACGCCCGCGTCGATCACCTGCACCTGCGCGCCAACGACCCCGGCAAAGGCGTTGGCGCTGGCCCGCCCCGTCAGCAGGGTGTCCACCATGGCCACGGTCACGCCCGCCGGATAGGCCGCCACGCCCGAGCGCGTCAGGCCGTGATCTCCGGCGAAAACCAGCAGCACGGGCCGCTCCACCGTCGGTCGCAGAGTCTGCTGGATCAGCCCGAGCGTCAGGGCCAGATCCTCGATCCGCCCCAGGGCGCCGACCGGTTTGGCCTTGCCGTCCAGCGCCTGCCGCAGCGGCGCGCGCAGCCCCTGATCCAGCGCCGGAACGGAGAAGAGGTCGGTCAGTTCGGTCATGTCAGTCCTGCGATCCGAGCCAGCGCCGGAATGTCGAAATGGGTTTCCAGAACGGCGGCAATGCGGTCCAGCGCCTGATCCACTCGCGCGCCCTGGTCCACGCCGTCGGACACGGCGCCGATTTCCGTCAGCAGGGCCGCTCGCGCCTCGGCCCGATCGAACAGGCCGTGGACATAGAGGCCCGCGATCCGCCCATCGCCCGAGCGCGCGCCGTGCGCCGCTCCGTCGATCATGGCGAACGGACGCGCCGTATCCGGGCCGTCGGTGCGGCCGATGTGAATCTCATACCCCTCGACCGCCGCGCCCGAGGGCGTCAGCCGTCCAGTGACCCGGCGCAGGGTCTTGGCCCCCGCCAGCACCGTCTCGACGTCCAGCAGGCCCAGCCCCGGCGCCGAACCCGCCACGCCCTCGACGCCGTCAGGATCGCTGATCGTCCGGCCCAGCATCTGATAGCCGCCGCACACCCCCAGCACCCACCCGCCGCGCCGCACATGGGCGGCGATGTCCACGTCCCAGCCCTGCGCGCGCAAAAACGCCAGATCGGCCAGCGTCGCCTTGGTCCCCGGCAGGATGATCAGGTCGGCGTCCCCCGGCAGGGCCTGCCCCGGCGGCACGAAGCCGAAGTCCACGCCCGGCTCATGCCGCAGCGGATCGAAGTCGTCGAAATTGGCGATGCGCGACAGCATGGGCACGGCGATCCGCACCTTTCCGCCACGCCCGTCGCCCGACCGCTCCAGCACCACGGCGTCCTCGGCCGGAAGCGCTCGCGCATCCGCCAGCCACGGCGCCATGCCCAGATCCGCCCAGCCCGTGCGCCGCGTGATCTCGGCCCGACCCTGATCGAACAGGGCCGGATCGCCGCGAAACTTGTTGATGATGTAGCCCCGGATCATCGCCCGGTCTTCATCGTCCAGCACCGCATGGGCGCCGACCAGAGCGGCGATCACATGGCCCCGATCGATATCGCCGACCAACACCACCGGCACGTCCGCCGCGCGGGCGAAGCCCATGTTGGCGATGTCCCCGGCGCGCAGGTTGGTCTCGGCCGGGCTGCCCGCCCCCTCGATGATCACCAGATCGGCTTCGGCCTGAAGACGGCGGAAGCTGTCCAGAACCACGTCCAGCAGGGCGGCCTTGCGGTCCTGATAGCCCGCCGCCTGCCACACGCCCTCGACCTGACCGCGTACGACCAGCTGGGCGCCCGTGTCGCTCTGCGGCTTCAGCAGGACGGGGTTCATGTCGACCGTCGCCGGCGTACGGCACGCCAGCGCCTGAAGCGCCTGGGCGCGGCCGATCTCGCCGGTGCGGCCAGCTTGATCGGACGCGGTGACGGCGGCGTTGTTGGACATGTTCTGCGGCTTGAACGGCCGCACCGTCAGGCCGCGATTGGCGAAGACGCGGCACAGACCGGCGACCAGCACCGACTTGCCCACGTCCGAGCCGCAACCCTGAATCATCAGCGCGGCCATGCGAAGCCCCCGCAGATCAGCAGCATCAGCAACAGGGCGCAGGCGACGCCGTAAACCTTCAGCCCTCGCTTCAGATCATGGGCGGACGGCGGCGCCCAGTCGCCGAAGACAGGTCGGTCGGTCATGACGCCGTCATAGCGGACCGGCCCGCCCAGTCGAACCCGCAGGGCCCCCGCCATCGCCGCCTCGGTCCATCCGGCGTTGGGCGAGGCGTGCTTGCCAGCGTCGCGCCACATGATGCGCCAACCCTGGCCGCCCGCCAGCGCGATCAAGACGCCCGCAATGCGCGCCGGTATCCAGTTCATCACATCGTCAGTGCGCGCCGCGGCCCAGCCGAAGGCCCGCCAGCGCGGCTCCCGGTGGCCGATCATGCTGTCGGCGGTGTTGATCGCCTTATAGACGAACAGCCCCGGCAGGCCCCCGATCACGAACCAGAAGACCGGCGCGACCACGCCGTCGCAGAAGCTCTCGGCCAGACTTTCCAGGGCAGCGGTCGCGACCTCGCTCTCGTCCATCGCCTCGACGTCGCGGCCGACGATCATGCCGACCGCCAGACGCGCGGCGGGCAGATCGCCCGCCTTCAGCGGCCGGGCCACGGCGCGGACGTGATCGAACAGGCTGCGCGCCGCCAGCCCCGTCGCGCCGCAGACCAGCAACAGCATCAACCCCGGCCAGAAGGGCGATACGGCGGCCAGCGCCTGCACGCCCCAGCCCGCGCCGCCCGCGACCGCGATCAGGATCAGCACCGTCGCGACGCCCAAAGCACGGCGAGCGCTCTCGGGCCGTTCCGCCCCGTTCCACTGTCGTTCCAGCGCCGCGATCAGAGCCCCGATCCACACGACCGGGTGCGACAGGCGACGCGGCCAGCCGACGACGCCCTCGACCAACAGGGCCCCCGCGACGATCCAGGGCGTGGGCAGGCTGCTAACGGGCACGGCCGACCATCTCCAGCACCGGGCCGCGCGCGCCGTCCAGGGTGCGCGCCTCGACGCCGTACGCCGCCTTGAGCACCGCTGGCGACAGGGCCTCGGCCGGGGCGGCGTCGGCCAGCACCCGCCCCTCGGCCAGAACGATCACCCGATCCGCCACGCGCAGGGCGGCGTCGAGATCGTGCAGCGTGAGGACCACGCCCCGCCCCTCTTCATCCGCCAGCCGCCGGAACAGATCGCAGGCGTCCAGCACATGGCCCGGATCGAGGCCCGCCAGCGGCTCGTCCGCCAGCAGCCATTGCGGTTCTCCGGCCAGGGCGCGGGCGATCAGCACGCGCGCCCGCTCGCCGCCCGACAGGGTCGAGACGATGCGGTCGGCGAAGCTTTCCACCCCCGCCACGGCCATGGCGCGGGCCACTGCGGCGCGGTCGTCCGCCCTCAACCCCCAGGCGCCGACGTAGGGCGTGCGGCCCAGGCCGACGAAGGTGCGCCCCTCGACCGCCCAGGCGATCTCGGCGTTCTGGGGCAGATAGGCGATGCGCCGTGATCGCGCGCGCGCGGGCAGGTCGCGCAATGCTCGGCCGTCCAGCGTCACCCGGCCCGCGTCGGGCGTCCGCAACGCCGCCAGACAGTCCAGCAGGGTCGACTTGCCCGCCCCGTTCGGTCCGACGATCGCCGTCACCAGCCCGGGCGCGAAGGCCGCGTCGACGCCGTTCAGCACCGCCTTGTCGCCCAGGCGGACCGACAGGTTCTCCGCGCACAGGAAGCTCATGTCAGCTTCCTTCTCATGCTGATCAGCAGGGCCAGGAAGAAGGGGCCGCCCAGGGCCGCCATGGCCACGCCCAGCTTGATCTCGGTCGAGGCGGGCGTCAGCCGCACCAGAATGTCCGCCGCCAGCGTCAGGGCCGCGCCGCCCAGGGCCGAGGGCAGCAACAGGCCGCTGGGCCGGGCGCCGATCAGGGGCCGCAGCAGATGCGGCACGATCAGGCCGACGAAGCCGATCGACCCCGTCACCGCCACCGCCGAGCCGACCGCCAGCGCCGCCCCCAGCGCCAGCATCATGCGCCCGGCATCCAGCCGCACGCCCAGCGACCGTGCTCCCGCCTCGCCCAAGGTCAGGGCGTCCAGCGTCCTTCCTTGCGTCAGCAGCAGCAGGCAGCCCAGGATCATGCCCGGCGCCGCCAGCCTCAGCTCGACCACGCTGCGGTCGGCCAGCGACCCCATCAGCCAGTTGACGATCTCGTTCACCGCCCAGGGATTGGGCGCCAGGTTCAACGCCAAGGCCACGCCCGCCCCCGCCATGGTCTGGATCACCACCCCGGCCAGGATGAAGGTGACGACGCTGCTGGTCGCCCCCGCCAAGGCCAGCAGCAGCAACACGCCGATCCCCGCCCCGATCATGGCCGCGACCGGCAGCACCCACGGCGCGCTGGCCGCCGCGCCCAGATAGAAGGTCAGCACCGCCCCCAGCGCCGCCATGGTCGAGACGCCGAGAATCGCCGGATCGGCCAGCGGGTTGCGGGTGTAGCCCTGCAACGCCGCCCCGGTCAGGCCCAGCACCGCCCCGACCATCAGGGCCAGCACCGTGCGCGGCAGGCGCAGCTCGAACAGGATGGCCCAGGCGGGATCGCCGCGCTGGCTCGCCCAGTCGCTCCAGGGAATCCAGACACGGCCCGCGCTCATGCTGGCGACGGACAGGGCGGCGATCAGGAGCAGCAGCCCGATCATCACCAGGGGACGCGGCAGGGTCATGTCAGGGCCTCCAGCGCCGTGCGGCGCGCGCGCGCCAGGGCGGCAGCGGTCTGGATCAGCACCGGGCCGCCGCAATAGAGCAGCTTCTCTTCCAGTTGCGCCTGCACCATCCGATCGGACAGGGACTTCAGCGCCGGATGACGCATGACCCGGTCGGCCCAGGTGCGCGAGCCGCGCACCGGCACGCCGCTGAGCAGCACCTGCGGCGGGTCGGCCAGCAGGCGCTCGACCGGCACGTTTCCCCATTTGCCCAGGCCGTAGCGGCCGGCGACATTCTCGAACCCGGCGCGGGTCATCATCTCGTCCATCAGGGTGCCGCGCCCGGCGGCGAAACCGTTGGGCTGATAGATCAGGGCCGTCAGCCGCGCCGATCCGGGCGGCGGGGCGGCGGCGGCGATGGCGGCCTCGATGCGCGCGATCAGAGTCTGACCCCGCGCCGGGCGGGCGACCAGACGAGCGACCTCGCGCACGTGGTCCAGGCTGGCGGCCACGCTGTCGGGCACGGCGAACAGTTCGGTCTGAATGTTCATGCGATCCAGGGCGTTGCGCGTGGACAGGGCGCTGTGGCGGCTGGTCAGCACCAGATCGGGGCGCAGGGCGATGACCTCCTCCGCCGTCTCCCAGGTGAAGGGCAAGGTCTTGGCCACCTCGGAAATGGTCGAGCCGACCGGCTCGCGCGCATAGTGGCTGAGGGCCGCGATCTGCCCCCGATCAGCGACATGGACCAGGATGGCGTCAAGGCAGGCGTTCAGCGAAACCACGCGGCGCGGGGCGGCGTCGGCCGCAGCCGGCCCGGCGACCAGCATCGCCCCCGCGCCCACCAGCGCCTGTCGCCGGGTCGGCCTCATCCGAAGGCCTCCAGCGCGCGTTGCAGTCGAGGGAAGTCGCGCTCGGCCGCGACGCCGAAGCGTAGGGCGTCGGGCGTGTGATCGAACGGCCGGGTCAGGATTCCCGCGCGGCACAGGTGCTGGAACCAGCGCGCGGCATGGGGCGTGCGCGTCATGCGGAACAGGCTGGTCCCGCCGATGATCTGGAACCCCGCCCGCGCCAGCAGGTCGTCCAGCCGATCGGCCCGCTCGGCCAGGGCCGCCTCGGTCCGGCGCCGCCAGGCCTCGTCAGCATAGGCGCCCAGCCCCAGCGCCAGGGCGTCGGCGCTGACCGGCCAGTCGCCCTGAAGCGCGCGCAATCGCCGGATCAGCTCGGGCGCCGCCAGCATGAAGCCCAGCCGCACCCCGGCCAGTCCATAGAACTTGCCGAAGGAGCGCAGGACGATCAGCCCCGACTCGGCCAGGTCCGACACGCTGTCTCCGGGCGCGCATTCGATGAAGGACTCGTCCGCCACCAGCCAGCGGCCCGCCTTGGAGCGCGCCCGCGCCATGGCGATCAGATCGGCCCGCCGGGTCAGGCGGCCGTCGGGGTTGTTCGGATTGACGACGACCAGCACGCCCGCCTGCGAGGCCGCCGCCTGATCAGGCGCGATCAGGCGCGTCGCCACGCCCGCCGCCCGCCAGGCCTCGGCATGGGCGCCGTAGGTCGGGCCGACCACCTCGACCGCCCGTACGCCCAGCAGTAGAGGCAGCAGACGGATCGCCGCCTCGGCGCCCGCAACCGCCGCCGTCCGCTCAGGCGACGCGCCGAAGGCGGCCGCGGCGACGGCCTCCAGCGCCGCCAGGGCGGCGGGATCAGGCAGGCCGTTCAGCGCCTCCTCCGACGCGCGCGGTCCTCGCCACGGTTCGGGATTGATCCCCGTGGACAGGTCCAGCCAGGGCTGCGGCGCGTCGGGATAGGCGGCCGCGGCCGTCATCAGGCCGCCGCCGTGCCGGGTCGCCGTCGTCAGGAACGCGGCGTCCTTCATCACATCAGAACCGGACGCGAACGCCGCCGAACACGCCGCGGCCCGGCGCGCCGTAGTTCAGGACCGTCTGATAGTCCTCGTCGAAGGCGTTCTCGATCCGGCCGTAGACTTCAAGGATGTCGTTGACCGGATAGGAGGCGCGCAGATCGACCAGGGTGTAGGCGCCGACCTTCACCGTGTTCGTATCGTTGTTGAACGTCTCGCCGACGTAACGCACGGCCACGCCCGTCTTCAGGCCGAAGGCGAAGGCATAGTCGGCGGCGAAGTTCGCCATATGCTCGGGACGGCGCGTCAGACGCTTGCCGTCCGTGGTGCCCGAGGCGCTCTTGGCGTCGGTCCAGGTATAGTTGGCGCTGACGTTCAGGCGCTCCGTCACATCCACGCGGCCGACCAGTTCGACGCCTTGCGCCTCGGTCTTCTGGACGTTGCGGTAATAGCCCCAGCGGCCCGCGCCGTTGACGGTGCACAGCGGGTCCGTCGAGGGCGTCGAGCAGCCGTTGTAGCGGATCTCATTGTCCGCCTGGCGATTGAAGTAGGTCGCCGAGACGACAGCACGGTCGAACAGGCGCTGCTCGACGCCGATCTCCCAGCTGTCGAACTCTTCGGGCTGAAGCGTCAGGTTGCCGTACTCGCTGTACAGCTCATACAGGCCCGGCGCGCGGAAACCCTGGCCCCAGCTGGCGCGCACCACCGTATCGCCCTCGTTCAGGGCCCAGGCCGCAGCGACCTGGCCCAGCAGGTTGTCGCCATACTGGGCGTGGTCGTCATAGCGCAGGCCGCCGGTCAGGGTCAGGCCGTCCAGCACCGTCCACTGCAACTGGCCATAGGCGCTGTTCAGCTCGGCCTCGCCGCGACCGAAGGCCGGGTTCGGATCCCAGTCGCCAGGCGACCGGGTCTTCATCTCCGACTTCTCGTGCTCCAGGCCGAAGGTCGCGTTCAGCGCCTCGGTGAAGGCGAAGGCGCCCTGATATTCCCAGCGGCGGTTCTGGCCTTCTGCGTCGAAGGTCAGGGTCTGGACCGTGTTGTCCGGGTTGAAGTTGCGGCGATCCGTATCGGTGTGGGCGTAGCCGATGCGGTTGCGGAACCGGCCGTCCAGCAGGTCGAAGTTCAGGCCGGCATAGGCGACCAGCTCCTGGGTCTTGCCGTATTCGCGGCTGTCGCCGTTGAAGGCGTCGAAATCGTTGCGGCCGCTGGACCAGACCGAGCGCAGGTCCAGCGAAACAGCGTCCGTCACCTTGACGTTCAGGCGGCCCGACAGGCCGGTGTTGGTGTAGCCGTCGTCTTCGGTCCCCTCTGCGAAGGCCGAGAAGCCGTCAGTGTCATAACGGCTGGCCGCCAGACGCCAGCTCAGGCGCTCATTGGCGCCGCCGACGCCGCCGCGGAAATAAGTCGTGCCGCGCGCGCCGGCCTCGGCGTCGAGGCTGCCTTGCAGGACTTCGGTCGGCTCGGCCGTGACGATGTTGACCACGCCGCCGATGGCCTGGCTGCCCCACAGGGTCGACTGGGCGCCGCGCAGCACCTCGATGCGCGCCGTGTCGCCGATCAGCAGGTTGCCGAAGTTGAAACCGCCCTGCGTCGAGGACGGGTCGTTCAGCTTGACCCCGTCGATCAGGACGACAGTGTGCTGGCTCTCGGCGCCGCGGATGTTGACGCCCGTCGAGGCGCCGACGCCGCCGTTGCGAGTGAAGCTGACGCCCGGCGTCTGGGCCAGCAACTCGACCACGGCCGGGGTCTGGCGCGCCTCGATAGCGGCCTGGGTCAGGACGGTGACGGAGGCGCCGACGCGCTCGATCGGCTGGGCCGAGCGGTTGGCGGTGACGACCACGTCCTCGACGGCGATGGCGCCGGCGCGACCCGCCACGTCAGGAGCGGCGGCCTGTTGATCGACGGTTTCAATAGCGAAAGCAGGCGCGGCGGCCAGAAGGCTGGCGGCGGCCAGGGTAGCGAATGCGGTCCGGTTCATTCCGGGTCTCCATATGACGACGCCGCGCCGGACCGCCCGTCGCCCGGATGAGCGAAAGCGGCCGCTGACGCGGCTGGTTTACGACTGTCGTCACACGAGTTGCCTCGACCGCCCGGCACATCCCGACCGCGCGGAGAACGACGGCGACAGGCAGGTCTCCTGGCTCGCGGATCAAGGCCGGTGCGCGTCGCCTTCCCAGTAGTCGTTCAGGCCGTGGCCTTCCGGACCGCCAGTGGCGTATGACGCGCGGGCTAGCCGCTTACAGTTGCGGGAACAGCCGGAGTTTCACACTCCGTTCCCTTTCAATCCCCTTTCGGGGAACCTGACGCGACCGTGGCAGTAGGACCGCGCGCGGTTCAGGTCAACCGGAGAGACGACGCATGACCCTGACGCTGGTTCTCGGCGGCGCCCGTTCCGGCAAGAGCGGCTACGCCCAACGACAGGCCGAGAGGGCCGCCGAGGCGGCGGGCCGCACGCCCGTCTTCATCGCCACCGCCGAGGCCTTCGACGACGAGATGCGCGACCGCATCGCCCGCCATCAGGCCGAACGCAACCAGGGCTGGCGCCAGGTCGAGGCGCCGCTGGATCTGGCCGAGGCCGTGCGCGCCCTATCGGCCGAGGATGTGGCGGTGGTCGACTGCCTGACCCTGTGGCTCAGCAATCAGATGCTGGCCGAGCGCGACCTAGCCGCCGCCTTCGACGACCTGGCCCCGGCCCTGGCCGCCTGCCCCGCCACGCTGTGGGTCGTCAGCAATGAGGTCGGCTGGTCCCTGGTCCCCGACAATCCGCTGGGCCGACGCTTTCGCGACGAGGCCGGCCGCCTGAACCAGCGCATCGCCGCCGTCGCCGACGCGGCCTGTCTGATCGTGGCCGGGATGCGTCTGCCGCTGGAGCGGATCTAGCCTCTAAAGAGCGAAGTCCAGCCGGCCGGCCCAGCGCCGCGTCAGCTCGGGCCAGGCGTCCGCCGGTCGGCCGGCGATCAGGCGCGTTCCGAAACCATGACCGCCTTCCTGGAACAGGTGGGCTTCGGTCCTGACGTCGGCCGCCTTCAGGCTGGAAAGAAGCATGAGGCTGTTCTCGACCGGCACCGAGGCGTCGTCCATCGCATGGATCAGGAAGACCGGCGCGGCGCCCGACCAGTCCATCTGCTCGAGCGAATAGGCCGCGATCGCCTCGGCGCGAGGCGCGGCGCCGAGCAGGTGGGCGCGGGACCCAGCGTGGACGTAGGGGTCCGTCATGGTTGCGACGGGATAGAGCAACACCGTCAGATCCGGCCGCAGGGACGCCGTATCGGCGCCGTCGATCGAGGCGTAGGCGGCGTCCGTCCGGGCGCTGGCCAGACCCGCCAGATGGCCGCCGGCTGATGCGCCCAGCACCGCCACGCGATCCGGCCGCACGTCGAACTCCGCCGCGCGGCTGCGGATCAGCCGGATCGCCCGCTGCACGTCCTGCAGGGGGGCGTCCGGTCCCGCCGCCCAACCATCAGCCGGCAGCCGATAGCGCAGCACGAAACAGGTCGTCCCGCTGGCGGCGAAGACGCGGGCCACGTCGAAGCCCTCCTTGTCCAGAACGGACCAGCGATAGCCGCCTCCTGGAATCAGGAGCATGGCCGAACCGTTCGGCCGGGCGGGCCGCACCACCGTCATCAGGGGATCGGTCGTGTACTGGGCGTAGCGGTCGCGATAGCTCGGGTCCGTCGATCGCTCCGGCACGATGGGAACCACGCTCACGCCTTCGCCGCCCGGCGCGCCGGCGGGCCACAAGCGGACCGTCTCGGTCGGGTCGGGCGGCGCAACAGCCTGATTGCGCGCCAGGACGACGCCCGGCGCGGCGAACGCGCCGCCAGCGGCGGCTCCAACCCTCAACAGGGCGCGGCGATGGATGTTCATGAAACCCTCCCGGTGGAATTGAAGAGGGGCGCCCGCCCCCTCAGACGAGCGCCCCTCTCGGCGTCGGGTCCTTAGACCTTGGCCGGTTCGTATCTGGGCGAGATGATGTGGACCACCAGCAAGGCCACCAGATAGGCCGAGGCCGCCACCACGAAGATCGGGGTGTAGGTGCCCAGCTTGTCCAGCACGAAGCCGGCGTACTTGGCCATGATCATGCCGCCGATGCCGCCCAGCATCCCGCCGATTCCGACGACCGAGCCCACCGCTCCACGCGGGAAGACGTCGCCGGGGAAGGCGTAGAGGTTGGCCGAGAAGCCCTGGTGAGCCGCCGTGGCCAGACCGATGATCAGCACCGCGATCCACAGGTTGGAGGCGAACGCCGCAAAGGCGACCGGGACGGCGCACAGGGCGCAGATCAGCATGGTCAGCTTGCGGGCCTTGTTCAGGTTCATACCGCGGTTCATGAAGCGTCCCGACAGCCAGCCGCCGCCGACCGAGCCGACGTCGGACAGCAGGTAGATGGCGACGATCGGCGGGCCGAAGGTCTTCAGATCCAGCCCGTAGGTCTTGCCCAGGAAGTCGGGCAGCCAGAACAGGAACATCCACCAGATGGGATCGATCAGGAACTTGCCCGCGGCGTAGGCCCAGGTTTCCTTGACCGTCAGCAGCTTCTTCCAGCCGATCTTCTCGACAGGGTCGGCGGGGTCCTGCTCGATCCACTCCAGTTCGGCCGTCGACAGCTTCTTCACTTCACGCGGACGGCGATAGACGATCAGCCAGATCGGCAGCCAGATCAGGCCCAGCAGGCCGGTGATGACGAAGGCCATCTGCCAGCCGAAGCTGAGCACCAGAACCGGGACGAGCAACGGCGTGACGATGGCGCCGATATTGGTGCCTGCGTTGAACAGGCCGGTGGCGAAGGCGCGTTCCTTCTTGGGGAACCACTCGGCCACGGCCTTGATGCCGCCGGGAAAGCCGCCGGCCTCGCCGACGCCCAGGATCATGCGGGCCATGATGAAGTGCGACAGGTCGCGGGCCGCGCCGTGCATCATGTGGCCGATCTGCCAGATGAAGAAGGCGACCCCCAGGCCCCAGCGCGCGCCGATCTTGTCCATGACCCGACCGAAGATCAGGTAGAAGACGGCGTAGGACGCCTGGAACCAGAAAACGATGTCGGCGTAATCTGTTTCGGACCAGCCCAACTCGGTCGACAGGGTCGGCTTCAGGAAGCCGATCATCTGACGGTCGACGTAGTTGATCACCATGGCGGCGAACAACAGCCACATGACGATCCAGCGGTATTTGCCGGCCGGAGGGGCCGTCACGCGGATCGGCCCTCCCTTTTCGGCGGTCTGCGAAGCCTCGGTCATCGAAGGCGTCCTCTTCCGTTTGTTTCCTCGGCGCGTCCCGTCTTCTGCATCCCTCTGCGGACGGGTGGGCGCCTGATTTCCTGTGTCAGCCGATCGGTCAGCCTCTCGGATCGTGTTGCGGGCGGGCCTTCACCATGCGGCAGCGAACCTCGCCGGCGCCGGCGAAACGGCAGACCGATTCATCGCCGATGTCCACGCGGTGGACGCCCGTGACCGCGCCTGTCGAGATCAGAGTCCCCGCCGTCAACGGCCGTCCGCGGCGCGCGCCGTGCTCCAGCAGGAAGCGGACCGATTCCAGCGCGCCCCCGGCCAGCGAAGCCGAGCCGCCCCGGCCCACGCTCTGGCCGTTGATCAGGGTCTCGACCTCAATGGTCTCCATCCGCGCGCGCCAGTCGGTCAGTTCGGGACCGATCACCAGTCCGCCGTTGTTGCCGAAGTCCGACGCCACCACGGCCGAGCCCAGGTCGTTGATGCTGGACAGCGGGCTGCCGGCCAGCTCCACCCCGATGAAGACGGCGTCGATCTGATCGGCCGCGTCCGCCAGCGTCCAGTCCGTGCGGTTCGGATCGACGTCGGCGCCGATGCGGGCGATGAACTCGGCCTCTACGGCGGCGAAACCGCCTTCGATGGCCGGCAGGTCCGTCGGCTGCCCGCCTGCGGTCCAGACGTTGGCCGCAAAGATGGCGCCCGCCACCCGGTGCGCGCCCAGCACGGCCTGTTGCGCCGGCGGGACGCCGCCGACCTTCCAGCCGACGACCTGGTCCGGGAACAGGGCGATCGCCTGATCCTGAATGGCGTAGGACCGGCTCAGGGCGTCAGGCGTCGCCCCCGGATAATCCGGCAGGGCTCGCGCCGCCAGCCGATGGTCCACGAAAGCCTGCGCTACGGCCAGGTCGGCGGCCGGGTCCGTCGCCGCCGTCACAGGCCGCGCTCCGAAGATAGAATCTGATGGATCAATGTGACGCCCCGATTGAAAGCTCCGGATAATGGCGGCTCATGGAAACCGGTGTCAATCATTCA
The DNA here is from genome assembly GCF_053645695.1 of Brevundimonas sp. NPDC055311. Classification (NCBI taxonomy): domain Bacteria; kingdom Pseudomonadati; phylum Pseudomonadota; class Alphaproteobacteria; order Caulobacterales; family Caulobacteraceae; genus Brevundimonas; species Brevundimonas sp. NPDC055311. Next base: position 933,649 of record NZ_JBSHMV010000001.1, read on the forward strand.
TCGCCAATGAACCGTGGCGTCTGACGCCCGGCGCGGCTATGGCTGGTCCAGGAACCAGGAAAGGGGGACGCCTTTGTCAGAACGGGATTCGCAACCGGCGAAATCCGGCAAGCGCGCCACCATCAATGACGTCGCCCGCGTGGCGCAGGTCTCCAAGAAGACCGTGTCGCGCGTCATCAACCAGTCTCCGTTCGTGCGCGAGGAAACCCGCGCCCGCGTTCAGGAGGCGATCGACGAACTGGGCTTCGTGCCCGATCCGCAGGCGCGCGGCCTAGCCTTCCGCCGGTCCTTCCTGGTCGGGATGATCTACGATCAGCCCAGCCCCACCTATGTGGTCAACATGCAGCAGGGCATCCTGGACGCCCTGAAGGGGTCGGGCCTGGAACTGGTGGTGCATCCGTGCAGCCGGACTTCCCCCACCCTGCTGAAGGACATTCGCGGCTTCGTCGAACGCCAGCGGCTGTTCGGCGTCATCATGCCGCCCTCGGTGTCCGAGGACGAGACGGTGATCGAACTGCTGCGCGAGCTGGACACCCCCTATGTCCGCATCGCCTCGATCGCCCTGGACCAGCCCCAGAACATGGTGGTGACCAACGACTGGATCGGCGCCGCCGAGGCCGCCCGGCACCTGGTGGATCTGGGCCATCGGCGCATCGCCCTGGTGCGCGGCCTAGCCTCCTTCCGCTCATCGGTCGTGCGCGGCCAGGGCTTCATCGACGCCTTGAAGGAACGCGGCGTGGACTTGCCGCCCGCCTATGACATCCAGGGCGCCTACACCTTCGATTCGGGACGCGAGGCCGCCCACGCCTTGCTGTCCCTTCCCGAACCGCCCACCGCCATCTTCACCCTGAACGACGACATGGCCCTGGGCGTCATGCAGGCCGCGCGCGAACGGGGGCTGGAGCTGCCGCGCGACCTGTCGGTGGTGGGGTATGACGACCTGCCGATGGCGGCGCATATCTGGCCCAATCTGACCTCGGTGCGCCTGCCGATCCGCGACATGGGTCGGATGGCGGCGGAAAAACTGCTGGCGCCCATGCGCGGCGTCGATCCCGCCAGGCTGCAGCAACCGGAAATCCGCCCTTCCCTCGTGGTGCGTCGCTCCGCCATCCAGGTCTAGGCCGTCCGCCTGCGCGCAGCCGACGCGCCCGCGACAAAAGGCCTCCTCTTGCCCAAAGCACTGACACCGGTTACCAAACTGGACACGACATAGGCGGATCATCCCGCCGATGAATGATTCCGGCCTGCGGAATCCTGGAGGAACAAGGTGTACGACAAGGTTTATCACGCGACCCATCCGGACATGATGGAGGGCGCCTCCAACGAACAGCTGCGCGACCGCTATCTGGTCGGCGGCCTGTTCCAGGCGGGCCGGATCAGCCTGAACTATTCGCACAACGAGCGCATGATCATCGGCGGCGCCATGCCGACCGACGCGGCGCTGAGCCTGCCGACCCATTCCGAGCCGCCGTCGCTGGCCGGCCAGCCTTTCCTGGTCGCGCGCGAACTGGGCGTGGTCAACATCGGCGGCGCAGGCACGGTGACCGTCGACGGCGAGACCCTGGACCTGGATTTCCGTGACGGCCTCTACATCCCGATGGGCGCCGCCGACGTCTCCTTCACGTCGAAGGACGCCGCCAATCCGGCCAAATACTACCTGATCTCGACCCCGTCCCACACGCGCTACGACCTGGCCAAGATCTCGATCGCCGAGGCTGTGCCGCTGGAGATGGGTTCGCTCGAGACCTCGAACGAACGCACCATCTATCAGTACATCGTCCCCGCCAAGGTGAAGTCCTGCCAGCTGCTGCTGGGCGTGACCGTGCTGAAGCCCGGCTCGGTGTGGAACACCATGCCGCCGCACCTGCACGACCGTCGTTCGGAGGCCTATCTCTACTTCGGCCTGGGCGAAGACGACCGCGTCTTCCACTTCATGGGCGAGCCGGACAAGGCGCGTCACATCATCATGGCCGACGGCGAGGCCGTCATCAGCCCGCCGTGGTCGATCCACATGGGCGCCGGCACGTCGAACTACACCTTCATCTGGGGCATGGGCGGTGAGAACCTCGACTACACCGACATGAACAAGCTCGACATCTGTCAGCTGAAGTAAGGGGAACCAGGGCATGGCTGATCCTTTCGATCTGACGGGCAAGGTCGCCCTGGTGACCGGCGGCAACACCGGCCTGGGTCAGGGCATCGCCCTGGCCCTGGCTGGGGCCGGGGCGGACGTCGCCTCGGTCGCCCGCCGGGCGTCAGACGACACCGTGGGCAAGGTCCTGGCCAAGGGCCGCAAGGCCGTCTCCATCCAGGCCGATCTGACCTCCATGGAGCCGATCGAGCGGATTCTGGACGAGACCGAGGCCGCGCTCGGCCCGGTGGACATCCTGGTGAACAACGCCGGCATCATCCGCCGCGCCGACGCCGTGGATTTCACCGAGCAGGACTGGGACGACGTGATGAACGTCAACCTCAAGGTCCTCTTCTTCCTCAGCCAGGCGGCGGTGAAGCGGATGATCGCGGGCGACCGTCCGGGCAAGATCATCAACACCGCCTCCATGCTGTCCTATCAGGGCGGCATCCGGGTCCCGTCCTACACCGCGTCGAAATCCGGCGTGGCGGGGCTGACCAAGCTGATGGCCAATGAGTGGGCCAAGCATGGGATCAACGCCAACGCCATCGCACCGGGCTATTTCGCCACGGACAACACCCAGGCGCTGCAGGACGACCCGGTGCGCTCCAAGGAGATCCTCGGGCGCATTCCGGCCGGCCGCTGGGGCGATCCGGCCGACCTGGGCGGCGCGGCCGTCTTCCTGGCCAGCCGCGCCAGCGACTATGTGCAGGGGATCACCCTGCCGGTCGACGGCGGCTGGCTGGCGCGCTGATCCCGCGCTAGCGTCCAGACCATGAGCGACGACCACCCAGCAGCCCCCGGGCCTCAAACCGCGAACGGCGGCAAGATTCTCTGCTTCGGCGAGATGTTGCTGCGGTTCAGCCCGAACCAGAACGAGCTGTTGCTTCAATCCCCCGCCCTGACCGTGCGTCCGGGCGGGGCCGAGGCCAATGTCGCCGTCGCCCTGGCTCGCTTCGGCGCGCCGGCGGCGATGGCGACCGTCCTGCCCGACAACGCCTTGGGACAGGCGGCGCGCGACGAAGTGCGTCGCTATGGCGTGGACGCCTCCCCCATCGTTTTCTCGCCCGGCCGCATGGGGCTTTACTTCCTGACGCCCGGCGCCGTGCGGCGACCGTCGGAAGTCCTCTATGACCGCGCCGGCTCCGCCTTCGTCGAACGCGTCGCCGACGCCTTCGACTGGGACGCCCTGCTGGACGGCTATGAATGGCTGCACGTCTCGGGCGTGACGCCGGCCACCGGCCCCAACGGCTCGCGCGCGGCTGTCGAACTGGTCGAAGCCGCCGTCCGCAAGGGCGTCCGCATCAGCTACGACGGCAATTTCCGCGGCAAGCTGTGGGAACAGTGGGACGGCGATCCCCCCGGAACCCTGGGCCGGATGCTGGCGGGGGCCGAGGTCGCCTTCGCCGATGATCGCGACTTCGCCCTGGTGCTCGGCCGCCGCTTCGATCACGCCGACCCCGGCGTGCGCCGCCGCCTCGCCGCCGCCGCCGCATTTGAGGCCTTCCCGCGCCTGCAGCGAATCTCCTGCACCCTGCGCGTTCAGGAGAGCGTCGCGGATCAGGCCCTGTCCGCCGTCATGCTGACGCGCGGCGCGAACGGCGAGGTGATCGAAACCGCCGCCGAGGCCATCCACATGACCGGCGTGGTCGACCGGGTGGGCGGCGGCGACGCCTTCGCCTCCGGCGTGCTGTTCGGCCTGTGGAGCGGCTGGTCGGACCAGGAGGCGCTCGACTTCGGTCTGGCCGCCGCCGGTCTGAAACACTCGGTGCCCGGCGACTTCAATCTGTTCACCGCCGCCGAGGTTCGCGCGGCGATGGGCGACGGGGGCTTCGACATCCGCCGCTGACGGTTTCGTGAAACCGCGCGCCGCCACAGTCGCGCTCAAACACTAGGAAACCGGTGTCATCCGTGTTTAGCTTCGCCTGCAAGCAGCCGTCAGAGCTGCGAGGCGACGCATCCGAGGGAGACACCATGTCCGCAACATCCATGAATCGCCGCGCCCTGCTGGCCGCCGGCGCCGCCGCGACCTTCACGGCCGCCTCCGCCCCCGCCCTGGCCCGGGGCATGATCCAGACCGCGCCCGACCGCGACGCCATCGTGGCGACGATGAAGCGGGCGACCCGCTTCATGACCGATGAGGCCGCCGTCGGAGGCGGCTATGTGTGGAATGTCCTGCCGGACTTCTCGCGCCGCTGGGGCGAACTGGAAGCCTCGCCGACGATGATCTGGGTCCAGCCGCCCGGCACCGCCACGGTCGGCCATGTCTTCCTTGACGCCTATCACGCCACCGGCGACGAACAGTTCTATGAAGCCGCCAAGTCCGCCGCCGACGCCCTGATCCGCGGCCAGCATCCCGCCGGCGGCTGGAACTACGTCATCGACATGGCGGGCGAGGAGTCGCTCAAGCGCTGGTACGCCACCTACGGCAAGAACGCCTGGCGGATGGAGGAATTCCACCGCTACTACGGCAACGCCACCTTCGACGACGCGGGAACGGCCGAGGCTTCGCAACTGCTGTTGCGGATCTATCTGGAGAAGCGCGAGCGCAAGTACCGCGCGCCCCTGGACAAGGCGATCCAGTTCGTCCTCGACGCCCAGTATCCGAACGGCGGCTGGCCCCAGCGCTATCCCTTCGTCGAAAACGGCGGCCTGCACGGCCATGAGGACTACACCCCCTACATCACCTTCAACGACGATGTGGCGGGCGAGAACCTGGAGTTCCTGCTCTACGCCTATCACGGGCTGGCGACGAACGGCCGAGGCGACCTGCGGGTGCTGGACGCCATCCATCGCGGCATGGACATCTTCGTGAAGACCCAGCAGCCCCTGCCCCAGCCGGCCTGGGGCCTGCAGCACTTCCCCGACACGCTGAAGCCCGCCGGCGCCCGAACCATCGAGCCCCAGGCCTTCGCCACCCACGCCACGGGAACCAACATCAAGTCGATGATGGGCTTCTATCGTCTGACCGGCGAGCGCAAATACATCGCCCGCCTGCCCGAGGCCCTGGACTGGCTGGATCAGGTGAAGACGCCCCAGAACCTGATCGCGCCGGGGCGCACCCACCCGACCTTCATCCTCGAGGGATCGAACACGCCCGTCTACATCCACCGGCGCGGGTCGAACATCACCAACGGCCAGTATTACTACGACGACAACCCCAACAACCTGATCGTCCACTACGGCTCGTTCCGCAACGTCGACACCGCCGCCCTGCGCCGCGAGTACGAGACGCTGGCGTCGCAGACCCCGGACGAGGTCAGCCGCAACTCCCCGCTCAAGGCCCGTCCGGGCGCGCTGCAACTACCGAAATACTTCACGCTTCAGGACGTGGACGTCTGGGACATGTCCACCGACGCCCGACGCCTGACCCGGCCTGCCGCGGACCGGGCGGGTCAGTTGGTGACGACGCTGAACGCGCGCGGCTACTGGCCCTCGCTCATGACCACGACGTCCAACCCCTACATCGGGGAGGCGCCGGCGGCGGTGACGGGCGGAGAGTATCAGACCACCCGCGTCGGCGACCTGTGGGATACCTCGCCCTACACCACCGACTACCCGGTCGAGTGCGTCTCGACCCAGGTCTTCATCCGCAACATGGGCGAACTGATCGAGGCGCTGGAGGGCTGAACTCAGCCTGGAGGCGGGCGCCTAGAGCGAAATCGGTTTAGTTGGACGCATGTCCAACTAAACTCAGATATTCGCTCCAGATAATTCTGGACCATTGTTCTGGGTTCAGTCGATTCCGACTGAACCGAAAATGGTCTAGAGATAGGCGCCCACCTGCCAGGGCACGAACTCATTATCGCCGATGCCCAGGGCCTCGGACTTCGACGGCTCGCCCGAGGCCACGGCCAGCATCCGCTCGAAGATGGCCTGCCCGACCGCCTCCATCGACGCGCCCGTCAGCACTGGCGAGGCGTCGATGTCCATGTCCTCATCCATCCAGCTGGCCAGCCTGGCGTTGGAGGCGACCTTGATCGACGGCGCAGGCTTGGCCCCGAACACCGAGCCCCGTCCGGTCGTGAACACGATCAGATTGGCGCCCGAGGCGATCTGGCCCGTCGCCGAGCAAGGGTCGTAACCGGGGCTGTCCATGAAGCTCAGCCCCTTGGCGGCCAGCGGTTCGGCATAGCCGATCACGTCGTTCAGCGGTGTGGAGCCGGACTTGGCCACCGCTCCCAGCGACTTCTCGAGGATGGTGGTCAGGCCGCCCTTCAGATTGCCGGGCGACGGATTGTTGTTCAGCTCCATCCCATGCCTGTCGGCATAGGCGCGCCACCAGGCCAGACGAGCGTTCAGCTTGTCCGCCACCCCTTGCGACGCCGCACGCCGCAGGAGCAGGTGTTCGGCGCCCCAGATCTCGGGCGTCTCCGACAGCATGGCCGAACCGCCGTGGGCGACGAGCATATCCACGGCTGCGCCCAGCGCCGGATTGGCGGTCACGCCGGACCAGCCGTCCGAGCCTCCGCATTGCAGACCCACCGTCAGGTGCGAGGCCGACACCGGCTGACGCTCGACCTTGGCGGCCTCGGCCGCCAGTTCGCGGACGATCTCGATCCCCGCCTCGATGGCGCGGGCCGTGCCGCCAGCTTCCTGAATGGTCAGGGCGCGCAAGGTCGGCCCCGCCTCCAGCCCCTCATTGGCCAGCCAGGCTGGGATCTGGTTCGCCTCGCAGCCCAGGCCGACGATGAGGATCGAATGGAAGTTCGGATGCCGGGCGTAACCCGCCAGCGTCCGCTGCAGCAGGATCACGTCGCTCGACAGCGACGAGCCTCCGCAACCGCCCTGATGGGTGAAGGCGACCACGCCGTCCACGCCGTCGGGCAGGCTGGCGTCAGGGAAGGCGTCGGCGATGCGGCGCGCCACCGTGGCCGAGCAGTTCACACTGGTCAGGACGCCGATGTAGTTGCGCGTGCCGACCCGGCCGTCCGGCCGCACGATGCCGTTGAAGGTCGCGCCGGACAGCGGCGCCGGGCGGCGGACGTCGGCGCCCACCTCGGCCTCGCGTCCGTCCTCGGCCATGGCGAGGTTGTGGACGTGGACATGGTCCCCGGCGGCGATGGCTTCGCGCGCTCGGCCGATGACCTGGCCATAACGGCGGACCAGGCCGCCCTCCTCCACCGCCCGCCGGGCGATCTTGTGGCCGGTGGCGACGGCGGCGCGCGCCGGTGTCTCCAAGCCCTCTGGCGTCTCGCCCGCAGCAATGTCGTCCAGGGCGATGGCGACGTCATCGGCGGGGTTCAGGATCAGGACCCGGCTCATCTTCTACTCCGTCACGCGGCGGGCGGCCTCGACCGCGCCATGCTCTCTCAACGCCAGGAAGGCGGCCGTCGCCGCCTCGACGAAGCGCGGCTCCTCGGCCAGCGACGCCGGGAAGACCGCCGACAGGCCCAACAGGGCGCGGACCTGGGCTTCGTCGGTCTCGGACGCCTCGATCAGTTCGGCGGTCCGGGACGCCAGCGGGTCATCGACCACGACGGTCTCTCCCTGCTCCGTCACGCCTTCCTGCCAGCGCATCCAGGCGGCGACGCCCAGGGCCATGGCTTCGATCCCCTGATCCGCCGCCAGGCGCTCGGCGGCGCCGGCCAGCAGGCGCTGCGGCAGCTTCTGCGAACCGTCCATGGCGATCTGACGCGTGCGATGCATCAGGGCGGAGTTGGAGAACCGCGCCATCAGCTCGGCGCGATAGGCGGCCACGTCCAGGCCCGGCGGCGGGTTCAGCGTCGTCTGCGCCTCGTCCCACAGAGCTTCGACATAGGCGCGGAAGGCCGGAACGGCCACCGCCTCGTGAACGTGCTCATGACCCGACAGCGCGCCCAGATAGGCGACCGCCGAGTGGGCGCCGTTCAGCAGCCTGAGCTTGGCGTCCTCCCAGGGTTCGACCGCGTCGGTCAACTGCACGCCCAGGGCGGCGAAATCGGGCCGTTCGCCGGCGAAGCGGTCCTCGATCACCCATTGGGTGAAGGGCTCGGCCTTGACCATCCCCTGGTCCTCGACGCCGAGGCGGGCCGTCAGACGAACCACGTCCTCGGCCGTCGTCGCCGGCACGATCCGGTCGATCATGGTCTGGGGGAAGGCGCCTTCGGCAGCGATCCACTCGGCGAGCGACGGATCCACCGCCCTGGCCATGGCCAGCACCCCGGCGCGGATCCGCCGTCCATTGTGCGGAAGGTTGTCGCAGGAAATCACCGTAAAGGGACCCACCCCCGCAGCGCGCCGGGCGCGCAGGGCGGCGACGATGAAACCAGGGGCCGTGCGCGGACGCTCGATATCCGCGATGTCGGCCGCGACGTCCGGATCTTCGACCAGCAGTTCGCCGCTGGCCGGGTCCAGACGATAGCCCTTCTCGGTCACCGTCAGGGTGACGATGTGGACATCGGCGTCGGCCATGGCCGCGACGAGCGCCGCAGGGTCTTCGGGCCCCACCATCACGCTGCGACAGGCGCCGATGACCCGCAGGTCCTCGCGTTCGCCGTCGCGCTCGACCAGGGTGTAGAGGCCGTCCTGCGGGTTCAGTTGATCGCGCACGCCGGGCGACCGCAGCGACGCGCCCAGCACGCCCCAGCGCAGGTCGCCGCTCTTGAGCGCATCGTCGAACACCACCGCCTGATGCGCCCGGTGGAAGGCGCCGATGCCCAGGTGCACGACGCCCGTCCTGGCCGCCGTACGATCATAGCCGGGCCGCACGACGTCGTCCGGCAGGCCCGTCAGGGCCGCTTCATCGAGGCGGGTCACAGCTTGTAGGCCGCCTTGACCAGATCATAGGTCAGGGCGCGCGCCACCTCATGGGCCTCGTCCTCCTCCATCCGATGCTCGACCACCAGGCGGGCCAGGAAGCCGCAGTCCATGCGACGGGCCACATCATGCCGCGCCGGAATGGACAGGAAGGCGCGAGTGTCGTCGTTGAAGCCGACCGTGTTGTAGAAACCCGCCGTCTCGGTGACGTTCTCGCGGAAGCGGCGCATCCCCTCCGGGCTGTCGTGGAACCACCAGCTGGGGCCCAGCTTCAGCGCCGGATAATGGCCCGCCAGCGGCGCCAGTTCGCGCGCATAGACGCTCTCGTCCAGGGTGAACAGGATCAGGGTCAGCCGGTTGTCCGAGCCGAACCGGTCTAGCAGGGGCTTCAGCGCGCGCACATAGTCTGTGCGCGTGGGAATGTCCGCGCCCTTGTCCCTGCCGAAGCGCTCGAAGACGAAGCCGTTGTGATTGCGGAAGGAGCCGGGGTGCAGCTGCATCACCAGACCATCCTCGACCGACATGGCCGCCATCTCCGTCAGCATCTGGCCGCGGAACAGTTCAGCGTCCTCGGCGCTGGCCGGCGCGGTCGAAACACGCTGGAACAGAGCCTCGGCCTCGGCGCGAGACAGGTCGGCGGTGAAGGCGGTCGGGTGGCCGTGATCCGTCGAGGTGGCGCCCATCTCGATGAAGAAGGCGCGCCGATCGCGCAGCGCCTGCAGGTAGCCGTCCCACGACAGGGTGTCCCGGCTCGTCTGTTCGGCCAGGACCTTCAGATTGTCGCGGAACCCTTCATAGTCCGGGTCCAGCACGGGGTCGGGACGATAGGCGGTCAGCACCCGCCCCTTCCAGCCCGAAGCATTGATCGCCTTGTGATGCTCGAGGGTGTCGAGCGGCGACTCGGTCGTGGTCAGCACCTCGATATTGTAGCGGTCGAACAGGGCGCGCGGCCGGAAGGCTTCGGTCTGCAGGGCCGCGTCGATGACGTCGTAATAGTGGTCCGCCGTCTCGGCCGACAGGCGCACGTCCAGGCCGAAGACTTCGGCATAGACCCAGTCGTGCCACATCCGCGAAGGCGTGCCGCGGAACAGGTGATAGTTCTCGGAGAACCGCCGCCAGATCTTGCGCGGGTCCGTCTCGACCGCCCCGCCGTCGGCGCGCGGAACGCCCAGATCCTCCATCGCCATGCCCTGGCTGTAGAGCATCCGGAAGACGTAATGATCCGGCGTGATGAGCAGTTCGGCCGGATTGGCGAAGGTGGCGTTCCCCGCGAACCAGGACGGGTCGGTGTGGCCGTGCGGGCTGATGATCGGCAGCGCCTTGATCTCGGCGTACAGCCGCCTCGCGACAGCGCGGGTGTCGGGATCGGCCGGCAGAAGACGATCAGGATTCAAGCGAAGCGGTTGGGTCATCTGAAACTCGAAATCGGAACGGAAGCGAAGCGAATCGGGCGGAGAAGAAGGGAGTCGGCGACAGGCATGAAAACGCCCGCCTGGGCGGCGCTGACGATGTCTCCCTCAGGGGCCGGGGGACGTCAGGCGCCGGCTCCGTTTGTTGTTTCGCAGGGTTCAAACCTTAGCCGGAGGAGCGTTTCGCCATCATCTTGCCACAGGATAAAAAACGTGCGTAGCTCTGTATGACACCGGTGGAACTCGCTGACAAACAGCAATTGACACCGGTTCCCGCGAAAGCGGCGACCTGAACTGGGACGGGCGTTCCCTGGCGGGTCCAACTGGGAGGAGAACCATATGCCCTATCACGCCGCCCCTGCGCGCGCCTCGCTGCTGCTCGGCGCCTCGCTCGCCGTCTTGACCTTCGCCGGCGCGGCGCAGGCTCAGTCGACGCCAGCCGACGACCAGCCGACCGCCGTCGACGAAATCGTCGTCACCGGCTTCCGCGCCAGCCTGCAGAACGCGCTCAACATCAAGCGCAAGGAAGCCGGGGTGGTGGACGCCATCTCGGCCGAAGACATCGCCGATTTCCCCGACACCAACCTGGCGGAATCGATCCAGCGCATCCCCGGCGTCTCCATCGACCGCGACGCGGGCGAAGGCCGCTCCATCACGGTGCGCGGCCTCAGCTCGGAGTTCACCCGCACCCGCATCAACGGCATCGAGGCTCAGGCGACCACCGGCGCCACGGACTCCTCGGGCGGCGTGAACCGCGGCCGCGGGTTCGACTTCAACGTCTTCGCCTCCGAACTTTTCAACAACATCACCGTGCGCAAGACCGCCTCGGCCGAGGTTGAGGAAGGCTCCCTGGGCGCCACCGTCGATCTGCGCACGGCCCGGCCGTTCGACTATTCAGGCTTCAACGCCGTGGCCTCGGTCCAGGGCGGCTACAACGACCTGTCGGAGAACTGGAGCCCGCGCTTCGCCGGCCTGATCTCCAACACCTGGATGGACGGCAAGTTCGGAGCCCTGCTGTCGCTGGCCTACAGCGACAAGAGCTCCATCGAGGAAGGCTTCAGCTCGGTGCGCTGGGGTCCGGCCAATGGCGACAACGGCTTCCTGAACCCCGAAGCCCTGCCCGGCGGGTCCGATGCGGCCGGCGGCCTGTTCCACCCGCGCATTCCGCGCTACGGCCGCCTGAGCCATGAGCAGGAACGTCTGGGCGCGACCCTGTCGCTGCAATGGCGCCCCTCGGACGCCACGACGATCAGCCTGGACGGCCTCTATTCCAAGCTGGACTCGACCCGTCAGGAGAACTTCCTCGAGGCCTGGTCGTTGAGCCGCAACGCCAGCCAAGGCGGCAAGCCTGGGGTTACGATCGTCGACGCCGTCGCCGACGCCGAAACGGGCGAACTGGTCTACCTGCTCCTCGACGGCATGGACATGCGCACGGAAGAGCGCTTCGACGAGCTGAAGAGCGAATTCTCGCAGTATACGCTGGAGATCGAACACGACTTCTCGGACAGCGTGCGCTTCAGGGGCGTGGCTGGCCGCTCCAAGTCGGAATTCGGCAACCCCCTGCAGGTCAACGCCATCATCGACCATCAGGACGGCGCCGGCTGGTCGATCGATTTCCGCGACAATCGCGACCTGCCCAAGATCGACTACGGCTTCGACGTCACCGATCCGAACCAGTGGACGATCACGGGCCCGGGGGGCGTGGCGCCGCTGTCGGAACTGCGCATCCTGTCGAGCAAGCAGTCCAATACCTACACCACCTTCGAGGGCGGCTTCGAGTTCGACATCGACGACCGCATGACCCTCAAGGTCGGCGCCAGCTACAAGGAATATCAATCCAAAGGTTCGGGCTACGCCCGCAAGACCAATGCCGCGCCCGCCATACCAGCCGGAACCTCCATCGGCGACCTCACCTATCTGCTCGACGGCTTCGGCAGGAACCTGGACCTGCCTGCGGGCTCGGCCACGGCCTGGATCTCGCCGAACCTCGACGCGATCATGAAGGCCTACGGGGCCGACTGCCTGTGCGATACCGGCGTGGCTGAGGGCGACTTCCGTCTGCTGGGACTAGAGAACGGGTCCACGGCGCTGGGCAACTGGCGCGACGTGACGGAAAAGGACACCGGCCTATGGGCCCAGTTGGACTGGAACACCGAATGGGCGGGCATGCCGGTCCGCGGCAACTTCGGCGCACGCTGGGTGAACACCGAGATCGAGGCCGCCGGCTACTCCTCCCTCAGCGGGGTGACGACGCGCATCACCGGCTCCAACAACTATGACGACATCCTGCCGTCGCTGAACCTGTCGATCGAGCCGATCGAAAACGTCATGGTCCGCTTCGGCGCGGCCCGCGTCATGGCGCGTCCGCCCGTAACCAATCTGGTGCCGGTCTTCTCGCTCAGCGCGCCGAACGCCGCCAACCGCACGGCGTCGCTGGGCAATGTGAACCTGGACCCTTATCGCGCCGACACCTTCGACCTGTCGCTGGAATGGTATTTCGCGCCGGAGTCCCTGCTATCGCTGGCGTTCTTCTACAAGGACATCTCGACCTACGTTCAGACGACCCAGCAACGGCTGACCTATGCCGAGCTGACGGCGATGAACCCGGAAGCCTTCCCCGCCGCCGTCGACCGTCCCCCGGCGGAAGATTACGTCTTCAGCCGCCCGACCAACACGCCGGGCGGCCCGCTGAAGGGCTTCGAGATCAGCTATCAGCAGCCCTTCACCTTCCTGCCGGGCGCTTTCTCGAACCTGGGCGTCCAGGCCAACTTCACCCATGTGGAGTCGGAGATCGACTACTGCACCACCGCTGCCTGCACCGCCTATGTGACGGCCAATCTGGTGAACCTGTCGCCCGACGCCTGGAACGCCACGCTCTACTATGACGACGGTCGGTTCAACGCCCGGGTGTCGGCGGCCTATCGCGACACCTATTACCAGCAGGTGCCGGCCTCCAACGGCGGGTCGCGCGGCATCGTCGCCACCGGCAAGACCGAGACGCTCAGCATCGACGCCTCGGCTTCGTTCGACATCACCGACCACCTGACGCTGACGCTCGAGGGCATCAACCTCACGGACGAGGCCAACCGCCAGAACCACGGCGAGCTCGATGGGGTGCGGGACAGCACCTATGTCTACCACCACACCGGCCGTCAGGTGTTCGTGGGCGCCCGCTACAAGTTCTGACGCTTTCCACCGCCCTCCTGAGCGGTGAAACCTTGGGCGCCGGCGATCCATTCGCCGGCGCCTTTTTCTTGAAGAAGCCGCGACCCGCCCGGATCAGGCCAGGGCGTTGCGGTCCAGTTGATCCACGCGCGTGACGCCGGTCAGCGCCATGGCCACCTTCATCTCGGCCGCCATCAGGTTCAGGACGTGGCTGACCCCCGCCTCCCCCCGCGCCGCCAGGGCATAGGCCCAGGCCCGTCCGATCAGCACGCCGTCGGCGCCCAGAGCCAGCATTCGCGCGACGTCCAGGCCGCTGCGGATTCCGCCGTCGGCCAGGACCGTCAGCCGCCCCCCGACCGCCTCGGCGATCGGCGGCAGGGCGCGGGTCGAGGACAGGACGCCGTCCAGCTGACGCCCGCCGTGGTTCGACACCACCAGGCCGTCAGCCCCGAGATCGGCCACGCGCCGAGCGTCGTCGGCGTCCAGCACGCCCTTGATGACCAGCGGCCCCTTCCAGCGCTCGCGCACCCAGGCCAGATCGTCCCAGGTCACGGTGGGATCGAAGTTGTCGCGCATCCAGGCGAAGAAGTCGTCGATGCCCGTCTTGCCCTTCAGCACCGGCGCAACATTGCCCAGCGAGTGCGGGCCGCCGTTGACGCCCACATCCCAGGCCCAGGCGGGTCGGCCGACCGCCTGCAGCGCGCGCCGCATGTCGCCGAAGAAGCCCGACGCCCCCGCCAGCCCTGAGTGGTAGTCGCGATAGCGCGAACCCGGCACCGGCATGTCGACCGTGAAGACCAGAGCGGGACATTTCGCCTGTTCAGCCAGATCCAGCAGGTCGGCCATGAAGGCGCGATCGCGGATCATGTAGAGCTGGAACCAGAAGGGCGTCGGACTGCCCGCCGCCACCTCTCCGATCGAACAGGCGCCGACCGTGGACAGGGTGAAGGGCACGCCAAAGGCGGCGGCGGCGCGGGCGGCCTGAACCTCGCCGCGCCTCGCATTCATTCCCGCCAGACCGACCGGCGCGAGCGCGACCGGCAAACTGACCTGTTGTCCGAACAGGGTCGTGGACAGGTCAATGTCCGATACGTCGCGCAGCACCCGCTGACGCAGGGCCACGTCGCGCAGGTCGCTGACGTTCCGCCCCAGCGTCATCTCGGCATAGGAGCCGCCGTCGATGTATTCGAACAGGAATCGCGGCAGGCGCCGACGCGCCAGCTCGCGATAGTCGGAGATGGAGGCCGCCTTCACGCTGGACGGCCTATTGCAGGTTCACGAAGGCGCCGCCGTCGACCAGCAGGGCCGCGCCGGTGACATAGGCCGCCATGTCCGAGGCCAGGAAGGCCACGGCGCCGCCGATGTCCTCGGGCTGGCCCAGACGGCCCAGCGGGATGCGGCCTTCCATGTATTCCCGCTTCTTCGGGTCGGCCAGGTCGTCCTTGTTGATGTCGGTCAGAATAGTACCCGGCAGAACCGAATTGCAGCGGATGCCGTGCTTGCCCAGGGCGATGGCGCAGGACTGCATCAGACTGTGCACGCCCGCCTTGGTCGGAGTGTAGTGGGTCTGGAACTCGCCGCCGACCAGGGCCGAGATCGAGCTGATGGCGACAATGGCGCCGCCGTTTCCTTGCTTGACCATCTGGTTCGCGGCGGCCTGGGTCATGAAATAGGCGCCGTGGAGGTTGACCTCCATGGTGCGCTTCAGCGTCTCCGCCGGCATGTCGAGGAAGGCGTGGAACGGGCAGATGCCGGCGTTGGAGACGAAAACGTCCACCTTGCCGAAGGCCTCGACAGCGGCCTCGACGAAGGCGGCCGCCGTTTCCGGCAGGGCCACGTCACCCTCGACCGAGATGCAACGGCGCCCCTGCGCCTCGACCGCGGCGATCACCTCGGCCGCAGCAGAGCCGCCCGAGTGGCTGTTGATGGCGACGTCCGCGCCCTGCCTGGCCATTTCCACGGCCACGGCGGCCCCGATGCCTCGCGATCCCCCGGTGATGAGGACGACCTTGTCTTTAAGCAGCATGGAGGCTCCGTACAGTAAGCGTGTTCAGGTTTTAGGGGTCCAGCCCAGGTCGCCGCTGATGGCGTTGGCGGCGTCGGTGACCGTCTTGGTCAGTTCGGCCATTCGGACGTCGGACATGTATTGAGCGGCGGACGAGACGCTGATCGCGGCCACGATATGCCCGTCGACGGACCGAATCGGCGCGGCGACGCAGCGGACCTGATCCTCGTTCTCCTCAAGGTCGAAGGCGTGGCCCTTCTCGGCGTAGCTGCGCATCCGCTCCAGCCAGACCGCGCGCGAGGCGGCGTCGAATTCGGCCCCTTCTGGCGCGTAGAAGTCGCACCATTCCGGCTCGCTCTTGTCCAGAATCAGCGCCTTGCCCAGTCCGGTGGAGGCGATGGGGTGACGCTCGCCGAGGCGCGAACCGATATTCACGCGGCGACGACCGGGGACCTTGTCCAGGTAAAGCGCATGACGACCGTCCAGCACGCCCAGGTGCACCGTGTCGTCGGTCACCGTGGACAGATGCTCCAGATAGGGCCGGGCGACGCGCGGCAGATGCATCTGCTGGCTGGCGGCGTGGCCCAGCTCCAGCAGCTTGGGTCCCAGGGAATAGCCCTCGCGCGGGCGGAACGACAGGATTCGCCGGTCGACCAGGGCCGAGGCCAGGCGATGGGTGGTGCTGCGCGTCAGTTCGAGCTTTTCCGACAGCTCCGCCAACGGAAGGGAGCCGTCGATCAGGGCGTCGATCACGTCCAGGCCGCGCAGAAGGGTCTGGCTGCCGGAGGCCTTCGCCCCGACCTCCGCTTCGCCGTCCGCCTGTTCGCTCTTGATTGACGCCATTCGTCCCATCTCGTAATCCTCATTCCCAGAATGTAGCAAAAGACGCAAGCTGATCCCCGCAACAGGGATCGAGTTTGACGCCACGCTCGGAGGAATGCCAGTGAAATCCCGCATTATGGGAGTTATGTGCCGAAATATGGTGCATACCCGATGAGCCGCCTGCCCAAGATCAAGCACGTCCGCGCCTTCGTCGTGAAAAACGACGGCACGGGCGCCAATCAGGGGGGAGGCGCCGACTATCACGACCAGGGCGACGGCCACTGGATTGACGACCACATCGCCACCCCCATGGCGAAGTATCCGGAATACCGTCAGAGCCGCCGCAGCTTCGGCATCAATGTGCTCGGCACCCTGGTGGTGGAGATCGAGGCAGACAACGGCGTCGTCGGCTTTGCGGTGACGACCGGCGGCGAACCCGCCGCCTATATCGTCGAGAAGCACCTGGCCCGCTTCCTGGAGGGCCGCGATCCGTCCGAGGTCGAGAAGATCTGGGACCAGATGTATTTCTCGACCCAGTATTACGGCCGCAAGGGGCTGGTCGTGAACGCCATCTCCGGCGTGGATCTGGCGCTGTGGGATCTGCTTGGCCGCCTGCGTCAGGAGCCGGTCTTCGCCATGCTGGGCGGGGCCGTGCGCGACGAACTGACCTTCTACGCCACCGGCGCGCGCCCGGATAAGGCCAAGGAACTGGGCTTCATCGGCGGCAAGATGCCCCTCCACCACGGCCCGGCCGAGGGGGAAGAGGGCCTGCGCAAGAACCTGGCCGAGCTTGAGGCCATGCGGAACGCCTGCGGCGACGACTTCTGGCTGATGTTCGACTGCTGGATGGCGCTCGATCTCAACTACGCCACTCGCCTGGCCCATGAAGCCCACAAGCTGGGCCTGAAGTGGATCGAGGAGGCCCTCAGCCCCGACGACTACTGGGGCTATCAGGCGCTGAAGAAGAACGCGCCCAAGGGCATGCTGGTCACCACCGGCGAGCATGAAGCCACCCGCTGGGGCTTCCGCATGCTGCTGGAGATGGAATGCTGCGACATCATCCAGCCCGACGTGGGTTGGTGCGGCGGCGTGACCGAACTGCAGAAGATTTCCGCCCTGGCCGACTCCAAGGGCGTGCTGATGATCCCGCACGGATCGTCCGTCTATTCCTACCACTTCGTCGTGACGCGCCATAACAGCCCGTTCGCGGAGTTCCTGATGATGGCTCCGGGCGCCGACGAAGTCGTGCCCATGTTCCATCCGCAGTTGATCGGCGAGCCCGTTCCGGTGAACGGCAAGCTGAAAGTTCCCGACACCCCCGGTTTCGGCGTCGAGCTGAACCGCGACATCGCCCTGCACCGCCCCTACGCCCGATAAGAAGGCCTCCCCATGAAACTCCTGCGTTACGGCCCTGTGGGCCAGGAAAAGCCCGGCACTCTCGATTCAGAGGGCCGCATCCGCGATCTGTCCGGCATTGTCGCCGACATCACGCCCGACCAGCTGTGGGGCGAAGGCCTCGCCGCGCTGAAGGCCGTTGATCCCGAGACCCTGCCTCTGGTCGAGGGCGCGCCCCGCTATGGCGTGCCGGTGAATGGTGTGCGGAAATTCATCGCCATCGGCCTGAACTTCGCCGACCACGCCGCCGAATCCAACCTGCCGATTCCGGAAGAACCCGTGGTCTTCACCAAGGCCGTCTCCTGTTTGACGGGCCCGAATGATACCGTTGTCATTCCTCGTGGTTCGGAAAAGACCGACTGGGAAGTCGAGCTGGGCATCGTCATCGGCAAGCGCGCCTCCTACGTCGAACAGGCGGACGCCCTGGACCACGTCGCCGGCTATGTCCTGATCAATGACGTGTCCGAGCGCGCCTTCCAGACCGAGCGCGGCGGCACCTGGGACAAGGGCAAGGGCTGCGACACCTTCGGCCCGGTCGGCCCCTGGATCGTCACCACCGACGAGATCGGGGACGTGCAGCAACTCGACATGTGGCTGGACCTGAACGGCAAGCGCATGCAGACCGGCACCACCAAGACCATGATCTTCGGCGTCGCCGAGATCGTCTCCTACGTCAGCCAGTTCATGACGCTGGAGCCGGGCGACCTGATCACCACGGGCACCCCGCCCGGCGTCGGCCTGGGCCAGAAGCCCGAGCCCTTCTATCTGAAGGCGGGCGACGTCATGGAACTGGGGATCGAGAAGCTGGGCGTGCAGCGCCAGCAGGTCGTCGCCTGGTCGAAGGACGCCGCCGCATGAGCGCCTATGAAGGACGTTTCGCCGGCCGCACCGCCGTCGTCACCGGCGGGGCCTCGGGTCTGGGCAAGGCTTCGGCCGCCCGCATCATCGCCGAAGGCGGCAAGGTCGTCCTCTGGGACCTGAACGCCGAGACGCTCAAGGCCGCCGCCGAAGAGATCGGCGCGACCGGGGTCGTCGCCCTGGACGTCGCCGACCCTGACGCCGTCGCCGCCGCCGCCGCCGAATCGCACAAGACCCTGGGCGGACGCATCGACATCCTGGTCGCCTCGGCCGGCATCACCGGCGCCACCGTTCCGGTGCAGGAGTTCCCGGTCGACAGCTGGAAGCGCGTGGTCGACATCAATCTGAACGGCGTCTTCTACTGCTGCCGCGCCGTCACGCCCTATATGCTCGACAGCGGCTACGGCCGGATCGTCAACGTGGCCTCGGTCGCGGGCAAGGAAGGCAATCCCAACGCCAGCGCCTATTCGGCGTCCAAGGCCGGGGTGATCGGCTTCACCAAGTCCCTGGGCAAGGAGCTGGCCGGCAAGGGCGTCATCGCCAACAGCCTGACCCCCGCCACCTTCGAAAGCCCGATCCTGGAACAGCTGCCGCAGAGCCAGGTGGACTACATGCGCTCCAAGATTCCGATGGGCCGCCTGGGCGAGGTCGAGGAGAGCGCCGCCATGATCTGCTTCATGGCCTCCGAGGAATGCAGCTTCACCACCGCCTCGACGTTCGATACGTCGGGCGGCCGCACCACCTATTAAAGGAGCGCCGCAAGTGGGCCGCGACCTTCGCATCGTCGATTGCCACGTCCACTTGTGGGACCTGTCGCGCGCTCGCTACGGCTGGCTGCAGGACGATCCCCTGCCGAACAATCCGGCGGGGGACATGTCCCCGATCGCCCACCAAGACTATCTGCTGAAGGACTATCTGGCCGACACGGCGAACTGGCGCGTCGACAAGATCGTCCACGTCGAGGCCGGCCAGCCGCGCGGCGCGCAGCTGGCCGAGACGGACTGGCTTCAGGCCATGGCCGACGACTACGGCTATCCGCACGGCGTGGTGGCCGGGGCGGACCTGACCGATCCCGATCTGGACGCCCTGCTGGAAGCCCACGCCGCCCGGTCCAGCGTCCGGGGCGTGCGCCAGATCGTCTGCTGGCACGCCGATCCGAAGAAGACCTACAATCCAACCGACCCCCTGCTCGATCCCGCGTGGCGCGCGGGCTTCGGCAAGCTGGCCCGCCACGGCCTGTCGTTCGACCTGCAACTCTATCCGTCGCAGATGGCCGAGGCGGTCGAACTGGCCGACGCCCATCCCGACATCCCCCTGATCATCAACCACGCCGGTCTGCCGACCGATCGCGACGAGGTCGGCATGGCCGTCTGGCGCGCCGGGCTGAAGGCCCTGGCCGAACGCCCCCAGGTCTCGATCAAGATTTCCGGCCTCGGCATCACCGACCGCGCCTGGACGCCCGACAGCATCCGACCGGTCGTGCTGGAGTGCATCGACATCTTCGGCGCCCGCCGGGCGATGTTCGCCAGCGATTTCCCGGTCGAGCGAGTCCACGGCGCGTTCGACGCCTTCTATTCCGCCTTCGACGCGATCACGGCCGACTTCACGGCCGAGGAACGCGACCGCCTGTTCGCCGCCAACGCCGAGGCGATCTACCGCATCTGATCCATCGTTCGCCGAGCCCGCAGCAAGACGGAGCCGGACCGAGGAAGCCCGAGAGGACGACATGAGTATCGAAACCGACGCCGCCCACACGCGCGACCTTCCTGGATCAGGGGGCCTCGCCCTGCCCGCCGGAAACCTGCGCGGACCGCTGGCTTTCGCCATCGGCTGCTTCCTGATCTGGGGGCTGGCCTATGGCCTGCTGGACGTGCTGAACAAGCACTTCCAGGAAACGCTCAGCATCAGCCAGGCGGACAGCTCCTGGCTGCAGATCGCCTATTTCGGCGCCTATCTGCTGCTCAGCCTGCCGGCGGGCATGTTGCTGAACGCGCGCGGCTACAAGTTCGGCATCGTCTCTGGCCTCTGCGTCACCGCCATCGGCGCCCTGCTCTTCATCCCGGCCGCCAATGCGGGCGCCTTCCTGCCCTTCGTCGGATCCATGTTCGTGCTGGCCGCCGGCCTGTGCGTGCTCGAGACGGCCGCCGACACCTACGTCAACGTTCTGGGCGACCCGGCCAAGGCCTCGCAGCGCCTTAACCTGGCCCAGTCGTTCAACGCCCTGGGCGTCTTCATCGGCCCGATGATCGGCGGCGCGGTCTTCTTCAGCCCGACGACGACCGAAGCCCTGGGCGGCGCCACCCGCTCGATCCAGATCGTCTACGGTCTGATCGCTGTGGCCGTCCTGCTGTTCGCCGCCGTCGTCTGGCGCGCCCGCCTGCCCGAAACCGGCCTGGCCGACCACGGCGAATCCGTCGCGGGCGACGCCCCGGCCAAGCCCTTGTCCCAGCAGCCTCACTTCATCGCCGGCGTGGTGGCCCAGGCCCTCTACATCGGCGCCCAGGTCGGCATCGGCGCCTACTTCATCAATCTGGTGACCCACAACTGGCAGGACCTGACGTCGCAACAGGGCGCCTACATGCTGTCGCTGGCCGCCATCGGCTATCTGGTCGGGCGCTTCGCCGCCACGGGCCTGTTGCTCAAGGTCAAGCCGCGCGCCCTGCTGACCACCTACGGCGTCATCAACGTCATCCTGACGCTGATCGTCTCGGCGGGCATCGACAAGGTGTCGCCCATCGCCCTGATCGCCGTCTTCTTCTTCATGTCGACCATGTTCGCCACCATCTTCGCCCTGGGCACCACGGGCCTGGGGGCCAGCACCAAGAAGGCGTCGTCCCTCATGGTCATGGCCATCGGCGGCGGCGTCCTGCTGCCCTGGCCCATGGGCAAGCTGGCGGACCTGTACGGCGCCAACATCGCCTTCCTGCTGCCCGCCGCCTGCTTCGCCGTCGTCGCCTGGTACGGCTGGAAGGGCGCGGGCCTGGGCCTGAAGGCGGAGGCCTCGTGATGCGTCTGCGCTCCGCCCTCCTCGCCTGCACCCTCCTGGCCGGCGCTCCGCTGGCCGCCTGCGCCCAGACAGTTCAGCCCGTCGCCGCGGTCGCGCCTGCGACGCCGATCAACCGGCAGGCCCTGGTCACGCGCCACAACGTCGTCCTGACCGGCGTGGATCGTCACGCCCCGATCATGCTGGGCAACGGCGATCTGGGCTTCACCGCCGACATCACCGGCCTGCAGACCTTCCCGGAGCAGTATTCCGAACTGGCCCCCCTGCTGACCATGGCCCAGTGGGGTTGGCACAGCTTCCCCAATCCCGAGGGCTATACCGAGCAGGACGGCCTCGTGAACGTCCCCGTCCCCGGACGCGGCGAACAGCCCTACGCCTGGATGAAGTCCTGGGCGGATGCAGAGACCAACCCCGCCTACACCTGGCTGCGGGCCAATCCGCATCGCATCTCGCTCAGCCGCATCGGCCTGACGTTCAATGACGACCGCACGCTGGACTTCGCCAAGGTGGCCGACCCGCGCCAGACGCTGGATCTGTGGACCGGCGCCCTGACCAGCCGCTTCACCTATGACGGCCAGCCCGTCGAGGTCGTGACCCGCGTCCATCCGACCCTGGACATGGTTATGGTCGAGATCTCCTCGCCTCTGGTCGCGTCTCAGGGCCTGGGCGTTCAGGTCCGCTATCCAAGCGTGAACCCGGCCATCAACCCCGATCCGACCAGTTTCGACGGCGCGGGCGCCCAGGGCCTTGAGGTCGTCGCCTTCGACACGGGCGACGTCCGCATTCGTCGGACGCTGGACGACACCGTCTACTATTCAGGCATCATCGGCTCGGGAAAGATCGAACAGAGCGGGGCCGACAGCTTCAGCGTCGTCGCCAACGGTCGCGACCGGCTGACCGTCATGGTCCGTTTCGATCAACAGGCCGACAAGACCCTCGCCCCCGCCTATACCGCCAGCGTTGAGGCCGTCACCCGTCACTGGAACGCCTTCTGGAGCGAGGGCGCCGCCGTCGACTTCTCGGGTTCGACCGATCCGCGCGCTCATGAGCTGGAGCGTCGCGTTGTGCTGTCGCAGTATCTGTCCGCCGTGAACGGCGCGGGCGAGCTGCCGCCACAGGAAGAGGGTCTCTTCTCCAACTCCTGGTACGGCAAGTTCCACCTGGAGATGCATCCCTGGCACGCCGGCTGGCAGGCCATGTGGGGCCGCCCCGAACTGCTGGAGCGCAGCCTGCCCTGGTATCTGGGCAACCTCGACAACGCCCGCGCCGAGGCCGCGCGTCACGGGGTCAAGGGCGCCTGGTGGCCCAAGATGGTCGGGCCCGAGGGCCGCAACAGCCCCAGCCTGGTCTCGCCTTTCATCATGTGGCAGCAGCCGCACCCGATCCTGCTGGCCGAACTGATCTGGCGATCGGAAAAGGACCCTGCCGTCCTGAGCCGCTACGCCGAACTGGTCGAGGCCACCGCCGACCTGCTGGCCTCCTGGCCGATCGAGGCGAACGGCCGCCTGAACCTCGGCGCGCCGATGATCCCGGCCCAGGAAAACTATGATCCCCTGACCACGATCAACCCGACCTTCGAGGTCGAGTATTTCCGCTGGGCGCTGGAGACCGCCCAGCAATGGCGCGTTCGTCAGGGCCAGCCCCGCCGCGCCGACTGGGATCAGGCCTTGGCGAAGATCGCCCCGCCCGCGATGAAGGACGGCCTCTACCTGCCGGTCGAGAGCGTGCCGGACTTCTGGGAGACGGCCATGTCCGACGCCTGCCGCAAGCACGCGGCGGCCGCCCAGTGCAAGAACCGCGACCACCCCTCCTTCCTGATGGCCTACGGCTTCATTCCCGGCGACCGCATCGACCCGGACGCCATGCGCCGCACCTTCGAGGCGGTGGAGCAGAACTGGGACGTGCGTCAGACCTGGGGCTGGGACTTCCCCATGATGGCCATGACCGCCGCCCGCCTGGGCGAACCGGAAAAGGCCGTCGACTGGCTGTTCGCCGATCTGAAGAACAACCAGTGGGGCGTCACCGGCATGACCCCGCGCGTCCACCTGGACGAGCACGCCGACGAACTGGTGCCGGTCTCGGCCGGAGCCGGCGGCGTCGAGATGGCGGTCAACCCCGACGGCGCCGGCTATCGCCGGGCGGCCGAGACCTACTTCCCCTCCAACGGCTCCCTGCTGATGGCGGTGGGCCTGATGGCCGGCGGCTGGGACGGTTCGACCGGCCACGCGCCCGGCTTCCCCAAGGAAGGCTGGACTGTGCGGGTCGAAGGCCTGACGCCCGCTCCCTGACCTTGCTTTGCGATTACACAAGGAACGCCCGATGACGACGTCCCGACGCCTTGCCCTGAAGGCCCTGCTGGCCGCCCCCGCCCTAGCCACCCCAGCCCTGGCGGCCCCCGCCGGCGCAGCCGCAGCGCGATCCGCTGCGCCGCAAGCCGCCGCTCCCCTGATCGAACCGCCCCTGCCGCCGGAGGGCCAGGTTCCCGCCTGGCCTGCCCCGAACACCGCGCCGCCCTCGACCCAGGAGACGCCGCACCAGGCGCCGCAATGGTCCGACCCGGTCCCGCGCGAATGGGTCGATCCGCGCACAGGCCATCGCATCCGCCGGGTCTCGCCCGACGGCGGCGGCGGCAAGCCCTACTTCTACAAGAACATGTTCCTGCCGGCGAAGGCGGGCGCGCCCGACCTCATGGTCATCTCCACGCCCCAGGGCATCTCGACCGTGGACCTGAAGACCTGGGCGCTCAGCGTGCTGGTTCCCGACCAGAACGCCGATCTGATGTTCACGGGGCGCAAGGGCCGCAACGTCTATTATTCGGTCACCGAGCCGGGCGAGTCCCAGCTGATGGACCGCGCCAAGACCCTCTACGTCATCGATGCGGACACCCGGCGCGTGCGCCGGATCGGCCGCATTCCCAACGGCCAGGTCAATTCGGTCAATGCCGACGAGGCCCTGCTGCTCGGCTTCGTCGCCTATGATTCCCAGCCGCTCCAGCCCGGCGTCGGCGATCCGCGCAACCGCCGCTTCGACCAGGCCGAATACGAAGCTGCCGGGCCGGACGGAAAGCCGCTGAACTTCGCTCGCGCCAAGGGCGTGCGGATGCTGCAGCGCTGGGCCGCCCGCTATCCGATGGAGATCTTCGTCATCGACATGGCGACCGGCGAACGCCGCGTGATCCACAAGACCAATGAATGGATCGGCCACACCCAATTCTCGCCGACCGATCCCGATCGCATCATCTTCTGCCACGAAGGCCCCTGGCACCGGGTCGACCGCATGTGGACGATGAAGGTCGACGGCTCGGACCTGCGCAAGACGCACCAGCGGACCATGAATTTCGAGATCTTCGGCCACGAGTGGTTCAGCCCCGACGGCAGGCAGGTGCTCTATGATCTGCAGACGCCGCGCGGCCAGGTCTTCTGGGTCGCCTCCGTGGACCTGGAGACAGGCAAGCGCGTCTATCGCCGGGTGGAACAGAACGACTGGTCGGTGCACTACAACGTCTCGCCGGACGGACGGATGTTCGCGGGCGACGGCGGCGACGGCGACATGGTGGCCCATGCGCCGGACGGAAAATGGCTCGTCCTGCTGCGTCCCGAGCCGATCGTCGACGAGGATCCGTCCAGCGACAAGGACGATCAGATCAGCGTCGAGTATCTGCGGTCGCAGCGCCTGGTCGACCTGTCGAACCATGACTACCGGCTGGAGCCCAACCTGACCTTCACGCCGGACGGCCGATGGATCGTCTTCGTCTCCAACATGCATGGCGCCAATCACGTCTATGCGGTGGAGGTGGCGCGGGCGGCCTGACGCCCGCCGTCTCCCCCTCTACGAAAAAGGGCTCCGGAGCGATCCGGGGCCCTTCCTGTTTCGGCGACACCTTGAGGCAGGTTCCGTAACCTCATGAAATCGTCGCTGTTTTCGCGGCTCACTGCAGTCTCGCACGGAGGCTGACACGAGCCTGTTGCAAAAAGCGGGAAGCTGTTGCAAGAAGTGACACGCGTATCGTCCAACTATACGCAACAGCATACCAACAAATGACACCGGTGCCACGGGCTTCGGTGCGGGGAGAGAAATATGGCACGACCCTTCCGCAACGTCCGCGCCCTCTGTGTCGCCGGCGCTTCCGCCACCGCCCTGATGTGGGGCGTTGCGCCCGCCATGGCTCAGGACGCCGCCGATCAGACCACGGGCGAGGACGCCACCGTCGTCGACGAGATCGTCGTCACCGGCTTCCGCTCCAGCCTTCAGCAGGCGCTGAACGTCAAGCGCCGCGAGGCCGGCGCCGTCGACGCCATCCTGGCTGAAGACATCGCCGACTTCCCCGACCAGAACCTCGCCGAGGCCATCCAGCGCCTGCCCGGCGTGACCATCGAACGGGTCAACGGCCAGGGCACGACCATCTCGGTGCGCGGCCTGGGCGCCGACTTCACCCGCACCCGCATCAACGGCCTGGAGGCCCAGGCGGCGTCGGGCGGCAACCGCAACCGCAGCTTCGACTTCTCGATGTTCGCGTCCGAGCTGTTCAACAGCATCAAGGTCCGCAAGACCCAGTCGGCCGAGATCGAGGAAGGCTCGCTGGGATCGACCGTCGACCTGCAGACCGGCCGCCCGCTGGACTTCGCGAACGGCGGCTTCAACTCCGCCCTGTCGGTCCAGGCCTCCTACAACGACCTGTCGGAAAAGACCGTCCCGCGCACGGCCGGCCTGCTGAGCTGGTCGAACGACAGCAAGACCTTCGGCATCCTGGGCTCCATCGCCTATTCCGAACGTTCGCCTATCCTCGAGAGCTTCAACACGACCCGTTGGCAGAAGGGCGACCCGACGAAAGCCTACGGCGTTGGTCAGAACTTCGGCGGCTGCGTTCCCTGCACCACGGAGGCCCAGCGCACTGAACTGCTGAACGCCTTCTATCCGCGCATCCCGCGCTACACCTTCGGCAACACCCAGGAAGACCGCTTGGGCATGACCGGCGCCCTGCAATGGCGCCCCAGCGACCGCACCGAGGTCGTCCTGGACCTACTGTGGTCCCGCCTGAACTCCGAACTGGAAAGCCCCAACGTCGAGGCCTGGGCTTTCAGCCGCGCGGCCGTCAACAACGTCATCGTGCGCGACTACGCCATCGACGCCGGCAAGAACGCCCTGTCCTACGGCGTGTTCGACAACATGCTGGTGCGCTCGGAAAACGGCTTCACCCGCAATGAAAGCACCTTCGCCCAGGCCTCGTTGAACGTCCGCCACGACTTCACGGATCGCCTGCGCGGCAACATGAAGCTGGGCCTCAACAAATCCGAAGCTCGCACGCCGACAAACGTCACCTACGCCTTCGAACAGGCGGGGGTGAACGGCTACACCATCGACTTCCGCGGCAACGATCGCCTGCCGATGATCGACTACGGCTTCGACATCACCTCGGGCAAGGACTTCACCCTGATCCAGGGCACGCGCTCCACGAGCGGCGGCGATTTCGACAACAACGTCTTCGCCGGCGCCCTGGAGTACGACTGGACGCCTTCCATCACCTTCAAGGCCGGCGGCGAATACCGCACCTACGGCTTCAGCACCTGGGGCGTGGCGCGGGCTCAGACGGCTACGGCGGGCGCTGACCGGATCACCGGCGTGGACGCCCTGGGCAAGATCGTCAGCATCGACGGCAAGATCGGCGTGCCGGCGGGGTCGGACCTGAGCTTCATCGTTCCCGACATCTCGAAGATCAACGACTTCCTCAGCGTCTACGACGACCCGCTGGTGCCGAACCGCAGCGAGCGCGAAGTCGACGAAACGGACAAGGGCGTCTTCGTCCAGGCCGACTTCAACACCGAGGTCGCCAACATGACGGTGCGCGGCAACGTCGGCGTCCGCTACGCCAAGACGGAAGTCGAATCCAAGGGCTGGCAGACGATCACCGTCAAGGATGACGCCGGCAACACGACCACCAGCTACGACTACGTCACCGCCTATAACGACTACGACGACGTCCTGCCGTCGTTCAACCTGGCCATCGAGCCGCGCGACGACCTGGTGATCCGCCTGGGCGCCGCCAAGGTGATGTCGCGTCCGACCCTGGGCGACCTGACCCCGGGCGGCGGCGTCTCGCCGACCACGCGCACCGTGTCCTACGGCAACCCGCTGCTGGATCCGTTCCGCGCCACCAACTACGACCTGTCGGTCGAGTGGTACTTCCAGAACGAAGGCCTGCTGGCCGCCGCCGTCTTCTACAAGGACATCGACAGCTTCATCACCTCGGTGACGGAATCGATCGTCTGGAGCGATCTGGGTCTGCCCGACGAACTGCTGCAAGGCGCCGCGCGTCCGACCGACGTCTTCCAGGTCACGCGCAAGCTCAACGGCGAGGGCGGTTCGCTGCACGGGCTGGAGATCCAGTACCAGCAGCCCTTCACCTTCCTGCCCGGCCTGTGGTCGAACTTCGGCTTTATCGGCAACTTCACCTATGTCGACTCTGAGGTCGACTATGGCGCCGCCGGCAAGAACCGCCTGACGGGTCAGTCGAAGAACACCTTCAACACGACGCTGTATTACGAGGACGGCCCCTTCCAGGCCCGTGTCTCGGCGGCCTACCGCAGCGGCTATCTGATGTCGTTCCCGGGCGGCAACGGCAACTCGGAAGAGGGCATGAACGCGACGACCTACGTCGACGCCTCGATGTCCTACGACATCTCGGACAGCATGACGATCTCGCTGGAAGGCATCAACCTGACCGACGAGTACAACGATCGCTACGTCGACGAGACGAACCGCATCTCGGACTACCGTCACACGGGTCGCGAGATCGCTATCGGATTGCGCTGGAAATACTGATTCACCTCCCTGAACCTTTCAGCGCACCACTCGGCCCGGAGCATCTGCTCCGGGCCTTTTTTCTGTTCGGCTCCCTGCATTCGGGCGAAGAAAAACCCCGACGTCGAAACGCCGGGGCTTGAACAGTCCGTTTCGGACAAGAAGCCTCAGAGGCCGACCACGCCGCGCGACGCCGTGACCTTGGGTCCCGTTCCGTCCAGGGTGTCGATGTCGCAGTCGATGAAGCGCCAGTTGTCGGCGTTGGCGATGGTCCCCGCCTCGCGCACGTCCCAGCGCAGCCGCTCGAAGGTGAAGTCGCGCAGGGGCGCTTCCTCATAGGCGGCAGCCTCGAAGCCGATCTTGCCGCCCACAGCCCTGATGTCCGACAGGCGCACGTCGCGGATGCGGGGCACGCCCTGCTCGCGCGGGACCGGCGTCGCCAGCGCCCGCCAATAGTCCGGAACATCCGTCATGCCCGCGGGGATCTGGGCGTAGGAGTAGTTCGGATACCAGTTGAGATTCACCCGGAACAGGGTCGCCACGTCCTGCAAGTGGATGTCCCGCAGGGCGATGTTGTTGATGACCCCGCCGCGCGTGTGGCCCGACTTGAAGAAGATTCCCAGCGGCACGGGGTATTCGATCCGCAGGCCCGACACCTCGATGTCCTGGAACCCGCCCGAGGTCTCGCTGCCGAAGGTCATGCCGGCCAGGGCGTCGCGCACGATGCAGTCGCGCACCTTCACCTCGCGGCACGGCCGGGCGACCCTCAGGCCGTCCCAGTCGCGCCCCGCCTTGATGCAGATGGCGTCGTCGTTGACCGACAGGTCGCAGCGCTCGACCAGCACCCGCTCCGAGGAATCGATGTCGATCCCGTCGGTCGAGGGGCCTCGGCCGCCCAGGTTGTTGCGGATGATCAGGTCCGACACCTTCACGTCGCGCGAATAGCAGACGTGCACGGTCCAGAAGCCCGAACGCGCCAGGTTCAGGCCCGACACCTCGACCTGGTCCGCGTCATAGACATGGATCAGGCGCGGGCGGCGACAATCGTAGTCCGCCGCCCAACGCAGGTCGCGGGGGTCATAATCGCGCCGCATCGCCCAATAGGCGTCCCAGAAGACCTTGCCGTCGCCGTCGACCAGCCCTTCGCCGGTGATGCGGGCGTTCCGCTCGCGATAGACGTTCAGCAGGCCCGCGGGCCACTCCATCTCGATCCCGGCGACGCGCGTGCGCACCATGGGGTAGGCGGCGATGTCGCGCAGCCCCTTCAGCGTCGCGCCGCGCCCGATCAGCAGGGTGACGTTCGACTTCACGAACAGGGAGCCGGACAGATAGACGCCGGGCTTCAGCACCACCGTGCCGCCGCCCGCCCCCGCCGCCGCGTCGATGGCGGCCTGGATCGGGCGGGTGTTGACGGTCTCGCCGTCCCCGACCGCGCCGAAGTCGGCGGCGTCGAACGTCCGGCCGGTTCCCTGCGCCCAGGCGGGCGCGGCCGCCACGCCGGTCGCCAGGGCGCCGGTAATTCCGAGTTGCAACAAAGAGCGGCGATGCATAGGCGTTCCTCACGTGGTCGCGCCGCAAGATGGACGGCGTCTTGTCGCGGTTTACCGGTGTCATTCCGGCTTGCGCTAGTTGAAGACCATTTTATGGTACGCATCAGCAAATAGTGAAACCCCAAACGCCACGGGGTCCGTACCGGAGAGAACGCCTGTGACGCTACGCCGCGCCGCCCCGACGATCGCATTCCTGCTCGCCAGCACCGTCTTGACCGCACCTGCGCTCGCCCAATCGGCCGCAGGCGAGCCCTGGGCGCCGCAGTCCAACCCCGGCGTTGAGGCCGAATGGCTGACCGCGCGCCCGCGCCCCAACCTGGACTTCCGCGCGGACGCCCGCCCTTCGCGCGAACAGACCCTGGCGGCGGTCGAATACGTCGCCTCCTCCCAGATCACCGACATGGCCTCGCGTCCCCTGGCCCTGTCGACCGGCAGCAATCTGACGCAGATGTCGTCCAACTGGGTGGCCGCGACCTTCTACATCGGCGCGGCGCGGCTGGCGCGCGTCTCGGACGACCCCGAGACCCTGCGCTTCCTGACGGCCGTGGCCGAGCACTACAACTACAGCCTGCGCGGCGCGCGCTCGGGTCCGACCATGCTGAACGCCGACGACCAGACCATCGGCGACCTGTATCTGGAGCTCTATTCGCGCCGGGGTCAGGACGGAGTGCTGATGCCGCTGCGCCAGCGGCTGGACTATATGATCCCGCACCT
Source organism: Brevundimonas sp. NPDC055311 (assembly GCF_053645695.1). Lineage (NCBI taxonomy): Bacteria > Pseudomonadati > Pseudomonadota > Alphaproteobacteria > Caulobacterales > Caulobacteraceae > Brevundimonas > Brevundimonas sp. NPDC055311. The sequence continues at coordinate 964,238 of NZ_JBSHMV010000001.1, forward strand.
GAACCGCGCGACCGAGACTGACTCCCTGATCTGGTGGTGGGCCGACGCCCTCTACATGGCGCCGCCGGTTCTGGCGCGCATGTCGGCGGTGACCGGCGACCCGAAATACGTCCGCGCCATGGACAAGGAGTTCCGGCGCACCATCGACCGCCTGTGGGTCCCCGAGCAGCGCCTCTTCCTGCGCGACCAGCGCTTCGAGGGCCGCACCGAGGCCAATGGCCAGCCCGTCTACTGGAGCCGCGCCAACGGCTGGGTCATGGGCGGCCTGGCCCGCACCCTCGAGGCCATGCCCGCCGACTTCGAGGGCCGTCAGGACTACGTCGACATCTTCCAGGCCATGGCCGGACGCATCCGCGAACTGCAACAGGACGACGGCCTGTGGCGCGCCAGCCTGCTGGCCCCCGAAGTCTATCCTCAGGCCGAGACCTCGGGTTCGGTCTTCTACGTCTACGCCCTGGCCTGGGGGATCAACCACGGCCTGCTGGACCGCGCGACCTATGAGCCCGCCGTGCTCAAGGGCTGGGCCGCGCTCAACCGCCACGTCCTGCCCAGCGGCCTGATCGGCGCCACGCAGAAGACCGGCGACATGCCCGTCCCGACCGATCCGAACGAGGTCGGCCTCTACACCACCGGGACCTACATCCTGGCGGGGCTGGAGGTCGCCGACCTGAACGGCCCGCAAAAGAGCCTCCCCCTGGCCGAGCCTGCGCGCGATGCGCCCGAGGTGATCGCCGCCACCACGCCCGCGCCGCCCGCGCCGGTCACCGTCGTCGGCGAGGCCGAGATCAAGCGTCGCGCCGAGGAGATGCAGGCGACCCGCGCCCTGGCCTATGATCCGTCCTCGCTAGGCCGCCCCGCCGAGGTCGAACGCCTGACCCCGCCGCCCGCCGACCAGCAGCAGCCTCGCGCCGTCGTCCGCTTCGCGCCCGACCGCCTCGACGATCTTCTGTGGGAGAACGACCGCGTCGCGCACCGCATCTACGGTCCCGCCCTGGAGGCGCGAGAAGCGCCCTCCGGCTCGGGCGTCGACGTCTGGGCCAAGCGCGTCCGCTATCCCTACATGGACCGCCAGCTGCGCTTCCCTAACTACCACGTCGATCGCGGCGAGGGGCTGGACTACTACGACGTCGGTCGTGGTCGCGGCGCGGGCGGCCTGGGCGTCTGGTACGACAACAAGCTGTGGACCAGCCGCAACTTCTCGACCTATCGCATCGAGGCGACCGGCGGCGATGAGGCCCGCTTCAGCGTCGACTATCGCCCCTGGCCCGTCGACGTGGCCCGCAAGGTCTGGGAGACGCGCGAGTTCAGCCTGCCGCTGGGCTCCAGCTTCACCCGCATGACCTCGACCCTGAACTCGGACACGACCGAGCCCCTGATCGTAGGCGTCGGCATATCCAAGCGCCGCAACGCGGCGGGCGCCGGCTTCGTCACCCGCGACGCCGCCAACGGCCGCCTGATGTTCTGGGAGCCGGCCAATCCCGAGCACGGCTCCATCGGCATCGCCATCGCCGTCGACCCGGCCCAGGTCGAAGGCTTCGCCGAAGACGCCGACAACTATCTGATCCTGGTCCGCGTCACGCCGGGCCGGCCCTTCACCTACTACATGGGCTCCGCCTGGGACGGCGGCCTGGACTTCAAAACCCGCGAAGCCTGGGAAGCGCACGTGGCCGCCACGGCCCTGACCTTCTGACGGCATGGGATCATCCGGGGCCTTGTCCGAACAGCCGTCGTCGGGCAATCCAGCCCTGCAACAAGGATGATCCCCATGACCGAGACGCTTGAGCTATCGCACTGGATCGGCGGCGAGAAGATCGCCGGGTCGCGGCCGGGCGAGAGCCTGAACCCGTCCGATACGCGTCAGGTCGTGGCGCGCACGCCCAAGGGCGGGGCGGCCGAGGTGGATCAGGCGGTCCAGGCGGCGCGCGCCGCCTTCGGTCCCTGGGCCGACGCCTCGCCCGAGGTGCGCTCGGACATCCTGGACCGGGCCGGGACCCTGCTGATGGAGCGGCGCGAGGCGGTCGGCCGCCTGCTGTCGCGCGAAGAGGGCAAGACCCTGGCCGAGGGCATAGGCGAGACCGCCCGCGCCGCCCGCATCCTCAAGTTCTTCGCCGGCGAGGCCCTGCGCCTGCACGGCCAGAACCTGGCCTCGACCCGGCCTGGCGTCGAGATCCAGACCTATCGCCAGCCGGTCGGGGTGTTCGGCCTGATCACCCCGTGGAACTTCCCCATCGCCATTCCGGCCTGGAAGATCGCCCCGGCCATCGCCTTCGGCAACACCGTGGTCATCAAGCCCGCCGGCCCGACCCCGGCCACGGCCGAGGCCCTGATCGCCATCCTGCATGAGGCGGGCCTGCCCGGCGGCGTGGTCAACATGGTCATCGGCGACGGCGACGTCGGCCGCGCCATCGTCGCCCATCCGGACGTGGACGGAATCAGCTTCACCGGCTCGCAGAAGGTCGGCGCCGGGGTGGCCGAGGGGGCGATGAAGCGTCAGGCCCGCGTGCAGCTGGAGATGGGCGGAAAGAACCCGCTGATCGTGCTGGACGACGCCGATCTGGAGCGCGCCGTGGCCATCGCCCTGGACGGCAGCTTCTTCGCCACCGGTCAGCGCTGCACCGCCTCCAGCCGCCTGATCGTGCAGGACGGAATCCACGACCGCTTCGTCGCCGCCCTGGCCGAGAAGGTCGCCGCCTTACGCGTCGGCGACGCCCTGGACCCGACGACCCAGATGGGTCCGGCCGTGACCGAGGCCCAGCGCCAGACCGCCTATGACTACATCGACATCGCCCGCGACGGCGGGGGCCGCGTGCTGGCGGGCGGCGAACGTCTCAGCCTCGACAAGCCGGGCTGGTACGTCCAGCCGACCCTGATCGTTGACACCCAGGCCGACGCCCGCATCAACACCGAGGAGGTCTTCGGCCCCGTCGCCTCGACCATCCGCGTCGCCTCTTATGAAGAGGCCCTGGCGGTCGCCAACGGGGTGGAGTTCGGCCTGTCGGCGGGCATCGTCACCCAGTCGCTGAAACACGCCCGCGACTTCCAGCGCCGGGCGCGGGCGGGCATGACCATGGTCAACCTGGCCACGGCGGGCGTCGACTACCACGTCCCCTTCGGCGGCACGAAGAAGTCCAGCTACGGCCCCCGCGAACAGGGCTTCGCCGCCGCAGACTTCTACACCCAGACCAAGACCAGCTACTCCGCCGGGTAAGACGGGCGGCGCGCTAGGGCTCCAGCTCGATGTCCCAGTAGAGGTAGTCGAGCCAGCTCTGATGCAGGAAGTGGGGCGGAAAGCGCCGCCCCGCCTGCTGGAGCTGCCAGGCGCTGGGCTGGTGGGCGGTGCGGCGCAGGGGCATGTGCGCCTGACCGGGCGTGCGGCCGCCCTTGCGCAGGTTGCAGGGACCGCAGGCGGCGACGATGTTCTGCCACGTCGTGCGCCCACCGCGCGAGCGCGGGATGACGTGGTCGAAGGTCAGATCCTGGGACGTGCCCGGCTCGCCGCAATACTGGCAGGCGAAACCGTCGCGCAGGAAGACGTTGAAGCGGGTGAAGGCCGGCTTGCGGTCCTGGTCCACATAGGACTTCAGGCAGACCACGCTGGGCAGCTGCATCTCCAGCGAGGGGCTGCGGACGACCTTGTCATAGGTGGCGACCACGTCGACGCGGTCCTGCCACACGGCCTTGACCACCTCTTCCCAGGGCCAGAGCGACAGGGGGAAGTAGGACAAGGGCCTGAAATCGGCGTTCAGCACCAGGGCTGGAAAGCCGGACGGCGGGCGGGTCAGGACCTGCATCAGGCCCTCCCGCTCATACGGGGGGTTATCGACGCGACAGGACTGAAGACACGTCTCCTTCCTTGGTCTGCTGACGAAAATCCTACGCCTGATTCCCGCGCATCGCCATGACCGGCGTGAGGAGTTTTCGTGACGGCGCGATCAGAAGACCTCGACCAGTTCAAAGCGTTCGCAGACCACCTTCATGCCCGGCGCCCAACTGCCTTCGCGGCGATAGTAGGCCTCGTGCGCGTCGCGCCACCACGCATAGGTCAGGTCGCCCTCCCCCTCGGCGCGGGCGAAGTCCTCGCTGACCTGCTCGAAAGGCATGACCTCGACTTCGGTCGTGCGGATCGCGCAGCGAGGGACTCCGGCGCCGTCCAGAATGACGCTGACCTCGCCCACGCTGGGCATGATGTCAGCCTCGCACGACGCCAGCGACGAACAGGTGGCGCGTTTGCCGCCAGCCAGCACCAGGGCCAGCAGTTCGTCCGCCAGTTCGGGGCTGTCGCCGAAAGCCCAGCGCGGCGCGGCGGCATAGGCGGCGGGAATCTCGCTCATGGACAGCCTCAATAGCGCGACGCGGCGGTCGGGAAGGCGGGCAGGCTCCAGCCCCACTTCAGGGCGCCTGCGCGCACGCCGAATCCGGCCACGACGGCCACCGCCACGGCGGGCCATGTCGGCAGACTCAGGGCCTTCAGCCCGACGAACAGGGCCGCCGACACCAGGGCCGCGGTGATGTTCAGTTCGCGCCGGAGCAGGATGGAGGGCTGGTGCGCCAGCACGTCGCGCACGATGCCGCCGAAGCAGGCCGTCAGCACGCCCATGACGATGCAGATCAGAGGCGTCACGCCATAGGTCGCCGCCTTGGCCGCGCCCATGACGCCATAGGCCGCCAACCCCACCGCATCCAGCCACAGCAGGGCGCGGAAACGCCACGACCGCGAACCCAGCATCCAGAAGCCGACCGCCGCCACCATGCAGACGGCGACATAGCGCCAGTCCTGCACCCAGAAGACGGGCGCCCCGATCAGCAGATCGCGCAGGGTGCCGCCGCCCATGCCGGTGACGGCGGCGAAGAAGGCGAAGGTCAGGACGTCATGCTTCTCGCGCGCGGCGGCCAGGGCGCCGGTGGCGGCGAACACGGCCACGCCCGCGAAATCCAGCAGCGGCAGCACCGCAGCCGGACGAACCAGGTCTGCGCCCGCGATCGGCTCCAACATCGTCATCATCCCCAGGGCGCCGCACGGCGCCGTCTTCGGGGTCGCCCCCAGCCTTGGTGAAGACGAAGGCTAGACCATTTTCGGTTAAGTCGGAATCGACTGAACCCAGAACAATGGTCCAGAATTATCTGGAGCGAATATCTGAGTTTAGTTGGACCTGCGTCCAACTAAACCGATTTCGCTCTAGACGCCCTCGTCCAGCGCGATCTCGCCGCGCCGAACGCCACCATACCACCCCCAGAGCAAATGCGCCGCCACCCCGCGATGCGGCCGCCAGATCTCGGCGCGGGCATAGGCCTGTTTCTCGTTCGGACGGGCCTCGGCGCGGTCGGCCCAGCGCATCGCCTCTTGGAGGGCTACATCCCCGCCGGGAAAGACGTCGAGCCGCCCCTCGCAGAACATCAGGAAGGTCTCGGCCGTCCATTTGCCCACCCCCTTGATGGCGACCAGGGCCGCGATGGCCTCCACGTCGTCCAACCGCTCCAGATGGCCGAAGTCGATGTGGCCCTCGGTCTGGGCGCGGGCGATCTCATGGCCGTACTTCGCCTTCTGTCCCGACAGGCCGAAGGTGCGCAGCGTCTCGACGTCGCGCGCCAGCACGGCCTCGGGCGTCACCTGCCCGTCCAGCCCGTCGACCACCCGTTTCCAGATCGAGGCCGCCGCCGCCACCGACACCTGCTGCTCGACGATCATGCGGAACAGGCCCTCATAGCCGCCCGGCCGCAACCGCCATTCGAACACGGGCGTCGAGGCGTGCGCCTTGGCCAGCGCCGGATCGGCGGCGGCCAGAGCCTCGCGAGCGGCGGCGACGGAAGCGGGAGACGGAGCAAGGGCCATGAGGTTGTATCGACAGGAAAACAGCGCGGCCTTAGCATTGCGCCAATGCGCACCTTGGACGATCTTCTTCACCCGATCACCCCAGAACGTTTTTTCGCCGAGTTCCACGGCCGAAAACCGCTGCACATCCCCGCCGCCGAAGGGGCGCCGAAGCGATCCATTCTGGACTGGGCGACCTTCAACGATCTGTTGAACCAGCCTTCGATCTGGACCGCACAGACCTTGAAGCTGGTGCGCAACACCGCCCCCGTGACGCCCGAACTCTATTGCCGTTCCGTCCAGACCCAATCGGGCTCGGCCTTCCGCCCCGACCCGGCCAAGGTGGCGCTTTTCGTAGCCGAAGGCGCCAGCCTGATCGCCGGCGACGTGCAGGACCTGACCGCGCCGCTCGCCGCTCTGTCGTCGGTGCTGGGCCACGCCTTCGCCGCCAGCGTGGGAGCGAACATCTACTGCTCCTTCAAGGGCGTCCAGGCTTTCGGCGCCCACTTCGATCTCAGCGACGTGCTGGCGGTTCAGGCCGAGGGCGAGAAGACATGGCGGCTGTATGAAAATCGCGCCGACTCTCCGGTCGAAATGCCCACAGACGTCGGCGATGTCCGACGCTGGTTCGAACAGACGCGCGGTCGCCTCCAGGCCGAGATCACCATGCGGCCGGGCGACGTCCTCTACCTGCCGCGTGGTTGGTACCATGACGCCCTGGCCCAGGACGGCGCTTCCTTGCACGTCACCTTCGCGCTGGCCTCGCTTCACGGTCGGATAATCTTCGACCTGCTGGAGCAGGCGGCCATGCAGGACCCCGCCTTCCGCGCCTATCTGCCTCCGGCGGCGAAGGATGGCGGCCGAGCCTTGCAACAGCACCTGACCCAGCTCGGCCAACGTTTGGCGCAACTGGCGGCCTCCCCAGCCTTCCGCGACGAAGTCGCCATGACGCAGGAACGGCTAACGCCGCGCATGCATCGCTTCGCCCTGCCCCAACAAACCTCACTGACGCGCTACAAGCCTGGCGTCGCCCGCGCCCCGGCCTATGTCGGCCCGGTCGCCCACGCCATGCATTGGGCCCTGTCCCAGCACGTCTTCGTACTGGAAAACCTCATCGCCCAGTTCGATTTCGTGGCCGAAGCCGACATCCGCGCCGCTGTCGAACAGGCGGAAGCCTTGGGCGCCGTCCAGCGTCTCTGATCCCTCCTCGTCGCGCCATGTTCGCCACCCGCTTCGCCCCTTCGCCGACCGGACGCCTGCACAAGGGGCACGCCTTTTCGGCCCTGACGGCCTGGCGCGCAGCGAAGGATGTCGGCGGGCGCTTCGTGTTGCGGATAGAGGACATCGATCCGACGCGCTGCAGGCCCGAGTTCGAGGCGGGCATCTATGAAGACCTGGCCTGGCTGGGGCTGGAGTGGGAGACGCCGGTGCGGCGCCAGTCCGATCATCTGGCCGCCTACGCCGCCGTGGTCGAGGCGCTGAACCGGCGCGGCCTGCTCTATCGCTGCTTCCGCACCCGCAAGGAGATATTGGACGCCATCGGCGATGCGCCTCACGGCCCCGCCGAAGCCGCCCGCCCCGGCCCGCATCCGGCCGAGGAAGAGGCGCAACTGCTGGCCGAAGGACGCCCCTTCGCCTGGCGCCTGTCGTTGGATCGGGCGAAGGAGGCGTTGGGCGGCGCGGCCTGGGACGCACTCAGCTTCATCGAGGAAGGCTCAGGCCCCGATGGCGAGACCGGCATGGTCAAGGCGCGCCCCGAGACGGCGGGGGACGTGGTGCTGGCGCGCAAGGACGCCGGGACCGCCTATCATCTGGCCGTGACGCACGATGACGACCTGCAGGGGATCAGCCATGTCATCCGGGGCAAGGATCTGTTCGTGGCGACGCATATCCAGCGGCTGATCCAGGCGCTGATGGACTGGCCCGCGCCGGTCTATCGCCACCACCGCCTGCTGGCCGGACCGGACGGCCGTCGCTACGCCAAGCGCGACCGCTCGGTCACGCTGGCGGAACTGAGGGAGGGCGGGCTGACGCCCGAGGCGCTGAGGGCGGAACTGGGGTTCTGACCGCAAGGCGCCGTCAGATCGGCATCCGCATGATTTCCTGATAGGCCGAAATCACCTGGTCGCGGACGGCCATGACCGTCTCCAGCGAGGCTTCGGCCGAGGAGATGGCCGTGACGACGTCGATCAGATTGCCCTGCCCCTGAACCGACTGCGCCATCTGGGTTTCGGCCGTGCGGGTCGCCTGCGTCGTCTGGGTCATGACGTTCTGCAGCAGGTCCGCAAAGCCCCCCGCTGCATTAGGTCCCGTCGAGGCGGCTGCATTGGCCGAGGTGGTGACGCTGACGCCGCCCCCGCCCTGAACGGCGGCGTAGGCGCGGGCGGCCATGATGGGGTTCATGCCCTAGACCCTCTTATTTCTTGATGATGTCGAGGGTGCGGGACTCCATGTTCCGCGCCGTCTCGATGACATTCAGATTGGCCTCATAGGCGCGCTGCGCCTCGCGCATGTCCATGGCCTCGACCAGAGTGTCGACGTTGGGCCGCTGGACATAGCCTTCCGCATTGGCCGCCGGGTGCGAAGGGTCGTAATCCATGCGGAAGTCGCTCTGGTCCGGCCGCACCTCGGCCAGGACCACGCCGGTCGCGCCGTCGACGTTGCGGGCCTGGAACACCGGGGTCTGGCGGCGATAGGGCTGACCGCCCGCGACATTGGCGGTGGATTCCGCGTTGGCGATGTTCTCGGCGATGATGCGCATCCGCGACTGCTGCGCCTTCAGCGCGGTCGAGGCGACGGCCATGGCGGTGTTGCGCGGGGTGACGGGACGGCCGTTGATCGGATCAGGCATGGTTCAGTCCTCCTCAGGCCGCGGGCTTCTTGGCCGCCAGGCGGATCATCTGCATCGACTTCTGGTAGAAGCCGATGGCGGCGTCATAGGCCATGCGGCTCTCGGCCATCTTGAGCATCTGTTCCTCGACCACGACCGAATTGCCGTCCAGCGTGGTCTCGGAATCCGGCGTATTCGTCGCCTCGAACCGCGCCGCCTGACCGGGCGGCGAGATGTGGCGGGCGTTGGTGGCCATCATGCGCAGCCCGCCGCCCGTCCGCATCGCCTCGGCGAAATCGGTCGGCGTCTTCAGGTCGCGAGCGACATAGCCGGGGGTATCCGAGTTGGCGACGTTCTGGGCGATCACCCGCTGGCGGTCGTCCAGCCAGCCCAGGCGGCCCTTGATCTGATTCAGCAGCGGCAGGTCGGTGACGGACACGCGAATCCCTCGGACGGTGATCGGCAGAATTTGCCGCCTGCATGGTTAATATCCCGTATCCCTAAACGCGCCGTTAACCACGTCCGTTGAAACATGCGGGCGAAGCGTCGCGGCGGTCCGCGTCGTCTCCGTCGCGTCTGGGGCCTGCGAACGCATGAACTTCCTCGATCTGTTCCGGGCGATCTTCGGCCTGGCCATCACCCTGGGCATCATCGGCCTGGCCGCCTGGGCGGCGCGCCGTTATGCGCCCGAAATCCTGGCCCGCTTCCAGGGGCCGCAGGGACAGGTGCGGCGGATGAAGGTGGTCGAGACCCTGGTGCTGGACCCCTCGCGCCGCCTGGTGCTGATCCGCGTCGACGACGAAGAACGGCTGATCCTGCTGGGCGAAGGCCGCGAACTGATCGAGCCGCGCCAGCCGGGAGGCGTGAAATGATCGGCCGCCGCAACGCCTCTCCCTCCCCTTCATGGGGAGGGTGGCTGAGCCCGACAGGGCGAGGCCGGGTGGGGGCGACCTCAAAGGCGAGCGCCGCGCGTTGCATAAAGCCCTCCCCACCCGGTCGCTGCGCGACCACCCTCCCCATGAAGGGGAGGGAGAAACAGGGACTGTTCGGCGCGCCGACCCGCGCAGAACTGAAACGCGCGGCCCTGCTGTCGCTGATCACGACCGCCCTGTGCCTGATCTGGCCGCTGGGCGCGCTGGCGCAGGAAGCGGCGCAGACCGGTTCGGCCATCAGTATCGACCTGGGGACCGGCGCGGGCCTGACGCAGCGCGTGGTGCAACTGGTCGGGCTGATGACGGTCCTGTCGCTGGCGCCGTCCATCGTCATCATGACCACCAGTTTCGTGCGAATCGTCGTGGTGCTGTCCCTGCTGCGCACGGCGCTGGGGATGCAGCAGTCGCCGCCGAACGCCGTCCTGGTGTCCCTGGCCCTGTTTCTGAGCGCCATCGTCATGGCTCCGACCTGGCAGGACGCCTATGATTCGGGGGTCCGCCCCCTGATGGATCAGCAGATGGAGCTGCCTCAGGCCTTCGATGCGGCGTCCGAACCGGTAAAAACCTTCATGCTGGCCCAGGTGAAGCCGGACGACCTGGCGTTGTTCACTCGCCTGTCGCGTGTGGAGCCCCCCGCGGACGTGCAGGACCTGCCCCTGCGCGTGGTCACGCCGGCCTTCATGATCAGCGAGTTGAAGACCGCCTTCACGATCGGATTTCTTCTTTTTGTTCCGTTCCTTGTGATCGATCTGGTGGTCGCCAGCGTGCTCATGTCCATGGGTATGATGATGCTGCCGCCGGTGGTCGTCAGCCTGCCCTTCAAGCTGATCTTCTTCGTGCTGGTGGACGGGTGGCGACTGGTCGCCGGGAGCCTTGTCGAGAGCTTCCAGAGAGCCTCCGGCGCGGGATAAATCCCCAGCCTGCAAGGCCTTCGCGCCGATGCGGGCTTGCCAAGCCTGCAAAAACCGTCGTTGATCCCCCGGTCCTCGCCCGGCGCTTCTTTCCGGGCGACCACCATTGGGAAACGACCCTCATGACCACTCAAGCTGAACTGATCGCCGCCGTCGCCAAGGACGCGGGCGTTTCGCAAGCTGACGCCGGCAAGGTGCTGACCGCCATTGTCGAGAACATCCACAAGTCCCTGAAGTCGGGCGGCGACGTCCGCATCTCGAACCTGGGCGTGTTCGACACGGCTGAGCGCGCCGAGCGCGAAGGCCGCAACCCGGCCACGGGCGCGACGATCAAGATCCCGGCCTCGAAGGCCGTGCGCTTCCGCGTGTCGAAGCCGCTGAAGGACGCCGTCAACGGCTAAGCCTTTCAGGCGCGTTCGATCCTCCTCGCGGGGATAGACGCAAAAGACCCCTCTCCCGCCGGGAGGGGGGTTTTTTATTGGCCCGCGCCGGTCCTGGCCCGGAACTCGGCCTTGGTCTGGGCGATCCAGCCGGCGTAGGCGTCGGCCCCGGCGCTGAGGGCGGAGAAATCCTGCGGGCGGCCCGAGCCGTCGGCGCCATCCAGCCCCGCCAGCGCCACCCGGATCGCGCCGGGCGAACGCGCGCCCTCGGCGAAGCGGGCGTAGTTCTTCGACAGGCGGCTCAGGGCGCCGGCGTCCTGCGCCAGGGAATAGCCCGCGCCCGCGCGAATCAGGCGCGTCTCCTCGACCTCGCTGAGCGGCACGGCCGTCTCCTTCCAGCGATCGCCGAGGCGCTGTTCGTAGAGGGCGGCGGCCGCCCCCCACTGTTGCTGCTTCCACAGGATGTCGGCGCGCACGTCGCGCGCGGCGGGCGAGGCGTCCTTGCCCAGCACTTCGAGGGCGTGGTCGTAGCGCCCCAGCTCCATCAGGGCGCGAGCCTCCAGCGCGCGGCGCTCCAGGTTCATCGCCGTGGGCAGCAGGGTCGTGCGCGACGACCACAGGGCCTTCAGCGCCTCTTCCGGCTGGCGGTTCATCAGATAGACGGCGGCCAGATTGGTCGACACCTGCGCCTTGGCCACCCCGTCCAGCCGGTTCTCGGCCTGGTATTTGAGCAGCTCCGCCGCCTGATCCAGCAGGTCCACGTCGATCAGGCGCCGCGCCAGGCGCCGCACCATCTCGTCGCCGTCGGCGCCGACGGGCGTCAGTTCGCGGAAGTCGAAGAACAGGGCCAGCGCCTGCACCGGCTGCAGGCCGTCGGCCGCGCCTTCGAGGAACAGGGCGCGGAAGGCGTTGTCGAGGTCGGCCTGAAGCCGGTCGCCGCCCGGCAGGGTGACGATCTTCGGCCCCGCCGTCTTCAGCGTGGTCAGCGCCTCGCGATAGCGGCCCTGCGACAGATAGAGCTCGCCCAGGGTGCGGATCACCGCCAGCTCGGTCGCATCCCCGCGCCAGCGCCATTTCAGCGCCTCCAGCTGGGCGGCGGCCGCGTCGGCCTTCAGCGTCCCCCTGGCCATCTCCAGCTTGATGACGCCCAGACGCGCGGGCGTGGCGACGCCGTCCAGCGGGGCGCGCGCCACCGCCTTGTAGATCGCCAGGGCGCGGTCGGGGTTCTGATCCAGTTCGAACAGCCGGGCCTGCACCAGGCGGGCGGTCAGTTGGTCAGGCGCCGAGACGTTCGGTTGGCTGAAGACATAGGCCAGCAGCTCGCGTGCGGCGTCAGCGTCGCCGGTCTCGACCGCCGCCATGGCGTGGGCGGCGCCGAAGCGGGCGCGCCATTCGGGGGCGAAGCCGTCGACCACGCCTGCGCCGGCCGCGAACAGCCGACGGGCGTTGGCCCAGTCGCCCTGCTGTGCGGCGATATAGCCCTGCCAGACCTTGGTCGAAGGATCGCCCGCCAGGGCGCCGGACGAGAAGTCGGCCTCGGCCTCGGCGAAACGGCCGATGGAGGCGCGGGCGGCGCCGCGCAGGCCGCGCACCTCGGCTACGCCCTGCATGGCGGGCGTCTGCTTGATCAGGGCGTTCAGCACCCCGACCGCCTCGAACCCCAGACCGTGTCCGACCAGGAAGCGGGCGTAGGCCAGCCGCGCCTCGATGGGCGCGCGCGGATCTTCGACGGCGCGGCCGCTCTCGCGTTCGGCGGCGTCCTGAAGGGCGCGGTGACGGGCGGTGAAGCCGCCCTCGCCCGCATCGGCGGACCAGTCGGCCAGGATCAGGGCCGGGCGCGATGCGGCGCGCGGCGCGTCGGCGCCCTCGACCGCCGCCTCCAACCCTGCCGTTGGCGAGGACAGGGTCAGGCCGCGCGGGCGCGTGACGGTCACCAGGTCGCCGTCGGCCGTGACGCTCAGGTCGTCGGTCGGCGTCTCGATCGCCAGGCCGTGGGCGGTGGGCAGGAAGCCCGCGTCCACCGTGCGGCGTGCGGTCTTCAGTCCCTTGCCGGGGGCCAGGGCGGTGACGGCGGCGAAGCGGTCGCCGATCATCGGATCGGTCAGCCAGACGGTGCGGGTCGCCCCGGCCATGCGAGCGGTCAGCGACGCCTTGACCGTATCATCGCGCGCGATGTCCACCCCGCTGGGCGAGGGCGCGGTTCCGCCGATGGTCACGACCCAGGTCGAGCCTTCGGCGCGGGCGGCCACGGCCTGGCCCGGCTCGACAGGAATGCGCACGGCGGTGAAGTCGGGTCCGGCGGCCCAGCGGGCGCCGTTCAGCCCCTCGCCCTTCATCTCCATGCGGACGGCATGGTCGAAGACGGCCCAGACCGCCTCGCCGCGCCGGAAGACGGCGGCGCCGACCGGCCCGTTCCAGGCGAAACGCATCACCGTCTGCTGGTCCTTGACCTCGGCCGCCACCGGCACGGCCCCGCCGATCGGCACGGGCGAGGGTCGCGAACCGTCGGCGCGCGCGCCCGGCGCATAGAGGTTCAGCCAGACAGCGCCGTCGGCGGTCCCGCTGGTCGCGCCCGCGCCCTCGGCCAGGGTCAGGACCAGTTCGGTCGCCCCCTGGGCGGCGCGGGTCTCGATCTTCTCCAACCCCTTGGGCGGATCGACGCGCAGGCGGCTGACGTCGGGGGCGGCGGTCGTGCCGATGCGGACCACGACGGTGCGGCCGTCCTGGCGCACCCGCGCGCGCGATCCCACGACCCCGGCGAATTCGATCTTGGTGAAGCCCGCATTGGCGCCGATGCGGATCTCGACCGGCGCGCCCGCCTGGGCCAGAGACGGCGCCGGGGCCAGGGGCGCGAAGACGACCACGCCCGCCGCGGCGGCCGCCACGGTCGTCTGCAGAACGCGCTTCTTGGCGGGGGCCCCGGACATATCGCGCGCATGCTCGCGCGAAGGGCTTTAATCGCGGTTAACGGGGCCTAATTCGCCCGACCTGCAGGGCCTATCCGCGCGGATAGGACAAAACACCCGCTTGCTTCCCCAGGGCGAACGGCCGACATCATGGACATCGTTCTTCTAGGAACCGTTTCGTGTCCGATCCCGCCTATCCTCCGATCAGCCCGCTGAAGACCGGCCTTCGCGCCCGCTGCCCGCGCTGTGGCGAGGGCCCTGTCTTCAAGGGTTACCTGAGCCTGCGTGAATCCTGCCCTGAATGCGGGCTGGACTACAGCTTCGCCGATCCGGCCGACGGCCCGGCCTTCTTCGTCATGTGCGCGGTCGGCGTCGTCGGCATGATCGCCTTCATGATCTTCGAGTTCAGCCTGCATCCGCCGGTCTGGGTCCACTTCCTTGTGACCTTCCCGATCCTGGCGGCCATGTGCCTGTGGGTGCTGCGGCCCTTCAAGGGCTGGATGGTGTCCGAGCAGTATTTCCACAAGGCCGAGGAAGCCACCTTCGTCAGCGTCGGCAAGCACGGCGAAGGCTACGGCTGGCGCGGTCAGGCTGAACGCGCCGCCAAGGCCGCCGCCCGCGACAAGGACTGAGCGGCGACCTCTTTCTAGGCAGTCGGATCAGTCGGCCCGGAAGACCTGGCCGCCCTTCATCACGAAGCGCACGCGCTCCAGTTCGGTGACGTCCGTCAGCGGATCGCCGCTGACCGCAACGAGGTCGGCCGGCATCCCCGGCGCCAGGCGCCCGGCTTCGTTCTGGATGCGCAGGTGCTCGGCGGCGCCGACAGTGGCCGCCTGGATCGCCTCAAGCGGCGTCAGTCCTGCGCGGACCAGCAGGGCGAACTCCTGGGCGTTGTCGCCGTGGGCCGAGACGCCGGTGTCGGTGCCGAACGCGATCCTGACCCCGCCGCGATGGGCGCGGGCGGCCATGTCCAGCATCTTGGGTCCGGCTTCCAGCGCCTTGGCCGTCTGGGCCGGAGTGAAGAAGTTGTCGGGACTGGATGCGATGCGCGCGACGAAATCCCCCGCCATCAGCGTCGGCACCAGCCAGGCGTTATGCTGTTTGAACAGCTGAATGGAGGCATCGTCCAGATAGGTGCCGTGTTCGATGGAGTCGCCGCCCGCCTTCAGGAAGGCGTTGATGCCGTCGACGCCGTGGGCGTGCGCCGTGACCTGACGGCCCATGCGGTGGGCCACCTCGACGATCGACGCCAGCTCATCCTCTGTGAACTGCTGCGCCAGTCCCGCCGCCGTGTTGGACAGGACGCCGCCGGTGGCGGTGATCTTGATGATGTCGGCGCCGGAGCGGACCTGCATGCGTACGGCGCGGCGGCAGTCTTCCGGTCCCGAGCAGATGCTCTCGGGCGACAGGAGGTGCAGAATATCGTCCCGATAGCCGTTGACGTCGCCATGCCCGCCATGAACGGACACGGCCGAGCCGGACGCGATGATGCGGGGGCCCGGCACGTCGCCGAGCCGAATGGCGTCGCGCAAGGCGAAGATGGCTTCGTTGCTGGCGCCCAGATCGGCCACGGTGGTGAAGCCCGCGTTCAGGGTGCGGCGGGCATAGCGGGCGCCGACCATGGCCTGGGTCGCGTCGGACTGAGTCACCCCGTCCAGGCGGGACGTCGGGCTGGATTCGCCCGTCAGATGGACATGGCTGTCGATCAGGCCGGGCAGGACGAAGGCCGAGCGCAGATCGACGACGTCCCCTTCGCCGACGAAGCCGTCGCGGATCTCGACGACTTGGTTCCCTCTGATCACGAGAGTTTTATCACGCAGGACCCGACCGCTGGCCGGATCGGCCAAAAGCCGCCCCACTTGAACGAACTTCGTCGGCTGTTCAGCGGAAACCGACGCAGGCGCCGGGGTTTGGCGCGCTTCGGCGCCGGTCGCGGCCAGAACGGCCGCGGTCACAATCAGGGCAAGCTTTTTCATTTATCCCTCCCGTTACTGAGGCGCGCAACATAACCGTTCCAATCTTCCCGCCAAGGCCAAGGTTGCTTTGCAAGGACGGTTCATGAAACAAGCCGATACAGTTGTTTAACCGTGCGAGGGGCGTCGCATGCGGCTTTCCAGACGTGGCTTGATTCTGGGCGGATCGGCCCTGTTGGCGGGGTGCTCCTCCGCCGCTTCCACCTCCAGCCTTCAGCTCGCCGGGGCCGTGGCTCCAAACCTTCCCACCCTGCCGGATCGCGCAGCGCCGGCGGCTGTCCAGATCGCGGACGTCGGGACGACGATCGATCCCCACGGCGTCGTCCGCAAGGATCTGATCGAACGCGCGCGCGCCGCCATGGACGTGCACGGCCACAAGATTTCGAAGCGCGACCGGATGTATCTGGTCGATTTCCAGAAATTCTCGGGCGAGGACCGGCTCTACGAAGTCGATCTGGAAGGCGGCTGGGTCACGGCCTACCGCACCAGCCACGGGCGCGGCTCGGACCCGGCGCATTCAGGCTATGCGCAGCAGTTCTCCAACCGCCCGGACAGCCATATGTCCTCCATCGGCGCCTACGCCACGGCGGGCGCCAGCTGGGGCAGCCAGCAGGGACCGAACGTCCTGTTGGACGGGCTGGAGTATTCCAACAATCTGGCGCGCGAACGGGCCATCATCATCCACGGCGCCGACTACGCCGACCCCGCCTTCCTGGCGCGCCAGGGCAAGCTGGGCCGGTCCTACGGCTGCTTCTCCGTGTCCCACGCCGACCTGATCCCCCTGCGCGAGCGCATGGGCGAAGGCCGGCTGCTGTTCGCCATGACCTAAAGCACGGCGGAGCCGCTTAGCGCGGCTCCAGCGCCCGCCAGCCGATGTCGGTGCGGTGGAAACCGCCCGGCCAGTCGATCTTGGCGATGGCCTCATAGGCGCGCTCGCGCGCCTGGGCCACGTCGTCGCCATAGGCGCAGACGTTCAGCACCCGACCGCCCGCCGCCGCCAGGGCGCCGTCGTCGCGCAGCTTGGTCCCCGCATGGAAGACCTGGACGTGCGGGCCGAAGTCCTGATCCGCGCCGCGAATGACCGAGCCTTCCAGCGGACTGTCGGGATAACCCTTGGCCGCCAGCACCACGCAGATCACCACGCCCGGCTTGAACGCCGGCGTCGGCGCCTGGGTCAGGTCGCCGCGCGCGCAGGCCAGCAGCAGCGGCACGACGTCGCCGTCGAACCGCATCATCAGCACCTGGCATTCCGGGTCGCCGAAGCGGGCGTTGAACTCGACCACCTTGGGGCCTTCGGCCGTCGCCATCAGGCCGACATAGAGGACGCCGCGATAAGGGGTGCCTTCCTCGGCCATCTTCTGAATGGTCGGGACGACGACGCGGTCGTTGGCCGCCTGGGTGAAGTCGGCCGTGAAGACAGGCGCGGGCGAATAGGCGCCCATGCCGCCGGTGTTGGGACCCAGATCGCCATCGAAGGCGCGCTTGTGGTCCTGGGCGCCGCCAAACAGCACGGCCCGCGTCCCGTCCGACAGGGCGAAGAGGGAGCCCTCCTCCCCGTCCATGAATTCCTCGATCACCACGCGCGATCCCGCCGCGCCGAACCGGCCGCCCAGCATCCGCTCGATCTCGGCCTCGGCGTCGGCGCGATCGGGGCTGATGGCCACGCCCTTGCCCGCCGCCAGGCCGTCGGCCTTGATGACATAGGGGGCCGAATACCGGTCCAGCGCCGCCTTGGCCGAGGGGACGTCCTCATAGACGCCATAGCCCGCCGTCGGAATGCCGTGTCGTTGCAGGAAGGCCTTTGAGAAGGCCTTGGACGTCTCCAGCTGCGCCGCCGCCTGGGTCGGGCCGAAGCAGGGGATGCCCGCCGCCTGCAGCTGGTCGGCCAGCCCCTCGGCCAGGGCCGATTCCGGACCGACGACGACTAGGTCCGCCTTCATCTCGCGCGCCAGGGCCGCCAGGCCGTCGGCGTCGGTCGCCTTCAGGTCGGGCCGCATCTCGCCCAGCCTGGCCATGCCCGGATTACCAGGCGCGACGACGAGCCGCTCCACCAGCGGCGACTGGGCGATCTTCCAGGCCAGGGCGTGTTCGCGCCCTCCCGATCCGACGAGCAGAATGTTCATCCGGGCGGAATGGCCGCGCGCGCCGTCCCGGTCAAGCGCCGGAAACGGTTAGCGGACGCAGGATCATGGAAATCAAGGCATCCAGGCGGGCATGGCCTTCAACTGCTCCAGCGTCATGGTCGACACCAGGTCGTAGTCGTCGCCTTCCTTTCGTGGCGTCAGACCATCCAGCGGAATGCGCACCCAACGCGGCCCGCCCTCGCCTGCCGGCTCGATGATCAGGCCCGTGACCGCGCCCGATGCGTCCAGGTCAACCCGCTGGACATCGCCCAGATCGACGCCGGCCGACGTGATGAGATCAGCCTCCTCCAGTTGCGCGATGGTCAGGCCCAGGGCCATGGCCCCAGCCGATGCGGCCGCAGGCGTCGTCGCCGTTTTCGGCGCCGAAGCGGCGTCGGGCGAGGCCTCGGGCGTCCTGTCCGGCCTGGACGGCGCCTGCGAACAGGCGGCCAGCAAGGCGGCTGTCGAGGCGGCGGCGAGCAAAATCCTCATCATCAAACCCTCCTGTCTCTAGATCACGGCCGACACCACATAGACGCCGACGCCGGCCAGAAGAATCAGCCCCAGAACCAGCCACGGGCTGAGCGCCGGATTGTGACTGCGCCGCGCCAGATCGCGCTCGCGCGCCTGATCGGGCGGTACGTCGTCGGCCATGGCCTCCTCCGAGGGCGGGTCTGGGGACTGCACCATGTTTCGCGAACGCGCGCGGGGACGCGCCCGTTCCGCCACGCTTGTCGCGGCGCCCCGGCGGATCGGCGGATGTCTTTGCGGGGGCGTCGGCTGCGGCTAGGGTGCGCGCCATGACCTCCGACGACGACTACGCCTTCGAGGGCGCGGCCCCGCAGCCCGCCCGCGACAACAATCCGCCGCTGTCGATCTCGGAGCTGAGCTTCGCGCTGAAGCGCACGCTGGAGGAACGCTTCAGCCATGTGCGGCTGCGCGGCGAAATCTCCAAGGTGAACCGCCACGCCTCGGGCCACGTCTATCTGACGCTGAAGGACGACAAATCGGCCATCGACGGCGTGATCTGGAAGGGCGTGGTGCGCGGTCTGGGCGTCCAGCCCGAGACGGGGCTGGAGGTCATCGTCACCGGCAAGATCACCTCCTATCCGGCGCGCTCCTCCTATCAGATCGTGATCGAGAGCATGGAAGCGGCGGGCGCAGGCGCCCTGCTGGCCCAGCTGGAGCGGTTGAAGGTCAAACTGCGCGACGAGGGCCTGTTCGACCCGGCGAAGAAGAAGGCCCTGCCGACCTTCCCCGCGACCATAGGCGTCATCACCAGCCCGACCGGCGCCGTGATCCGCGACATCCTGCACCGGATCGCCGAACGCTGGCCCTGCCGCGTCATCGTCTGGCCGGTGGTGGTTCAGGGCGACGCAGCCTGCGGCCAGGTGTCGAACGCGATCCGCGGCTTCGACCGGATGACGCCGGACGGCCCGATCCCGCGCCCCGACCTGCTGATCGTCGCGCGCGGCGGCGGCTCGGTCGAGGATCTGTGGTGCTTCAACGACGAAGGGCTGGCGCGCACGGTTGCGGCCGCCCGCATCCCCATCATCTCGGCCGTCGGGCACGAGACCGACACCACCTTGATCGACTTCGTGTCGGACCGCCGGGCGCCGACCCCGACCGGGGCGGCCGAAATCGCCACCCCGGTGCTGGCCGACCTGCGCTGGGCGCTCAGCGATCTGGAAGGCCGCCTGTCGCGCGCCGGGGCGCGGATGCTGGAGGATCGCCGCACCCGTCTGCGCGCCGCCGCGCGCGGCCTGCCCGCCCGGCCCGAAGACCTGCTGGCCCTGCCGCAGCAACGACTGGACCTCGCCGCCAGCCGTTTAGGGTCGGGGCTTCATCGCAACGTCGCCGTGCATGAACGTCAGTTGGCGGCCGTCGCCGGGCGACTGTCCAGGGGACTGCTGGACCGCGCCATCGAGCGACGCGGCGACCGGCTGGCCGCCTATGCCGACCGCTTCGGCCCGGCGATGAAGCGGCGGCTGGACCGCGACGAAACCCGGCTGGCCGCCCTGTCACGGGCGTTGTCGACGCTGGACCCCAAGCGGCCCAAGCCCGGCTTCGCCCGCATCGAGGACGCCGAGGGCGCCATGATCGCCTCGGCCGCCGCCCTGTCGCCGGGGCAGACGGTGCGGATCGTCTTCGGCGACGGCGCCAAGGGCGCGACCATCGACGGCGAGGGGGCGGCGCCGCGTTCTGTCCCTGCGCCCAAGCCCGCCCCGCGCCCGAAGGCCGCGCCGGCGGGTCAGGGCGACCTGTTCTGACCCCCTGAAAACTCCGCTCATCCCGGCGGACGCAGGGACCCAGTGAGAGCAACGCGCTCAAGCGTCGGAAGCCTAATGCCAAGTTTCAGGCGCTGAGGTTGAGGCCAAAGCACTGGATCTCGGCGTCCGCCGGGATGAGCGGGCTTAGAGGGGCGGAGCCCTAACGGCTTGCGCTCCCCTCCAACACAGCCTTCACCGCCTCGATGTCCAGCGCTTCGACCGTGACCGCCCTGCCGTCAATCACCGAGGTCGTCGTCTGCGCCTTCAGCAGGGAGTTGAGGATGGCCTCCTCCGTCGCCTCGGCGACCGCGACGAACAGCGGCGACATCCGATCGTTGGGCCAATCCGCGACCATCGCCTGCCCGGCCCGCCGCTCAGGCGTGCGCCGCACGCCCTCCGCCGTCGAAAACGCGATCGCATAGTCTCCCGACCCGTTCGAGAACGCCGCCCCTGTCCGCGCCAGACCGGCGAAGGCGCGGTTCGCCAGTCGCTCCAGATTGCGGTCCGACAGCGGCGCATCGGTCGCGACCACGATCATGATGGAGCCGTCGGCGCGCTCATTCTCCACCTCTTCACGCAGGTAGTAACGGCCCAGCCGCACCCCGACCGGCGCCCCATCGATGCTCAATGCGCCGCCAAAGTTCGACTGAACCAGCACCCCGACGGTGAAGCCGCCCAGACTGTCGGGCAGCTTGCGCGAACTGGTGCCGATCCCGCCCTTGAACCCGAAGGCGATGGTCCCGGTCCCGGCGCCGACCGCGCCTTGCTCCACCGGCCCCGACGTCGCCGTCTCAATGGCTTGCACCACGTCGGCGGCGGTGACGACGCGGGCGCGGATGTCGTTCAGCCCGCCGTCGTTGGTCTCGCCCACCACGGCGTTGACCGAACGGATATCCTCATGCCCCGGCTGCTTCAGCGTCCAGTCCAGAACGCCGTCGATACCCCGCGCCACCGACAGGGTGTTGGTCAGGACGATGGGCGTCTCGATTTCGCCCAGTTCCCGGATCTGGGTCGCGCCCGCCAGCTTGCCGAAGCCGTTGGCCACCGACAGCCCGGCCGGAACCTTGTCGCGGAACAGAGAGCCCTCGTGCGGCACGATGGCGGTGACGCCGGTGCGGACGCTGTCGCCCGAGCGCAGCGTCACCTGCCCGACCTTCACCCCGGCCACGTCGGTGATGGCGTTCAGCGGCCCCGGCGACAGGACGCCCGGCGCCCGGCCCAGTTCGCGGATGGTCGGGCGCTGGCCTTGCGTCTCCTGAGCGACCGCGCCGGGCGCGGCGGCCAGAACGGCGGCGAAGACGCCGGCGGCGAGGATGTCGGCGGGCGATCGAGACATGAAACATCCGAACTTATGAACGAGAAGCGGTCAGATGACGGCGATTCGCCTCTCGTCCCGCACAGGCTTCACGCTATGATGGCTTCATGAGCACGCAATCCTCTCCCCAGGACCCGGGCCAGGCGGCGGGTCAGACCGCCAGCCTGCACTACGGCGACGGCGAATTCGCCGTCCTGTCGGCCGGCGCCTTCGTGCGCTGCGCCGTCAGCGGCGCCGCCATTCCCCTGACGGCCCTGCGCTATTGGTCAGTGGAGCGGCAGGAGGCCTACGCCGGGCCGGGCGAGTATCTGGCGGCCGCCGGGCGCTGAGCCCATCCTCGTGTCGCGCCGGACGGCCTCCGGCGTTCCTGTTTTCCGGTGTCCTGAGATGTCCGCCCTGAGTTCGATCCACGTCCTGCTGGTCGACGACAATCCCAATATGCGCGCCATCGTCGCCGCCATGCTCAAATCCGTCGGCGTCGGCCGCCTGACCGAGGCCGAGGACGGCGCCGACGGGTTGGAGCTGTTGCGTCGAGAGGCCGTCGACATCGCCATCGTCGACTTTCGCATGAAGCCGATGGACGGGGTGGCCTTCACCCGCGCCGTCCGCAACCAGGCCGACAGCCCCAATCCCTATCTGCCCGTCATCATGATGACCGGCCATTCCGAGAAGAGCCGCGTGACCGAGGCGCGCGATGCGGGCGTCACCGAATTCGTGGCCAAGCCGGTGAAGGCCCAGACCCTGCTGACGCGTCTCGAAGCGGTGATCCTGCGCCCCCGCCCGTTCGTGCGTTCGCCCAGCTATTTCGGCCCGGATCGTCGCCGCACCCGAACCGAAGGCTACGCCGGTCCCTTCCGCCGCGCCGACGACGGCGTGGCGGATTAGGTTTCCGGCGCCCGCAGCGCCTCATAGACCTGAGGCGGCCAGCGCTTGTGGACCCAGAACCAGTCGACCGGATGCTCGCGCACCCGATCCTCGACGAAGCGGTTGGCCGCCTGGACGCCCGCCAGCACGTCCGCCCCCTTGTCGCCCGTGTCGGGCACGGCGATCGGCTCGTGCGCGGTGACGCGGAAACGTACGCCGGGCAGGCGCACCACCGACAGCGGCTGCATCACCGTGCCGAACTTCAGCGCCATGCGCGCCGCGCCGGGCGAGGCGTTGACCGGCTGGCCGAAGAACTCGACCTCCGGCCCCTGACTGTATTTCTGATCGACCAGCAGGGCGATGGACTCGCCGCGCTTCATCCCCGCCATCAGCTCGCGCGTGCCGTCGCCCTTGGGCGCGAACAGCTTGATGCCGTAACGCTCGCGGCTCTGGCGGATCAGGGCGTCGACATAGGGGTTGTTGGCCGCGCGATAGGTCACCTGACACGGCACGCCCGCCGACATGATGACCGCCGCCATGACCTCGAAATTGGCCAGATGGCCCGAGATCAGCACGACCGGACGGCCGCTGTCGCGCACGGCGTGAAGCCGCTCCAGCCCGACGATGTCGATCCGCCCGCTCTCCGGCGTCAGTCGATCCATCACCGCCAGCTCGGCGAAGGTGCGCCCCGTCTGCTCCCATTGCTCCACCGCCAGACGGTCGCGCTCGGCGGCGTCCATGTCGGGAAAGGCGATCCTCAGATTGCGCGTCACCGTCCTGTGCGTGCCGGTCAGCGGCCCCAGCGTCCGCAGCAGCTTGCCGCCAAAGCCCGAGGCCCGCTCGACGCCCAGCAGGCGCAGGAAGCCGAACAGGCCCTGAAAGGCAGCCGCCTCCAGCCGCCAGTTCAGGTCCTGCAGAAACGGGACCTTGTTTTCACGCTCACCAGGCAATCGTCAGTCCGCCGTCCACCACCAGGGTCTGGCCGGTCACATAGGCCGACGCAGGGCTGCACAGATAGACCGCCGTGCCCGCGATTTCATCCGGCTGGCCGATCCTTTTCAGCGGCGCGGGGTCGGTGACGGTCTTCAGCAGCTCGGGGTTCTCCCACAGGTAGCGGGCGAAATCGGTCTGGACCAGGCCCGGCGCGATGCAGTTCACCCGCACGTTCG
Organism: Brevundimonas sp. NPDC055311; assembly: GCF_053645695.1. Lineage (NCBI taxonomy): Bacteria > Pseudomonadati > Pseudomonadota > Alphaproteobacteria > Caulobacterales > Caulobacteraceae > Brevundimonas > Brevundimonas sp. NPDC055311. The sequence goes on from NZ_JBSHMV010000001.1 coordinate 987,720, forward strand.
ACGGCCCGTATTCGACCGCCAGATTGCGCGCCAGCTGCATGTCCGCCGCCTTGGAGATGTTGTAGGCGCCGATCAGGGCGTTGCCGCGCAGCCCGCCGATGGAGGAGATGAGCAGGATCGCTCCGTCTTTCCGCTCCACCATCTCCGGCGCGACCATCTGGATCAGCCAGTGATTGGAGATGACGTTGTTCTGAAGGATCTTTTCGAACTGCTCGTCGCTGATGCCGGCCATCGGCCCGGCGTAGGGATTGGTCGCGGCGTTGCAGACCAGAATGTCGATCTGACCGAAGGCGGTGCGGGTATCGTCCACCAGCCGCTGCAGGTCTTCCTTGGAGGCGATGTTGGCGGGAACGGCGATGGCGCGGCCCTCGCCGTGCTTGTCATTGATGGCGACGGCGACCTCTTCGCACGGCCCGGCCTTGCGCGAGGAGATGACGACGCGGGCGCCGTGCTCGGCCAGACGCTCGGCGATCGCCTTGCCGATGCCCTTGGAAGAGCCGGTGATGATGGCGACCTTGCCGCTCAGATCGAACAATTCCATGCGTTAACCTCCTTTTACCGCCCGTTTATCCGCGCGGCCCCTAGCCGTTAGCCTTCGTTAACGTGATACTTGATCGATTCTATAGGGAAAGGCGGTTCTGACCGGCCCCATGCGAAAGATCACCGGCGGCTTCCTCTTCTTCGGCTACCTGTTCCTCGCCCTGACCATCGGGGCGGCGATCTGGCGCGCCGGTCTGGGCGGCGGCGCAGGCTCGGCCGGGGTGCTGGGCGCGCTGGGGATCATGGCCGGCGTCCACGCCCTCGTCACCGGCCTGGCCGACCGCCGCGCCCTGCGTCTGGAGATCGGCAAGGTGCGCGAGGCCCACCGCCTGCTGGCCGATGCGATGGAGTCGACGCAAGGCGCCCTGACCGAACTGGCCCAGGCCATCGAGAGCGGCGCCCTGTCGCGCACCGACGCCCTGACCGGCGAGGTGCGGATGCTGGAAGGTCTGGTCCAGCAGATGAGCGAATCCATCGAAGAACGGCTGGCCGCCTCCACCCTGACCGCCGACACCTTCGAGGGCCGTCGTCAGGTCCAGTCGAACACCCTGCTGAAGACCGTCCACGACGCCCTCAGCGAGAACCGCGTCGACCTGTATCTGCAGCCGGTCGTGACCCTGCCGCAGCGGCGGACAGTCTTCTACGAAAGCTTCACCCGCCTGCGCGATCCGTCGAACCGGGTGATGATGCCCGCCGAATACCTGTCGGTGGCCGAGGGCGAGGGCCTGCTGCCGGCCATCGACAACCTGCTGTTGTTCCGCTGCGCCCAGATCGTGCGCCGTCTGGCCGGGCAGGACCGCAAGGTTGGGGTCTTCTGCAACATCTCGCTGGCGTCTCTGGGCGACGAGACCTTCTTCCCCCAGTTCCTCGACTTCCTGAGCCAGAACCGCGATCTGAAGGACGCCCTGATCTTCGAACTGGGTCAGGCGACCTTCGACGCGCGCGGCGCCGTCGAGGCGCGCAACATGGCCAAGCTGGCCGACCTGGGCTTCCGCTTCTCCATCGACAAGGTGCAGACGCTGGACCTGGACTTCGCCGACCTGCAACGCTCGGACGTGCGCTTCATCAAGGTGGCGGCCGACCTGCTGATCGAACAACTGCTGGACCTGGACGGCGCCGCCCCACTACCCAGCCAGCCGGACATCCGCGCCGGGGACTTCGCCCCCCTGACCCGTCGCCACGGCCTCGAACTGATCGCCGAAAAGGTCGAGAGCGAGAAACAGGTCGTCGACATCCTCGAACTGGACGTCGCAATGGGCCAGGGCCACCTGTTCGGCGAGCCGCGCGCCATCAAGGAAGCCGTCCTGGCCGAAACCGACCCTCCCGCCGACTTCGTCCGCTCGACGCTGAAATCGGCTGAGCAGCGGGTGCGGCTCTAGGCCCACGGCCGAAAGCCGCCAGACAAACGGGCCGCTACGCAGTCTGATAGAGGCATGACCGACGCCGCCCTCGACTGGCCCCGCATCGCCGCCGACCTGAACGCCCAGGGCTGGGCCGTGACCGGCCCGCTACTGACGCCCGCAATCTGCGCCGCCCTGCAAACCCTCTATGAACAGCCGGAGCGATTCCGCAGCCGCATCGTCATGCAGCGCCACGGCTTCGGTCAGGGCGAGTATCAGTATTTCGCCGATCCCCTGCCCGGTCCCCTGCCCCGGCTGCGCGCGCGGCTTTACGAGGGGCTGGCGCCGATCGCCAACGACTGGGCGGCGCGGCTGGGACGGCCGGGCTTTCCGGGGCAATTGGACGAACTGACCGCCCGCTGTCGCGCCGCGGGCCAGACGCGACCGACCTCGCTGATGCTGCGTTACGGTCCCGGCGACTACAATCGGCTGCATCAGGATCTGTACGGCGAACTGGTCTTCCCGCTGCAGGCCGCCATCCTGCTGAGCGACCCGTCCGAGTTCGAGGGCGGCGAGTTCGTGCTGGTCGAGCAAAAGCCCCGCTCGCAGTCACAGGCCCATGTCGCGCCGCTGAAACAGGGACAGGCGGTCATCTTCGCCGTGAGAGAACGACCCGTCGCCGGAACGCGCGGCGACTACCGTGTCCAGATGCGCCACGGCGTCAGCACGGTGCGCGCGGGCAGAAGGATGACGCTGGGCCTGATCTTTCATGATGCCGCCTGACCCTTCTCCCCTTGTGGGAGAAGGTGGGCGCCGAAGGCGCTCGGATGAGGGGTGCCGGCGCGACGTTTGACGTTCTGGCGGTTTAGACGCCGCGACAGCCACGCGGATCACGGCGCACGCCCCCCTCATCCGTCAGGCTTCGCCTGCCACCTTCTCCCACAAGGGGAGAAGGAAGAAAAAGACCCCTCCGGCGAACGGAGGGGCCTGATCTCTTTTACGCCTTGCGCGCGTCCAGCCACCGCACGGCGTCAGCGTCGCGGGCCGACAACTCGGGGTAGTCGGCGTCGGAGCCGACGTCCGGCACACGGCGCCAAGAGCGGGCGCACTTGGGCTTATCGGTCAGTGGAACGATGTGCACGAAGGCTACCGCAGTGTGATGATCATAAACTAAGCCGCGAGCCTGCTCATCGATCCGTTGTTGAAGTTGCTCATTGGTCTCTACCGGTACGTCCAGGCTTGAGACTGCGGTTTCCCGTTCGAAAGTAGCTAAGCTGGTTCGGAACACTTCTGCCGCATCAAGACCTTTAAAGGCCTCGCGGTGGTCGTCAGAGGTGGTTACCTCAACCAAGGCGTCAAGCGCGCCACCGATCTCCCGCTTGGTTCGGGCGTTTTCCAATGCGGTGTTGACGCAGTCGATGACCTCAGAGACCCTCGCCCAGCGCGCCGCCTCGGCCGCGTTTTCCCACTGGCCCGGCGTCTCGGGGATCACCCGCGCGCAGTTGGTGCCAGCTTCAGGGAAGCGCGTCGTCCACGCCTCATCCATGGTGAAGGGCGTCAGCGGGGCCAGCCAGGCGGTCAGGCGGCTGAACACCTCGTCCATCACCGTGCGCACGGCGCGGCGCTTGATGCTGTCGGGACGGTCGCAATACAGGCTGTCCTTGCGCACGTCGAAATACAGCGCCGACAGGTCACCCGAGCAGAACTCCAGCACCGGCCGCACCACGTCCTGGAAGCGGTATTCGGCGTAGGCCTGACGCACCTGGGCGTCCAGCTCCCACAGGCGATGCAGGATGAATTTCTCCAGCGGCGGGAACTGGTCGTAGTCGGTCAGGCGCTCGGCCTCGTCGAAGCCGTTCAGCGCGCCCAGCAGATAGCGGACGGTGTTGCGCAGCTTGCGATAGGCGTCGACCGTGGTCTGCAGAATCTGTTTGCCGATGCGCTGGTCATCCGAATAGTCGACCAGAGCCACCCACAGACGCAGGATGTCGGCGCCCGACTCCTTGATGATGGTCAGGGGGTCGGTGGTGTTGCCCCGCGACTTCGACATCTTCTCCCCGTTCTCGTCCAGGGTGAAGCCGTGGGTCAGGACCGCCTTGAACGGCGCCCGGCCGCGCGTGCCGCAGCCTTCCAGCAGCGACGACTGGAACCAGCCGCGGTGCTGGTCCGAGCCTTCCAGATAGAGGTCGGCGGGCCAGTGCGACGGGCGATCGCCCGTATAGCCGCTCTCGGCCGTACGCGGGTCCAGGGTGAAGGCGTGGGTCGAGCCGCTGTCGAACCAGACGTCGAGGATGTCCGTGACCTTCTCGAACCGCTCGGGATCGTGCGCGCCCAGGAAGTCGGCGTCGGGCGCCGAGAACCAGACGTCGGCGCCGCCCTCGGCCACGGCCTTGACGATGCGGGCGTCGACCTCGGGGTCGTGCAGGGGCTGGCCGGTCTGCTTGTCGACGAACATGGCCAGCGGCGTGCCCCAGGCGCGCTGACGGCTGATCAGCCAGTCGGGGCGGCCCTCGACCATGGAGCGGATGCGGTTCTTGCCCGCCGCCGGGTGGAAGGCGGTGGCGTCGATGGCGTTCAGGGCGCGGTCGCGCAGGGTCGCGCCGTCTTCCAGTTCCTCATCCATGCGGATGAACCACTGCGGGGTGTTGCGGAAGATGATGGGCGCCTTCGAGCGCCACGAATGCGGATAGGAATGCTCCATCCGGCCGCGCGCCAGCAAATTGCCGGCCTCGATCAGCTTTTCCATCACCGCGCCGTTGGCGGGACCGAACTTGCCGGTCTTCTTGCCTTCGGTCTCCAGCACCTTGAGGCCGGCGAACAGGGGGACGTGGTCGTAGTAGGCGCCGTCGGGATCGACCGTGTCCGGCACCTCGCGATGACCGTGGGCCAGCCAGACCGCAAAGTCGTCCGCGCCGTGGCCCGGCGCCGTGTGGACGAAGCCGGTCCCGGCGTCGTCGGTGACGTGGTCGCCCGCCAGCAGCGGCACGGAGAAGCCGTAGCCGCTGTCCAGCGCCGCCAACGGGTGGGCGCATTCCAGGCCCGACGGGTCGATGTCATAGACGCGCGTCCAGGCGGCGATCTTGGCGGCCTTGAATACATCCTCGGCCAGCTTGTCGGCGAGGATGAAGCGGTCGCCCGGCTTGGCCCAGGGCTCATAGTCCAGCCCTTCCTCCAGGGCCGTGACCTCATACAAGCCGTAGTTGATTTCGGGGCCGTAAGAGATCGCCCGGTTGGCCGGGATGGTCCACGGCGTCGTGGTCCAGATTACGATCGAGGGCGTGGCCGTGCGGAAGGCCAGCAGGTCGTCCGGGTGGCTGTCGGTCGCGCCGACCACCGGGAACTTGACCCAGATCGTAGGCGAGACATGGTCGTGATACTCGACCTCGGCGTCGGCCAGGGCCGTGCGCTCGACCGGCGACCACATCACCGGCTTGGAGCCGCGATACAGCTGGCCCGAGTTCTTGAACTTGTGGAACTCCGCGACGATGGCCGCCTCGGACGTGAAGTCCATGGTGGCGTAGCGATTGGCGAAGTCGCCGGTGATGCCAAGGCGAAGGAACTGGTCGCGCTGCAGGTCGATGTATTTGCCGGCGTATTCACGGCAGGCGGTGCGGAACTCTTCCTTGGAGACCTCGTCCTTGCGGCGGCCCTTGGCGCGGAACTGCTCCTCGATCTTCCACTCGATCGGCAGGCCGTGGCAGTCCCAGCCCGGCACATAGTCGACGTCGTAACCCAGCAGGAAGCGCGAGCGGACCACGAAGTCCTTCAGCGTCTTGTTCAGGGCGTGGCCGATGTGGATGTCGCCGTTGGCGTAGGGCGGGCCGTCGTGCAGCACGTACAGCGGCGCCTTCTGCTCCTGACGGATGGCGCGCAGGCGGCCATAAAGGTCGCCCCACTGCTCCAGGATTTCCGGCTCCTTCTTGGGCAGGCCGCCACGCATCGGGAACGGCGTCTCGGGCAGGAAGACGGTGTCGCGATAGTCGCGGCCGGAAGGGGTCTGGGTGTCGGCGTCGGCCATGGAATGTCTTTTCGTCTTGTCGCGCGCGGCCGCTTGGAAGCGGCGTCGGGCGTCAGTCTAGCGTGAAGGCGCCGGACGGCCCATGCCCTGATGCTTCAAGGCGGCGTCGTCTCGGCGGAATGTTTCGAGAAATCCCGACGTGCGCGGGGCTGTCAGCCCTGCAGCGCTACGCCGGGCGGCTAATCGAAATCGGACGGATCACGCGAACGGTCATGATGGGAAGGCTCTAGCAGACCCGGCGTCCCCTGCGCCATAGTCCAGACGAACAGATGGGGAGACGGATCCGATGCGTGTTCAAGCCTTGGCGACGGCGGCGGCGTTGGCCCTGACGGCGGCCGCCTGCTCAGAACCGACGAGCACGCCTGCGGCGGCAGAGAAGGCCGCCCCCGCCCTGACCGGCCGCGCCGCCGTCTACGCCGCGGGCGAAAAGGACGCCGAGGCCTTCGTGCGCGCCCTCTACGCCCGCGTCAGCGAGCCGCGCGAGAGGCCCGACCCGGCCGAGGCGACGATCACCCCCGGCCGCGATCCGCTCTATTCGCGAACCATGAACGCCCTGATCGGCGTCGACGACCGCGAAGCCAAGCGCACGAACAGCGCCCCCTACCTCGACCACGATCCGATCTGCGCCTGTCAGGACATCAACGGCTTTGCGCTGAAAACGGTGACGATGACGCCGGACGGTCCGCGCGCGGCCACGGCCGACGTCGTCTTCACCAACCACGGCGAGGACCAGCGCCGGACGCTGAAACTGCTGAAGGAAGGCCCGATGTGGCGCATCGCCGACATCATCGACGACAAGGGCAAGTCGCTGCACGACGACCTGATGGCCATCGCCGAAAAGGCGCCGGGCTGAGCCAGTAGTCCCTCTCCTGATGGGAGAGGGTCTCTAAAGAGCCAGCACGGCCCTCGCCGCCTCTGCGTCCGCGTCGATCTGGACCTTGAGCGCGTCCAGGCCGTCGAACTTCATCTCGCCGCGCAGGAAGGCGATCAGTTCGGTCTCCAGAACCTGGCCGTAGAGGCTTTCGTCGAAGTCCAGCAGCCAGACTTCCAGCAGCGGCTCTTCGATCTCGAACATCGGGCGCACGCCCAGGTTGGCGACGCCCTTGACCACCCGGCCGTCGGGCAGGCGGGTGCGGGTCGCATAGACCCCATAGGCCGGGCGCATATACTCGCCCATAGCGATGTTGGCGGTGGGCGTGCCGATGGTGCGGCCGCGCTTGTCGCCGTGGATCACCTCGCCCTGAATGGCGAAGGGGCGGCCCAGGATGGCGGCGGCGCGATCCATGTCCCCGGCCTTCAACGCCTCGCGCACGGCGCTGGACGACAGCTTCAGGCCCGAGGCGTCGTCGATGCGGTCGGTGACCGAGACGCCGAAGCCCAGCGTCTCGCCATAAGCCTGCAGCAAGGCGGGCGAGCCGGAGCGGCCCTTGCCGAAGGTGAAGTCGAAGCCGACGGCGGCATGGACGATCCCGAGGCCTTCGGACAGGACGCGGCGGGCGAATTCCTCGTCCGTCATGCCCGCCATCTCGCGATCGAACGGCAGCAGGTACAGGCGATCGACGCCCAGCAGCGCCAGGGCGCGGGCCATCTGGTCCGGCGTCATCAGACGAAAGGGCGCGGCCTCGGGCTGAAACAGGCGGCGCGGATGAGGGTCGAAGCTGACGACGGCCAGGGGAACGCCCAGGCGCTCGGCCGCCCCACGCGCCGAAGCGATGACCGCCTGATGGCCGCGATGCACGCCGTCGAAGGCGCCGACGGCCACGGCCGCCCCCTTCTGCGCGTCCGTCAGGCCGCGCCAGTCGCGAATGACCTCGACCACTTCAGGCGGCCTTCAGCGGGCCGAAGGCTTGCGGCGGCGCGGCACGCGCACGACGGCCACGCCGTCCATGATCAGCTTGTCCTCGACAAAGCCTTCGCAGCGCAGCTCGCCGCGCGCGCTGTCATGGTCCAGGCCGATGACGGTGATGACGATCCGCACCGTGTCGCCGATCCGCACCGGAAAGTGGAAGGCCAGCGTCTGGGAGATGTAGATCGAGCCCGCCCCCGGCAGGATCGTCCCCACCACCGCCGAGCCGAAGGCCGCCGACAGCAGGCCGTGGGCGATGCGGCCGCGATAGGCCGTCTTGGCGGCGAAGGCCTCATCCAGATGCACCGGATTGAAGTCGTCGGAGGCCTCGGCGAACAGACGAATCCGCTCCTCCGTGACGTGAACCGTCTTCTCGGCGGCCATGCCGACGTGGAGTTCGTCGAGGATGTAACCGCCCGACGGGTGCGCTTGGACCAGATCAACCATGAGCGGCCCTTTAAGGCAGGTGCGACGAAATGGCGAGACTCACCACGTCAGTTCCAGAGCGGCGTAGCGGGCGAAGGTCGTCTCGGCACGGAGCAGTTCGGCCGCGCGGGCCGGATCGAGGGCCCCGTCCGCGCCCTTGGCCGCGTCGCCGTGAATGCCCTGGGCGATGAACAGACAGTCCAGCGCCTGCTCGGCGGCGCCCAGCACATCCGTGACCACGCCGTCGCCGATGCACAGGACGCGCGAACGATCGACCGCGCGGCCCATCAGACCCTCGGCCTCCTTCAGCGCCAGGGCGTAGATGGGCGCGAAAGGCTTGCCCGCCATGACCACGCGGCCGCCCATCGACTCATAGAGATCAGCGATGGCGCCGCCGCAGTAGATGATGGAATCGCCGCGCTGGACGATGCGGTCGGGGTTGGCGCAGATCAGCTCCAGCCCGCGCGCGACGGCGGGCGTCAGCCGCTCGCGATAGTCCTCGGGCGTCTCGGTCGTGTCGTCATAGGGGCCGGTGACGGAGATGAAGGCCGCGTCGCCCGCATCGTGGGCGCTGGTCAGGTCCAGGCCTTCATAGAGGACGAAGTCGCGATCCGGCCCGATGATCCAGGCCGGGCCCGGCGCGCGGCGCGCCAATTCCATGCGGGTGGCGTCGCCCGAGGTGACGAAGGCCTTCCAGGCGCTGCGCGGCACGCCCAGGGCGTCCAGTTGCGCCACCACGTCCGGCGACGGGCGCGGCGAGTTGGAGATCAGGACGACGTGGCCGCCCTTCTCGTTGAACTTCGTCAGGGCCTCGCAGGCCGCCGGCCAGCTTTCGCGTCCGTTGTGGATCACGCCCCAGACGTCGCAGAGCAGGATGTCGTAGTCGTCGGCGACGGCGGACAGGCGGGGCAGCGGATGAGGCAGGGTCATGCCCTGCTTATAGCGAGGGAAAACCGGGGGGAAAGGCCGTGCCGACGATCCGCGCCTCTTCGCTTTCCCTCTTCGCCGCCGAACGTCTTCCTGCTAACTCGCTCGGCATGAAGATTTCCCGTCTCGCGCTCGGCGCCTACGGCATCGCCCTGGCCGTCATCATCCTGGACCAACTGACCAAGGCCTGGGTGCTGGGGGCCATCGACGCCGCCCATATCTCCAATATCCCCGACGGCTATCGCATCGCCGAGGTGGCGCCGCCGGTGTTCAACCTGACCTATGTGCTGAATACCGGGGTCAGCTTCGGCCTGTTCGGCGGCGGCGCGGGGCGTTGGATCCTGAGCGTCTTCTCCGTCGTCGTGGCCGGGCTGCTGGCCTGGTGGGCGACGCGGGCCGATCGCCGCCTGCTGATCGCCGCCATCGGTCTGGTCATGGGCGGCGCCGTCGGCAACGTCGTCGACCGCATCCGTTTCGGCGGCGTGGTCGACTTTCTCGACTTTTCCGGCACAGGCCTGTTTCCCTGGATCTTCAACATCGCCGACAGCGGCATCACCGTCGGCGTCGTGCTGCTGATCCTGGACAGCTTCCTGTCCGAGCGCCGTTCGACAGTTGGCGCGGCCCACGAAAAGTCGTAATCACACCCCCTTAACTATCGACCCGAGCCTGCGCCCGTGCGGCGCGCCTCCCGGAGCCGAACGACCCATGCGTAACCGTCCCGTCCTGATCGTGACCCTGGCCGCCGGCGCGGCCCTCAGCCTGAGCGCCTGCGGATCGATGAAGCAGAGCATCGGCCTGACCAAGGTCGTGCCGGACGAATTCGTCACCGTGGCCAGCGCCCCCCTGGTGGTGCCGCCGGAATACGGCCTGACCCCGCCTTCGCCCGGAGCCCCGCGTCCGCAGGAGCTGGCGCCCGAAAGCGCCGCCCGTCAGATTCTGCTGGGCCAGCGCCAGGCGGTGACCCGCACCCCCGGCGAACAGGTCCTGGCCGCCGAGGCCGGCGCCGACCGCGCCGACCCCCTGGCCCGCTACGTCGTCGACGACGAGTTCGGCGGCCTGGCGCACAAGGAAGAAAGCTGGGCCAACCGCATCATGTTCTGGCGCAAGGACGATCCGGCCAGTCAGGCCGCGACGGTCAGCCAGACCTCGGAAGGCGCCAAGACGATTGACGCCTCCAGCGAGCACGCCCGCCTGGAAGCTCTGACCGGCGGCCGCGAAGGCATCACCATCGCGCCGCGTCGCGACAGCCGGTTCAAGCTGCCGGGTCTCTAGGAGCAGCCGGAAACCTTCGTCTTCAATCGAAAGGCGCGTTCGTCACGGCGGGCGCGCCTTTTGCAATTGGCGCGGCTTGCTTGACGCAACGGCCGTGCTTCAGGATCGTTGTTCACGGCTGATTGCGGGGTTGAAGCGATGGCTAGGGCTTGGATCGGATGGCGTGGAGCCCTGGCTGCGGGCGCTCTGACCCTGGGCGCGACGCCCGTCATGGCGCAAGTTCAGCCTACCGCCGCCCAGGAGACGTCGCGCACGCCCCTGACCTACGCCGAAGCCGAGGCGCGGCTGCGCACCACCTCCAGCCTCGGGCGCGCCGCCGGATACGGGGTCGAGGCCGCCGAGGCCCAGGCCCAGGTCGCCGCCGGACTGAACCGGCCCACGGTGTCGCTGGACGCCCAGCTGATCCGCTATCGCAAGACCTTCGACCTGTCGCTGTCGGACGCGCTGGACCGCGCCCAGTCCGACCTCGGCGCCGCCATCCCCGGCCTGATCTCGGACCTGCCGGGGGTGCCTGGCGACGTGCTGAACGCGGTGGGCCAGCGGCTTGAGGCCGCTCTGCCGGAGATCTTCGCCGCCCTGCCCCACGACATCCGCCTGCAGGTGGACGACACCACCTTCCGCCCGACGGTCACGGCGCTCCAGCCCATCTACACCGGCGGGGCCATCCCCGCCCTGCGGCGCGCGGCGGCGGCCAACGTCGACCTGGCTGAGGCCCGGCGGCAGGAGGCCCTGAACCTGGAGAGCGTCAACCTGGCCCGCGCCTATTTCGGCCAGGTGCTGGCCGCCGAGGCGCTGAAGATCGCACTGGAGACCCGCGACGGGTTCGACCTGCACCTGCACAACGCTCGGCGCATGGAGGAGGAAGGGATGCTCAGCCGCGCCCAGACCCTTCAGGTCGAGGTCGCCCGCGACGCCGCCCAGCGCCAGGTCAACCGCGCCGAACTGGAGCATGAGAACGCCGTCGCCTCCCTGGCGCGCGTCGCCGACGTCGAGGCGGGCGTGACCCCGACCACCCCCCTGTTCGTCAATCGCGACCCGGTCGGCCCCGCCTCCGTCTTCCTGGACAGCGCGGGCCAGTCGAATTCGCGCATCGTTCAGGCCCAGGCCGGGCGCGATCTGGCCGAGGCCGGGGCGGATCTCGCGGCCTCGCGGATGAAGCCGTCGGTCTACGCCTTCGGAACCTACAACATGAACCCGGACGACGCCCTGCCGACCGAGCCGGACTGGGCCTTTGGATTGGGCGCCCGCTACACTCTGATGTCGTCGTTGGACCGGCGGAGGATGCTCGGCGCCGCCCGCGCCCAGGCCTCGGCCGCCGGCGAGGTCGAGCGCCAGGCCCGCGACGACGCCCGCCTGCTGGTCACGCGCGCCTACAATCAGGTCGAGCTGGCGCGGCGGCAGTTCCTGACCATGGACAGCAGCCTGGCGGCCGCGCGCGAGAACCTGCGCGTGCAGGAGGTCGGCTTCCGCGAGGGCGAGGCGACCGCCGCCTCGGTCATCGACGCCCGCAACCTGCTGGGGACGGCGCGGCTGCAACGGGCCGCGGCGGCCTATGAATACGACCTCAGCCTGTCGGCCCTGCTGGCGGCGGCGGGAAGCGACCAGACCCTGAACGACTATCTGCAACGCGACGACCGGATCAGCGCCCCATGAGCGAGACGCCTTCTTCGGCCTATACGCCGCCCCAGCCGGCCGAAGCGCCCCCGCCGAAACCGCGCCGGTCGCCCCTGCCCCTGATCGTCGCGGCGGGCGTGGTCCTGCTGATCGCCTTCATCGTCGTGGGCCTGTTCCTGGCCGCCCGCCCGGCGCCGGATCAGGTCCAGGGCATGGTCGAGGCCGAGACCTTCACCGTCGCCACCAAGGTGCCCAGCCGCGTCGAACGCTTCCTGGCCGCCGAGGGCGATCAGGTGAAGGCGGGGCAGGAGCTGGCCCTGATGAGCAGCCCCGAGGTCGAGGCCAAGGACGCCCAGGCCCGCGCCCTGCTGCAATCGACCGAGGCCATCCAGTCCATGAGCCGCGAAGGCGCCCGCGCCGAGGACGTCCGGACGGTCGAGTCCGTCTGGCGCGCCTCCCAGGCCACCGCCCGGCTGGCCGACCAGACGGCGCGCCGGGCGGAGACCCTGTTCGCCGAGGGCGTCATCTCGGCCCAGCGCCGAGACGAGGCCGTCGCCGCCCGCGCCGCCACCGCCTCCCAGACCGAGGCCGCCCGCCAGCAGTATCTGAAGGCCCTGGCCGGAACCCGGCCGCAGGAGAAGTCGGTCGCCGACGCCAACGTCAGCGGCGCCCGCGCCGCCGTCGCCGAGGTCGAGAGCCTGCAGGGCGAGACCCGCCTGACCGCCCCCCACGGCGGCGAGGTGTCGGAACGCTTCGCCAATGTCGGCGAACTGGTGCTGACGGGGGTGCCGGTCTTCACCATCGTCGACACGGCCGATCCCTGGGTCGCCTTCAGCGTGCGCGAGGACCAGTTCCGCGACCTGAAGATCGGCGCGACCGTGCGCGGCGACGTGCCCGCGCTGGGCGTCAAGGGCGCCGCCTTCCGCGTCACCGCCATCAGCCCCCAGGGCGAGTTCGCCACCTGGCGCTCGACCCGCCAGTCCAGCGGCTATGACGTGCGCAGTTTTCAGGTGAAGGCCAAGCCCGCCCGGCCGATCGAGGGTCTGCGGCCGGGCATGAGCGTCCTGTTCGACTGGTCGTCGCGATGATGCGCGGCGCGGCCGTCTTCCTCGCGGCCGTTCAGGACGAGACGCGGCGGCTGGCGACCCGCCCGTGGGACGCCTTCGTCGCCTTCGGCCTGCCGCTGATCCTGCTGGCGGTGATCGCGGCCATGCTGGCCCCCGGCGTCATCCGCCAGGCCCCGGTCGCCGTGGTGGATCAGGATGACTCCGCCTTCAGCCGCGCGGCCATCCGCAACATGGAGGCCAGCCCCGGCGTGCGCGTGGCCCACGCCCCGGCGACGGTGGACGAGGCCGTGGCCCTGATGCGGCGCGGCGAGGTCTACAGCATCACCCACTTCCCCCCAGGCTTCAGCGAAGGCGCCTTTCGCCGCCCGGAACAGGTGACGGTGTCGTTCAACGGCGCCTTCCAGACCGTCGGCGCCCTGTCGGCCCTGGGCCAGTCCTCGGCCATCGCTTCGGCCGCCGCGCCCCGGCTGGAAGAGCGGGCGCGCCAGATGGGCCTGCCCGCCACGGCGCTGGAGCCGCCCGCCGTCCAGGTGTCGATCATCGGCAATCCGCAGCTGAGTTTCGAGCTGTTCCTCGGCGGCCTGCTGGCGCCCGGCGTGCTACACCTGCTGGCGGCCTGTTCAGCGGTGCTGGCGGTCGGACGACTGATGCAGGGCGGCTCGTTCCAGACGTTCAGGGCGCAGACCGGCGGACGGACGACGGCGGCCCTGATCGGGCGGCTGACGCCGCACTTCGTCATCTTCACCCTGTGGGGCCTGGCCTGGATCGGCTGGCTGTGCGGGATCAGAGGCTGGGGCGTGGCGGGGTCACTGCCCCTGCTGATGCTGGGCGTGGCGGCCCTGATGGCGGTCAGCGTCGCCCTGTCGGCCCTGCTGGTCGCCCTGCTGGGGGACGTCGACATGGCGTTTTCGGCCACCGCCATCTATTCGGGCGCGGCCATCGCCTTCTCGAACGGCACCCTGCCGCTGGATCACGGGCCGCGCTTCGCCCGGATCTGGAGCGACATCCTGCCCTACACCCACTATCTGCGCCTTCAGACCGGCCAGATGGTGACAGGCGCGGCGCCCGGCGGGGCCTGGCGCGACTTGGCGATCCTCAGCGCCGTCACCCTGATCGCCCTGATCCTGGCCGCCGTGTTGATCCGCCTGCGCGCCCGCCGTGCGCCCAAGGCCGAGGCCCTGGCCTTTCCCCTGCCCGAACAGGGCGTCGGCGCCGCCTTCATCGCCACATTCCGCAACCTGCCGCGCGCTCGGCCGGTCAGCAGCCTGCTGATCCTCGCTGTCGTTCTCTACGCCTTCTACTATCCGGCCGCCTATGCCGGACAGGCGGCGACGGGCCTGCCAGTCGCCGTGGTGACGCCGACGCAAAGCGCCCTGACCCGCGCCCTGGTCGAAGACCTGAACGCCTCCCACGCGGTCGAGGTCGCCGCCGTCCTCCCCTCGACCGCCCAGGCCTCCGACCTGATGCGGCGCGGCGTGGTCGACGGCGTCGTCATCCTGCCCGAACGGTTCGAAGCCGACCTGGCGCGCGGCGCGCCCGACGGCGTGGCCGTCTGGCTGAACGGCGGCTATCTGGTCCGCGTCACCTCGGTCGGCAAGGCGGTCGCGGCGGCCGCCGCCCATGTCGCCGAGACGCGGCTGGAGGGCCTGCCCGAGGCCGCCCGCGCGGCCCGACTGGCGCCGAGCCTGAAACAGGAATCCCTGTTCAACCCGACCGAGGGCTATGGCGACTACGCCGTGCCCGCCGTCAGCCTGATCATCCTGCAGCAGACCCTGCTGCTGGGCGCGGGCGTCATCGCCGCCCTGCGTCGCGAGACCGGCGCATCCCCCATGCGGCGCAGCGCCCGGCTGGGTCTGTGGCTGGCGCTGACGGCGATCGGCACGGCGTCCTGCCTGTTCTATTTCGGCTTCGTCTTCTGGTTTCAGGACTATCCGCGCGCGGGCGACCTGGCCGGGGTGATCCTGCTGGCGCCGGTCTTCTCGGCCGGGGTTGCGGCGCTGGGCCTGCTGCTGGGCGGACTGTTCGACCGGCACGAGCGGGTGTTGCAGGTGCTGGTCGGAACCTCCGCGCCCCTGTTCTTCCTGGCGGGTGCGGCCTGGCCGCACTTCATGATGCCCAAGCTGCTGGTCTGGCTGGCGCATCTGTCGCCCTCGACCGCGGCGGTTCAGGCCTTCGTGCGAATGAACGCCATGGGCGCCGGCCTGGCCGAAGTCGCGCCCCAGGCTTTGACGCTGATCGCCCTGGCCCTGATCTTCGGCGGCCTGTGGCTGTGGCGCGGCGACGAACGCCGCCGCGCCTGAAGGCTCATCCCGCAGCGACCGGCGCCGTCACGCCCGCCGAGGCCATCTCCTGCGCCGCCTGCTGGAAGCCGAACTCCGGCACGGTCTCGCCTTCGCGGTTCGAGACTTCGTCCCAGCGCGCGATCAGTTGTTCGCCCGCGTCCGCAGCCCCGCCGATGCGCACGCCCGGCGTCAGGGTGATGTTGGCCGTGGCGAAATGCCCGCCGCCCGCGCACAGGATGGCCCGCGTCGGCGCGTCCTCGCCCACCAGCGCCAGCAGGCCGGGGCTGACCAGGGCCGGGTCCAGCGCCTTCAGCACCTCTTCGGACAGGATGCCCGCCGTCATCTGGGTGGCGGCGGTCGGCGTCAGGGCGTTGACCTTGATGTTATATTTGGCGCCCTCGATGGCCAGGGTCTGCATCAGCCCCACCTGGGCCAGCTTGGCCGCGCCATAGTTGGCCTGGCCGAAATTGCCGTAGAGGCCCGAGGACGAGGTCGTCATGACGATGCGGCCGTAGCTCTGCTCGCGCATGATCTCCCACACCGCCTTGGAGCAGATGGCCGCCCCCATCAGATGCACGTCCACCACCAGGCGGAAGTCGTCCAGCGTCATCTTCGAGAAGCTCTTGTCGCGCAGGATGCCGGCGTTGTTGATCAGGATGTCGATGCGGCCCCAGGCCTTCATCGCCGCCTCGACCATGGCCTGAACCGCGTCGACGTCGGTGACCGAACCGGCCGCCGCCATCGCCTGGCCGCCCGCCGCGACGATCTCGTCCACGACGTTCTGGGCCGCCGCCTCGGTCAGATCGTTGACCACGACCTTGGTGCCCTGGCCGGCCAGATAGAGGGCGTGACAGCGGCCCAGGCCCCCGCCCGCGCCGGTCACGATCGCGACCCGATCCTTCAACTGCATGAACATCTCCGATGATGGGTGACTGGAAATCCGGCGGGCGTCCTAGCCCTTGAAACCGTCCTTGAGGGCGCGACGCGCGGCGAAGTCGGCGGCGTCGCGGGCGCGCAGGAAGGGATTGAACCGGCGCTCGATCCCTACCGTGGTCGGCACGCTTGCCTCGCCGCGCTCACGGGCGGCGAAGACGGCCTCGGCGTGCGCCTTCAACGCCTCATCGGCGTCCGGCAGAGACAGGGCGAAGCGAGCGTTCGAGGCCGTGTATTCATGGGCGCAGTAAAGGGTCGTCGCCTCGGGCCAGGCGGCGATACGGTTCAGGCTGTCCCACATCTGCTGCGGCGTCCCCTCGAACAGCCGTCCGCAGCCCAGGGCGAAGATGACGTCGCCGACGAAGGCCAGGCCGTCGTCCGCCGCATGATAGACCACATGGCCCAGCGTATGGCCGGGCGACAGCACCACGTCGAAGGCGGTTTCACCCAGCCGCACCGCCTCGCCGTCAACCAGGACGTGATCCAGCGGCGCCGCGCGGCGCACCTCCTCCGGTCCGGCGATCTCGCAACCGGTCTCGGCCTTCAGCCGTTCGTTGCCGCCGGTGTGGTCCGCGTGCCAGTGGGTGTTCAGGATCAGATCCAGCCGCCCCCACCCCGACGCCTCCAGATCGTCCAGAATGGCCTCAACGTCCGGCGTGTCCACGGCGGCGACCAGCCCCGTCGCCTCGTCGCGGATCAGGAAGCCGTAGTTGTCGGACAGGCAAGGGAACTGGCGAACGGTCAGGGTCATGGGGAGGTCTCCTATCGAAACCCTATCCTACCGGGGCCGCACGACAAACTCCGCTCATCCCGACGGACGCCGGGACGCGCGGTTTTAGGCGGGAAAGCCGACATCCGCCGCGAAATCCGCCATACTGGCCTCATGCGCCGCAGCATCGACGATCTCCGCACCTTCTATGGCGAGCCGACCGGCGCGCTGGCCCGGCGTATGCTGGCGCGACGGCTGGAGGACGCCTGGGGCGAGGCCAACAATTGCGACGTTCTGGGCCTGGGCTACGCCACGCCCTGGCTGGACGGTTTCATCGGCGCGCGCCGGGTGATCGCCGCCATGCCGGGCGGACAGGGCGCCGAGCAATGGGCGGCGGCGGGACGCAACCGCACCGTCCTGGTCGACGACCGGCGCCTGCCCTTCGCGGCCGGGACGTTCGACCGCATCCTGCTGGTCCATGCGCTGGAAGAGGCCGACGATCCGCAAGGCCTGCTGGCCGAGGCGGTGCGCGTCCTGGCCCCGGCCGGGCGGATCATCCTGGCGGCGGCCGCGCGCGGCGGCATGTGGGCGCGGGCCGAGACCACCCCCTTCGGCCACGGCCGCCCCTTCACGCGCGGCCAGCTGGAGCGGCTGGTGCGCGAGGTCGGGCTGGAGCCGACCGCCTGGTCCCAGGCCCTCTACGTCCCGCCGTGGCGGCCGATGCTGCCGCTGGCCGACGGTCTGGAGCAGGTGGGGCCGAAGCTGTTTCCCGGCGCGGCGGGCCTGATCATGCTGGAAGCCTCGCGTCGCGCCTACGCCCGCGTGCGGCCCGGCGGCCTGGCCCAGGCCGTGCTGGCCGGGCGCCCGTCCCTGACCCCCTCCCCCGCCGCGCGCGATCATGCGCGCGCCCGTCCCGCGCACCCCCATCCTGCGCCCCCTATGGGCGCCGCGCGCAAACAGACGTAAAGCCCTCGCCATGCAGAGACTGATCCTGATGCGTCACGCCAAGGCCGAAGCCTCGGCGCCGGGCGGCGACACAGCCCGGCCCTTGAGCGAACGCGGCCGCCGCGACGCCGCCGCCATGGGCCGCGCCCTGGCCGAACGCGGCATGAAGCCGGACATGGCTCTGGTCTCGGGCGCCCAGCGCACGCGAGACACCTGGGACGGGGTCAGCGAGCATTTCGGCGATGTCGAGCTGCACGTCTCCGACGCCCTCTACAACGCCCCCGCCGACGTCCTGCGCCGCGCGGTCGAGGCGGCCGAGGACCAGGCGGGCTGCCTGCTGCTGATCGCCCATAACCCCGGCGTGCATCAGCTGGCGGTCGAATACCTGATCGAGAGCGCCGCCTCGCCTGCGGTGCTGGACAAGATGAGCGGCGGCTTCCCCACCGGGGCGGCGGCGGTCTTCAGCGTCGATGTCGCCGGGCGCCCGTACTATGAAGGCTGGCTGACCCCGGAGACCGTAGCGTGACCGACCGGCCCGACGTCGCGTTCAAGATCCTGAGCCGCGTCGACTGGCGCGCCGCCCTGGCCGAGGGCCGCTATGACGGCTCGGCCGTGGACCGGGCCGACGGCTACATCCACCTGTCCGCAGCCGATCAGCTGGAAGCCACGGCGGCCAAACACTACGCCGATCAGGCCGACCTGATGCTGGTCGAGGTGGATTTGACCGCCCTGGGCGACGCCCTGATCTGGGAGCCGTCGCGCGGCGGCGCCCTGTTTCCCCATATCTACGGCCCCCTGCCCGTCGCGGCGACGCGCGCCGCGCGCGCCCTGTCGGTGACGGCCGACGGCCGCATGATCATCGACGAGACCGCCTGAACATGAGCCTGACCGACCTCGGCGCCTGGGCGCTGCGCCAACTCGATCCGGAAGCCGCGCACCGCCTGGCCATTCGCGCCCTGCAGATGACGCCCCTGCCCGCGCCCGGCGCCGACGATCCGATCCTGAAGACCACGATCGCAGGGCTGGAGATGTCCAATCCCGTCGGTCTGGCCGCCGGTCTGGACAAGAACGGCGAGGCGCTGGAAGGCTTGTCGCGCCTGGGCTTCGGCGCGGTGGAGTGCGGCTCGGTCACCCCGCGCGCCCAACCCGGCAACCCCAGGCCGCGCCTGTTCCGCCTGGCGGAAGACCGGGCCATCATCAACCGCATGGGCTTCAACAACGAGGGGCTGGAGCCTTTCGCCGCCCGTCTGGCGCGGCGTCCGACCCGCACCGCCATCGGCGCCAATCTGGGCGCCAACAAGGATACCGAGGACAAGGCCGCCGACTATGTCGCGGGGCTGAAGCGGCTGGCGGGTCTGGCCGACTATTTCACCGTCAACATCTCCTCGCCCAACACGCCGGGCCTGCGCGCGCTTCAGGGACGCGAAGCGCTGGACGACCTGCTGGGCCGTATCCATGAGGCCCGCCCCGCCGACGGCGCGCCGGTCTTCCTGAAGATCGCGCCCGATCTGATCGGCGAGGAGATCGGCATGATCGTCGAGGCCTCCATCGCCCACCGCATCGACGCCCTGATCGTGTCCAATACGACGCTGGAGCGGCCCGCCTCGCTGCGGTCCGCCTATATGGGCGAGGCGGGCGGCCTGTCGGGCGCTCCATTGAAACCCTTCGCCCAGAAGGCGCTGGAGGCGGCGGCCGAGGCGGCGGGCGGGCGCCTGCCGCTGATCGCGGTGGGGGGAATCTCCGACGGCGCTGACGCCTGGGCCCGCATCCGCGCGGGCGCCTCGGCGGTCCAGGTCTACTCGGCCATGATCTATGAAGGCCCCGGCATGGTCGGCCGGATCAAGCGCGATCTGGCGGCCCGTCTGCGGGCCGAGGGCTTTTCCAGCGTGGCCGAAGCGGTCGGCTCCGGCCGTTGACGGAGCATTAGGTCTCCGTCGCCATGATGCAACGGAAGGGCGCCGTCGCCCGTTCGGATCGCCGCATGACGCAGACCGATGCATCCCGGAGCGGGTGGGCTTCCGCCATCCGACAGCGGCACAAGATGCTGCCCCAACGACTCGTCGTGGGTCTGGCCTGCGCCCTGTTGTTCAGCCCCATCCTCGGCCTGTCGCTCTGCCTCGTCTGGCTGGCTGTCTATCTGCTGCTGCAACTGGCCGAGGCCGCCGCATTCGCATCGGTGACGCGCGGTCAGGCGATGACGCTCAAGGGCTGGCGCGGCGCTCTGGGCGACCTGGCCCTGACGGCCAACGCCGGCGTCTACGCCAGCATCGCCATCCCCCTGTGGACCTTGGGCGGGCTGCCCGGCGGCGTGGTCGCCACCACCCTGCTGGCGGCGGGCGCGATCAATTCGGTCATCGCCTCCGCCGGCAATCTGCGGGTCTTCATCTGGACCGTGACGCCCCAGGTGGCGGTCCTGGCGCTGACGCCGTTCTTCATGGCCCAGTCAAACGTCCAGGGACGCTTCATCCTGCCTGTGGCCGTCGGAGTTCTGGCCTTCGTCTTCTTCTGCCTGACCACGCGCAGCCGCCTCTACGCAGCGGGCGCGGCCGAGGCCCGCGCCCTCAAGGAGGCGGACGACAAGCGCCGCGAGGCCGAAAGCATCATGGCGGGTCGCAGCGCCCTTCTGGCCGCCGTGGCCCACGACCTGCGCACCCCGATCGGCGCCATCCTGACCGGCGCGCATGAGTTGAGCCGCGTTGCTGCGTCCTCCTCCTCGACCCGCCAGCAGACGGCCATGATCGAGGACGCCGGCCTGATGATGAAGGAGCTGCTGGACGACCTGCTCGATCACGCCCGCCTCGACGCCGGCCGCCTCAAGGTCGAGACGCGCGGGTTCGATCTGCGCGACCTGCTCAACCACACCTTCCGTCTGTGGCAGGGTCCCGTCCGCGCCAAGGGCCTGCGCCTGCGTCTCGACGGTTCGCGCTACATGCCTCGCATCGTCCAGGGCGACGCCATGCGCCTGCGCCAGGTGCTCAACAACCTGATCTCCAACGCGGTGAAGTTCACCGACTCCGGCGCCGTCACCGTCCGACTGTGCGCCTGGCGGGACGAGGCCGGGCGCCATGTCCTGCTGATCGACGTGGCCGATACGGGGCCGGGCATGACGACCAGCCAGTTGGAGCGCCTCTTCACTCCCTTCGACCAGACCGCCGACGGCGTGGCCGCCCGCTACGGCGGCTCAGGCCTGGGCCTGGCGATCAGCCGCGACCTGATCGAACTGATGGGCGGTCGGCTGACGGTCCGCAGCGAGGCGGGCCAGGGGTCGACCTTCACCGTCGCCCTCACCCTGTCGGAAGGCGAAGAAGACGGTGAAGTCGCCGCCTTCCTCGCCGCCCCTCCTCTGGCCGGCGGACCGTCCGCCGCGACGCCGCCCCGGCGTCCGCTCCCAGTGGACGCCCCGCCTGCGCCGCGCGAAGAGACGGAAACGCCCCTCGCCGCCGCCCCAGCCGAGCCGGACCCCGACGCCGAACGCCCGCTGCGGGTTCTGGTGGTGGACGACCACGCCATCAACCGCCGCGCCGTTCAGGTGATCCTGCAGGCCCTCGACTGCGAACTGACCATGGCCGAGGACGGCATGGCCGCCCTCAAGGCCTGTGACGCCGACGTCTTCGACGTCATCTTCATGGATGTGCGGATGCCCGAACTGGACGGTCGCGAGACGACGCGCCGCCTGCGCGCGGGCGGCGGACCGAACGCCGACGCCCCGGTCATCGCCGTAACCGCCGACACCTCTCCGGAGGACATCGCCGCCTGCCTGGAGGCCGGCATGAACCATTTCGTGGCCAAGCCGCTGACGCCGGCGGTGCTGCTCACCGCCCTGAGCGAAGTCCTGGACCCCGCCGGCGACGCTGAAGTCGGCGCCCAGGCCGTGGCCTAACCGGCGTCGGCTTCGCCCCGCACCTCAGCCAGCAGCCGCTCGCCCCAATCCGGCGTCTTCTGCCCGCACTCCCACAGGGTCAGCACCCGCCAACCCGCCGCCGCCAGCTCGGCGGCGACGCGGTCGTCGCGCGTCCGGTTGCGATCGATCTTGGCCAACCAGTAGTCGGCGTTGGAACGGGGCTGGCGCGCGCCGCGCGGGCAGTCATGGCCGTGCCAGAAACAGCCGTGGACGAACAGGGCGATGCGTCGCCCCTTCATCACCACATCGGGTCGGCCGGGCAGGCCGCAGCCGCCCAGCCGATAGCCGATCCCGGCGCCCCTCAGCAGGCGCCGGACCTTCAGTTCGGGCGCGGTGTCGCGCCCCTTCACCCGCCGCATGACGGCGCTGCGCTTTTCCGGGGTGAAGACGTCGCCCATGGCTCAACCCGCCGTTCGGGCCGCCGCCTGGGCGACGCCGCTCATCACAGCTGGGCCAGCAGGTGCTCGGCCGAGGAGACCTTGAACTCGCCGCCCTGCTCGATGTTGAGCTGGTCGACCACGCCGTCCTTGACCAGCATGGAGTAACGCTGCGAGCGCTCGCCCATGCCGAAGCCTTTGGCGTCCAGCGACAGGCCCACGGCGCGGGTGAAGTCGCCGTTGCCGTCCGCCAGCATGACGATGTCGTCGGCGCCGTTCAGTTCATTGTCCTTGGCCCAGGCGCCCATGACGAAGGCGTCGTTGACCGAGACGCAGGCGACGGTGTCCACGCCCTTGCCCGCCAGATCGGCGCGATGGTCGACATAGCCCGGCAGGTGGCGCGCGGAGCAGGTCGGGGTGAAGGCGCCCGGCACGGCGAACAGGGCGACCGTCTTGCCGCCGAACAGCTCGGCCGTCGTGACCGGCTTGGGGCCGTCGGGCGTCATGGTCGTCAGGGTGGCGTCGGGAATGCGGTCGCCGATCTGGATGGTCATGTCGGGGTCTCCGGGAGTTCGGCCCGGACGATCCAGGACGATGGGAGTCAGATAGAGACCCGTAAGGAGATCGCCAAGCGCGCCGGGCCCTGAGAATGGCTTGCGCCCGCCATCGTCCGCCCCGATGATAGAGGCATGACTGCCTTCTCCTCCCTGACCGGGCGTCTTCTGGTGGCGATGCCGGGTATCGACGACGATCGCTTCCGCCACGCCGTCATCCTGATCTGCGCCCACGACGATGAACACGCCCTGGGCCTGCGCCTGGACCAGCCCGCGCCAGGCGTGTCCCTGGCCGAGGTCCTTGAAAAGCTGGACACGCCGATCGACGACGCCGCGGGCGACCGTTCGGTGCTGATCGGCGGCCCGGTCGAGCGCGAGCGCGGCTTCGTCCTGCACACGGACGACTGGACCAGCGAGGACGCCAGCCTGACCTTCGGCGACGGCCTGGCCCTGACCGGCACACGCGACGCCCTGACCGCCATGGCCGACGCCGAGGACGGACCTAGCCGCTCCATCCTGCTGCTGGGCTACGCCGGCTGGGGCGAGGGGCAGCTCGAGGAAGAGCTGAACGAGAACATCTGGCTGACGACGGACGCCGATCCGGCCCTGATCTTCGACGCCGACTACGACACCAAATGGAGCCGCGCCCTGGCCGCCCTCGGCGTCGACGCCGCCCGTCTGTCCAGCCAGAGCGGCCGGGCCTGAGCCCCGCTTCTAGACCGAGCGCGCCTTGATCGGAGCGGCCCCGTCGGCGAGGGACTCGTTCAGATAGACCTCCGCCTCCTGGGCGGGCAGGGCCGGCGCATAGCCGAAGCCCTGGCCGTAGTGACAGCCGTCGTCGAGCAGCAGCTTGGCCAGGACCGCGTTCTCCACCCCTTCGGCCACCACCTCCAGCGCCAGGTCGCGCCCCAGGTTGACGACCGATTTGACGATCTTGGCCGAGCCCTCGTCCTTGTCCATCGTCAGCACGAAATAGCGGTCGATCTTCAGCGTGTCGAACGGCAGCTTGGCCAGGTAGGACAGGGATGAGAAGCCCGTGCCGAAGTCGTCCAGCGCCAGGCTGGCCCCCGCCTCGCGCAGGGCCTTCAGCACCTCGGCGGCGCGCGCGGTGTCGCGCATGATGTCGCCCTCGGTGACTTCCAGCTTCAGGGCGCCGCGCGGCAGGCCGGCTTCCTTGATGATGCGGGCGACGTCCTCGACCAGATGGGCGCGCTCGATCTCGCCCACCGACAGGTTGACGCTGCAGAACAGCCGCCCGGCGCCGGGATGGCGCTGCAGCCACTCGGCCAGCTGACGCGCCGCCTGGGTCATCATCAGCAGGCCGAGCTCGTTCATCAGGCCCATTTCATCGGCCAGGGTCAGGAACTCGTCCGGCGGCACCAGGCCGCGCCGAGGGTGCCGCCACCGGGCCAGGGCCTCGAAGCCCGCCACCGCGCCCGTGCCCAGGTTGACGATCGGCTGGTAGAAGGGCTCGATCTCGCCGCGCACGAAGGCGTTTCGCAGGTCCGCCTCCAGCGCCAGACGAGACAGGCTGTCGCTCTCCAGCGCCCGACCATAGGCCGCCGCCCCGCCGCGTCCGGCCTGCTTGGCCTGTTCGACCGCCAGTTCGACCCGGCGCAGCAGTTCGGCGGCGTCCGGCGCGTCCGGTCCGCCCTCAGCCGTCACGGCGCCGATGGACAGGGTGGGATAGATGTCGAAACCCGCCAGCCGCAGGGGCTGTTCAAGCGCCTCGCGCAGCCGTTCGCTGCCGCTGGCGCCGCTGCCGCCCCGCCGCACCAGGACGGCGAACTCGTCCTCGCCGATGCGGGCCGGGATGCAGTCCTCGGAGAAGGCCGCCGACAGGCGCGACCCTAGGGCCGACAGCACCAGATCGGCGCGCTCATGGCCCAAGGCTTCGTTGAGACGACGCAGCCGATCCAGATCGGCCACCACCATTTCATAGTCGCCCGCCGTCCCCAGCGTCTCGGCCACGCGCACTAGGAAGGTGCGTCGATCCAGCAACCCCGTCAACGTATCCCGGTCGGCGCCCGCGAACTTGGTCTCCAGGGCGACGATGCCCGCCGCGCGCAAGCCGTCCTCCAGCCAGACGCCGCGCCACAGGCAGGTCTCGCAGCCGCGCATCCGCAGGCGCACGGCGATCTCCGTCCCCTCGGCCTGGGGCTTGAGCAGACGATCCGCCAGAGCCCGATCCTGCGGCAGGGCCAGGGCGGTGAAGGCCGCGCCCGAGCATTGCGGCGCCAACGGTCCCAGGCCGAGCGGCCGGGTGGCCCCGGTGAAGCGGATCTGATCCTCGGCGGGCGTCCATATCCACAGGGCGGCGTCCGCCGCCGCAAGGGCTTCGATCGCCGTGGTGGGGTCCCACGTCAGGGCTCTGGATCGTGTGCTCAAGACGGGTCCGATACTCTGACGGAATGGGCGACTCTGGCGTCGAACTCCTCCTGGAGGACGCCGAACAGCAAATGGTCTGCCCAACGGCCGTTAATTTTCAAATAAGCCCGGGCGACGCCTTCCTGACGAAAGCCCGCCTTTTCCAACACACGGTGCGAAGCATGGTTGGTCGGCACGCAGGCCGCCTCGACCCGATGCAGTCCCAGGCTTCCAAAGGCGTGAGCCAGCATGGCCCGGACCGCCGCCGTGCCGACGCCCCGCCCCGCATAGGGGCGACCGATCCAGTAGCCCAGGGTGCCGGTCTCGGCCACGCCGCGCCGGATGTTGGACAGGGTGATGGCGCCCAGCAGGGCCTCGTCCGCCGGATCGAAGACGAACAACGGCCAGGCCGTCCCCTGCTCCATCTCTCGCGCATAGACGCCCAGGCGGCGACGAAAGGCGGCGCGGGTCAGGTCGTCCTCGGCCCAGGCCGGCTCCCACGGCTGCAGATAGTCGCGCGATTCCTCGCGCAGGGAGGCCCAGGCCACGTAGTCCGAGGGACGCGGCGGGCGCAGCACGACCCCCTGCCCGTTCAGGACCGGTCCGGTCGCCTCGGCCATCCAGTCGAACAGGGCCATGGGTCAAACGATAGCGCGAAGCGGTCCCGGCGTCAGCAGGCCGCGATCAGCCCGCCGCCATCCGCTGACGGAAGGCGCGCCCCGCCCCGCCCGCCGCCCTGGGCCCCAGCACCGCCGTCGCCGACAGCCCCGGCGCCGCCATGAGCCGGCCCACGACGCGCAGATCGTCGGCCGTCTGGGCTTCGATGCGGGCGGCGCTGTCCTCGGACGACACGGGAGCGCCGAACGCCAGGGTCTGCCCCGCCAGACGGCCCGAGCGGCTGGCCGGGCTTTCGTCGGCCATCCACAGGCTGGCGTTCAGCACGGCCTTGGCCCGCGCCAGTTCGGCGTCCGTCGGCCCCCTTTCGGCCAGGTCGAGGATCTCGGCGGCGCACAGCTCAGCCAGCTCCAGCGAGCGCTCGGCCGCCGCTCCGGCGTAGACGCCCAACAGGCCCAGATCGTCATAGGTCTCGTGATAGGCGTCGATGGCGTAGGCCAGACCCCGATCCTCGCGCGCGCTCTGGAACAGGCGCGAGGCCATGCCCCCGCCCAGGATTTCGGTGAACAGGCGCACGGCGGGCTGGCGCGGATCGCTCACCCCCAGGCTGGGAAGCTGGAACACCAGATTGGCCTGTTCGATCTTGCGCGCCAGCCGCGCCTCGCCGCCCGTGAAGACGGCCGGCGCCGTCGTTTCGCCCAGCGCCGACGCCGCCTGGCCGAACCAAGCTTCGGCCAGGGTCAGCAACTCGGCCTCATCGACCGCGCCGGAAACCGCCACCACCATGCGGTCGGGCGAGTAGAGACGGGCGCGCCAGTCGGCGACGGCCGCCCGGTCGGCGGGGGCCAGGCTGGGGACCGACCCCAGGATCGGCCGCCCCAGGGCCTGGCCGGCGAAGGCCTGGGTCTGGGCCATCTCGAACACATGGTCGTCGGGAGTGTCGAAGGCCTCGGCGATCTCCTGAGCCACCACGTCCTTCTCGCGCTCGATCTCCTCGGGCGACAGGGTCGGGCGGAACACCAGGTCGGACAACACCTGCATGGCCAGCGGCAGGCTGCCCTTCAACGCGCGCACGTCGAAGCTGGTGCGCTCATAGCCGGTCGCGGCGTTGATCGAGCCGCCCTCGGCCTCGATGCGCTCCACGATCTCGCGCGCGCCCATGTCGCCCGCGCCCTTGAAGACCAGATGCTCCAGCAGGTGCGACCAGCCGGAATGGACTTCGTCCTCCATGCGGGCGCCGCCGTTGACGGCCACGGTCACGGCGATGGTGCGCAGGCCGGGCATGGGGTCGCACACGACGCGCACGCCGTTGGACAGGGTGTGAAGGCGAGCAGTCAGGTCAGCGGTCCTTGGCAGGCATGGGACGATAGCGGCGCAGCAGCAGGGCCGCGTAGAAGACGACCAGCACGATCGCCAGGCCGAACCAGGTCAGGGCGTAGCCCAGGTGGTTGTTGCTGAAGGCGGCGGGCGGCGCCACCGGCCGCAACCCCGTCAGCTCCGGGTTGGCCGAGGTGGTCGCATAGACGGTGTAGGGCGAGACGGCCTCCGTCACGCCCAGAGCCTCAGCCATGGCCGCCCGGTCGCGGCCGTAGAAGATCTTGCCCGACGGGGGCGGCGTCAGGGCGTTGGGGCCGGGCGCCTGGCGCACCACGCCTGCGATCACGACCGGCATGGCCGCGGCGTCTGCGCGCACGGCGGGACGCTCGGCGACATCCGCCGGCAGGAAGCCGCGATCGACCAGCACGGTCCCCCGGCCCTCGACCGGACAGGCCGAGATCAGCCGCACCCCGGCGTCGCCGTCCTCGATGGTCTGAAGCTCGACGAAGGGCGCCGCGTTCAGGCCCCGGCAGGTCACGACCACCTGGCGGAACTCGGGATCCTCCTGCGCCAGGGCGTCGGTCAGGGCGATGGGCGCCTGCTCCGCAGCGGCCTCAGCCTTGTCGATCAGGTCCAGCTTCCACTGCAGCCGCTGCACCTGCCACACGCCCAGAGCCAGCAGGACGCCGAGCAGCAGGACGGCGACCGCCGTCAGGATGATGGGAAAGCGAGGCCGGGCGGCGACGGTCATCAGGTCTCTCGGTGTGAATCGGCGCCGCGCTGACGCAGCATCTGAAGGGCGGTCATCAGCCCTTTGCCGGGCCGCATCAAGGCCACGGCCAGCACCGCGACCAGAGGCAGCCAGATGATCAGGTGCAGCCAGATCGGCGGGCTCCAGGCGATCTCGACGGCCAGGGCCGAGAAGCCCACCAGGAAGCCGGCGATCTGCATGATGAAGGTCGCCGCCCCATCGCCGGTCTCGACCGCCCCCAGATCATAGCCGCAGACTTCGCAAGTCGAGCGGCGTTTCAGGAAGCCCTCGAACAGCGGCCCCCGCCCGCAGGCCGGACAGCGTCCCATGAGCCCTGCGCGCACGGCGGGCCAGACAAGCAAATCGGCGCGGGGCTTGGGGCCCCGCGCCGACGAAAGCTCGACTTGTCCGTCGGGTTCGATCAACCGAAGACGACGTACATGAAGACGAAGAGGAACAGCCACACCACGTCGACGAAGTGCCAGTACCAGGCGGCGGCTTCGAGACCGAAGTGCTTCTGCGGCGTCATCTGGCCAGCGTAGAGACGCAGCAGGCAGACCGCCAGGAAGATGGTGCCGATCAGGACGTGGAAGCCGTGGAAGCCCGTCGTCATGAAGAAGATGGAGCCGTACAGCTTGGCCTGGGCCGCTTCCTCGCTGAAGAACAGGTGGCCGTGCAGGATGTGATAATACTCGTAGGCCTGAACCGCGGTGAACAGCACGCCCAGCAAGACGGTGATCAGCAGGCCCAGCTTGGCGCCCTTGCGGTCGCCCGAGATCAGGGCGTGGTGCGCCCAGGTCAGGGTCGTGCCCGACAGCAGCAGGATGACCGTGTTCATGAGCGGCAGGCTCCACGGGTCCAGCAGCTCGACGCCCTTGGGCGGCCAGGTCTGCCAGGCGGCGGCGGTGTCCGCCCAGTTGCCGACTTCCGGGATGATCGTGCGCGCTTCATTGAAGATCGCCATGTCGAAGAACATCCAGAAGAAGGAGACGAAGAACATCACCTCCGACGCGATGAACAGCACCATGCCGTAACGCAGGCCGATGCCCACGACCGGGGTGTGGTCGCCCTTGCGGCTTTCCTTCACCACGTCCGACCACCACGAGAACATGGTGAACAGGACGCCGGCCAGGCCGGCGAAGAACAGCCACTTGGTGCCGGCTTCCAGGCCGAACAGGCCCTTCATCCACACCACAGCCCCGATGAACATGATGCAGGCCGACATGGAGCCGACCAGCGGCCACGGGCTGGGGTCTACCAGATGGTAGTCGTGTTGCGGTTTCGCGTGAGCGTCAGCCATTCCCAAGGTCTCTGAATTAAGGCGAGAGTCGTTTGAAGAGGGCTATAGCCCCCGCTCTCCGGCTTTGCCAACAGCAGAGTCGTTCGCAACGGCCTGCTGAAAGCCTTTGGTTGGAAAGAAGGTGTAGCTGAGGGTGATCTGGCGCACCCCCTTCACCTCGGCGTCGGTCGCCATTTCGGGCGCCACGAAATACTGCACCGGGAAGGAAACCGTCGCGCCCGGCGCGATCTCCTGCCCCTCGAAGCAGAAGCATTGCAGCTTCTGGAAATAGGGGCCGGCCCGCTCGGGCACCACGTTATAGGCGGCCGTGGCGTGGATCGGCTGGTCCGAGGTGTTGGTCACTTCGAAATAGGCCATGCCCGTTTCGCCGATGCGAACCTTCTGGCTGGTCTGCTCCGCGCGGAACTTCATCGGCAGGTCGCGGACGTTGGTGTCGAACCGGATCAGGACTTCCTGGTCCAGAACCGCCGTCGGCGCGGCCTCGGCCTTCTTCACCGTGCCGTCAAAGCCGGTGACCTGGCAGAACAGCCGGTACAGCGGCACGGCGGCGAAGGCCGCGCCCGTCATCAGAATCACCAGAGCCGCGCACAGAAGCGCGACCGAATTCTTGTTCTTCACAGCCCTCAAGGCTCCTGGGTTGCAGGCGCGGGAGCGTCCGGCTGGACCGGCGCCGGCAGGGCCGGATCGGCCCTCTCCAGCGTGGCCAGGGCCGCCGCCTCGGCTTCATGCCGCGCCTGGTTGTTGGCGTGCATGCGCGACACCGTCACGGTGTAGACCAGGGCGATGAAGGCCAGCAGGCCCAGGGCGATGGCCACGTTGCGACGCTTGCGCGCACGGACCTGTTCATCGTTCAGCTTCAGGAACTCTGGTTTGGACATGGGATTCAGACTCCGACGCCCGACAGATGCTCGACCAACAGGGCCGAGAACAACGCCATCAGGTACAAGATCGAAAAGGCGAACAGGTTGCGAGCCGGTTTGGCCTCGACCCGAACGTCATACAATGCGGCCTCTCGCCCCACGGCCTCGGCCTTGTCGGGCTGGTCGCCCGCGCGCGAGCGCCACAGGCGGAAGGCGAGGGCCAGGAAGCCCAGCCCCCCGACCGCCGACACCACCAGATAGATCGGCCCGCCCAGGCCGGTGAAGGCCGGCGCGATCGCCACAGGCACGAAGACCAGGCTGTAGAGCAGGATCTGCAGACGCGTGGACTTGGCCCCGCGCGCCACCGGCATCATCGGAATGCCCGCCTTGGCGTAGTCGCCGGCCGAATAGAGCGTCAGGGCCCAGGTGTGG
The DNA here is from genome assembly GCF_053645695.1 of Brevundimonas sp. NPDC055311. Lineage (NCBI taxonomy): Bacteria > Pseudomonadati > Pseudomonadota > Alphaproteobacteria > Caulobacterales > Caulobacteraceae > Brevundimonas > Brevundimonas sp. NPDC055311. The sequence goes on from NZ_JBSHMV010000001.1 coordinate 1,018,113, forward strand.
GGCGGCGTCCACATGAAGATGATCAGAAACAGCAGCCAGGCCTGCCAGGGCGCGTCGCCCGTCACCGCAGCCCAGCCGATCACCGGCGGGAGAGCGCCCGCCGCGCCGCCGATGACGATATTCTGAGGCGTGCGGCGCTTGAGCACCAGGGTGTAGAGCCAGGCGTAATAGACGATGGTCAGGGCCAGAAGCCCGCCCGCCAGCCAGTTGGTCGTCATGCCCAGCAGCATGACCGAGAAGACCGACAGCACCATGCCGAAGGCCAGGGCGTCGTTCTTGCGCACGCGGCCGGCGGCGACCGGTCGGCCACGCGTACGGCGCATCAGGGCGTCAGTCTCGCCCTCGACGGCCATGTTGAGAGCGCCGGCCGCTCCCGCCCCGATGGCGATGCACAGGACGGCGACGATAGCGTTGACCCAACTCAGCTGACCCGGCGCCACGACCAGGCCCGTCACCGCCGTGAACACCACCAGCGACATGACGCGCGGCTTCAGCAGTTGGAAGAAGTCTTCCGGCTGGGACGTGGTGACGAGGGGGGTCTCGCGGGCGGGGCGTTCGGTCATGGTCATATAAAGCGCGAAGGCCGCCCTTCCGGTTTCGAAAGGGCGGCCTCTCCGGGTCTATCCGATACGGATCAGTGGTTGTCCGCCTTGACCACCGGCAGTTCGTTGAACTGGTGGTGCGGCGGCGGCGAGGAAAGGGTCCACTCCAGGGTGGTGGCGCCTTCGCCCCACGGATTGGCCTCGGCCTTGCGGCGACGGATGGCCGACTCCAGCAGCATCACCAGGAAGACGGCGACGCCGATGATGGTGATGAGGTAGCCGACCGACGAGACGTGGTTCCAGTAGGTGAAGGCTTCCGGGTAGTCGATGTAACGACGCGGCATGCCCTGCAGGCCCAGGAAGTGCTGCGGGAAGAACACCAGGTTCACGCCGATGAACATGATCCAGAAGTGCGCCTGGGCCAGGAACTCGTTGTACTTCACCCCGAACATCTTCTCGTACCAGTAGTAGAAGGCCGCGAAGATCGAGAAGATGGCGCCCAGCGACAGCACGTAGTGGAAGTGCGCCACGACGTAGTAGGTGTCGTGCAGGCTGTAGTCGATGCCGGCGTTGGACAGGACCACGCCGGTCACGCCGCCGACGGTGAACAGGAAGATGAAGCCCATCGCCCACAGCATGGGCGCCTTGAAGGTGATGGAGCCGCCCCACATGGTGGCGATCCAGCTGAAGATCTTCACGCCCGTGGGCACGGCGATGATCATGGTCGCGGCCACGAAGTAGGCGCGCAGGTTCACGCTCATGCCGACCGTGTACATGTGGTGCGCCCACACGATGAAGCCGATGAAGCCGATGGCGACCATGGCGTAGGCCATGGCGAGGTAGCCGAAGATCGGCTTCTTCGAGAAGGTCGAGACGATGTGCGAGATCATGCCGAAGCCCGGCAGAATCATGATGTAGACTTCGGGGTGGCCGAAGAACCAGAACAGGTGCTGGTACATCACCGGGTCGCCGCCGCCGGCCGGGTCGAAGAACGACGTGCCGAAGTTACGGTCGGTCAGCAGCATGGTGATGGCGCCCGCCAGGACCGGCAGCGACAGCAGCAGCAGGAAGGCCGTGATCAGCACGCCCCAGGCGAACAGCGGCATGCGGTGCAGGGTCATGCCCGGCGCGCGCATGTTGAAGATGGTGGTGATGAAGTTGATCGCGCCCAGGATCGACGAAGCGCCCGCGACGTGCAGCGAGAAGATCGCCAGGTCGAACGACGGCCCCGTATGGCCCATGGTCGACAGCGGCGGATAGGAGGTCCACCCCCCGCCGAAGCCGCGGCCCGGCCCGCCGTCGACGAACATCGACAGCACCAGCAGCACGAAGGCGAAGAAGATCAGCCAGAACGAGATGTTGTTCAGGCGCGGGAAGGCCATGTCCGGCGCCCCGATCATGATCGGGATGAAGTAGTTGCCGAAGCCGCCCATCGTCGCCGGCATGACGACGAAGAACACCATGATCAGGGCGTGCGCCGTGACCGTGGCGTTGTAGCCGTGCTTGGAGGCCTCAACGAGACCCAGGTACTGGATGATCGTACCTTCCTTGAACAGCTGAATGCCCGGCTCGGCCAGTTCCCAGCGGATCAGGCCCGACAGGGCGCCGCCGACGAGGCCGGTGAAGATGGCGAACACCAGGTACAGAATCCCGATGTCCTTGTGGTTGGTCGACAGGAACCAGCGGGTGAAGAAGCCCGGCTTATGGTCGTGTGAATCGTGAAGTGCAGCGGTGGCCATGGATCTGGGCTCTCGCGTCTCTCTTACTGAGCAGCCGGCGCGGCGGGCGCGGCGGCGGTTGCGGGGGCCGCAGGCGCGGCGTCGGTCGGGGCGGCGGCGTCAGCAGCCGGAGCGGCGGGCGCTTCGGCGACGGCGGGCGCGGCGGCGGCGGCGGCTTCATCGGCGGCCTTGGTCATGGAGCCGCCCTTGGAGGCGACCCAAGCGGCGAAGGCGTCCTTGCTCACCACCTTGACGTGGATCGGCATGAAGGCGTGGTCGACGCCGCACAGTTCGGAGCACTGACCGTAGTATTCGCCTTCCTTCTCGGCGCGGAACCAGGTCTCGTTCACGCGGCCCGGAACGGCGTCCACCTTGATGGCGAAGGCCGGCACGGCCACGGCGTGAATCACGTCCGAAGCGGTGATCAGCAGGCGGACGTTCTCGCCGACCGGCACCACCATCGGCTCGTCGGCGGCCAGGCGGTACAGGTGCGCCGGAGCCTTGTCTTCCGGCAGCATGTTCGAGATGTACTCAGCCACGCCCTGGTCCGGATACTCATAACCCCAGTTCCACTGGTTGCCGGTGATCTTCACCGTGACGTCCGCATCCGGATAGTCATGATAGGCGAACAGCAGACGGAAGGAGAACAGGGAGATGCCGACCAGGATCAGCACCGGCACCACGGTCCAGATCACTTCGATGACCGTGTTGTGGCTCCACTTGGCCGGGGTCGGGTTGGCGCGCTTGTTGTAGCGGATCGCGATCCACACCAGCAGCGCCAGCACCAGGACGCAGATCGCGGTGATGACCGGCATCAGCACGATGTTGTGGAAGAAGTGGGCCTCATGCGCCAGCGGCGCGCCGGCCGTCTGCAGGCCCAGGCCTGCCGGCGTCGGCTGACCCAACACATCCTGCGCCATCGCCGGCGCGGCGAAAATGGCGGCAAGGGCGGTCGCGGCGATACCGCCTCCCAACCGCGCCATGGCTCGCATGCCCATCCCCATTCGAGAAGTCCTCATAAACCGTTCAGCAGCAGACGTTTGCGAGCAATTCGCAAGCGTCGCCGGGCCCAGAGGACCTCGGCGTGTCATGGGCCGGTCCTTATCGGCTCGGATCGCCCTTGCCAAGCGATCAAGCGCACCTATGGCGCCGTCTCGACAAAATGCGGTCGATTAAATCGCTGTCATGTTTCGATAGCTACCTTGCATGGCAAGATACCTTGCGATACCCCTTGCATACCCGAACGAGGGACGACCGAGAGGGATTTCATGCCCGACACCATCGACATCCAACTGAAGAAAGGCGTGCTGGGATTATGCGTCCTGGCCCTGCTCGCCCGGCGAGACAGCTACGCCTATGAGATCGCCAGCCGCCTGTCCGACGCCATCGGCATGGGGGAAGGCACCATCTATCCGCTGATGCGGCGGATGCAGACCGACGGCCTGGTCGAGACCTATCTGGTCGAATCATCCAGCGGCCCGTCGCGCAAATACTATCGCCTGACCGCCGCGGGCCGCCGCGCCCTGGACGGTCAGACCGGCGAGTGGCGGGCGTTCGCCCGCGCCGTCGAGGCCCTGATTGCAGGCGATGACGACGAAAGCGTCATTGTCGCCGAGGCCCCGGCCGAAACGCCCGCCCTGCTCGATCAGAGCGCCAAGACCGAATCGACCGCCCACGCTGACAGGGGAGAGGACCAATGAACCGCGCGGAATTCCTGGCGCGCCTGCGCCGCGGCCTGGTGGGCCTGCCCGCAACCACCGCCAATGAGATCGTGGCCGACTATGAAGCCCACTTCGCCGACGGCGCCGCCGCCGGGCGCAGCGAGGCCGAGGTGGCCGAGGCCCTGGGCGATCCCGATCGCCTCGCCCGCGAACTGAAGGCCGAGGCCGGCGCCCAGCGCTGGCGTCAGGAGCCGTCGGCCTCGTCCGCCGCCGGGGCCGTGTTCGGCATCCTGGGCCTGGGCGCCATCGACATCCTGATCCTGCTGCCGATCGCCCTGCCCGTCTTCGGCACGGTGCTGTCGCTGCTGCTGGGCGGGGTCGGCGTCTTCATCGCCGGCGGCTTCGTCATGGTGGCGGGCGCCTTCATGGGCCTGCCGGGCGGGGCGCTGGCCGCCGCGCTTCTGGGCGTCGGCCTGATGGGCATGGGCATCTTCATGATCGGGACCATGGCCCTGCTGACCAAGTGGCTGATCGACGCCACCGTCTGGTACGCCCGCCTGCACTACCGCGTCATCAAGCCCGCCCTGGAACCCCAGGCCTAAAGCCAGAGAGAGGAGAACACAGTCATGATCCGCAATCTGCTCATCATCTCCGGCGCAGGGCTCATCCTGGCCATCGTCGGCATCGGCGGCGCCTTCGCCGTGGGGGGCCGCGACCTGGCCCGCCACGACTGGACCTGGGTCATCACCGACGACGAGGCCGGCGACAGCGGCTTCACCGTCGAGCGCGGCCAGGTCTCGCCCGACACCACGCGCGCCATCGAATGGACGGGCGACGAGCGCCTGGCGATCAACATCCCCGCCGACGTCGTCTACGACCAGCAGGCCGAGACGCCGGGCATCACCGTCTCGGGCGCCCAGAGCGTCGTCGATCGGGTGCGCTTCTCCAACGGCCGCCTGACGCTGGACGAGGCCCCGCGGGGCGACCGTAGCTATGTCCGCTGGACGCGCACCGGCATTCGCGGCTGGAGCGAGACGGACGCCCTGAAGATCATCATCAAGGCCCCCTCGGTGAAGGCCTTCGATCTGTCGGGTCCGACCGAGCTGAAGATCCGCGGCTACGACCAGCCGTCGCTGGACCTGACGCTGACCGGCTCGTCCGACGTGCGGGTCCAGGGCCGCGCCGAGACCGTGACGATCGACGTCTCCGGCGCCGGAGACGCCCGCATGGACGAACTGATCGTCGATGACGCCAAGGTGCGCGTCAGCGGCTCGGGCGACGTCCGCGTCGGCCCCAGCGGCAAGGCCGAGGTCGACGTCTCGGGCAGCGGCGAGGTCCGCCTGACCCGCCGCCCCGCCGAACTGCGCCAGTCGGTCAGCGGCTCGGGCGAGGTGTCGCAGGACTAGGAACCGCTCTCCCTCTCCCGGCGGGAGAGGGCTTGAGCCTCCAAGAGCCGAAGGCGATTGGAACAGGCGAAAGGGTGAGGGGCTTGTCCCGTCCGTCGGCGCAAGCCGTCGCGCGAACCCATCAACCGCGAACCCTCACCCTTTCGCACCAGAACGATCGCTACGCTCTCGTGCGCTCAAGCCCTCTCCCAACAGGAGAGGGTTTTTGCTGCCCCCGTGACGCCGCGCTCCTCAGCCCCTATCTAACGTGCATGAGCACCGTCGCCTCCCCCTCCCCCATCCTCGACGCCGCGGGCGTAGCCCCGGACGAGGCCCTGTCGATCCTGCAAACCGCGCTGTCGGGCGCCGACGACGGGGAGCTGTTCCTCGAAAAGACCGAGAGCGAATCCCTAGTCTTCGACGACGGGCGGCTGAAGGGCGCCTCCTACGATGCTGTTGAAGGTTTTGGCCTGCGCGTCGTGGCGGGCGAGACGGCCGGTTACGCCCACGCCAATGAAATCTCCGCCGCCGCCATCCGCCGCGCCGCCGACAGCGCCGCCCTGGCCAAGCGCGGCTATGACGGAACCGCCGCCGAGGCGCCGCGCGCCACCAACCAGCGCCTCTATGATCCGGTCGATCCGCTGCTGGCCCCGGCCTTCTCGGACAAGATCGCCCTGCTGGCCGAGATCGACGCCTGGGCCCGCGCCCGCGATCCGCGCGTGGCGCAGGTCTCGGCCTCCCTGGTCGGCGAACGTCGCGCCATCGACATCCTGCGCGGCGACGGGCGGCTGCTCAGCGACCTGCGCCCACTGGTCCGGCTGAACGTCTCCGTCACCGTGGAGAAGGACGGCAAGCGCGAGAGCGCCTCGTCCGGCGCGGGCGGCCGCGCAGGCTTTGAAGAATGGGTCGCCCCCGAACGCTGGCAGGCTCAGGTGGACGAGGCCCTGCGTCAGGCCCTGGTCAATCTGGAGGCCGTCGACTGCCCGGCGGGCGAGATGGACGTGGTGCTGGGCGCGGGCTGGCCCGGCGTCCTGCTGCACGAGGCCGTCGGCCACGGCTTCGAGGGCGACTTCCACCGCAAGGGCTCCTCGGTCTTCACCGGCATGATGGGCAAGCGGGTGGCCGCGCCGGGCGTGACGGTCGTGGACGACGGCTCCATCGCCGGGCGTCGCGGCTCCCTGTCGTTCGACGACGAGGGCACCCCGACCTCGCGCACCGTGCTGATCGAGGACGGGATCATGGTCGGCCTGATGCACGACCGGCTGTCAGCGCGTCAGCTGGGCGCGAACGCCACCGGCAACGGTCGGCGCCAGTCCTTCGCCCACACGCCCATGCCGCGCATGACCAACACCTTCATGGAAGGCGGCAAGGATTCGCAGGCCGAGATGATCGCCTCGACCAAGCGCGGGCTCTACGCTGCCAACTTCGGCGGCGGACAGGTGGACATCACCAACGGCAAGTTCGTCTTCCAGTGCACCGAGGCCTATCTGATCGAGGACGGGAAGATCACCGCCCCGGTCCGCGGCGCCACCCTGATCGGCGACGGGGCCACGGCCCTGACCCAGATCCAGATGATCGGCGACGACTTCGCCTTCGACCCCGGCGTCGGCACCTGCGGCAAGGCCGGGCAAGGCGTTCCGGTCGGCATCGGCCAGCCCAGCCTCAAGATCGGCGGCCTGACCGTCGGCGGCACGGCGGTCTAAGCAACCCTCTCCCGGCGGGAGAGGGCTTGAGCCTCCAAGAGCGAAGCGATTGGTTTAGGCGAAAGGGTGAGGGGCTTGTCCTGTCCGTCGGCGTGAGCCGTGGCGCGACCTTTTCAACCCCGAACCCTCACCCTTTCGCGCAAGGACGATCGCTGCGCTCTCGTGCGCTCAAGCCCTCTCCCATCGGGAGAGGGAGGCGGAAATGGCCTCAGCGGCGCGATCGACGTCGCCGTCCATCGTGATCTCGCCCAGATCGCGCGACCCTGCCGAGGCTCGGCGATAGGCCGGGTCGTAGTGGTCGCGCATCAGGGCCGTCGCCAGGGCGCGCAGGTCGCCCGCCTGGGACAGCGCGCGCCACTGCGCGATCCGCTCGCGGCTGTGGTGGCTGGGCATCCGCGCCAGCAGAGCGTCGCGCACGGCCGCATCCTCAGTCGTCGCCTGATAGTCGCGCAGCACCCGCTCGACCCGAGCCTCGAACGGGGCCGACAGGCGCAAGGCGGGCGCCGCCTTCATCGCCGCCCACAGCACAGGCGGCACGGTCAGGCGGCCGATGCGGCTGGCCTCGGCCTCGACCACCACGGGGCGGCTGAGGTCCAGAGCGGACAGGGCGGCGTAGATACGGCTCTCGAACAGCTTCTGCGACGGCTGCTCCGCCTCGGTGCGTCCGAACAGGGAGCCGCGATGCGCCGCCAGCCCTTCCAGGTCCAGGCTCTGGGCGCCGTGGTCGGCCAGCCGGGCCAGCACCTCGGTCTTGCCGCTGCCGGTCAGGCCGTCCAGCAGGACCAGCTTCAGCGCTGGCGCCGTCTCCAGATCATGCAGGGCGGCGGCCACCGTCCGCCGCCAGGTCTGATAGCCGCCCTCCAGCCGCGTGACGGGCCAGCCGACCTGATCCATCACCGTGGTCATGGCCGTCGAGCGCTGCCCCCCGCGCCAGCAATAGACCAGGGGCTGGAAGCTTCCGTCGTGGTCGCTCAGCGCCCCTTCCAGATGCGCCGCGATGTTCCTCGCCACCAGGGCCGCGCCCAGGCGCCGGGCCAGGAATTTCGAGGTCTGGACGTAGAGGGTTCCCACCTCCGCGCGCTGGGCGTCGTCCAGCACCGGCAGGTTGATCGCGCCCGGCAGGTGGTCCTCGACGAACTCGCCGGGACTGCGCACGTCGATGACGGCGTCGTAGCGGGCGAGCGCCCCCAGCGACACGTCCGCCGTCAGCCGCGCCATCAGCCGGCCGCCTTGACGACCACCGCCGGTTCGCCCTCGCGGACCCGGCCGACGCGACGCGCCGAGGCGAAGCCCATGTCCTGAACCAACGTCATCACGCCTTGCGCCGCCTCGGGCGCCACGGCGATCAACAGGCCACCCGAGGTCTGGGGATCGGTCAGCAGGTCGCGCCGCCATTCCGGCAGTTCGGCGTCCAGCGTCACCGCCCCGCCATAGGCCGCCCAGTTGCGCACCGAAGCGCCGGTCCGCACCCCCGCCTGGGCCAGGGCGGGCGCCCCGTCGAGGAAGACGGGCGCGTCGGCGTCGATCTCGACCGTCATCTCCGCGCCGCGCGCCATCTCCAGCGCGTGGCCCAGCAGGCCGAAGCCGGTCACGTCCGTCACCGCATGGACGCCGTCCGTCGCCGCCAGCTTCGGTCCCGGCGTGTTCAGCCGGGTGGTCGAGCCGATCAGGGCCTCATAGCCGCCCGCCTCCAGCCGCCCCTGCTTATAGGCCGCGCTCAGCACCCCGACGCCCAGCGCCTTGGTCAGGATCAGCACGTCGCCCGCCCGCGCCCCGCGATTGGTCAACACCCGGTCGGGATGCGTCAGGCCCAGGGCGACCAGACCGTAGATCGGCTCCAGGCTGTCGATGGAGTGACCGCCCGCCACGGGGACGCCCGCCTCGGCGCAGACCGCCGCCCCGCCTTCCAGCACCCGGCCGATGGTCTGGGGCGACAGCTTGCCGACCGGCATCCCGACGATGGCCAGGGCGAAAATCGGCGTCGCCCCCATGGCGTAGACGTCCGACAGGGCGTTGGCCGCCGCGATCCGACCGAAGTCGAACGGATCGTCCACCACCGGCATGAAGAAGTCGGTCGTCGCCACCAGGGCCTGCTGGTCGTTCAACCGCCAGACCGCCGCGTCGTCCGAGGTCTCGGTCCCCACCATCAGATCGGCGAAGGCCGCCGTGCGCGGCGTCGAGGCCAGGATGGACTGCAGCACGTCAGGCGCGATCTTGCAGCCGCAGCCGCCGCCATGGGCCAGGGACGTGAGTCTGGGTTCGGTCTCGCTCATGCCCCCGGCGTCGGCCTTCGCACGCCGGACGTCAACCGCCTTCGTGCGTGGCGGAGGCGGCCGCGCGCCATTCCGGGCCGTCCACCTCGAAGCCCTGGGCCTCCAGCGCATCCAGCACGCCGTCCGGCTCGGCCAGGCGGCGCAGCGGCGCGACCGCCATGGTCAGGCCGGGCTGGGTCAGCGCCTCGGCGACCGCCTCGGTCCATTCCGTGCGCAACTGCCGCCCGATCTGCGGATCGCCCCACGGCCAGCAGCGGTCCACCGCCTGATCCACCGGCGAGGCCAGCACCTCGGCCACCCGCAGCCCGCGCCACGCCTCGGCCCGCAGACGCACGGCGTCCGGTCCCAGCTCAGCCGCGGACAGGGCCGCGCGCAGGCATTCCCGGTGCGTCTCGGGCGGGGCCGTGATCAGGCTTTCCACCAGGTCGGCGCCGCGCACCACCCCGATGGAGCGGACCGGCACGAACGCCTTGCGGGCGGCGCGACGCACGGCGTCGTCGGCGCCGACCGGCCGCGATCCCTTTTCGCCCGCCCTGTCCTGAATCAGGCCGATGGCGAGCAGCAGCAGGCTTTCGCGCCTCCACTGATCGTTCTTCTCGGTCGCCATCACGGCTTCCAGCCGCGCTTGGTCCTCAGGCGAGAGATAGTCGGCGGTCGTCGCGCCTTCCGGCAGCCAGCCGATCGTGCGGATGCGCCACATCAGGCGCAGGACGTCTGCGGGCGAGGCGCGGCCGCGCTGCGGGAACAGGATGCGGTCGGAACGCGCGGCGGCCTCCTCCAGCGCCTGCGCCCGCCATTCGAAGCCGCGCGGCGCCTCCTCGATGGCGCCGACCAGGATCATCACCCCCTCGCCGTCGCGCCGCACCGTCCACATGGGCGCGCCCGCCCGTCGCGCGCTGACGACCACCTCGTCCACCCGCGTCGCCGCCTCCGTCTGGGCCTGGCCGGCGCGGGCCGCGATCGGAACCGCGGACACGGCCAGAAGAGCGGCCAGCAGAGCGGGAAGGGCGATCGGCGCGAGGCGAGCTTTCATGCCCCTATACTAAGGTCTCGCCGATCCGCCGCACATGACTATTCCGTAATGCTGTCAGCGATTTAATCCACCTGTCCCGCTTGTAACTGGAGATCGGGCGTCGCCGCCGTCACACCTCTGCCGACACCGAGGGAGAGGAAAGATGAACACCAAGAGCGCCCTGCTGGCGACCACCGCCCTGCTGCTGGCTGCAGCTCCCGCCGCGGCCCTGGCCGCCGAGAGGACGGACGCGCCCGCCCGCCAGACGGCCGTGCCCAGCGATCAGGCCGTCCTGATCTTCACCCCCGACTTCTTCGCCGACGCCCGTCCCAACACCGCGCTGGACATGGTCAACCGGGTGCCCGGCTTCTCGGTCAACGACGGCGACGGCGCGCGCGGCTTCGAAGGCGCGGTCGGCAACGTCCTGATCAACGGCTCGCGCCCGGCGTCGAAGAACGATACCGGCTCCAACGTCCTGGGCCGCACCGTCGCCGCCCAGGTCGAACGCATCGAACTGATCCGCGGCGGCGCGCCGGGCATCGAGATGCAGGGCTATTCCGTCGTCGCCAACGTCATCCTGAAGAACACCGTCAGCCGCGAGCACATCCTGACCGGCAACGCCTTCCTGTTCGAGGGCGGCCAGGACCTGTTCGGCGGCTCCTATCAGTTCACCGAGCGCAAGGGCGACCGCACCTGGGGCGTGACCTTGAGCGACGGCATCTCCAACAGCGACTCCAACGGCGCCGGTCCCCTGCGCCGCGTCGGCCCGAACGGCGAACTGCTGCGCGCCGAGGACTACTACAACGACGGCTACGGCGGCGGGAACTCGATCCGGGGCACCTACGCCGGCCCGCTGATGGGCGGCAGGATCGACCTGACGGCGCGTTACGGGATCAACGACTGGCACGGCGTCTATCGCCAGACCGCGCCGGACGTGCTGCGCGAAAGCCTGTCCGACGAAGACTCCAAGAGCGGCGAGATCGGCGTCGTCTACACCCGCCCCCTGTCGGAGCGGCTGAAGCTGGAGACGCGCTTCATCCACGAGTTCGAGGAGTTCGACAACGTCGCCACCGCCCTGAACCGCGAAGCCGGGGTCGAAGAGCCGATCGAACGGTTCGCCGCCAACGGCGACTCCTCCGAGACCATCCTGCGCGGCCTGCTGCGCTTCGAGCGGTCCGCCGCCCTGGAGTTCGAAGGCGGCGGCGAGATCGCCTACAACATGCTGGAGATCGATCAGACCTATTCGGTCGGCGGGGTGAACAAGCCCCTGCCCTCGGCCTCGGTCAAGGTCGAGGAGACGCGCGGCGAACTGTTCGGCAAGGCCACCTGGCGCATCAATCCCAAATGGACGCTCGAGGGCGGCCTGCGGCTGGAATCCTCGACCATCAGCCAGTCGGGCGACGCCGAGCAGGAGAAGAGCTTCTTCTACGCCAAGCCGCGCCTGCTGACGACCTGGACGCCGACGGCCTCCACCCAGGTGCGCCTGCGCATCGAGCGCACGGTCGGCCAGCTGGACTTCGGCGACTTCGCCGCCTCGGCCGACCTGGAGGACGAGAACGTCTTCGGCGGCAACGTCAATCTGGAGCCCGAATCCCGCTGGGTCGGCGAACTGACCTTCGAGAAGCGCTTCTGGGGCGAAGGGATCGTCAGCGTCGGTCTGCGCCACGACGAAATCTCGAACGCCATCGACGTCATCCCCCTGGAGGGCGGTTACGCCGCCGTGGGCAACATCGGCGACGGCACGCTGGATCAGTTGGTGCTGAACGTCACCGTCCCGACCGACAAGCTCGGCCTCTCGGGCGGCAAGTTCGGCTTCAGGAACACCTGGAACCACACCGAGGTCACCGACCCGACGACCGGCGAGATCCGCCCCATCTCGGGCATCCGCCCCAGCCAGGCGACCATCACCTTCCAGCAGGACATCACCAGTTGGAAGCTGCAATGGGGCGGCGCCTGGATCCCGCTGCTGGGTCAGAAGACCTTCCGTCCCGACGAAATCAACGGCTGGCGCGGCCACGACTATTACGAGCTGTGGGCCGAGTACAAGCCGACCCCGACCCTGTCGATCCGCGGCCAGGTCAACCTCTGGGACGACTTCAACGTCGAGCGGACCGTCTTCGGCGACCGCGAGACCCGGCCGATCGCCTTCGTCGAGAACCGCTTCATCGATCCGCGGACCTTCTATCAGATCCGCCTGCGCAAGACGTTCTGAGCCACAAGAAGAGGACCCGTCGGCGTCTCTTCGTCTCCCCAACGCGAAGCGGCCCAGGCGGGCGACCCGCACCAACTGAAAAGGGCGGCGCCTCCTGCGAGACGCCGCCCCTTCCTTGTCGCAAACCGATCAGGCGATCAGTGAACGCCCGCCATGCCCTTCTTGAGAAGAGGCGACAGGGCCAGCAGCACGACGCCGACGCCCACGCCGGTCCAGCCGATGGTCCCGAAGATGGAGCCATAGGTCTGCAACGCCAGTTGCGGGTTGGTGACGACGCCGGCCACGGTGTCCGTGGCGGTGGCGGCGGCGATCCAGCCGGCGACGATGTGAGCCACCGACGACGACAGGAACCACACGCCCATCATCAGGCCGACCACGCGAGCCACCGACAGCTTGGTGATCATCGACAGGCCGACCGGCGACAGACACAGCTCTCCGATGGTGTGGAAGGCGTAGGTCAGGAACAAGATCATCAACGGCACGCGGAAGGATTCGTTGAAGTTGTTCGCCGCCGCCCACGACAGCAGCAGGAAGCCCGCGCCGACCAGGACCAGGGCGACCGAGAACTTGACCGGGGTCGAAGGTTCGCGGTTGCGCTTGCCCAGCCAGACCCACAGGGCCGCCATGATCGGGCCGCCGATGACGATGATGCCGGGGTTGAACATCTGGGTGTAGCCGGCGTTGAACCAGCTCGGCATCTGGGTCGACTGGTCGGCGAACAGGGTCAGGGACGAACCCGCCTGTTCGAACAGGGCCCAGAACAGCACCGAGAAGAAGATCAGCACCTGGGCGACCAGCATCCGCGACCGCTCGGCGCCCTTCAGGCGGAAGACGGTGTAGCCGACCACCGACACGAAGGTGACCAGGGCGATGGGGATCAGGATCGTCTGCACGATCTCGTGACGCTGCATCAGCATCCAGACCGGGAAGACGGCGACGATGCCCGCGATCCAGAAGAAGGCCTCGACCGGCACGCCGAAGATGGAGCGCCCCTTCAGCGGGACCGGCGGTCCGCCGCGGCCTTCAAGCCAGGGCGCGCCGATCAGGAAGGTCAGCAGCCCCAACAGCATGCCGAAGCCCGCCAGACCGAAGCCGTAGGCCCAGCCGTAGGTGAAGCCCAGATAGGAGCAGGCCGCCGTGGCCAGCAGGGACCCCAGGTTGATGCCGACGTAGAAGATGGTGAAGCCGCCGTCGCGACGCGGATCGTTCTCTTCATAGAGGGCGCCCACCACGGTCGAGATGTTGGCCTTCAGGAAGCCCACGCCCATGATGATCAGCGACAGGGCCAGGAACAGGACCGGCTCGCCGAAGGCGGTGTCGCGCTTGGTCTCGACCTTGTAGCCGCCTGCGGGCGTGAAGGCGGGGAAGCCCTCGCTGACCGCCGCGACCGCCGCAGCGTCGGCGGCCTGGGCCGCCGCCGGCTCGGCGCCGACCTTGGACACGCCTTCCGGGGTGATGGAGATCTGGACCCGCTCGTCGCCGCTGACGGCGAACATGGTGCGGTTCTGATCGCGGCCGACGACCTCGATCTGATAGGCGCGCTCGCCGATGGTCAGGCTTTCCTTACCGCCCGAGCCTTCGAACGCCATGGTGAAGTGGCCCGCCACCAGCAGCACGGCGCCGATGACCACGGCCTTGCGCGCGCCCAGGTATCTGTCGGCGATCATGCCGCCCAGAACCGGCATCAGGTAAACCAGCGCGGCGTAGGCGGCGTAGATGCCCTGCGCCTCGGCCGGTCCGAACAGGAAGTGCTGGGTCAGATACATGACCAGCAGCGCCCGCATGCCGTAATAGGAGAAGCGTTCCCACATCTCCGTGAAGAACAGGATCACCAGCCCCCGCGGGTGACCCAGAAAGGTCTTGCGTGGCGCTTCGAGCGCGCCCCCTGCGTCCGTCGTGCTCAACGGCAAGCTCCATCTCTTGCGCCCCCGACGGGCGCGGAAGCGTGCAGAAACAGCACGGTCACGGATTGCAAACAAGCGTTAACGGCGAAATCCGGCCTACATGACGTCGCAGCGGCGGCGTTTCTTCGCCCTATGCGTGTCATTAGCCGAATGGACACTCTTTTACGGCCAAGTAGCCTCAATATGTTCGCCCATGGAGACGCGCTGAATGTCGATCCGCCCGGTTCGCCAATCGGATCTCGAGGCCGTGAACGCCCTGTACCGCAGCGTATGGTGGCCGCAACGCTCGGCCGAAGGATGGGCGTGGCTATGGTCGAACCCTGCGGCGGCGGGACGAAACACGCCCCACGGCTGGGTCATTGACGCTGGCGACGGCCCTTTCGCCTGCGCCGGAAACTTCATCCAGCGCTTCTGGAGAGGCGAACAGGCGCTGTATGGCGCGACCGGCTACTCCATCGTGGTGCCGCGCGAACACAGAGGCCGCAGCCGGGATCTGGTCCGCGCCTTCGTGGAGCAACCCGACTGCTTCGCGCGATACACGCTTAACGCGAATGCACGCTCCAGCCCCCTTTATAGGCGTCACGGCATGATTCCGTGGCCGCCGCTCACGCACGACGTCAAACTATCCTGGCTGGTGGACCCGCTGGCCTGTCTTTATGGCCGTGGTCTGCGCCGCATCGTCGATCAAGCGCCGCAGGTGGCGCGCCTGCTGGGCGAGCAATTGTCGCCCCTGCCCCGGCTGCTTGGAGGTCGGATGCAGCGCGCACAGGATCGCCTGCCCTCAGCCGTGAGTCTGTTGGACGATCTGACGGACGATTCGGACTACAGCCGCTTCTGGGACGCTCTGCGGGGAGAAGGTCGGCTGATCGCCGACCGCAGCCCCGCCATCATGCGTTGGCGCCTGTCCGACCCCGACCTGACGGTGCCGCCGCTGACCCTGGCGTATCGCGCGAACGGGCGCATCACGGGGTTCGCCGTCGCCATGCTGAACAAGCAGACGCCGCTGGAGCCGCCGATCCTGGAGATCATCGATCTGATCGCCCTCGAGACCGAAGCTGACGCTCTCCAGTCCCTTTTGGAAGGGCTGCGCACCCTCGCGCCGGCCTTGGGCGCGGCCAAGGTGCGATTGCAGACGACCTCGCCCGAATTGCTGCAGGCGCTCGGCCCGCTCGTCGACAAGGCCCACCGCGAAGGCGGCTGGGGCCACTGTCACGTCGCCTTTGACGCGGGGATGCAGGACGCCGGCTGGCGGCCCACCCCCTATGACGGCGACTATTCCTTCTGTCTGCGGCCGCTGCCCGCGCGCGCCAGCGCCGCCCTGCGGCTGGCGCCGGCGCCCGGGCGCCGCTCAGCGGTGGAAGCGAGGGCCTGACACGGCCCTCGCAGCGACGCTCCCTTAGGGGCGCGCCTTCAATTCGTCGCGGATTTCAGCCAGCAGGGCTTCGGTCGGCGTCGGGCCGGCCGCTTCCGGCTCGGCCGGCTGTTCGCGGCGCATCTTGTTGATCGCCTTGACCGCCAGGAAGACCACGAAGGCCACGATCAGGAACTGGATCAGGGTGTTGATGAAGGCGCCGTACTGGATGGCCACCTTCTCGACCGCTTCGGTCGCCGGGTTCTCGGGCACCAGGACCCATTCCAGCTTGGAGAAGTCGACCTTGCCCAGCAGCAGGCCGATCGGCGGCATCACCACCTGATCCACCAGGCTGGTGACGATCTTGCCGAACGAAGCGCCGATGATGACGCCGACCGCCAGGTCGACGACGTTGCCGCGCGCGGCGAATTCCCGAAACTCGGTCAGCAGGCTCATGGGATCTTCAGTCTTTCGATTAGGAATCAGGCGTCGCCGGAAGCGTTCAGGCGCTCGCGCAGTTCCTTGCCGCTCTTGAAAAAGGGCACGGCCTTGGCCGGCACCTCGACCGTCTCGCCGGTGCGGGGATTGCGTCCCGTCCGCGCCGGGCGGCTGCGCACCGAGAAGGCGCCGAAGCCGCGAAGCTCGACCCGGCCGCCGTCCGAGAGGGTCTCGGTCATGCGGCCCAGGATCACGTTCACGACCCGCTCCACCTCCGCATGGGTGAGATGCAGGTTCTCAGCCGCCAGTTTCTCGATCAGTTCAGACTTGATCATTCAGGCCCCCGCCTTGGCTTCACCGTCCGGGACGACACCCTAACCGTCTGTCGCCACAGGAAGAAAGAGACAAAACGTATCGTCGCGAAGGTTTCTTGCTTTCGAGGCCGACAGGTTTCGTCCCGCCAGCGGCTCCGAAAGGGAGAAAAAGCCGATCTGCGCTGAGAGCGATTCCCAGAACGGCCCAGCCCGGCCGCCGCCCGCCGGCGCCCACGCCCCAAGAAAAAGGGCGGCCGGATCGCTCCGGCCGCCCCGTTTTCTCGTCGGGAAGGAAGCTTATTCCTTGCCCGCGTTCTTGAGCGCGGCGCCCAGGATGTCGCCCAGCGAGGCGCCCGAGTCCGACGACCCGAACTGTTCGATGGCTTCCTGTTCGTCCTTCATCTCGAGGGCCTTGATCGAGACCGAGACGCGGCGCGTGGCCTTGTCGACGGCGGTGATCATGGCGTCGACGCGGTCGCCCACGGCGAAGCGCTCGGTGCGCTGCTCGTTGCGGTCGCGCGACAGGTCCGACTTGCGCACGAAGGCCGTGACCGGCGCGTCGTCTTCACCGAACTTCACCTCGATGCCGCCGGTCTCGATCGCCGTCACGGTGACGGTGATCTGCTGGCCGCGCTTGTAGGTGTCGCCTTCCATCGGGTCGCCGCCGAGCTGCTTGACGCCCAGGGAGACGCGCTCCTTCTCGATGTCGACGTCCAGCACCTTGGCCTTGATGACCTCGCCCTTGCGGTAACGCTGGATGGCTTCTTCGCCCGACACGTTCCAGTCCAGGTCCGACAGGTGGACCATGCCGTCGATGTCGTTGTCCAGGCCGACGAACAGGCCGAACTCGGTGGCGTTCTTGACTTCGCCCTCGACGGTCGAACCGACCGGGTGAGCCTCCAGGAAGGCCTCCCACGGGTTGTTCTGAGCCTGCTTCAGGCCCAGCGAGATACGACGCTTGGCGCTGTCGACGTCCAGGACGATGACGTCCACTTCCTGCGAGGTGGAGACGATCTTGCCCGGGTGGACGTTCTTCTTGGTCCAGGACATTTCCGACACGTGGACCAGGCCCTCAACGCCCGGCTCCAGCTCCACGAAGGCGCCGTAGTCGGTGATGTTGGTGACGCGGCCGGTGTATTTGGCGTTGACCGGGTATTTGGCTTCGACGCCGTCCCACGGATCCGACTGCAGCTGCTTCATGCCGAGCGAGATGCGCTGGGTGTCCGGGTTGATCTTGACGATCTGGACCTTGACGGTGTCGCCGACGGCCAGGACCTGCGACGGGTGCGACACGCGCTTCCACGACATGTCGGTGACGTGCAGCAGGCCGTCGATACCGCCCAGGTCGACGAACGCGCCGTAGTCGGTGATGTTCTTGACGACGCCTTCGCGGACTTCGCCCTCTTGCAGCTGGCCGACCAGCTCCGTGCGCTGTTCAGCGCGGGCTTCTTCCAGGATGGCGCGACGCGAGACGACGATGTTGCCGCGCGGACGGTCCATCTTCAGGATGGCGAAGGGCTGTTCCTTGCCCATCAGCGGGCCGACGTCGCGGACCGGACGGATGTCGACCTGCGAGCCCGGCAGGAAGGCCGAGGCGCCGCCCAGGTCGACGGTGAAGCCGCCCTTGACGCGGCCGACGATGGCGCCGTTGACCGGGTGGCCTTCGGCGAACACGGCTTCCAGACGGGTCCAGGCTTCTTCGCGGCGAGCCTTGTCGCGGCTGATGACGGCCTCGCCCATCGCGTTCTCGACGCGCTCCAGGTAGACCTCGACGTTGTCGCCGACCTTGGGCAGGACGGCGCCTTCGCCCTGGCCGAACTCGCGCATGGCGATGCGGCCTTCGGTCTTCAGACCGACGTCGATGATGACGATGTCTTTTTCAATGCCGACGACGCGGCCGTGAACGACCTGGCCTTCGCCGAGATCGCGGCCTTGCAGCTGTTCGTCGAGGAGCGCGGCGAAATCGTCGCGGGTGGGGTTGAGGGTTTCAGTCATGGAAACTCTTGAGGTTGATGAAAGGCGAAACGCGCACGACCGAGCGGCCAGGCGCGAATGGGGTGTAAAAGGGAAAGTCAGGTCGTCACGAGGCGAGGCGACACACGCTCGAAAAGCGCGAAACAAAAGCCAGAACGCCCGCGGCCGTCGAGGAGATCGGAGCGTTGGATTCGCCCGGCGGGATCAGATCCCGGCCCTGGCTCGCGCCGCCTCGACGATACGGCGGGCCGCATCGAAGGCGGCCTCTATACCCAGATCGGTCGTATCCAGCAAGACGGCGTCGTCCGCCTGGACCATCGGGGCGTCGTCGCGGCCGGCGTCGCGGGCGTCGCGGCGACGGATATCCTCCAGCATGTCCTCGAAGGCGATGACCTCGCCGCGCGCGGTCAACTGTTTCCAGCGACGCTCGGCCCGCACCTCGGGACTGGCGGCGATATAGAGCTTGGCCGGGGCGTCCGGCGCGATCACCGTGCCGATGTCGCGCCCGTCCAGCACCGCCCCGCCCGCCTGGGCGGCGAAGTCCTGCTGCAGCTTCAGCAGCGCCGCGCGCACGCCCGGATGGCTGGCCACGCGGCTGGCCGCCTCGCCCGCGCCGCGATCGGTCAGGCGGGGATTGTGGCTCAGGCTCGCCAGATCCAGCGCCCGCGCGGCCTGCGCCGCCGCCTCGGCGTCGCCCAGGTCCCCGCCCGCATCAAGAACCGCCAGCCCCACGGCGCGATACAGCAGGCCGGTGTCCAGATACGGCAGGCCGTAATGGGCGGCCAGACGCGCGGCGATGGTGCCCTTGCCCGAGGCGGCGGGGCCGTCGACGGCAATGACGAGGTTCACGCCGCATCCCCTTGGACAATAGTCCCGCCCAGCCCGTTCATCATCTCCACGAAGCCGGGGAAGCTGGTGGCGATCATCTCGGGGTCGCGGACCGAGACGGGCTGTTCGGCGGCCAGGCCCAGCACCAGATGGCTCATGGCGATGCGGTGGTCATGGGCGGTGTCGACGGTCGCGCCGCCCTTCACCGGGCCGACCCCGACGGCGCCGGTGACGATGAAGCCCTCCGGCTCCTCTTCAACCCGAACGCCGCAGGCCGACAGACCCGCGACCATCAGGGCGATGCGGTCGCTTTCCTTGACGCGCATCTCGCCGATGCCGCGCATGACGGTGCGGCCCTCTGCGAAGGCGGCCGTGGCGGCCAGGATCGGATATTCGTCGATCATGGAGGCGGCGCGGTCTTCGGGAACCACGACGCCCTTCAGCGCCGAATGACGCGCGGTGACGTCGCCGACCTCTTCGCGCCCGGCCATGCGGCGGTTGGCGATGGTCAGGTCCGCGCCCATGTCGAGCCAGGTCTGGAACAGGCCGGTGCGCAGGGGATTGAGCATCACCCCCTCGACCGTCACCTCGGAGCCCGGAACCACCAGCGCCGCCGCCAGAGGGAAGGCCGCCGAGGACGGATCGCCCGGCACGGCGACGTGGGTTCCCTTGAGCGTCTGTCCGCCCGACAGGCGGATGCGCCAGCCGTCGCCCTCTTCGGTCACCTCGACCTCGGCGCCGAAGGCGCGCAGCATCCGCTCGGTGTGGTCGCGGCTCTTTTCCGGCTCGACCACGACGGTCTCGCCGTCCGCGTTCAGCCCGGCCAGCAGGATGGCCGACTTGATCTGGGCCGAGGCGACGCTCTGAACGAAGGTCACGCCCTTCAGCCCGCCCCCATGCAGGGTCAGCGGCACCCGGTCCTCGGCCGCGTTCCAGTCGAACCGCGCGCCCATGTCGGCCAGCGGCCCGGTGACCCGCTTCATCGGCCGCTTGCGCAGGGAGGCGTCGCCGTCGAACGTCGCCGTCAGCGCATAGCCCGCCGCCGCCCCCATCAGCAGGCGCACCCCCGTTCCGGCGTTGCCGCAGTCGATGACCGCCTCGGGCGAACGCAGGGCGCCGCGCCCCTCGACCCGCCAGCGCCCCTCGCCGATCCGCTCCACCCCAGCCCCGAACGCCTGCATGGCCCGGCCTGTGGCCAGGATGTCGTCGCCCTCCAGCAGACCCTCGATTTCGGTCACGCCCTCGGCCATGCCGCCGAAGATCAGGGCGCGGTGCGACATCGACTTGTCGCCCGGTGCGCGAACCACGCCCCGAAGGCCGGAATCGAGGCTGGAAACGCGGGACGCGGTGAAGGTCTGGGGAGTGCTCACCCTGATGCAGGCTCCGAATGTCAGGAAGGCCGCGCAGGCGCGGAAAAGAAGGCTTTTGACAGCGGCCCCCGCCGGTGGCAAGGGAGCCGCCCTATTTCCGATTTCTCCCTTAAACCCGCCGAAGGTCTAATCACGTGGCCAATCCCGAACTGGGCCAAAAGCAGGTCTGCCCGAACTGCCAGGCCAAATTCTACGATCTGAACCGTCGCCCGGCCCACTGCCCCAAGTGCGACACCGAGTTCGATCCGATGGAAGAAGCCGTCCGCAGCCGCCGTGCGCGGCGCGGCGCCGGCTTCGCCGCTGACGACGCGGAGGCCGAAGATCAGGTCGCCGACAAGTCGGTCGAGAGCGACGAGGATGAAGAGGACGCCGAAGGCTCCACCCCCGAAATCGACCAGGAAGGCCACGAGCCGATCCTGACGCCGGACGACGACGACGGCGAGCCGGGCGGCGACGACGCCGGCATGGGCTCGACCGACGGCGACGATGACGACGACGTCCTGGACGATGACGACGACGATTCCGTGCCCTTCATCGAGGACGAGGACGACGACGACCTCGACGAAGAGCTGGCCAAGCCGTCTCGTGACGACGACTAAGGCCCAAGAGTCGGAAAAATAAGCGGAAAAAAATGTGTCAGACCCGCTTGATCTTCAAAACGGCCTGACCTAGTTTCCGCGCCTCGCCGGGGGGCGGCAGCTTCCCCGGCGGGACCGACCGAAAGGTTCGGGGCTATAGCTCAGTTGGTAGAGCGCTTGAATGGCATTCAAGAGGTCAGCGGTTCGACTCCGCTTAGCTCCACCATCGAAGGCCTCGCGGAACGCCCGCGGGGCCTTCGTCCTTTCCGGGCGCTTCAGCCTGACACGGTCGACGACATGACCAAGCCGATACGGCCTGGGGCTATAGCTCAGTTGGTAGAGCGCTTGAATGGCATTCAAGAGGTCAGCGGTTCGACTCCGCTTAGCTCCACCACCGAAGGCCTCGCGGAGCCCCCGCGAGGCCTTCGTCCTATCTGAGCGCCCTTTTCCCGAGTTTCAGGCGGGCATGGCCCGTTCCAGCACCGCCCGCTGATCCACCTCGACCTCATAGGCGCCATAGGCCATGCCGCGCGGGCGCAGACGAAGGGCGATGAAGGCTTCAGCCGAGGGGCTGTCCATCTCCAGCAAGGCCGCCGCCTGGGCCGCCAGCGCCAGCCGCTCGACCGCCAGCCGCGCCCCCGCCTCGTTCGCCGTCACGCCCAGCCCGGCGATGAAACGGTCGTAGTCGGCGGACTTCCCGGCCTGCGACCCCAGCCAGTCGCGCAGGGCCGGGGCGGCCTCCGGCTCGCGCCCCGCCGCGCGCAGCACGTCCAGGGCGATGACGTTGCCCGAGCCTTCCCAGATGGCGTTCAGCGGCGACTGACGGAACAGGCGCGGCATCGGTCCCGTCTCGACATAGCCGGCGCCCCCCAGCGCCTCCATCGCCTCATAGATCAGGTTCGGCGCGCGCTTGCAGACCCAGTATTTGGCGACCGGCGTCAGCAGGCGCCCCACGGCGTCGTCCGTATCGAAGGTGGCCGCCAGCCGCATCGACAGGGCCGTGGCCGCCTCGCTCTCCACCGCCAGATCGGTCAGGACGGCGGCCATCATCGGCTGGTCGATCAGCCGCTTCTGGAAGGCGGTGCGGTGGGCGGCGTGCCACACCGCCTGCGCCAGCGCCCCGCGCATCTGCAGCGCCGATCCGACCACGCAGTCCAGCCGCGTGTGCTGGACCATGCGGATGATGGTGGCGACGCCCCGCCCCTCCTCGCCCAGCCGCTGGGCCAGGGCGCCGTGATACTCGACCTCGGACGAGGCGTTGGAGCGGTCGCCCATCTTGTCCTTCAGCCGCATGACGCGGAAGCCCGCATTGCGCGTCCCGTCCGGCAGCCAGCGCGGCAGGATGAAGCAGGTCAGCCCGCCCGGCACATAGGCCAGCGTCAGGAAGGCGTCGCACATCGGCGCCGAACAGAACCACTTGTGCCCGGTCAGACTATACCAGCCGTCTTCGCCGACCGGCTCGGCGCGGGTGGTGTTGGCGCGCACGTCCGAGCCGCCCTGCTTCTCGGTCATGGCCATGCCGAGCGTCACGCCCGCCTTGTCCCCCGCCGGGCGCACGGCCGGGTCATAGCGGCCGGCCAGCACGCCCCGGATCCACGGTTCACCCGTCGCCGGATCGGCCTGAAGCGCCGCTGCCGAGGCGTAGGTCATGGTCATGGGGCAACTGGTCCCCGAATCCGCCTGCCCGGTCAGGAACAGGATGGCCGCGTGCAGCAGATGCCCGTTCGGCGTCCCGTCCCAGGCGCTGGCGGCGATCCCGGCGCCCAGCCCCAACTCCATCAGCTGATGATAGGCCGGATGAAAGGTCACCTCGTCGATCCGACGGCCATAGCGGTCGTGGGTGTCCAGCACGGGCGTCACCCGATTGGCCTGCACGCCCCAGTCGATCACCTCGGCCGAGCCGCAGCGGCGGCCCAGATCGGTCAGCCGCTCGACATGCCCGGCCCCGCCCCAATGGCGCACGGCGTCGTGCAGCGCCCTGTCGCCCGCGAACAGGTCGACGTCCTCCAGCGGCGGAACCTGATTGGACACCTCATGAGTGTCGAGGCGCTCGACGGGACGAAAGGCGGACATGGGCGGGCCTCCGTATTCAGCGAAGGATGGAGGATGGCATGGGCGGGCGCCGTCCGCGACCCTCTCCGACGGGCCGGTCATCACCTACGCCCCGTCCCCGCGACACATGCCGTCATCCTCGGGTCTGACCCGAAGATGACGGCAGAGAGTGAGAGGAGCGGAAGAGGCGCCTCTTAACCCTTCTGCGCCGCCCCCACATGCGCCACGCCTCGGGCGCGGGCGATCTCCATCTGCTTCTGGCGTTCGGCGTAACCCTCGCGCTGGGCCGCGTCGCGGTCGTCCCAGCAGCGGTCGCAGGACACGCCCTCGACATAGCGCGCAGAGCGGCGCCCCTCGGGGCTGACCGGCATCCGGCAGCCCCGGCACAAGGCGTGCTCGCCCTCGACCAGCCCATGCCCCACGGCCACCCGCTCGTCGAAGACGAAGCATTCGCCGCGCCACAGGCTTTCCGGCTCCGGCACGGTCTCCAGATATTTCAGAATGCCGCCTTCGAGGTGATGCACGTCGCGCACCCCCTCGGCCTTCAGGAAGGCGGTGGCCTTTTCGCAGCGGATGCCGCCGGTGCAGTACATAGCCACCTTCGGCGGGGTCGGCCGGTCCAGCAGGGCGCGCCCCTCGGTGCGGAACCAGTCGGCGAACTCGCGGAAGGTGCGGGTGTTGGGCTGAACGGCGCCCGCAAAGGCGCCGATCTCGCCCTCATAGTCGTTGCGGGTGTCGATGACGACGGTGTCGGGGTCGGCGATCAGGACGTTCCAGTCCTGGGGCGAGACGTAAGTTCCCACGCCCTCGACCGGGTCGATGTCGGGCTGGCCCATGGTGACGATCTCGGCCTTCACCCGCACCTTCATGCGATGGAAGGGCATGGCCTGCGCCGTCGAATATTTCAGCTCCAGCCGCTCGAAGCCCGGCAGGGCGCGCACCCCGTCGACGACGCGGGCGACGTCGGCTTCGGGGCCGGCGATGGTGCCGTTGATCCCCTCATGCGCCACCAGAAGCGTGCCGCGCACCTGCGTCCCGCACAGATCCAGCAGATGCATCCGCAACGCCGCCGAATCGGCCACGGGCGCGAAACGATACAGGGCGGCCACGGCGAAGGGGGCCGAAGGCGACTGGGAGGGAACGGCTGGGACGGTCACGGCCTTCCTATAGCGTCCCGCCGCCGCCCTCGCGACGCCAATAATCCGGAACCCAGAGTGACCGCTTCCTGCCTTGCTTCCCCCGCCGAAGCCGTGTGGATTGCCCGCATGATCGTCGTCGGTTCCCGTCTGCTGCGTATCGTCCACCCCCGTGTCGTCCATGCGAGGAGCCGCCCCGCATGAGTTCGACCGCCGACGCCGCTGCTTCTGGGCCGCCGTCCGTCCCGCCGGAGCGTCCCTCGGCCCTGGCGCCGCTGCGGCATCCGATCTTCCGGGCGGTGTGGATCACCAGCCTGGTCACCAATTTCGGCGGCCTGATCCAGTCGGTGGGCGCGGCGTGGATGATGACCTCCATCGCCTCGGCGCAGATGGTCGCCCTGGTGCAGGCGTCGATCACCTTGCCGATCATGCTGCTGTCGCTGGCGGCCGGAGCCCTGGCCGACACGGTGGACCGACGCAGGATCATGCTGGCCGCCCAGACCTTCATGCTGCTGGTCTCGGCGGGGCTGGCGGCCATGACCTGGATGGGCTGGATCACGCCGTGGGTGCTGCTGACCTTCACCTTCCTGATCGGCTGCGGCACGGCCTTCAACGGCCCGGCGTGGCAGGCGTCGGTCGGCGACATGGTCCCGCGTGAAGATCTGGCCGGGGCCGTGACCCTGAACTCAATGGGCTTCAACATGGCCCGCAGCGTCGGCCCGGCGCTGGGCGGCCTGATCGTGGCGGCGGCGGGCGCCGCGGCGGCCTTCGCCGTCAACGCCTTCAGCTATCTGGGCCTGCTGATCGTCCTGTTCCGCTGGAAGCCCGAGCGGCCCAAGCAGACCCTGCCGCGCGAGCGGCTGCTGGCGGCCATGGCGGGCGGGGTGCGCTACGCCTTCCTGTCGCCGCGCGTGACGGCGGTGCTGCTGCGCGCCCTGGTGTTCGGCGTCGGCGCCAGCGCGATCCAGGCCCTGATGCCCGTGGTCGCACGCGAGAGCGGCGGCGGCCCTCTGGTTTTCGGCCTGCTGCTCGGATCGTTCGGCGTCGGCGCCGTGGGCGGCGCCCTGTTCGTGGGCCGACTTCGCGCGAAATATGAGACGGAGACCATCGTCCGCGTCGCCGCCCTGGCCTTTGCGGCGGCGGCCCTGGGCCTGGCCTATGCGCCCTGGCTGGTCGTGACGCTTCCGGCCCTGATGATCGCCGGAGCGGGCTGGGTGCTGGTGCTGTCCAGCTTCAACGTCACCGTGCAGATGTCGGTGCCCCGCTGGGTCGTGGCGCGGGCCTTGGCGCTGTATCAGATGGCGGCCTTCGGCGGCATGGCGGGCGGCAGCTGGCTGTGGGGCAGTCTGGCCCAGACCTACGGCGCCGAGACGGCGCTGGCCGTCTCGGCGGGCGTGCTGACGCTGTGCGTGCTGATCGGCCTCAGGGTCCCCCTGCCCTCGACCGCCAATCTGAACATGGACCTGCTGCGGCGCTGGACCGAGCCGCAGACCGCCCTGGCCATCGAGCCGCGCAGCGGGCCGGTGATCGTCTCCATCGCCTATCGCATCCGCGAGGAGGACATCGACGCCTTCCTGGCCCTGATGGACGAGCGGCGTCGCATCCGCCGCCGCGACGGCGCGCGTCAGTGGCGCCTGATGCGCGACCTGGCCGAACCCGAGATCTGGGTCGAGAAGTATCAGACGCCGACCTGGCTGGACTACATCCGCCACAACCAGCGCATCACCCACGCCGACGCCTCGATCAACGAGGGCATCCGCGCCCTGCACCAGGGACCGGACAAGCCGGTCGTCCATCGCATGATCGAGCGCACCACAGCGCCCCTGGCCGCCAATCTGCATGGCGATCGCCACTACGGCGAGCCTCTGACCGACCCGACCCGATCCTCCTAGGCCAAGCTTGTCGCGCCTGACCGATATAGCGAGCAAATAATCAACCGTGATAGGCCGAACACAGGCAGTCCTTATCAACGTCGTCGATATTGCGGCGCACACAAACTCCGACTTGCGCGACCGGCGCAAAATCTGGTCTAGGAGGCCACGCGTCTGGTTCGCGTAAGGTCAAGTCCTATGAAGATCGCAATCCTCGGCGCCGGCGTCATCGGCGTGACCACCGCCCACTACCTGGCCCGTCAGGGGCACGAGGTCACCGTCATCGACCGCCAGAGCGGCCCGGCGCTGGAGACCAGCTTCGCCAATGCGGGCGAGATCTCGCCCGGCTACTCCTCGCCCTGGGCCGCGCCGGGCATCCCGGTCAAGGCGGTCAAGTGGCTGTTCATGCGTCACGCCCCGCTGATCCTGCATCCGCATCTGAACGTGGCGACCGTGCGCTGGCTGCTGGCCCTGCTGCGCAACTGCACCTCCAGCCGCTATGCGCTGAACAAGGCGCGGATGGTGCGTCTGGCCGAATACAGCCAGGTGGTGCAGACGGCGCTGAACGAGGAGCTGGGCCTTCAGTACGACCACCGCACCCAGGGCACGCTGCAGCTGTTCCGCACCCAGAAACAGCTGGACGGCATCTACAAGGACACCGAGGTCCTGCGCGAAGGCGGCGTCCCGTTCGAGGTGCTGGACCAGGACGGCTGCATCCGCGCCGAGCCGGGCCTGAAGGCCACCCGCGACCTGTTCGTCGGCGGCCTGCGCCTGCCGCGCGACGAGACCGGCGACTGCTTCAAATTCACCAACGCCCTGGCCGACCACGCGACGGCGACGCAGGGCGTGACCTTCCAGTACGGCACGACGATTCAGGCTCTGATCGCCGAGGGCGGCCGCATCACCGGGGTCAAGACCGACAAGGGCGTGGTCACGGCCGACGCCTATGTGCTGGCCCTGGGCTCCTACTCGCCGCAGATGGTCAAGCCGCTGGGCATGACCCTGCCGGTCTATCCGGTGAAGGGCTATTCGATCACCGCCCCGATCATCGACGAACCCGCCGCCCCCGTCTCGACCATCATGGATGAGAGCTACAAGGTGGCGATCACCCGCCTGGGCGACCGCATCCGCGTCGGCGGCATGGCCGAGATCTCGGGCTACAACAACATCCTGCCGGAACAGCGCCGCAACACGCTGGAGCATTCGGCGGGCTCGCTCTTCCCCGGCGCCGGCGACCTGAAGGCGGCCAGCTATTGGTCCGGCCTGCGTCCGATGACGCCGGACGGCACCCCGGTCATCGGCAAGACCAGGCTGGACAACCTGTTCCTGAACACCGGCCACGGCACGCTGGGCTGGACCATGGCCTGCGGCTCTGCCCGCGTCATCGCCGACCTGATCAGCGGCCGGACGCCGGACATCGAAACCGCCGACCTGGGCATCGCCAGATACGGCTAACGGCTTCCTTCTCCCACAAGGGGAGAAGGGCCTAGGCGCCCGTCTTCCCCGCGACGGCCTTGAGGCCCGCCAGCAGATGATCCGTCGCCGCATTGCGCTCGCAGCCCGCGTTGAGGATCAGCCGCAGCGCCTGGACGTGCACCTGAACCGGCGGCCATTCCCAGGCGTCGGCCGCCGCCATGCGGTCCGCCATGTCGGCCAGGCTGTAGCCCGCGTCGAACAAGGGCCCGGTCTCGAAGAAACCCGCCAGGTCCAGCACCCGCGTCGCCAAGCGATAGACCTCCCCCGCCGGCGTCTTCGGCTGCGCGACGCACAGCCCTTCCAGCCCCGCGACGGCGGCCTCGACCTCGACCATGACCTCGGCCTTGTGCCGGCCCAGGCGTTCGTTGGCGCGGCGCTCGACGTCGGCCAGGGTCCGGCCGCCCGGCTGGGCCATCTGTTGCGCCAGTGTGGTCTGGATCCTGGTGGTCACGGCCTCGATCACAGGGACACCCTTTGCGGCTTCAGCAGCATGTCGATATCGGCCTGGTCCATATTGGCCTCTACGGCGTGGCCGACATGGGCCGACAGATCGCCCTTGCGGCGCCCCGCCATGCCCACGGGCGGGCCGAAGTTGCGGACACGACGATCGGGCCCGACGTAGGTTTCGCATTCCACGAACTCGCGCTCGTCGGCCCCCAGCCACAGGATGCGCTTGAGCAGCACGGCGGGCGTCAGGGGCTTGGCGATGACGAAGCTGACCCCGCAGTCGCGGCCTTCCTGCACCTTGGACTGGGCGGCGTGGCCGGTCACCAGGATGACGGGGGTGTAGCGCAGGGGCGCGGGCGTCTCGCGTCGCAGCCAGCGGGTGAAGGCGTAGCCGTCCATCTCCGGGTCGCCGCAGTCGATGACGATCAGATCGACCGAACGCTGCTGCACGACCTTCACCGCCTCGACGGCCGAGGGGCATTTGATCTGCTCCTTGACGCCGAAGCCCTGGAAGATCGAGCTCAGCATGTCGAGCGCCTGCGGCGTGTCGTCCACCAGCAGGACCGTCGACTGCTCCAGATTAATGCGGTCCTCGCTCATGGGCTCAGAAGAGTTGCAGCACGCCCGAGGCCGGGACGTGTTCGTCTTCGGCGCTCTCCTCGGCGGGGGCCGCTCCCGGCCGGGCGCGGTGGGTGGTCTCCTGCATCCGCTCGGCCATCTCGGCCAGGGGCAGCGCCGCCAGGGCGGTGTCCATCGGCTGGTCTTCGGCCACGGCCTGGGCCAGGCCGGCCAGGGCCTCGATCCGCTGAGAGAGCACGTCGAAGGTCTGGCTGCGCGTCAGATACCCCAGCCGGGCCTCGGCCGGCAGCTGGCGCAGGACCTCGGACACCAGACCGCCCGCCGCCTCGATCTCGACGCGGATGTCCGCCAGCTCCGCCGCCATGGCGGCCAACAGGTCGCGATTGTCTGTCTCGGCCATCAGAACAGCTCCAGATCTCCGGTTGCGACGGGCGACGGCGGGGTCGCGGGCGGCAGGATCGCGCCGTCCGTCACCACGCGCTGACGCGCCCGACCGCTGACCGGCCAATAGTGTATGCGGCGCCCGCCCGCGCCTCTCAGACTGCGGCTGACGACGGGAATCCCTTCGTCGGCCAGGAATTTCTCGGCGAAGTCGGCGTTGGCGGCGCCCACGTCGCTGAGACTGTCGAACATGCGCCCGCCGCCGAACAGCTTGGCCTCCAGCCGCTCGCGGCGCCCGCCCGCCTTCAGCACGTCGTTGATCAGCACTTCCATCAGATAGGCGCCGTAGCGACGGCCGGCGTCCGTTCCGGAACCCGAGCCTTCGGGCAGAAGGAAGTGGTTCATGCCCCCGACCCCCGCCGCCGGATCACGCAGGCACAGGGCCACGCAGCTGCCCAGGACGGTGGTCAGCACCACGTCGGGATCGGACGACACGAAGTGATCGCCCTGCCCTACGTGCACGCGCCGCTCGACCGGCTCCTGAGCGGCCGCGCCGATCACGTCAGCGGGCCGAACACCGCTTCCAGCTTCTCTTTCAACTGGGCGGTGGTGAAGGGTTTGACCAGGTAGTTGTTCACGCCGAACTGCACGGCGCGCTGAACTAGCTCGCGATCGGCCCGACCGGTCAGCATGATGAAGGCCGTCTTGGACAGGGGCGGGTGCGCCCGGATGGCGCGCAGCAGGCTGAGGCCGTCCAGATTCGGCATGTTGAAGTCCGAGATCACCAGATGGACCGGTTGCGCCAGCAGGGACCGCAGGGCCGCCTCGCCGTCCGGCGCCTCCTCGATGTCGCGCATCCCGATCTGCTGCAGACTGGCGCGGACAAGAGAGCGCATCGTCAGCTGGTCGTCGACGACAAGGGTGCGAATGGCGGAAGCGGCGGGCATGAACGTCCTTACGCGACAGACTGAGGCGCGCCCGAACGGGCGGCGCAGGATTCGAGAATGGCCGGGGCCATGCGGGACAGGGGCAGTTGGCGCTCGACGGCGCCCAGTTCGAAGGCCGCGCGCGGCATCCCATAGACGACGCAGGACGCCTCGTCCTGGCCCAGGGTGCGGGCGCCGGCCTGGCGCATGGCCAGCAGGCCCCGGGCCCCGTCCTTGCCCATGCCGGTCAGGATGACGCCCGTCATCGGGCGGCCCAGTTGGGCGACCGAGCCGAACAGCACGTCGACCGAGGGGCGATGGCCGTTGACCGGATCGGCGGCGACCAGGCGGCAACGCCCGCCCGACACGGCCAGATGGGCCTCGCCGCCCGGCGCGATGTAGACGTGGCCCGGCTTCAGCGGCGCGCCGTCCTCGGCCTCGCTGACCGTGGCGGCCGAGACCTTGTTCAGGCGCGCGGCGAAGCTCCTGGTGAAGCTGGCGGGCATGTGCTGGGTGACGACCGTCGCCGGACAGTCCGCCGGAAAGGCCGACAGGATGGTCAGCAAGGCCTCGACCCCGCCGGTGGACGAGCCGATCGCCAGCACATGGTCGGGGTCCGCGTGATAGGCGCCCTCGTGGCCCTTGACCGCGCGATCCTCCAGCGGACGAACGCGAGACCGCGCGGCGATCTTCACCTTCTCGGCCAGGTCGCCGAAGGCCTCGGCGGCAGGCACGCCCGGCGCGGGCTTGGCCACGGCGTCGACGGCCCCGACCTCCAGCGCCGCCAGGGTCACGTCGGTCCCCGCCTGCGTCAGGGTCGAGACCATGACCACCGGCATGGGCCGCAGCCGCATGATCTTCTCCAGGAACTCCAGCCCGTTCATATTGGGCATCTCGACGTCCAGGGTGATGACGTCGGGGTTCAGTTCCTTGATCTTCGTGCGCGCCTCCAGCGGATCAGCGGCCGTGCCGACCACGTTGATCTCCGGATCGCGGCGCAGGACGGCGCTGATCAGGCTGCGCATGGTGGCGCTGTCGTCCACCACCAGGACCGTGACCGCGCTCATGCCCCCGCTCCCTTGACGTAGGTGGTCAGGCCGGCGGGCTGCAGCACGTGGGCCGCCGGGCCCGTCACCCGCTCGGAATGGCCGATGTAGAGGACGCCGCCGGGGTTCAGGATCGGCGTGAACCGGCCCCAGACCCGCTCCTGGGTCGCGTCGTCGAAATAGATGACCACGTTGCGGCAGAAGATGACGTCGAAGCGGCCGCGCATCGGCCAGTCGCCGATCAGGTTCAGCTCCTTGAAAGTCACCAGCCGCCGCAGCGTCGCATCGGCGCTGAACCGGCCCGGCGCGCCCGCGACCGGCTCGAAACGCCTGCGCGACGCCGCCGGGACCGGAGCCAGCAGGTCGTCGGAATAGACGCCCGCCGCACCTTCGGCGACCATGTTGGGGTCGATGTCGGTGGCGAGGATGCGCACGTCCAGTTCGGCCGCTTCCGGCAGGACGTCCAGCACCGTCATCGCCATCGAATAGGGCTCCTGCCCGTTCGAACAGGCGGCCGACCACAGGCGCACCCGCCCGCCCGCGCGCGCCTTGGCGGCCAGTTCCGGCATCACCCTGTCGCGCAGGTGATCGAAGTGATGCGGCTCGCGGTAGAAGCGGGTGACGTTGGTGGTCAGGGCCGCCATCATCGCCTGGCGCTCGTCCACGCCCTCCACGCCGTCGATCAGGGCGCAATAGTCGCGGAAGCTGCGCAGCCCCAGCACGCGCAGCCGCTTGGCCAGACGCGAATAGACCAGCGCCGCCTTGCCCTCGCTGAGGGCGATCCCCGCGTGAGCGTGCAGGGTTTGGGCGATGTGGCGGAAATCCTCGGCCGTGAAGACGAACTCGCCTTCGACCAGGGCTTCCCGCCCGGCGACGGTCGTCATGCCGCTTCGGCCTCGCTTTCCGGCAGGACGTGGTCCAGGTCGATCAGGCTGATCATGCGGCCGCCCTCGACGGCGAAGATGCCCTTCACGAAGGACTTCACCTGATCGCTGGCCACGTCGGGCGTCGGCTGGATGGCCGCGTCCGAGAGTTGCACGATGTCCGACACCGCATCGACCAGCAGGCCGACCAGGCGCGAGCCGACATGGGCCACCATGATGACGTGACGCTCGGTCGGCTCGGTCGTGGCCAGGCCGAAACGCGCGCCCAGGTCGATGATCGGCAGCACCACGCCGCGCAGATTGATGACGCCCTTCATATAGGCGGGCGAGCGCGGCAGAGGCGTGGCCGGGGTCCAGCCGCGGATCTCGCGCACGCTCATGATGTCGACGCAGAATTCCTGTTCGCCGATGCGGAAGGCGATCAGTTCGCGGTCGGTCCCGGCGACATTGGGGGTCAGGGTCTGGTGTTCAGTCGGGGTCATGGTCTCAGCTCGCCATTTGCAGGTCGGAACGCGACGGGGTTCGGGAACGCTTGGCGGTCACTAGGGCGTCGATGTCGAGGATCAGGGCCACGCGGCCGTCGCCCAGGATGGTGGCGGCGGCCACGCCCTCGACGTGGCGGTAGTGGGTTTCCAGGCTCTTGATGACGACCTGGCGCTGGCCGTGGATGGCGTCGACCAGCAGGGCCGCGCGCTGACGGCTTTCGGTCTCGACGATCATCACCACCCCGCCCTTCAGCTCGGACGGGGCGTCGCGGAAGCCCATGACCAGGCCGACGTCCACCAGCGGCACGAAGGCCTCGCGGAAGCGCAGCACGGGATCGACGCCGCCGACGTAATGGATGTCGGCCGCGTTCGGCGTCAGGCTCTCGACGATGGCGGCCAGGGGCGCGACCAGGGTCTGCTCGGCGGCCCCGACCACCATGCCGTCCAGCACCGCCAGCGTCAGCGGCAGGCTGAGGGTGAAGGTCGAGCCCTTGCCGGGAACCGAGCTGATGGAGATGCGCCCGCCCAGCGACTGAATCGAGCGGCGCACCACGTCCATGCCGACGCCGCGGCCCGACAGATCCGACACCTCGGTCGCGGTCGAGAAGCCGGGCAGGAAGATCAGGTTGTCGATCTCGTCGTCCGACAGCACCGCGTCCTCGGCGATCAGGCCGCGCTCGACGGCGATGCCCTTCACGCGCGGGCGGTTGATGCCCTTGCCGTCGTCGGCGATCTCGATGACGATCCGGCCCGAGCGGTGCAGGGCCGCCAGACGCACCGTGCCCTCGGCCGGCTTGCCCGCCGCCAGACGGTCCTCGGGGCTTTCCAGCCCGTGGTCGATGGCGTTGCGCAGCATGTGGGTGATCGGCTCGGCCAGGCGTTCGACCACGGTCTTGTCGACCTCGGTGTCCTCGCCGGAGGTGACCAGCTTGACCTTCTTGCCCGTGGCCTCGGCGGCCTCGCGCACCAGGCGCGGCATCCGCTGGAACACCGACTTCACCGGCTGAGCGCGGATGGCCATGACGCTGTCCTGGATCTCGCGCGTCAGCAGTTCGAGGTCTTCCAGACCCAGGCCGATGTCGGACGAACGAGCCAGGCCGCTTTCGGTCACGCGCTGGGCCAGCATGGCCTGCTGGATGACCAGTTCGCCGACCGCATTGATCAGGCGGTCCACGCGCTCCAGATCGACGCGGATGGTCACCGGCGCCGCAGCGGCGGGGGCCGTCGCCTGCGCGGGAGTCGGCGCGGCCGGCGCGGGCGCAGGCTTGACCGGCGGCGGCGCGACAGGTTCGACCGCAGGCGTCACGGCGACAGGCGCGGGCGCCTCCGTCGGCGCGGCGCCGACCGAGGCCAGCAGGGCGGCGATGTCCAGGTCCGACGATGCCGCGCGGGCCAGGGCCGAGGCGTCGTCGCCGAGGTCAGGGGCGACCTCCTCGGCCGCGACGGGCGCAGCCTCGACCGAAGCCGCATCGCCCAGCGGCGTGATGCTCAGGTCGCAGTCCATCTCCACGAAGTCGAAGACCTCGCGCACCTCGTCCTCACTGGCGTCGCCCTCCAGTTCGATGGTCCAGATCAGGTGGCTGTCGGTCGGCTCCAGCGCGTCCAGCAACGGCACGCCGCTGTCGTCCATCTGCACCCGCATCGGGCCCAGTCGGCCCAGTTCGCGCAGCAGAAGCCCGGTCTCATTGGCGCTGGCGTAGAGGCGCGGATGGGGACGGAAGACGATCTTCCAGCCGCCTGCAGCGGCAAGGGCCGACAGGTCAGGCAAGGGCGCCAAAGCCGCCAGATCCGGCAACGGCGGCAGGTCGGGCAGACCCGCCGGGGCGTCGAACGCCCCCAGGTCCATGGCGACGGGCGTGAAGCCGAAGTCGTCCTCTGCCGGCTCGGCCGTCGCGATCGGCGCGGCCCCGCCATAGGTCAGGGTCTCCAGCTCGGCGACCAGACCGGCCGAACGCGCCGGATCGACGGCGGCGCCCGCGCCGCGCGCGGCGGCGACGTGATCGGCCAGCACGTCCGAGGCGCGCAGCAGCGTCTTCACCGTCAGCTCGTCGCACGGCTTCCGGCCCGAGCGCAGCTCGTCCATCAGCGTCTCGAAGACGTGGGCGAAGCGCACCAGGTCCTCCAGCCCGAAAGCCCCCGCCCCGCCCTTCACCGAATGGACGGCGCGGAACACGGCGTTGATGACCTCGATGTCCGTCGAGCCGGACTCCAGCGTCAGCAGATTGCCTTCCAGATCGGCGAGCAGCTCCTCGCACTCCTGGAAGAAGGTCGCCTTGATCGCCTCGAACGGATCGTCGCTCATCGCCCCGTCTCTCTCTCGCCTAGGCCGCCACGCGGCGCACGGCGTCGACCAGACGCACGGGGTCGAACGGCTTGACGATCCAGCCGGTGGCCCCGGCCTCACGCGCGCGCTGCTTCTTGGCGGCGTCGCTCTCGGTCGTCAGGACCAGCACGGGAACGGCGCTGAACGCCGGGTCCGCCCGCATCCCCTCGATGAAGCCGAAGCCGTCCATGCGCGGCATGTTGATGTCGGTGATGACGATGTCGGGGCTTTCGGCCTGAAGCACCTCCAGGCCGTGTACGCCGTCCTCGGCCTGGACCACGCGATAGCCCGCGTCCTTGAGCGCCAGCATCAGCATGTCGCGCATGGTGCGCGAGTCGTCGACGGTCAGAACGGTCTTGGTCATTGAATTTCGTCCTGTGCGGAAAGATCGGAAGGCGAGGCGCCGAAAGCGCTCCATTGGGTCGTCAGCGCCTCGGACGCATTGATGAAGGTCAAGGCCTGGCCGTCGGCGCGCCAGGTGCGGATCGCCGACAACAGCAGTTGCAGGCACAGCCCGCCCAGGCGCTCGACGGCCGAACCGTCCAGCGTCAGGGCCTGACCGCGCGCCGCCATCAGCTCGCCCTTCAGCGGCTCGGCCGCGCGCAGGTCCAGAACCGGGGCCAGAACGACCACAGCCGTCATCAGAACTCCTCCCAGCCGTCTTCCATGACTTCAGACTTCAGGGCGGCGCCGCCGCGTCCCATCGTCTTCAGGGCGGCGACCGTTTCGGCCACCGGCTGCGGCGTGCGGGCCGGCGCAGCGTCCGCAGCGACCGGCGCCGGCTGGGCCCTGAACGCCGGCTGGGCTTGAGACGCGGGCGCTGAAACACGCGCCGGAGTCGCGACCACGGTCGCGCCCTGGGCTACCTTGAAGCGGGCCACCGAGGCGGCCAGGACGTCGGCTTCCTGGGCCAGCGAATGGCTGGCGGCGGTCGATTCCTCGACCATCGCAGCATTCTGTTGCGTGACCTGGTCCATCTGGTTCACGGCCGTGTTGACCTGTTGCAGGCCGGTCGCCTGCTCCTGGGCCGAGGCCGAGATTTCCGACATCAGCCCATCGATCTCGGCCACCCCGGCGACGATGCGGCCCAGGGCCTCGCCCGTCTGGCCGACCAGGCTGACGCCCTGCTCCACCTGACGCCCCGAGGCGGTGATCAGAGTCTTGATTTCCTTGGCGGCCTCGGCCGAGCGCTGGGCCAGGGCCCGCACTTCGGAGGCGACCACGGCGAAGCCGCGACCGGCGTCGCCCGCCCGCGCCGCCTCGACGCCCGCATTCAGCGCCAGCAGATTGGTCTGGAAGGCGATCTCGTCGATCACGCCGATGATGGCGCCGATCTGGTTGGACGACTGTTCGATGGCGGTCATGGCGGCGACGGCGTCGCTGACCACGGCGCCCGAGGCCTCGGCCTCGTTGCGAGCGGTCTGCACGACGTGCGACGCCTGACGCGCGCCGTCAGCCGTCTTGTTCACCGTGGCGGTGATCTCATCCAGGGCGGCGGCGGTCTCTTCGAGGCTGGCGGCCTGTTGCTCGGTGCGGCGGGACAGATCGTCGGAGGCCTGGCTGATCTCGCCAGAGCCCGACCGGATCGCGGCGACATTGGAAATCACGGCCGCCACCGCCTGCTCCAGCTGCGAGATGGCGGCGTTGAAGTCGGCCTTCAGCTGCTCGGCCTTGGGCGCGACGGTCGCCGTCATACGGTGGGTCAGGTCGCCGTTCGCCATGGCGCCCAGCCCCTGGGCCAGGGCCGTGATGGCGACGCGGTCTTCCTCGGCCGCCTGAGCCTTCTCGGCCTCGACCCGGATGCGCTCGTCCTCGGCCGCCTGGCGCTGGGCGGCGGCCTCGACCTCCAGACGATCCTTGGCGATCGCGGCGTCCTTGAAGGTCTGCACGGCGGCGGCCATCTGGCCGACCTCGTCCTTGCGGCCGGCGGCCGGCACGGCCACCGAGGTGTCGCCCGACGCCAGACGTCGCATGGCCGACGTCATCGCCGTCAACGGCCTAGCCAGGACATTGGTCAGCATCACGGCCATGCCGCCGGCCAGGGCCAGGGCCAGGACCAGGCCGCCGATCAGGATCATCCGCGCCGTCTTGGCCGTGGAAACCTGGACTTCGCCGTAAACGCGGCTTTCCTGCGCCTTCTTGTCCACCAAGGCGTTCAGGGTGGTCTCGACCGGGTCGATGAACTTGTCCGCTTCGCCGTTGCGGCCGACCATGGCGATGGCCTGCATCCAGCCGGCCTGATCCGTGACCAGGGCCTGGCCGCGCTGAACCACCTGCTTGTGCCATTCGTCGGCGGCGGCTCGCGCGGTCCGCACCTGGGGCGCGCTGGTCCTATCGAGCTGGGTCACGCGATCCAGGCTCTTGTTGAAGCTCTGGCGATGCTCTTCCAGTCGCTGGAGATAATAGGCGTCACGCGACACGAGGAAGCCGCGATAGCTCGCCTCCTGGCGCGCCAGATAGAATTGCGCGGTCTCGGCCTCGCGCTGCACAGCGGAGGCGCGAACCCGGTCCAGGCGAGCGCCTTCCAGAGCATTGATCTGGAGGAAGACCATCGCGCCCATGGCGACGATGGCCAGAATGACGACCGCAAAGGCCGCCATCAGTTTCTTTTCGATCTTCAGGTCGCTCAACATGGCGTCCATCTAACTCTTCCCCCGTGAAGATTCTCTTGAGAGCCGAACCGGCTTTCGATCAGAAGTTGAAGCTCAGCGCGCCGACCAGGCGCCCGTCGTAGTTGTCGCCGAGATCGTGGCTGTCCGTGTCGTACCAGCGGACCTCCGCGGCCCACTGCTCGGTCAGGTTGTATTTCACGCCCAGATTCCAGGCGTTGTAGTCGGCCCCGCCGTCCGCCGAGCGCACCCCGAAGGCCGCCGAGGCCCTGGCCCGCGCCCCCAGCGCCGTCGCGGCCTGGGCCTCGATCCACCAGGCTTCCCTGGTCGCGGCGAAACCGTCCGGCGTATAGTTGACCCGCAGGCGTCCCGAGACGCGCCCGAACTTGCGCGACGCGTCAGCCTGATATTCCCAATAGTTGGCGTCGACGCCCGATCGCGTGCCGGGCAGGTCGCGGTTCATCACCGAGAGATCAAAGGCGACCCCCGCCGCCCTGGGCCGCCAGCCCAGGGCCGTGATGATCTCGGCGTCCGATCCCTGGGACAGTTTGGCCGTCGAGGCGAAGACGCTGCCGTAGAAGGCGCCGTAGGACGCCTCCAGATTGGCGTTCAGGCTCGGGTCGCCGGCGCTCTTGCCCAGTCCCTTGCCGACATATTCGCTGGCGACGCCGACTTGGGCGTCGAGGGATTGAGCCTGTGCAGGCGCCGACAGGACGATCGGCAGCACCGCCGACAGGGCGATGAGAAGCCCGCCGGACAGCGGGGGATGAAACGCGCGGCCGCCATTCTGGCGCCGGGCGAGGAATTCGAAGGGCATTCAGACCTCTTTGAGACTGAGGCCTTTCTGAGCGGGACAACGGTAGCAATCGTAAACTCGACCGTACGTAGAAACCCGCAATTGCGCGCCTTTCTCATGCACAGCTTTTGCCGCACACAACCTTCAGCATAACTATTAACGATTAAGTAACCACGAACTCAGATTGCGTATATATCGACGTTATCGCAGAAATATTCATTTCTGACATCCTCGAACAACTACAGTCGGCAATTGCGCGTCGAGCGAGACCTATCTAATAAGTCATCCTCGCCCGCCTCATGAAGATGACGACACAGAAGGGCCCGGCTCCTGAATTATTGGAGACGAGGACTAGCTCGATTTACTCAGTATTGGACCGCCGCCTGCCTGACGCCATGCCCGCCCGGCGCCCTTTGGCGACGGCGATCGCCTTGTCGTGCGCCCTGGCCGCCGCCGCAGCCCTGGCGGGGGCGCTGGCCGCGCCGTCGTTGGCGCGCGGCCTCGTCCCCCTCGCCCTGCTCCTGTCGCTGGCGGCTTCGGCGGCCCTGGTCCTGGTCTGGCGTCAGGCCTCCAGCCTCAGCGGCGCCCTGGCGGCGCGCGACGCCCTGCTGAACGTGGCCTTCCTGTCGACGGCGGCCCTGATGCTGACGCGTGACGGCAGGATCTCGCGCCTCAACGAGGCCGCCTGCGCCATGTTCAGAGTCAGAAAGGATGACGCCCTCGGGCGCCCTTTCGCCGATCTGGCGCCGGGGTTCGACATGGCCCTTCTGGCCGCTTCCGGATCATCGAACGGCCTGCTGGAGAACGACTCCGGCTCCTGGACCGGTCGACGATCGGACGGATCGGCCTTTCCGGTCGGCGTCCAGTTCGCCCTGACGCCCGGCGGTTCGGACCAGGACTATGTCGCCCTGAGTCTGGCCGACCTGACGCTGCGCCACGCCGCCGAAGCCCAGGCCCGCGAATTGCACGCCCAGTTGAACACCGTCTGGCGTCTGAACTCCCTCGGCGAGATGGCCGCCACCCTGGCCCATGAGCTGAACCAGCCGCTGAGCGCAGCCGGCGGCTATCTGCACGCCAGCCGGGCGGACATGGAGAAGGCCGGCTCCCTGGGCGACAGCGCCTGCCGCACCCTGGACCTGGCCCAGGCCCAGCTCCTGCGCGCGGGTCAGATCATCCGCCGCATCCGCGCCTTCCTGACCCAGGAGACCGGCGCCCTGGCGCAGGAACGCGCCTCGGTCATGGTCGAGAACATGAAGCAGATCCTGACCCGCATCGGTCAGGACAGGGGCGTCGCCATCCACATCGACATGGCCGGGGTCTCCGATCGCGTGCAAGCCGACCGCATCCAGTTCCAGCAGGCCGTGGTCAATCTGGTCCGCAACGGCGTCGAGGCGGCGGCGGGTCGCGACGACGCCGAGGTGCGTATCCTGGGCCGCGCCGAGGTCGACGGCTACCGCATCAGCATCGAGGACAACGGCCCCGGCGTCGCCGACGATCAGCGCGAGCGCCTGTTCCAGCCCATGACCAGCACCAAGCCCGGCGGCATGGGACTGGGCCTGTCCGTCACCCGCACCATCGTCGAACGGCACGGCGGCGCCCTGGATCTTCACCGCAGCTCGGCCCTGGGCGGGGCAGCCTTCTTCTTCACCCTGCCCTTGGATCAGGAGGCCGAGGCCGCATGAGCGATCACTCCGTCTTCATCATCGACGACGATCCGGCCGTCCGGGACGCCCTCCTGCGGGTGTTGCGAGGTCGCGGGGTGCGCGCGCGCGGCTTCGCCAGCGGAACCGAATTCTTCGCCGCCCTGCCTGAAGACGCTTCGGCCTGCGTCATCACCGACGTGCGGTTGCCGGGGATGGGCGGCGCGGAGATCGTGCGCCGCCTGGCCGACCTGCGCGAGACCTGGCCCGTGATCGTCATCACCGGCCACGCCGACGTCTCCATGGCGGTTGAGATGATGAAGGCCGGCATCGTCGACTTCATCGAAAAGCCGTTCGACCCCGCCCGACTGGTCGAGGTGGTGAAGGGCTGCCTGGCCCAGCTCGGCGATCTGGACGCCCGACAGCAGGCCCGCCAGCAGACCCGCCAACGCCTGGCCCGTCTGACCCCGCGCGAGCGCCAGGTGTTCGACGCCCTGGTGGCCGGCGCCTCCAACAAGGAGATGGCCCTGAACCTGAAGATCAGCCCGCGCACGGTCGAGGTCTTCCGCGCCAAGGTCATGACCAAGATGGAGGCCGACAGCCTGTCGGCCCTGGTGCGCATGGGCCTGATGCTGACCTAAAGGTTTCCGCCGCCTTGCAGCCGCGCCCGCTCCGGCGCGTTATGTCGGCTTCCCCCTGTTCCGGTCTTGCGCCCAAGGAGCCGCCCCATGTCCGATCCCGCCCGCCTGCTACGCCGTCAGGCCTATGTCGACGGCCGCTGGATCGACGCCGACGGCGGCGGAACCATCGAGGTGACCAATCCGGCCACGGGCGAGGTGCTGGCCACGGTCCCCGACATGGGCGCCGTTGAAACCCGCCGCGCCGTCGCCGCCGCCGAGGCCGCGATGAAGCCCTGGGCCGCGAAGACGGCGGGCGAGCGCGCCCGTATCCTTCGCCGCTGGTTCGACCTGATGATGAGCGAACAGGACGCGCTGGGCCGCCTGCTGACCCGCGAGCAGGGCAAGAGCCTGACCGAGGCCAAGGGCGAAATCGCCTATGCCGCCTCCTTCATCGAATGGTTCGCCGAGGAGGGCAAACGCACCTATGGCGAGGTCATCCCCAGTCATGACGCCTCCAAACGGCTGGTGACGCTGCGGCAACCGGTCGGGGTGGTGGGGGCCATCACGCCGTGGAACTTCCCCGCCGCCATGATCACCCGCAAGGTCGGCCCGGCGCTGGCCGCCGGTTGCGCCGTGGTGCTGAAACCCGCCAGCCAGACGCCGTTGTCGGCGCTGGCGTTGGCCGTGCTAGCGGAAGAGGCGGGCCTGCCGCCCGGCCTGTTCAACGTCGTCACCGGCTCGGCCTCGGCCATCGGCGGCGAACTGACGTCCAATGAGGCGGTGCGCAAGATCAGCTTCACCGGCTCGACCGAGATCGGCCGCCTGCTGATGGAGCAGTCGTCGCAGACCATCAAGAAGATGAGCCTGGAGCTGGGCGGCAACGCCCCCTTCATCGTCTTCGACGACGCCGATGTGGACGCGGCTGTGGCGGGCGCCGTCGCCTCCAAATACCGCAATGCGGGCCAGACCTGTGTCTGCACCAACCGCTTCTATGTCCAGGCCGCCGTCCATGACGAATTCGTCGCCAAGCTGACCGAGGCCACCGAGGCGCTGAAGGTCGGAAACGGCCTGGACGACGGCGTCCAGATCGGACCCCTGATCGACGAGAAGGCGGTCAAGAAGGTCGAGGAACACGTCGCCGACGCCCTCGCCAAGGGCGCGACCCTGCTGACCGGCGGCGAACGTCACGCCCTGGGCATGACCTTCTTCCAGCCGACCGTCCTGTCGGGCGTGACCCAGGACATGCAGATGTGCCGCGAGGAGACCTTCGGCCCCGTCTCCGGCGTCGTCCGCTTCGAGACGGAGGAGGAAGGGACCGCCCTGGCCAACGACACCATCTTCGGCCTGGCCGGCTATTTCTACGCCCGCGACCTGAGCCGCGTCTGGCGCGTGGCCGAGGCGCTGGAGACCGGCATGATCGGCATCAACACCGGCCTGATCTCCACCGAAGTCGCCCCCTTCGGCGGGATCAAGCAGTCCGGCCTCGGCCGCGAAGGCTCCAGCCACGGCATCGAGGAGTATCTGGAGATCAAATACCTCTGCATGGGGATATAGCTCCCTCTCCCGATGGGAGAGGGCTTGAGCCTCCAAGAGCGAAGCGATTGGCTAAGGCGAAAGGGTGAGGGTTCGCGGTCAAGGGCCTTGGCGCGCCGTTTGAACCACTCAGCCTCGGCTAATCAAAGGACGAGTCGGCGTTGCGCGACGGCTCACGCCGACTGACGCCTTAGCCCCTCACCCTTTCGCTTAGCGGATCGCCTTCGGCTCTCCGAAGCTCAAGCCCTCTCCCGCCGGGAGAGGGTTCCCGAGCCTTCCCATTCGACCAAGGTCGCTCTCCGCAAATCCTCGTTCCTGCTGTCACTCTCCCTTCCGACGCTCGGCGCAAAGCACGCCGGGCGCGAGGGAAACGCGCCGCGCATTGCGGCCGCACAGGAAGGGACTGCCCATGACCGACCGCACCATGGGTGCGGCGGACGACGGCGAGCACACGGTCGACAAGAACGACCGGCTGGTGATTCTCGCCTCCTCCGTCGGCACCGTCATCGAATGGTACGACTTCTATCTTTACGGCTCTCTGGCCGCGATCATCTCCGCCCAGTTCTTCTCGGGCGTGAACGAGACCACCGGCTTCATCTTCGCCCTGATGGCCTTCGCCGCAGGCTTCGCCGTACGCCCGTTCGGGGCCATCGTCTTCGGCCGCATGGGCGACCTGTGGGGACGCAAGAACACCTTCCTGGTGACCATGCTGCTGATGGGCATCTCGACCTTCGTGGTCGGCCTGCTGCCGCCCTACGCCGCCATCG
This sequence comes from Brevundimonas sp. NPDC055311, assembly GCF_053645695.1. Taxonomy (NCBI): domain Bacteria; kingdom Pseudomonadati; phylum Pseudomonadota; class Alphaproteobacteria; order Caulobacterales; family Caulobacteraceae; genus Brevundimonas; species Brevundimonas sp. NPDC055311. The sequence continues at coordinate 1,060,947 of NZ_JBSHMV010000001.1, forward strand.
GCATCGCCGCCCCGATCATCCTGGTGCTGATGCGCCTGATCCAGGGCCTGGCGCTGGGCGGAGAATACGGCGGCGCCGCCACCTACGTCGCCGAGCACGCCCCCGACGGCAAGCGCGGCTTCTACACCTCCTTCATCCAGATCACCGCCACCGTGGGCCTGCTGCTCAGCCTGGCGGTGATCCTGGGCGTCCGCTTCAGCATCGGCGAAGAGGCCTTCGTCGCATGGGGCTGGCGCATCCCCTTCCTCGTCTCGATCCTGCTGCTGGGCGTGTCCCTGTGGATCCGCCTGAAGCTGTCGGAAAGCCCGGCGTTCAAGCGCATGAAGGCCGAGGGCAAGGGTTCGACCACCCCGCTGAAGGACAGCTTCATGAAGTGGCCGAACCTGAAGCTGGTGCTGATCGCCCTGTTCGGCCTGGCGGCCGGTCAGGCCGTGGTCTGGTACACGGGTCAGTTCTACGCCCTGTTCTTCCTGGAGAAGACGCTGAGGGTCGATCCGACCCTGGCCAACATCATGATCGCCGCCGCCCTGGCGCTGGCGACGCCCTTCTTCATCATCTTCGGCTGGCTGTCGGACAAGATCGGCCGCAAGCCCATCATCATGGCGGGCTGCCTGCTGGCCGCCGTGACCTACTTCCCGCTGTTCGGTGCCCTGACGGAGGCGGCCAACCCGCGCCTGGCCGCTGCGGCGGCATCGTCCCCGGTGACCGTCATCGCCGACCCGGCCGACTGCCACTTCCAGTTCGACCCCGTCGGCAAGACCGTCTTCAACAGCTCGTGCGACGTCGCCAAGACCCATCTGGCCAAGGCGGGCGTCACCTACGTCAATGAGGCCGCTCCCGCCGGAACCGTGGCCCAGGTGCGCATCGGCGACCAAGTGGTCGACAGCTTCAACGGCAAGATCATGCCCAAGGCCGAGTTCGACGCGCAGAAGAAGACCTGGGACGCCGGTCTGACCGCCGCCCTGACCGAGGCCGGCTATCCGGCCAACGCCGACAGCGAACTGGTCAACAAGCCCCTGGTGATCGGCATCCTGTTCCTGCTGGTGCTGTATGTGACCATGGTCTACGGCCCGATCGCCGCCGCCCTGGTCGAGATGTTCCCGACCAAGGTGCGCTACACCTCCATGTCGCTGCCCTATCACATCGGCAACGGCTGGTTCGGCGGCTTCCTGCCGACCACGGCCTTCGCCATGGTCGCCGCCACGGGCAATATCTACTACGGCCTGTGGTACCCCATCGCCATCGCCGTGCTGACCCTGATCGTCGGCGTCCTCTTCGTGAAGGAAGGCAAGGACGTGAACATCCACGACTAAGGCTCCTGATGCTCTCCCTCCCCTTTATGGGGAGGGTGGCTGAGCCCGACAGGGCGAAGCCGGGTGGGGGCGGCCAGGCTATCCACGCGCCGAGGCCAGGTTCGCGTCGAGACCAGGATCGTCACGCCCTCCCCACCCGGTCTCCGCTTCGCTTCGACCACCCTCCCCATGAAGGGGAGGGAGAAGGTCGCGAACTTTTCGCCAACCTGCGGGCGGTCCGGCTTCGGCCTGGCCGCCCTCTTTTTCACTTGCCCGCGCGATCGCGCCCGGCCCAGATGACGCCCATGTTCAGCCTCGCCACCCTGGCCCTGACGGCCTTCTACATGGCCGCCCTGTTCGGCGTCGCCTGGTGGTACGAGCGGCCGCAGATCAAGGCGCGGCGCGGGATGCTGGGGCCGTCGCTCTATGCGCTGTCGCTGGCCATCTACTGCACCTCGTGGACCTATTACGGCGCCGTGGGCACGGCGGCGCGCGACGGGTGGGAGTATCTGCCCATCTACGCCGGGCCGATCCTGGGGCTGACCCTGCTGCTGCCGCTGTGGCGACGCATCGCCTCGGCCGCCCGCCGCGAGAACGTCGGCTCGATGGCCGACTTCATCTCGTCCCGCTACGGCAAGAGCCCGGCGCTGGGCGCGGCGGTGGCCGGCGTCGCCATCCTGGGCTCGGTCCCCTACATCGCGCTGCAGCTCAAGTCGCTGTCGATGGCGGGCGAGATGATCACGGTCGGCACCCCCGTCGCCGGGTCCGAGAGCCTGACCGTCCTGGTCATGGCGGCGGTGCTGGCCGGGTTCGCCATCCTGTTCGGCGCACGAAGGCCCGACCTGACCGAGCACAACCGCGGCCTGATCCAGGCCATCGGCATCGAGTCCATCGTCAAACTGGCCGCCCTGCTGGCCGTGGCCGTTTTCGCCGTGATCCTGCTGGCCGCCTCGCCGTCGCGGCAGGCCGTGGCCGACAGCCTGGGCCAGTTGGGGACATGGCCGCACATCGACGCCCGCTTCATGGCCATCACCCTGGTGGCGACCCTGGCCATCTTCTGCCTGCCGCGTCAGTTCCACGTCGCCTTCGTCGAGGGCGGCGATCCGGCCCAGGTGCGCCGCGCGCGCTGGATCTTCCCCCTGTATCTGATCCTGACCACCCTGGCCGTCCTGCCGCTGGTGGCGGCGGGCGGGCTGTTCACGCCCCAGACCAATCCCGACCTGCTGGTGCTGGCCCTGCCCCTGGGCGCGCGGCAGAGCCTGCTGACCGCCGTGGTTTTCGTCGGCGGCTTCTCGGCCGCGACCGCCATGGTCATCGTCGAGGCCGTCGCCCTGTCGGCCATGGTGTCCAACAACCTGGTCCTGCCGTTGATGGGCGCCGGCCGACGGCGCGGCGCGGCCCCGCCTGACATGGCGCGCACCCTGCTGAACATCCGACGCCTGGCCATCGTCGGCCTGCTGCTGCTGGCCTGGCTCTACTATCTGGCGATGGACCGGACCAGCGGTCTGGCCGCCATCGGCCTGGTGTCCTTCGCCGCCCTGGCCCAGTTGGCGCCGTCGCTGTTCGGGGCGGTGCTGTGGCGCGGCGGGCGGGCCAGCGGCGCCCTGGCCGGGCTGGCGGCGGGGATGGCGGTCTGGGCCGTCATGCTGGCCGCGCCGCAGCTGGCGCCCGGCTTCGGCCTGAACGTCCCCGCCATGCTGGGGCTGGAAGACCCGTTCGCGGCGGGCGTCTTCCTCAGCCTGGCGCTGAACCTGGGCGTCTTCGTCCTGGTGTCGCGGGCGCGGCCGCCGCGCCTGATCGACCGGGTCCAGGCCCGCGCCTTCGTCGACCGGCTCGGCCCCGACTGGATGGAGGGGCGCGGCGGCTCGGCCGGGGCCTCGGTCGGCGACCTGCGCGCCCTGGTCGCCCGCTTCATCGGCGACGAGCGGGCCGAGCGCGCCTTCACCGCCTGGGCGCGCGAGACAGACATCAGACTGAAGGACGCCGACCCGGCCGACGCGACCCTGGCCCGCGCCGCCGAGCGGATGCTGGCGGGGGCCGTCGGCGCCGCCGCCGCCCGCCGCGTCCTGGCTGCGGCGCTGGCCGCCGGAGGCCGCGCGCCCGAGGACGTGGTGCGGATGCTCGACGAGGCGTCGCAGGCCGTCCAGTTCAACCGCGACCTGCTGCAGACCACGCTCGACAACATCGACCAGGGCGTCAGCGTGGTGGACGAAGACCTGCGCCTGACCGCCTGGAACCGTCGCTATGTCGAGATGTTCGACCTGCCCGCCGGCTTCGTCCACGTCGGCCTGCCCGTCGCCGCCGTCTATCGCCTGAACGCCGAGCGCGGCGAGGCGGGCGTGCCCGATCATGAGATCGACGCCTGGGTCGAGCGGCGGCTGGAGGCCCTGGCCCGCCGCATCCCCCACGACCATGAGCGCGAACAGCCCGACGGCCGCATCCTGCGTTCCTCCGGGGCGCCCATTCCGGGCGGCGGCTACGCCACCAGCTACACCGACATCACCGCCCTGCGCCGCGCCGCGCGCGAGCTGGAAGAGGCCAATGAGCGGCTGGAGGCCCGCGTCGCCGACCGCACCGAACGGCTGGAAGAGGCCCGCCGCACGGCCGAAGACGCCACCGCCTCCAAGACCCGCTTCCTGGCCGCCGCCAGCCATGACCTGCTGCAGCCGCTGCACGCCGCCCGCCTGTTCATCGCCGCCCTGAGGGAGGACGCGGATCTGGCCGGATCGCCTGCGCGCGGCCTGGCGACCAACGCGGACCGCGCCATCGACAGCGCCCACCGTTTGCTGACCGCCCTGCTGAACCTGTCCAAGCTGGAGGCGGGCGGGGTCCAGCCCGCCGTGGCGCCGCTGGCCCTGGGCGGTCTGTTCGACGAACTGGCGCGCGAGTTCGCACCGCTGGCCCGCGCCAAGGGGCTGACGCTGACGGCGGCGCCGTCCAGCCTGTGGATCGCCTCGGACCGCGACCTGCTGCGCTCCATGCTGCAGAACCTGATCGCCAACGCCATCCGCTACACCGACCGGGGCCGTGTGCTGATCGGCGCCCGGCGCGACGGCGAGCGAGTGCAGATCCTGGTCAGCGACACGGGGCGCGGCATCGCAGAGGCCGACCGCCAGGCCGTCTTCGGCGAGTTCGTCCGCCTGCCCGGCGCGCCGGTGGACGAGCCGGGCGCCGGCCTGGGCCTGGCCATCGTCCAGAAGCTGTCAGACCTGCTGGGCCACCCTCTTTCGCTGGCCTCGCACGTCGGGCGCGGCACGACCTTCCGCGTCGCCGTTCCTCGCGCCGCCGCCCGGCCTGAGCCCGAGATCGTGGTTGATGATCGTCGCCTGCCGCTGGCGGGCCTGCGGGTGCTGTGCGTGGACAACGAGCCCGCCATTCTCGACGCCCTGACGGCCCTGCTCGACCGCTGGGGCGCGCAGTCCGTGACCGCCCGTTCAGTCGCCGAAGCCCGCGCAGCCGTCGGCCCGTTCGACGCGGCCCTGGTCGACCTTCACCTGGGCGACGACGAGCCGGACGGACTGGCCGCCGTGGATGAGCTCCGCGCGCAGGGGGTCAGGCGCATCGCCCTGGTCACCGCCGACACCCGCGACGGGTTGAAGGAGAAGGCGGCGGCGGCCGGCGCCGTGCTGCTGCCGAAGCCGGTCAAACCGGCGGCGCTGAAGGCGTTTCTGAGAAGCTGACCCTTCTCCCTCCCCTTCATGGGGAGGGTGGTCGAAGCGAAGCGGAGACCGGGTGGGGAGGGCCGAGTGATCCTGGCCTCGGCATCTGACCACCAAGCCGCCCCCACCCGACTTCGGCCTGACGGCCTCAGCCACCCTCCCCATAAAGGGGAGGGAGAAAGCGTGCCTAGAGATCCAGCGACTGCGCCAGGATCACCGCCTGGGTCCGGTTCTGCACGCCCAGCTTGCGGAAGACGCTCGTCAGGTGCGCCTTGATCGTCGCCTCGGTGACGCCCAGATCGAAGGCGATCTGCTTGTTCAGCCGCCCGACCTTCAGCCCCTCCAGAATCCGCAGCTGCGACGGCGTCAGACTGGCGATGCGGGCTTGCAGGTCGGCCTCTTCCTCGCTCGCCGCCTCGACCTCGGGCGCCCAGGTCTCGCCTTCGAGAACGGCCCGGATCGCCTCGACCATTTCGGGCAGGGCGGCCGATTTGGGGATGAAGCCCGCCGCCCCCAGCGCCAGGGCGCGGCGGATGGTCGGCGCCTCTTCACTGGCCGAGACCACGGCGACCGGCACGGCCGGATGATCGGCGCGGATCAGGGTCAGGCCCGCCATGCCGTCCACGTCCGACAGCTTCAGGTCCAGCAGCAGCAGGTCCGTCGCCGCCGCGCCCAGGGCGGCCTGCGCCTCGGCCAGGCTGGCGCATTCGACGATCTGCGCGCCTTCGGACGCCTTTTCGACAGCCGACTTCAACGCCGCGCGAAACAGGGGATGGTCGTCGGCGACGACGATGCGGTCCATGGGCGTCCTTCCCGCGCGCGGTTCTTGTTCATCCGGCCGCGTCGCGACGACACCATGCCGCGCCTCGACTTTGGTCGAAACTAGACGAATGGCTAATGGCCGCAAACCCTGACCGAGCGGAATGCTGCCGTCCTGAGGCCTGCGACAGACGGGCCCGGAACAACGGTCTGGGAGGACCTCGCATGGGAAGCTGCCGTCTGTTCGGCGGCGCGGCTGCGGCCGCGTTGCTGCTTGTCCCCGGCGCCGCACTGGCTCAAGAGGCCAGCGCCGCCCTGGAAGCCCGTATCGCCCAGCTCGAAGCCGAGCTGAACAGCCTGAAGTCCGAAGTCGCCGCCTCTCGCACCCAGCAGACGTCGCAGGCCCAGGACATCATCCGTCTGGAGACGCGTCCGGCGCCGGCGCCTGTCTCCGCGCCGACGCCGCCTTCGGACGGCTTCCGCATCGGCGACCACACGGTGAAGTTCGGCGGCTTCATCAAGACCGACTTCACGGCGTCGAAATATTCCGGCGGCGACCCCGCCAACGGCGATCCCTTGCGCGACTATCACCTGCCCGGCGCCATCCCGGTCGGCGGGGCCGACGAGGACGTCGCCACCGACTTCAACGCCCGCCAGACCCGCTTCTGGCTGACCACCGACGGCGTGGTCGGCGGCCGCAAGATCGGCACGCGGCTGGAGATGGACTTCCAGACCCTGCCCGGCTCGGGCGACCAGCGCACGACCAGCGGCTCCAACCCCGCCCTGCGACGCGCCTTCGTCACCATCGACAACTGGCTGATCGGTCAGGAGTGGACCAACTTCCAGAACACCGCCGTCCTGCCGGAATCGGCGGACTTCGTCGGCGCGGCCGAAGGCACGGTCTTCGCCCGTCAGGCACAGGTCCGCTACACGCGCGGCCCCTTCTCCATCGCACTGGAGAACCCCGAGACGACCGTCACCCCCTTCGGCGGCGGCGCGCGGATCATCGCCGACGACAACAGCCTGCCCGACCTGACCGCCCGCTACGCGCTGAGCCGTCCGTGGGGCGCGGTCCAGTTGTCCGGCCTGGTGCGTCAGCTGAAGTATCAGAACCCGGCGACCGACATCGATTCCACCGCCACGGGCTGGGGCCTGTCGGCCTCGGCGCTATTCAAGGTCGGGGCGCAGGACGACATCCGCCTGATGCTGACCGGCGGCGAAGGCATCGGCCGCTATGTCGGGCTGAACTTCTCCAACGACGCCGTGCTGGACGCCTCGGGCGAGCTGGAGGCCATCGGCGTGGTCGCGGGCTTCGCCGCCTATCGCCACGTCTGGGCGCCGGGCTGGCGCTCCAGCCTGATCTGGTCCACGCAGAAGGTCGACAACGACGTCGCCCTGACCGGCGCGGCCGCCAACCGCTCGGCCCAGAGCCTTCACGCCAATCTGATCTGGTCCCCGGTTGCGGCGTTTGATGTCGGCGCCGAGGTGATGTTCGCTGATCGCAAACTCGAGTCAGGGCTGGACGGCGACATGACCCGTCTGATCCTGTTCGCCAAATACGGCTTCTAAAGCCGAAGAAGAAAAAGACCCTGGAGGAAAATCGCGTGTCTGATCCGGAAATCTATCCCGTCCCCGCCGAACTGGCCGCCCGCGCCCACATGGACCGCGCCGGCTATGAAGCGGCCCGGATTCAGGCGCGAGAGACCCCTGGCGCCTTCTGGGCTACGCAGGCCGAGCGGCTGGACTGGATGACCTTTCCGACCAAGATCAAGGACGTCTCCTTCAAGAAGGAAGACTTCCGCATCCGCTGGTTCGAGGACGGGGTGCTGAACGCCTCGGTCAACTGCATCGACCGCCACCTGCCCGCCCGCAGGGACGAGGTCGCCATCATCTGGGAAGGCGACGAACCGACCGACAGCGAAGCCATCACCTTCGGCCAACTTCATGACCGTGTGTGCCGCCTGGCGAACGTGCTGAAGGCCAACGGCGTCAAGAAGGGCGACCGCGTCACCATCTATCTGCCGATGATCCCCGAAGCGGCCTACGCCATGCTGGCCTGCGGCCGCATCGGCGCCGTGCATTCGGTCATCTTCGGCGGCTTCTCGCCCGACAGCATCGCCGGGCGGATCGAGGACTGCGAATCCACCTTCGTCATCACCGCCGACGAAGGCTGCCGGGCGGGCAAGCGCGTGCCGCTGAAGGCCAATGTCGACAAGGCGCTGGAAAAGGTCGCGGGCGTGAAGACCGTGGTGGTCCTGCGCCACACCGGCGCCGACATCCCCATGGTCGAGGGCCGCGACCTGGACTGGGGCGTCGAGACGGAAAAGGCCTCGCCCGACTGCGCGCCCGAGCCGATGAAGGCCGAAGATCCGCTGTTCATCCTCTACACCTCGGGCTCGACGGGTAAGCCCAAGGGCGTGCTGCACACCACCGGCGGCTATCTGTTCTGGGCCAGCTATACGCATGAACTGGTGTTCGACTACCGCCCCGGCGAGGTCTTCTGGTGCACCGCCGACGTGGGTTGGGTCACGGGCCACACCTATGTCGTCTACGGTGCCCTGGCCAATGCGGCGACCAGCCTGATGTTCGAGGGCGTGCCCAACTACCCCACCGTCAGCCGCTTCTGGGAGGTGGTGGACAAGCATCAGGTCAATATCTTCTACACCGCCCCCACGGCCCTGCGCGCCCTGATGCGCGAGGGCGACGCCCCGGTGAAGGCGTCCAGCCGCAAATCCTTGCGCCTGCTCGGCACCGTCGGCGAGCCGATCAACCCCGAGGCCTGGCGCTGGTATCATGAGGTCGTCGGCGAGGGCCGCCTGCCCATCGTCGACACCTGGTGGCAGACCGAGACGGGCGGCGCCCTGATCTCGCCCCTGCCCGGCGCGACCGACCTGAAGCCCGGCTCGGCGACCAAGCCCCTGCCCGGCGTCGAGCTGCAGATCGTCGACGCCGACGGCGCGGTTCTGGAGGGCGCGACCGAGGGCAATCTGTGCATCACCGACAGCTGGCCGGGCCAGATGCGGACGGTCTATGGCGACGACCAGCGCTTCTTCGAGACCTATTTCTCGACCTATCCGGGCAAGTATTTCACCGGCGACGGCTGCCGCCGCGACGAGGACGGCTATTACTGGATCACCGGCCGGGTCGATGACGTCATCAACGTCTCGGGCCACCGCATGGGCACGGCCGAGGTCGAGAGCGCGCTGGTCCTGCACGACGACGTGGCCGAGGCCGCCGTCGTCGGCTTCCCCCACGACATCAAGGGCCAGGGCATCTACGCCTATGTCACCCTGAACAAGGGGGTCGAGGCCACCGAAGACCTGCGCAAGGCCCTGATCGCCCAGGTCCGCGAGGAGATCGGCCCCATCGCCGCGCCGGACGTGATCCAGTGGGCGCCGGGCCTGCCCAAGACCCGCTCGGGCAAGATCATGCGGCGCATCCTGCGCAAGATCGCCGAGAACGAACTGGGCGCCCTGGGCGACACCTCGACGCTGGCCGATCCGTCGGTCGTGGACGATCTGGTGAAGAACCGAGCGGCGTAACCATCCAAATCCGCTCATCCCGGCGGACGCCGGGACCCAGTAAGAGCGACGCGCGCCGCGCCAACCAGCATGGTCGCGCCCCTTGGCCAAAGCACTGGGCCCCGGCGTCCGCCGGGGTGAGCGGTACATCATTCAGCTCCCCCCGAAGTGGCGGTCCCGCACAGCGCAAGCTGGACGGGGCCGCCCGCCTCGGCTTGAGTGGCGGGCATGAGCGGAACTCTCGACGGCCTGACCATCATCGAAATCGGCGGCATCGGCCCCGCCCCCTTCTGCGGCATGATGCTGGCCGATCATGGGGCCGAGGTGGTGCTGGTCCACCGCCCCGGCGCCGCACCCGACCTGCGCGATCCCCTGAACCGCAGCCGCGCCCGTCTGGTCGAGGCCGACCTGAAGACGCCCGAGGGCGCCGCCCTGATCCGCGATCTGGCGCGCACCGCCGACGGCCTGATCGAGGGCTTCCGCCCCGGCGTGATGGAGCGCTTGGGTCTCGGCCCCGACGCGCTGTTGACCGACAATCCCAGGCTGGTTTACGGCCGCATGACCGGCTGGGGTCAGGACGGACCGCTGGCCCCGGCGCCGGGCCACGACATCGACTACATCGCCGTCTCGGGCGCCCTGCACGCCTTCGGCCGAGCGGGCGAGAAGCCGACCCCGCCGATCAACATGGTGGGCGATTTCGGCGGCGGCGGGATGCTGCTGGCCTTCGGCATGGTTGCCGGCCTGCTCAAGGCCCAGCGCATCGGACGCGGCGACGTCATCGACTGCGCCATGACCGACGGCTCCTCCCTGCTGATGAGCATGATCTGGGGCTTCCGCCAGAACCTGCCTGCACCCTTGCCGCCCAGTCTGGCCTGGCGCGACGAGCGCGGCGTCAACCTGCTCGACACCGGCGCGCCGTTCTACGAGGTCTATGAGACGAAGGACGGCAAATACGTCGCCGTCGGCGCCATCGAACCGGCCTTCTACATCGCCCTGATGCGGCTGACGGGACTGGGGAACGACCCCGACTTCGCCATGCCGTTCGACCCAGACCAATGGCCAAGGCTGAAGGACAAGCTGGCCGCCGTCTTCCGCACCCGCACCCGCGACGACTGGTGCAGCGATCCCGACGCCCAAGCCGCCTGCGTCGCCCCCGTCCTGTCCATGACCGAGGCGCCCGACCACCCGCACAACCGCGCTCGCGACGCCTTCGTCACGGCGCAGGGCGTGGTGCAGCCCGCGCCCGCGCCCCGGTTCCGGGACAGCCCGGCGAGGCGGCCAGAATAGAAGGCGGGTCACGAAATCCCCCGCTCACCCCGGCGGACGCCGGGGCCCAGTGCTTTGGCCTCAAACGCGCGACCTGAATACGCAAGTCCTGTGCGCGCCGCTCTTACTGGATCCCGGCGTCCGCCGGGATGAGCGGTAAGAGAGACTGTCACCCCCCGTCCGTCCACACCGTCTTGTAGAGGTCGAACCGCCGATCGCGCAGGTTCCGCACCGTCCCCTGCGCCTTGGCCCAGGCCAGGTCGGACAGGTCCAGGTCCGCCACCGTCACCGTCTCGACGTTCTCGCTGGCCTCGGCCGCCACCCCGTCGCGCGCGAACGGAAAGTCGCACGGCGTCAGGATGCACGACTGCGCATACTGGATGTCCATGTTCTCGACGTTGGGCAGGTTGCCGACATTGCCCGACAGGACGACGTAGCACTGGTTCTCGATGGCCCGCGCCTGCGAGCAGTAGCGCACCCGCAGATACCCCTGCCGGTTGTCGGTGCAGAAGGGGGTGAACAGGATGCGCGCCCCCTCGTCCGCCAGACGCCGCGCCAGTTCCGGGAACTCGGAATCATAGCAGATCATCACCCCGATCGGCCCGCAGTCGGTCGGGATGGCGTGGACCCGGTCGCCGCCCTTGATGTTCCACCAGTGGCGCTCGTTCGGGGTCGGGTGGATCTTCTCCTGCTCATGCACCGAGCCGTCGCGCAGGAAGACATAGGCGACATTCTGGATCTCGCCGTCCTCGGTCCGCGTCGGGTGCGAGCCGCCGATGATGTTGACGTTGTAGCCGACCGCCAGTTCACGCATCGCCTCGACGAAGCGCGGCGTGTAGCGGGTCAGGGCCTCGATCGATTCCGCAGGCGTCAGCTTCTTCGTCTCCAGCGACAGCAGCTGAAGCGTGAACAGCTCGGGGAAGACCACGAAGTCGGCGCGATAGTCCGACCCCACGTCGACGAAATATTCGACGTTGTCCATGAACTCGCCGAAGCTCTCGACCTTGCGCATCTGCAGCTGGACGGTGGCGACGCGCACCGTCTCCTTGACCGCAAAGGCCGCCCCCTTGCCCGTCGCCTCGACATAGTAGGGGTTGCGCCAGACCCAGCGCGCCGCATGGCCCAGCGACGCCTTGTCCGACGGCAGGTAGTTCAGCAGCACCCCCGCCGGCTCGAACCCCGAGCGCTGATGAAAGGCCATGATCGGGTCCTTCACCTTGCGGTCGCGCACCGCCTCGACATAGGCGTTCGGGTCGGGATAGGCGGCGCGGCGGCGCGCCAGCCCCGGCATCCGCCCGCCGAAGACCACGCCCTTCAGGTTCTGCGCCTCGCACAGGTCGCGGCGCGCGTCATACAGGCGCTGGCCGATGCGCAGGCGGCGCCGGGCGGGGTCGACGCAGACCTCCATGCCGTACAGCCACTCGCCCTCGGGATCGTGCCGCGCGCCGTAGCCGCCGCCGGTGATCTGGTCCCAGGTGTGCGGCCCCATGGCCGAAGCCTCGTCGATGCGGAAGCTGGCGGCGTAGCCGACGATCTCGCCCTCGAACTCGACCACGAACTGGCCGTCGGGATAGGTGGCGATCTGGCCGCGCAGCATCCCGGCCGTATAGGGCGGCATGTCCTTGTAGACCCGCGCCACCAGGGCGTTGATCCCGGCGACGTCGCCCATGCGGGCGTTGCGGATGGTCAGGACGGCGGGCTTGGCCGGTTCGGCGGTCTGGGTGGTTTGGGCGGTCTGAAGATCAGTCATGCACTCCCTAACGCTCGAGCTTGGCCGTTGGATCATTTCATCGTCTTGGACCGGCATGAGGATAGGCGCACAATGGCGTCATGTCCGGCATGACGCAGGAAATCGAACTGAAATTTCGGCTGGGGCCGGGCGCCGCCGCCCGTCTGGCCGCCCACCCGGCCCTGGCGGGCGAGGACAGCGTGCAGACCCTGCGCTCTGTCTATTTCGACACGCCCGACCAGGTGTTGCGGCGCGCCGGCTGGGGGTTGCGAGTACGCGCCACGGGACGCGGCTTCGTCCAGACCCTGAAGGGCCAGACCGGCGGCGACGTCCTCAACCGCGCCGAATGGGAGACGCCGGTCGCCGGCGAGGCGCTCGACTGGAAAGCGCTGAAGGCGACGCCCGCCGCCGCCCTGCTGAAGGGCCGCCGCCGCGCCCTGGCCCCCCGTTTCGCCAGCACGGTGCGCCGCCGCACCCGTCTGGTCGCCTTCGACGGCGCGGTGATCGAGGCCGCTTATGACGAGGGCGAACTGTCGGCGGGCGACCGCGTCGAACCCCTGCGCGAACTCGAACTGGAGCTGAAGGACGGCCCGCCCCAGGCCCTGTTCGCCCTGGCCCGGCGCCTGTCGGCCGACATCGCCCTGGTCCCCCTGTTCGAGAGCAAGGCCGAGCGCGGCTGGCGCCTGGCCGAAGGGCTTGAGCGCGCGCCCCGTTTCGCCCTCGTCGATCCCCTGCCCCGCGCCCTGAGCGCCGAAGCGGCCCTGCGCCGCACGGCCCTGGCCGCCCTGGGCCAGGTCTCGGCCAACGCCGAACTGCTGCGACGGGTGCGCCGTCCCGAGGCCCTGCACCAGCTGAGGGTGGGTCTGCGTCGCCTGCGCGCCGCCTTGTCCGTATTCAAACCCCTGCTGGGTCAGGACGCCGCCCCCGTCGTCGCCGCGCTGAAATGGCTGGCGCATGAGACCGACGCCGCGCGCGATCTGGACGTCTTCATCCGCGACGTCTTCCACCCCGCCGCGCTGGAGACGCCCGACCCCGACCTCGCTCCCCTGGGCCTGCGACTGCTGGCGGCCCGCAGCGGCGCCTACCGCCGGGCGATGGCGGCGATCGATTCGCCGCGCTACGCCGCCGCGATGTTCGAGGCTCTGGCCTGGATCGAGACCGGCGCCTGGCGCAGCGACCCCGATCCGGTGCGGACCTGGCGTCGACAGCGGCCTGTCGCCGACTTCGCCGCCGAGGCCCTGCAAAGGCTGAACCGACGCGTACGACGCGGCGGCCGCCGTCTCGACCGACTGGACGCCGCAGGGCGCCACCGCCTGCGCATCCGGGTCAAACGCCTGCGCTATGCCGCCGAGTTCTTCGCCGGCCTGTTCGACCATCCCCGCCGCGAGCGGCGTTTCCTCCAGGCGCTGGAGCGGGTGCAGGACGCCTTCGGCGCCCTCAACGACCTGGCCGTGGCGCGCGACCGCATCCCTGCAGAGGCCCGACTGACCTCGCCCGAGATCGCCTTCACCGCCGGGCGGCTGATCGGCCTCCGCGAACAGAGCGCCGTCGTCCTGCACGCCGCCTCAGGCCGCGCCTTCACCTGCCTGTCCCGCGTCCGACCCTACTGGCGCGGCTGATAGGTCACGACAAAATCGGTCGCATGGCGATGAATGTTCTCGTTCAGTTCACGAGAACATCTTGCGAACAAGAACAAACCGTGTCCATAGTCCGGCTCACCAAGGGAGCGGGTCCGTGGCGGGTCTCTCCCGAAGTCAGATGGGAATCATGGCAAGGGAGAGAAAACCAATGTCACAGGCGGCACTGAAGCTCGTGGGTAAAGAAGACGGCGACAAACAACGCGCTCTAGAGGCGGCGATCGCGCAGATCGATCGCGCCTTCGGCAAGGGCTCGGTCATGAAACTGGGCAAGGCCGGACAGGTGGCCGAGATCGAGAGCGTCTCGACCGGCTCGCTGGGCCTCGACCTGGCGCTCGGCATCGGCGGCCTGCCGGTCGGCCGGGTGATCGAGGTGTTCGGCCCCGAATCCTCGGGCAAGACGACCCTGGCCCTGCACACCGTGGCCGAGGTCCAGAAGAAGGGCGGCGTGGCCGCCTTCGTCGACGCCGAGCACGCGCTTGATCCCGTCTACGCCCAGAAGCTGGGCGTCAACCTCGACGACCTGCTGGTGTCGCAGCCCGACGCGGGCGAGCAAGCGCTGGAGATCGTCGACACCCTGGTGCGCTCGGGCGCCGTGGACATCGTGGTGGTCGACTCGGTCGCCGCCCTGACGCCGCGCGCCGAAATCGAGGGCGAAATGGGCGACAGCCTGCCCGGCCTTCAGGCCCGCCTGATGTCGCAGGCCCTGCGCAAGCTGACGGCCTCGATCTCCAAGTCCAAGTGCATCGTCCTGTTCATCAACCAGATCCGTCACAAGATCGGCGTCATGTACGGTTCGCCGGAAACGACGACGGGCGGCAATGCGCTGAAGTTCTACGCCTCGGTGCGCCTGGACATCCGCCGCACCGGCGCGATCAAGAACCGCGACGAGGTGGTCGGCAACACCACCCGCGTCAAGGTGGTCAAGAACAAGGTCGCCCCGCCGTTCCGCGAGGTCATCTTCGACATCATGTACGGCGAAGGCATCTCCAAGATCGGCGAGATCATCGACCTGGGGGTCAAGGCCAACATCATCGAGAAGTCCGGCTCCTGGTTCTCCTACGACTCCACCCGCATCGGTCAGGGCCGCGAGAACGCCAAGGAATTCTTGAAGAACAACCCCGACATGGCCCTCGCCATCGAGAAGGCGGTGCGCCAGTCCACGGCCAAGATCGCCGACGACATGCTGGGCGCCCCCGAACCCGACGAGGGCCAGGACCTGGAGGGCTGATCCGTCCCATCATCTGAACGCCGTCATCCTCGGGCTTGACCCGAGGATCCAGTCGGGAAACGCCCTCTTCCTTCTCCGCCCGGATCGCGCAGGCGGTCCGATCCTCGGGTCAAGCCCGAGGATGACGGCGGAAAGGGCGGGCCTTTCCTGATCGGCCAGAGCTTCTCCGTTCGCCGCTGCGCGACCCGCCTACCGACCCCGCGTGGCCGGTCGGACGGAGATCGGCCCGCCCGACCTGCTTCGGGCGGGCCTCTTTTTTGCCCGCTCAAGACGCCGCCCCCTCTCCCCGCTCATCCCGGCGGACGCCGGAATCCAGTGCTTTGGCTTCCAAGGCGCAGCGGTCAACAGATGGCGAGGCGCGGGCGTTCTTACTGGATCCCGGCATCCGCCGGGATGAGCGGAGATTGAGACACGCCGCCAACGCGTTTCTCCGCGCAACGGCCTTGTTCCCCATGGCTCCCAACGGGCAAGCTCCCCACAAAGAACCGGAGCCTCCCCATGACCTTCGCCACCGCCGACCTCTGCGACGCCCACACCGACGTGGTGAAGGTCTGCCAGACGCCTTTCCGCAGCTTCGGCCAGGTCGCGGCCTTTCACGGTCCGATCCGCACCCTCAGCGTGCTGGACGACAACGCCCTGGTCCGCCAGACGCTGGAGCGGCCCGGTCAGGGGGCCGTCCTGGTGGTCAACGGCGGCGGTTCGCTGAAGCGCGCCCTGGTCGGCGACAATCTGGCGAAGCTGGCCATCGACAACGGCTGGGCCGGGATCGTCGTCCACGGCGCCGTGCGCGACAGCGCTGACATCAACACCATGCACGTCGGCGTCAAAGCCCTGGGGACCATCCCTCTGCGCGCCGACCGCGACGCCATCGGCGAGATCGACATCCCCACCGCCTTCGGCGGCGTCATCTTCACGCCCGGCGACTGGCTCTACGCCGACGAAGACGGGGTCATCGTGTCGGCCGAGCGGTTGCACGACTAAGGCTCGCCTCCCCTCGTTCCGTCATCCTCGGGCTTGACCCGAGGATCGCGCGAGGCGGCGCGCGCCTCGGTCGCTATCGTCCCGCAGGCGGAGAGTCCGATCCTCGGGTCAAGCCCGAGGATGACGGTGAGCGGGACGGCCGACATGGTCCTGAACAACGAAAACGCCCGCCCGCGCCGCCCGCATCACGCCTCAGTGATGCACTCAGTGCAAATTCCCTATATGACGCCGGTTCCGACATTCCTCCCGCGCGCCCGAGTTCCAGAGCGATACGCCCATGACCAGCCTGAAGCAGATCCGTTCCACCTTCCTCGACTACTTCGCCGCCGACGGCCACGAGAAGGTGCAGTCGGCTCCGCTCGTGCCGCAGAACGACCCGACCCTGCTGTTCGTCAACGCGGGCATGGTGCCGTTCAAGGACTATTTCACCGGGGCGGCGACCGCGCCCTACAACCGCGCCACCAGCTCGCAGAAATGCGTGCGCGCCGGGGGCAAGCACAACGATCTAGACAACGTCGGCTACACCGCGCGTCACCACACCTTCTTTGAAATGCTGGGCAATTTCTCGTTCGGCGATTACTTCAAGGACCACGCCATCGAGCGCGCCTGGACCCTGCTGACCAAGGAGTTCGGCCTCGATCCCGCCCGCCTGCTGGTCACCGTCTATCACACCGACGACGAAGCCTTCGACATCTGGAAGAAGGTCACGGGCTTTGCGGATGAGAAGATCATCCGCATCCCCACCAACGACAACTTCTGGGCCATGGGCGACAGCGGCCCGTGCGGTCCGTGCACGGAAATCTTCTACGACCACGGCGACCACATCTTCGGCGGCCCTCCCGGTTCGCCGGACGAGGACGGCGACCGCTTCGTCGAGATCTGGAACAACGTCTTCATGCAGTTCGAGAAGGAGAACGACGAGATCGTTCGCGAACTGCCCAAGAAGTCGGTCGACACCGGCATGGGTCTGGAGCGCATCGCCGCCGTGCTCCAGGGCGTCCACTCCAACTATGAAGTGGACCTGTTCCGCAATCTGATCGCGGCCTCGGAAGAGCTGACCCACACCAAGGCCGAGGGCGAGCGCGCCCCGTCGCACCGGGTCATCGCCGACCACCTGCGTTCGACCGCCTTCCTGATCGCCGACGGCGTGACCCCCTCGAACGAGGGTCGGGGCTATGTCCTGCGCCGCATCATGCGCCGCGCCATGCGCCACGCCCACCTGCTGGGCGCGCAGGACCCGCTGATGCACCGTCTGGTGCCGACCCTGGTCGAGGAGATGGGCGAGGCCTATCCCGAACTGGGCCGCGCCCAGGCCTTCATCGAGGACACGCTGAAGCAGGAAGAGATCCGCTTCCGCACCACGCTCGGCCGCGGCATGAACCTGTTCGATCAGGCGACGGCCGACTTCAAGGCGGGCGACATGCTGGACGGCCAGACGGCCTTCACCCTGTACGACACCTACGGCTTCCCGCTGGACCTGACGCAGGACGAGGCCCGCCGTCGCGGCTTCAGCGTCAACGTCGACGGCTTCGAATCCGCCATGGCCGAGCAGCGCGACCGCTCGCGCGAGCACTGGAAGGGCTCGGGCCAGACGGCCTCGGCCGGCGCCTGGCTGGCGCTGCGCGACCAGCACGGCGGCACCGAATTCACCGGCTATGAGTCCGAGACCGGCGAAGGCAAGGTCATCGCCATCGTCAAGGAGGGCACCGAGGCTGCGTCCGCCGCGACCGGCGAGACGGTCGAGGTGCTGCTGGACAAAACCCCCTTCTACGGCGAAGGCGGCGGCCAGGCGGGCGACAAGGGCGCCTTCGTCTGGAGCGGCGGCGAAGGCCGCGTCCTGGACACCAAGAAGCACGGCGGCGACCTGCACGTTCACACCCTGGAAGTGACCCAGGGCTCGCTGGCCACCGGCGCGGTCGTGACCGCCACGGTCGAGGAAGGCTCGCGTCCGACCACCCGCGCCAACCACTCGGCCGCCCACCTGTTCCACGCCGCCGTCAAGAACGTCCTGGGCGCCCACGTCGCCCAGAAGGGCCAGATGGTCGACGCCGAACGGATGCGCTTCGACTTCAGCCACAACGCCCCGATGACGGACGAGGAGATCGCCCGCGTCGAGGACGAGGTGAACGCCGTCATCCGCCAGAACGTCCCGGTCACGACCGAACTGATGACGCCCGACGCCGCCATCGCGGCGGGCGCAGTGGCCCTGTTCGGCGAGAAATACGGCGACGAGGTCCGCGTCCTGACCATCGGCCGCGCCCTGAATGGTCCCGGCGCCTATTCGGTCGAACTGTGCGGCGGCACCCACGTCTTCCGCACCGGCGACATCGCCCTGTTCAAGATCGTCTCCGAAGGCGGCGTGGCCGCCGGCGTGCGCCGCGTCGAGGCCCTGACCGGCGAGGCGGCCCGCCGCTTCCTGCTGGATCAGGCCAATGTCGCGCGCCATCTGGCCCAGGGCTTCAAGATCCAGCCCGCCGAGGTTCCGGCCCGCGTCGAGGGCCTGCAGGCCTCAGTCAAGACGCTGGAGAAGCAGGTCGCGGACCTGAAGAAGCAGCTGGCCCTGGGCGGCGGCGCAGGCGCCAATGCCGCGCCCGAAGAGATCGGCGGGATCCAGCTGATCGCCCGCGTTCTGGACGGCGTCGACGGCAAGGGCCTGCGCGGCGTGGCCGAGGACTTCAAGAAGCAGCTCGGCTCGGGCGTCGTCGCCCTGGTCGGCGTCACCGACGGCAAGGCGGCCATCACCGTCGCCGCGACGCCGGACATGGCGGGCAAGGTCAATGCGGCCGACCTGGCCCGCGACGCCGTCATCGCCATGGGCGGCAAGGGCGCCGGCGGCAAGCCCGACTTCGCCCAGGGCGGCGCGCCCGACGGCTCCAAGGCCGAGGACGGCCTGAACGCCATCCGCGCCGCGCTGAAGGGCTGATCTTACCCTCTCCCAATGGGAGAGGGCTTGAGCCTCCAAGAGCGAAGCGATTGGCTAAGGCGAAAGGGTGAGGGTTCGCGGGTGAAGTCGGCCGAAGGGCGTCGCGCGACGACTGACGCCGACTGACAGGACAAGCCCCTCACCCTTTCGCGCCAGAATGATCGCTGCGCTCTCATGCGCTCAAGCCCTCTCCCGCCGGGAGAGGGACATCACTACTCCGGCGTCCCCAGATCAATCCCGGCCAGCTTCCAGCCGAACAGGTTGCGGCGCTTCATCAGCAGGGAGACCTGCTCGTCCGGCTGGTCGTCGCGGGTCAGGGTGACGGCGAAGGTGTCCAGGTCGCGATAGCCCCAGGACTGGCGCACGCGCTTGTTCTCGGACTTCGGCTCCTGAGGCTCCTGGCGCGTGATCTCCGGCTTGGGCGCGCGACCCTCCTGCACCATCATCGAGATGGCCTGCGGCGTGACGAAGGCGTCGACCGCCCCGCCGACAAGGGCCGGCGCCAACAGCATCCCCAGCCCAGACAAGCCGCTGTCGGCCAGGCGCCGGTCCTTGCGCATCTCGACCATCATGCGGGCGTTCAACTCGTCCTTGAGGCTGGCGCGGAAGGCGGGAAAGTCGACCTGGCGCTCCAGCGCCTTCTCGTCCCCCGTCCGGGCCGCCTGGATCAACGACCGCGCCGCCAGCAGGGGCGAGGCGGCGTAGGCGAGCACGAAGACGGCCCCCGCCGTCAGCCCCAGACGAATGATCAGCTTGCGGTTCATCGGCCCTCCCCTGCCTTACGAACGCGACGGGACGACGACGAAACGGCGCCAAAATCCCTAAACGGATTAGGGACATGGATCGCAGGCCGGTTCAATGCGTGTTTTCACCGGCTCCGTCCCGCCGTCCCCGACACCCCCGCGCCGTCATCCTCGGGCTTGACCCGAGGATCCAGTGCGGCGGCGCGCTCGACCTTGCCTATGTCCCGCACGCGGATGGCTAGATCCCCGGGTCAAGCCCGAGGATGACGGCGTGCTTGAGGGGAGCCAACGCGACAAGCGCACAACAAAAAGGCCCGCCGGATCGCTCCGGCGGGCCTTGATGTCTCAGCGGCATTCAGGCCGCGTCGGGTCGAGAAGGCGGAGCCTTCTGACCGCGGCCGACTAGAAAAGCCTTAGCCGATGCCCGGCAGGGCCTTCTTCAGGTTCTCGGACACCTTGTCCAGGAAGCCTTCGGTCGTCAGCCAGGACTGCTGATCGCCGACCAGCAGGGCTAGGTCCTTGGTCATGAAGCCCGACTCGACGGTCTCGACGACCACGCGCTCCAGCGTATCGGCGAACTCGGCCAGCTGGGCGTTGTCGTCCAGCTTGGCGCGGTGCTTGAAGCCGCGCGTCCAGGCGAAGATCGAGGCGATCGAGTTGGTCGAGGTGGCCTCGCCCTTCTGATGCTGGCGGTAGTGACGGGTGACGGTGCCGTGGGCGGCTTCCGTTTCCATGACCTTGCCGTCCGGCGTCATCAGCACCGAGGTCATCAGGCCCAGCGAGCCGAAGCCCTGCGCCACGATGTCCGACTGCACGTCGCCGTCGTAGTTCTTGCACGCCCAGACGAAGCCGCCCGACCACTTGATCGCGGCCGCGACCATGTCGTCGATCAGGCGGTGCTCATAGGTCAGGCCGCGCTTCTTGAATTCCTCGGCGTAGTCGGCGTCGAAGACTTCCTGGAAGATGTCCTTGAAGCGGCCGTCGTAGGCTTTGAGGATGGTGTTCTTGGTCGACAGATAGACCGGATAGTTGCGCTGCAGGCCATAGGCGAAGGAGGCGTGCGCGAAGTCGCGGATCGAGGAGTCGAGGTTGTACATGCCCATGGCGACGCCGGCGCCCGGCGACTTGTAGACCTCGTGCTCGATCACTTCGCCGTCGTCGCCGACGAACTTGATCGACAGGGTGCCGGCGCCCGGCATCAGGAAGTCGGTGGCCTTGTACTGGTCGCCGAAGGCGTGACGGCCGACGACGATCGGCTGGGTCCAGCCCGGCACCAGGCGCGGGACGTTCTTGCAGATGATCGGCTCGCGGAAGACCACGCCGCCCAGGATGTTGCGGATGGTGCCGTTCGGCGACTTCCACATCTTCTTCAGGCCGAATTCGGCGACGCGCGCCTCGTCCGGGGTGATGGTGGCGCACTTCACGCCGACGCCGTGCTTCTGGATGGCGTGGGCCGCGTCGATCGTGATCTGATCGTCGGTGGCGTCACGGCTTTCCATGCCGAGGTCGTAGTAGTCGAGTTCGAGGTCCAGATAGGGGAAGACCAGCTTGTCCTTGATCATCTGCCAGATGATCCGGGTCATTTCGTCGCCGTCGATGTCCACGATGGGATTGGCGACCTTGATCTTGGCCATGCTTACGCCTCTGTCTCTCAGGGAAGGAATTCGGTGCAGGCGGTATAGCGACCCCTGCGCGCGGGCGCAAAGGGGACGAAAGCCGCACGGCTCGAACCGAACCGCCGGAACGAAACCGCAGCTTGGCCGCTTGGCTTCTTCACGGCTACGCTTGGCGTCGCCGATCGATAAACGCATGGAACGCCTGATGTCGCTTCGCCGCCTGCGGTTCGCCGCCTCCGTCGCCCTTCTTCCTCTCGTCCTTGGCGCCTGCAAGGGCGGCGAGGCCGCCGCGACGCAGGACTCCCCGCCCGCGCCTCCTCCTGCTGAAGCAGCCGCCGCCTCGGTCCCCGCCGTTCAGATCGCCGCCAATCCGCCCAGCATGACGCGCGAGTTCCGCGACTGGACCGCGACCTGCGACAACACCAACCACTGCGTCGCCTTCGGACCGGGCGCGAACCAGATGGGCTTCGTCATGGTCGCCCTGGCGCCGGGGCCGGACGCCCGCCCGGTCGTCCACATGGGCGGCTGGGGCCTGGAGGACGGCGAGGGCTCCGTCTACGCCGAGATCGACGGGCGTCGCTATGCGGGTCGTAACGCGAAGATGGACGAGGAGGGCGACGTCGTCGCCTTCAACACCCCCTCGCCCCAGCTTCTGCACGATCTGGGCGGCGGCGCGGCCATGGCGCTGAGGCGCGGCGACCGGCAGATGAAGGTCAGCCTGGGCGGGGCCGCCGCCGCCTTCCTGTGGATCGACGAACGCCAGGGGCGGCTGGACACCACCACCGCCCTGATCCGGCGCGGCGAGCGCCCCGCCTCCGAGGTGCCGGCCGCTCCCGCCGCGCCGCGCGTGACCATCGCCCCCGCCGCGCCTCAGGACGGCCTGGTGCAGGACGACCTGTCGCCCGCCCTGCTGGCCCATCCCAAGGTCCAGGAATGCCTGGCCACGTCCCGCAAGGGCGAGCGGTTCGAGCCGGACGTCGTGGTGTCCCGCCTGGCCTCCGACAAGCTGTTGTGGAGCGTGCCCTGCGGCGAGGGCGCCTACAACTTCACCCAGGTCTACTTCATCACCCCGGCGGACGGGACTTCGCCTCAGCCGGTCGACTTCCCCACGGCCACGGGCAGCAACGATGAGCTGGTCAACAGCCGCTATGACCCCAAGAGCCGCACCCTGTCCGCCTTCGGCCGCGGACGCGGCATCGGCGACTGCGGCCGCATGGGAAGCTGGGCCTGGACCGGCGAACGCTTCGCCCTGCTGAACGAAAAGGCGATGCCGATCTGCACGGCCGTGCCGCAGGACCTGTGGCCGACCACCTGGCGCGCGGCGACCTGACAGACCGACGACGCCCGACAGGAAATCGGCCCGGACGCGCAAACGTCCGGGCCGTCTTTCGTTTCAGGGCTCAGCCGCGCGTCAGGCGCGCATACGCCCTTCCAGCACCGCCAGCGGCAGGGAGCCGCTGCCCAGCACCTTGTCGTGGAAGGCTCGCAGGTCGAAGCCGTCCTTGGCCTGCGCTTCCTCACGCAGGCGGGCGATGACGGTATGGCCGACCTTGTAGGCGCAGGCCTGCCCCGGCCAGACCGAGTAGCGATTGATCTCGCTGTTCGAGGCGTCCAGCGGCTTGGCGCCCGATGCCGCCATATATTCGACCGCCCGCTCACGGCTCCAGCGTTCGGAGTGGATGCCGGTGTCGACCACCAGACGCACCGCCCGGAACAGATAGGACATCAGGAAGCCGACCCGGCCCAGCGGATCGGCTGCATAGGCGTCCAGGTCGTTGGCCGCCACGGCCTCCGCGTACAGGGCCCAGCCCTCGTTGAAGGCCGAGAAGCCGCCGGCGCGGCGCCATTGCGGCAGTTCGCCCGACTCGCGCTGCAGGGCGACCTGCAGGTGGTGGCCCGGCGAGGCCTCGTGATAGGTCAGGGTCGGCAAGGCGAACTTCGGCCAGTTCCCGCTGTCGCGCAGGTTGATGTAGTAGGCGCCCGGACGCGAGCCATCCAGCGGCGGCCCCTGATAGTAGCCGCCCGGCGCGCCCGACTGGATCGATACCGGCACGCGACGGATTTCGACGTGGGTCTTGGGCAGACGGCCGAAGACGGTCGGCAGCTTCGGCTCAAGCGCGGCGACCTGTTCGTTCAGCCACTTCAGCAGCTCTTCCTTGCCCGCGTCGGTGTTGGGGAACAGTTGGGCGGGGTCCTTGTTCAGGGCCTGAACCCGCTCGCCGACCGTGCCCTGGGTATAGCCCTGCGACTTCAGGATGGCGTCGATCTCGGCCGAGATCTCGGCCACCTGCTCGACGCCCATGGCGTGGATTTCCTTGGCCGAGAGCGTGGTCGTGGTGTTCGACTTCAACCCGGCGGCGTAGAAGGCTTCGCCGTCCGGCAGGCGCCACACGCCCGCGTCGTGCACCGCCTTTGGACGGATCACTTCCAGCGCCTCGATCTGACGGGCCAGGGCCGGCTTGACCTTCTCGTCCACCAGGGCGGCGGCGCGCGCGTCATAACCCGACAGATTCAGCGCCCCGGCCTTGCGGACCAGCGACTTGATCATGGCCATGTCGGCGGCCGGAGTGTCGCGCAGGGTGCGGATTTGCGGCAGCATCCGGTCGATGATGAAGTCCGGCGGGATCACGCCTAGACCGGCGTCTTCCTGAACCTTGGCCGTCTCGCCGTCCAGCACGCCCGCAAAGGCCTCCAGGCGCGACAGGAAGGCGTCGGCGCCGGCCGCATCCTCGATGCGGTGCTGGTTGTCCATGAAGTCGGGCGTGGAGAAATAGGCGCCCGACAGCTGGGTCACGATATAGGGCGAGGGACGCCCCGGCCCCGAACCATAGTCGAAGCGCGCCGTCTCGGCCGACGTCTCGCGCCCGAAGGC
Organism: Brevundimonas sp. NPDC055311; assembly: GCF_053645695.1. NCBI lineage: Bacteria > Pseudomonadati > Pseudomonadota > Alphaproteobacteria > Caulobacterales > Caulobacteraceae > Brevundimonas > Brevundimonas sp. NPDC055311. Next base: position 1,085,176 of record NZ_JBSHMV010000001.1, read on the forward strand.
GGCGATGGCGTAGTTCAACGCCCCGGCCTCGGACAGCCCCTTCTGATCGAACGCCTTCAGCTCGTCCCAGCGCCGGACCGCCTTTTCGCGATCCTTGCGGATGGCGTCGGGCCCCGCTTCGCTGAGCTTGGACGACAGGCCGGCGCGGGCGTCCTTGTCCAGGCCCAGGTTGGTGGCGCGTTCAGGCCTCTCGTCGATGTCGGCCTCGAACCAGCCGTCCAGCAAGGCGTTCAGGCGCGCATCGGCGTCGTTTGCGGCGGCGGCGCATTGGGCCAGCATGGGCGCTGCGGCCGCAGTCGCGGCGGCGCTCAGCAGAAGATTGCGGCGATTGATCATTCGGATACTCCCCCCAACAGAGCCGCGCCGCGCCGGGCGTTGCTCTCATCACACTCAATGACGGACCGGCGCGTCCGGGAAAGATCAGGCCGTCAGACCGGGGTCCAGGCGTTCATGGTCCGCTCCAGCACCGTCAGCGGCACGCCGCCGAGGTTCAGACCCGTGTCATGGAAGCCCTTGATGTCGAAGCGGCCGCCCAGACGCTTCTTGGCGTCCTCGCGCAGACGCACCCAGGTGGTGTGGCCGACCTTGTAGCTGGACGCCTGACCAGGCCAGACGCAGTAGCGCTCGACTTCGGTGGCGATGCTCGATTCCTGGTCGCCCAGGGTGTCGACCATGTAGCGGATGCCCTGCTCGCGGCTCCAGCGCTTGTGGTGAAGGCCGGAATCCACGACCAGGCGCGCGGCCCGGAACATCAGCGACTGCAGATAGCCGATCTGGCCGAAGGGATCGTTCTCATAGGCGCCGATCTCGTCCGCCAGCTGTTCGGCGTAAAGGCCCCAGCCCTCGGAATAGGCCGAGAAGCCCATGACCTTCATCAGCAGCGGCGTGTCCGGCTTCTCCTGCTGCAGGGCGATCTGGAAGTGGTGGCCCGGCACCGCCTCGTGATAGGTCAGGGTCGGCAGGGTCCATTTGGGCCATTCGGCCGTGTCGCGCAGATTGATGTAGTAGGCGCCCGGACGCGACCCATCCAGGGCCGGCGGCATGTAGTAGCCGCCCGGCGCTCCGGCCTCGATGGCCTTGGGCACGCGGCGGATGTCGCACGGCGACTTGGGCAGACGGCCGAAGTATTCCGGCATGCGCGCCTGGATGGCGACCATCTGCGCATTCAGTTCCTGGATCAGCTCATCCTTGGCTTCGTCCGTGTTCGGATAGACGAAGCGAGCATCCTCGCCGAGCGCGGCGACGCGGGCGCCCACCGAGCCCTGCGTCAGGCCTTGCGCCTTCAGCAGGGCGTCGGTGCGGGCCGAGATTTCAGCCACCTGCTCCAGCCCCATCTGGTGCACCTCGTCCGGCGTCATGGAGGAGGTGGTGTAGTATTTCAGCCCGAACCGGTAATAGGCCTCGCCGTCCGGCAGGCGCCAGACGCCGCCGTCGTGGGTCGCGTTCGGGCGCACGGTCTTGAAGGCGTCGGCCTGACGCTGGATGGCGGGATAGACCTCATTGGTCAGGATGGCCTCGGCCCGCGCGGCCCAGTCGCCGGAAATATCCTTCTCGGCCGTGCGGCGCGCCAGGGACTTGGTCATGACCGAGTCGGCGACAGCGGTGCCGGTGATGGCGTCCATCTGGGTCAGGGTGCGGTCGATGACGAAGTCCGGCGGCACGGCCCCGGCGGCGAACTCGGCCTGCATCCGCGCCCGCTCGGCGTCCATGCCCGCCGCGAATGCGGACAGGCGCGACAGATAGGCCTCGGCGTCGTCGGCCGTCTCGATCCGGTGCTGGCTGTCCAGGAAGTCCGGGATCTGCTGGTAGGCGCCGCCCAACTGGCTGACGGTGTAGGGCGAGGGCGAGAAGCCGCCGCCGTAGGGGAAGTCGTAGCCGGTCATCACCGTGTCGCCGAAGAACTCCAGCGTGTCGTAATAGACCTGATCCGCCGCGTTCAGCTGCCCCTGATCGATGGCCTTCACCGCCTTCATGGCGTCGACGAACTTGGCCTTGTCGGCGTCGATCTTGGCCTGAGAGCGATCGCTCAGCTTGAATCGGGCGTCGGCCTTCGGTCCCCGGTCCATGCCCAGCATGGTCAGCAGTTCCGGGTCCGACAGCAGCATCTCATCAGCGATGCGGTCCAGCAGGGCATGGAACGCCGTCGTTGCGGCGTTCGGTGCGGCTTGCGTCAAGGCTGTCGAGGCCAAGGCGCGAACCGGGCCGACGGCGGCCAGCGCGCCCCCGGCGGCGACCGACATCAACAGGCGGCGGCGATCCATCATAAGCTTCCTCCCAAAAGCGATGGTCGGGGATGCTAACGATGCAAGGGCCGCCCGCAAGGCTTGATCGTCGCCTTGCGGATTAAGTCTGAGTCATGCGCCCGGTCGGGGCGCGCCCACATGGGCCTTGATGCAGTCGCGCACGGCGCGCTTCAGGTCGCCCGGCGCGTTCGGCTCGTCCACGCCCTCGGCGGCGAAGACGGCGCGGACGGCCGCATCCAGCCCCTTGGGCAGGGCGGCGATGACTTTCTTCTGTCCCTTCTCATGCAGGCAGAAGCCGACCTGGGTGCACAGGTCGGCGAACATGGAGTCGAAATCGGGGGCGGCGTCGGTCATCACACTCAGGCTTTCAGCCGCTTGGCGTGGAAGGCCACATGGTCGTCCACGAAGCTGGCCATGAAAAAGTAGGAGTGGTCATAGCCCGGCTGCATCCTCAGGGTCAGCCCCTGCCCGGCCTTTTCCGCCGCCGCCTTCAGCAGTTCCGGCTTCAGCTGATCGATCAGGAAGGAATCCGCGTCGCCCTGATCCACCAGGATGTCGTCGAAAACGCCTTTCGCCGCCCCGCCTTCGATCAGCAGGGCCGCGTCATGTTTAGCCCATTCCGCCCGGTCCTCGCCCAGATAGGCGGAGAAAGCCTTCTCGCCCCACGGACAGCGCGTCGGCGACGAGATCGGCGCAAAGGCCGACACCGACTTGAACAGTTCGGGATGACGCAGCGCCAACGTCAGCGCCCCATGCCCGCCCATCGAATGGCCGAAGACAGAGCGCGTCTTCGTCGTCGGAAACTCCGCATCGATCAGCTCGATCAGCTCGCCCGTGACATAGCTCTCCATGCGGAAATGCGACGCCCACGGCGCCTGCGTCGCATCGACATAGAAGCCCGCGCCCTGGCCCAGATCATAGGCGGCGTCGTCCGCCACGCCTTCCCCGCGCGGCGAGGTGTCGGGCGCGACGATGATGACGCCGTGTTCGGCGGCGGCCTTGTAGGCCCCGGCCTTGGTGGTGAAGTTGTCCTCGGTGCAGGTCAGGCCCGACAGCCAGATCAGAACCGGGAACGGCCCCTCGCCCGCAGGAACAAAGACCGACAGCGTCATGGGCGTGCCCGTCGTCGCGCTGTCGTGCTTCAGATAGCGCAGCGTCCCGCCGTGAACGACGTGGCTCTTGACCGTTTCCATAAGACTCAAACTCCAGATCAGTCCGGCCAGACCGTGGCCATGAAGGCGTCGTCCAGTCGGCCGCCGTCCTTCGAGAAATGCGCATACCAGTCGCGCGGTATCGGCGGCTGGGCTCCGGCCGGCGCCGCGCCCCCGCCCCAGGCGTCGAAGCCGATGCCGACCAGCACCGGCCCCTTGCGCACGGCCGGGGCCGGCACGGCCTCGACTGCGGCGACTGCCGCCGCCAGCGTCTCCGGACTGGGCGCCGGTTCGCCCGTGACGACCCAGGCCTTCGACCGGCCGCCCGGCTTGACCATCACCAACACCATGCCCGAGGCGCCGGGCTGGACCGGGGCGGCGCGCACCGCCGTTTCCGCCGCCGCGCCCGCCGCCTGCAGATAGGGCGACAGAGTCGCCTCGTCCGCACGCTTCTTCATCACGTGGTCGGGCAGATAGAGAACCACGTCCTTGCGGACCCAGGCCTCGGCGGGCGCTCCGGCCTCGGGCGGCGCAGCGGGCCGATCTCCGCCTCGATCGCAGGCCGACAGGCTGAACGCCGTCAGCCCGACCAGAATCGCCGCCTTCGCCTTCATCGTCTCAGTCCTCAGCCCGGCCGGTGAACGGCGCAGATCTTATTGCCTGACGGATCGCGCAGATAGGCCAGATGCAGAACGCCGAAGGGGGTGGTGCGCGGCCCGGCCGGGTCCTCGATCGCCACGCCGCCCGCCGCGACCCCGGCCTCGGCGAAGGCGACGACCGCCTCGGGGCTGGACGCCGCAAAGCCGATGGTCCCGCCGTTGGCGTGACAGGCCGCCTGGCCGTCGCGCGGCTTGACCACGCCCAGCATCCCGCGCGGCGTCATGTACCAGACGCCCGGCAGCGGCACGTCGCTGAACGCGCCCGGCTGATGGCCCAGGGCGCCGAGAACGGCGTCATAGAACTTGTGCGAGGCCTCGACGTCGTTGGCGCCGACGGTGACGTGCGTGAACATGGTGATCCTCCCAGATCCGCCCGATCCTTTCGCCGGGCGCGGCCAGCTAAGCCGAGCAGGTTTCATTTGGCAACGAACTTTGCTGCACCTGCTCAGTCCGCCCTCATTTCGGGCGCGCGCCCTCTCGGGCATAGGCGCCCATCAGTTCGCCATAGTCCTCGGGCGGCGGGAATTCCGGATAGCCGACCTTGGCCCCCGACTGCACGCCCGGCAGGCGCTCCGTCGTCCAGGTGTCGGCATGGGGAACGAACCACGCCCCGTCGTCCAGCAGGCTGGGCCTCAGGTTGACGAACTGCCCCCCGGCGATGCCGCGCGTGAACAGCCAGGTCTTGCACGACGGACAGAAGTGATGTTCCGGCACGGGGTTGTGCAGGCCGCCGATCTCCGTCTCGCCCTCGACCGTCAGCCCCTCGCTGGGCAGCATCAGGCTCAGCGAATAGGCGCCGCCCGTCAGCTTCTGACAGGCGCGGCAGTGACAGGCCGCGGCAAAGACCGGGGCTTCGACAACCCTGACCCGCACCTGTCCGCACAGGCAGGCCCCCGTCCACGGCAGTTTCCAGTCGCCCAAGGCTGAACCCTTTTTCCTAGAAGACGATCACCGAACGGATGCTCTTGCCTTCGTGCATCAGGTCGAAGGCTTCGTTGATGCGCTCCAGCGGCAGGGTGTGGGTGATCATCGGATCGATCTCGATCTTGCCGTCCATGTACCAGTCGACGATCTTCGGCGTATCGGTGCGGCCGCGCGCGCCGCCGAAGGCCGAGCCCTTCCAGACGCGGCCCGTGACCAGTTGGAACGGACGGGTGGCGATCTCCTTGCCCGCCTCGGCCACGCCGATGATGACGCTCTCGCCCCAGCCGCGGTGACAGGCTTCCAGCGCCTGACGCATGACCACGGTGTTGCCGGTGCAGTCGAAGGTGTAGTCGGCGCCGCCCCCGGTCAGCTCGACCAGATGGGCCACCACGTCCGACACCTCCTTCGGATTGACGAAGTGGGTCATGCCGAAGCGACGGCCCCACTCCTCCTTGTCGCCGTTGATGTCGACGCCGATGATCATGTCGGCACCGACCATCTTCAGCCCCTGAATGACGTTCAGGCCGATGCCGCCCAGACCAAAGACCACGGCGTTGGCGCCCGGCTCGACCTTGGCCGTGTTGACCACCGCGCCCACGCCCGTCGTCACGCCGCAGCCGACGTAGCAGGCCTTGTCGAAGGGCGCGTCCTTGCGGATCTTGGCCACCGCGATCTCGGGCAGGACCGTGTAGTTCGAGAAGGTCGAACAGCCCATGTAGTGGTGAATGGTCTGGCCCTTGTAGGAAAAGCGCGACGTGCCGTCCGGCATCAGCCCCTTGCCCTGCGTGCCCCGGATCGAGGTGCACAGGTTGGTCTTGCGGCTCAGGCACGACTTACACTGGCGGCATTCCGGCGTGTACAGCGGGATGACGTGATCGCCGACGGCGAGGCTGGTCACGCCCGGCCCGACCTCGACCACCACGCCCGCGCCCTCGTGGCCCAGAATCGAGGGGAATAGACCCTCGCTGTCCAGCCCGTCCAGCGTATAGGCGTCGGTGTGGCAGACCCCTGTCGCCTTGATCTCGATCAGCACCTCGCCCGCACGCGGCCCCTCCAGATCGACCTCGACGATCTCGAGCGGGCGTTTGGCTTCGAACGCGACGGCGGCGCGGGTTTTCATGATGCTGGTCCTTCGGACGTCCCTATCGCTCGCGACGCGGTCGCTCGCTGCTTCAGGGACATGAGGTGGGCGGGTGATTTGGCGACCTTACTACGCCCCTTGCGGCCGGGTCGAAACGGCGACAACCGCAAAACATTATTGCTGTTTAGCAACAATCCTGATCCAACGTCCCCATGAGCCGCTGGGACGGGATCGACGAATTCACCGCTGTCGCCGAACAGGCCAGCTTCTCGGCCGCCGCCCGACGTCTGGGCCTGTCGACCTCCGCCGTCAGCCGCGAGATCGCCCGGCTGGAGGACCGCCTTCAAACGCGCCTGCTCCACCGCACCACCCGCCGGGTCGAGCTGACCGACGCTGGCCGCGACTTCCTTTCCCGCTGCCGTCGCCTGATCGACGAACGCGACGAGGCCCTGGCCGCCGTCCAGCCCGACGATCAGGCCCCGCGCGGCCTGCTGCGCATGACCTGTTCCGTCTCCTATGGCGAACGCTTCATCGCCCCCGCCGTCAACGCCTTCGCGGCTCAGAACCCCGAACTGCGGATCGAACTCGACCTCGACAACCGCCTGCGCGATCTGGTCGGCGACGGCTATGATCTGGCGGTGCGGTTCGGCCATCTGACCGACTCGCGGCTGATGGCGCGGCGCCTGGCCTCGCGGCGGCTGATCCTGTGCGCCAGCCCCGACTATCTGGCCCGTCGCGGCGCCCCGCGCGACCTGTCCGAGATCGCCAGCCACGACGGCCTGATCGGCTCGTCCGAGCACTGGCGCTTTACCGAGGCCGGGCGCGAAGTGACGCTTCGCCCCTCCGGCCGCTGGCGCTGCAACTCCGGCGCGGCGGTGCTGGATGCGGCCCTTCAGGGGTTGGGCCTGTGCCAACTGCCCGACTTCTACGTGGCCGAGGCGCTGGCGTCGGGCGCCCTCGTCTCCCTGCTGGACGAGGCCCGCCCGCCCGACGAAGGCGTCTGGGCCGTCCACCCACACCCCCGCCACGTCCCGCCCAAGGTCCGCGCCATGATCGACTGGCTGCACGATCGTCTGTCCACACAGAGGAGCCCCGCATGAACCTCGTCATCCTGACCGGCGCCGGCGTCTCGGCCGAGAGCGGCGTGCCGACCTTCCGCGCCTCGGACGGCCTGTGGGAAGGGCATCGCGTCGAGGCCGTCGCCACGCCCGAGGGCTTCGCCGCCGACCCGGCGCTGGTGCAGGACTTCTACAACCAGCGACGCCGCCAGCTGGCGAGCGTCCACCCCAACGCCGCGCACCGGGCGCTGGCCGATCTGGCGGCGCGGTGGGCGGGCGACGTCCTGCTGGTGACGCAGAACGTCGATGATCTGCACGACCGGGCGCACATGGACACGCCGCACGCGCCGGGCTTCGAACTGATCCACATGCACGGCGAACTGAAGAAGGCGCGCTGCACCGCCTCGGGCGTCGTCTGCGACTGGCATGATGATCTTGAGCCCGCCCACGCCTCGCCCCATCACCCGCGCGGCACCTTGCGCCCGCACATCGTCTGGTTCGGCGAAATCCCGCTGGAGATGGAGCGGATCGAGCGGGCGCTGGCGCGCTGCGACCTGTTCGTCTCCATCGGCACCTCGGGCGCAGTCTATCCGGCGGCGGGCTTCGTCCAGCTGGCGCGCATGGCCGGGGCTCGGACGGTGGAGATCAATCTGGAGCCGACACAGGGCGCGGGCCTGTTCGACGAGGGCGTCTACGGCCCCGCCAGCGAGACCGTGCCCGCCTTCTTCGGCCCGCTCTAGGCCCTCGGCCCGAACAGGATGATCGCCGCGCCGACCAGGCAGACCGCCCCGCCGATGACGTCCCAGCGGTCCGGCGTCGTCTTCTCGACCAGCGCCATCCACGCCAGCGACGCCACGATATAGACTCCGCCATAGGCCGCGAACGCCCGCCCCGCCGTCTCGGCCGGAACCATGGTCAGCAGCCACGCGAAGGCGATCAGACTGAGCACGCCCGGCGCCAGCCACCACGGCGAGCGATCCAGCTTCAGCCAGGCCCAGAAGGCGAAACAGCCGCCGATCTCGGCGAGCGCGGCGAGAGGATAGACGAAGGCGAGTTTCATGCGGCTCCTTCAGAAACGGGCTACGCGCTCTATCCCCGCTCATCCCGGCGGACGCCGGGACCCAGTGAGAGCGCCAGTCTCAAGCATTACCCTTAGCCGCTGCGCTTTGAAGCCAAAGCACTGGATCCCGGCGTCCGCCGGGATGAGCGGATTGAGAGGTAAGCTTACTCCCCCTTCGCCGCCGCCTCGGCCCGCTCCGCCGCCAGCTTGGCCAGCACCCGGCCTCGTCCCTTGGCCAGGGCGTGGATGGCGCCGCGCATGGTGGCGACTTCCTGTTCGGTGAAGGCGGCCCGACCCAGCATGACGCGCAGGTTCTGGCTCATCGAGCGCTTCTTCTCGGGCGGATAGAAGAAGCCGCCGTTGTCCAGCTCCGCCTCCAGATGCTCGTACATGCCCAGCAGCAGGTCGTTCGACGCGGGCGGCTCGCCCTCGCGGAAACGCGGCGGCGGGGCGTCCAGGATCAGGGTGCGCCACTCATAGGCGTTGATCGCCACCGCCTGCGCCAGGTTCAGCGAATGGTGCCTGGGGTCGATCGGAATGGTGGTGATCCCGGCGCACAGGGCGATGTCTGTCGTCTCCAGTCCCGCCCGCTCGCCGCCGAACAGCAGGCCGGTCTTCAGGCCCGAGGCCGTGTCGTCATACAGGATGCGCGCGCTCTCACGCGGGGTGCGCACCGGCTGGCGCGTCTCGCGCGGGCGGGCGGTGGTGGCGAAGACGGTGTGCAGATCGGCGACGGCCTCGGCCACGCTGTCGAACACCTTGACCCCGTCCAGCACCCAGTCGGCGCCCGACGCCGTGGCCCAGGCGCGGTCCTGGGGCCAGCCGTCGCGCGGGCTGACCAGCCGCAGCTCCGACAGGCCGAAATTGGCCATGACGCGGGCGACCGCGCCGATGTTGTCGGCCATCTGCGACTTGTCGAGGACGACGACGGGAGGGGTGAGTTCAGTCATGGGCGGTCAATAGTCCTTCTCCCCTTGTGGGAGAAGGACCCACTCACCGCTCATCCCCGCGGAAGCGGGGACCCAGTTCTTTGGCCGCAAGTACGACGGGCTGAGAGTGAGCGCGGGGCTCTCACTGGGTCCCCGCTTCCGCGGGGATGAGCGGAATTTTCAGTCCTCGCCGACCATCGAGGTCCACGGGTCGACGCGGCCCACCTCGACCTCGGCGACCTTCACCGCAGGCCAGCCGATGCTGCTGTTCGCCGACACGCGCCACGCGGCCGACACGAAGTCGCGCAGCTCCGAGGCCCCGGCCGCCAGCCGCTCGTTGACGAAGACGGCGCCGCGCGGGTCTGTGTCCTTGAACGCGCCTGCCTTCTCCATCCGATAGAAGGGGATCACCGTCGTCAGGGTGGCGTTCAGGTGCGAGGCCGTGCGGGCGCGCAGGTCGAAGCCCTCGACGTTCGGCGGCGCCATGGCCGCCTCGACCGCGTCCAGACGCAGGGTCCGGCTGGTGAAGGCGCCCTCGAAATCGCCGTGGGTGCGGCGCGACTTGGTGAAGCCCTCGGGATTGGTCTCGCCCGCCCAGCCGTTGAAGTGGATGGTCGTGTGGTGCGGCTGGGACGCATCGCCGACGAAGTGGCTCAACACCCCGATGTCGCGCAGAATCAACTGCTCGCGACGTTCGCGGTCGGCGCGATACCAGGCCTGCTTGGCCAGGTCCGGCTCGCGCGCCTCGGCGGCCGTCAGCACGCGCCAATAGGCGAAGTCGCGCTCCAGATTCTGCCAGGCGTCCATGATGGCGTAGGGCAGGTATCCCGCCTTATCCACGTCCAGACCCGCGCGGATCAGGGCGGCGTCGTATTCCGACTTCAGGCGCGGCAGGTCGGCCATGGTCATGCCGCGCGCGTCCATCACCCGGCCCTCATCGTCCATGTCGACGAAGTGGGCGGTGTCGCGCTCGCGGTCATGCGGCTGGCCCGCGCCCTTCCAGCGATCGGGCTCGCGCGAATATTCGCCGACGTCGGCGGCGGCCCCGGCGGTGCGCAGGAAGGCGGGCAGGTCGCCCGGCAGGTGACGCATGGCCGCCACGCCGATCACCCGGTGGCCCGAACTGCCCCAGGCCTCGACCTGGACGGCGGGCGCCGCGACCAGCATCAGGGCGGCGGCGGAAATCATCAGTCGTTTGACTTGTCGGTTCATGAGACGGCGCCGTCGGAAATTTCAGAAGGAGAAACGACCGCTTATCGCATTCCCGCGCGCGCCTCCACCCGCCGCCTTCGCCCGGAAGAACGCCGATCACGCATCCGTTATCTTGGCTAGTGCGCCAGCTTTTCTTGCCAATAAAGTGTTAGCGCCGATGATCAAGTCATTAACGATCAAGGCCAGCGCAGAAGTATAGAAATGAAATAGGTCGAATATTTTACATATATAGTCTACCCGATCCGCCACAGACCGGCGATAGACTGGCCCCATTCGCGCCTCATCCATTACCGATACAGCGACTGATCTCATTTGCCGCAATTGCGCCGCAATTGGCCGTCAGAAACTCGCCGCCGGCGCGTGTTGGGACCGGTGCTTCCACGAGTTTGATCGATGTTGAGCACGGCCGCCGCGCTTGCCATGCTGTGGACCATGGCCTTCTCCGGGTCCGGAGAGCCTGTCCCTTACGAAACGGCCGTCGCCCGCGACGCCGCCATCGTAGAAGCCGCCGCGACGGCCCCCGGTTCCATCGATTCCGCCGAAACGGCGGACTTGTCGGCCGAACAGCTTGAGCTGATGGCCGGCGACCCCGACTGGCGCGCCTCGGCCCGCCTCTATCACGCCGGCGGCGGCGGAGCGACCGGCAACGATTCCCTGGGCTGCCGCCCGATTCCGATGCGCACGGTCGCGGTCGACCCGCGCGTCATCCCACGCCGCACCAAGCTGTTCATCCGCGAGACGGTCGGCCTGCGCATGGCCGACGGCACGGTCCACGACGGCTACTGGTACGCCTCGGACACCGGCGGCGCGATCAAGGGCGCCAAGATCGACCTCTACACCGGCCATGGCCGCGCCTCGATGCGCCCCGCCATGAGCCTGAACATGAAGACCCTGACCATCGCCGACGCGGGCGATTTCGACGGCTGCCCCCCGGCGTGGGAGACGGCCTCGAACTGAGGCTTTCAGCCTGACGACAAAAAGGGCGGCCGGATCGAACCGGCCGCCCTTTTTCTTTGGGCCTCAGCCCGCCTTCAGAACTTCCGCTTGCCGCTGACCGTCTCGAAGAACAGGCGGAAGTCGCCCATCAGACTCCACAGCGGATATTTGAACGTCGCGGGCCGGTTCTTCTCGAAGAAGAAATGCCCCACCCAGGCGAAGCCGTAGCCGACCACAGGCATGGCCAGCAGCCACCGGGGGTTCAGGGTGAAGCAAAACGCCAGAAAGGCCGCGATCACCAGTCCCGTCCCGACCACATGGATGCGGCGGCACGTCCGGTTGGAATGCTCATGGATGTAATAGGGGTAGAAGGCCTCGAACGAGGCGTACCGCCCTTGGGGTTGCTCGATGCTCATGACCCCAGCCTGCCCCCGGATCGCGCCGGGGGCAAGTCGCTCGCCCCGGCCGCACCGCTCATCCCCGCGGAGGCGGGGACCCAGTGCTTTGGCCGAAAGCGCGCGGATAGCCGCTCTGAACGATGAGCGCGTGGCTCTTGCTGGGTCCCCGCCTCCGCGGGGATGAGCGGGTGGTTAAGCCCGCTTGCTCTTCGGCCCCTTGGCGAACGGCTTGCCGCCCGCCTTGAAGTCGGGCTTGCCCTTGAAGCCCGCCTTGGGCGTGAAGGGCTTCTTGTCGCCCTTGTCCTTGAAGCCCGGCTTCTTGTTGAAGCCGCCCTCGCCCGGTGCCGCATCGGCGCGGGGCGCATAGGGCTTCTTCTTGAAGGGACGCTCGCCATCCGCGCTGCGGCCTGCGTCGCCCTCAGGGCTCCACGGCTTCTTCTTGAACGGCGGGCGGGCCTGACCGTCCTCGTCACGACGGAAAGGCTTCTTGGCGTAGGGGCGAGCCTCGCCGTCCTTCTCGAACTTGCGGTTGCGGGCGCCCTTCATCGAACCGGGCGTCGGCGCCTCGGACGGGGTGATCCTCGCCTCTTCCTTGCTCTGGGCCGCCGCCGTTCGGAAGGCGTCGGCGTGGGTCAGGGCGACCTCGAAGCGCGTCTCTTCGGGGAAGGTGCGGATCGAGCCGATCTGCTGCTTGGTGATGCCGCCGATACGGCAGATCAGCGGGATCAGCCACTTGGGATCGGCGTTGCGGTTGCGGCCGATGTCCAGACGGAACCAGCTGACCTCGTCCGGCTGCAGGCGGTCGCCCGGCCACGGCGCGGGGGCGTAGTCGTCGCCGCCCGCCGCGTCGCGATCCTTGCGCTGACGGCGCTGCGGGCCTTCGCCCGGATCGGTCAGGTCTTCCGGCGCCGGCAGGTCCTTGCGCAGCAGCACCAGCAGGGCGCGGGCCAGATCGTCCGGCGTGCGCTCCTTGACCAGCGTCGCGATCAGGCCCGCATCCTCGTCCGCGCCTTCCTCGGCGAAGACGGGGGCGGCCAGCAGGCGCTGCTCATCCTGGGCGCGGATCTCCTCGGCGGTCGGAGCCCCGGACCAGACGGCCTCGACCCCGGCCGAGCCCAGCAGCATCTCGGCCTTGCGGCGACGGCTGTGCGGGACCAGCAGGACCGAAATCCCCTTCTTGCCCGCCCGCCCGGTACGGCCCGAGCGGTGCAGCATGGTCGCCTTGTTGATCGGCAGTTCGGCGTGGATCACCAGCCCCAGATCGGGCAGGTCCAGACCGCGCGCGGCCACGTCGGTGGCGACGCAGACGCGGGCGCGGCGATCGCGCAGGGCCTGAAGCGCCTCATTGCGCTCGCGCTGGCCCATCTCGCCCGACAGAGCCACCGAGGCGAAGCCCCGCTCGACCAGCGAGGCCTGAAGGTGACGCACGGAATCCCGCGTCGAGCAGAACACCAGCACCCCCGGCGCCTCGAAATAGCGCAGGACGTTGACCACGGCGCGCTCGATCTCGTTCGGCGCGATGCGCAGGGCGCGGTACTCGATGTCGTTGTGCGGCTGGCTGCGGTCGACGGTGTCGATGCGCACCGCGTCCTTCTGATAGCGCTTGGCCATGATCGCGATGTCGCGGGCGATGGTGGCCGAGAACAGCAGGGTGCGGCGCTCTTCCGGCGCCTGGTCGAGGATGTATTCCAGATCCTCGCGGAAGCCCATGTCCAGCATCTCGTCGGCTTCATCCAGCACGACGACGCGGGCGGCCGACAGGTCCAGCGCCCCGCGGTCGATATGGTCCTTCAGACGGCCCGGCGTGCCGACCACGACATGGGCGCCGAAGTTCAGGGCGCGCGCCTCCTTGCGGGCGTCCATGCCGCCGACGCAGGTGACGATCTTGGCCCCCGCCTCGGCGTAGAGCCACTGCAGCTCGGCCGCGACCTGCAGCGCCAGCTCTCGCGTCGGGGCGATGGCCAGCATCAGCGGCGTATCCGGCTGGCCGAACCGCTCGTCCTCGCCCAGCAGGGTCGGCGCCGCCGCCAGACCGAAGGCCACCGTCTTGCCCGATCCGGTCTGGGCCGAGACCAGCAGATCCGCCTCGCCATGGCCTTCCAGCACGGCCGCCTGGACCGGCGTGGGCTCAAGATAGCCCTTGTTCAGCAAGGCGCGGTCAAGCGCGGGATGGATCGCGGGAAAGGGCATGAAGGGCCTGGAAATTCAGATGAGGCGACCGTTAAACGGCCGCGCCCGGCGAGGCGTCGCAGCCTGCCGGGCGTCGGGGAAGGCGCTCCCTATACACGAATAAGGGCCGCGGTGGGGCCGAATCGATCTACCCGTTTCAAAAATCAACAATCCGCCAAAATGCTTAGATGACTTCGTCGCTTTCGGATGCGCCCCCTTTTGAAGCCTTCATGCAACCGATTGTTGATCGGCTTAAGGCCCATGGGCGTTCGCTGACTAATGCCGAAATGCTTGAAGATATTTCCGAGCACATGGGCCTTTCCGACGAGGTTCTGAATCTCAGGCACGGCAAGTGGAACCAGCTGGTCGTCGATCAGCGCCTTGGTTTCGCACGCAGCTGGCTCAAGCTTGGCGGGGCTGTCACCAACAGCCAAAGGGGCGTCTGGAGCCTGACTCCAGCAGGCGCCGCCATGACAGCGTCCGAAATCGCAGCCATCCCCAAACAGGTGCAAAAGGCCTACGCCGCGCAACGCGCCAACGCTGTTACGGAAAAGCTCGATCCGCCACAGGTGCTGCAGGAAGCCGCACAGGAAGACTGGAAGGACCAGCTTCTTTCTGTTTTGCTCCAGCTAGAGCCTTCAGCGTTCGAGCGGCTTTGCCAGCGTCTTTTGCGTGAATCCGGCTTCACCCGAGTCGAAGTGACCGGCAAAACCGGCGACGGAGGCATAGACGGGACCGGCGTCTTGCGCATGAACCTGCTGTCGTTTCAGGTCATCTTTCAGTGCAAACGCTGGCAGGGTCCGTCGGCTCATCGACGGTCCGCGACTTCCGAGGCGCTATGGTTGGCCGCGCCGACAAGGGCCTGATCATCACGACCGGCACATTCACAAGCGAAGCCCGAAGAGAGGCGACCCGCGACGGCGCTCCCGCAATCGACTTGGTAGATGGCGACACGCTCTGCGACCTGCTGAAAGAGCGCAGCCTTGGCGTATCCGTCCGCATGGTTGAGGAAGTCACAGTCGACACCTCGGCATTCAGCGCCATTTAGAAAAACGACCGCCGTTTACCACGTCCGTTGATCGGGCGTTGACCACGCAGGGGCGATACTGGCCGGTCTCAGACCTCCGTCCGTCGAGGATCATCCATGATCTCGCCGCTCAGCACCGCCGCCGGGACGCAGGCCGCCTCGGCCCGGCTGGAGGACAGCGCCCGCCGCGTCACCACGGGCCGGGTGGACGACTACGCTGTCGAGGTGGTCGAGCAGATCCGCGCCAAGAGCGAGTTCTCGGCCAACGCCGCCGTGGCTCGTGCGGCGGATGAGATGACGGGAACCTTGCTGGATATTCTGGTCTAGGCCTCTATCCCGCCTTGTCCGGCAGGTGGAAGAAGTCGACGAACCGCTCGAACACCGGCCGATCGCCCTCGATCGTCATGGCCCCCTCGCCTTCCAGCGCCTCCAGCGGGACCTTGCCGTAAACGGCGGCCGCGACCGCCTGGGCCGGGGCGCGCACCACGACGTCGCAGGCCTCGATCTCGCCGCGCACGGCGTCGATGACGCCGTCGGCCACGCTGACGACCATCCGATCCTCGCCCACGGCGAAGCCCAGCCGCATGGCGGCGCCCCCGGTCCGCGCGGGATCGAACATGGTCTTGAACGACAGCATGATGGAGACGGCGCTGATCGGCAGCGTCGGGTCGTGCTGGGGCGAGCGCGCTGCCCAGCGGCCCAGCACCATGAACACCGGCTCGATCTCATAGCCCCAGTCGGTCAACTCATAGACCTGGACCGAGGCGGGCGGCGGCAGCTTGCGGCGGCGGACGACGCCCGAAGCCTCCAGCCCCTCCAGGCGTTGAGTCAGCACATTGGCCGACAGGCCGCACAGGTCTTTTCGCAGGTCGCTGAAACGGCGCGGCCCCATCATGAGTTCTCTGATGACCAGCAAGGCCCAACGCTCGCCCACCAGGTCCAGCCCGTGCGCCGCGCCGCACGCGTCGTGATAGCGCCGGGATCGGGATTCGGACTTAGTGGTTACTTTTTCTAACTTCATGGTTGACTAACATAACATCAAGGCGCAGAACGACCAACATCATAGAGCAGGCCGTCCAGGGAGGGAGGGCCGCGCAAGGGAGGACCACCGCCGATGCCCAAACTGATCTTCATCAACCTGCCCGTCGCCGACCTGGCGCGCTCCGTCGCCTTCTATGAGGCGGTGGGGGCGAAGAAGAACCCGATGTTCTCGGACGAGACGGCGGCCTGCATGGTCTTTTCCGACACCATCCACGCCATGCTGCTGACGCATGAGAAGTGGGCCACCTTCACCGACCGCGCCATCCCCGACGCCCACAAGACGGCCCAGGTGCTGATCTGCGTGTCAGAGGACAGCAAGGAAGGCGTCGACGCCGTCGTCGATCGCGCGGCCAAGGGCGGCGGCCAGGCCGACCCCAGCGCCAAACAGGACTACGGCTTCATGTACGGCCGCAGCTACGCCGACCCCGACGGCCACATCTGGGAGATCATGTGGATGGACCCGGAAGCCGCCGCCCAGGGGCCGGAAGCCTTCGCCTCTCAGGTCGGCGGGGGCTGAGTCATGAGCGACCTCTACGAACTCAGCGTCAGCCGCTTCATAAAGGCCCCGCCCGAGACGGTGTGGCGGGCCTGGACCCGACACGGGACCGAATGGTTCACCCCCCGGCCGTGGACGACGGTCTCGGTCGACTACGACCTGCGCCCCGGCGGCCGCGCCGACATAGTCATGCAGTCGCCCGAGGGCGAGCGGCATGAGTATCGCGGCGCGGTGCTGGAGGTGGAGCCGGAGCGCCGCCTGGTCACCACCAGCGCCCTCGTCGAGGGCTGGGTCCCGCAGGCGGGCGACATGAACTTCGTCCGCATCGACACCTTCGAGCCCGAGGGCGACGGCACGCGCTACACCGCCCGCGCCCGCCACTGGGACGAGAAGGCCATGCTGGCCCACCGCGACATGGGCTTCGAGCCCGGCTGGGGCGCCGCCGCCGACCAGTTGGCCCAGGTCGCCGAGAACCTCACCCCGCAGGAGAGCGCGTCATGAGCGACAAGATCATTCCCTGTATCTGGTACGACCTCGGCCAGGCGAAGAAGGCGGCCGAGTTCTACGTCTCGCTCGGCCTGCCCGACAGCCGCATCGACCGCGTCGTCGCCAGCCTCGCCGACAATCCGTCCAGCCCGGCCGGGTCCGAACTGGTGGTCGAGTTCACCCTCGCCGGACAGCGCTACGTCGGGCTGAACGGCGGCCCGATCTTCCCCCAGACCGAGGCCGTGTCGTTCATGATCATGACCGACGACCAGGCCGAGACCGACCGCCTGTGGGACGCCATCGTCGGTAACGGCGGGGCCGAAAGCGCCTGCGGCTGGTGCAAGGACCGCTGGGGCGTGAACTGGCAGATCACGCCGCGCCGCCTGATGGCCTTCTACGACGATCCCAACCCCGCCCGCGCCAAGGCCGCCTTCGAGGCCATGATGACGATGCACAAGATCGACATCGCCGCCATCGAGGCCGCTGCTGACAGGATCGGGTAGGCCGCAAGGCTAAGCCGTCCGATCTGTCGCTTTCGACCAAGACGCCGACCCCGCCCGCCCCGACCATCCGCCCCTGCCCCTCAAACAGCAAGCCGCCCCGCGGCGAGCAAAAGGGGTCAATCAAAGGAGAACCACGATGAGCTACGTCACAGGCTTCCTGACTCCCGTGAAGGCCGAGAACAAGGACCGCTACGTCGAGTCCGCTCGCGTCGCCTGGCCGCTGTTCAAGGGCTACGGCGCCCTGGCCCATGTCGAGACCTGGGGCGTCGACGTGCCCGACGGCAAGGTCACCAGCTTTCCCATGGCGGTGAAGCTGGAGGACGGCGAGGTCGTCGTCTTCTCCTGGCTGATCTGGCCCGACAAGAAGACCGCCGACGACGCCTGGGCCAAGATGCAGGACGACCCCGCCATGGCGAACATGGACATGCCCTTCGACGGCAAGCGCATGATGTGGGGCGGCTTCGAGACCATCTTCGACGAGCGCAGCTGACAAACCGCCGGGGTCGGTCGCGCACCGGCCCCGGCGTCTGCGCCTATGCGCCGCCATGCGCGACGCCCGGTTTCGCCTTGTGGGCGCGCAGGCAGGCAGCGACGCTGAGCGCCACCAGAACGAAGGCCAGCGCCTCCATCGCCGTCGGCAGGCGTCGCTCCCAACCAAAGCCGTAGATCAGGGCGAACAGGGTCTCGAACAGGATCATCTGGCCGACCAGGGTCAGCGGCAGCAGCCGACTCATCCGGTTCCACAGGTTGTTGCCGACGATCGAGGCCAGCACGGCCACGCCGACCGAGACCCCCGCCAGCCTCATCCAGTCCGCCGCTTCATGCTGCGCGCCCGAAGCGGTCAACAGGGCGACCGGCAGAAGCAACAGGCTTTGCGCCCCGGTGACGACGCCGGTCAGCAGATTCCAGTCGTGGGCGGACACCGCCTCCAGTTGGCGAAGCCGCCGTGCGTTCTGAACCGCGAAAAAGGTCCATGAGGCCAGGGCGCCGACCGCGCAGGCGAAGCCGATAAATCGCGTCATGGGCGAGGTCTCGGCCGGCGCCGCCAGGGCCTGCCAGCCGATGCAGACCGCCCCGGCGGCGCAGAGCAGCAAGGGCAGATGCAGCTGCTTCAGCGGCACGGCGCCGTGGTCGCGGCTGCCGATGATGGTCACCGCCACCGGCAGGAAGCCGATGACCAGGGAGGTCATGGCGATGCCGCCCGTCTGCACGGCCCCCGACAGCAGGATGTAGTAGAGAGTGTTGCCGGTAAGGGCGAGCCAGAACAGGTTCAGCCAGTCGCGCCGTCCGATCCGCGCCGTCACCGCCTTCCACCGCGGCGCCAGCAACGCCCAGGCGATCAGGCCATAGGCGAGGTAGCGTCCCACCGTCAGCTGCAGGGGATTGAAGTCCCGCGCCAGCTCGGGCGCCAGGAAGACCAGCCCCCACAGCGCGCCCGCGCCGATGCCGCAAGCGACGCCGAGCGCCGTCCCGTTGTTTCGACCCTGCCCGATGATTTGCGCCGTCATTTCCAGTTCCCGCTTGGCTTGGCGGCGAGCTATACCAAGGGGCGGACGGGGCGTTTCCTCTCGATCACAGGCCCAAACGCAACAAAAACTCGCGCAAAAAAGACCGCTGATGGCCGCACGACCCGCTTCTCCACAACGCTCGCTGGACAGCTTTGATCGCGCGATCCTGCGCATCGTCCAGCGCGACGCGCGGACGCCGCAACGCGCCATCGCCGAAGCCGTCAATCTGTCCGCCGCCGCCGTTCAACGACGGATCGCGGCCATGGAGGCCAGCGGCGTCATCCGCCGCAACGTCGCCCTGGTGGACCCGAAGTCGATCCCCCTGACCATCACCTCCATCGTCGAGGTCTATCTGCAGGACGAGCGGGCCGAGACGGTCCAGAACGCCAAGGCCCGCTTCCTGGCCGAACCCGAGGTGCAGCAGTGCTACTATGTCACCGGCGGCACCAGCTTCATCCTGATCGTCGTCACCACCGACATGGCGGCCTATGAGGCGCTGACGAAGCGGCTGTTCGAAGAGAACGACAGCATCAACCGCTTCCGCTCCCTGATCGCCCTGGACCGTGTGAAGACGGACGCCTCGCTGATCATCCCCTGAAGTCCCGTCGCAGCGCCCCAGACGCAGCGCCCCAGAACGAAAAACGCCGGCGAGATCGAAACCCCGCCGGCGCAAATCTTCGGACGATCAGATCGATCAGCTGTCCAGGAAGCTCCGCAGCTTCCGCGACCGCGACGGGTGCTTCAGCTTGCGCAGGGCCTTGGCCTCGATCTGACGGATGCGTTCGCGCGTGACCGAGAACTGCTGGCCGACCTCTTCCAGGGTGTGGTCGGTGTTCATGCCGATGCCGAAACGCATCCGCAGCACGCGTTCCTCGCGCGGGGTCAACGACGCGAGCACTCGCGTCGTTGTTTCACGAAGATTGCTCTGGATGGCGGCGTCGATCGGCAGGACGGCGTTCTTGTCCTCGATGAAGTCGCCCAGGTGGCTGTCTTCCTCGTCGCCGATGGGGGTCTCGAGGCTGATCGGCTCCTTGGCGATCTTCAGCACCTTGCGGACCTTCTCCAGCGGCATGGCCAGGCGTTCGGCCAGTTCTTCCGGGGTCGCCTCGCGGCCGATCTCGTGCAGCATCTGGCGCTGGGTGCGGACGATCTTGTTGATCGTCTCGATCATGTGCACCGGGATGCGGATGGTGCGCGCCTGATCGGCGATCGAGCGGGTGATCGCCTGACGGATCCACCAGGTGGCGTAGGTCGAGAACTTGTAGCCGCGACGGTACTCGAACTTGTCGACCGCCTTCATCAGGCCGATGTTGCCTTCCTGGATCAGGTCCAGGAACTGCAGGCCGCGGTTGGTGTATTTCTTGGCGATGGAGATGACCAGGCGCAGGTTGGCCTCGACCATTTCCTTCTTGGCCTGACGGGCCTCGCGCTCGCCCTTCTGCACCATCTGGACGATGCGGCGATAGTCGTCGATCGGCACGCCCGCCTCGGTGGCGACGGCGGCGATGTGGGCGCGGATGTCGGCGATCTGGGTCGCCTCGTTCTCGCTGAACTTGGTCCAGCGGACGCCCATCTCCTTGACGCGTTCGGCCCAGGTCGGGTCCATCTCCGAGCCGAAATAGGCCTTGAGGAATTCGGGCCGCGAGATGCCGTAGCCGTCGGCCAGGCGCAACAGCCGGCCTTCCTGACCGATCAGACGCTTGTTGATGGCGTAGAGCTGGTCGACCAGCGCCTCGATCCGGGCGTTGTTCAGCTTCATCGTCTTCAGGCGGTCCGAGATCGCCGTCGACAGGGCCTCATAGGTCTTCTGGTCCTTGGCGGTCAGGACCTCGCCCTTCAGGCGCGCCTCGACGAGCTTGTCCTGCAGCTTGCGGAACTCGCCGAAGTCCGAGGCGATCGCGTCCAGCACCTCCATGACGCCGTCGCGCAGCTCGGCTTCCAGCGCCGAGATCGACATGGCGCCGCCGTCGTCGAAGTCCTCGTCGTCGTCCTCTTCGCCGTCGCCGTCCGGCTCGCCGGTCGGCTGGGCCGGGGCGGGCTGGTTATGCGGCAGGGACGAGGGGTTCAGGATGCCGTAGGTGGCGTCCAGATCGATCACTTCGCGCAGCAGGATGCGGTTGTTGGCCAGTTCGTCGCGCCACACCATGATGGCCTCGAACGTCAGGGCGCTTTCGCACAGGCCCGAGATCATGGCGTCGCGGCCGGCCTCGATGCGCTTGGCGATGGCGATCTCGCCCTCGCGGCTCAGCAGCTCGACCGTGCCCATTTCGCGCAGATACATCCGCACGGGGTCGTCGGTGCGGTCATAGGCGGACTTGGCGGGCGTCTCGGCGACCGAGGTCTCGGCGGCGGCGGCCACGTCGGTGCCGGTCGCCTCGGCGGCGTCCTCTTCGGCTTCGACGACGTTGACGCCCATCTCCGACAGCATGGCCAGGATGTCTTCGATCTGGTCGGGCGTGACTTCCTCGGACGGCAGGACCTTGTTCAGCTCCTCCATCGTCACATAGCCGCGCGTCTTCGCCTGGCGGATGAATTTCTTCACCCCGGCGTCGGTGAGATCGAGCAGGGGCCCGTCGGTGTTGGTTTCGGCGTCCTGCGTCTCGGTCTGCGCGCTCATTCAGTCTGTCTCCACGGCCGGCGGGGGGTGATCAGGCCCCTGCGGCGAAAATACAACGCCCGACGACTTCGTTGGTTACGAAGAAGTCGAGTCTTCCCAAATCGTTCCGGTCTTGATGGCCCGCCGCAAAGCATCGCGCTCGGCCTTCACCAGAGCGAAAGCCGAGTTATCGAAAGCCTTGTGGGCCTCCGACTTCGCCGACGCGAGCGCCTCGTCCAACGCCGCTGCGCGGGTCAGAGCGTCGAACGCCTGCGACCACCGGGTCCTCGCCTCGCCGAGGGGCTTGTCTGTAGCCAGGAATGGCGCGCCGGACTTCGCCGCCGCCTTCTCGACCTCGCGCAACATGGCGTCATGACCCGATTGGGCCAGATGGCGGCGCAGGGCGGCGGAGTCAAGGGTTCGGCCCGAGAAACGCAGCCGCACCATCTCCTGCGCCAGCCCGTCCAGGGCCGGATCGCCGAAACCGTAGCGCGCCACCGCCTCCATGTGGTCGTCCAGCCGCTCCGGGTCGTCCAGCGCCCCGTGCGCCAGGGCGGCGGCGATCGGCTCGACCGATCGGAACAGGGCCTGCATGGCCTGGGCGCCCTCGACCGTCTGCCCCTGCAGCGGCGGCGGCCCGCGCCAGCGCCCGCCCGGCCCCGGCCGACCGCCCGGCTGTTGCGGCCTCTGCGGCTGGCGCGGGAACAGGGCGTCGAACCGGTCGAACAGGTCGCGGCGGTACTGTTCGGCCAGATCCTTGTCCTGCACCGCATTGGCCGCTTGGCGCAGCCGCCCCTTCAGCCCCGCCTTGCGCTCGGGCGTGTCCAGCGGTTCGGCCTCGACCTCGCGGCGGAACAGCACCTCGGCGAAGGGCCGCGTCGCCGCCATGACCTGACGCAGGGCCGGCGCCCCCTTGTCCCGCAGGATGTCGTCGGGGTCCTGCCCCCCCTCCAGCAGGGCGAAGCGGAACGACTTGCCCGGCTTCAGCAGCGGCAGCGCCCGCTCGATCGAGCGATAGGCGGCGCGCAGGCCCGCCGCGTCCCCGTCGAAACTCAGCACCGGCTCGGACGAGACGCGCCACAGCACCGCCATCTGCTCCTCGGTCAGGGCCGTGCCCATCGGCGCGACCGCAGGCAGCCCGGCCCGGTGGCAGGCGATGACGTCCATATAGCCTTCGACGACGATGATGCCCTGCTCGCCCCGGCTCTCGGCCCCCAGGATGCGGCGCGCCTCGGGCAGGCCGTAGAGGGTCGCCCCCTTGTGAAACAGCGAGGTCTCCGGCCCGTTCAGATACTTGGCCCGGTCGTCCGGGTTCATCGCCCGCCCGCCGAAACTGACGATGCGCCCGCGCGCGTCCAGGATCGGGAACATCAGCCGATCGCGGAAGCGGTCGTAGGGCTGCCCCCCGCTCTCGGGCGCGATCAGCAGCCCGGCCTCGACCAGATCGCCCGGCCGCGCCCCGCGCTGGACCAGCGCCTGCTTCAGCCCCTCGCGGTCGTTGGGCGCATAGCCGAGGCCGAAGCGCTCCCACTGGTCCTCGGGCAGGCCGCGCTTCTCCAGGTATTCGCGCGCCGCCTTGCCGACGTTGCGGCGCAGATTGGCGGCGAACCACTTCTGGGCCAGGTCCATCCAGTCGGCCAGGCCCTGACGCTTCTGCTCGCGTTCGGCGGCCTGGGGGTCCTCGGCGGGAAGCTGCATCCCCGCCTCGCCGGCCAGGCGGCTGACCGCCTCGACGAAGCTGAGCCGCTCCGTCTCCTGCAGGAAGGTGATGACGTCGCCGTGCTTGCCCGAGCTGAAGTCGTGAAAGAAGCCCTTGTCGTCGTTGACGAAGAAGCTGGGCGACTTCTCCTTCGAGAAGGGGCTCAGGCCGACGAACTCGCGGCCCTGACGCTTGAGCTTCACCGTCCGCCCGATGATGTCGGACGGCCGAAGGCGGGCCTTCAGCTCCTCGATGAACCGTTCGTCAAATCGCACGCCTGACCTATGCCGTCCGATGGCGGGCGAAAGCCAGCCCCGTCCCTCCCCCGGCCGGGACGGCGCCCGTCCAAATACGCCGCTGGGGATAAGTCCGGGGACAACGCCGACTTCCTTCCGTCGCCCGAGTGGGCTTTAACACCCTCAGCCTCGCCGGAGCCCAGCGACCATGCGCCGCCTTCGTCTTCTCGTCCTGATGCTGCTGCCCGTCGCCCTGCTGGCGCTCGGCGCCTGCCAGACGATTCCGCGCCCCGTCTTCGACGCCGCCGACCTGGCCGCCGCCAGCCCGCCCTGGCGTTATGACTTCCTGACCCCCGAGGCCCGCGACCGCTTCGTGCGCGAGACGGTCAACGCCCAGAACGCCACGGCGGACGGCACGTTCGACATCCTGGCCCTGTCCGGCGGCGGGGCCAACGGCGCCTATGGCGCGGGCGTCATGGTCGGCTGGAGCCAGGCCGGCGACCGACCCCAGTTCGAGGTGGTGACCGGCGTCTCCACCGGCGCCCTGATCGCCCCCTTCGTCTTCGCCGGCCCGCGGTTCGACCCGGCGCTGGAGCATGCCTATACCAGCGGCCAGACCGACGACCTGCTGAAGTCGCGCGGCCTGCTGGCCCTGACGCTGCCGGGCGTGTTCAAGCCCGAGCCCCTGACCAATCTGGTGCTGAACAACATCTCGCCCGAGCTGCTGGCCGCCATCGCCGAGGAGCACCGCAAGGGCCGCCGCCTCTACGTCTCGACCACCAGTCTGGACACCCAGACCCAGGTCGTCTGGGACATGGGCGCCATCGCCCAGCGCGACGACGCGGCCTCGCGCCTGTTGTTCGTCAATGTGCTGATCGCCTCGGCCAGCATCCCCGGCGCCTTCCCGCCCGTCCTTCTGGACGTCGAATACGAGGGCCGCCGCATCCAGGAGCTGCACGTCGACGGCGGCACGGTCTCCAGCTTCCTGGTCGTGCCCCAGGCCCTGCTGCTGGAAGCCCCGAACGCCCGCCCCCTGGGCGACGCCCGCATCTGGATCGTGGTCAACGGCAAGTGGGACCCGCGCTTCGAGGTCTCGCGCATCTCGGCCATCAGCATCGCCGCCCGCAGCTTCGACACCATGATGAAGGCCCTGCAACGCTCGGACCTGACCGCCATCACCCAGTTCGCCCGGCGCTATGATCTGACGCTGTCGGTGGCCGCCATCCCCGACCACGCCGAGGCCAACACCCTGGACTTCACCCAGGCCCATATGACCGCCCTCTTCCAGACCGGCGAGGCCGAAGCCTTGGCCGGCCGCGCCTTCGAGCGGCGCGTTGATCCGTCCGAGCCGCGCCAGAGCCGCCGCCGACACGGAGCGCAGACGCCGCCCACCGTGGTCATCGCCCCGCCGGTTGATTAGGAATTCATTAACCATATTGACCGCATTGCGGCCACAACCATCTGATTACGAACAATATTTTTCGTATAACAGCGGAACTGTCCACAGCACCTGTGGATTCTTCTCGCGTCTCTGAGAAACAGAGGCCGTTCCCGACAGCGCCGCCGCAGACCGTGACCGACGCCGTCCGCAGATGGGTTTTCTCATGTTCATCGCCATCGCCCGCCCGGCGGTGGAGCCCCAAGGCCCCGACGCCGTCCCCGGCTCTCCTGCTGTCCCCCTGCTCAAGCCGCGCGCGCTTCACGCCCGCCTGCTGGCCAACGCCGCTCTGAGGCGGCGACGCGGCTGGCGGCGGCGTCAGGAGAACCGCCGCGAAGACGCCGACTACTGGCTGCACGCGGCCGCCGTCGCCGTCGGCAAGGCGACCCAACTCCGTCGCGCCCAGGCCGCGCCCCTGCCCTGAGCAGGTCAGCGCAGTGAAGGCTCAGCGCAATTCGGGCAGGCGCCGCGCCAGGGATTCCTTCAGCTTGCGCCCGCGCTCGGACAGGCTCTTGCCGCGCCGTCGTTCGCGCGCCTCGAAACCCTGGCCCCAGCGTTCGTGCATGGCGGCCATCAGGGCCGGGTGGCGGTCGTACTGGTGCACGATCGGACTGATCCCGCCGTCCGGGTTCACGATCCGCCCGTCCGCCAACGACAGGGCCTCGCCCGGCGTCAGGCCGACGGTGGCGATCCGGCCGTAGTTGGCCGCCGCCTCGCCCTCGACCAGGCCCAGGTGCAGGGCGATGTTGCAGGCCGCCTGGTCCGCCCCGAAGGCTCCGCCGATCTCTGAGCGTGGAATGGCCGCCAGCATCAGCAGGGTGCGGCAGAAGCGGATCATGCACGCGCGCGGCCCCATCACGGTGCCGACGCAGACGCACGGCTTGTCCGCCAGGGCGCGCGCCACGTCCTCGCCGCCGACGCCGCGCAGATATTTCATGTTGAAGGCGTGGCCCTTCAGCCCGCCGTCGTACTCGACGAAGAACTCGGGCTTCCGGGGCGGCGGGTCGAACGGCGGCGCCTGGAAGACCACGTCGCGCACGTCCGTCAGCAGGACGCTGCGCGCCCAGGGCCGCTCGCTCATCAGGGCGTCGAAGGCGGCGAACCGCTGCATCACCGGATGCGGCCGCCAGACCCCGTTGCACAGAGACCGCGGCGGCGCCGACTCCACCCCATGCGCCGCCAGGAAGGCCAGCAATTCCGGCTCCTGATCCGTCACCAGCACGACGGGCCCGGCGTAGACGGCGCGCAGGGAGCGCACGAAGACCGCCACATCGGCGGCTTCATAGCCGGTGGCGTAGCCCAGGATCAGATCATGCTCGCCCGCCGCAAAGGTCGGAGAGGCCCCCCTCTCGCCCGCGATCGCGGCGGCGACCCAGCCCAGGTAGGCCGACTTCGCCGCCGGTGAAGCCATTTACGCCCTCATGGAATCCACGAAACGCTTGAACAGATAGAGGCTGTCGGTCGGGCCCGACGAGGCCTCCGGGTGATGCTGAACGCTGAACACCGGACGGTCCTTCAGCGCAACGCCGCAATTCGTACCATCGAAAAGCGACACATGCGTTTCAACCACCGCCTCGGGCAGGCTGGCGCCGTCGACCGAGAACTCGTGGTTCATCGACACGATCTCGACCTTGCCCGTGGTCAGGTCCTTGACCGGATGGTTGG
Source organism: Brevundimonas sp. NPDC055311 (assembly GCF_053645695.1). NCBI lineage: Bacteria > Pseudomonadati > Pseudomonadota > Alphaproteobacteria > Caulobacterales > Caulobacteraceae > Brevundimonas > Brevundimonas sp. NPDC055311. Next base: position 1,111,691 of record NZ_JBSHMV010000001.1, read on the forward strand.
CGCCGTGGTGGCCCTGCTCCATCTTCAGCGTCTTGGCGCCCAGGGCGATGGCCAGCATCTGGTGGCCCAGGCAGATGCCCATCAGCGGCTTGCCGCTGTCCAGCAGCTTCCTGATCTCGGGCACGGCGTATTCGCCGGTCGCGGCCGGATCGCCCGGGCCGTTCGACAGCACCACGCCGTCGGGATCGCGCGCCAGGATGTCCTCCGCCGTAGTCGAGGCGGGCACCACGGTGATCTTCACCCCGGTCGAAGCCAGGGCGCGCAGGATGTTGCGCTTCACGCCGTAGTCGACGACCACCACCGACTTGTCGCCGGCCTCGGGCTTGGCGTAGCCCGTCGGCCATTCCCAGGCGCCCTCGGTCCATTCGAAGGCCTGGGTGGTCGAGGCGTCCTTGGCCAGATCCAGGCCGACCAGACCCTTCCAGTCGCGCGCCTGGGCCGTCAGGGCCTCCAGGTCGAACTTGCCGTCGGGGTCATGGGCGATGACGGCGTGCGGGGCGCCCTTTTCGCGGATCAGCTGGGTCAAGGCGCGGGTGTCCACGCCGGCCAGGCCGATGACGCCGCGCGACGTCATCCAGGCGTCCAGCCCGCCCGTGGCGCGCCAGTTGGCCGGATCGGTCGGCACGTCGCGCAGGATGACGCCGCGCGCCGCGCGCTCGGGCGCCTCGCCGATCTGTTCGACGTCCTCCAGGTTCACGCCGACGTTGCCGATGTGCGGGAAGGTGAAGGCCAGGATCTGGCTCATGTACGAAGGGTCGGTCAGGATTTCCTGATAGCCCGTCATGGCGGTGTTGAAGACCACCTCGCCGACGGCCGAGCCGGTCGCGCCGACGCCGATCCCCGACAGGACCGTTCCATCTGCGAGCACGAGGACGCCGGTGGCGCCGGACAGGATGTGAGTCGTCATGGCGCAGGGCTCCTAGCAGTGAATACGGGCGGACAAACGGCGGCGTCGCTAAAGAGATGAAGGGGGCGTGTCAACACAGGCCTTCGACTATGCCCCCTGCACGCGTCCCTGTCGCTTGCGAACCCACAGCCAGGCCAGGCTGGTCACGGCGAAGAAGCCGACGCTGGGCCAGATGTAGCCGCCCGCCGCCGCCGCGACCGCAAAGGCCGAGAACACCGCCCCACCGACGGCCAGCAGACGCCAGCCCGGCCTGGTCGTCAGCTTCCACAGCGTCACCGAACACAGGGCGTAAAGGCACAGGGTCAACACGGAGGTCACCCCGATCAGCACGCCGAACTGCTGGCCCAAGGTCGGCTGGGCGCTGGCGATCACCATGGCGCTCATGATGACGCCGTTGATCAGGGGATTGGACAGGGGCGTCCTGCCCTTCTGCGCCCCGCCGAACCAGCGCGGCAACCATCCGGCTTCAGCCGAGGCGCGGGCCGTCTCGCCGCCCATCATGGTCCAGCCCGCGATGGTGCCGGTCGCCTTGATGACGGCGCAGGCCGCCACCAGACCGGCCACCGAGGCCCCCATCACCCGCGCCACCAGATCGGCGTAGGGGCTGGTCGAATGGGCCAGGACGTCGGCCGGAATGACGCCGAACACCGCCACGCTGGCCGCCACATAGACGACGAAGGCCAGCAGAACCCCGCCCAGCGAGGCGCGGCCCACGTCGGTCGCCGGGTTCTTCACCTGGCTGGACAGGGCGGCGGCGCTCTCAACCCCCAGGAAGGCCCAGAAGATGACGGCCAGCGACGCCGGAACCGTCTTCATCAGCGGCTCGCCCGCCGGGCTCCACGAGGCGACGAAGGTCTCGCCGCTGAAGGCGATGACGCCGGCGATGATGGCCAGACCGATCGGGATCAGCCCCAGCACCAGGGTGATCGCCCCGAACCGCGCCGCCGTCTTCGACCCCGCCGCATAGGCCGCCGTCGTCAGCCAGATCAGCGCCAGATTGCTGAGCGCCCCCCACATCGGCTCCTTCAGCGCCGGAAAGAAGAAGGCCAGATAGCCGGTTCCCGCCACCGCCACGGCGACGTTGCCGGTCAGGCAGGCCGCCCAATAGGCCAGCCCCGTCTGATAGCCCAGAAACCGCCCCAGACCGCGCCGGGCGAAGTCCGACAGGCCGTCGGCCTCCGGCTGCATCCGCCCCAGCCCTCCGAACACCAGGGCCAGGGTCACCGCCCCGACGCCGCAGACGATCCAGCCGATGACGCTCGAGCTGCCGGTCGGCGCCAGGGTGGCGGGCAGCAGATAGACGCCCGATCCGATCATGTTCCCCGCCACCACCAGGGCGGCCAGACCCCAGCCGATGCGGTGCGAGGGTTCAGGCAGGATGTCGACTTGGCTCATGCCCGCCGCATAGACCGAAATGTCGCAGCCGTCGCCATGAAGATTGCGGCTCCGCCCTTCGCCGGGATGAGCGGTCGGCGCAGGCGTGCTAATCCCCCGCCGAAATTCTGGAGTTCGCCCATGCCCGTCACCACGGTCGGCCTCGATGCCGACGACACCCTCTGGCACAATGAGACCATCTTCCGCCTGAGCCATAAGCGGTTCGCCGAACTCCTGGCCGACCATGCCGAAGAGCCGGTGATGTTGGACCGCCTGGCGCAGGTCGAGCGGCGCAACCTGCGGCTCTACGGCTACGGCGTGAAGGGTTTCACCCTGTCGATGCTCGAGACGGCGATGGAGCTGTGCGACGGCTCGGCCCCGCCCCACATCGTGCGCGAGATCCTGGCCGCCGGGCGCGAGATGCTGGTCCATCCCGTCGAGACCCTGCCCGGCGTGGCCGAGACGGTCGCCGATCTGTCGACGCGATACCGCCTTATTCTGATCACGAAGGGCGACCTGATGGACCAGGAGCGCAAGCTGGCCGCCTCACGCCTCGGCGAACACTTTTCAGCCGTCGAGATCGTGTCGGAAAAGGATCGTTCGACCTATGAACGGGTTTTCGCGCGCCAGGGCGTGACGCCGGACCACGCGGCCATGATCGGCAATTCCATGCGGTCGGATGTCCTCCCCGCCATCGCCGCCGGCGCCTGGGGCGTGCACATTCCCTACCACCTTACCTGGGCTCACGAACTGGCCGACGCCCCCGAAGGCCACCCCCGCTACGTCACCCTCAGCCGCTTTGACGAGGTGCCGAATTGGCTCGCCGATCACACGGAATAAATCGAACATAGTTCTTCAAAATTACCGCAATAACTCGACGTTATTCGGCCTTAATTGGGCACAATTTGTCCCAAATTTGCAACAACGACACATTACCGTCTCGTCATATTCACCTTGCCGTCGATCCAACTTGACCCGCGTCCGATGAGGCAATCCTGTGGCGCTCCATGGTCTATACCGTGACGTTTTGTAAGGCTCATTCGCATGCGTTTTAATCGCTCCTCCCTCCTCGCCAGCACCGTGCTGGCCGGCGTCGTCGCCGCCGCCGCCAGCGCCGCCAGCGCCCAGGTCGATCAGCCGGCCTCTGACGCGCAGGCCACCGAAGTCGGCGAGATCGTCGTCACCGGCTCGCGTATCCGCCGCAGCGCCGCCAACGCCCCGACCCCGATCATCCAGGTCTCGCAGGAAGAGATCCTGTCGACCGGCCAGACCAGCGTCATCGACTATCTGGCCACCATCCCGGCCCTGCAGAACTCGACCGTTCCGTCCGACACCACCGGCTCCAGCCTGAACACGGGCGGCCTGTCGCTGGCCAACCTGCGCTCGCTGGGCGCCAACCGCACCCTGACCCTGGTCGACGGCCGTCGCCACATCGGTTCGTCGGGCGGTGAACTGTCGGTCGACGTCGACGCCATTCCGCGTCTGCTGATCCAGAACATCGAAATCATCACCGGCGGCGCCTCGTCGGTCTACGGCGCCGACGCCGTCTCGGGCGTGCTGAACTTCATCCTCAAGAAGGATTTCGAAGGCCTGGAGATCGACGCCAACTACGGCCAGATCAACGACAACGGTGAAGCTACCCGCCGCATCTCGGGCCTGATCGGCAAGAACTTCTTCGACGACCGTCTGAACGTCTATGCTCACGCCGAGTACGAGAAGATCGACAACGTCGATTCGATGGACATCGACTGGATCCGTCGCGGTCCGGCCCGTCTGGCCATCGACGCCGATCCGACGAACAACCCTTATGACGGCCGCCTCGACGCTCAGGTCTTCTACGGCCTGAACCGCCTGGACATTCTGCCCTGGGGTCAGACCACCCTGGCCAACCTGCAGCGTCCCAGCGACCTGACCAACCCCAACGTCCCGTACCAGAACTGCTTCTCCGACGGCGACTTCACCTATGCGGCCAACTGCTACGGCATCATGCCGGGCAAGACCTTCGTCTACGACGGCGGCGTGGCCCGTGAAGCCAACTTCGGCCAGCGCGTCGGCAACGTCGGCATCAACCGCCCCTACAACATCGGCGGCGACGGCATGCCGATCGGCGAAGTCTCGGGCTTCAGCCGCGTTCCGGCCTCGGAATCGCAGCGCTATCAGGTCGGAACGAACTTCAAGGTCACCGACTCGATCAACTTCCACGCCTCGGCCAAGTACATCACCGAGGAAACCTTCATGCGCGGCCAGCCGACGTTCTTCGACATCGACCTGGACAACAGCTCCTACGGCGCCGGCCAAACCAACTCGATCTGGGCGACGTCGGCCTTTGATCTGCGCTGGGCGGACAACGCCTTCCTGCCGCAGTCGATGAAGGACGCCATCGCCAACAACCGCATCGACGTCTACGCGCCGCCGACCGCCGAGAACGCGGGCGAGCTGATTGACTCCGTGGCCCTGCCGATCGCGCGTCACAGCTTCTTCGGCCCGCAACGCTCGCAGCGGAACACCCGCGACCTGCAGCGTTACGTCGTCGGCTTCAACGGCGACCACGGCCCGGTCGGTTTCGCCAAGTCCCTGTCCTGGGACCTGGGTTACACCTACGGCAAGATCGAGATCGAGAACATCGAGCGCGGCGTGGACGTGCAGCGCATGGCCCTGGCGGCTGACGCTGTGGTCGATGCAACGGGCATCCTGGGAACGCCCGGCGCGATCGTTTGTCGTTCGACGCTCATGAACGCCCGCGGCGACGCCACGATCGCCGACCGCGTCCGTGGCGGCGATCTGCGTGACACCGAGTACGGCCGCAACGCCATCGCCCAGTGCACGCCGCTGAACATCTTCGGCGAAGGCAACCAGTCCGCCGAGGCCCTGGAGTACGTCGACGCCTTCGTCCGCGTCGAGGAAATGAACGAGCAGCACCAGCTCCTCGGCTCGTTCTCAACCGAGCTGTGGGACTTCTGGGGCGCCGGCAACCTGGGCTTCGCCTTCGGCGGCGAATGGCGCAAGGAAACCACCTCGGCTGTCGGCCGCAGCACCACGGCGGGCGACCGCCTGCTGTTCCTGAACACGGGCGCCGACTTCCCGGAAGTCAGCTATGAGTCCAAGGAACTGTTCACCGAACTGTCGGTGCCGCTGTTCCGCGACTCCATCCTGGGCGAATACGCCGAGCTGAGCGGCTCCTACCGCTGGGCCGACTATTCGACCGTCGGCAACGTCGACGTCTACGGCGTGAACCTGGTCTACCGTCCGATCCGCGATCTGACCTTCAAGACCAGCTTCAACACCTCGGTTCGCGTTCCGAACCTGGGCGAGAACTTCTCGCCGTATGGCCAGACGTTCGCTAACGCCTTCACCGACCCGTGCGCTACGACCAGCATCGCCGGTCTCGACGACCAGCAGATCAAGGCCAACCGCGTCAAGAACTGTACGGCGCTCGCCGCGCAGCAGGGCCTGACCTTCGACTTCGCCGGCGACACCGCCACCAACACCGACGACTTCAACCCGAACTACACCTCGGGCATCGCCGGCGTTTCGGGCGGCAACCCCAACCTGGAGCCGGAAGAGTCGGAATCCTTCACCTTCTCGACCGTCTATCAGCCGAGCTACGTTCCGGGCCTGACCCTGTCGCTGGACTACTACGAGATCCGCATCGACAAGGTCATCGCTGCGGTTTCGGCCGCCAGAATCGCTGAAAACTGCGTCAACGGCGCCGAACTGAACATGGACGCCTGTAACTCCATCTTCCGGAACAACCCGGACATCGAGTTCGGCATCGGCGCTCCCTCGGGCGACCCGATCGGCGGCTTCATCGAGCGTTCGTTCAACTACGCGGCCCTGGAAACCCGCGGCCTCGACTTCGGCGCCAACTATTCGTGGGACACCGCGGATTGGGGCAAGAACTGGGGCGCCTTCGACTGGCGTCTGCAGGGCTCGTGGCTGATCGAGCAGAAGCAGTTCCTGAACGAGTCGGATCCGTCCGACTACACCGAACTGGCGGCCAGCATCGGCCTGAGCGGCACCAACGCCTATCCGCGCGTCCGCATGGCCTCGTCGCTGTCGTGGCGTCCGAACGACATCTGGAACGTGAACTGGACCGCCGACTGGCAGTCCGCCACGAACATCGTCCGCGCCCGCGACTTCGTGAACAACGCGGACTCGCGTCTGGTCGACCAGATGAACACCGGCAACTTCGTGCGTCACGACCTCACGGTGCGTTACAACGTCCGTGACGACCTGACGCTGCGCGCCGGCGTGGTGAACCTGTTTGACGCGGAACAACGCGACATCCTGGGCACCACCATCTACTCCAACTTCGACCCCTACGGCCGCCGCTTCTTCGTCGGCCTGAACTTCCGTCCCTTCTAAGAACGGACAGGGTTCGAAACTCTGCGGGGGCGGTCCTTACGGGCCGCCCCTTTTTCTTGAGCGGTAAGGCCGGATAAGCCCTTGCCCCCCGGCCCCTCCCTCTCTAAACGGGCCGCTTAACCGACAACCCGAACGGATCGGCCGCGAGCACGCTCGCGCCCGTCCGTCTGCGCGCGTGGAGACCGCCGCCCTGACCAATCATGAAGAAAAGGACGCCATGGTGCGCGCCGCGCTCGCAGAGCAGGGCGACAGCGGGATCACCCCGCGCCATACGCTGTTCTACTTCTACGGCGAGGAAGAGGCGCACGGCGACCTGTGCGAGGTGGCCCGCCGTGCGGGCTTCCTGACGCGGGGCCAGGGCGACATGACCGTCCTGGAGACAACCATGCCGGTCGACGAGGCGTCGTTTTCGCCTGTGTCGGCCATGATGCAAACCTGGGCCGCGGCCTTCCAGCTCGACTACGACGGCTGGGAGTGCGCGGTCGTGACGAACTGAGTAGACGCCGATGCCCAAGCGCACAGACATCAAGTCCATCCTGATCATCGGCGCCGGTCCGATCGTCATCGGCCAGGCGTGCGAGTTCGACTATTCGGGCGTTCAGGCCTGCAAGGCGCTGAAGGCCGAGGGCTACCGGGTCATCCTGGTCAACTCGAACCCCGCCACCATCATGACCGACCCGGAGGTGGCCGACGCCACCTATATCGAGCCGATCACGCCCGAGATGGTCGAGAAGATCATCGCCAAGGAGAAGCCGGACGCCCTGCTGCCCACCATGGGCGGCCAGACGGCCCTGAACACCGCCCTGGCCCTGAACGCCTCGGGCGCCCTGGCCCGTCACGGCGTCGAGATGATCGGCGCCAAGGCCGAGGTCATCGACAAGGCCGAGGACCGTCAGAAGTTCCGCGACGCGATGGACAAGCTGGGCCTGGAATCGCCCCGCTCGCGCGCCATCCACCACATCGAGGAAGCCGACGAAGCCCTGGCCTTCGTGGGCCTGCCCGCCATCATCCGTCCGTCGTTCACGCTCGCCGGCACCGGCGGCGGCATCGCCTACAACGTCGAGGAATTCCACGAGATCGTGGAGCGGGGCCTCGACCTGTCGCCGACCACCGAAGTGCTGATCGAAGAGTCGGTGCTGGGCTGGAAGGAATATGAGATGGAGGTCGTCCGCGATCACGCGGACAACTGCATCATCATCTGCTCGATCGAGAACATCGACCCGATGGGCGTCCACACCGGCGACAGCATCACCGTCGCCCCGGCCATGACGCTGACGGACAAGGAATACCAGATGATGCGCGCGGCCTCGATCGCCGTGCTGCGCGAGATCGGGGTCGAGACGGGCGGCTCGAACGTCCAGTTCGCGGTCAACCCCAAGGACGGCCGTCTGGTCGTCATCGAGATGAACCCGCGCGTGTCGCGCTCCTCGGCGCTGGCGTCCAAGGCCACCGGCTTCCCGATCGCCAAGATCGCCGCCAAGCTGGCCGTCGGCTATACGCTGGACGAGCTGAAGAACGACATCACCATGGTCACACCGGCCAGCTTCGAGCCGGCCATCGACTACGTCGTCACCAAGATTCCGCGCTTCGCCTTCGAGAAATATCCGGGCTCCGAGCCGTCGCTGACCACGGCGATGAAGTCGGTCGGCGAGGTCATGGCCATCGGCCGCACCTTCCAGGAATCGATGCAGAAGGCCCTGCGCGGTCTGGAAACAGGCCTGAACGGCTTTGACGACATCGAGATCGACGGCGTGACCGGGGCCGAAGACGACGCCGCGATCAAGGCCGCCGTCATCCGCGCCCTGGGCCTGCCGACGCCGGACCGCATCCGCGTCATCGCCCAGGCCTTCCGCCACGGCCTGACGGTGGAAGAGGTTCAGGCCGCCTGCGCCTATGAGCCGTGGTTCCTGCGCCAGATCGCCGACCTGATCCGCACCGAAGGCCACGTCCGCGTTCAGGGCCTGCCCACGGACGCGACCGACTTCCGCAAGCTGAAGGCCAAGGGCTTCTCCGACGCCCGCCTGGGCGCCCTGACCGGCAAGACCGAGGGCGAGGTCCGCAAGGCCCGTCGCGCCCTGGACGTGCGCCCGGTGTTCAAGCGCATCGACACCTGCGCCGCCGAGTTCGCTTCCGCCACCGCCTATATGTATTCGACCTATGAGACCGGCGCCCTGGGTCAGATCCCGGCCTGCGAGGCCGAGGTGTCGGACCGCAAGAAGGCCGTCATCCTCGGCGGCGGTCCGAACCGCATCGGTCAGGGCATCGAGTTCGACTACTGCTGCTGCCACGCGGCCTTCGCCTTCGACGACATCGGCGTCGAGAGCATCATGGTCAACTGCAACCCCGAGACCGTCTCGACCGACTACGACACCTCCGACCGCCTGTATTTCGAGCCGCTGACGGCCGAAGACGTGCTGGAGCTGATCGACGTCGAACGCTCCAAGGGCGAACTGATCGGCGTGGTCGTCCAGTTCGGCGGCCAGACCCCGCTGAAGCTGGCCCATGCGCTTCAGGAAGACGGCGTGCCGATCCTGGGCACCAGCGTCGACAGCATCGACCTGGCCGAGGACCGCGAGCGCTTCCAGCAGATGCTTCAGGCCATCGGCCTGCAACAGCCGCCCAACGCCCTGGCCCGCTCGGCCGAGGAAGCCGCCATCAAGGCCGAGGAGGTCGGCTATCCGGTCGTCCTGCGCCCGTCCTACGTCCTGGGCGGCCGCGGCATGATGATCGTCCACGACCGCGAGGGTCTGGACCGCTACGTCGGCGAGGCCATGCGCGTCTCGGGCGACGATCCCGTCCTGATCGACCACTATCTGAACCGCGCCACCGAGGTGGACGTCGACGCCCTGTGCGACGACGAGACCGTCTTCGTCGCCGGCGTGCTGGAGCATATCGAGGAAGCCGGCGTCCACTCGGGCGACAGCGCCTGCTCTATGCCGCCCTTCTCCCTGCGCCCCGAAACCGTGGCCGAGCTGAAGCGCCAGACCACCGCCATGGCCAAGGCCCTGAAGGTGCGCGGCCTGATGAACGTGCAGTTCGCCATCGAGGAGCCGCACAGCGACAACCCGCGCATCTTCGTGCTGGAAGTGAACCCGCGCGCCAGCCGCACCGCGCCCTTCGTCGCCAAGACCATCGGCCAGCCGGTCGCCGCCATCGCCGCCAAGGTCATGGCCGGGGTTCCGCTGTCTTCCTTCGGTCTAGTCGACAAGGAACTGGACCACATCGCGGTCAAGGAAGCCGTCTTCCCCTTCGCCCGCTTCGCCGGGGTCGACACCATCCTGGGCCCGGAAATGCGCTCGACCGGCGAGGTCATGGGTCTGGATTGGAAGCGTGACGGCGAGGCCGATCTGGCCCCCGCCTTCGCCCGCGCCTTCGCCAAGTCCCAGACCGGCGGCGGCACCATCCTTCCGACCGAGGGCACGGCCTTCGTCTCGGTGCGCGACGCCGACAAGCCCTTCATCGTCGAGGCGGTGAAGACGCTGCTGGCGCAGGGCTTCTCGGTCATCGCCACCGGCGGCACCCATAGCTACCTGACGGAACAGGGCCTGGACGTCGGCCTGGTCAAGAAGGTGCTGGAAGGCCGTCCCAACATCGTCGACGCCATGAAGAACGGCGAGGTCCAGCTGGTCTTCAACACCACGGACGGCAAGCAGGCCCTGGCCGACAGCTTCTCGATCCGCCGCACGGCGCTGATGATGAAGATCCCCTACTACACCACGGCGTCCGGCTCGCTGGCCGCCGCGCAAGGCATCGCCGCCGTCCGCCACGGCGAGATGGATGTCCGCCCGATCCAGAGCTACAACTGAGATCAGGCCCAGTCCTGAACCAGAAAGCCCCCGCCGTGCGATCGCCGGGGGCTTTTTCGTGCCCCGCCTAGGCGCCGCCATCACCCTATAGTCGCCGTCATCCTCGGGCTTGACCCGAGGATCCAGCCATCCGCCTGCGTGACGTCGGCAAGGAAGAACGCGCCTCCAACTTGGATCCTCGGGTCAAGCCCGAGGATGACGGCAGAGAAGGCGCGCGCACACGACCCCTTCTCCGGTTGCCCCCTCCCCGTCAGCGGCTAAGGTCGCTCCCGACACCGGAGGGGACACCATCATGAAGAAGACCACGCTCACCGCCATTCTGGCCGCCGTTCTGGCGGCCGGTTCCGCGCCCGCCATCGCCCAGGACGCGGGGCTCAAGGCCGCCGTCAAGGCGGACTATGACGCCAACCTCGGCGCCCTGTTCGACCACTTCCACCGCAACCCGGAACTGTCGGGCCTCGAAGTCGAGACCTCGGCGCGCATGGCGCAGGAGCTGCGCGCCCTGGGCTATGACGTCACCACCGGCGTCGGCGGAACCGGCGTGGTCGCCGTCCTGCGCAACGGTCCCGGACCCACGGTCATGATCCGCGCCGACATGGACGGCCTGCCGGTCGAGGAGACCTCGGGCCTGGCCAACGCCTCCACCGCCCGTCAGGTCGACAGCGACGGCGTCGAAAAGCCCGTCATGCACGCCTGCGGCCACGACGTGCACATCACCGCCCTGGTCGGCACGGCGCGTCAGATGCAGGCGCGCAAGGCCAACTGGTCCGGCACCCTGGTTCTAGTCGCCCAACCGGCCGAGGAGCGTATCTTCGGCGCCCGCGCCATGGTGCAGGACGGCCTTTACTCCCGCTTCCCCAAGCCGGACTACGCCCTGGCCTTCCACGTCTCGGCCGACACCCCGACGGGACGGATCGGCGTGCCGCTGGGCATCACCTCGTCCAGCTCGGACAGCGTGGACATCGCCGTGCACGGTGTCGCCACCCACGGCGCCTCGCCGCATCTGGGGGTCGATCCCATCCTGGTCGCCTCGCACATCGTGGTGGGCCTGCAGTCCCTGCGCAGCCGCGAGACCAGCCCGCTGGAGGGCGCCGTGGTCACGGTCGGCGCCATCAAGGGCGGCATCAAGCACAACATCATCTCCGACCGCGTGGACATGCAGCTGACCGTCCGCGCCGACAGCCCTGAGGTCCGCGCCAAGCTGCTGGACGGCATCGACCGCATCTCGGCCAACACCGCCCGCGCCCTGGGCGTGCCCGAGGATAAGCTGCCGACCGTCGTGCGCTCGCCGCTGGAAAACACCCCGCCCACCATCAACGACGCCGAGACCGCCGCACGCGTCCGCGAGGCCCTGACCGCCGCCCTGGGCGAAGGGGTGCTGATCGACAATCCGCGCACCGGCATGGGGGCCGAGGACTTCGCCGAGTTCGTCACCCCCGAGCTGGGCGTGAAGGGCGTCTATTTCCGCGTCGGCGGCACGCCGCCCGATCAGGTGGACGACGCCCCCGGCCACCACTCGGGCCTGTTCCGCATCACGCCCGAGCCCGCCGTCACCCTGGGCGTGGAAGGCTCGGTTCTGGCCGCCGAGGCCCTGATGCCCAAACGCGCGGAATGAGACGATAAGGCGAGGCCGGGGCGCTGAACCCGGCGGCGTCCCGGCCGTTGCTCCCACAGGTTCCGCATCCGTAGGAGACGCCGTCCATGCCTCTGCCTCGCCTTTCCGCCCTGCTGGGCGGCCTGCTGCTGTCGCGTCGGGGCCGCAGCCTGGCCGCGCGCCATGCCGGCAAGATCGCCCTGGCGACTCTGGCCTGGCGATTGTGGAAGAGCCGCCGCGCTCCGGACCATGACGTCCCGCGCGGCGCCCGCACGACGTCCCGGCCGCCCCATCGGCGCCGTCGCTGGAGCGGGCGGCGGCGCTGAGGTCCGGAAGCCGACCGAGGAAACCCGGCCTGCCCGGCGGCGTTAACACTTTCATGCGTCTGTCTGTTCTCCAGGTCATCGCGGCCCTGTTCGCGGCCGTCTGTCTCGTCATCGCCTTCATCGCCGCGGGCGTCGCGGTCGTGTCCGGCGTCTTCATGCTCCTGGCCGTGGCGGCCCTGGGGTTCATCGCCTGGACGGCGCTGCGGCGCGCCTTCAGCCGTGATCGCCGGCCCTCCGTCCCGCCCGCTCCGACCACAAGGCCGTGAACAGGGGCTGAATCGGGGCTGCGCGCTTCCGCCACGCCGAATGGCGCCGGTCGGCCATCTTGAGTTTGGACGTCGGGCGCCCTACCTTCTTGGGCCGGTCACGCAACGCCCCCGTGGCCGCAGCGGTACCGGAACGTCTCTCACCTGTCTTCGGGCGTAGCAAGAAACTCACGACACAATGGAAAAAGTGCCGATGACGGCCGAGGGGTATCGCGCCCTCGACGATCAACTCAAGCAATTGAAGTCGGTGGAACGACCCAGCGTGATCGCCGCCATCGCGGAAGCCCGCGAGCATGGCGATCTGTCTGAAAACGCCGAATATCACGCCGCCAAGGAGCGCCAGGGCTGGATCGAAGGCTCGATCGCCGAGATCGAGGACAAGCTGTCCCGCGCCCAGGTGATCGACGTGTCCAAACTGTCCGGCGACCAGGTCAAGTTCGGCGCCACCGTCACCTTCGTGGACGAGGACACCGAGGAGGAAGGCGTCTATCAGATCGTCGGCGAACACGAGGCCGACGTGAAGCTGGGCAAGATCTCCATCGCCTCGCCGATCGCCCGCGCCCTGATCTCCAAGGAGGTCGGCGACGTGGTCGAGGTCAACACGCCCGGCGGCGTGAAGGCCTATGAGATCCTCAAGGTCGAGTGGAAGTAACCTCCGCCGACATCGAGGCTGAAGGCAGGGCGCGCGGCATGGCCGCGCGCCCTCTTTCCATCTGGGTCGTGTCCGACGGCCGCACCGGCATCCAGAACCAGGCCCTGGGCCTGGCCGAGGCCGTCGCCCGCCTGACCCCGGCCGAGATCACGGTCCAGACCGTCCGCTGGCGCCCCGCCTTCGACCGCTGGCCCTCGGCCCTGAAGACCCCCGCCATGCTGGCGCCGGGGTCGTTCGATCCGCGCGGCGTCGCCGAATGGCCTGACCTGTGGATCGCCACGGGCCGCGCCAGCCTGCCCCTGTCGGCGCGCGTGCGCGACTGGAGCGGCGGCAGGACCTTCGTCGTCCAGACCCAGGACCCACGCTGGCGCAACGACCGCTACGGCCTGATCGTCGCCCCCGCCCATGACGCCCTCAGCGGCCCCAACGTCCTGTCGATCACCGGCAGCCCTCACCGCATCACGCGCGAAAGGCTGGCCGAGGCGGCGCCCGCCTTCGCCGCGCGCATCGCCCCCCTGCCCCATCCGCGCGTGGCGGTGATGGTGGGCGGAGCGTCCGCCGCCTTCGACCTGCCGCCCGCCCACGCCGCCGATCTGGCCGGCCGCATCGCCGAGGCCGTGACCGCCGCGAACGGCGCCCTGCTGCTGACCTATTCGCGGCGCACGCCGCAGGCGGCCAAGGCGGCGATGACCGAACGCCTGTCGGCCCTGCCCGGCTGGATCTGGGACGGTACGGGCGACAACCCCCTGTTCGCCATGCTGGACGGCGCCGACCACATCCTCGTCACCGAGGACAGCGCCAACATGGCCGCCGAGGCCGCCTCGACCGGCAAGCCCGTCCATATCCTGCCCATGATCGCCAGGAAGGCGCCGGGCAAGTTCGCCCGCCTGCACGCCGATCTTCAGGCCCGCGGCGCCGCCCGCCCCTTCGACGGGACGCTGACGCCCTGGGCCTATGAACCGCTGAACGAAACCGAGCGCGCCGCCCGCGCCGTGCTGGCGGCCATGCCGAAGCGCTGAGGCCCCAAGCCGCTCTCCAGCGGCCCCTCCCAGCGGCCAAGGTGGCGAAAGGCCCTCGCCGTCCCCATATGTCGGGATCAAGGCAAAACCCAGCCCATGAATCGACGGCGGCATCGCCGGCGGTCGGCTGCGCCTTGGCCGAAGCTCAGTCACGGAAAGGACGTTCTAATTGATCGTGGAAAATTTCATCCGCCTCTACGCCCATGACTTCAGCCAGATGGCTGGCCGCGCCGAGATGGGACAGGATGTCGATGAAGCCCTGGCCCGGCGTGTTCGCGACGCCGACAATCACGCCCAGGTCATGGACCAGCGCAAGGGCAAGGGCCATCTGACCGCCCTGGTCGCCCGCATCCGCGAAGAGGCCGCCCTGTTCAACGGCCGCGTCATGCGTCATGGCGCGGACCCCGCCGAGGCGGCGGAGCGTCGTCAGGTCTTCCTGTCCGACGTCGCGGACACCCTGGAGCAGCTGCGGGCGGCCCGCGCCGCCGACGCCAAACAACCGGCTCACGCCTGAATCCGGCCTGTGAATGTCGCATCGGCATCGCGCTTGAGGGAATCAGCGCCTAAATAGGCGCCATGACCCAAGCTCGTACTGTCCGTGTCGCCATCATCGGTTCCGGCCCCGCCGGCTGGACCGCCGCCATCTACGCCGCCCGCGCCTCGCTGAACCCGGTGATCATCGCCGGGCTTCAGCCCGGCGGCCAGCTGACCATCACCACGGACGTCGAGAACTATCCCGGCTTCGCCGAGACCATTCAGGGCCCCTGGCTGATGCAGCAGATGCAGGCCCAGGCCGAGCATGTCGGGACCGAGATCATCCACGACATCGTGGTCAAGGCCGACCTGTCGCAGCGCCCCTTCCGCCTGACGCTGGACTCGGGGACTGAGCTTCTGGCCGAAACCGTCATCATCTCCACCGGCGCCCAGGCCAAGTGGCTGGGGCTGGATTCCGAGGCCGCCTATCAGGGTTTCGGCGTCTCAGCCTGCGCCACCTGCGACGGCTTCTTCTATCGCGGCAAGCAGGTGGTGGTCGTCGGCGGCGGCAACACCGCCGTCGAGGAAGCCCTGTTCCTGACCAACTTCGCCGAGACCGTCACCGTCGTTCACCGCCGCGACGAGTTCCGCGCCGAGAAGATCCTGCAGGACCGCCTGTTCGCCCATCCCAAGATCAAGGTCGTCTGGGACGTGGCCGTCGAGGAAGTCGTCGGCGTCGTCGACGGCGTGGCCCGCAACGTCACCGGCGTGCGCCTGAAGAACGTCAAGACCGGCGAGATCAGCGAAATCCCCGCCGACGGCGTCTTCATCGCCATCGGCCACGCCCCCTCGTCCGAGCTGTTCAAGGGCCAGCTGGAGACCAATTCCGGCGGCTATCTGCGGGTCAAGCCGGGCACGGCCGCGACCGCCATCGAGGGCGTCTGGGCCGCCGGCGACGTCACCGACGACGTCTATCGCCAGGCCGTCACGGCGGCGGGCATGGGCTGCATGGCCGCCCTCGAAGCCGCCCGCTTCCTGGCCGAGGAAGACCACAAGGCCGCCCAACACCCCATCAGCCACAAAGAAGCCGAGAAGATCGGGGCCTGGTGAGAAAAGCGGGAGGCGCTTCAGCGCGCCTCCGCCTGCCCCATTCGGGACTGGTGGCCCAGGAAGACCGTCACAGTCGGATGCGCGGCCGCAAAGCTGCGTAACCGTTCGGCGGATGCTTCGGCGTCGGCGCGAGCGGCGGCTGCGACCGGCTGCGGCATCCGCTGCTCCCAGCCCAGACGGGTGCTGACCGCGTCGCCGACCACCAGTTTCGGCCCGTCCACCGCATTGACCAGATAGGCGGTCGATCCCGCCGAATGCCCCGGCGTGCTGATGGCCCAGATCGAACCGTCGCCGAAGATGTCCAGCACCCCGGCGAACCGGCCGTCGGGGTCCGGTTGGAACCGCCATTCGCGCAGGGGTCCGTAGCCGCGCAGGGCGGCGTCCGCCGGGCGGCCCAGAACCAGGTTTACGCGATTGCGATCCTGAGCCTCGCCTGCACCCACATAGACGGGCGTCGTGACCGGCAGGTCGACCAGCCCGCCCACATGATCGAAATGCAGATGGGTCAGGAAGACCATGCGCGGCGGCGTCTGGCCGTCCACCCACTGCGCCGTGGTGCGCTCGATGCGGAGATCAAGGTCGGCCACCGCCCGGCGCATCAGACCGTTCAGCCGCTCCCCCAGTTCGGCCGACACCCCGCTGTCGATCATCACCCGACCGAAACGAGGATGATCGACGACATAGGCGTAGATCATCGCCTCCTCATCGCCCTTGGGAACGGCCGCCGTACGGGAGTCCTTGCGATCGATGAAGACCCCTCGCCCCGCCGTCCACTGGGCGAACCGAACACGTTCGAAGGTCACGACGCCGGGCCGCGCCAGGCTCGCCTCCAGCGCCGAGGCGCGCGAAGCCGCACCCAGGTCAGCGGGCGTCAACGGATGGCGGCTGGCCGGAGTGGCGCAACCGGCCAGCAGGGCCGCCAGAACCAGACCTGCGATGACGGGCGCCCCGCGCCCTTGGCCGTGATGCGACATGTCGTATCCTTGGTTGAGTTGCCAAACATATCGAAATACATAAAAATATAGCCGTCAATCGAATTGGAGCCGCATTATCCCATGGCGGTCGTCGTCGCCTTGCCCCCGCCGGTTCCACTGGAGCCTGACGCCTTCGTCCGCATCCGACGGCTCAGCCGTCCGCTGGAGTGGCTGTTCACGGTGCTGTTCGCCTTCGGCGCCGCATTGCTGGCGATCGCCGTCGTCGCCGTGCTGACCTACGTGGGAACCCGGCTGCAGGTGCGCCCCGGCGGGATGCAGATCTATATCGAGGCGACGGTCCCGCCCGTGCCGTCCGGCTGGACCACCGTCGGCGCCTTGCCCTGGATTCAGAAGATCGCCCTGGCCCTGTCGGCCAGCGTGATGATGATCCCCGCCCTGGCGGTGCTGTGGGGGCTGCGACGACTGTTCCGCCTCTACGGCTCCGGCGTCGTCCTGACCCAGGAGAACGCCCGCTGCATGGGCGGCATCGCTCTGTGGCTGATGGCCTACGCCGTCGCTCCGACGCTCGGCCATGTCCTGGTGACGCTGGCGGGGTTCGACGACGAGGGCTGGCTGAGGATCGACAGCGCCAAGGCCCTGGCGCTGGGACTGATCCTGTTCGTCGTGGCGCGGGTCATGGCCTGGGGCGCCGAGGTGCACGACGACGCCTCGCGGTTCGTCTGATGCCCATCATCGTGCGGCTGGACGTAATGATGGCGCGGCGCAAGGTGCGCTCGAACGTGCTGGCGCGAGCCATCGGCATTTCGGAGACCAATCTGTCCCTGTTGAAGTCGGGCAAGGTGCGCGGCGTGCGCTTCGCCACCCTGGACGCCATCTGCCGCTATCTGGACTGCGCTCCAGCCGACATTCTGGACTACGCGCCCGACATCTCAGAAACGGACGACGGCCTGGTCCGTAAGACCGGCGCGGGCTGATCCGCCCGCGCCCTCAGCCCTGCGGCTTGCCGACCTCTTCGACGGCCATGGGCGTGACGCCGGCGGGCGGCGGGCCGGTCACGGTCACGCTGGGGACGGCGCCGGCCTCGAAGGCCTTGAGGCGCTCGTTGATGGCGGCGATCTCCTCCTTGCCGGCCTGGCGGCGACCGCCCAGGCTGGCGATGCCGACGACGCGGGTCTGGCCGTCGATCTCGACCGTGCGCAGTTCGCCCGACCTGGCCCCGTCGAGCGCCTCTTCCACGCTGTCGGCAGCCGTGGCCAGCAGGACGCGAGACTGGGCGAAGCGGGCCTCGTCGATCGACGGCTCGCGGCCCGCGTATGCGTTGACGAAGGCCGCCGTCTCTCCGGCCGCGCCCTTCCAGCGATAGAAGATGTGCGCCCCGACCTGGGTGATCTTGGCCAGGGTCGGCGACCACCAGGGGTGGACGTAGTCGGCGTGGTAGTGGGTGGCCGTGCCCACGCGCTCGGACACATGGCCGTTCAGGGCGCGCGCCGCGACCCGCTCGGCCCGATCCCAGGCCCAGCTCACCGGCCCGCGCGCCAGGGAGCCGTCGCAGGTGAAGCTGAACTGACAGCCCGTGGTCCGCTCGGCGCCCTGATAGACGACGCCGCAGACGCTGGAGGGATAGTTGGGATCGCGCACCCGGTTCAGCACGACCTGGGCCACGCCCTCCTGCCCCTCTGTCGGCTCCAGCGCCGCCTCGTAATAGACGGCCTGGGTCAGGCAGCGCAGGGCGCGCCGACGCGACGCCTCGTCCGCTGGACGGAAGACGAAGGGCCGCGCGGGCTGAAGCGCGCCGAAGGCGTTGGGCATGGCGGCGTTCAACTGTTGCGCCGCAACGCCCGCCACGCCCTGATCCAGACTGGGCTTGCCCCCCAGGGTCAGGCTCTCCCACCCGGGGGTCAGCCCATACAGTTCGGGCAGGCCCAGGGCCGGATCATGCCGCCGCGCGACGGCCAACTGCCCCGCATCCATCCGCGCCGTCACCGCCGCCAGACCGTTCGGGCCCAGGTCGCCGCCGGTGGCGCGGGCCACGGCTTCGGCGGTGCGGTCGATGTCGGGGCGCGGGGTCGAACTGGCCGACATGGCCACGCCCATCGCCGCCAGGGTCACGGCCATGGTGGCAGGCGCCGCTGCCACAGCACGGCGTCCGGTCGTCTTCAGCGGCGTGAGGCGGCCGAGGTTCATGCGACGTCCGTATAGCGACGCCTGACGGCGCCGGAAATCGACGATCTGCATGACCGCCCAATCCGGCGCTTTTCAGACGCGAAGATTACCGTTCCGTGAGGCGAAACGGCGGTCCTCTTCCCGCTTAACGCTCGCCCAGGCTGGAACGCAGCATCCAGGCGGCCTTTTCGTGCGCCGCCAGACGCACGGTCATCAGATCGACCGACGCCTCGTCCCCGACCTCGTCGGCGGCGTCCAGGGCCGCGCGGGCGGTGGCGATGACCACGCCGTGGTCCTTGATCAGCTCCTTGAGCATCTCGGAGGACTCCTTCTCGGGATCGCCGTCCTTGATCGAGGTCAGGTTGGCGAAGGCCGAGGCGCTCTGCGGCGCCAGTTCGCCCAGGGCGCGGATGCGCTCGGCGATTTCGTCCAGGGCGGCCCAGATCTCGCGATACTGCTCTTCCAGCAGGTTGTGCAGGCTGAAGAACTCCGGCCCGCGCACGTTCCAGTGGTAGCCGTGCGTCTTCAGATAGAGGGCGTAGCTGTCGGCCAGGGCCTTGGACAGTTCGCGCGCGACGTCGGCGCGCTCCTTGGGCTTAAGACCGGTGTCGATGGCGTTCATGACGGCTCCCGTTTGCAGTGCGGTGTGAAGATCAGCCTTGCAGTTAGGTCGTCCGGCCCGCGATCCAAGGGGTCGGCGGCGCCCCGCCGCAGGAATCTTCGCCCCTGTAACGTCGAAGCCGCAGGGATGTTGCAACGCAAACCCTTCTCCCCCTGCGGGAGAAGGTGGCCGATCCCGGATTTCAGTCCGGGAGAGGTCGGATGAGGGGTTGCTCGACGCTGGCTTCGCCCCTCGTCAGACTTCGGAGAGACCCCTCATCCGTCGGCCTGCGGCCGCCACCTTCTCCCGCAGGGGGAGAAGGGCGCAGCCCTTTAGCGCTGGCGCGCCTTGCGGGCGGCGTAGCGGGCGTCGCGCGCGGCCTTCTGCTCTTCCTTGGTCAGTTGCTTGCGCTCCTTGCGGGCGGCGCGCTTGGCGGCGTCCACCTCTTCCTGGGCGGCCATTTCGGCGGCCAAGCGGGCGGCTTCCTTCTCGGCCTTCTCGCGGCGCACTTCGGCCTTGGCCAGTTCGTGCTGCTGGCGGACGGCCTCCTTCTCGGCGGCGCGCTTTTCGGCCAGTTTCTCGAACTCGGGATCCTGAACCGTCGGCTTCGGCTTGAACCGGGCCAGGAGGGCTTGTTTGGCGTCTTTCTGGGCGGACAGGCGGTCGTTGAAGCCGGTGTTCTTGAGGTCGCGCATGCTGAGAGGCGGGTGTCCTTGATAGGGAATGGAGACGGCGAAAGGGGCCGATCGCCGAGGCGACGGCCTTGGATCGGGCCGGGAGGCGCATCTCGACGCGCTCGGCCCGGCGGGAGGCCAAAGCCGAATTTCGCGCCGAAATCAAGCTCCACGGCCCAATTTCATTGGATTTAGGGGACGGAGAGGCCGCTCGGACGCACAATGCAGCCGCGCGAGGCGGCCGCGTCAGCCTTCAGTGTGCAGCTGGAATCAGTGCGGCTTCTGGGCGTGGCCGACCGCCGCGCCTGCGGCGCCCCCGACGGCCGCCCCGACCGGACCGGCCACCACGGCCCCGGCGACTGCGCCGGTGGCCGCCTTCTGTTCAATGCTGTGGCCGCAGGCCGACAGGGCCAGGGCTCCGGCGCCGGCCAGCGCCAGTACGGCAAGGCGGGAAGCGGTGCGGGTCATGGGGCAACTCCTTGAAATAGCTCAGCTTGGAACGCGAGAATCGACCTCAGGTTCCCATCTATGGCGTGACTCTGACAACCAAGATGTCGACCATCAACCAATAGCTTATTCACCGCCCGACCGCTCCACGCTCAATCTTCGATCAACATAAAAATACAGTCTTCGCAAGAATGTCTAAGGCGCAATTTCGTCACGATTAAAACGACGTGGAATAATGACTGATAGGCGTTCTTCTTATGCTGAAGAAATTACAATTCTAGCGAATCAGTCACATTGAGGCCATGATCGGATGGATAAAGGCCCGCCTTCGAGGGTCGGCGTTCAGTCGGCGTTCGCCCGACCCGCTTAAGCGCGACGCGTCCTTGTCGCCGGGGTTCGGGATCTACGGGGGCGGCATCCTCGCCCTGTTGTACAGGACTACGCCTTTGTCTCTCTCCTCGCAGACGCGTGCGCTGATGCACGCCGCCCGCTCATTCCGCCTGCGCCCCACGACGGCAGCGGCGGCGTTCGGCGGCGTCGTCGGCCTCGCTGTCGGAGGGGCCTATCTGGGCGGCCTGGCCGCCCAGGCCTCGACCGTGCGCGCCCAGGCCGAGCGCCTGCAGGGCGCCGGCGCCGGCGGCTACACCCAGGAAGCCCTGGCCGAAGCGGCCGGCGGCCTGGACGCCAGCGCCCTGACCATCGCCCATCGCCATGACCCCTATTCCGTCGCCGGCTCGGCCCAGCGCGACCGTCAGGCCGAACTGCTGACCGCCCGCCTGGAGCAGCTTCAGGGCCAGGACGGCCTGCGCCGCGCCAGCCTGCAAGGCCCCGGCGCGACCAGGGTTTCCGCCGCTCGTCCCTTCCGCCTCGACGGCGCCCTGGACCAGTCGCGCGACCTCGATTGCCTGACCCAGGCCGTCTATTATGAAGCCCGCGGCGAAGGCCGCGACGGCATGAAGGCCGTGGCCCAGGTGGTGCTGAACCGCGCCCGCCACCCCGCCTTCCCCAAGACCGTCTGCAGCGTCGTCTATCAGGGCGCCAACCGCGGTTCGGGCTGCCAGTTCAGCTTCACCTGCAACGGCGCCATGCGCGGCGCCGTCAACCGCGCGGCCTGGAATCGCGCCCGCGACGTGGCGGCCAAGGCCCTGTCCGGCCAGGTGTTCGCCGCCGTCGGCAACGCCACCCACTTCCACACCACCGCCGTTTCGCCGTCGTGGCGCAACAATCTGGTGCGGGTGAACCAGGTCGGCGATCACCTGTTCTACCGCTTCGGCGGCCGCTCGGGCGCCAGCCAGGCCTTCGCCTACAACCCGCGCCCGTCGGGTCCGGCCGAGAACGCCCCGCGTCTGGTCCAGGCCAGCCTCGATCCGGTCGAAGCCGCCCGCAACGCCTCGGGCGCCGTGGCCTACACCGCCGTCCTGGCGCGCGAAGCCCTGGCGTCGGGCAAGACGGAAGAGCGTCCCGCCGCTGCGCCCGCCCCGGTAGCGACGCCCCCGGCCTCGCCCCAGCCCGCCGCCGCGACCGTCACGATCAACGCCGAAGCCTGATCGATCCTGGTCTAGGGATGCGTCTTGCGGTGGGTCGTCAGATTCTGCTGCAGATTGCCGTAACGCCCCTGCTGGCTCAGGTTGACGTCCGCATCGCCCGGCTGGCCGGATTGCACGCCGTCCGCCCGGTCGCGCCGATCCACGGCGGCGGCCTCATCCATCAACTGGGCGCCGCGGTCGGCGAAGCTGCGTTGCTCCCTGGGCGGCTGTGGGGCCCTGGTCATGGCGTCTCTCCTTCGAGGTCGCGCCCTCCCGCTTTCTGAAAACGGCCCCCTGCCGGGCCCGTTCCCCGAAAAACCCCGGTCCGCGTCCGCTCAGCCGGCGTCCAGGCCGATGTCCAGCTGCATGACCGAATGGGTCAGGGCGCCCACGGAGATGACGTCCACCCCCGTCGCGGCGATGCCTGCGACCGTGGTCAGGTTCACCCCGCCCGACGCCTCCAGCACCACCGATCCGAAGGCGCTGTCCCGCACCCGCCGCACCGCCTCGGCCATGTCTTCCAGGCTGAAGTTGTCCAGCATGACGACGTCCGGCCGTTCGGGCAGCACCTCGTCCAGCTGATCCAGGCCGTCGACTTCGACCTCGACCTTCATCAGGTGGGGGGCGAAGGCCTTGGCCCGGCGCACCGCCTCGCCCGCCCCGCCGCAGACGGCGACGTGGTTGTCCTTGATCAGGATGGCGTCATCCAGCCCGAAACGATGGTTCAGCCCGCCGCCGCAGGCGACCGCGTGTTTCTCCAGCGCCCGTAGCCCCGGCGTGGTCTTGCGGGTGTCGGCGATGCGCGCGTGCGTCCCAGCGACCGCCTGCACATAGGTCCGCGTCAGGGTCGCGATCCCGCACATCCGGCCCAGCAGGTTCAGCGCCGTCCGCTCGGCCGACAGCAGGGCGCGGGCGTTCGCCTCGACCGCGATCAGCACGGCGCCGGCCTCGAACGCCTCGCCGTCGACGACCTTCACCGCCACCGTCGCCTGGGGGTCCAGCGCGTGGACCGCGATCCGCACCACCGCCCCGCCCGCCATCACCCCGGCCTGACGCGCGCAGAAGACGGCGCTGAAGCGGGCGTCCTCGGGGATGCAGGCCTGCGCCGTCACATCGCCCGTACGCCCCAGATCCTCGGCCAGCGCCATGCGCACCACGGGCTCGATCAGCAGGTCCGGCAGGGTTCGGGTCACGGAAACGTCCTTCATCATTCAGATCACGGCCGCCAGGGCGGCGAGCGTCGCCGCCTCGGCCTCTTCGTCGCGCGCGGGTTCAACCGTCCGGCGCATCCGCGTGTGCTCGGCCCTCGGCAGGCTGTCGGGGAAGTCGCGGCGATAGTGGCCGCCCCGGCTCTCGCGCCGGTTCAGCGCCCCCTCGGCGACCAGCCGCGCCGCCGTCAGGCACGCCGCCGTCGGATGCGCCTTCGCCAGGTCGTCGATCAGGGCCAGCAGCGCTGCCAGCCCCGCCTCGTCCCGCACCACGCCCGCATGGCGCGTCATGGCCGCACGCAAAGCCGCCAAGGCTTCCGGCGGCAGGTCCGTCATCGCCTGCACCGCCGCCAGCGGCCGCCGCTCGGGCTGGACCTCGGCCGCCGCCGCCCGGCCCGCGCGCCGCCCGAAGGCGCCCGCCTCCAGCAGGGAGTTGGACGCCAGCCGGTTGGCCCCATGCACCCCCGTCGCCGCACACTCGCCGATCGCAAACAGGCCGGGGACGGTCGTGCGCCCCTCGTCGTCGGCGACGATGCCGCCCATGTGATAGTGGGCCGCCGCCGCCACGGGGATCGGGCTGACGCGCGGGTCCAGCCCGGCCCGCATGCAGGCGGCGAAGACGGCCGGAAACTCATGCGGAAAGGCCTCGCTCACCGCCTTCGTCGCATCGAGGAAGGCGCCGCGCCCCTCGACCCGCGCCGCGTGCACCGCCCGCGCCACGATGTCCCGCGGCGCCAGATCGGCGTCAGGATGATCGCCCAGCAGGAAGGCGCCGCCGCCATCGACCAGCCGCGCCCCCTCGCCGCGCAGGGCCTCGGTCGCCAGCGGCGCCGGGTCCAGTCCCACATCGATGGCCGTCGGATGGAACTGCACGAACTCGGGGTCCAGCACCTCGGCCCCGGCCTGCCAGGCCAGCGCCAGCCCCTCGCCGCGCAGGGCCGATGGATTGGTCGTCGCCTCGAACAGGCCGCCGATCCCCCCGGTGGCCAGCACCACGGCGGGGGCGAACACTTCGTCCAAGCGGCCGCCTCGGCGTTCGATCACCGCGCCGCGCACCCGACCGTCCACGTCGCGGATCAGGCCGCGCAGCCGGCCGTCTTCCCAGATCTCAATGGCCTTCGTGGCCCGCGCGGCGGCGACCACGGCCGACAATATGGCCCGGCCCGCGCCGTCGCCGCCCACCCGCGCCACGCGCGGCAGACTGTGCGCCGCCTCCAGACTGACGGAAAAGCCGCCGTCGTTATCGCGGTCGAAGGGCGCGCCCAGCCCGGCCAGCCACTCGACCGTCTCACGCCCCCGCGTCGTCAGGGCGCGCGCCGCCTCGGCCTCGACCAGACCGGCGCCCGCGCCTTCGGTATCCTTGGCGTGCAGGGCCGCGCTGTCCTGCGGTGACAGGGCCGCCGCCATCCCGCCCTGCGCCCACGCCGAAGAGCAGGCGTTCAGCAAGGGCTCGGGCGTCACCACCAGCACCTTGCCGTCCGACCCCAGCGCCTCGGCCGCCTCCAGCGCCGCCGACAGACCCGCCAGCCCGCCGCCGATGATCAGAGGCCCATCATGCCGCATGCGCGCCATCGCCCTAACGGGTCCCCACGCCGAAGAACCGCAGCCCCATCTCGAAGGCCGGCTCGACCGCTCCGCCTGTCAGCGGCAGCAAGGCGGCGATCGCCGCCGCCGCGCAGACCACGGCCGTCAGCAGGTAGAGGGCCAGGCTGCGCCCCGCCTCGGGCCAGCTCAGCCGCCCCCACGCCGCGCGCCAGACGCCGCGCTTCAGATGGCCGAACACCGCCAGGCCCAGAAAGACGGCGAGGATCAGCCGCCCCGTCGACAGTCCCCACCACACGGCCAGACCGCCGACGACCAGCAGGGCGACCTGCTCCAGCCGCGGATGCACCCGCGTCAGCACCGGCCCCAGCGCCTTGGAGCCGTCCAGCGGCGGCGCGGGCAGCAGGTTCAGCAGATTGATCATGGCGATGAAGAAGGCGCCCATCAGCCACTCCGGCGCCTTCAGCGCCAGGCCCACGGCCACGAAGGGGATCATGGCCAGCAGGCCGAACGCCGGTCCCGCCAGCGACACCAGCACGCCGTGCCACTCGCTCTTCGGCTCGCGCTGGCCCTTCGCCAGCCCGCCCAGGAAGGGGATGATGTAGATGCGCGCCGGGCCCATGCCGACCCGGTTCATCGCCAGCACATGGCCGTACTCGTGCACGAACAGGCCGAACAGAACGGCCCCCGCCACCACCCAGCTGCCGGTCAGGAACCACAGGAAACCCGCCATCAGCAGGGTCGAGACCACCGCCCAGACCGGGTGCTGGCCCTTGTCCTCCTGCGGCGTTTCATGGCGCGCGCTGTAGCGCGGCGTCTCGCGCGCGGGCGCAGGCGCCGCCTCTTCCGGACGCGGGTCCCAGGGTCCGGGCCTGCGGCCGCCGGGGGGAAGGGTGTTGTCTGTGTCGCTCATGGATTCGAACTGGGCGCGCGGCGACGGTCCCGCAACGGGCCGCGTCGCCGCAGGGCCGTCAGATCAGCTCCACATCGACATGATGCCGCGCCTTGACCAGGTCATAGCGCGCCGGCTTCGACGGCGGCGGCAGGTCGATCATCCGCTGCACCGCCAGAGCCGCCTTCTCCAGCATCTCTTCCGGCACCGTCACCTCGAACTGCATGTGCAGCAGGCAGTCGCGGATGTTCTCCAGCGTAATGCGCTTCATGTGCGGGCACAGGTTGCAGGGACCGACGAACTCGACCTCGGGCACGTCCCCCTTGATGTTGGAGGCCATCGAACATTCGGTGATCAGCACCACCCGCTTGGGCCGACGCTTCTCGACATATTCGGTCATGGCGGCGGTCGAACCGGCGAAGTCGGCCGCGCGCAGAATCTCTTCGGGGCATTCGGGGTGGGCCAGCACCTCGGCGTCCGGCCAGGCGTCGCGCATGTCGGCGATGTCCTGCGTGGTGAAGCGCTTGTGCACCTCGCAGTGTCCCGCCCAGGCGATGATGCCCACCGTCGTCTGGGCCGCCACATTGCGCGCCAGATATTCGTCGGGGATCAGGATGACCTTGTCGACGCCCCACTCCTTCGCCGCCCATTCGACGACCTGAACGGCGTTGGCGCTGGTGCAGCAGATGTCCGTCTCGGCCTTCACATCGGCCGTGGTGTTCACATAGGTGACGACCGGCAGGCCCGGATGCCGTTCCTTGATCAGCCGCACGTCCGCCCCCGTGATCGAGGACGCTAGCGAGCATCCCGCGCGCAGGTCGGGGATCAGCACCGTCTTGTCCGGCGACAGGATCTTGGACGTCTCCGCCATGAAATGAACGCCTGCCTGAACGATCACCTTGGCCTTGGACTTGGCGGCCTCCTTGGCCAGACCCAGGCTGTCGCCGACATAGTCGCCCACGCCGTGGAAGATCTCGGGCGTCATATAGTTGTGGGCCAGGATGACCGCGTCGCGCTCGCGCTTCAGCCGGTTGATCTCACTGATCAGCCGGGCCTGCTGCGGCCACTCCAGCGGGGTGACGAAGTCCTTGACCTTGTCCCACACCGGGGCGGTCTCTTCCGCCAGTTCCTTCGACAGACCGAAAGCGCCGTCCGCCATCGTCCCTACTCCCTATCGGCCGTCTGCGCGGCCCCGACTTATGCTCAAACTTAGCATAAGCAGAAACAATGTAGGCTCTTCCGCACCCGGCGCAAGGGAAATCAACGACGCGCATCCTTCTCCCCTTGCGGGAGAAGGTGGCTCGCGCAGCGAGACGGATGAGGGGTCTCTTTGCGCCTTCCATTAAGCTAAAGCCCAGTGCTCAAGGTTGCGAAACCCCTCATCCGACGACCTTCGGTCGCCATCTTCTCCCGCAAGGGGAGAAGGACAGGCGCGCAATTTTCATTCTCATGCGCCGCAGCATCGCCTAGACCGGGACACGCTTCATCCTCCCCTGCGCCGCCTGACCGAGATCATCGTGCAAGACACCGTCCGCCGCATCCTGACCGCCCGCGTCTATGACGTGGCCGAGGAGACTCCGCTCGATCCGCTGAAGCGGCTGTCGGCCCGCATCGGCCGCCCGGCCCTGCTGAAGCGCGAGGATCTGCAGCCGGTCTTCTCGTTCAAGATCCGCGGCGCCTACAACCGGATCGCGGCGCTCAGTCAGGCCGAACTGGCGCGCGGCGTCATCTGCGCCTCGGCGGGCAATCACGCGCAAGGCGTGGCGCTGGCGGCGGCCAGGCGCGGCGCGGCGGCGACCATCGTCATGCCGACCACCACGCCCGGCATCAAGGTGGCGGCGGTCCAGGGTCTGGGCGGTCAGGTCGTCTTGCACGGCGAAAGCTTCGACGACGCCTACGCCCACGCCCGCGCGCTCGAGACGCAGACCGGCGCCGCCTTCGTCCATCCGTTCGACGACCCCGACGTCATCGCCGGCCAGGGCACGGTCGGACTGGAGATCCTGCGCCAGCACCCCGATCCGATCGACGCCGTCTTCATCCCCATCGGCGGCGGAGGACTGGCGGCGGGGGTGGCGGCCATCGTCCGTTTCCTGCGGCCCGAAACGCGCCTCATCGGCGTCGAACCCGCCGAGGCCCCGACGATGAAGAGCGCCATCGAGGCCGGGCGCGTCGTCGATCTGGATCAGGTCGGCCTGTTCGCCGACGGGGTGGCCGTGCGCCGCGCAGGCGACGAGACCTTCCGCCTGTGCCGCGATCTGCTGGACGAGATCGTGCTGGTCGACACCGACGCCATCTGCGCCGCCGTGAAGGACATCTTCGACGACGTGCGCGCCGTGGCCGAGCCGTCGGGCGCCGTCGCCCTGGCCGGGCTCAAGGCCTGGGCCGCGCGCAACCCCGGATCGGGGACGCTGGTGGCGATCAACTCGGGCGCCAACGTCAATTTCGACCGTCTGCGCCACGTCGCCGAGCGGGCCGAGATCGGCGAGGGCGCCGAGGCCCTGTTCGCCGTCTCCATGCCCGACCGGCGCGAGGACTACCACCGCTTCCTGCAGAGCCTGGACGGCCGCTCGATCACGGAATTCAACTACCGCTGGTCCGGCGACGGTACAGCCCAGATCTTCGTCGGCGTGGCCCTGCGCGACGGCGCCGCCGAGCGCGAAAGCCTGCTCAGACGCCTGACCGCCGACGGCTATGCCGTCGTGGACATGAGCGACAATGAGACCGCCAAGCTGCACGTGCGCCACATGGTCGGCGGGCGCACCATCGGCCTGCCGCACGAGCGGCTGCTGCGCTTCGAATTCCCCGAGCGGCCCGGCGCCTTCCTGCGTTTCCTCAACAGCCTGCAGCCCGCCTGGGCCCTGACCCTGTTCCACTACCGCAACCACGGCGACGACGCGGGCCGGGTGCTGGCGGGGGTCAGCGTCCCGCCGGACCAGGCGGCGGCCCTGACGAAGGCGCTGGACGAACTGGGCTACCCCTACGCCGACGAGACCGACAACCCGGCCTGCCGCCTGTTTCTGGACGGCGCGGCCTGAACGGCTACGCCCGGCTGATCGCCTCGGCGATCTCTTCGGCCGGCCGGCCGGCCAGGGCCTTGGGAATCTCGCCGACCAGACGCTCCTCCAGCGTCTTGTGCCAATGCTTGCGCAGCTGGCCCAGGGTCTTGGGCGCGGCGACGACGGCCAGGGCCTCGATCTTGTTGGTCAGGGCCATGTGGTTCAGCGCCTCGGCCACGCCCATGGCGAAGCCGTCCTCGGCCTGGGTGTCGTTGTCGGGGTTGGCGTCGCTGGAGCGGCGGCCCGGCGCGCCGGACAGGCGTTCGGGGATCTCGGGCGTCGCCATCGGCTTGAGCTGGATGTCGAGGTTGTGGCCGGTGTTGCGGAACAGGCTCAGCTTCTCGCCGTCGGCGACGGCGACCAGGGCCCCGTTGGGCAGGTTCATCATCAGACTCCAGAAATGAGCGCCGAAAGGGAGGGCGCTGTCAGTCCAGCGCAAACGCCCCCTGCTGCGTTCCATCATCGGGGCCGTCCTGCGACGCTTCATGCGCCAGCAGCCAGCGCTTGCGCTCCAGCCCGCCCGCATAGCCGGTCAGGGTTCCATTGGCCCCGACGACCCGGTGGCAGGGCACGATGACGCCGATCGGATTGGCGCCGTTGGCCAGCCCTACGGCCCGCACGGCGGCGGGCTTGCCGATGGCCTGGGCCAGTTGACCGTAGCTCCAGGTCCGTCCCGCCGGAATGGTCCGCAGCGCCGCCCAGACCGCGCGCTGGAAGTCCGTGCCGCCGGTCTTCACCGCGAGCCCGTCCAGCGCCGTCAGATCGCCGTCGAAATAGGCGGCCACGGCGTTCCGCACCGCCTCCGGCGCCCGCCCCGGCGTCAGCCGCGCCTCGCCGTAGTGACGGGCCAGCAACTTCATCATCCGCGCCTCATAGTCGGTGAAGTCGAAGGCGCGCACGGCGCCGTCGGCGTCCGTAACCAACAGCACCTCGCCCACCGGCGTGGCGATGCGGTCCAGGGTGAAGGCTTCAAGCTGCGTCTTTATCATCGTCGTTCTCCATGATCGTCATGCCGTCGATCCCCGCCTCGCGCAGGTGCAGCACGCCATAGGCCCGCCAGGGCCGCCACCGCTCGGCCCGCCCCGCCAGCCGTTCGTCCTCAAGCCGGTCGCTGGCCATGTCGGCCGCCTCATCGCTCCAGACGCCCGGCAGGCGCAGGCCCGACCGCGCCTCGACCAGCGGCGCCAGCACAGGGTCAGCCGCCAGATCGCGCCGGATCGCCTCGGGATCGGCCGACAGGTCGAACAGCCGTCGCACCCGCGCCAGCACGCCCGGCAGGGCCTTCAGATCGTCCAGCGCCGCCGTCACCGCCAGCCGGTCGCCCGCCTCGAACCGGGCCGAAACCTCGCCCGTCGCCCCGTCCGTCGCCGGGGTCAGGGCGCGGCGCCAGACGCCTCTTTCAACCGTCTCTCCGCCCGCCTTCAGGGCGGCCAACATGGCCTCGATCTCATAGGGCGGACGATAGGGCAGGCTCAGCCGCACCCCTTCATTCGACCTGGCGTCCCACGGCCGCTCGGCCCGCGCCCGCAGCGCCGACGGCGGCCGCCCATACAGGGCCTGAAACGTCTCATTGAACCGTCGCACGCTGCCGAAGCCTGACGCCATCGCCACTTCAGCCATCGGCAGGTCGGTCTGGTGGATCAGGGCCTTGGCCAGAAGGACGCGGCGCGTCTGGGCCACGCTGACCGGCGCGGCGCCCAGATGCTGGCGAAACAGGCGGCGCAGGTGCCGCTCGCCCACGCCCAGACGGGCGGCCAGGGCGTCGACGTCGCCCTCATCGAGCACCCCCGCCTCGATCAGGTTCAGCGCCCGGCTGACGGTGTTGGAGGTGCCGCGCCACGCGCCCATGTCGGGCGCCGTCTCGGGTCGACAGCGCAAACAGGCGCGAAAGCCCGCCTCCTCGGCCGCCGCCGCGCTGATGACGAAGGTCATGTTCTCGCGCTTGGGCGTCCGCGCCGGGCAGACCGGGCGACAATAGATCCCCGTCGTCTTCACACAGGTGAAGAAGCGCCCGTCGAAGCGCGGATCGCGCGTCAGGACGGCTCGATAGCAGGCCTCCTGATCCAGCATGTTGCGGGCGCTTTCCATGCCTGCAACATGCGCCCGCCGCGCCGCCGTGTCTCGCGGTTTTCGGACATGACGGCGCCGCAGCCTGGCGGATTACCCTTCGCGCGTCGTCGCGAGCCGCCAGACATAGGTCGCGATGTTGACGACGAAGCTGATCGCCATCACCGCGAACACCCAGGTCATCACCGTACCCAGCGTCAGGGCCGTCCCATCCAGATCGCGGCCCGCATCGTTCACCGCGCGCAGGGCGTCCAGGCTGATGTTCGTCGCCCCGCCCTCGACGCGGGCGCTCGCCGCGCCCTGGGTCAGGGTGAGCCACCAGCCCGCATCAAACAGCCGCCACAGCACCCAGAGCGCCGCGCCCGCCAGCGGGATCTTCAGCAGCCAGGTCAGCCGCCCCTCGCGTCCACGGATCAGGCTGACCGCGTCCACCGCCATGCCGCCTACGGCCAGGGCCAGGATGGGGCCGTAGAGGGCCGCCCACACCGGCGCCGCCTCGATCCCCACCGCGCCGCTTCTCAAGGAGAACTCGCCCAGGCCCGGAAAGCGGATCACGCCGATCCACCACATCACGAAGACGCCCCCGACGATCAGGGAAGCCAGCGCCTCCAGTCCCGGCTTGTCGTTCGCCGTCACGCCCCAGACGCGCGCGCCCTTCGGCAACCACTCGGACTTGGCCTTCTCGGTTCCGGCCAGGGACGCGCCCCACTTCGCCGGATCGGCCAGGCCGAAGGCCGCTAGGTCGCGCACCCGCCATTTGGTCAGCCACTTAGGCTTGATGTCGTAATGCTCCATGATCGCCCCGGCCAGGGTCAGCGCCCCAAGCAGGGTCAGCCCTCCGGAGAAGAAGCCGTGGAAGGCCTGGCTGATCGCCCGCCCGAAATCGGCCGGCGCGCCCAGCACGCTGATCAGCAGCCCCAGCGCCTGCACCGCCGCGATGACGATCAGCCCGGCCTTGGCCCCGAACAGCCAATAAGGGAACAGCTCCGGCCCGATCAGGCTGTCCGGCCCCTTGCGATAGCGGGCGGCGACGATCAGCGGGTGGCCGATCTCGTGCAGGATCGCCTCCTTCTCCTCGTCGCTCAGCGCCCGGCCCAGCTCCTCCTCGCGCGCCTCGACGCGGCTCAGGATCAGGTCGCGCAGTTCGGCGACGATGTCCTCGCGGTCCTCGGTCGGCAGCTGCGCCGCCACGGCCTCCAGATAGCGTTCGATGATGTCCATCGCGCCCTCTCCCGTCCCTTCAAAGCAATCGTTCCAGCGAGGCGTTGATGCCGCGCCATTCCTCGGTCAGGGCGGCCAGCATGGCCTCGCCCCCCGGCGACAGGACGTAGAAGCGCTTCTTTCGCTTCTCCTCCTCGCGCCATTCGCTGGTCAGCAGCCCCTGCCCCTCCAGCCGCCGCAGCAGGGGGTAGAGGGTGGATTCCTCCATCTCCAGCCCGTCCGCCGCCAGCGCCTGACGCAGGGTGTAGCCGTAGCGTTCGGTCCGCAGGCAGGCGAGCACCGCCAGGACCAGCGTCCCGCGCCGCAGCTCCAGCCGCATCGTCTCGAACAGTTCCCGATCCACGACGCCGCCTCACCTGCCGCCACATAGTGTGTGACACACAGTGTATGCGACATACTGTATGAGGCTGTCAACAACCTTCGCCATCCCGGACGGCGAACCGCCTAATCCCTGTCGAAATACAGCGCGCAAAGCGGAAGAAATGAGGGCGCGGCGCCGCTTCCTTCGCCTCGGCTCCACGGTTAAGGTCATCGATCTGTAGGGGGAGTTTTCCAATGTCGTCTCGTCGCCGCGCCGCCTGTTCCTTGCTGGCGCTCAGCCTGGCCCTGGGCGCCGCGCCCGCCCTGGCTCAACAGAACCCGCCCGAGCTTCAGGCCGTCATCGGCCACGACAGCGGCGAGCGCATCACCCGCTCGGCCGACGTGCGCCGCTATTTCGAGGCGCTGCGGACCGCCAATCCCGACCGCATGGTCATGGGCGACTACGCCCAGACGTGGGAAGGCCGCCCCCTGTTCTGGGCCGCCGTCGGCTCGCCGCGCAACATCGCCCGTCTGGACGCCATCAAGGCCGCGACCAACGCCCTGGCCGACCCGCGCAAGACCAGTCCCGAGCAGGCCCGCGCCCTGATCAACGACACCCCGGCCATCGTCTGGATGGCCTATTCCGTCCACGGCAATGAGATCAGCCCCGCCGACGCCGCCCTGATCGCCGCGCGCCGCCTGACCGACGGCCTCGACGCCGAGGCGCAAGGCTGGCTGGAGGACGTCGTGGTCGTCTTCGTCCCGACCCAGAACCCCGACGGACGCGAGCGCTTCATCAACAGCTTCGAGGCGGGCCTCGGCGCCCAGCCCAACGGCGATCCCCTGTCGGCCGAGCGGGCCGAGCCGTGGCCGTCCGGCCGCTACAACCACAATCTGTTCGACCTGAACCGCGACTGGTTCATCCAGTCCCAGCCGGAGACGCAGGGCCACTCGGCCCTGATCCGCGAATGGCGCCCGCAGGTGGTGGTCGATTCCCACGAGATGGGCACCGACTCCAGCTTCTTCTTCCCGCCCGAGGCCCAGCCGCTGAACCCGTGGATCTATCCGCCGATCCTGGACGCGCGCGAGCGGTTCGGCCGCAACACCGCCGGGCGCTTCGACCAGGCCGGGCTGGACTATTTCACGCGCGAGACCTTCGACGCCTTCTATCCCGGCTACGGCGACGGCTGGCCCGCCTATTTCGGCGCCGTCTCCATGACCTATGAGCAGGGCTCGTCGCGCGGTCTGCTGGCGCGCCGGTCGTCGGGCGAGATGCTGACCTACGCCGACACGGTCAAGGGCCACCTGACCGCCACCCTGTCGACCATCGAGACCGCCGCCCGCGACCGCGAGAAGCTGCTCAGCGACTTCTACGCCTTCCACCGCGACGGGATTTCGGGCGGTCGCGGCGCCTATGTCCTGTCGCGCTCCGCCGCCGCCGACCCGGCCGCCGCCGACAAGCTGGCGGGCCTGCTGGTGCGTTCGGGGCTGGAGGTCGGACGCGCGACCGCCGCCTTCTCCGCCTGCGGCCAGAGCTATCAGGCGGGCGACTATGTGGTGAACCTGGCTCAACCCCAGCGCCGCATGGCCGAGACCCTGCTGGCCAGGGACGTGCCGCTGGACCCCAAATTCCTGGCCGAGCAGGAAGCCCGCCGCGCGCGGGGTCTGGGCGATGAGATCTATGACCTGACCGGCTGGTCCCTGCCCCTGCTGTTCAATGTGCCGAGCCAGCGCTGCACCGGCGCTCCGTCGGTCCAGACGGCCGCCGTGGGCCCCGAACTGATCCGCCCCGCCGCCGTGGCCTCCGGCGACGCTGCCTACGGCTACGCCATCCATCCGGGCACGGCGGGAATGCGCTTCCTGACCGCCGCCCTGACCGACAAGCTGCCGGTCCGCTCGGTCGAGGAGCCCTTCACCCTGGACGGCCGCGCCTATCCGGGCGGAACCTTCATCGTGACGCGCGCCGGTTCGCCCGACGACCTGGACGAACACGTCCGCCGTCTGGCCGCCGGCAGCGGCGCCCAGGTGACGCCGCTGGCCACCTCCTGGGTCTCCAGTGGCCCCAGCATCGGCTCGGACAAGGCCACAGTCATCGCCGCCCCGCGCGTCGCCATGGCCTGGGACGACCCGACCGAGCCGGAATCCGCCGGCTCCATCCGCCATGTGCTGGAGCGCGAATACGGCTGGCCGGTCACGGCCGTGCGCACCCGCCGCCTGGCGAACGCCGACCTGTCCCGCTACCAGGTGCTGATCCTGCCCTCAGGCGGAAACTATGAGCAGATCCTGGGCGAGAGCGGCGTCGCCAACCTGCGCGCCTGGGTCCAGGCGGGCGGCGTCCTGATCGGCGTCGGCTCGGCCAGCCGTCTGCTGACCGATCCCGACTCCAAGCTGCTGGAGAGCCGCCGCGAGAGCGCCGTCTCCGGCGACGGCGACAAGGACAAGAAGGACGGCGGCAGCGAGATCGCCACCGACGCCGAATACCTGGCCCTGACCGGCCATCACGGCGGCGCCCCCGATCCGGTCGCCGGCGTCCTGGCCAGCGCCGTGGTCGACAACGAACACTGGCTGGGCGCGGGCGTCGCCCCGACCCTCAGCGTCATGGTGCGCGGCTCGGACATCTACACTCCGCTGGCCCGCGACCAGGGAACCAACGTCGTGCGCCTGGCCGGACCGGACCAGGTGCTGGCGTCCGGCCAGCTATGGGCCGAGAACCGCCGCCAGCTGGCCTATAAGCCGGTCGCCATGGCCTCGGAGGTCGGTCGCGGCCAGGTCGTCGCCTTCACCCAGGACGTGACCATGCGCGCCTTCCTGGAAGGGCTGAAGCCGCTGTTCCTCAACGCCGTCTTCCGCGGCCCGGCGCATACGTCAGGCACGAGGGGCGACTGACATCCCTTCTCCCCTTGCGGGAGAAGGTGGACGGCGAAGCCGGACGGATGAGGGGTGTGTTTGACGTTTGACGAGAGGCCGAGGCTAAGCTCTCGCAACCCCTCATCCGACCTCACTCCGTTCGGCCACCTTCTCCCACAAGGGGAGAAGGAACAACGCACCGACTTTGACAACCCGCGCCCGCGCAGGCTTTCCTGCTTCCGCCAGCAGGGGAGCTGATGCGCATGACCTTCCACACGCCACGCCCGCCCGCCGACGACGGCGACTGGACCCTGCTGCAAAGCCGGATCGACCGCAGCTTCTGGCAATGGGATCGTCGCCCCGAGCCGGACGCGCCCGTCCTCAGCCGCTTCGTCATCCTGCGCCCGCCCGAGCGGCTCGACTACGACGACTTCGACGAGGCCGAGACCATGTTCGAAGCGATGGAGGACTAAGGGCGGTTGTCCGTCGCCTCTGCGCCCTCGACGATGCGCACCACGGCCAGATCGGCGGTGACGTTGCCCAGGGTGCGGAAGATGTCGGGCACGACCTCGACCGCCAGCAGCAGGGGCAGCAGCTCCAGCGGCACCCCCATGGCGATGCAGATCGGGGCGATGGAGGCGAAGAAGCTGGCCTGACCCGGCAACCCCACCGTGCCGATCGAGATCAGCACCGCCGTCAGCATGGCCGCCAGCAGCTGTCCCGCCGAAGGCTCCAGCCCGAACAGATGGGCGCAGTAGATGGCCACCCCCAGATTGGCGACCGGACTGGTGATGCGGAACACCGCCACCGCCAGCGGCAGGACCAGGCCCGCCGTGGCCCGCCTGACGCCCAGTTCGTCGACCGCCCGCTCGACCATGACCGGCAGGCTGGCCAGCGACGACTGGGTCGAGAAGGCCACCACCTGCGCCGGCGCCGCCGCCCGCGCGAACCGGCCCAGGCTCACCCGCCCGAAGATGACGGCCAGTGGATAGAAGATCAGGCCGATGCCGATGCAGGCGAGCGAGATCAGCGCCACATAGTGCAGCAGCACCCCCGCCGCGCTCGCCCCCGCCGTCAGCCCCACCCCGACCGACAGGGCGAAGACGCCCAGCGGCGCGACGCTCAGCACCCAGCGGACGATGACGATCATCGTCTCGCCCACCGCCTCGAAGAAGGTGATCAGGGGAGCCCGCAGCCGCTCGGGCAGCCCCGAGGCCGCAAAGCCGAAGAAGACGGCGAACACCACCATGCCCAGGATGGCGTCCTCGGCCGCCGCGCGGATCGGGTTGGACGGGGCGATGGTCTTGACGAACTCGCTGAACGGCGCGCCGGCGCCCAGACCCTCGGCGCCCTCCGGCTTGATCGCCAGCAGCAGGCGCGCGCCTTCGGGATCGATCGGCCAGACGGCGTGCAGCCCATAGGCCGCCGCGACGGCGTAGACGGTCGCAAAGACGATCAGCCCCCCGAACCAGGCCACCGCCTTCAGCGCCAGACGCCCGGTCCTCGCCGCATCGGCGATGGAGGCGATGCCCGTCACCAGCAGGCTGAACACCAGCGGGATGATCGTCATCCGCAGCGCATTCAGCCACAGTTGGCCCAGCGCCTGGATGAAGTCCGCCGTGACATGGCCGCCCGGCAGGCCCCAGCGCTGCGCCCCCGCCCCGGCCAGCAGGCCCAGCACCAGGGACAGCAGCACCAGGGTGCTGAGAGAGGTCAGAAAGGAGCGCGCCGATTTCATACCGGCCACGCTAGCAGCCGCCGCGCCGCGCGCCAGTGCAAAACGCCGTAGACGCCACGCCCTACTTCGGCGCGCCCGAGTTGGCCGGGTCCAGCGGCAGGCCCGCCGCCTGGCGCGCCTTCATCACCCGCAGCCAGCCGTGCATGGCCTCTGAATCCAGCCCGTGCATCATCAGCCGATAGCCCGCCTGCAGCGTCGACAGCGCCACCAGCGGATGGCCGTTCTTGACGAAGGCCATGTGGTAGCTCGTGCCCAGAATGCGGGCGATATAGATGGCCATCACCTCATCCAGCTGCAGCGAACTGGACGCCCGCACGAAGTCGTCGCGCGGCAGCATCAGGGCGTAGATCGGGGTGTAGAACTCCACCGCCGTCTGCACGTCGACGAAGTTGTGCCACTTGCGCGGAAACGCCTCGAACGGCGGGAATTCGTCCGAGATCATGGAGAAGTCGATCCGCTCGGGCGGCGTCAGCTCCCGCCCCTCGGCGCGCAGGGCGGCGTTCATCTCGATGACGAAGTTGAAGATGTTCAGGTCGTGCTGAAGGAACAGGTCCGGCTCGATGTCCTTCAGCCGCGTCGGCGTCAGCGGCCATTTCGTCACCTTGTCGCCCACCCCCGCGTTCTCTCGCACGAAGGCGGTCAGCTCGGACCCGACGTGGAAGTGCCGCAGGATCACCCGATTGCCCTCGGGCGTCACAAAGGTCCGCAGCCCCCAGTGGATGGTCTTGTGCAGCAGGCCGTTCAGGTTCGGGTATTTCGGCGAAATGACCCGCAGCACCTTCACCAGACAGAAGAACAGGAACACCAGCGGCCGCGCCATCGGAAACAGCCAGCGGCGCGACCGCGACCGCGCGCCCAGCAACAGGTCGCGCTTGGCTCCGTCGTCGATCGGCAGGCTGTGGTCCAAATAAAGGGCCATCCACGGATCAGGATCCTTGGGATCGAACCTCGCGGGGTCGAACGGATCCTCCCCCGGCTTGTAGTATCTCACGCCGCGATCTCCTCGATCTGCAGGGCGTAGAGGCGGGCCGTGACTTTGGCGGTGACGACAATGCGTTCGGCGATGAAGGGATCGGGCAGGACCATGCCCAACATCTCCTCGAACTCCTTCATGTGCTCGGCGTCGTTGTCGCCGTGATACAGCAGGAAACGCACCGCCTCGTCGGGCAGGGCCAGCCGCTCCTGCACCTTCAGGCCCCACGGCCGCGCCTTGATCGAGCCCAGTCCCTCGATGATGAACATGGCCCCCAGCAGGCCGAACGGATCGGGCTTCGACGCCTCATGGAACATCCACGCCGACAGGGCCTCGGACCCCACATTCTTCGGCGCCGACTGAATGTCATCCAGCGCCCCGCCCGAGGCTGTGAAGTCGGCCTCCAGCAGGCGGAAGTCCCGATGCTCCGTCACCGCATGGCGCATCAGGGTCGAGCGCAGCTCCAGATGATCCTCGCCGATGTTGGACGCCGCCCGGCTCATCCACAGCGCCCCGTCCTTCACCTGCTGGCGCAGGTTGATCAGGAAGGCGTGGTAGTCGGCGACCTCGAACCGCCCCCGCGTCAGCTTGCGGATCAGCGGCGTCGCCTCCAGACGCTGCTCGAAATCGGCGAAGACCACCGCCAGCTTCCGCAGGCAATCGGCCACCGCCGCCTCGGCCAGTTGTTCCGCCATCACACAATCTCCAGCATCATGAAGCCGATCATCGCCCGCCCGCTCTCGGGCACGATGCACAGCACCCTGTCTCCGCGCTTTCCACGTCCCGACTTCAGGAAGGCGTCCAGCATGACCCAGATCGAGGCCGAGCCGACATTGCCGCTGTCGGTCAGGGTCGTGAACCACTTCTCCTCCGGGATCATCGCGGCCGTGCTTTCCAGCAGGCCGACGATCTCCTGACGCAGCGACCGCGCGGAGTAATGGCACAGCAGATGGTCGACCTGATCCGGGACGATGCGTCCAGCGTCCACCTTCTCCAGCCAGACGCCGATCCAGGCGCGGATGACGATCTTCAGCAGTTCGAAGTCCTGCAACAGGGCCACCGCCCCCGCCGCATGGGCCGCCGCCGGTCCGGCGTGGCTCCAGGCGCTGGTCATGTCGGCGCGCGCCTGCGGCGTTGATCCGGCCCACATGCAGGGATCGAAACGCCCGGCCAGCGAGGTCATGTCGATCCACTCGACCTTCAGGCTCAGCCCCTCGGGTTTCGGCCTCGGCTCCATCACCACGGCGCCCGCCCCGTCCGACAGGGTGAAGCGCAGAAAGTCCGCCTCGATCCGCGCCCGGCCCTTGTCGTCCACCAGGACCGTGCCCTCATAGAAGGCCGGCCGGAACCAGCGCGAGGAAAACTCGCCCGCACAGGCGGCGGCGACCTCCGCCTCGCCCGCGCGCACGCTCAACCACGCCCCCTTGGCCGCCATCAGGGCGCTGGCGCAGACGGACTGATAGCTGAACGCCTCCAGCGGGCCCGCGCCCAGTTCCGCCTGAACCGCGCTGGCGTGGCCGGGCACCAGATAGTCGCCCTGCGTCGCCGCCGCGCCGAGATGCTGCAGATCCCCGAGGCTCAGCCCCGCCCCATCCAGCGCCGCCCGCACGGCGTCCGCGCACATGGAGGCGTTGGAATGCAGCGGCTCGCCCTCGGCGTTCAGGGCGTAATGCCGCCCCTCGATCCCGTTCCAGCGCAGGGCGCGGCGCCCGACGGCGGACGCCCGCCCGCCGATGCGGCCGATGAAGTCCTCCATCCGATCGTTGCCGATCCGCTCGCCGGGCAGGACGGCGCCGGTCCCGGTGATGAAGACGTCGCGAAGCATACTCATGGCGCGAACCTTGGCGACGCGTCCGGCGCCGCACAAGCCGGAAAGCGTCGGTTCGGACGCCGCGCTTTATCGGAATCGCCGTTCCGCTCGCCCTAGCGTCGCGCAGGCGCACGCATTACCTTGATGTTCATGGCCCGTTCTCCTGCGAAACCGACCAAGCCCGTCCACACGCCCAATCCCGGTCTCAGCGAGGCGCCCGTCGCCTTCGACCACGGTCGTGCGCCCGCCTTCGCGCCCGTGAACGGACCGCGCCTGACGCCCGAGGAGGCGCCCGCCGCCCCCGCCGACTGGGTCCCCCACCGCCCCGACCGGCCGACCAACAAGAAGCGCGTCCCCTTCCGGCTGGAGACGAAATACCAGCCCGCCGGCGACCAGCCCTCGGCCATCGCCGAGCTTGTGGCCCAGGCGGACGAGGGCGATCGCGAACAGGTGCTGCTGGGCGTCACCGGCTCGGGCAAGACCTTCACCATGGCCAAGGTGATCGAACAGACCCAGCGCCCGGCCCTGATCCTGGCCCACAACAAGACGCTGGCGGCCCAGCTCTATTCCGAGTTCAAGGCCTTCTTCCCCGACAATGCGGTCGAGTATTTCGTCAGCTACTACGACTACTATCAGCCCGAGGCCTACGTCCCGCGCACCGACACCTACATCGAGAAGGACTCGTCGATTAACGAGCAGATCGACCGGATGCGCCACGCCGCCACCCGCGCGATTCTGGAGCGGGACGACGTCATCGTCGTCGCCTCGGTCAGCTGCATCTACGGCATCGGCTCGGTCGAGACCTACACCGCCATGACCTTCAACCTGAAGGTCGGCGACCAGATCGACGAGGCCAAGCTGCGCGCCGACCTGATCGCCCTGCAGTACAAGCGCAACGACGTCCATTTCGAGCGCGGCATGTTCCGCAAGCGCGGCGACACGCTGGAGATCTTCCCCGTCCACCTCGAGGACCGCGCCTGGCGCATCAGCCTGTTCGGCGACGAGATCGAGGCCATCGACGAGTTCGATCCCCTGACCGGCAAGAAGACCAATGCGCTGGACGAGGTCACCGTCTACGCCGCCAGCCACTACGTCACCCCGCGCCCGACGCTTAATCAGGCCGTCAACGGCATCAAGGCCGAGTTGAAGGAGACGCTCGACTGGATGGTCGAGAACGGCAAGCTGCTGGAGGCCCAGCGGCTGGAGCAGCGCACCCGCTTCGATCTGGAGATGATGGAGGCCACCGGCTCCTGCGCCGGCATTGAGAACTACAGCCGCTGGCTGACCGGCCGCGCGCCGGGCGAGCCGCCGCCCACCTTCTTCGAATACATCCCCGACAACGCCCTGCTGTTCGTGGACGAGAGCCACGTCACCGTCGGCCAGATCGGCGCCATGTTCCGCGGCGACTACCGCCGCAAGTCGACCCTGGCCGAGTACGGCTTCCGCCTCCCCTCCGCCATCGACAACCGCCCGCTGAAGTTCGAGGAATGGGACGCCATGCGGCCCCAGACCGTCTTCGTCTCGGCCACCCCCGGCGCCTGGGAGTTGGACAAGACCGGCGGCGTCTTCACCGAACAGGTCATCCGCCCCACCGGCCTGATCGACCCCCCGGTCGAGATCCGCCCCGTCTCCGGCGCCACCCGCAACCAGGTCGACGACGTCATCGACGAGGTGAAGGCGACCAGCCGCGCCGGCTACCGCTCCCTGGTCACCACCCTGACCAAGAAGATGGCCGAGGACCTGACCGAATACATGCACGAACAGGGGGTGCGCGTCCGCTACATGCACTCCGACGTCGACACGCTGGAGCGGATCGAGATCCTGCGCGACCTGCGCCTGGGCTCGTTTGACTGCCTGATCGGCATCAACCTGCTGCGCGAGGGACTCGACATCCCCGAGTGCGGCCTGGTCGCCATCCTCGACGCGGACAAGGAGGGCTTCCTGCGCTCCGAGACCTCCCTAATCCAGACCATCGGCCGCGCGGCCCGCAACGTCGACGGCCGCGTCATCCTCTACGCCGACCGCATGACCGGCTCGATGGAGCGCGCCATCGCCGAGACCGACCGCCGCCGCGAGAAGCAGCAGGCCTACAACCTCGAACACGGCATCACGCCCGAGACGGTCAAGCGCGACATCAAGGAGATCCTCGAGAGCCCCTATGAGTCCCGCGACCTGGACCGCCTGACCCGCCCCGGCGTCGCCGAGGAAGCCAAGCCCTTCGTCGGCTCCAACTTCCAGGCCGCTCTCAAGGATCTGGAAGGCCGCATGCGCGAAGCCGCCGCCAACCTTGAGTTCGAGGAAGCCGCCCGCCTGCGCGACGAGATCAAGAAGATGAAGCTCCTCGACCTCGAATTCGCCAACGAAGCCCTCACCGGCGCGGGCGAGGAGGTCGACAGGTCAGCCCCCAAACGCTGGCGCGCCGAAGCAGCGGCCGAGAAGGCGGAGGCGTTCAGGAAGGGGCGATAAACCTTCCCTTCTCCCCTTGCGGGAGAAGGTGGCGGCCGCAGGCCGACGGATGAGGGGTCTCGCTGCGGGTGGATTTCGCGGCCTTCATCACCGTCCA
This sequence comes from Brevundimonas sp. NPDC055311, assembly GCF_053645695.1. Taxonomy (NCBI): domain Bacteria; kingdom Pseudomonadati; phylum Pseudomonadota; class Alphaproteobacteria; order Caulobacterales; family Caulobacteraceae; genus Brevundimonas; species Brevundimonas sp. NPDC055311. Next base: position 1,154,147 of record NZ_JBSHMV010000001.1, read on the forward strand.
GAAACCCCTCATCCGACCCGCTGCGCGGGCCACCTTCTCCCGCAAGGGGAGAAGGGTTAACGTCGCCGTATGGACGAATGGCTGCACTCCCGCGCCAAGGCGATGCGTCGCGAACCCGCCCTCTATGAGCGGCGGCTGTGGGCCATTCTGCGGGACCGGCGGCTGGAGGGGCTGAAATTCCGGCGGCAGGTCGTGATCGGGCGCTACGTCGCCGACTTCGTCTGTCTGCGTCATCGCCTGATCGTCGAGGCCGACGGCCCGCACCACGACGACCGCGCCGAGGACGCCGCCCGCGACGACTTCCTGCGCGAAGAAGGCTTCCGCGTGCTGCGCTTTCCCAACCCGCAGATCGAGAACCGCCCCCACGAGGTGCTGGCGGCGATCATTGCGGCGGCGGACAAAAAGCTGACGCGCGACTGATCCTTCTCCCCTTGCGGGAGAAGGTGGCCGAGCGGAGCGAGGTCGGATGAGGGGTCGCGCTGTGGATGGACGATCGCCTTCGTCCTCGGGTGAGAAACCCCTCATCCGGCCCTGGCGGGCCACCTTCTCCCGCAAGGGGAGAAGGACGAACCCGCCTACCGTCCCGCCTCAACCCCAGCAATTTCCCGCCTTTCCCTCTCCGCCATCCCCTTTCAGCCCGCCCTGCCTCCCCGCCATGCCACCCTGCCCTCGTTCCGTCGCATGGAGGGCTCGTGAGGCCTGCGACCTTGCGGGCGGCGGGAGCGGATGGAGCGGAGTTCTTGTCGGACCGCGCGGCGTCCGTCGCGGCGGCCGGTCGAGGGCGGGAGCCCAGCGGCGCGTCCGGCGGAGCGCGCCGGGCGGTCCAGGATGCGAAGGGCGGCGATGCGGGCGAACGCCGGCGCCGACGCCCGGCTCGCCACCCAACGGGCGCTGGCTGCTTTCGCGGCCTCAAGTAGCCCGAAGGGCGGTAGGCCGCACCCAACAAGAAGCCGACGGAGCCTGGTGACGGGGCGTTCGACCCGTCCGTCAGAGAGGCTTCGGCCAGGGTCGCGGGGGTTACGCGGACCGTTCCGGGAGGCCTGTCGCAAGCAGGCCCCCGCCCGCCGCGGGCGCCGGGGGTAGCCGATAAGACCGGCGCCTGCCCCGAGCTCGTGGAAGCCCGTCCGCGCGGAGCGTCTGTCGGCGTCGAAACGGTATAATACACATCACACTCCGGGCGTCGGCCCGGCGCTCCGCCCAGCCCTCCAACCGCCCGCCGAAAGGCGCGGCGGCCAAACCCGTGCGCCCAATCTCCCTCCCCTTCATGGGGAGGGTGGCTGAGGCCCAGCCGAAGCCGGGTGGGGGCGACGCCGCAAGCCACACGCCGCGCCCAACCCCTGCCCTGCCCACCCGGTCGCTGCGCGACCACCCTCCCCATGAAGGGGAGGGAGAAAGAGGACCCCATGACCCGTCCCCGACCGCCGCGCGCGCCTGCGTCCCCGCCTGTCCCCGATGACGACGACCGGCCCCTGCATCCGGCCGAGGAACGGCGGCTGCGGCGCGAGCTGGCCAGCCGCATCGACCATCTGTGGGCCATCGCCGAGCGGCGTCGCGCGCGCTGGGCCGCGCCGCCCTTCATCCCCGATTCATGAGGCCCGGTTCATGAGGCTTACGGGCAACATGGCGGCGCGCCCTCGAGCTTGGCCGCAAAATGGGATGCGACCTTGCGGCGAAAATGCGGCATGGTGCGTTAAGGAGAGACGCCGATGACCAAGTCCAGCAATGAATCCGACGCCCGCGCCGCCCTGCGCGTGGTCTCCTCGCCGGAAGCCGAGGTCTATGACCTGATGCGCGCGCCCGAAACCACCGCCGAACGGGTCAAGCGCCTGCAGGCCGAAGCCCGCGCCCTGGCGCTCGAACAGGTCGAGGCCCTCGAGGTCGCCCTGTGCAAGGCCGCCGACATGGCCAAGGAGATCGCCGACGGCGGCGACGCCTATCCCGTCGGCGCCCGCGAACTGGCCGCCCGCCTGGTCGCCGACCTGCCGTCCAAGGCCGAGACCATGAAGGCCATCGTGGCGAAGAGTCATTCCTGATCGGCCGCGGTCAGAAGGCTCCGCCTTCTCGACCCGACGCGAATGATGTTTGCGGGCCGCGGTCAGAAGGCTCCGCCTTCTCGACCCCACGCGAGTGATGTTAGCGGGCCGCGGTCAGAAGGCTCCGCCTTCTCGACCCGACGCGGCCTGGGCGCTTCGCACCGCGCCTCCCTTCAACGCCGTCATCCTCGGGCTTGACCCGAGAATCCAGCAGGCGCGCCGCTACGCCCCCACTACGTCCTCGTACTCGGGATTGCGCTTCAGCCAGGCGACCGCATAGCTGCAATGCGGGATCAGGGTCAGCCCCTCGGCGCGGGCGTGCTCGGCCAGGGCCTGCATGAAGCGGCCCGCCGCCCCCGTCCCGCGCAGGGCCGGGTGCGCCTCGACATGCAGGATGACGCGGGCGTGGCCGCGCACCGCATACTCGGCCCAGACGGGATGCTCGGTCCCGTCCGCGTCGGCGAACATCTGCTGGAAGCGGCGGTCGGCGGCGTGGTCTTTGAAGGCGGGCACGGCGGCTCCTCCCGAATGGATCAGTTCAGGCCGGCCGGTCGCTCAGCAGGGCCAGCAGACCCAGAACGCTTTTCACCGTGAACCAGATCGACACCAGCAGCAAAAGAAGCCCGAACAGCAGAAGGAACGGAATCCCGATCAGGAAGGCCGAGGCCACGGCGCTCACCGCCACCAGCACCCACAGGACGGCGCTGATCCAGAACACCGACCAGAACAGCCTGATCTGCGCCTCGACGTGCTGGGCCGCCAGCCCCGTCGCCGAGCCCCGGTTCACATAGGCCAGCACCAGTCCGACCAGCACCAGCACGTTCGCGCTGGGGATCGACAGGATGTAGAGAATCCACGCCACCACGGCGCCGTCTCGGCCCGCGACCGGCGCGGCGGTGTTCTGATCGCTCATGGGGGCAGGCCTTTCAGTAGAAGAGACGACGCGGCTCGGCGATGGGCCGCCCGGTCAGCATATCCTTCAGCCCCAGGGCGCCGCGCACGATGGTCCAGACCGCCATGACGAACAGGACGAAGACCCCGACGTTGACCAGGATCAGCACCGCGCCGGCGATGATGGCGCACACCGCCGCCGACAGGGTCCGCTGCTGGAAGACGAAGTGGCTGCGTAGCATCGGATCGATGGGCGCGGGTCGGCGCCACACGCGCAGCAGACCGATCGCCGCCGCCACGCCGAAGGTCGGCGCCGCCAGCAGGATCAGGGCGTAACCGGCATAGAGGCCCGTCAGGTCGGCCGAGACCTCGCCGCTGCTGTTGCTGCTGTAATCGCCGGACTGGACCATCGGAACCTCTTGTCAGGCCGGGATGATGGCGGGACGAACGGCCCCGCGCAACTGGCCTCAGCGGGAATAGGCGACTTCGCAGGCGGCGGCCGCCGCATCGGGAATGGCGCCGGGCTTCTCGACCCGCACGACGACGTTCAGCACGCGCGGATCGGCCAGGCAGGCGACGGCCGTGCGCTCGGCGAAGGTCTCGATCAGGGCGATGTGCGGCCCCGCCGCCAGTTCGCGCACGATGCGGGCCACGCCGTCATAGTCCAGCGTATCGGCCAGCCGCTCGACCGGCGCGGCGCCCAGGTCCAGTTCAACGTCCACCACCAGGGGCTGCAGCCGCCCATGCTCATGATCATAGAAGCCGATGGAGGCCTCGACCTTCAGGGCGCGCACCATGACCTTCAGGCCCACGCGGCGCGGTTCGACGGACGGCAGGGGGGTGACGACGGCGCTCAAGACCAGGTCTCCGGCGGCAGAAGATCATTGATGCTGAAATCCGCCCGGTCGCACCAGGCGCCCAGTTCCCAGGCCCGCTCCGCCTCGGTCAGACCGCGCGTCAGGACGGTGTTGGTCGGCGTCTCCTCGATGGCCAGCTCGGCCAGGCGGAAGGGCAGGGCTTCGGCTTCGAGGATGGCTTCCAGCTTGCGCCACAGGGCGATGACCAGGGCCTCGGTCGTCGGATCGCCGTCCACGGTCAGCACCTGGTTCAGGCGGTGCGGCTCATGCTGCTGGAACCAGGCCAGCAGGGGGTCGGCGCGGTTCAGCTGGAAGGCGTGGTCCAGGCTGCGGTCGACGAAGCCGTGCCAGCGCGCCTTCAGCCGCTCGAACGAGGCTGCATGGTTGGCGCCGCCGAAGGCGATCTCGGCCGTCGGCTCCAGCGTCACCGTCACGAACTCATTGTGCCCATGCGGCACGGCGCACCTCGACCCCGCATCGGCGATCAGCCGGTGCGCCATCGAGAAGCGGCGAGTGAAACGGACAGCGGGCATGGAGGTCTCAGAATGAACGGCGGCAGCTAAGGCGCCAACCTATCGGCAAATAAAGGTCATGTGGCGGCGAACGCCTTCAGGCGAACTCCAGGTCTCGGTCGCGGGGCGTCAGGCCGGCTCCGGCGTCCACCACCAGGTTCTGGCCGGTCAGGCTGCGCGTCGTCAGGATGAAGGTCAGGGCCGCCGCCAGGTCCTCGACCGCCACCGGCCGCTTCAGCGGCGTCGCCTCCGCCCCGGCCTCATAGTCGGCCTCGGGCCACCCGGCCGAGGGCAGGGTCAGACCCGGCGCGATGCCGCAGACGCGGATGCGCGGCGCCAGGGCCAGCGCCAGGGCGCCGGTCATATGGGCGATGCCCACGCGGCTGACCGTATAGGAGAAGAAGTCGGGGTTCGGAGCCGTGACCTTATAGTCCAGCATATTGACCACCACGCCCCCCTCCCCGTTCTCGTCCCCGTCCGACAGGCGCGCGGCGAAGTCGCGGATCAAGGCCAGGGGCGCCAGGACGTTGACCTCGTGATGAAGGCGCAGATCCGCCTCACGGAAGGTCTCCAGCTGGTCATAGACGAACAGGGAGGCGTTGTTGACCAGCGCCCGCAACGGCCCGAAGGCGGCGGCCCGGTCGATCAGGGCGGTCCGCGCCGCGGCGTCCGTCAGCTCGGCCTGGACGGCGACGGCGCGCCGTCCCATGGCCTCGATGGCCTGGACGACGCCCTGTGCGCCGTCCGCGTCGGAACGATAGTGGACGACGACGTCATAGCCCGCCTGGGCCGTCGCCTTCGCCAGCACCGCCCCGATCCGGCGCGAGGCGGCCGTGACCAGCGCCACACCTCGAAACGAGGCGTCAGCCGACCTGAAGTCAGTCAACCCGGCCGAACTCGAAGTAGTTGAAGGCGGCGATGACGGCGATGAAGGCGAAGATGATGGCGATGGCCAGCATGATGGGTCTCCTGATTTTGTCCCCGAATAGGGGCAAGCGCGCCCCTGTTCAAGCCGCCCGACGACAGCCTATCGTTCGCGCATGGCGAACTGGCGCACCCGCATCGAACCCTTCACCCGTCCGCTGTTCTTCGCCTGGTCGCGGATGAGCCGAGGCATGACGCTGGGCGTGCGCGGCGTGGCGGTCGATCACGAAGGCCGGGTGCTTCTGGTCAAACACACCTATCTGGAGGGCTGGTGGCTGCCCGGCGGCGGAGTGGACAAGGGCGAGACCACCCAGGCCGCCGTCATCCGCGAACTGCGCGAGGAGGCTGGGCTGATCGTGAGGGGCGAGCCGCGCCTGCTGTCGGTCCACTCCAACGAACGCTTCTTTCCGGGGGATCACGTCCTGGTCTTCCGCATCGACGCCTTCGACATGACCGAGCGGACCAGCCACGGCGAGATCGCCGAGATCGGCTGGTTCCGTCCGGACGCCCTGCCCGAAGACACGACCCGCGCCACTCGCGACCGTCTGGCCGAGATCTTCGGCGGCGCCGCCCCCGATCCGAACTGGTGAGACCATTAATGCAGCTTCCCGTCCTCGCCCTGCTGGCCATGATCCTGGGCGGCGCCGCCACCGCCCTGCAGGGGCCGACCAATGCGCGACTGGCCAGCGCCGTCGGCTCGCCGGTCAATGCGGCGCTCGTCTCCTTCGCCGTGGGAACCGTCGCCCTGGCTCTCGTCGCCGTGACGCTGCAGGCGCGGCCGGACGTGCAGGCGATGAAGGCCCTGCCCGCCTGGGCCTGGCTGGGCGGGCTCTACGGCTGCGTCTTCGTGGTGGCCGCCGCCTGGGGCGTGCCCAAGATCGGGGTAGCGCTGACCATCACCCTGATGGTGGCGGGCCAGCTGGCGCTGAGCCTGATCCTCGATCATTTCGGCGTCATGGGCGTGCCGCAGCAGCCGATCAGCCTGACGCGCATCGCCGGCGTGCTGCTGGTGATCGGCGGGGTGCTTCTGGTCCGGCGCGGCTGAGCCTATATCCCGCCTGATGACCGACCCGACGCCCGACATTCCGGAGACGCCCGACTCGCAGGCGAACGCCCTTCCGCTTCAGGCCGCCGAGCTGATCGCGGACGAGGCCCGGCGCGCGCCCGACAAGCCCGGCGTCTATCGGATGTACGGCGAGGACGGCGCCTGCCTCTATGTCGGCAAGGCCAAGTCGCTGAAGAAGCGTGTGGTGCAATATGCGCAGGGGCGTTTCCACACCCAGCGCATCGGCCTGATGGTATCGCTGACCCGCTCGATGGAGCTGGTGGTCACGGCGTCCGAGACCGAGGCCCTGCTGCTCGAATCCAATTTCATCAAGAAGCTGAAGCCGCGCTTCAACGTCGTGCTGCGCGACGACAAGTCCTTCGCCGAACTGATGATCCGCCGCGACCACCGCGCGCCCCAGATCCGCAAGCATCGCGGCGCCCATACGATTCCCGGCGACTATTTCGGCCCCTTCGCCTCGACCTGGGCGGTCAACCACACGCTGAACACCCTGCAGAAAGCCTTCCTGCTTCGGTCCTGTTCGGACAGCGTCTACGAGACCCGCACCCGCCCCTGCATGCTGCACCAGATCAAGCGCTGCTCGGCCCCCTGCACCGGCCTGATCTCTTTGGAGGACTACGGCGACCTGGTCAGCGAGGCGGAGCAGTTCCTGCGCGGCAAGTCGCGCGCCGTCATCGGCCGCCTGTCGCGGGAGATGCAGGCGGCGTCGGACGACCTAGACTTCGAGACCGCCGCCCGCGTGCGCGACCGCATCCGCGCCCTGTCGGCCATCGCCATGGAGAGCAGCGTCAACGCCGACGGGGTGGCCGAGGCCGACGTCTTCGCCCTGCATTCCGAAGGCGGTCAGGCCTGCGTCCAGGTCTTCTTCTATCGCGCGGGCCAGAACTGGGGCGGACGCGCCTATTTCCCGCGCGTGGACAAGACCGACAGCGACCCCGAAATCCTCGCCGCCTTCCTCGGCCAGTTCTATGAGGACAAGCCGGTTCCGCGCCTGATCCTGTCCAACGTCCGGCCGCACGAGCTGGAGTTGCTGGAGGAAGCCTTCAGCATGAAGGCCGGACACCGGGTCGAGATCGCCCGCCCCCAGCGCGGCGGCAAGGCCAGCTTGGTCGACCACGCCCTGACCAACGCCCGCGAGGCGCTGGGCCGCAAGCTGGCCGAGAACTCAGCGCAGGGCAAAATCCTCGACGAGGTGTGCGAGGCCTTCGGTCTGGACGCCCGACCCGAGCGGATCGAGGTCTATGACAACGCCCACATCCAGGGGACCAACGCCGTCGGCGGCATGATCGTCGCCGGCCCCGAAGGCTTCCGCAAGAACCAGTACCGCAAGTTCAACATTAAGGGCGAAGACCTGACGCCCGGCGACGACTACGGCATGATGCGCGAGGTCATGCGCCGCCGCTTCGGCCGACTGGTCAAGGACGAGGAGGCCGGCGAGGCGGTGGAGCGCCCCGACCTGCTGCTGATCGACGGCGGGGCGGGCCAGCTGGCTGAGGTGCTGGCCGTCATGGCCGATCTGGGCGTCGACGACATCGCCGTGGTCGGGGTGGCCAAGGGGCCGGACCGCGACGCGGGGCTGGAGAAGTTCTTCATGCCGGGCAAGGCGCCCTTCATGCTGCCGCTGAAAAGCCCCGCCCTCTACTACCTGCAACGCCTGCGGGACGAGGCGCACCGCTTCGCCAACGGCGCCCACGCCAAGCGCCGCTCGATGGACATCAAGAAGAATCCGCTGGATGAAATCGAGGGCGTCGGGCCGGGACGCAAGAAGGCTCTGCTGCACGCCTTCGGCTCGGCCAAGGGGGTCAGCCGCGCTTCGGTCGCAGATCTGGTCAAGGTGGACGGCGTCAGCCAGGCCCTGGCCGAGCGCATTCACGGCTTCTTTCACAAGTCCTGAACCAGACGCATTTCGGCCAGCGGCGTTTTCGGGTTGAGCGACGAACCGTCGCGGGTCTAAGGGCTAGGTCATGACCGACGAACTGACCAAGGGCTATCACCGCTTCCGCCAGAATCGGTGGCCGTCCGAACACGCCGAATACGAAGCCCTGGCCGCCAATGGCCAGAAGCCGCACACCCTGGTGGTGGCCTGTTCCGACAGTCGCGCCGATCCGGCCCTGATCTTCGACACGGCGCCGGGCGAGCTGTTCGTGGTGCGCAACGTCGCCAACCTAGTTCCGCCCTATCAGCCCGACGGCAAGCTGCACGGCGTCTCGGCGGCGCTGGAGTTCGGCGTCAACGTCCTGCAGGTCCGGCATGTCGTCGTCATGGGCCACGCCTCCTGCGGCGGCGTCACCGCCATGCTCAAGGGCTCGCCCGCCAACTGTCAGGACTTCGTCGCCCCCTGGGTCGAGCAGGCCGCCCCGACCGTGCGCCGCGTGGTCGAGACGCTGCCCGCCGATCAGGTCGAATGCGCGGCCGAGGAGGCCGTGGTGCGCCTGTCGCTGGACAATCTGCGCACCTTCCCCTGGATCGCGGAAAAGGAAGCGGCGGGCGAACTGAAGCTCAGCGGTCTGCACTTCGGCATCGCCCTGGGCATCCTGTCCAAGCTGACCGGGCCGGGGCGGTTCGAGCGGCTGGACTGAAGGCGGCGTCCTCGCCTCTGCCCTCGCCTCTGGCCGCGAACCGTGGCACACCCGGCGTGTTGCAACGGAAGACGTCATGGCCCCTGCCTACAAAGCCATCCCCAACATCCTGACCAGCCTCCGGCTGGCGGCCGGGATCGTCATGTTCCTGCTGCTGGCGGGCGCGACCAGCGGCTTCCCCTTCGTCTCGGCCTGGCTGAGCCCTGACGACCAGTTCGCCATGTACAAGATCGGCTTCTGGATCTTCGTCATCGCCGCCTCGACGGACTGGATCGACGGCTATCTGGCCCGCCGCTGGAAGGCCGAGACGCGCTGGGGCGCCATTCTGGACCCGATCGCCGACAAGATTCTGGTCACCGGCGCCGTGCTGGGCGTGCTGACGAGCGGGTCGGTGCAGCAGATCATCATTCCCTGCGGCCTGATCCTGTTCCGCGAGTTCGCCGTCTCGGCTCTGCGCGAGACGATGGCGGGCCGCATCAATCTGCCCGTCACCCTGGCCGCCAAGTGGAAGACCACCTTGCAGATGGTCGCCCTGGGCTGCCAGCTGTTCGCTCGCAATTGGGACAGTTTCGGCCTGGACTTCGGTCTGCTGAACTATTTCCAGCCCTTCGCCGACACCCTGATCTGGCTGGCGGCGATCGTCACCATCTGGACCGGCTGGCAGTATTTCAGCGCCGCCCAAAAGCAGATGCGGGATCTCTAAATCCTTCTCCCCTTGTGGGAGAAGGACGTCAGAGCGTCTTCTCCAGCACCACGAACTCCAGCTCGCGCGTCTGGGGCAGGCCGAAACGTTCGTCGTCCAGCGGGAAGGGCCGCGTCTCGCCGGTCAGGCGATAACCGCGCCGTTCGTACCAGGCGATCAGTTCGCCTCGCTGACGGATGACCGTCATCTCCATGCGTGTCGCGCCGAAGCGAGCGACGGCCTGGGCTTCAGCAGCCTCGATCAGCACCCGCCCCAGACCGCCCGCCTGACGCGCCGGATCGACGGTCAGCAGGCCGAGATAGGCCAGCCCCTCGCCCTGATCCGCCACCTGGACGCAGCCGGTCAGGCCGCCCTCGACCTCGGCCAGCAGAATGATCCGCGAGGCGTCGGCCAGGATGCCGCGCAGCTCAACTTCGTCCGTGCGCTGGCCGCCCAGCAGGTCGGCCTCATGGGTCCAGCCCGCCTTGGCGCTGTCCCCGCGATAGGCGCTTTCGATCAGACGATGCAGCGCCGGAACATCGTCCGGCGCTGCAGGGCGCAAGCTCAGCTCGCTCATTGAACGCCGAGTTCCTCGACCAGGTGATCCATGCCGTAGACGTCGCGCAGGGCCGTGGTGACGGCCTGGGTGGTGACGATGACGCTGCGGTTGACGTTGCGATCATAGCCATAGGCGTTGCGCTGGGTCAGGACGGTGGAGTCGAAGTTGGCGCCGATGATCTCGCCCCTGGCGTTGACCGCAGGCGAGCCTGACGAACCGCCGATGGTGTCCGACGACACCGCCATATCCATCACCGTCGCGGGGTCGATGCGGTCCTTGGCGGCCAGCAGCTTGGGCGCGACGTTGAACGGCTCGGCGCCGGTGGCGCGGTCCCACAGTCCGGCGAAGGTGGTGAAGGCGGGGATGCGCTGCCCCGGCACGTCGGTCCCCTCTACCCGGCCGTAGGTCAGGCGCAGGGTGCCCGTAGCGTCCGGATAGACGGCGTCTCCGAAGACGGCGAAGCGGGCGACGGCCAGTTGTTCGGAGGCGCGGTCGGTCGGCGCCTGCACCCGGTTCTCCCAATCCGTGCGGACGGCGCGGGCTTGCGCGTCGATGGCCAGGACATACTGGATCAGCGGATCGGTCGAGGCCTGGACGGCGGGCAGGCCGCCCTCCCACAGGGCGCGGCGCACGGCGGGGTCGGCCAGCTTCGTGCCCTCGATCAGACGCGCGGACAGGCCCTCGGGGCTTTCCTTGCCCAGCAGGGTGCGGACATAGGGACTGTCGACCGTCAGCCATTCTCGGGTCTTGGACAACCACCACTCGAGGCGGATCTGCTCCAGCGCCGGATAGGTCGGGCGCGCGGCGAAGAGGCTGGACTGGACCCCCGCCAGTCGGCTGTCGGAAAACTCGGACAGACGCTGGTCAGACGGCTTGGCGCGCTCCTGGGCGCCGCGCACGATGGCCCGCGCCCATTGGAACAGGGGCGAGCCGCCCGCGACCGAGGTCGTGCCCATGCCGGTGCCGCCTTCCAGCAGAGCCATGGCCGGATAAAGCTCGCGCGCCAGCGGCTGGACATCGGCAAGAACAGCCCAGGGATCGCCGACTTCGGCGGACAGGGCCTCGTTCTCGGCCACGCCGCGACGGAAGACGGTCTCTTGCCCGGCCAGCTGGTCCATGAAGGCCGGGTCGATCAGGGCCGCCATGCGGCCGCGGCCGCGCTTGTAGGTGTTCTCCACCCCCGACAGCGGGTCCATGGCGATGAAGGCCTGATCCTCGCCCTCTTCCGAATAGCGGATCAGACGGCCGCGCAGTTCGGAGGCGATCAGCTGATCCAGCGGCAGGACCACGTCGCGGATGGTCATCAGCTGGGCCTGCGTCAGCAGACGCTGGGTCGAGCCGGGGTTGCCGGTGACGAAGACGGGCTCGCCCTCGGTCGGCTTGTTCGGGTTCCAGGTGAAGTGGGTCGGCGTCGCGGCGGGCTTGCCGTCTTCATACAGGCGGATGAAGGCGGCATCGATGGCGAAGCGCGGGAAGGAGAAGTTGTCCAGGTCGCCGCCGAAGGTCGCGGCGCGGTCTTCCGGCGCCCAGGCCAGACGCACGTCCGAGTATTTGCGGAACTTGTAGAGCTTGAACTGACCGCCGCGATACAGGCTGACGACCTGACAGCGGATTTTGGAATCGGAACCGCAGGCTTCCGCTTCGATACGGCCGGCCTCGGCCTCGCGCGCCTGGGTGAAGGCCTGACCGTCCAGCCCCTCGCCCGCCTTCTGCACCCGCTGGGTCACGTCCGTGATGTCGGTCAGAATCTCGGCCGAGGCGCCGGGGCACTGCAGCTCTTCCTCGCGGCTCCTGGGCGTGAATCCCGTCTCATTGTACTGAAGCTGCGGCGTCGACAGGTTGGCGACACACGAGGAGACGCAGTGGTTGTTGGTCATCACCAGCCCCTCGGCCGAGATGACGCCCGCCGAACAGCCGCCGAACTTCACCGACGACAGGCGAACGCGGTCCAGCCAAGCCTGGTCGATGTTCGTGCCCAGGGTCTGGTTGGCGCGGGCGATGGGGAAGTTGTCATAGGTCCACATGCCCTCCTCCGCCTTGGCCGAAGAGGCGGCGGCGAAGGCCAGGACGGCGGCCGAGGCGAACAGAAGGGGGGCGTAGGTGGTGCGCATGAGACATCCTCGGCGTCGCGGCCTTGGTCATCGCCGAGGCCCGGTTTCAGCCCCTTAAACCCGAGGCCGTCTTTGCGGTCAGTCTGAACAGAACCTGGAGGCAAATCGCAACCCCCGGCGAAAGCATTCACATCGCGCCTTCGCGGGTCTAGATTCGGCGAATGACGAAACGGGACGGGATTGACGCGATGTCGGACGACTTCCCCCAGGGCGTGGCGCATCAGGTTCCGGACGACATGCGGGCGCGACTCTCATCCGAGCCGGAAACCCTCGACCTGTGGCGCGGCCTCACCGCGCTGGGGCGCAATGAGTTCATCTGCTGGGTCGAAGACGCCAAACAGGCCGCCACCCGTCAGAAACGGATCGAGCGTGCCGTTGAGGAATTGCACGAAGGCAAGCGGCGGCCCTGCTGCTGGGTTGGCTGCATCCATCGCTCGGACAAGGCTCCCGGCCGCTGGCAACAGGCTGTGCTCATCGAGAAGCAGGGCAAGTCGAGATAGGCCTGCGGGCAAAGAAAAGGGGGCGCCCGAAGGCGCCCCCAGATCCCGGACATCAATCCGCCAGGCTCAGCGGCGCACGCCCAGTTCGCGCAGCAGGCGCGGCTGGTCGTAGACGTTGCGCAGGGCCTCGGTGACGGCGGCGGTCGAGACCGACACCGTGCGGTTCAGCTCGCCGTCGTAGCCGAACGAGCCGCCCAGGGAGTGGATGTTGCCGTCGAAGGCGGCGCCGATCACTTCACCCTTGGCGTTGATCACCGGCGAGCCGGAGTTGCCGCCGATGATGTCGTTGGTCGAGACGAAATCATAGACGACGTCCTTGTTGATCCGGTCCTGCGCCGCCAGGAAGCGCTCGGCGGCGTTGAACGGCTCGGCGCCGGTGGCGCGTTCGTACAGGCCGCCCATGTGGGTGAAGGACGGAACGGTCACGCCGCGATAGGTCCAGCCCTTCACCTGGCCGTATGACAGGCGAAGCGAGAAGGTGGCGTCCGGATACTGGTTCTCGCCATAGACGGCGAAGCGGGCCTGGGCGACCTTTTCGGCGGCGCGGGCGGTCGGAGCGTTGACGCCCGCGTCCCACTGGGTGCGGACGGCCTGGGCGGCATCGTCATTGGCCAGGACGAAGGCGATCATCGGGTCGCCCGAGGCGGCCAGCTGTTCCGGCGTCATGGCCAGGGCTTCGGCGCGGAAGGCCGGGTCGATCAGGCGGCTTTGCGACAGGCGGGCGGCGATGACTTCGGGGCTTTCGGCACCCAGCATGGTCTTCACGTCGGCGCTGTCGACCGTCAGGTATTCGCGGGTCTTCAGCATCCAGTGCGACAGCTGGATCTCCTCGACGCCGACGGGGATCGGCGCGTCCGAGGCCAGTCGGCGGCCCAGGGCGGCGATGTCGCTGTCGGCGTATCCGGCGCGGCGTTCGGCGACGGGCTTGGCGCGTTCCTTGGACGCGCGGACGATGGCGCGGGCGTAGGAATAGAGGGTCGAACCGCCGCCGGCGTTCGCTTCAAGCTGGCGATAGGGCAGATAGAGGTCGCGGGCGGTCGCCTGCACCTTTTCCAGATCGGCCCACGGGTCGCCGATGCGTTCGGCCACAGCCGGATCGGCGGCGACGCGCTGGCGCAGTTCCGCCTCTTCCTGGCGCTTCTTGGCCATGAAGGCCGGATCGGTCAGCGCGCCCTGCTGGCCGTAGTAGACCTTGAAGCTGTTCTCCAGGCCGAAGATGGGATCCAGCGCGACGCGCTTCTCTTCCTCGCCGATCGTCGAATATTCGATCAGGCGGCCGCGCAGCTCTGCGCCCTGGATCAGGGTGATCGGAATCTGCTGGTCGCGCAGGCGCTCCAGCTGGCTCATGGTCAGCAGGCGCGAGGTCGAGCCGGGGTTGCCCGCCACGAAGGTCACTTCGCCGTCGACCGGCGCGTTCGGGTTCCACTTCAGGTGGTTGGGCGTGACGACCGGCTTGCCGTCCTCATAGGCGCGCAGGAAGGCGGCATCGAGGGCGTAGCGCGGGAAGTTGAAATTGTCCGGATCGCCGCCGAAGAAGGCCGCCTGGAACTCGGGCGCGAAGACCAGACGCACGTCTTCGTACTTGCGGAACTTGTAGAGGGCGTATTTGCCGCCGCGATAGAAGCTGATGACCTGGCAGGTCAGCTTGCGGTCGTCGCCGCAGGCTTCCTTCTGGATGGCGTCGATCTCGGCCGAGCGGGCGGCGACGAAGGCCGCGCCTTCCAGACCCGCGCCGGCGCCCAGGACGCGATCGGTCACGTCGGTGATGTCGGTCAGGACCTCGGCGGTCTGGCCGGGGCAGGTCTTCTCTTCCTCGCGCGTGGCCGGCATCCAGCCGTTCTTGACGTAGTCGTTCTGGGCGCTCGACAGATCCTGGACGCAGGAGATGACGCAGTGGTGGTTGGTCAGGATCAGGCCTTCGCCCGACACGAACGAGGCCGAACAGCCCTGCAGACGGACCGCCGCATTGCGCACGCGATCCAGCCAGGCCTGATCGATGCGTGTGCCGTACTTGTCGTTCACCGTCTGGATCGGAAAGTTGTCGAAGGTCCACATGCCCTCGTCCGCGCGTGCGGCGGAAGCAGGGGCGTTGACCACGACGGCGGCCATGCCGAGGGCGGCCAGAGAGGCGGCGAAGGAAAGGGTGCGGCGAAGTGACATGGGCGTCTCCCTAGAGCGTGACATCACGCCCCGTCTTGCTGTGGCGCCGTCACTAGACCCGCAAGGCCCGCCCCCTCAAGCCCCGCAATAGATCCGGCCGAGCCAGCCTTACCCCGATTTAACTTGGCCTCCGGCGGGGCGGCGGTCAGATAACAGCGCAAGTCAGGGGAATGAATACGCGTCATGTCGCTCGCGCTATCCACGCTGCTCTTCGAGTGGCGCCGCTATATGGCCGCCGTCATGGCGCTGGCCCTTTCGGGCCTGCTCGTGCTGGCCATGACCGGGGTCTTCATCGGCATCGGCAAGGGCTTCACCGCCGCCATCGAGCGCTCGAGCGCCGACATCTTCATCATGCAGCCCGGCGCCAAGGCCCTGTTCAGCGGGCCGATGGGCATGCCGCGCCGCTTCGTGCCGCTGGCCTATAACCACCCCGAGGTGGTCGAGGTGAAGACGCTCGACATGTCAGGCGGCAATTTCCAGAACATCAAGAACGTCGATCCGACCGCCACGGCCGCCGACCGCGCCAAGCAAGGCGCGCCGCGCCAGAAGAGCGTCCTGGTCAACATCATCGACACGGCGCCCGGCTCGGTCACCATCCCGCGCGACTATTCCGAGGAATTGGTCGAGGCCCTGCGCCAACCCTTCACCGTGGCGGTGGACGAGACGGCGCTGACGCCGCTGGGCGTCAAGCTGGGCGACAAGGCCCTGTTCAACGGCCAGACCGTGACCGTGGTCGGGGTGCTGCGCGGCTATCCCAACATGATGCAGCCGACCATCGTCATGTCGCGCGACTCCTTGCGGATGCTGGGCGAGGCCTTCGAAGGGCCGCGCGTCGGCCCGCTGATGCTCCGGATCAAGGATCCGGCTCGCGCCGAACATGTGGTGGCCCAGCTGAACGCCATGGGCAACGGCCAGTGGAAGGCCTGGACCCGTCAGCAGCTGGCCGACGCCAACGCCGGCGCCATGTTCGAAGAAGGCATACTGGTCATCATCATCGGCGGTTGCGTGGTGCTGGGGATCATCATCGGCGTGGCCATCACCTGGCAGACCCTGCGCGGCGCCATCATGGCCAACATCAAGGAGTTCGCCTCCCTGCGCGCCCTGGGCGTCGGCATGGGCTCGCTGCGCCGCATCGTCATGGAGCTGAGTTTCTGGGTCGGCATGGTCGGGGTCGGCGCAGCCATCCTGCTGACCTGGCTGCTGTCGCTGTTCGCCCTGTCCAACGCCGTCATCATCTCAATGCCCCTCAGCCTGCTGCTCGTGGTCGGCGGAGGCCTGATCGGCATCTCCATGCTGTCGGGCTTCCTGTCGATGGGCATCCTGAAGAAGAGCCAACCTGCGGACCTGCTGCGATGAACACCATGGCTTTTGGGCACACGAAAGTTCACGGCAAGCATGGCGAGTTCGCCCTGGAGGCCAAGGGTCTGGTCAAACGGTTCAAGTCCGGCCGGTCCTATGTCGAGGTGCTGAAGGGCGTGGATTTCGACGCGCGCCACGGCGACCTGACCATGGTCATGGGGCCGTCCGGTTCGGGCAAGTCGACGCTGATCGCCGCCCTGTCCGGCCTGCTGCGGCCCGAGGAAGGGCGCGTCGACGCCCTGGACGTGGATGACCTGTGGAAGCTGTCGGGCGGCAGGATCGACAAGTTCCGCCTGGATCACTGCGGCTTCATCTTCCAGGGCTTCAACCTGTTCCCGTCGCTGACCGCCCTGCAACAGGTGACGACGGTGCTGAAGTTCCAGGGCCTGTCGTCCGATCGCGCCAAGAAGCGCGCCGCCCTGGCGCTGGAGGAGGTCGGCCTCGGCCATCGCCTGCACCAGCGCCCGGCCGCCCTGTCCGGCGGCGAGAAGCAGCGCGTCGCCATCGCCCGCGCCCTGGCCAAGGACCCGCAGATCCTGTTCGCCGACGAACCGACCTCGGCGCTGGACGGCGAGAACGGCCAGGTGGTCATCAGACTGCTGCGCCGGGCAGCCACCGAACACGGCGCGGCGGTCATCTGCGTGACGCACGACCCGCGCCTGGAGGCCTGGGCCGACCGGGTCATCCACATCGAAGACGGCGTGATCATCGACGATCAGCGCCGCACCCCCAATCCCGAAGCCATCCTGGCGTCGCACTGACACCGATCCCCTTGAGGACCCCCATGCCCGCATTTCTGAAAAACAAATGGCTCTGGATCGGCCTGGCGCTGCTGGTCGTGCTGATCATCGGCTTCGGCATGGTGCAGAAGGCCGGGGCCGCCAAGAAGGCCGAACTGGCCGAGGCGGCCGAGAAGAAGGTCGAAAGCCCCTACTCCGCCATCGCCAACGGCAAGATCGACATCGAGGGCGGCATCATCCAGATCGCCGCGCGACGCGGCGGCGTGGTCCGCGATGTGCTGGTGCAGGAAGGCGATCTGGTCAAGGCCGGTCAGATCCTGGCCCGCCAGGAGGACGACGAGCCGCGCCTGGCGCTGCAGACCGCCTCGGCCACCCTGGCCGAAGCCGAGAGCCAGTTGCGCCTGATCAACGTCGACATCGCCGCGGCCCAGCGCGAATACGACCGCCTGCAGAAGCTGGTCGCCACCAACTTCGTCGCCGCCCAGCGCATGGACCAGGCCCGCGACGCCATCGCCCAGGCCCAGGCCCGCCTCGGCTCGCAGCAGTCGGCGGTGCAGAGCGCCCGCGCCCGTCGCGACCAGGCCGCATACGACGTCGAACTGACCGTCATCCGCTCGCCCGCCGACGGCCGCATCGTGCGTCGCTACGCCAACCCCGGCGCCGGCGCCTCGACCCTGAACGTGTCGAACATGTTCGATCTGGAGCCGGCGGCCCCGCGCATCGCCCGCGCCGAGATCGTCGAGGCCGACATCCCGAACGTCGCCGTCGACCAGGCCGTGGAGATCACCCCCGAAGGCGACCCGTCCAAGGTCTATGTCGGCAAGGTGCTGCGCCGCGCCGCCGTCTTCGGCGCCCGCAAGCTGGCCTCGGACGATCCCTCGCAGCGCACCGACGAACGCGTGGTCGAGGTGGTGGTCGCCGTGGACGACGCCCCGCTGCTGATCGGCCAGCGCGTCCTGGTCAAGTTCATGAAGCCGGGCGAAACCGCCGGCGCCAAGCGCGACAACGCCTCCACCGGCGTGCCCGCCGCGCGCGCCATGAAGGCGCCCGCTCGGACGTAACAGCGGTCAGGATGGAGACGGAGCAAGGGCCTCGCGAGGGGCCCTTTTTTATGGCGACACGGTCTTCACCCGCTCGCCCCGGCGGAGAAGGACGCTCAGTTCCCCGTAAACTCACCGCTGCGCTTCTCCAGCACCGCCGTCACGCCTTCGATGTGGTCGTCGGTCAGGTGGGCCAGGGCCTGCATGGCGGCGGACAGTTCCAGCATCTGGTCGAAATTCATGTCGCGGCCCTGACGCAGCAGACTCTTGGCCATGCGCAGAGCCTGGGGCGGCTGGGCGGCGATCTGTTCCGCCGTCTGCATCGCCTCCTCCATCAGCGTCTCATGCGGGACGACGCGGTTGACCAGGCCCCACTGGTCGGCCGTCGCCGCGTCGATCGAACGGGCGGTGAACAGCAGTTCGGCGGCGCGGGCGTAGCCGATGTTTCGCGGCAGCAGCCACGAGCCGCCGTCGCCGGGAATGATGCCCAGCTTCATGAAAGGGACGCCGAAGCTGGCGCGGTCAGAAGCGATGCGGATGTCGCCCAGTCCGGCGATGTCGCAGCCCAGCCCCATGGCCGGTCCGTTGACCGCCGTCACCAGCGGAACCTCCAAGCCATAGAGGGCGCGCACGATGCGGTGGACGACGCGGCGATAGCGTTCGCGGATGGCGGCGCCCGAGCCTTCGAACAGGTCGCGGCGATCCTTCATCGCCTTCAGGTCGCCGCCCGCCGAAAAGGCCCGCCCGGCGCCGGTCAGCACCACGCAGCGGATGGAGGGGTCGGCGTTGACGGCGTCGCAGGCGGCGGCGAAGGCCTCGCCGTCCTCAAGGTCCGGCAGGGCGTTCAGACGATCGGGCCGGGCCAGCGTCCAGACCATGACCGCGCCTTTGCGCTCTTCGACGATCAGACCCATGCCGCGCTTCCTCTTCTGAAATAGAGGCCCGGGTGTCGGCCAAGGGGCGGCGCGATGGCAAGGGCGGAATTGAAAAACCCCGGTCGTTCTGACCGGGGCTTCTGGCTGGATCATCCAGTCTCGCGACTACGCGCGCGGCCGTTTGATCGTTATGGGCACAAAGTTGGACGGGTGGCTGACCACGCGGTCGCCGGCGCCGTTCATCTGCTTCGTGTTCACCAGCATCCCGCCGAAAAGGGCGAAGGACAGCATGGCGTGCTGGAGATTGCGCTCTTTGTTTTCGTTCATTTTTGGCGTCTCCTTTCGTTGAACGATGAAAGAAGACACGTCGTGCTTTTTGGGACTCTCACCCTGTCAGTCGTTTCGCGTCGAGGATGAACATAGCCGCCCGGCGCGAAAAGTCAAGAAATTATAGTCCGTTCTCGGACTCATTGTTGCGATATCGTCACGAACCATGCCCCCTGCTCCCGCCTCCCTCCCCCCGCGTCCGATCGTCAGTCCCTGCATCATGGTCTGCACCGTCGACGGCGCGTCCGGCCTGTGCCTGGGCTGTTTGCGCACCCTTCAGGAGATCGCGACCTGGAGCCGGATGACGGACGAGGCCCGCGCCGCCGTCATGGACGACCTGCCGGGTCGCAAAAAGCGGATCGACCCCCGGCTGCTGGGCGAGTGAAGGGCGGGCGTCGTCAACCTTTCGTTCGCCACGTCGCTTCACCGCATGGGAAGAGGCCAGCCCGCATAGTCCGCGACATGATCCGCTTTGACCTCCGCTCCGCTGTCGTCTTCGCCGCCGCCCTGGCGTCGGCCTCGGCCTGCGTCGGCGCCCTGATGTGGTGGGAAGGCCCGGCCCAGGCCTACGCCGCCGTGGCCCTGAAGGAGGCGCCGTCGGTGACGCGCGCGGCCGACGGCCACTACTGGGCCGAGGCGACCGTCGAAGGGCGGCCCATGCGGATGCTGGTCGACACCGGCGCCAGCGTGGTGACGCTGAGCCGCGCCGACGCCGAACGGCTGGGCGTGCGGCTGAAGCCGCATGACTTCAACCAGACGCTGAACACCGCCTCGGGCCAGACGCCCGCCGCGCGGGTGCTGCTGACCTCCGTATCCGTGGCGGGGGTGGAGATGACCTCGGTCGAGGCCCTGGTGATCGACCGCGACATGCCCGCAGCCCTGCTGGGCATGAGCTTCCTGGGCCGGCTGTCGGCTTTCGAGGCGCGACCCGACGGCTTGATCCTGAGGGGTTGAGGGCGGCTCAGTCGCGCGCGCCGAAGGGCACCACCTTATTATCCCGGTCATGGCCGATATCGGCGTCGCCCAGATAGGGAATCCCTGACCGCACGCACCAGTAACGCACGATCTCCTCCGCCGTCAGGCCGAAGTCGGGATCGTTGACGGTGACGTCAGAGACACGGCCCAGCCGGATGCCCGCCACACGACGGATCGAAGCCTGGCTGGTCAGGTGGAACATCATCCGGTCGACGCGATAGAGAGCCTCGGACACCTCTTCCAGCATCAGGACGTGGCCGGTCAGGTCCGGCTCGATCGCCGTCCCGACCAGTTCGTTGAGAATGGTCAGGTTGAAGCCGACGGCGGGTCGGGCGTCGGTCAGCAGGGACGGCTCCAGGGAGGTCGGATCGCCCGACCTCAGCCAGTTCACCGCCCGGCGCCCGGTAGCGTCATGGCGCGATCCGTCCGACGCCATCGGCCCGTGCGCGACATGGGGAAAGCCCGCGCGATAAAGCGCCGCCAGCAAACTGCCTGCATCGGAATAGCCCAGGTAACGCTTGGCGTAGGCATGGGCGGTCAGTTCGGGAATCACCGCCTCGGCGATGCGGCAGGCCCCATAGCCGCCGCGCGCGAACCAGACGGCGTCGATGGCGGGGTCGTTGGCCGTCTCGACGAAGGCGCGGGCGCGGGTGGCGTCGTCGCCGCCGAAATGACCGTGGACCTCATGGAGGGCCGGGTGCAGCGCCAGTTCTACCTCCCCGTCCGGCCAGGTCGCCGCCGCCCAGGCCCGGATCGCCTCGCCCCGCGCCGGATCGAGACGGGAGCTGGCGTTGACGACGCCGATTCGGAACGGTCTGGTCTGCATGGACGGGGTGGCCTTGAGCGTCTTGCGTGCTAGTCAGACCGGACATTCCCCGGTTTCTCGCATTGAAATCAAGCCGATGAACAAAGACTACTTCTTCTGCGGCGTCGGCGGTTCCGGCATGATGCCGCTGGCCATGATCGTTCAGGCCTCGGGCGCCCGTATCGCCGGGTCAGACCGGGCGCTGGATCAAGGCCGCACGCCAGAGAAGTTCGACTGGCTGCGCGCCCACGGCGTCACCCTGCACCCGCAGGACGGATCGGGCGTGGTCAGCGCCGATCAGGTGGTCGTCGCGACCGGGGCCGTCGAGGACACGGTGCCTGACATTGGATCTGCAAAGCGCGTCGGCGCCGTCATCAAGACCCGGCCTCAGTTGCTGAGCGAACTGTTCAACGCGGCTCCGACCTCGATCGGCGTGGCGGGCACCAGCGGCAAATCCACCATCACCGGCATGGTCGCCTGGATTCTGGATCAGGCCGGCCGCGCCCCGACCGTGGTCAACGGCGCCGTGATGAAGAACTTCGCCTCGCCCGACCAGCCGTTCGCCAGCGCCCTGATCGGCGGACCAAACCTGTTCGTTGCTGAAGTGGACGAAAGCGACGGCTCCATCGCCCGCTATGCTCCGACGGTGGCGGTCGTCTCCAACATCTCGCTGGACCACAAGTCGATGGAGGAGTTGCGCGACCTGTTCGGCGGCTTCGTCGGCTGGGCGACGACGGCGGTGCTGAATCTCGACAACCCCGAGACGGCGGCGCTGGCGCAGACCCTGGCGCCCGGCAAGGCGATCACCTTCGCGCTAGGCGAGGAAGACGCCGATCTGTCGGCGCACGACCTTGAGCCCCTGCCGACCGGCATGAGGTTCGAGCTGCGCGTGCGCGGCGAGGCGGCGCGGGCGGTGACGCTGAACGTGCCGGGCGCGCACAATGTCGCCAACGCCCTGGCGGCCCTGGGCGCGGTCAAGGCGCTGGGCGTGCCGGTGGATCAGGCGGTCGCGGCCCTGGAGACGTTCAGCGGCATCCGGCGCCGGCTGGAGGTGGTAGGGACACGGAACGGCGTCACCGTCATCGACGACTTCGCCCACAACCCGGACAAGATCGCCGCCACCCTAAAGACGCTGCACGCCTTTGACGGGCGGCTGCTGATCCTGTTCCAGCCGCATGGCTTCGGCCCGCTGAAGCTGATGAAGCAGGAATTCATCGCAGGTTTCGCCGGGCTGATGCGGCAGGACGACCTGCTGCTGATGCCCGAGCCCGTCTATTACGGCGGCACCACCGACCGCAGCGTCGGCAGCGAGGACATCGCCGCGGGCGTGCGTGCGGCCGGGCGTCAGGCGCTGGCCCTGGCGACCCGCGCCGACTGCGGCGACCGCATCGTCGAGACGGCGCAGCCCGGCGACCGCGTGGTGGTCATGGGCGCGCGCGACGACAGCCTGTCGACCTTTGCGGCCGAACTTCTGGCGCGCCTCTGATCATCAGATACCGGATGATCTTTCAGATTAACCTTGCAAAACATTCATTTACGGAAAAGCGGCTGTTAAGCGGCCTGACCTAACCCTGCGCTCGCAGAACGCAGGGGACGGCTGGGAATGGCCAGGATCGGAGACTTCGTGGACGCCTCGGCGCCCATGGCGCCGGACGCGCCGGGGGCGGACGCCCTGGCTCGTTTCGAGGCCGAGCCCGCGACCCTGGTCATCGCCGTGGCCGACGCCGACGGCCGGCCCGTCGGTCTGATCGAGCGCAACGCCTTCACCCTGAAGCTGGCGGCCGAGTTCGGCCGGGCCCTCTACGCTCGACGGCCGGTCTCGGCGCTGATGGACCCCGCTCCCATGATCGTGGAGGCCGACGCCTCGGCTGACGTCCTGTTCCAGTCGATGGACGCGGCGGGACTGGGCGCCCTGCTGAAGGGGTTCATCGTCGTCTCGCGCGGCCGTTATGTCGGCGTGGGGGCGGGCCTGCACGTGTTGCAGGCCGGGGTGGCGATCCACAAGCGGCGGGCCGAGGCCATGGCCGAACTGGCCCAGAACCTGGTCCGCGCCGAGGCCGAAGCCCGCGCCTCCAGCCGGGCCAAGTCCGAGTTCCTGGCCGTGATGAGCCATGAGATCCGCACGCCCCTGAACGGGGTGCTGGGCGTGGCCGCCCTGATGGAGCGGCAACTGACGCAGGAGGCTCTGCGCCCCCACGTCCGCACCATTCTGGATTCGGGAAACAGCCTGCTGCGCCTGCTGACCGACGCGCTGGACATGTCGCGCGCCGAGGCCGGGATGCTGACGCTGGAGCCCGCCCCGCTGGACCTGCAGGCGGTGTCGGCGGACCTGTTCGCCCTGTGGAGCCCGCGCGCCGAGGAGAAGGCGCTGGACCTGCGGGTCGAGAACGACCTCGCCGCCGCCCGCTGGATCGTCGGCGACGAGATGCGGCTGAAGCAGTTGCTGAACAATCTGATCGGCAACGCCCTGAAGTTCACCGAAGCGGGTTCGGTCGCGGTGCGGCTGACCACGACGCTGGAGACCGGCCAGGTGCGCCTGTCGGCCACGGTGGACGACAGCGGCCCCGGCGTCAGCGACGAGGCGGCGCGCGCCATCTTTGAACCGTTCAACACCGGCGAGGCGGGTCGCCAGGGCGCCGGCGCCGGTCTGGGGCTGGCGATCTGTCGGCAGATCGTCGAGCGCATGGATGGCAAGCTGGCCGTCGAGCGCTCGCCGCAGGGCGGGGCGCGCTTCCGTTTCGACCTGCGCCTCCCCCTGGCCGAGGCGGACGGTCTCCGCAATCCCGAAGCCCTCGCCGACCCCACCGCCCATGCCACGCTGCACGTGCTGGTGGTGGACGACAACGCCGCCAACCGCTTCGTGGCGGGCAAGGTGCTGGAGCTGTTCGGCTGCACCCACGAGACCGCCGAGAACGGTCGCCAGGCGGTCGAGCGCGCGGCGGCGGCGACGTTCGACCTGATCCTGATGGACGTGAAGATGCCGGTGATGGATGGCGTGGCGGCGACGCGCGCGATCCGCGCCCTGCCCGGTCCGGCGGCCGCCCTGCCGATCCTGGCGCTGACGGCCAACGCCGATCCGCGCGACGAAACCGCCTATCTGGCGGCAGGGATGGACGGGGTGGCGCAGAAGCCCATCCAGCCCGAGGCCCTGCTGAACGCCATCCGCCTGGTCCTGTCGCGCGGCGAGGCGGCCCAGGCGGCCTGATCGCCCCAGCCCTTCACACCTCGCCCTTCACACCTCGGACCAGCGCCGCAGCAGGTTGTGATAGACCCCGGTCAGCTCGATCACGGCCACATCCTTCGGCCCCTTGTCCAGATTGACGCGCTGGATCGCCACATCGAGGCGGAACAGGTTCTCGCGGTCGGCGTCGTCGCGGATCAGGCTCTGCAGCCACATGAAGCTGGAGACGCGCGCGCCGCGGGTGACCGGCGTCACCCGGTGCAGGCTCTTGGACGGATAGAGGACCAGATCGCCCGCCGGCAGCTTGATCGACTGGGCGCCGTACATCTCCTCGATGATCAGCTCGCCGCCGTCATAGTCCTCGGGTTCGGACAGGAAGAGGGTGGCCGACAGGTCGCTGCGGATGCGATGGCCGTCGCGCTGGCGGATGGCGTTGTCGACGTGGGTGCCGAACTCGCCGCCGCCCTCATAGCGGTTGAACAGGGGCGGAAAGATCGTGTGCGGCAAGGCGGCCGAGACGAACATCGGATTGGCGTTCAGCGCCTGCACCACCAGGGCCGACACCTCGCGCGCCTGGGCGCTGTCCTCGGGCAGTTGCTGATTGCGCTTGGCGCTCGCCGACTGATGGCCCGAGGTCATGTTGCCGTCGGCCCAGGGGCCGGCGTCCAAGGTCTGGCGCAGGGCCTTCACCTCGGCCTTGGTGAAGACTTCGGGGATGTGCAGCAGCATGGCTCTCTCACCGTCTGGAAACGCATCGGCCCCGCCGCTCGAACGAACGACGGGGCCGACATGATGGCGCGAAACGCGACCTCTTAGTAGCGGACGTTCAGCGTCAGGATCGCCTGGCGCGCCGGGGCGACATCGGCGTGATGCACCCCGTTGGTGCGGATGATGTACTCCTCATCCCCGGCGTTCTGGACGTTCAGCTGCAGCGAGGCGCGGTCGTTGATGTCGTAGGAGGCGAACAGGTCGACGCGGGTGTATTCCGGCGCATAGACGCGGTTGCCGCCGCCGCCGGCCCCGCCCTGGTTGCCGCCCCAGGACTTGGAGACGTAATAGACGCCGCCGCCCAGGCTCAGCTTGGGCAGGACGCGATAGGTGGTGAACAGGCTGGCGCTGTGCTCGGGCGTATTGGCCAGCGGGTCGCCCAGGTTGACGCTGCTGTAGGCGCCGCGCACCAGTTCGGAGTCCATCCAGGTGTAGCCGCCGAAGACCTGCCACTTGTCGGTGATGTTGCCCGACACGCCCAACTCCACGCCCTGGACCCTGGTCTCGCCCGCCTGTTCGAACAGGCCCGGCGCCACTTCGATGGCGGCGTCCTTGCGCGTCAGGTGGAACAGGGCGCCGCTGAGCGCCAGCCGGTCATCGAACAGATTGGCCTTGGCGCCGATTTCGAAGCTCTCGGTCTGCTCCGGATCCAGCACGGTGCTGGCCAGGTTGCCGCTGCCCACGCCGCCGACGCCGTTCTGATCGCCCGCCGAGATCGTGGGCGGCGTCGAAGCGGTCGAGAAGGAAGCGTAGACGCTGCTGTTCGCCGTCGGCTTGTAGACCACACCCAGCTGATAGTTGACGAAGTCCCAGTCCGCCTCGCGCATGATGGGCGCCGTGGCGCCGCGCGGCAGTTCCGTGCCCTCGACGTCATAGCGGTCGTAGCGCAGGCCCAGGTTCAGCTTCCACCGCTCGCCCAGGCTGACGGAATCAAAGGCGTAAAGCCCCAGGGCATCTGTGTCCGAATAGGTCTCCGGCCCGCGCGTGATCGTACCCGTCCACGGGTCGTTCGGGTTCGGCGCATAGACCTGGGTGCAGTCCAGTCCCGTCAGCGGCGCCGGGCAGGCCGTGCCGGTCAGGGTGGTGACATTATAGGAGGCGTTACGGTTCTTCTCGCGCGACAGCTCCAGGCCGACGTCGAAGTCATGCTTGATCGCGCCGGTCAGGAAGGAGCCGTGCAGGTCGGTGACGTTGGCCAGGGTCTCGGCCGGGTTCCAGCGCGACTTCAGACCCCGCTTCATCCACCAGACGCCGTTGATCTGCTCGGCCGCGCCGCCGTCGCCGGGGTTGGTGACGACATAGTCGTTCAGCGTCTGCGAGTAGCGGGTGACATTGCGCAGGGCCAGGTTGTCGTTGAAGCGGTGCTCGACCTCCAGCGTCAGGCTGTCGACCGTATTGTTCAGATAGTCGCGCGCCTTCAGGCCGTAGAAGCTGTCGTAGGGCACGTCCAGCACGCCCGAGGCGTCCGGGCGCGGCGCCGCCGCACCGCCCAGCTTGGTGTAGAGCGGGATGCCGTAGTCAGGCGTCTGATTGCTGTCGAGGTGGTAGTAGCTGGCGGTGACTGTCGTCGGCGTGCCCAGGCCCGCGGCGATCGAGGCGCCGACGCCCCACTTGTCGAAATCGGCCCCGTTGCGGCCCGGCACGTCGCCCTGCGAGGCCATGACGTTCAGACGCATGGCGGCGGTCGGACCGACCTGCCAGTTGGCGTCCACCGTGCCGCGCAGATAATCGTCCGTGCCGACGCCGGCCGAGCCATGGACGAAGTTGGTCAAACGCGGCGACTTGGAGCCCAGATTGATGCTGCCGCCGCCCGAACCCCGGCCCGAATAGACGGAATCGGCGCCCTTGATGACCTCGACCTGCTCCAGGTTGAAAACCTCGCGCTGCTGGCCGCCCGTGTCGCGGATGCCGTCGACGAAGATGTTGTTGCCCGAAGCCTGTCCCCGGATGAAGGGCCGGTCCGCCAAGGGCTGACCGCCCTCGCCCGCGCCGAAGGTGATGCCCGGCGAGGTGCGCAGAATATCCTGCAAGGAGGTGGCGGCGGTCTGTTCGATGATCTGTTGCGGGATCACCGTCACGGTACGCGGCGTATCGACCAGAGGCGTGACGAACTGCGGGTCCTTCGGCTCGCGCTTCACGCGATGGCCGTTCACGTCCACCGTGCCCAGATTGGTGGCGTCCTGACTGACCACGCCGTCGGCGGGCGCGGCCTCGTCGGCGACCGCAGCCATCGCCGGCGCCGCGCACAGCATCCCGGCGGCGCTGGACGCAAACAGGAGCGCCTTGAGGGCGGCGGAGCGAGTGTCGGACATGGGGAGGAACCGGTCAGTGATTGAGACCGGCTCGCATTAGCACCATTTCAAGGTGCGACAATCTGACTCCTGCGACTAAATCGCACTTGCGGGTCAGGTGTCACACAGAAGTCACACCTACCCCTTGGCCACCGCCTTGATCGACGTCGAGGGATCGCCCAGCAGGGCGTCGTCGACCGGCGTCCCCTTCCCGATCAGCAGTCGCCCGCCCATGAAGTCGGCCGGGGCGTTCACCGCCTCGACGCAGACGATGCGTTCGCCGCTGAGGTGGAAGACGGAGAAGGCGCCGCCGGCCGGATCGCCGCGCACCAACTGGCGGTCGGCGTCGAAGGGCACGCCCGCGATCTGCAGCTTGACGTCGTACTGGTCGGACCAGAACCACGGCACTTCCGGCGCCGGGGCTGCGCGGCCGACGATGGCTGAGGCCGCCTGCTTGGCCTGCTCCAGGGCGTTGGGCACGCTCTCCAGCCGATGCATGACGCCGCCGTGGATCGGGATGGGCCGCCGCGTCACATCGCCGATCGCGTAGATGTTCGGGTCATTGGTGCGGGCCACCGCATCGACGACCACGCCATTGTCGCAGGCCAACCCCGCCGTTCGCGCCAGAGCCTCGCAGGCGAAGGCGCCGACGCCGACCAGAACCGCGTCCGCCGCGATCAGTTCGCCGTCCGCCAGACGCACGCCCGCATCCTCGAACCCAGCGACCTCGACGCCGGTCAGGATCTCGACGCCGTGCTTTTTGTGCAGTTCGGTAAAGAAGGTCGACAGGGGCTGCGACGCCACGCGGGCCAGCACCCGGTCCATGCGCTCGATCACCACCGCCTCGGCGCCCAGCGCACGGGCCGAGGCCGCCGCCTCCAGACCCACATAGCCGCCGCCGACCACCGCCAACCGCTTGCCGGGGGCGAGAACCGCCTTCAGCCGCTCGGCGTCCTCCAGGGTGCGAAGCTCCAGCAGGTCGGGCCGATCCGCGCCGGGGATGGCCAGCTTGCGCGCCGTCGAGCCGGTTGCCAGGATCAGCACGTCATAGGTCTCGACCGCGCCGTCGGCGAAGGTCACGGTTTTCACGCCTGCGTCGATGGCGGTCGCCGTGACGCCGGTGCGCAGGGCGATGTTTTGCTCGGCGTAGAAGCTCTCGGGGCGCAGCAGCAGGTCCTCCAGACCCGCCTCCCCCTTCAGCCAGGCCTTGGACAGGGGCGGCCGCTGATAGGGCGGCGCGCTCTCCTGCCCCGCTAGGACGATCTCGCCCTCGAACCCATACTGCCTCAGCAGCGCCGCCGCCGAGCCCCCCGCGTGTCCCGCGCCGATGATCAGAACCTTGCTCATGGCGGACAGATAGGGCGGCGAGTGGCGAGTGGCGAGTGGCGAGATGCGCCTTTTCCCGATCGCCGGCAGACGGCGAGGGCAGCCAAGGGCCGGGAGTTGTTCGCGTCAGCCTGTCTCCACCACGCCGACGCGAGGAAACAGGGACGCCGCCATCACGAAAACCCAGACGACCAGAACGAACGGCAGCGTCATGGCCGGCATGCCGATGGGTTCCAGGGCCGCAGACACGGCAGCGAAGACCACCGCTGCGGCTATGGTCGCCAGGCCGGCATAGACCAGGGAGAAAACGCCGGGACGGAGGAAGACGCTCGCCAAGGCGATAGCCGTCAGAACGCTATTGAAGCCAAAGGCGCCCGAACGAATGGCCGGCTCGGCCGCCCCCATCCCCCAGGCCGCCAGCAGGCCGATCAGCGAACCGCCCAGCGCCGCCGCAGCCGCGGGGCGCGAACTGATCAACAGGCCGACGACAAACAGACCGCCGGTGACCGGACTGGCCTGAAAGAAGACCTGGGCGACGCCGCTCAAGAGGCCCTCGATCAACGTCGATCCATTCACCACGCCTTCAACCGTCACCGCGTGCGGCAAGCCAGCCGTCGGCAACATGTCCGTGGACTGCAATCGTCCGAAACGCGCCGTCGCCAGAAAGACGCACAGGGTGGTGAAGACAAAGGGCGCTGTCAGCACCGGCATCTTCCACTGGCTGAACAGATTGAGCATGGCCGCCATCAGGACGCTGGAACAGGCGGCCGCGAAAACCACGCAGACCCATGTCAGCGCCCCAGGCTGCAAAAAGTAAAGCAGGCCGACAGCGACCAGGGCTCAATTAAAGCCAAACAGGCCAGCGCGCAGCCGCGCGGGGTCAGCCCCGAAAATCCAGGCGATCGCCGTGCTCGTCGTCGCCCCGACCAGGACACCGGCGCCGAACAGCGTGGAATTGTAGAAGACGCCGGCCAGAAACAGCAGGCCCGCATAGGTGCTGTTCTGGAGCATGACCTGGCCGACGCCGCGCAACACAGCGTCGATGAAGCCCAGCACGACAGCAGCGGGCCGGCGATCATCGAACAACATGCCCGTAGGGCCGAACCGAACACCCAGCATGATCCACCCCGCTATCCCGAGAATCCCGCATCCATAGCCCATCGCCTCCCGGGACGCCCGCCCTGCATGGCCACCGCCAAGCTTCTCCGCCCACATTGCCGCGCCGAGCCAGACATGACGAAGGGCCCTTGACCGTTCCATTGTTACAGCATAATGGAACACACCATGAGCACCGACGCCGCCAGGACTGCCCTGCTGGACGCCCTGCTCTCGCTGAAAACGCGGGAGGAGGCAGACGCGTTTCTGGCCGATCTGTGCACCCCGGCCGAGCTGCGCGCCATGACCGAGCGGTGGCAGGTGGCGCGGATGCTGGACGCCGGGGACAGGACCTATCGTGAGATCGCCGCCCAGGCCCCGGCCAGCCCGACCACCGTCGTGCGTGTCGCGCGCTCCCTGAAGGACATGCCGCACCAGGGCTATCGGCTGGTGCTGGACAGACTGAAAGCCTGAGTTGACATCATGAGCACGGTTCAGGGGCGGCTGCGCATCGCCGTCCAGAAATCCGGCCGTCTGGCCGAACGCAGCCTCGATCTGGTCCGCGATGCGGGCCTGCGCGTGGTCAAGGGCAACAACGACCTGCTGTACCGGATCGAGAACTATCCGATCGACCTGTTGCGGGTGCGCGACGACGACATTCCGACCTTCGTGGCGGACGGGGTCTGTGATCTGGGCATCGTCGGCGAGAATGTGCTGGAAGAGGTGAAGAACGGCGGGCCGAACGCAGAGGTCGTCATGCCGCTGGGCTTCGGGCGCTGCACGCTGAAGATCGCGACGCCGCCGGGGCTGGACTATGCCGGGCCGTCGTCGTTGCAGGGCTTAAGGATCGCGACCTCCTACCCCAAGATCCTGCGTCGCTTTCTGGATGAGGCGGGCGTCGACGCGGACATCGTCACCATGCGCGGCGCGGTCGAGGTGGCCCCCCGCCTGAAGCTGGCCGCCGCCATCTGCGATCTGGTCTCGACCGGAGCGACGCTGGAGGCCAACGGCCTGAGCGCGCGCGAGACGGTGCTGGACAGTCAGGCGGTGCTGATCAAGGCGCCGACGCCGCCCGAGGCCGGGCTTCAACACCTGCTGGACTCCATCGTCGAGCGGATGGCGGGCGTGGTGTCCTCGCAAGGGGCCAAATACGTGATGTTGAACGCGCCGCGCACGGCGTTGGACCGGATCACGGCTCTTCTGCCCGGCGCAGGCTCGCCCACCGTCATGCCCCTGTCGGGCCGCGACGACGCCGTGGCCGTCCACGCCGTGTGTCAGGAGGCGGTCTTCTGGGAGACGCTGGAGAAACTGAAGGCCGAAGGGGCGTCGGCCATACTGGTCCTGCCCATCGAGAAGATGATGTGATGAAGCGTATCGACTGGAACCAACTCGACGCCGCCGGACGCAAAGCCGCCCTGGCCCGCCCGCAGCGCCGCACCGAGGGCTTCGTCACCAGCGTGGTGCGCGAAATCTTCGACGACGTGCAGGCGCGGGGCGGCGAGGCCGTGACCGACTGGGCGACGCGTCTGGACGGCGCCGCGCCGCGCCGCATCGAGATCACCGAGGCGGCCGCCGCGAAGGCCCGCCGCGACCTGCCCCCCGCCGCCGCCCGCGCCCTGCGCGTCGCCGCCGACAATGTGCGCGTCTTCCATCAGGCGACCCGGCCCGAGGACACGCCCTTCATCGAGACGACGCCGGGCGTGAAGTCGAAACTGGTCTGGAGGCCCATCGGCTCGGCCGGGCTTTATGCGCCGGGCGGGACGGCGCCGCTGTTCTCGTCGCTGCTGATGCTGGCCATACCGGCGGGCGTGGCCGGGGTCGGGCGGCGCGTCGCCGTGACGCCGCCGTCGAAGGACGGCTCGGTCCACCCGGCCATGATCGCCGCCGCCGCCGAGGCGGGGCTGGACGAACTGTGGCTGCTGGGCGGGGCGCAGGCCATCGCCGCCCTGACCTTCGGCGTCGAGCTGGAAGACGGCGTCATCGCGCCCGTCGACAAGCTGTTCGGACCCGGCAACGCCTATGTGGCCGAGGCCAAGCGCTACGCCTCGTCCCTGCCCGGCGGCCCGGCCTGCGACCTGCCTGCGGGGCCGTCCGAGCTGCTGGTCATCGCCGACCGCGACGCCGATTTCGAGATCGCCGCCGCCGACCTGCTCAGTCAGGCCGAGCATGACGCGGACGCCCAGGTTATCCTCGTGTCCAACAGCGGCACGGCCCTGAGCGAGATCATCGCCGAGGTCGAGCGTCAGGTCGAAAGCCTGCCCCGCGCCGCCATCGCGCGCGCGTCTTTGGCCGAGGCCCGCGCCATCCGCGTGTGCGACATGGTCGAGGCGTGCGAAGTGGCGAACCTCTATGGCCCAGAACACCTGTCGATCCAGACAGAAGAAGCCGAGAAGCTGGTCGAGCGGATCAGCGCGGCGGGCGCGGTCTTCGTCGGGCGCTGGGCGGCGGAAACGCTGGGCGACTACGCCGCCGGGCCGAGTCACGTCCTGCCGACCGACGGCGCGGCGCGGACGCTGGGCGGCGTGACCACCGCCAGCTTCATGACCACCATGTCGGTGCAGACCGTCAGCGAACAGGGCGCCGCCGCACTGGCCCCCGTCGCCGCCGCACTGGCTCGGCTGGAGGGGCTGGAGGCCCACGCCAGAGCCGCCGATCTGAGGAGCGCGGGATGACCAACGATCTCTTCCTTCTTCCCTTGTGGGAGAAGGTGGGCGCCGGAGGCGCTCGGATGAGGGGCGTGCTGGCTTCGCCCTCAGCCCTCTTGCCTGTGGATACGCACCCCTCATCCGACCTGCTCCGCAGGCCACCTTCTCCCACAAGGGGAGAAGGACAGTGTGGCGCGGGAGAAAGGTCATGACGCTTCCCGCCCCCTATCCGCCGCTGGTGTCGGGTGGCGACGGCCTGGAGTGCTATCCGGTCGAGCCTGCCGCTCTGGCCGCCCGCATGGCCGCCCTTTACGGCGTCGGCGCCGATCAGGTGCTGCCGACGCGTGGACTGACGCACGGGCTGGAACTGGTCTGGCGCCTGGCCGCGCGCGACCGGCAGAAGGTGCAGGCGCCCGACGCCGAGCCCTATACGCAACTGGCCGCCCTTTACGCCCGCCCGGCCGACGGCGCCGACACCGCCGCCGTGATCATCCGCGCCCTCGGCTCGCCCGAGGCCGTGGCCGAGATGGCCGCGCGCGTCGCCCCCGCCCTGCTGGTCGTGGACGAGGGGCTGGTCGAGTTCGCCGACGCCCCCTCGGCCGCTGCCGTGGTGAAGGATCACGCCAATCTGATCGTCTTGCGCAGCCTGTCGCTGGCCTATGGGCTGGCCGGGGCGCGGGTCGGGGCGGCGGTCGCGCAAGAGGAAACGCTGGCGCGGCTGGCCGCAGTGTTGGAGCCCTACGCCCTGCCCGAAGCCTCGGTGCGGCTGGCGATGCAGGCGCTGGACCCGTCGCGGATGATGGAGACGGCCGAACGCATCAGCGGCGTGCGCCGCGAGCGCGCCCGCGTCGCCGAGGCCCTGTCGCGCATCATGGCGCTGGAGGCCGGGGTGGGGCCGGTGATCATCGCCAAGCCCTCTGATCCGGCAGGCGCGGTCGAGGCCCTGCGCCGCTATGGCTTAAGCGCCGATCCGGCGAGCGAGCGGCTACGCCTGCCCGTCTCGCTGACGCCCGAAGTCAACGACCGCCTGCTGACCGCCCTGGGCGCCGCCAGCCCCGGCGCGCGCCGCAATCGCATCGGTCAGGCCATCCGCGACACCAAGGAGACGCGCATCGTCTGCGCCGTCGATCTGGACAGCGCCGGGCCGGTGAAGATTGAAACCGGCGTCGGCTTCTTCGACCACATGATCGAACAGGTGGCGGCGCACGGCGGCTTCTCGATCCGCCTGTCGTGCGAAGGCGACCTGCACATCGACCCGCACCATACGATCGAGGATTGCGCCATTGCTCTGGGCCAAGCGTTGAAACAGGCGCTGGGCGATCGGCGCGGCATCGGCCGCTACGGCTTCGTCCTGCCGATGGACGAGGCCGAGGCGTCGGTCTCCATCGACCTGTCGGGGCGGCCCTATCCGGTGTTCGAGGGGACGTTCGCGACGCCGATGCTGGGCGATTACCGCACCGACCTGACGGCGCACGTCGTGCGGTCGCTGGCCGAGAATCTGGGCGCGGCGGTCCACGTCCGCGTCACCGGTGACGACGACCACCACAAGACCGAGGCCGTGTTCAAGGCGCTGGGCCGCGCCCTGCGTCAGGCCATCCGCGTCGAAGGCGACGCCGTGCCCAGCACCAAGGGGGTGCTGTGAACGTCACTCTGATCGGTTACGGCTCGGGCAATGTCGCTTCGGTGCGGTTCGCGCTGGAGCGGCTGGGCGCCCGGGTGCGGATCACCGACGACCCGGCCGATGTGGCTGAGGCCGAGCGGATCATCCTGCCCGGCGTCGGCGCCGCCGGTTACGCTATGCAGCGGCTAAAGACGCTGGACCTGATCGAGCCGTTGCGTCGGTTTTCGCGTCCCTTATTGGGCGTGTGTCTGGGCCAGCAGTTGTTGTTCGAGACGAGTGCGGAAGATGGCGGGGCCGACCTGCTGGGTCTGATCCCCGGCCGGGTCGAGGCCATCTTGCCCGCCCCCTCGCGCCCCTCGCCACACATGGGGTGGAGCCGTCTGACGATCCGTCGCGACGACCCGCTGCTGGACGGCGTCCAGTTCGGCGACTGGGCCTATTTCGTCCACGGCTTCGTCTGTCCCGACGGCCCGGCGACCCTCGCCGCCGCCGACTACGGCGTCGCCGTGCCCGCGATGGTCAACAGCGCCAACCGCTGGGGCTGCCAGTTCCACCCGGAACGCTCAGCCGCGCTCGGCGCGCGTATTCTGAAGAACTTCCTGGAGCTGACCGCGTGACCCCCTTTCTTTCGTCATCCTCCGACGAAGCGAAGCGGAGATCGGGGGACCCAGCGGCGCCGAAGGCGATCTTCGTCGCGAAGCTGGCGCGTAGTGTTTTCGCCCTGACGGGCGCCGCTGGGTTCCCCGGTCAGCGCCGCTTCGCGGCTTGCCGGAGAATGACGGCAGAGAGAGCAGAAATATGATCATCTACCCCGCCATTGACCTGATCGACGGCCATGCGGTTCGCCTGCTGCACGGCGATTTCAATCACGTGACCCGCTATGATTCCCATCCCGCCAACCGGCTGGCTGCCTTCACCGCCGAGGGGGCCGAGTGGATCCACGTCATCGACCTGGACGGGGCGCAGGCGGGCGAGGCGCGTCAGTATGCGCTGATCGGCGACATGGCCCAGGCCGTGGACATCAAGGTCCAGTCGGGCGGCGGCGTCCGCTCGGAAAAGGATATCGAGCACCTGCTGGGGGCCGGGATCAGCCGCGTCGTCATCGGCTCGCTGGCCGTCACCGATACGGATCAGGTGCTGAAATGGCTGGAGCAGTTCGGCCCCGACGCCATCGCCTTGGCCCTGGACGTCCGCTACGAGGACGGCCTGCCCGTGCCCGCCCTGAAGGGCTGGACCCAGTCGTCGGGCGTAGATCTGTGGAGCGTGCTGGAGCGCTATCCGGTCGGGATGCTGCGCCATATCCTGATCACGGACGTCGGTCGCGACGGCGCCCTGACCGGCCTGAATCAAGAGCTGCTCTCCGAAGCCATCCGCCGTCGGCCTGAGCTGGAGATCCAGGCCTCGGGCGGGGTGGCGGATCTGGACGACCTGACCGCCGCCAAGGCGATCGGCTGCGCCGGTGCCATTACCGGCCGCGCCCTCTATACCGGCCGCTTCACCGTGGCCGAGGCGCTGAAAGCCATCGCCCCATGACGGCGAGACGCATCATCCCCTGCCTCGACGTCAAGGACGGTCGCGTGGTCAAGGGCGTGCGGTTCGAGGGGCACGTCGACATGGGCGACGCCGCTGAACTGGCCGCGCGCTATCGCGATCAGGGGGCCGACGAACTTGTCTTCTATGACATCACGGCCAGCCCCGAGGGGCGGACGCTGGATTACGGCTGGGTGCAGGACATCGCCCGGCTGCTGGATATTCCCTTCTGCGTGGCGGGCGGCATCCGCACGGTGGAGCAGGCGGCGCGCTGCCTCGATCACGGCGCGGACAAGGTGTCGATCAACTCGCCCGCCCTCGAGCGACCCGAACTGATCGGCGAGATGGCCGCGCGGCTGGGGCGTCAGTGCGTCGTCGTCGGCGTCGACAGCGCCTTTCAGGACGGCGAATGGCGGGTGCACAAATACACCGGCGATCCGGACGCCCGGCGCGGCGCGGGGCGGCTGACGATGGAGTGGATCGTCGAGGCGCAGGGGCTGGGCGCCGGCGAAATCGTGCTGAACTGCATCGATCAGGACGGGGTGCGGCGCGGCTATGACCTGGACCAGTTGGCCGAAGCGCGGCGGCGGCTGACCATTCCGCTGGTCGCCTCGGGCGGGGCAGGCGCGGTC
Organism: Brevundimonas sp. NPDC055311; assembly: GCF_053645695.1. Taxonomy (NCBI): domain Bacteria; kingdom Pseudomonadati; phylum Pseudomonadota; class Alphaproteobacteria; order Caulobacterales; family Caulobacteraceae; genus Brevundimonas; species Brevundimonas sp. NPDC055311. The sequence continues at coordinate 1,190,231 of NZ_JBSHMV010000001.1, forward strand.
GAGCATTTCCGCGACGTGTTCGTGGAGGCGGATGTGTCGGGCGCGTTGGCGGCCAGCGTGTTTCACTCAGGCGCGATCACAGTGCCGGAGTTGAAACGTTATCTGGATCAGCAGGGCGTGGAGGTGAGGATATGAACTGGCCCTCCCCTCCCGCTCATCCCGGCGGACGCCGGGATCCAGTGCTTTGGCCTCAAACGCAGACCTGCAGGCTTTCAAGCACATGATCTCCAACGCCGCGTTGCGTGGCTCTTACTGGATCCCGGCGTCCGCCGGGATGAGCGGATTAGAATGATGCTCGACCTTCAATCCATCGACTTCGCCAAAGGAAACGGCCTGATCCCAGCCGTGGTGCAGGACGCCGACACCCTGCAGGTGCTGACGCTGGCCTATATGGACGAAGCGGCGCTGCGCGAGACGCTGGACAGCGGCCAGGCCACCTTCTTCTCGCGCTCGCGCGGGGGGCGGTGGCGCAAGGGCGAAACGTCGGGCGATTTCCTCAACGTCGTCTCGGTGACGCCCGACTGCGACGGCGACGCCGTGGTGGTGAAGGTGCGCCCGGTCGGGAATGCCTGCCACCTGAACCGCATCAGCTGCTTCGGCGAGGAGGACGCGCCGGGGCTCGGCCGCGTCGGCCGGCTCGAGCGCACCATCCATGTCCGCGCCCAGGCCGATCCCAACGACAGCTGGACCGCGCGCCTGATCGCGCAAGGCCCCAAACGCGCCGCGCAGAAGGTCGGCGAAGAGGGGGTCGAAACGGCCCTGGCCGGGGCGGCGGGAGATAATACGGAACTCGCCAGTGAGGCGGCGGATTTGATCTATCACCTGCTGGTGCTTCTGCACGCCCGTCACATGGTGTTTCAGGACGTGCTGGATGTCTTGGCCCGGCGGGCGGAACCAGCCAATCACTCTGGCTGACTACGGTCTCGCTTGGCGGGCCGATCTTCTGCGAGGGAGGCCCTAGATGGCGGCTTTGATCCTGTTCGGCGGCGGCGGCGACCTCGCCATGCGGATGCTTCTGCCGTCGCTCTACTTCCTGGATCATGACGGCCTTCTGCCCCAGGGGCTCAAGATCATCGGCGCCGCCCGATCTCAGGAGACGGCCGAGGACTACATCGCCAAGGTGCGCCAGGCGGTGCAGCCCCGCGCCGAGGCCGACGACGCCTGGGACGAGGCCAGCTGGGCGCGCCTGGCCGCCCGGCTCGATTACCTGGCGGTGGACGCCACCGACGCCGAGAGCCTGCGCGCGTTGAAGGCCCGGTCCGGCGAAGGGGACACCGTCTCCTTCCTGGCGGTGTCGCCCTCTCTCTACGGCCGCATCGTCACAGCCATGAAGGCGGCCGGCCTGGCCGAGAAAAACGATCGCATCGTGCTGGAGAAGCCGGTCGGCCGAGACCTGGAGAGCTTCCTCGAAATCGACGACGCCGTGGCCCACGCCTTCGATGAGCGGCAGGTGTTCCGCATCGACCACTACCTGGGCAAGGAGACGGTGCAGAACCTGATCGCCCTGCGCTTCGGCAACGCCATCTTCGAACCGCTGTGGAACAATCTGACCATCGACCATGTGCAGATCACGGTCGGTGAGACGGTCGGCGTCGGCGACCGCTGGCCCTATTACGACGAATACGGCGCGCTGCGGGACATGGTGCAGAACCATATGCTGCAGCTGCTGTGCCTCGTGGCGATGGAGCCGCCCAGCGACCTGGACCCGGATTCGGTGCGCAACGAAAAGGTGAAGGTGCTGCGCTCCCTGCGCCCCGTCACCGCCGAGGACGCCGAACGCGTCACCGTGCGCGGCCAGTATGTGGAAGGCGCGGTCGAGGGCCGCACCGTCGACAGCTATGAGACCGAGCGCGGCCAGCCGTCGGACACGGAGACCTTCGTCGCCATCCGGGCCGATATCGACAACTGGCGCTGGGCGGGGGTGCCCTTCTTCATGCGCACCGGCAAGCGGCTTCCAGAGAAGCGCACCGAGATCGTCATCCAGTTCAAGCCGGTGCCCCACTCCATCTTCGGCCACGGCGAGCGCGGGGCCATCTATGACAACCGCCTGGTCATCGAGCTTCAGCCCGATGAGGACATCTCCCTGTCGGTCATGAACAAGAAGCCGGGGCTGGAGCAGAGGATGCAGCTTCAACCGATCCAGATGAGTCTGTCGTGGGGGCAGGACGGCAAGGACGCCGCGCCGCCGCGCCGCCGCATCGCCTATGAACGGTTGCTGTTGGACGCCCTGCACGGCGACTCCACCCTGTTCGTGCGCCGAGACGAGGCGGAACAGGCCTGGAAATGGATCGATGAGGTGGCCGACGCCTGGGCCTGCCGCGAGTGCCGGCCGCTGGACTATGACGCCGGGACCTGGGGGCCGGAGGCGGCCGACCTGCTGCTGTCGCGCACGGGCCGGAAGTGGAACACGCGATGATTAAGAGCCAGACCTTTACCACCCGCGACGTCTGGGCCGAAGCTGCAGCGAACGCGCTGGCCGAGGCGTTGGCGGACGCCCTGGCTGCAGGCGGACGCGCCCTGTTCGCCGGATCGGGCGGATCGACGCCCTCGCCCATCTACGCGCGGTTGTCTGAGGCCGACCTCGACTGGGCCGGGGTTACGGCGACCCTGGTTGACGAGCGCTATGTGCCCGAAACCTCGCCTGACTCGAATGCAGCCTTGCTGAAGCGCAACCTGTTGACCGGCCGGGCCGCCGCGGCGCGCTTCACGCCCCTCTACAGCCCCGCCGTGACAGTGGATCGCGCCGCCGCAATCGCCTCTCAGGCGCTGGCCGCCGAGGGCCGCCCGCTGGACGCCGTTCTACTGGGCATGGGGGAGGACGGACACATCTGCTCCATGTTCCCCGGCAGTCCGACGCTGACGACCCTGCTGACGCCGGGCCTGAAGCCCGCCGTCTACGGCGTGCCCTCCGGGCGTGACGGCGCGGCGCCGCCGCAGGAGCGGCTGACGCTCAACCTGCCCTGGCTGGTCTCAGCCCGGCGCCTGGTGCTGGCCCTGACCGGAGCCGGCAAGCGCGCGGTATACGAGCGCGAGGCGGCGAGCGATCCCGCCGTAAACCCCATCGCCGCCCTGATCGCGGCGAACGCCCCCCTTGAAGTGTTCTGGACGGAGGCCGAGTGATGGCGCTCAATCCTGTGGTGGCTGAGGTCACCGCCCGCATCGTCGAACGCAGCCGCAAGACCCGCGCCGACTATCTGCGCCGCATGGACGCGACGACGGGATCGGGGCCGGGGCGGGGCAAGCTGTCCTGCGCCAACTGGGCCCACGCCTTTGCGGGTCAGACCGTGGCCGACAAGCTGACGGCCATGACCGGCGCCCAGCCCAACCTCGGCGTCGTCACCGCCTATAACGACATGCTGTCGGCGCATCAGCCGTTCGAGCGCTTTCCGGAGGTTATCCGTCAGGCCGCGCGCGAGGTCGGCGCCACGGCCCAGGTGGCGGGCGGAACCCCGGCCATGTGCGACGGCGTCACGCAAGGGCGGCCCGGCATGGAGCTGAGCCTGTTCAGCCGCGACGTCATCGCCATGTCGACGGGGGTGGCCCTGACCCACGATGCGTTCGACGCCGCCCTGATGCTGGGCGTGTGCGACAAGATCGTGCCGGGGCTGTTCATGGGCGCCCTGGCCTTCGGCCATCTGCCGGTGGTCTTCGCCCCGGCCGGGCCGATGCCCTCGGGCCTTCCCAACGCCGAGAAGGCTCGCGTCCGCGCCGAATACGCCCAAGGCCTGATCGACCGCGCCGAACTCCTGAAGAGCGAGATCGCCTCCTATCATTCGCCCGGCACCTGCACCTTCTACGGCACGGCCAACTCCAACCAGATGATGATGGAGGTCGCCGGGCTGCACATGCCCTCGACCGCCTTCGTGCATCCCGACACGGGGCTGCGCGACGCCCTGACGGCGGCGGCGACCAAGCGGGCGATCGAACTGGCGCGCGAGGGGCGCGGCCGCATGGCCGACGTCGTGTCGGAGAAGACCATCGTCAACATGATCGTCGCCCTGCTGGCGACCGGCGGCTCGACCAACCACGCCATCCATCTGGTCGCCATGGCGCGGGCTGCGGGGGTGCTGATCGACTGGACCGACATGGACCAGCTGTCGTCGGTGACGCCGTTGCTGGCGCGGGTCTATCCCAACGGTTCAGCCGACGTGAACGCCTTCCAGGCGGCGGGCGGCGTGGCCTTCGTCACCCGCGAACTGGTCGAGGCCGGGAACCTGCATCCCGACGTGACCACCATCATGGGTCAGGGGCTCGAGCCGTACTTCAAGGAGCCTCGGCTGGAAGACGGCGAACTGGTCTGGCGCGACACGGTGAAGGAGAGTCTGGACCTGACCATCCTGCGCCCCGCCTCCGACCCGTTCGACCGCGAGGGGGGCCTGCGGCTGGTGCAGGGCGATCTGGGACGGGCGGTGATCAAGGTCTCGGCGGTCAAGCCCGAGAACCGCATCGTCGAGGCCCCCGCCGCCGTGTTCGAGACCCAGGAAGACGCCTTGCAGGCCTTCAAGGACGGCAGGCTGAACCGCGACGTGGTGCTGGTGCTGCGCTTCCAGGGACCCAAGGCCAACGGCATGCCGGAACTGCACAGCCTGTCGCCGGCTCTGTCTGTGCTGCAGGACAAGGGCTTCAAGGTCGCCTTCGTCACCGACGGCCGCATGTCGGGCGCCAGCGGCAAGACGCCCGCCGCCATCCATGTCAGCCCCGAAGCCCTGGCCGGCGGCCCCCTGGCCTACGTGCGCGACGGCGACGTGATCCGGCTGGACCCCGAAGCGGGAGTGCTGACCACGGTGGGGATCGAGGATCTGGACGCACGCCCGGCGGCGAAGCGCTCGCGCGCCCATGCCGAAGGCTCGTCCTGGGGTTATGGTCGTGAACTGTTCGGCGCCTTCCGTCAGACGGTGTCGACGGCGGAGGAAGGCGCCAGCGTCTGCTTCGCCTCGCCCGTCGGCGCCAACGGCCATGACGACGGCCCGCCCGATCCGAACCTGGTCGATCGCGCCGTGGACGCCTGAACCCACCAGGAGAACCCGCGAAGGAGAAAGCATGAGGGACGCGACCCTATTGGTAGGCGACGTCGGCGGAACCAACGCCCGCTTCGCCCTGGCCCGCATGGTCGACGGCCATCCTCGGCTCGAGCATTTCGACAGCTTCCCGGCCGAGACCTATCCGACCTTTCTCCAGGGGGTGCAGGCCTACCTCGACGACTGCGCGATCAAGCCCGCAGGCGGGGTCATCGCCGTGGCCGGGCCGGTCACGGACGGCGCCATCGACCTGACCAACTCGCCCTGGCGTCTGTCGGAGAAGGAGCTCCAGTCGCTGGGTCTCAATCCCGCCCGGCTGATTAACGATTTCGAGGCCCTGGCCTGGGGCGCGCCGATCGTGCCGGCTGACCAGCTGGCGCCCCTGGGCGGGCCGACCGAAGGCGATCCTCACGCCGCCATCGCCGTGCTGGGTCCCGGCACGGGCTTCGGCATGTCCGCCCTGGCGCGCGACGCCCGCGGGCGCGAGATGGCCCTGCCCAGCGAAGGCGGCCACGCCTGTTTCGCTCCCGGCGACGAGGTCGAGGACGAGGTGCTCCGCATCCTGCGCCGCCGCTACGACCGCGTGTCCATCGAACGATTGATCTGCGGACCGGGCCTGCTGAACCTGCATCGCGCCCTGGCCGAGATCGACGGCCGCGAGAGCCATATCGACGACCCCGCCCAGATCACGACCCAGGCGCTGGACGATCCGAACAGTCCCTGCGGCGCCACCCTGGCCCGCTTCTGCGCCATGCTGGGCGCCGTGGCTGGAGACATCGCCCTGACCACCGGCGCGCGCGGCGGGGTCTATATCGCCGGCGGCATCGTCCCGCGCATCCTGCCCTTCATCCAGGCCAGCCCCTTCCGCCGACGGTTCGAGCGCAAGGGACGTTTTCAGGACTATATGGCCGCCATCCCCACCAAGGTGATCCTGCATGAACACGCCGCCCTTTTGGGCGCGGCGCGCGTGGCCTTCGCCGAAGCAGGCTGAAAAACGTGATCACAGAGGCGTGAACCGATTGTGAGCCCGCGAGTTTCCAAGGCTCAACCATCTGGAGCACAACCATGCGCAAACTCGTTCTCGCCGCTGTTTCCGTCGCCGCCATGACCGGCCTGGCCGCCTGCCAGAACCCGGCCGAGAAGGAAGCGGACGCTCGCGCCGACGCCGTGGAAGCGGAAGCCGACGTCACCGCCACGCAGCTTGAGAACCAGGCCGACGTCGCCCCGACCGACGCACAGGCCGACGCCCTCAACGCCCAGGCCGACGCCGTGCAGAAGAAGGCCGACGAGAAGGCTGACGCCATCAAGGCCGAGGCCGGCAACCTGGACGGCGGCATGACCACCTCGAACACCCCGCCGAAGTCCTAAACAGACCTCGCACAGAACAAGGGCCCCGTCGTGATCGCGACGGGGCCCTTTTCATGACGTCAGTCGATGCAGAGCGTCGGCTTGGCCTGACTGTGCTCGATCACGGTGCGACAGCCGAAACGATTGCTGTCTGCGGCGCAGAAGCCGCTCGCGGCCGCGCCGACCGCAGGGCGGGCGTCAGCGGACGCCAGGCAGTCGCCCTGACACTGGGCGCCGTCGGTGCAGGGCTTCCCCGCATCGGCGTAGCGAATGACGCACTGGACGCTCTGCAGCCGTCCCACGGGACGCATCTCTCCGCCCCGAGCGGCGCAGGCCGCGACCTCGGCGGACTGATCGGTCGCCTTCTCGGCGGACGGCGCGCATCCGGCCAGCGCCAGCAGAGCCGAAAGCCCCGCCGCCACGATGATCGATTTCCCCCTCACGCCGTGCGGCCTTTCTGAAAGCCGGTCCAGCAGTCGTCGTAGTCGAGCTGCATCAGCGGCGTCTGCTCGGCCCATAGCGTGGTGCGGATGGGCATGCGCGTCTCGAACATGAAGGCCAGGGTGTTCTCGATCTT